>NZ_CP025096.1:0-1296666 GCF_002831565.1 Spirosoma pollinicola | reverse complement strand
TGCAAACATGATCAGCTTCTTTTTTTGTGCGGGGTGTAGTGAATTTACATAGGCTTCGGGGGTTAGCGAGGTTCGTTTACACTTACAGATTAGCGCATCCTTTTCCACTAATCAGAATAGTTGTTCCCTGCACGGTGTAGCTGGATTTTGTGGCTGCGCAAATCATATCTAATTGAGCATACAATGAAAGGTTAGATAGATCGGCGGTGAGCGGACATTCGTTCTGATTCTCATTTTCAAGTTTGATCGTCAGGCCGTAGGCTTCCTCCAGCTGAACAATAACCCGCCGTAGCGGCACATCATCAAACTCAAACGATCGAGGCTGCGTAACGGATTTTTCTGCCGAAATCACTTGCGGGCGTTCAACAAGGCCCGTCACAAATTGCTGATTTTCGGGCGAATAGGTCGCTTTCTGGTTGGGGCTTAACACAATAGCATTCGTTGCGGTTGCGGTTTCAGCAACTTTCGTTTGCTTGTAAACGGCCACTCGACCTGTTGCCACTTCAACAACAACCTGTTTTGTAGTCGCCTGCGTTTTCACTAAAAAACTTGTTCCTAACACTTTGGTGACAACCGTGCCAGTGTACACGTAAAAAGGGCGTGTGGGCATTTTTTGAACCGAGAAAAAGGCCTCCCCTTTTAGCGCAATTTCCCGTTTATCAGCCGCAAATTTCGCAGGATATTGAATAGAGCTTTGTGGCGCTAATCGGACCTGACTGCCATCAGAAAGTTGAATCACTTCGGCTTTGTCCGACGAGTTTGTCCGCTGTTGCCAATCGGCATGATCAATCTCTTGCGAAATCTCATTCTCATACGTTAGCAATCCGCCTTGCTGACGATAGAACCACCAGCCAGCCAGCAGTACCAGTACGATTGAAGCGGCAACTGCCATCCAGGGATAAGAAAACTGGCGACGGGGGCTGCTAACCGGCATCGGAATTACCTTCGGCGACTGTGTCCGACTCTGAATCTGCTGCCAGAGTAAAGGCTCCAGAGCCTGAAAATCCGTTTCCTGTAGTGGCTCCCTGTCTTTGTTTTGCACAATCCCGTACCAATGTTCGACAAACGCCCGCTCATCTTCAGAGCATTTCCCGTCCAGATACTGTTGTAGAAGAAACCCAAATTCCTTACGGCTCATGCTTGATGGAGTTAGTCGTCATATACACGACATATTTCTCCCGTATAGACCGCAAATGATTTTATTAAATAGTTAAATATTTATATTACCAGCGCTACTAAGGCAAACATTTCTCCATATAATACAATATTTTTTATATTGATCCTCCTATGGCCGAAAGGTTATAACATTTTTTTACAGTGGAGTTGCGGAATAATACCAGGTAGGTTGACTTATAGTAAATCCTCGCCGAGGTCCGGCTGATTTTTATGACATCTCGGATTTTACTATGGTTAAAGCAGGAAATAAAAAGCCTTCAGCCAGGAGAATAATTCTTATGGCTCAACGAAGCTTTAGCAAACATAAAATACTATGGCCAATACCAGGTAATCCTGTAGTAAGGGTCGAAGTAACTTGAGGGATAAGTTGATATGATATTCGACGGTGCGTTCGGGAATACCCAGTTGATCCGAAATTTCTTTCGCTGACTTATACTCCAACCGGTTTAGTCGAAAAATCTGACGGGTCTTCTCCGGAAAATCGTTCAGTTGATGTTCAATAGTAGCCATCAAGTCGTTCAGGGCAATTTGCTCTTCTGTCGATTGCTCATTTGGCAAAAAACTTTGCGCATGTTCCACGTACTTTTCTCTCACCAGTCTCGCCTTAAATAGATTGATGATGGCATATTTGAGGGACATGTGTAAATAAGCACCCAAATTTTCGATAAGCAGGTTTCGCCGCTGCTCCCATAGTTTCACAAATAAATCCTGAACCATATCTTCGGGACTATCGGTTGATGGGAGCTTGTTTCTTGCTATGGTGAATAGTTTCCTCCAGTAACGCACATAGATTTCCTGAAAAGCGGATTCGTCGCCTTGTTTCAGGTAAATCAATAAGACAGCATCAGGAAGAGTTTTATACTCCATAGTAACACAGGCATTGCTTAAAGTTGCTTGCTAAAGTACAGAATTTTATATCTATAGTGATTAAATCAAAGCTTTATAAAAGCCATATTGGACTGATTATACAGGAATGTTATTGTATGAAAAGTAGGTTGGAAGCGGCTGAATCAGGTTTCAGCTAATAAAGTATCTAGTTAATCCAGTGATTTCAATCTTACCCTCTCTCGAACGTATGCGCACCATTGGGTTACTCATTATCCTGCTGATAATCTCAGAGAACTACGTTACAGCACAGGACTTTATACCGCTTTGGCCCGCCGGTAACATGCCGAATACAAAAGGTATGGCGCTACAGGATAGTATTGCCAATGAGCGGGTTTACCGGGTTGGGACGCCGGGAATGTATGCCTTTTTCCCATCAGCGCAGGAGAACAAAGGGGCGGCTGTCGTGATTTGTCCGGGTGGTGGCTACGAGCGGTTGGCCTATGTGATTAGTGGTTGGCAATTGGCTAAATGGTTCAACACAATGGGGATAAGCGCCTTCGTCCTCAATTATCGACTACCAAATTCGCCAGACCTGAAGCAGCGGGAGTTGGGGCCATTACAAGATGCGCAGCGAGCGATACGATTTATCCGCGCTAATGCCAAAAAATGGGGAATCAGGCCCGATCGGATTGGGTCTATGGGTTCATCGGCGGGCGGACATCTGGCAGCACTGCTGGCAACAAATACAACCGATGTATCGGCCGTCAGCGATTCCATTAGCCGCCAGTCGTTCCGGCCCGATTTTGCACTTCTTATTTCGCCCGTCATAACAATGGGCCAATATGCGCACGCGGGTAGTCGAAAAAATCTGTTAGGACCCAACCCGTCGATCGACTTGTTGAAAACCTATTCGCTGGAAAACGCAGTAACGACCACCACTCCTCCCTGCTTTTTGACGCATGCCTACAATGACACGGTCGTTGATCAACGAAATAGTCTGCTATTTTATCAGGCGTTGATTGACAAGAAAATTCCGGCCAGTCTGCACATATTTCCACAGGGTGGTCACGCCATTGCGCTGCGTAACAATCCTGGATCAACGCAACAATGGACGACCTTGTGCGAAAGCTGGCTACGCGAAATGAATCTGCTTACCGATGTAAAATAGATTGCAGAATTACTAAACCAACTATTGACCGCCTAGAGCAAACCTCAATGAATCAACGCCTTATCCTGCTCCTTATCACAGCACTGGCTACTAACGTTACCTATGCCCAATTAAAGCCAACGGGTGGTCGGGATACGTCATTCACCGTGCTAGGCTCCTATCTGCGCGAGAAAAAATACCATCCCAACATCACCCTGGCCAATTCAACGTTGCCAGCCGGAGTTCTTATTGATAAAGAGATCACGTTCAGTTCACCCAGTGCGGGAAGAAATCTTAAACTGGATGTTTACACTCGACCAGCCGTGTCCGGAAAGACCCGGCCGGCTATTGTCATGATTCACGGCGGGGGCTGGCGGTCTGGGGATCGGTCGCACAATAACTCATTGGCCGGACAACTGGCTGCTAACGATTTTGTGGCCATTCCGGTCGAATATCGGTTATCGACGGAAGCCTTATATCCAGCCGCCGTTCAGGATATAAAAGCGGCCATTCGCTGGGTCCGGGCTAATGCGAAGAAATACGGTGTTGATCCCAACCGAATCGCGGTGCTGGGTTTTTCGGCGGGGGGACAGTTAGCGGCTTTGGCAGGCACTACAAACGGACAAGCGACTTTTGAGAGATCAGGGGGCAATAAACGTTATTCAAGTGCTGTTCAGGCTATTGTCGATATTGACGGTGTGCTGGCTTTTATTCATCCAGAATCGGGTGAGGGTGATGACTCGAAGTCAATTTCGGCGGCTACATACTGGTTTGGTTATTCCAAAACGCAACGTCCCGATTTGTGGCAGGAAGCATCGGCGCTTAATCACATTGACAAGCATACTCCCCCGATTTTGTTTCTGAATAGTTCCGTAGATCGTATGCACGGCGGGCGTGACGATCTGATTAAAAAATTGACCAAATTCGGCATCTATTCAGCCGTGCATACGTTTCCTGATGCGCCCCATACGTTCATGTTTTTCAATCCGTGGTTTACGCCAACGCTAACGTATACAACTGATTTTCTGAACCGGGTATTGCCGACAAAATAGATTGGGGCAGCGCGTCAATTCGGCACTAGCCGACCCTGAGCATCCTCCACATGCAGACGGTTCAGATCGAGGCCATCCAGAACCAGTACGCCCTGTATTGACGATTGCTGTTTGGGGTCCTGCTTCCACGACCAGACCAGTTTACCGGCAGGGTTATATTCCAGTATTTGCGTCCCACCGGCTCCATGATCGGGACCGTGCCCCTGCCAGTTAGCGACGACCCAATTTCCATTCCTGAGTATTTGAAAACCAGCAAAAAAATGTGGATTTACTATGGGCGGACCGCTAATGCTATCTACCCAAACACCTTTTTTGTCGAATCGCTGGAAATTGGCCGAGTAGCCTCCACTCACCAGCGTATAACCGTTGCCCAATCGCTGGGCCTGCCAGGCGTGTTGTGCTTTGACTTGTTTCGTAAGCTGAGCCTGCCAAACGACAGTTCCATCGGGTTTGCCTTCAAACACCAGGTCATTGGCCGTAAGTAGAAAATTACCATCAATGGTTTCCCGTATCAGTCGGACATAGGTGAAATCGGGGTAATTGATGGTTCGTTGCACCACGTTATTCTGATCCAGTTCAAGTAGTACAATGCCTTTCTTCCCCTGCCAGTTCAGGCCAACCAGCATTATATGACCATTGCGTAAGCGACGGGCAGCAATGGTTCCGTCGAATGTGGTCAATTCGGCTACTTTATCGCCCGTTTTAATATCCCGCTCCTCATACCCTTTGCCGGTGCCAATCATCACCCGTCCTTTCCCTACCAATTGTAGATCCCGACCCGCCGGAATGGTGACAAAATAGTTTCGTTCAGGATGAGTCAGGTCGATATAATTCAATTTGGAGAGACCTTCGTCGCGCAATAACAACTGCCGGGACGGGTACTGATCGGAGGATGGTTGCGCGGCAGCATGCAGATAAATCAGCACAAAAAGGGCAGACAACAGGCTACTGGTGAGATTCTTGTTCATGCATTAAAACGTTGTTTATGCGGGAGGATTTTGGGTTAAAATCGATAATACTCACGAACAGACTGTTATTGCTTCTTCGCGTTCATTTCTTCAAACTCAAGAGCCAGCATGATAAAAGGCCCAACAGATTTAGGATCATTGTCCCGTTTCGCTTCTTTACAATAATAGTCATACGAGCCATCACGATAGGGTGTACCGCCCAAACCAGCGCCTGCGCAGGCATCCGTTATGGTGATTTGCCCCGAAGGCTCCGTTTTGATGAAATGCAACAGAATACCATCGTATCCTTTCCGGGCAACACGTGCGTACTTCTGATCAATGTAGCCCTTTTTTGCAGCTTTGATCAGGAAATAAACGAACATGGTGGAGCCGGAAGATTCCAGATAGTTACCATCCTGTTTGCCTACATCCATTACCTGATACCAGAGTCCTGTTTGTGGGTCCTGATAATTGGCCAGTGTTTGTGCCAGCTGATTCGCAATAGCGACAATTTGTTTTCGTTGCGGATGGTCTTCAGGAAAATAATCCAGAACGTCGACTAACGTCATCGCGTACCAGCCCATACCACGCCCCCAAACGTGGGGCGATTTTCCGGTTTCCTTATCTGCCCAGCGCTGTTCTTTGCTTTCGTCCCAGCCGTGGTAATACAGCCCCGTTTTCGGGTCTTTGTTGTGTTTGTCGATGAGGAGAATTTGATTGGCTACGTCGGCAAACAACGTAGGTTCGTTGAAGACCTGTGCATACTGAGCCAGAAACGGTGAGGCCATATACAATCCATCGAGCCACATCTGGTGAGGATAATGCTTTTTATGCCAGAATCCACCTTCGCTTGTGCGCGGATGAGTCAGCATCTGGCTCCGCAGTAATCGAAGGGATTTCTCGTATTTTGGGTCATGCGTTTTTTCATATAGCGCAAACAGGAACTTGCCGGAGTTAACGGCATCGATGTTGTACTGCTCCAGCGTGTAGGTCTTTATCGTACCGTCTGGATTGATCATATCGTCGGCGTATTCCTTAATGTATGCGTAATATTTTTCATCGCCCGACTCTTTCCATGCCTGTTCGAGCGCACTACATACCAGACCATGACAGTAGTTCCAGCGGGGCACTTTCGAAAAGTCGAGCATCCATCCTTTGGGGTTGCGTATCATATCTGAATCGGCCATCCGGACCGACCAGGGTTTATCGGAAACTGGTGTTTTTTTCGTGGGTTGTGCCCAAACAGAAATCGTCAATAGAACCAGTAAAAGGGTTGTGGTAATTACCGTTTGTTTCATTCGACAGGTTGTTGTTTAACGAATCCAATATATACTTACTATCAGAGCTTTGTGCTGGAAACTGCCTCTACCCGGAACCAGTCGAAGTCGGCGTAGCCCGAGTCATTGATCTGCGTTTTCCGAGTGCAGAAGATGCCCATCTTAGCCCCAATCCATCGGCCAACTTCGGCCTGAAATACATCACCGGTTTTCGTAAAACTTGTGCCGTCAAGGCTATAACTGAACTGGCATTTCGCTCCTTCGGCCACCTCCACCCGCAGGTATACGGGCGTACCCGGATTGATTCGCGTAATCACTGTCTCGACTTCCGCTTTTCCGTCGGCGGCTTTTTTACAGACGCCATGCACCAGGGTCAGACCTTCCTTACTACTTTTTAGCACCAGATTGGCGTAACTCAATCCCATGATAATCAGGCCAGCCTT
This sequence comes from Spirosoma pollinicola, assembly GCF_002831565.1. NCBI lineage: Bacteria > Pseudomonadati > Bacteroidota > Cytophagia > Cytophagales > Cytophagaceae > Spirosoma > Spirosoma pollinicola. Next base: position 1,289,796 of record NZ_CP025096.1, on the reverse strand, counting down.
TTCATTCTCTAGTTTTGGGTTTGGCTTGAAAAGCACCTTCGTGGTAGCCATGAACGTTTCAGCAGGAAATTTCTGCATCAGCAGATTTGGCACATCCCAATTGTTTTTCGCGTCTTCCGGTGCTTTATAGGAATACAACCGCAGAAATCCATAGTCACTCCCGGATCGCCGGCCGACCGTATGCCAGATACCTTTTGGATTCGCCTGCCACTGCCATTGGAAGCCGAGCTTTGGGCTGTTGAACTCATCCGATTCGGCGGGGGTAGCCATGGGATAGGTTTTACTAACCGAGGGTATGGAAACCCGTACCGGCGGACCGGTCGGTTTTTTATACGTTAGTACCGGTTCTCCTTTGCCGTCACCATCTATATCTATGCCAATAACCGGCCAGTCATTTACCCACTTCATGGGTTGCAGATGTACAACCCGACCGTAGGCTTCCTTGTCCTGAAAATGCAAAAACCAGTCTTCGGCGGGTTTGCCATTGACAGCATTCGTTGTCACCCAGGCTCCCTGATGCGGTCCATTGATCGGGCTTTTCCCCTGATCCATCACAACTTTCCGTTCGTAAGGACCATAGATATTTTTTGACCGTAACACCAGTTGCCAACCCGTTGAAACACCGCCGGCTGGCGCAAACAGATAATAAAACCCATTGCGTTTGTATGCCTTTGGTCCTTCGATGGTTGGGTCCGTTTCGTGACCATCATACACAACGACGCCTTCATCCAGAACCTCAGTACCTGCGGCATTCAGCTTTTTGACGGTGAGAATACTCTTGATACCGGCACGGCTGCCCGCCCATCCATGTACCAGATACACATCGCCATTATCATCCCAGAGCGGACACGGGTCAATAAGCCCCTTTCCCCCTTCAACTATAACCGGATCCGACCAGGGACCAGCCGGATTGGTCGCTTTGGTTAGATAGATACCAAAATCCGGGTCAGGATAATAGATATAGAACTCATTGTTATGGTATCGGATAGACGGTGCCCAAACCCCGTTGCCATGCTGCGTTTGCTCAAAATGGTCAATTGGCGGCTGGCGTTTCAGGGCATGACCGATTATAGTCCAGTTTACCAAATCGTTCGAGTGCAGAATGGGTAAGCCGGGAATGGCATCGAAGCTGGATGCTACGAGATAAAAATCGTTGCCTGCACGGCATACGTCCGGGTCCGAATAATCGGCGTTCAGAACGGGATTCTTATAGGTACCGTTGCCCTGATCGGAAACCCATACGTTCGACACCGATGGCGTTATTGAAACGGGTTTGGACCGGATGGCCTGTGCAGCAACCGGAAGTGTTGACAGGAAAAATAGTCCGGCGAGTGGGATCGAATTCATAAAGGCAAGCTTATTTGGCAGTCGGCAACCAGGCCGACGGTCCTGAAAAGATGGTTGTTAACGTGTAGCGCTGGGCTTCTTTCGACGAGAGCTGCTTTGACCACACGGCCCGCTTCGACGAATTCCCACCCGGACCTGTGCTACCCTGTTCGGCGTATAACACCGTTTGTTCGTTTGCTGCATTACCCCAGTTATCCCAACCTACTGGCAGGATATGGCTTCCCATCTCTGTCCGTATAAAAATAGTTCTGGCTTTATAGCGCCAGGGACGCCCCAGATAAACTTTTTGGGCAGCTGCATCAGCGATTAGTTTGCAGTCCAGAAAAACGAACCCGTAGCGTTGATAATCGGGCGTAGCAGCCGCCGTAATAAACGAGTCCGATAGGCTCTTGATGGTGCAGGACTGAAAGACGGATATCGATTTGCCAAAAATAAAATCGGTTGTCCCTTCAATGAAGCAATTTTCGTAATACTGACGACTGCCTTCGGCTGCCGCGTAAAGGGTATCCTGATTACCCAGCAAAATGCAGTTTTTACAGGTAAACCGATCCCCGTCAACGTGTAGTGCCACGGCCTGGCCAACTCTTCCGGCCGTGTTGCGGATGGTCAGATTTTCCAGTTTCGTGTCCGGCGCATCGACGAAGACCGTATACGATGTGTACGTGCTGTATTGGTCCTTGCCAGTCCCGTCTTTCCCGCCCGGAAAAGCTTTCCCGGAATAATCGTCGCCCGTTATAATCACCCCTTCCCTGCTTTCGCCAATGATATGGATGTTCGGTTTCCAGGACGGAATGACCAGCTTTTCGGTATATACTCCATTCCTGACGTAGAGTGTAACCCGCACCTGCATATGATCGCGGAAACTGTTGACGGCTTCCTGAATGGTTTTGAAGTTACCGCTCCCGTCCTGGGCCACGGTAACCGAAGCGGGAGACGTAGGGGAAGCCTGCGGGGCTGTCTGGGAAACAGCAACTTTTGCCATTAGCAACAGGGCAACTAGTAAACGGAGTCTATTTGACATTGAATTACTTCGTTTGACGATTTACAATTCGATTGGCCAGCTCCAGTTTCAGAGACTTCATACTGGCCAGCACTAATCCGGCCATTTTACGGGCACCGAGTTCACTAAAATGAGTGTTATCTTCCTTCCCTTCAGGATAGTTAGGATGTTCTCCCGGCTCTAACTGGAGAAAGAGAAGTCTGGACTTTTCGACACCGAATGTTTGCAGCAACTCCTGACTTTGCCGGTCTAAATCGATCAATGGCGTTGCGGACTCGGTTGCCACTGCACGTACTAGTTCAGAGTAGACGGTATGCGTTCCTTCAATCTTTCCACTCGCGTCGAATTGCCGCCGGGCAACGGGTGTGATGAGTACGGGAATTGCTTTTCGGGCCCGGCTTTCGGTGATGAATCGAATCAGATTTTTCCTGAACTCTTCTTCCGTCGTATAACTTTTCTTGGTTTTCACCTCGTCATTGTGGCCGAACTGAATCAGCACATAGTCGCCTTGGTGTAAGCTGTCGACCACCGGTTGCCAGCGATTTTCTTCGATAAACGTTCGGGTGCTACGGCCGTTTTGCGCCCGATTGTCGACGGTTACACTCTCATCGAAAAAATAGGCGAAGGGCATTCCCCAACCCGTTTCGGGATAGGCTTTCACCTGTTTTATGGACATGGTCGAGTCGCCAATCAGATACACGGTAATCTTGCCGGGTGGTGGGGTGTACGCGGAAAGCGTCAGCAGGCCAAACAACGTCCATACCCTTCCAAATAATCTCATAGTCAATAGTTTATTTGATCGAGGACAGAATCAGGTTTTTTTCCAGCGCGCCCTTGCTAAACTCGGCTTTGGTTTTGGCCTTGGCTACATCTGTATTTTTTACCTGAATGTTCTGGCTACGTTCGCCAAGTACAGAAAACAGCAGACTGGCCTGAGGGTCGTATTGAATGGTGTCGAAAGTCAAGTTACTGCTGTTATCGACCAGAATAACGGGCTTCGTGCTTTTGGTGATAAGCCGGACATTGGTAAAACGGATACCGCTCGCATCGATCAGCTCCACCCCTTTATCGGCTTCCAGCACCATCTTTTCCATCGTTATATTTTTAACCGCCATTTCGGGCAGTCCGCGAATAAATACGCCTTTCTTCGCGCCATTGCAGACAATGTTCTCAAACTTCATATCCCGAAAAACCGGCGTTCCTTCGTTGACGACCGGACGTTCATCGCGCTGTCCGTCTGTGGCGAATTTGACGAAGTAATACAGGTCGAAGAAGATGGCCTCCCCACCGATATCCTTCATAAAAATATCTTTAGCGTAGATATGCTCTACCACCCCGCCCCTACCACGTACTGATTTGAACCTCAACCCTTTGTCGGTACCCATAAACGTGCAGTTCGACACAAAAATGTATCGGGCTCCACCGCTCATTTCACTACCCACCACAAACCCGCCATGTCCGTTATAGACCGTGTTATTGCGGATGATCCCATTCTCGGTTGGCATGCCCCGCTTGCGTCCTTCCTCATCCTTACCGGATTTGATACAGATGGCATCATCGCCCACATCAAGCGTACAGCCTTCGATCAGAAAGTTCTTGCAGGACTCGATATCCATCCCATCGCCATTCTGGGCGTATTCTGGGTTTTTGGTGGTTACATTCCGTATCGTAAGATCCTGGCACATCAGAGGGTGCATACACCAGGCGGCCGAGTTCTGGAACGTAACGCCTTCCAGCAGCACTTTTTTGCAACTGGTCAGCACGACCAGATTTGGTCGTAAAAAGTCTTTCATGTCCTCGAAACTCGATAGCGGCTTCTCAGAAGATAAGAGCATACTCCGGCTCTCGGTGCTCACCTTTTTGAACTGCTCGCTGGGATACCAGGTCGTGCCATCGTCTTTCAGCACCCCGCCTGAGGTTACTTTCGCCTTCCATTGATTTTCTGTCAGTTGCCCTTTGTTGACGGCCCGCCATACATCGCCATTGCCATCCACAATTCCCTGTCCGGTGATAGCGATATTTTCCAGATTCGTGCCTGAGATCGGCGATTGATTCCGGGCCGCGCGCTTTCCTTCGTATACGCCTTCTACCAACGCATATTGGCTTTTGTCGGGGGTAAACAATAACAAAGCCGACTTATTCAGATGCAGATTGACATTACTTTTCAACTCGATGGGACCGGTCATCCACAAGCCACCCGGCACCACGACAACGCCCCCTCCTTTTTGACTACAGGCGGCTATGGCCGTGTTTATCGACTTCGTATTCAGCGTCACGCCATCGGGTCTGGCACCATACGAGAGAATCGATATTGTGTCTTTCCGAAACGTTGGCTGAGCAATCTTCGGGAGATTCGCCCAGCTATAGGTTGGTGTTGATTGGGCCTGAGTAGCAAACGGAACCAGAGTGGCGAATACGAGGCTGAGAAATTGATAACGTCTAGTCATTGTCTTTTATAGTCTACCTGCACTTTTCGAAAAAAAGAAGCGTGCCGGCGGCTTGGCCTGCCAGTACGCTTCCAGATAAATCCTATTGATAGCCCTGATTTTGCGTAAACTCCGTCTTGTTGGTAATGGCATCCAACTGTGTTTGTGGAATTGGCCGTAACACCTGAAAATCCTGAAGATTGACCGCGTTGTCGGGAGCATTGGCCCGAATGCGTTCCAGCAATTTACCGGTACGTTTCAGGTCGAACCAGCGTATTTGCTCGCCAGCCAGCTCACGAGCGCGCTCATCCAGAATGAAATCGAGGGTTACCTGAGCGGGCGTAATTTGCATAGCGGCTGCTTTACCGGATTTTGCGGCCCTGGTGCGCAGTACATTGATATAATCAGCCGCAGCCTGCAAGTTGCCAAGTTTCATCTGAGCCTCGGCAGCAATCAGGTAAACTTCGGCCAGCCGGATTACAAACACATCGCGGGCGCTCTGAGCTTCGTTCAGACTGGCGCGGGTAGGGTCCATAAATTTCGACAGGCTGGGGTAGCGCAAATTATCTTTTGCCGTTCCGTTGGCGTTATAAATCTTGCTCCGATCGTATGTCTGGTATTTACGTGTCGCTTCAAAAGCATCCGGAATTTCTTTTCGGCTGCAATAAACGGCCGTATCACCCAGATTCATACCCGCCGGGCGCGTAGTGGCGTTGGCAAACCAAACCTCGTTAAATGAACCTTCGTAGCGGGCGTCATTATCGCCATAGAGGTCGAGCAGGAAGCGCGTTGGCATGTAGCGGTTGAACGGCCGCCCGTTCTGAATGTCACGCGTCATGCCGGGCCGGTCATCGTACTTCATCAGAAACAGCAGGTGTGCGTTGTTACTTCCCCGCCCGTGACCGTAGGGATTGAATGTTGTGTTGACCAGATCATTAAGCGCCAGATTCACCGAGTAATCCACTACATAGATGGCTTCTTTGGTTTTCAGATTACTCATTTTCCACAGGTCGGCGTAGTTGGCTTCCAGCTTGTAGTTCGTATTCGCCAGGACAGCCTGCGCCATTTCCAGCGCTTCTTTATTCATGCCGCGCGTTAGATACATACGGGCAAGAAACGCCTGTGCGGCCCCTTTCGTCACTTTGCCGTACTGTGGCTGTGTAATGGGCAGATTGGCTGCGGCTATCTTTAAATCCTCAAAAATCTGATTGTAAAACGTTTCTACGGGTGTCCGGTTAGCCGTAGAGACAATGCCATTCGTTTCCTGCGTCGTGAAGTGTACACCACCCCAGGTCTCAACAATGTGCCAGTAATAAAAGGCCCGAAGAAACCGCAGTTCGCCTTCACGAATGGGTCGTAACGTAGCCGACAGGCCAGCTTTGTCGATCCGGCTTATGCCGCCATTGCAAAGATTGATCGCAGCGTAAAACTCCCGCCATTCGTTAGCCAAAGCAGTATTGCTTCCCTGAAGATTGAGGTATTGGGTCAAATCGCGGTAAACTTCCCCTGTTCCACTCGTCCAGATATCGGTTCCCGTTTCAGCAATATTATACCCTTCTTCTTTCCCATACCACCAGCGTTGATATGAATAGGCCGCATTGACTAGTGTTTCGAATCCTTCGGGTGTCGTATACACGGTTTCGGCGGTCAACCCACTGGGATTATATTCTTCCAGTGCGTCTTTACACGAGAAAAGGGTTAGCAGAGACAATGTCAATAACCCCGTTTTTTTTAGGAATGCCTTCATGATCGATTTACTATTTTCGGGTTATAGATTGACGTTCAGGCCAAATACATAGAGCTTGGTCATAGGGAAGTTTTCAGAACCACCCCGCTCCGGGTCGTAGTTCAGCCTGGTAAACGTGAACAGGTTCTTGCCCGTCACATAAAGCCGTACCCCACGAATGGCCTTTGGCAATACTTTAACCGGCACATTGTAGGCCAGCGTAATATTCCGAATCCGGGCGAAAGTACCATCTACGTAGCCTAGAGTCGACAGGTATTTCAGACCACCATTCTTATTGGGCCGTGGGTAGGCATTGGTCGGATTTTCGGGTGTCCAATAGTCCAGACCTGCCGTACTGTTGCCAACACCCTGTTGATCGAAGCGGGCCGAGCGATCGGAGTTAATCATCTGTCCGATACGGGCATATAGGAATACATTCAGATCAAATCCTTTGAATTTGACGGTGTTGTCGAAACCGCCACTCCATTTGGGCCGGGGTGTTCCCAGAATAATCCGGTCATTGACGGCGTCGATCTTTCCGTCGCCGTTCTGGTCTCTGACTTTTATTTCGCCGGGTAGCTGGGTTGGCGAGAGTTTCGTGGCCAGATCAGCTTCGGAAGTTTGCCAGATACCCAGTTTTTCGTAATCGTAATACACGCTGATGGGCGAACCGACAAACCAGCCATTACCAATGTCATTGCTGCCCGTCACCAGTTCGGTAATCTCTTCCTTATTTCTGGTGAAGGTGACGTTGCTGGTCCAGCTTAGGCTTGACGTTCGTATGTTGGTGCTTCCCAGTGTAACTTCGACACCCCGGTTGCGGGTTTTGCCAATGTTTTGCTTCACCGTCGTCACCCCGGTTGTTGGCGGCAGACCACGGTCCAGCAATAGGTCCTGCGTGCGGGTATCGTAATAATCGACGGAGGTGTTGATTCGACCATTGAACAATCCGAAATCAAGGCCTATATTTTTCGTATACGACAGTTCCCAACCCAGGGCCATATTACCCACGTTCCGGGAGAACGTGTAGGCGGGGGCTGCCGCTTCATCATAACCAAAGGCGATCCGGGTCAGCGTCGTTTGCGTAGCATACGGACCCGATGGATCATTACCGGCCACACCGTAGCTAGCCCGTAGCTTCAGATCACTAAACCCCTTGACACCCTGCATAAACTTCTCTTCGATGATGCGCCACGCCAGGGCCGCCGATGGGAAGAACGTCCATTTGTTACCCGGGGCCAGTTTCGATGAACCGTCTTCACGAGCCGTCACCGTGAGCAGGTACCGATCCCGGTAGGCATAATTTAACCGACCAGCAAACGACACCAGGTTGTTTTGCGTATAAGCTGAATTGATCTTGATTTCCTCCGTGGCACTGCCGATGGAATAGAACAACTGCGACGGCAACAACTGGTTAACACCCGATGCCGATGAATTGTCGGATGAATTACTCAGGTAGCTGGCAATACCTGTTAAGGTAACGGCATGTTGGCCCAACGTTCGCTGGTAGGTCACTACGTTTTCCCAGTTCAGGCTCCGGCTGCTGCTGGTGTTATAAGTCGCCAGTGATTTACCCGTGAGGGAGCGGTCAATGGATTTCGGCGATGAATACGCTCCATCCCGAATAGAAGACAGATTCACACCTAGAGTACTCCGAATCATCAGGCCTTTCAAAGGCGTCAACTCCAGGTAGCCGTTCGTTAACACCCGGGTTGTCAACACGGTGTTATTGAATACGTTGGGCTGTTCGTCGGAGAGTGGATTAGCTGTTTGGCCATCCAGCATGATGTAGTTAAAATTGCCATTGGCATCGTACAGTGATCCAAGCGGGCTGATTTTATTGGCCTGGTTAAGCGGATCTCGCCGAACGCTCTGGTTATAATAGGTCAATTGACTTTGCAGACCGATTTTCATCCAGTCGTTAATCGTAAAATCAACATTGAGTCGTCCGGTATAGCGCTTCAGCTCATCCAGTTTCAGAATTCCTTTTTCATTGAAATAATCAACTGATACATACGACTTTAATCGGTCGGTACCGGCCCGAATTCCGACCTGATAATCCTGTTGCAGGCCATTATGAATCAGCGCATCCTGATAGTCAGTCCAGAGGCCTTTTTGTAACGCATCATATTCAGCCACATTCGTAAAAATAGCGGCATCATCGGCCGGACTTTTCCAGACGCCACCCGCCCGCCAGGCTTCCCGTTTGAAATCCCGGAACGCAGTGATGTCCATCGCCTTCGGATACATCGTTGCCTGCGAAATTCCGGAATAGGCATTGAACGATATGTCTGGTTTGCCCGAACGACCTTTTTTTGTGGTGATCAAAATAACCCCGTTCGACCCCCGCGAACCGTAGATCGCGGTAGACGAGGCATCTTTCAGCACATCCATCGTCTCGATATCGTTGGAGTTGATATCCTCCAGATTGCTGTACTGAATACCATCCACAATAATCAGCGGGGAGTTGTTGCCACCAATGGAGCGGTTGCCGCGAATCGAGATGTTCACCCGGGCACCCGCCTGACCACTACTTCGGGTGATGTCGGCACCGGCAATTTTTCCCTGAGCCGCTTCCAGAACATTGGATGTCGGCACTTCCTTAAGTTGCTCGCCTTTGAGTTGAACAACGGAGCCGGTCAAATCTTTTTTACGAACAGCACCATACCCGATCACGACAACTTCGTCCAGTGCAGAAACGTCGGGGGTCATTGATACGCTGATGCTCGCCTGACTACCCACCGGCACGTCTTGACTTTGATAACCGACAAACGAAAAGGTCAGTACTATGCCATCTCCATCCGGTATCGTTAACTTGAATTGTCCATTTGCGTCCGTTGTCGAACCGCGATTAGACCCTTTTACAACAACACTTACGCCCGGTAACCCTGTTTTTTTCTCGTCGGTTACGGTACCCGATATCGCGCGGTCAGCCGCTTCGCTACCTACGCCGATACGTGTGTGTGATTCAGAATCGGCTTCCAGCACAATTTGCCCACCCACCAGTCGATACGTCAATTTCAGCGGCTTAAGTAAATCGATCAACGTTTCGTTCAGGCGTTTTTCGGTAACGGCAATCGTTATCGGCTGATTGATGTTGATCGACTTCGAACTATACACGAAACGGGCAGCCGTCTGCTGTTCAATTTGCGATAGCACTACGCGGAGCCGCTGGTTTTCGACCTTGAGCGTAACCGTTCGGTTCATCAAATCCTGTCCATCCCTATTGAAGGCGAACGAAAAATTCATACAGGCTACCAGCAGAAAGAGTTGAGCAAGCGATAAATTCAGAAACCGCATCAGCCGGGTAGCAGGTCGGCTCGGCGAGTAGCCTGTACGTACAGGTTCTCTTTTTTTCATACCTTTAAGGGTTTTGTTAGATGGTCAATCGACAAAATAATCCATTCAATCGGCGTATGATTCGCAGTCTGTCCGCCGATCGTATTTGGAGCAATTCGGCGCTGGTTCATGTTGATCGCATGACCAGCGTTTTTATGAAAACGCGTGTATTGAAGACAGTCAGGTCATAGGCAAGTGGATTACGAAAAAGTCGTTTATTGTACTGATGAATTGGTTCCTAGATACACCCCTTCCCATTGATCAGGATTGTGGTTCCCTTAATTTCGTACGTGGATTTTAGTGCTGCGCAGATGATATCCAGTTGCGTGTAGAGTGGCTGATTAGTCAGATCGGCGGTAAGCGGACAGTTTTTCAGCTGATCGTTTACAACGTCGATATTGATTCCATACGCTTGTTCGAGCGTTGCCAGAACCTCCGCCAGCGGTGCATCGTCAAACTGGAACGTCAATGGTTTCTGGTCACTGACTACTGGCTTAATAAGTTTGGGGGAGTCGACGAGTCCCGTTACCAGGTGATCCTCTCTACTGTAAAACGTAGCCGTCTGATTGGGACTCAGAACAACCCTATTTGGTGAGGCTTCCTTCTCCTCTTCCTCTTTGTAGACCGTAACCCGACCCGTAACGACTTCCACTCGTACTTGGCTGTTAGTCAGCAGCGTTCGAATGAAGAAGCTGGTGCCCAATACTTTTGTCACAACCTTATCGGTGTGGATATAGAACGGGCGGGATGGCATCTTTTGAATCGAGAAAAATGCATCACCCGTCAGGTACACCGTTCGGTTTTCGACGGCGAAGCGTTTAGGAAATCGAAGCGAACTTTTAGGCGCCAGTTGAACGGTACTCCCATCTTCCAGGCGTATCGCCAGAGGTTGGGCCGACTTGTTCGACCGTTCAATCCAGTCCGTTTGCGAATTGGCGGTGAGCGGATAAATGGATTTCAGATCAATGGGATTCTTCGCATAGAACCAGATACCAACCAAAATGAGCGATGCCGCAATACCTAGCCAACGATAGCTAACTGTTCGGATTGGTATAACCGGCGTCTCGTCAGCCAGTTCGTTGGTATCCATTTTTTGTTGTATCTGATTCCACAGACGACCTTCCAACTCAGCTAAATCGATTTCCTGACCTGACTCACCGGTTTCCGTCTCCAGCAGGCCGTACCAATGTTCAACAAAAAGCTTTTCCCGGGGTGTACATTCACCGCGTAGATACTTTTGTAAAAGCTGCCCAAACTTCTTCCGGCTCATTTGACCTGTAGTCCTAGTTTCTACTGAGTAAGTCAACCAGACAGGTCGAATGCCGCAAATAGTTTTATTAATTAGTTAAAAAATGCAATATAAGAGCTTAAAAAAGAGTATATTCCTAGAAAAAATTATAGTACATAATGATACGGCGGTAGGCGTCACCATCCAGTCTCACAGAAACAAATTCATAAATAGACCGATCAACAGGTAATCGCGGAGGTAATGACGGAGCGTTTTGATGGCCTTGCTGATGTGGTATTCGACCGTCCGCTCCGGAACTTTCAGTTGGGAAGAAATCTCTTTGACGGTCTGGCATTCCAGGCGACTCAGGCGAAATATTTGACGGGTCTTTTCTGGTAAATCAGTCAAATGCTGCTCCACGGCATTCATCAATTCGTCCAGATCCATCTGATCGTCTGTCGTAAATAATGCTTCGTTGTAGGAGGCAAACGCATAGCCCGCGTATTTTTCCTGAACCAGCGTTGCCTTTATATGATTAATGATAGCGTATCGAATAGCGGTAAACAAATAGGCATCTAACCGATCGATTCGTAACGACCCACGGCGTTCCCATAAGCGAAGGAAAATATCCTGGACAAGCTCTTCCACAGCCTCCAGATCTTGAACTTTGCGTCGGGCAACATTGTACAGTTTTTTCCAATAGCGCTGGTAAATCTCTCGAAAGGCCATCTGATCTCCGTTCCTGAGATAGATAACCAATAGTTCGTCAGGTAGCGATTTATAATTCACAATAGTTGGAGGAAAGATATTACAGGATTCAACTAGTACCCAGGAAAAGCAAGCAAAAATACGATAGTGTTCGTTTTTGTACTTTTACAATAAACACCGTATTCTATGCCTTTCAGCAGAATGATATTTCCTCTTTTAATGTCCATCCATTTATTAAATTTAACAAATATTTTATTGTTCTTTTCTATGCAATCGTTACCGGGAACGTTGCCAACGAGTCAATCACCTTAGTTTTTCCATGTTTTGCTAGAAATATTTCAAAAATTTAAATCAGTAAGTAGCGTTCGACATTAGGTTGATTATTATATTTTATCAATAAACGAACATGCAACTAGCTCGAAATTTTGCAGATTCATATATATAGTAATCCCGATTGATTAAACTAACAACCGGCCGCTGAACAACCCAATCGACCGCCCATTTAAAAGAACCCAGCTGTCCCTTGCCCTCCGTCACAGCGTGTGGATCAAGCCCGTGAACTGCGAGCCAGAGTGACTAAGCCGGAACAAGAACTGGACGTGGCTGAAGTCATCGAGTTGAAGTAATGAGTCAAATCAGACTCCACTCCATCTGGAGCGATTTGCGAATGGCGGTAACCGCCGTAGCTTTGTCTGCATTATAAACTCCATTTTATGATTCCATCTATCGGCAGGTTTTTTATGCTGTTCACGGCTCTACTATTGTCAGTTAAGAGTTCGGGCCAGTCCCTCCTTGTCGCACCTACCGATTCTCTGATCCGCATCGACGGAGACCTGTCTGAAGCAGCTTGGCAACGGGCCACTATCGCCGGTAATTTCACACAGAATTTCCCCAACGATACCCTTCCGGCTTACAACCGGACCGAAGTCCGGATGAGTTACGATACTCATTTTTTATATCTGGCCGTTGTCTGCTACGATAAAAATCGGGAGAAATCGTTTATTGCCAGCTCGTTGAAACGGGATTTTATGTGGGATACCAATGACAATTTTTCCGTCTATTTCGACTCTTTCGGCGATCGCGTTAATGGCTTTACTTTTCAGCTGACACCCTTGGGCGTGGAGCGGGAAGGGCAAATCTACAACGGCGAACAGGTGGCACCCGAATGGGACAACAAATGGCGATCGGCGGTGAAAGTATTTGCCGACCGATGGCAGGGCGAAATGATGATTCCGCTTAAGACAATTCGATACCGAGCCGGGGCGCGCTATTTTCTGGCCAACTTTGTCCGAAACGATGTCAAAAACAACCAGCGATCGGCTTGGAAACGGGTACCCGTTGCGCAATCGCCCTCGTCACTGGCCTTCGCCGATACCATTCGTTTCGCCACACCACTTCCCGCGCCGGGTCCCAATCTGTCTATTATTCCCTACCTCAGTGGCCGTCTCATCGACGGCCGCAATGAAGGTGGAACGCAGAATTTTGCCGGGGGCATTGGCTTCGACGCTAAAATCGGAATTACCCCCTCGCTGAACCTGGACTTAACCGTTAACCCTGATTTCTCGCAGGTAGAAGCTGATCAGCAGGTCACAAACCTGAGTCGATTCGAACTATTTTACCCCGAACGAAGGCAGTTTTTTATTGAGAATCAGGATCTGTTTGCCAACTTTGGCTCGACGCGGTCACGGCCGTTTTTCAGTCGGCGGATCGGCATCGGGCGCGACACAAGCGCGGGCATTATCGTGCAAAATCCGCTATTTTATGGGGTCCGGCTTAGCGGTAAAGTGAGTAAAAACTGGCGCGTTGGGCTATTGAACACCCAAACGGCTAGCCAAGCCGAAAAAGGCATTCCAGGCGAAAACTATACGGTGGGTGTGGTCCAACGCCAGGTGTTGGGCCGATCGAATATAGCCGCGATTTTAGTGAACCGCCAGAGCATGAGCCAGCAATCGGACAGCAGCCGGTTTACGCGCATCGGCGGACTGGACTATACGCTCCAGACGGCCAACAACCGCTGGACGGGAAAGCTCTTTTATCACCAGGCCATCAAGCCTTATAAACTCATGGATGCCCATACCTACGGGGCTAACCTGGGCTACACCAGTCGAAATTTTTCGGCCATTGGCTCCTATGATTATGTCGGCACGAACTACCTGATTAATGATATTGGCTACGTGCCTCGCCTGGGCTACTGGCGGTACGGCGGTGAAACGACAACGACGTTTTACGTCCCGGGAACGCGCCGAGTCATTTCGCATGGAACCTACCTGAGCGGTAGCCTGATCCAGAATCTGGGTGGCCGTATTACTGACCGTGAAACAAATTATGGTTACTCGGTACAATTCAGGAATACAGCCGATGCCTATGCCGGGTACTTTACAGGCTACACGTACCTGTTTTTCGCCTACGATCCAACCAACTCCGATGGTCGCCAATTAGCCGAAAACACAAGCTATCAGGTTCGGGGATTTTTTTGGCACTATGGCTCCGACAAGCGCAAACGCCTGAACGCCCAGATCGAGGGAAACATGGGTCGCTACTTTAATGGTACCAACGCCAACATTGTGGCTACGACCCAGTACCGGTTCCAGCCCTATGGTACTTTAAGCCTATCGGCAGAGTACAATGACATTCGCTTGCCGGAACCTTACAAATCAGTGCGTTACTTACTGCTTGGTCCCCGCGCCGATCTGACTTTCAGCCGCCAGGTATTTCTGACCACGTTTATGCAGTTCAATAACCAGACCAACAACATCAACCTGAATGCCCGGCTGCAATGGCGTTACGCACCCGTTTCGGACCTGTTTGTTGTGTACCAGGAAAATTACCTTCCCGGTTCGTTGGCCAGCAAAAACCGGGCCCTGGTCGTCAAGCTTTCTTACTGGTTGAATGTGTAAACCGTCGATGCCGTGCTGATTCATGGCATCCGGAAATTGTCCTTTCCTGAGAGCGACTTTGCCGTGGTGGGTTTCGCCCGTTTTCAGGTCGCGTTCCATGGATTTGCCCTGCGCAACTATCCAAGCAGCCAATTTTACCACTAAGTCATGAGCCTTGGTGCATCTCATTTTGGGGAGCGTTAAAGTGAGAAAAGTCTTTGGCCATATAAGTATTGCCGTCTATCTTCGCAAACTTTAATCTATTTTTAATCAACGTTATCTACTCATCATGAAAAACATTACGAAAGTAATTACATCCACTTTACTTGTTGTTGGGGCTCTGCTTTTGTCCAATAATGCTCAGGCTCAGTTTCAAGCGAACGTGAATGGTAACTTTTTAGCCGCGACCGAAAAAGGGTCTTCCTTCTCTGACGGCCTTTGGGGGGGTGGCGTTACGGTTCGCTACTTTGTTAACCCGAATTTGGCCATTGGATTGAATGGTCGCTACTTTACCAAAAGTAATTCGGCAAGTTTCGTTTTTGATCCCGGGAGTGGGACAAATGGATCGGTCAAAGCCTCTGGGAATCTTCTAATGGTGACCGGTCAGGCAGAGTACTTTTTCTCCGAGTCAGCTTTGCGTCCCTATGTCGGTCTGGAAGCCGGGTTGTATAGAGCGGCTGCTACCGTTGAAATTACCAACGGAATTCAGACCTTAAAATCAGCAGACAATGATAGTAAGTTTGGCGTAGCTCCGAAGGTCGGATTACAGTATGCTGTTGCACCTTCTTTTGGTATAAATGCGGATGCAGGGTACCATATTGTTTTTACCGAAGGGGATACGGGGAAGATGCTTTTGCTAGGTGCAGGCGTCTACTTTGTTTTTGGTCAGCGATAGAAAGACGTTGAAAAGGATAATGCAACAATAGCCAGCGGAGATGCTGGCTATTGTTGCATCTGAGGAAAGACTAAAGTTATATCGTCTCACTGGGGAGCGTTTAACTGAGATAACTACAGAGCTAAATCAATTTGCCTGCCTCCTCTACTACTGCTTTAATAAAGGCCGATGAGACTGCTTTGGGTCGCTGATCTGTTGTAATTAAGTTATGGTCTGCGTGCTTGATTTGCCGTATTGGAGGAGCCTGATTAACCCTGTTAAACACTTTTCTGAATTCGGACAGTCGCTTCGAGAGCAGACCTTCCACTTCACTATCTGAAAAAATTAAACTGACTGGGCAACGCAATTTCTGATAATAATTGGCAGGATTCAGGCTTAAGTAGTGCTGTTCCCAACGAGATAGCACCTCATGCAGTTGGCTATCTACTGCCGATTCGATGTCGGCTTTTGTAATCTTAGCGCGTTGGTCGACAGGTAGTCTGTTAATCTCAAACCGAACGATATGCCGGGTGGCTACCCTTCTTTTTCCCAATGGAGTAGAAGCAGGACGACCTAAGTAAAGCCGCATGTTGGTTAGATAGGAACGAATCGTATCATCGGATGTACCTGCTTCTCGTAGCCGCTCCTCGGTGGTTAGTAAAATGTCTTCATAGCCAGGCAAAGCAGCCCCATTGAGAGCGAGCAAACATCTGATTTTCGGAATCCTTGACGCAGCGATAGCGGCAATAGTCGCTCCTTCACTGTGCCCGATAATTCCAATTCGTCCTGAATCTATCTCTTTACGACCCTTTAAGAATCTGTAAGCTACTTGAGCATCTGAAGCCAATTCTGTAGTAGTAGACTCGTCAATTGGCTTACCTGGTGAGCGACCTTTAGACCGATTATCATAGCGTAACACAGCAAACCCCTTTTTGACCAGTTCGGTCGTCATTGCCTGGAAGGGCCTAAGTCCCTCTACCTCCCCATCTCGGTTGCTAGACCCACTGCCCAAGACAATAAGTACCGCCGGATGAACGCCCGTTCCTGGAGGCATCGTGAGCGTGCCCGCTAATACCTGATTACCGTTGGTAAAACTGACGCTTTGCTGAGTTTGAGCCAAGCAAGGCCTCCCTATACATAGCAGGAAGACAATCATTCCAAACTGCATTTGTCATCAAGTTCATGTTTGCTGTGTGAAAAATAGAGCAAATCTGTCAATCTCCCTAAACGCCCTATTTAAGAAGCAGATACATAAACGCTCCTTAGTCTCAAGCACGAGGGTTATTGCGAGACGGGTGTTTTTAATAACTGCCCAACGTCATCAGTAGCATAGGGTGAGAACCTGGAGTTTCATCACCTTTACCATTGACTGTAGTTAAAATTCCGGTTAGTAAAAAGCCGCACCAGTAAGAACTGTGTGCGGCTTCCTATGAAAGTCAATGCATTAAGGGAAGCGGGTTTGATCGGTGGCTATTTCAGCTCGATGCCCTGCGCTGCCATTTGCTTTTCCAGCGCAGCGTGGTTGGCCAAAAATTGCGCATGTTGATCCTTCGTACGCTCTGTGCCCAGACTTTCTAATTGTTGCCGTAGCTCATTGGCGGGTAGATCGGCTGCATAGCAGGGTGTGCCAGGCTGTTGCCGCCATGATTCATGCAGATGACCATTGTCCACCGCATCAAAGCCCAGTTCCTCCACCAGGGCCATTACTTTTTGCTTGGCTACAGGGTCATCGCCAGCCACCGGCAGACCGATACGGCCGGGTGTCCCAACGGGCTGTCCCAATTTTTCAAGGTGGTCAGCTAAGATGTTGTTGAACACCTTGATGACAGGCCGGCCAAGGTGCTGCTGTACCCATTCGCTTTCAGTCAGCTCACCCTGCTCCAGTTCGGCGATATGTCCATCCCGCAACAGGGGATAGTAGTTGCTGGTATCAATGACGGGCACTTCAGCAGGTACACCCTCAAATAAGTCTTTGGGTAGATCGGGAATATTTTTCAGAGGAATGGTCACCACGATGATTTCGCCATAATGAGCCGCTTCCTGGGAGGTAACGGGAGTAGCACCGGTTTTTTCGGCCACTTCACCCAATGTTTCAGGGCCACGGGAGTTAGCAATTTCCAATGAATGGCCGAGGCCCGTGAGCCGAACGGCAAGGGCACTGCCGATGAAGCCAGCGCCAATGATTCCTATTTTCATTATTGGTAACGAGTTATAAGTCTGAGCTTGTCCAGCTCTGAATTTTAACTCTCCAGCAAGCGTATTGTTTATCAACGCTTAATTAAGAGCTACCGTCGATACGTCCCCTGCTGGCACAGTTGATATTTGCCAAATTCTTAAAAGAATCAACGGACTCCTTAAGCCTGGAGAAAGTAGGTCAGCTTTTACCTCAGCAAGATCCTTATACGTTAATTCGGCATTCAGATATAACTCTTTTGAAGCAAATAAGGGACAACTTAACCGGGATTAAGATTACCCTTGTAAATTTAAGAAGTAAACTGAAATGCCTCGCTAATTGTATGCTACGGTTAGTACCGCGTTGGCGACGGTCAGACCCGGGTCGGCACGGTCCGCCGGTGCGGCACCTACTGTGGGCCTTTGACAGTTCTTAAAATAAGCCGTTCTACTAAACGGCCTATACGTGGATACTCTCCCAGGTCTCACTTTGGAGTTTTTTTCGAGACACTGACTTTTTACTATCTGTCAAATGAAGTTAGTAGCATACGAACGAGTCGAGTCATACGACGAAAAAAAAATGGGCAAACGTGGTTCTTAGGGTGAAGATGGCCAGCCCGTTCCAGTAGTCTTTTGGGTTAGATCCTGGGCCCATTGAATCCTCCGCCTGTTACGCATACATGGCGCTTAGTGCTTGATCAAGAGTAGGATACTGATAGCGGTAGGCTTGCAGAAGCCGTTCGGGTGGGACAGCCCTGGCACTATTGAGCACAAAAGCACTGCGCTCCCCCATCATCAGTTTGAGCATAAAAGCGGGAATGGAAGGCATCCAAAGCGGTTTGTGAAAGTGCCGGGCCAGAGCTTCCATAAATTGCCGGTTGGTGAGCAGACCCGGAGCGGTTTGGTTGACCACACCCGCCAGTGAACTGTCCCGAACCGCCAGACCATACAGCCCCACCACATCCTGCAGGTGTATCCAGGGAACCCACTGGCGACCGCTGCCGATAGTTGCCCCAAAACCCGACTGGATCATCGGCACCAACGAAGCCAACGCCCCACCCTCTTTGGTGAGGACGACCCCCGTACGAAATATAACCACGCGCAGGCCCAGGGCTTTCCCTTCACCAACAGCAGCCTCCCATTCCTGGCAGACCGTACCCAGAAAATCGGGGGCAGGATCGCTTTGCTCAGTCAGGATTTCATCGGATCGGTCCCCGTAGAACGCGATGCCCGAGGCCGAGATAACCGATTTGACGGCATGAGGCCGCTGGCCCATCAATCGGTAGAGGAGCCGGATCGATTCGGTACGGCTGCGGCTGATTTCCAGCTTGCGGGCGGGCGTCCAGGTCTCATCGGCGATGTCCGCGCCCGCCAGATGGATGATCGTGTCGACCCCGTCCAGGCAATGCGCATCAATCTGCTGATCCACCACGTTCCAGCCGTAGGTCGTGACGTCCGGAATGATGGATGGGGTACGGCTCAGGTGGCTAACCCGGTGCCCTTCACGGAGCAAGTCCTGCGTTAACGACTTACCGACCAGGCCATTGCCGCCGGTAATCAAGATATGGTGTTTTTGTAGGAATGTGTTTTTCATGACGTCGGCTGATTCAGGCGTTTTGAGAATGATTAGGAATGAGAATTACCTTGCCATATGCGGTTCGGGATTCGGCCAGTTCCATGGCCTGCCGAATGTGGTCAAGCGGAAAACGGGCGGCAATGCGGGGGGAAAGCACACCACTGGCCAGCAAGCTCATGATCTGGGCATAATCGTCCTGTGCGCGGCTTTGAAACGCCTGACTACCCCGACCCGCCATGACGTCATAGAACAAGGCCCGGCGACCATTGGGCATCAGGTTCCACCAGGTAAGGTGCGCAATCAGGTCGATGAAGTTAAGGAGCATCGACTTTTGAGTCAGCATGGCTGAAGCAATGGCGTAGCTAACCAGGGTGCCACCCTGTTTGAGCAAGCGAAACGATTGCGTAATACCGGCACCACCTACATTGTCGAAAACGGCATCGACCCCATCTGGCGCCAGTTCCCGAATCTGATGGGCCCAGTTTGAGTCGTTATAATCGATGGGTTCAACGCCCTGTTCTTTCAGGGTGGCGTGATGTCGACGCGAAGCCAGTCCGATGACCCGTACGCCAGCGTGCCGGGCCAGTTGTACAAGGGTGGTACCGACACCGCCGTTGGCGCCATGCACGACGATGGTTTGACCCGCGCGAATACGGGCTTTCCGATGCAACATCTGCCAGGCCGTGAGCCCATTGACAACCAGTGTTTCGGCATCGGCCGGGTCAACTCCAGCCGGAACGAGCAGCAACTCGTTGGCCGCACGCAGGGAATAGCTGGCCCAGCCCCCGGTTTTGGTCAGGGCGGCCACCCGTTTGCCCATCAACGAGGCATCAACGTCCGGCCCAATAGCTACTACCGTGCCGACCAGATCGTAACCCGGCACAAAGGGGAACGCCGGCTGGCCCGGATAGCGATCCCGGCGCATGGCCTGCTCGGCAAAGGAGATGCCACTGGCTTCTACCCGAACGATCACCTGACCGGCTGCTGGTTTGTTCAGCGGGGTATTGCGAACGATGAATCCACTGGGTTCAATGACACCCGGCAACTCGACTTCCTGGCTAACGAATGTTGTCTGATTGTCTTCTTTTATCGGCTGCATAGCTTTGTGTTTTTGTCTGCAACAAAGCTACCGGACCACCTCGGGCCAGGACGATAACAAAAGATAAGAACGGGTCGGGCCGCGATTCGGTTGGGTTGCCGGTTCGCCGTTGCGATTCGGTCGGGCTGTCAGTTCGGTTAGGCCGCCGGTTCGCCCGTAGTCGGATCATCCGGCAACCGGTTCGGCCATCCCTTATTTAACGTGAATAATGGAACTTAGGTGATGAAGGAAAGGCTGATTTTTGTCATCCCGAGGAACGAGGGATCTTCGGGTGAGGCTAAGTTTTCCATTTCACCGAAGATCCCTCGTTCCTCGGGATGACAAAAAATAGCCAACAAATCAACCTCTTAACTATTAACGATTTAGTTTCCATTTTGCCCCCTATTTACGTTATTTAGGGATGATTCGGTTACGAATTCGACTCATGCTGACGGGGGTAATGCCCAGGTAGGTGGCAATGTAGTGCTGGGGTACTCGTTGGAGGAGGTGCCGCTGATCGCCTTCCAGCAGGGCCAGATAGCGTTCTTCGGGGCTGAGCATCAACAGGCCCGCCATTCGCTCTTCCAAAGCCACCATTATATATTCGGCAAACAATCGGCCAAATTCCTGCCAGCCCGCATATTGACTGAACAGTGATTTGAGGACGGCGTAAGGAAAGACCAGACACGTCGTGTCACTGAGGGCTTCTATATTAACCGGCGATGGCCGGGCGGTGATGCAGCTCATGTAAGCCGCTACCAACTGCTGGTCGAAGAAGAAATAGGTGGTGCGTTCTTCGCCGTCTTTGGTATAATACTGCCGGAATACGCCCTCCAGGATAAAGCCTATCTGACTGGCAACAACCCCCTGCGTAGCCATGAATTGGTTTTTTTTCAGATGGACGATCGACAGGTGTGGCTCCAGGCCAAGCCATTCCTCATCCGACAACGCCACAAACTGGTGAATGTGCTGCCGCAGTTGTCGGGCTGCCTGGTGGAGCGAATCGTTCATAGGCTACGTTGGTACTGAAAAATTCTAATATGGGTCGTTTACTCAATTAATTAACGAGAAGAAGCTTAATAACTTACGCTGGGCTTCAACTGTGGTATGTAAAGAAATTATTCCAGGAAACACGTTAATATCACCGTGCTTCCTGGTCCTGACATTCGTCAAATACATCCAGAACTTCTCTGAGCCAACTACATGGGCGATTTGCTTACTGATCTCTGATACGATCCTCCACATGTTCAGCTTCCCAGACAGTCGCTCTTTGTGGCAGGTAACCGTTGGCTTTTACCCTCTCGTTATTAAGATAAGGCAAAGTCAACCGCGGCCTCGGAATGAATGGCGATCGTGTCAAAAATTGGAATACTGCAATCCGTTTGAGTAAGCAATAGTGAAAACTCAGCGCTGCCAAATACAACGCCCTCTGCGCCGTGACTCTTTAATTTATCAATAATGGCAATGTATTTATTTTTTGTTTCGTCTTTAAAAACTCCTTTTGTCAACTCATTAAATATAGATGCATGAATATACTCCTTATCCGCTTCGTCGGGAATAATCGTCTCAATGCCCAACTGGGAAAGACGATCTTTAAAGAACGGGTGTTCCATGGTAAATTTTGTGCCAAGAAGCGCAACCTTATTCATTTTTTGGCTGGCGATTGCCCTGGCTGTTTCCTCGGCACTATGCAGCAACGGAATGTTTATTTTTTGCCGAATTGCGTCAGCAACCAGGTGAACGGTGTTGGCACACATCACAATGCAGTCTGCTCCTGCCTGCTCAAGTTGTATCGCAATGCCTGATAACATCGTTTCAACGGCATCCCAGTCGCCTACCTGTTGTAGTAAGCTGAACTCTTCAAAATCCACCGAAAAGAGAAGAAGTTTAGACGAATGAGCGCTGCCAAGTCGTTCATTGGTGCGTTGATTGAGCGTCTTATAATAAACGGATGTAGCATACCAGCTAACCCCACCAATTAGTCCTAATGTCTTCATGAGTAAGTTATTTGTTTGTCAAACCATACGTTGTTTTTAAGTAGCGGCTACTCTACACAGCTTCCCGATTCGCATCTACCCAGTAGCCAAGGGCCACGACCAGCCATAATATCTGAGCGCTCCAGGCCAGGGCTGCGACACTAGCCGGGGCCGGGCCGAGGGCTCCGCCTAAATAGACGAGCACTAAAAAGACGATCATACCCCAGAGTGCGAAGCGACCGGTGCGGTTACGCGCCTTGGTGTGGCGCATATACACCCATAGACCGACTGCCAGCGAGCCCAGTTCGAGTACCAGCGTTGCGGGAAGATTTTTCCATAGACCCAGTCCTGCTTTGGGGGATTGGCCGAAGTACAGGGGCAGATCAGGACGGTGCATGATCAGGTCGAGCAGCCAGTGACTGGGCACCAGCAGACCCACCAGCAGGGCTTCGCGCCAGTTACGCCGGAACAGGCCGTAAGCGAGGCCCAGTACTATGCCTAATACCACCTCCGCCAGCAGACTGTGCGTGAAGGGATAATACACGAAGTCAAGGGGTGAGGCAGCCAATAGACCGGGCTTGATTTCGACGCGCTCTATGCCCAGCAGCAACAGGGTAGGCCAAAGTAAATCAGCTAGCTGTGTCGCCAGAAACAAGGTACCCAGCGACACGCGCGGTTGCAGGGGCTTGGTCGCCAGACCGACCCCAAAATGACCTAAAAACATGGTAGTTACCCAGAGGGCGTTAGATAAGTAACAAAGTTATTGTGTGCCAGTGGCTGGCTTGTTGACCGATTCCGAAAATTGAATTGACTTTTCGCGCAAGGCGTTAAAAAAGCACTAAAATGAACGTCATTCAGTAGCTTATTGCTCCTACTACGACCCCCGGCGAAACATACCGGGCGTTTGGCCGGTCCAGCGCCGAAATGCCCGGATAAACACACTCGGTTCGGCGAAACCCAGCCGTAACGCGATGTCTTTGATGCTGAGAATACCCTCGCGCAGGTGGCGTTCAGCCAGCTCACGGCGTACCTCATCGAGCAGTTGCTGGTAGCTGTACCCATCCTGACGCAGTTGCCGCTGGAGGATGCGGGGGCTAAGGCTCAGGGCTTCGGCCACGGCTTCCAGGGTGGGTTCGGATTGAACCAACAGGTGCAACAATTTGTGGCGTACGCGATCGGCAAGAGCAGGCAGTGTGTGTAGTCGGGCCAGCAGGGCAGCGGCATGCGGCTCAAGCAGCGCCAGTAGCCCAGGATCGGCGGTAAGGATGGGTAGCGCTAACACGGCAGCTGGCAGGCGCAGGGCGGAATAGGGAGTACCAAATTGCACCAGGGCAGGCGCAAAAACACGAACGTGCTCGCGGGTATCGGCCGGAGCGGGATAAGCCAGGTGTAGTGCTTCGGGAGCGAGGGACTAGCCACTCAGCAGCCGTAGCATATGCAGATAAATGGATAGCTCGGAGTTGAGCACAAAGTGCGGGTACACAACTGCGGGACTGATTATGTCGACGACCAGTTCCACACTGTCGCCCTGGTGGCGCAGGCTGATGCGCGTGCCACTGCAAACAATGTCCTGATAGCGGCACAATTTGTGAATGGCCACGCCCAGTGTAGGGCAATGCATGAGTACGTACGCCAGCACGCCGTAGCTGCTGTGGTGGACATGTTGGGCTATGTGCAAGTCGAGGTGCGGGTCGCCTGTGATCTGTACGGCCAGACCCCACAGGCGTTGCATGATCGCCATGGGCACCCGACCGTCAGGATCGTTCAACTCGGCACTAGTCAACCCAACTGCCTGGCTCAACGCCCCGGCATCGGCCCCGCATTGCGCGACGGCATAGAGCAGCCCCTTTACGGAAGCGGAAGAAATGGTAGCGTCGATAGGCATTTGTTTACCTGGATTTGTCTAGGGCTACTAACCTCTGGTAGTTGGTTCGCTGACGATCAGGCAACCGTTAATTCAGTAGTTGGCTTCGTCTGAGCGGCTGCCTCACTCAGGTGCGTATGGGCAAAACCGGTCGTGTATTTCAATCCGGCTCCTATCATTCTATCCATGGCGGAGTGGCCAAAAAGCAGTATGCCCGCCAACGTCAACTCATTGTTTTGCAGCACTACCCCAGCCACGCCAACCGCAATGGCCACTGCCTTGTGGTGGAACAAGTTGTAGCTAAATGCACCCACTTTAGCATTTATCAGATACCCCAGCATACTCACATCGGGGAGCAGCAGCAAAGCCGGGTATACCCACCAGACGAAGGGCAGTTTAGCAAACAAAAAGATCGAAAGAGCCAACTGAGCGACTTCTTCAATGGTGATGAGCGTTTTCATACGTGTAAGGAGTTTGTTTTACCTATAGGCCAAAGGTAGGGCCGTGCCCGGGACAGACTCCTTAACAAAAGATAACAAATCAGACCGGACGACCTACGCCTATGATTCCGAGGGCAAACTTCTAAACTGGGAATTCAACCTGACCAATGGCGATCATACCCTGAAGAACACCTACACCTATGACCAGAGTGGCTACCTGACGGCGTTGACCCTGGTGCGCACCGACCGGTGGTATGTTAAAATGGGTCAGCCTGCCCATGAAGTGTCTTGTCCTGATTTTATTCGGAGGCTTTCCTAAACGATTTTTGCTTATGTCTAATCTTAACGCAAGTCATTCAGTAGTAAAATTTTACTTAGTTCATTAAATAGCAGTAGCTCGCCTTTTATTAAACGAAAACGATCGATTGGTGTATAGTTGGAGCGCGTATCGAAATAAACAGGTTCATTCGTTTGAAAAATACCCCGCAAAGTGTATTGGTGACCTCGACGGTAAAAAAATAGCTACTGGCAAACCACTGTATGGAATTGATATAAAGCGCAAGATAATGTTATATGCGATGGTTGCCAGACCACCCGCCCAGGGAAAAACATTAAAATCTTTTGATGACTCAGCGGCTCGGAAAGTAGGTGGTGTAAAGAATGTTGTGCAGGTGAAAAATTCAGTAGCCGTACTGGGAACATCGACCTGGGTTGCCAAAAAGGTCGCGACGCCCTTCTTATCCACAAAACGAAATAGAAAGTTGCCGTTTGATGTGTAAATGTGCTTTTCAATTCTTTACCGATAGGGACAGTAGTATCATTACAGTGGGTTCCTCGGGCAAATGCCGGGTTTGGGGCTGCGCTTCCCTCGTTTAGTCAATACCTTGTAGTGCTAGAGTCAAACTACCAATCTATGGTTTTCATAAAAAAGACACTGGTTTTAGTATAAGTTTCAACCTGTAAAGGGTCGAACTTTGTATTTAGTACCTAACACAGGAGGATGCTGGCTGTTTTAGAAGAACGAATACTCATTAACCCTTTAAAACGGTAATACGATGGAAGAGTCAAACGAGTCGATGATTACCCGGCGCGAAATGATTGCGGGAACGACGGCTGCCGTTGCCGCCATTGCCCTGTTGAACGTGACGGGCACCCAGGCCGCTCCCCATACCATTCCACTCTCACTGGCAAAGGTGTCGTTTACGGTGAACGGTAAATCCCACAACCTGGAAATGGACACCCGGACGACCCTGCTCGATGCCCTGCGGGAACACCTCCACTTTACGGGTACCAAAAAAGGCTGCGATCACGGGCAGTGTGGCGCGTGTACGGTACTGGTTAATAACCAGCGGATCAATTCCTGCCTGTCGCTGGCCCTTCAGCATCAGGGCGACGCCATTACCACCATCGAGGGCTTGGGAACACCCGACAAGCTACATCCCATGCAGGCGGCCTTCATCAAGCACGACGGCTACCAGTGCGGGTATTGCACGCCGGGGCAGATTTGCTCGGCCATTGGGGTGCTCAACGAAATCAAGGCGGGCATACCCAGCCACGTCAGTGCCAGTCTGCTGGAGAAACCACAGGCTACCAACCTGGAACTGCGCGAACGGATGAGTGGCAATATCTGCCGTTGTGGGGCTTACTCCAATATTGCCGAAGCGATGCATGAAGTGGCCGAAAAGCAAGCGTAAATCACCGGCTCATCCCCGATCCTCCTTGATCCGTAGCCAGCCGTTAATCAACAAAGGCTTATGAAAACTTTCACGTACGAGCGGGTGAGCACACCCGCCGAAGCCGCGGCAGCCGCGGCCCGAACACCAGGGTCTAAATTCCTGGCCGGAGGCACCAACCTGCTCGATCTGATGAAACTGGAAATCGAAACTCCTGTACATGTCATCGATATTGGCAAAATTGGCCTGAACAAAATAGAATCGACCCCGGCTGGCGGGCTACGCATTGGCGCGCTGGTCAGCAACACCGATCTGGCAGCTCACCCCCTCGTGCGACGGGATTACGGTCTTTTGTCGCGGGCGCTGCTGGCGGGTGCGTCGGGGCAGTTGCGCAACAAGGCGACCACCGCCGGTAATCTGCTGCAACGCACCCGCTGCCCGTATTTTTACGATACCAACCAGCTTTGCAACAAACGGGTGCCCGGCAGCGGGTGCGCGGCCATTGCCGGATTTAGTCGCCAGTTGGGGATCATCGGTACCAGTGCTTCGTGCATCGCCACCTACCCGGGTGATATGGCCGTGGCCATGCGTGCCCTGGATGCGACGATAGAAACGGTAAAGGCCAACGGGGCCAAACGCACCTTTTCGCTGGACCAGCTTTACCGCCTGCCGGGTCAGACGCCACACCTGGAAACGACACTGGAGAAGAACGAACTGATTACGGCGGTACTGCTGCCGCCACCCGTGGGAGGAGTGCAGATCTACCACAAAGTGCGCGACCGCAGTTCCTACGCTTTCGCGCTGGTTTCAGTGGCGGCAATTGTACAGAAAAATGGTACGGGTCATGTGGCCGTTGGGGGGATATCTCCCCGGCCCTGGCGGGTTGAAAAGGCCGAATCGCTGCTACCATCCGGGGCGAAGGCGTTTACCACCCAACTCTTGACAGGAGCCCGACCCACGAAGGAAAACGAGTATAAGCTAGCTCTGGTCGAACGTACCCTGACGGCCGTTTTAAACGAAGCCAACCACTGACATGAAATTTGAAACGCCTGCAGGAGCCAATCCAATCGACCAGCTCAAGGTCATTGGCAAACCAACGGACCGCATTGAAGGCCCGTTGAAAACAACGGGAACGGCTACATACGCCTATGAATATAACGACGCGGTGTCCAATCCCGCGTATGGGTACGTCGTGGGCGCAGCCATTGCCAAAGGACGGATCAAGGCCATCGATCAGTCAAAGGCTAAAGCCGCCCCCGGTGTGCTGGCGATCGTGACGGCCGCCAATGCCGGACCACTCAAGCCGGGTCAATTTTACGTCGACCGGCTGCTGGCCGGACCCGACATCGACCATTATCACCAGGCGGTCGCCGTGGTGGTGGCGGAGACCTTCGAGCAGGCCCGTGCGGCAGCTTCCCTCCTGAAAATAAGCTATACCAAAACCAAAGGTGCGTTCGATCTGGCTGCCGCCAAAGACTCGGCACCCCTTATCAAGCCGGGTCCGTTCAGTCCACCCCCGACAACGAACGTGGGAAATTTTGAGAGCGCCTTTGCGTCGGCCCCGGTCAAGCTGGATGAAACCTATACCACCCCCGACCAGACCCACGCCATGATGGAGCCTCACGCGACCATTGCCAAGTGGGACGGGGATAAACTGACGTG
Source organism: Spirosoma pollinicola (assembly GCF_002831565.1). NCBI lineage: Bacteria > Pseudomonadati > Bacteroidota > Cytophagia > Cytophagales > Cytophagaceae > Spirosoma > Spirosoma pollinicola. The sequence continues at coordinate 1,261,831 of NZ_CP025096.1, read as the reverse complement.
CTGGGCATCCATTCAACAGATCAACTGGGGCGTTCGGGACATCGCCACAGTGCTGGGTATCCCGAAAGAAAATATCCGGCTTATATCGGCCTTTATCGGTGGCGGCTTCGGTGGTAAAGGTACCGTGCTGTCCGACATCATCGCGGCTTCACTGGCCGCCCGTGCTGCGGGTCGACCCGTGAAAGTAACCCTGCCCCGGCCGCTGATCGCCAATAACACGACCCACCGTCCCGCCACGATTCAGCGCATCCGGATCGGGGCCACCCCCGATGGAAATATCACCGCTATCGGTCACGAAAGCTGGTCGGGTAATTTGCCCGGCGGCATATCGGAAACGGCCACCGCATCGACCCGACTGCTATACGCAGGGGCCAATCGGTTTACCCAACTCCGGTTAGCCGATCTCGATCTGGCCGAAGGAAGTGCCATGCGCGCACCGGGGGAAGCGACGGGCATGATGGCGCTGGAAATTGCCATGGATGAGATGGCCGAGAAACTGAACATGGACCCCGTAGCCTTCCGAATTAAAAACGACACCCAGGAAGACCCCGAAAAACCCGGCCGTAAATTTTCCTCCCGTAAACTGGTCGAGTGCCTGAAAACCGGGTCTGAGCAGTTTGGCTGGACTAAGCGGCAGGCCAAACCCGGCACCATCCGGGAGGGTCAATGGTTAATCGGGATGGGCGTCGCGTCGGCCATCCGGGGAGCGCCAATCATGAAATCCGCGGCCCGCGTACGGCTAAGCCGGGAAGGCATCGTGACGGTCGAGACCGACATGACCGATATCGGAACGGGTAGTTACACCATTATCGGACAAACAGCCGCCGAGATGATGGGCGTCCCGCTGTCCAACGTGGTGGTCAAACTGGGCGATTCAACGTTTCCGGAATCTCCCGGCTCGGGTGGACAGTGGGGCGCGGCCTCCGCTACGTCGGGCGTCTATGCCGCCTGTGTCAAATTGCGCGAAGCCGTCACGAAATCACTAGGCGTCAGTACCGAGGGGGTGGAATTCGTGGGTGGACAGGTACGTTCGGGAAACCGCAGCTACCCGCTGGGCGACGCAGCCAAAGCCATCGACCTGGTTGTCACGGATGAAATGACCTACGGAAACCTGTCTGAGGAGTACGCGCAGGATACCTTCGGGGCTCATTTCGTGGAAGTGGGCGTGAACCGCTACACCGGAGAGATCCGCGTCCGGCGCATGCTGGCCGTTTGCAACGCCGGGCGTATCCTGAATCCCAAAGCCGCCCGTAGTCAGGTCATCGGTGCCATGACGATGGGCGTGGGCGCGGCCCTAATGGAAGAACTGGTGGTGGATAAGCAGGTTGGTTTCTTTGTCAACCACGACCTGGCGGGTTACGAAGTGCCCGTTCACGCCGATATTCCGCATCAGGAGGTGGTGCTGCTCGATGATGTTGACCCGACCATGTCGCCCATGAAAGCCAAAGGTATTGGTGAGTTGGGGTTGGTAGGCGTGGCGGCAGCGGTTGCAAACGCCGTCTATAACGCCACGGGCATCCGGGTTCGCGAGTACCCCATCACCCTCGACAAGCTGATCAATAAACTGAACATCAATGGGTGATACAGAAGCGGTAGTATGTTAGTATAGTATATTTGTCCCTATTTGAGAGACTGGAAGCAGAGAAATTTAAGAGAGACTAAATAGGTCGGAGACTATACGTTAGGTTACTTTTTGTCATGCTGACGGAGGAAGCATCTGCTCCGACAGCTCAGCTAATGCTTGACCTTTAAGATGCTTCCTTCCGCACCGGCGGACCGGTCAGCATGACATAAACGCTATTCCAAATACGCAAAAGTATTTTCGTTCGACTGCTTATCTTTCATAACTTATCTTTCATAACCACAAACCTAAACGCCTGAACCACCAATCCGATGAACCACCTGGATAGACGCGATTTTTTGACCCGATTAACCCTGGCTACGGCCGCCATAGCTGCACCCGGATACGGGTTTTCAGGCGTTGGCCGGGCGGATGAATTCGTTGAGGTAGCCACCACCCACGGCCGACTGAGAGGGGCGCGGAATGAAGGGGTGACTATCTTTAAGGGCATACCCTACGGGGGTAGAGTTTCCGGCGACCGGCGCTTTCGGCGGCCCGCTCCCATTGCCCCCTGGACGGGTGTGCGGGATGCGCTCCAGTTTGGTGCACCGGCTATTCAGGCACCCCGGCGCAATGAACCGGACCCTGCCGAGGACTGTCTGTTCCTGAATGTGTGGACACCGGCCAGCGATAACCGAAAACGCCCGGTGATGTTCTACAGCCACGGGGGTGGATTTGTGGGTGGTTCCGGGGCATCGGGTGGGCAGGATGGGTCAAACCTGGCCCGCAATTTCGACGTGGTTATCGTGGAGACGAACCACCGGCTGGGTCTCTTGGGCTTTCTTTATCTGGACGAACTAGCCGGTTCAGACTATGCCGGTTCGGGCAACATGGGCATGCTGGATATTACACTAGGGTTGAAATGGGTCCACGACAACATTGCTCAGTTTGGGGGCGATCCCAATAACGTGATGATCTGGGGCGAATCGGGTGGAGGAGCGAAAACGTCTTGCTTGTACGCCATGCCCGATGCAGCTCCCTATTTCAACAAAGCCTCGATTGAAAGCGGACCGGGTGTTCGGATGATTGCCAAAGACGTAGCCGCCGAAACAACGGCTATGCTGCTCAAGGAGCTGAACATCGCCCCGAAAGACTGGCGCAAATTGCTCGACGTACCAGCGGCTACGTTGCTGACCATTCAGAACAAGTTACCGTCCGTGCCACCGTTCCAGGAGAAAAATCGGACGCAGAGCCTGATGCGCCGAAACTACGGCGGGTTCGGGCCGGTGGTCGACGGCGTGGTGCTGCCGCATCATCCGTTCGATCCTACCGCACCGGCCATTTCGCGCAATAAGCCGCTACTGGTGGGCTGGAACGAGGATGAGTACACTTTTTTTGCCTGGCAAAGTAAAGACACCGCGTTCGCTAAACTGGATTTTGAGGGTGTCCAGAAAAAGCTGGAACCACAATACGGGCAAGACACTGACAAAATTGTTGACACCTACCGGAAAGCCAACCCTAACGCATCAGCCCCCGCTGTTTTTGTCGCCATATCGTCCATTACCATGATGGGGCTGGGATCGGTAGACATTGCCGAGAAAAAGGTGAAGCAAGGTGGAGCACCGGTCTATCTGTATAATTTCGGCTACAAGTCCGAAAAGAAAATTCCGGGCACGGACTACGCGATGGGTACGCCCCACGCGATGGACATTTCGTTTAAATTCAACAACGAGTTGCCCCCCCGCGACGGGTCAGAACCCAAGGAAAGCTATTTTGGTGGCAATCGGCCCGAACGGTTTGCTGCTTCCCGTCATTTCGCCGAACTCTGGACCACCTTTGCCCGAACGGGTAAACCAGCCGCCAAGGATGTACCCGCCTGGCCAGCCTACAATCTCACTACCCGGCCCACCATGCGTATTGATGCCACTTGCGAAGTAATTGACAACCGATTTAGTCAGGAGTTGGCTATGTGGCGCTCGATCGGTAAAGTCTGAATCGATTCTGGTGCGCTCAATCCAGGTGCCTCCTCGAAAGTGAGTATTATGCCACTTGATAGAACGACTTTTCAGGAAATACCTGGATGCCGCATCTACGGTTAAATGGGGATAGACTACGGATTACGTTAGCAGCTGACAAGAGTAATATTTTCAAAGTGATCCTGTAAAACTACTAAACGTAGATCCCTCAGGGAGAAGTTTGTACCCTGCTTTAATGTACCGGACCAGTGGATATTGCTGGTTGACCTGGTGGCATCAGGACTCCAACAAGCCTGTATGCTACCAGGAATAAATCAGCGATGCAGGTTCATTTCTTTCAAAAAATCAATCCTCATAAGCTGGCGATATGGGTGAGCGCCGAAATTCATTGGGCGTTATACCCACATACTTTTTAAAGAACTGGCTGAAATTAGGCTGATCCGCAAAGCCAATAATCTGGCTGATCTGCTGCAAACTCCAATCAGTCTGAATCAGAAGCGCTTTACTTTCTTCGACTAAACGATTTTTAATAAGTGTACTGATGGGCTGACCGATATGCTTTTTAACCAACCCGTTCAGGTAACTGGGGTTCAGATTCAGTTTCTGTGCATATTCCTGAGCCGTCCGGATTCGGATGGGTTTGTCCAGATTGGCCAGATTGGTTTCCTTTTCCAGTAATTCGAAGAAATTATAGACATGCCGGTATTCATGGGTAATCGGACCGGTTGACGTGTAGGTTGTTCCTTTCAGGCTTTCAATCAGAACCAGTTGAACATAAGCCTGCATGGCTTCTTCGGCTAGTGGGTCGCCCGAGGCCGCTTCAGCCTTCATCTGGGTAAGCAATTGGTGAATCATCCGGGTCGATTCTTCGGAAAGACGCAGGATCTTTTTTTCGGTAAAAAACCGGTATCGGTCGATAACCAGCTTCAGGGATGGGTGCTGATCCAGATACCGTTTTTTGAACATGCAGAAGACACCCCCTCCCACCGTTTCGGGGGCATTGCGCCAGCGTATAATCTCATTGGGGTGCAGAAAAAGAATGGTTCGTTCATCAATGAGGTAATTATCCTTCCCGACGGTTTGGCAGCCCGTGCCGCTGGTCATGAGCATGATCTTGTAGAAATCCCGACGGTTGGGTGACAGGTAGTTATCACAACCGCTTTTTTCCCGATCCACGACTTTAATGTTCCAGTCTTCGTAGTAAAGTCGACTCACCGGCGTGGTGCCGGGTGGTAGCTCGGATGGACTATCATAGACCATCGTGATGGGCTGGGCTTCACCGGTCCGGCGTGGTCTTATTGCCGCATCACCGGCATCAGGCGGGGCCACCTCTTTGTGCAATTGCATTTTCATAATTACAATATAAGACTAAAGATTTTAATCAAAAGGTTTCAAGCATGGCAATTGGCAACATTTTGCGCTTACAGCCTGACTTTCAAAGGGTAACGGAAAGTTGTAGACTTTATAGTTAAACAATCACGTAATTCATTTTTTGATTAAAGGTGCGGTTTTTATAAAAAGGACTGCGATTTCGCTATAAAGCCGCCCATGCTTTTCGGGTAGCTTTGCCCGTAGAAAGAGGCTACATTCAGGGTATATACTTAACGTTCAACAGCATTAATGAATCAGTATGCAAGCCATTAACAAGGCACGAATCAGCTTAATTCTTTTATTTCTCATTGGAATTATGGCGTGTACTATGAATAACAATGGGGGTCCTTCTCCTGCTGTACCTGGAAACAATGAACCAGATACAACCAGCAATAAGCCGCTCGGCGGTCCGGTCAGAATAAGGATAGGGACCACTTCGTTCATCGCAACCCTGCAGGACAATCCGACTGTCACGGCGTTTAGAGCCAGGCTACCCATGACCGTTTCGATGAGTGAGTTAAACGGGAACGAAAAACTGTACAATTTCCCCACCAGCCCGAATGCGGGACCGTTGCCCACCAATGCATCAAATCCCCGAACGATTACTACCGGTGATCTGATGCTGTATGGGTCCACTACGCTGGTGCTCTTTTACAAGTCGTTTCCGACAAGCTATAGCTACACCAGACTCGGACGGATTGATAACCCGGCCGGACTTGAGGCTGCGCTGGGTTCGGGTAGTGTAACTGTCAGTTTGGAGCTGCCATAGCACCTATACGTTACCTGCCGCCTGCGGGAATTGGGGACAGAACCCAATAGTTGCATAATCTTAAAAAAGCAGTCATCGGCCACCGCATTCGTAATCTGCCGATTACCCCGGATAAAGTGATGAAAAGCTGGCCTAGAGACGTGATTTTTTGCGTCTTCAATAAACAAAGTGCAGTAACCAATCAACGTATATGAAATCAACAGAAAATGAAATTTTCGCTGGTAAGGTAGCTTTTATAACCGGTGCCGGAACAGGTATTGGGCGAGCAACAGCCCTGGCCTTTTCGAGTCGGGGAGCCAGCGTCGTTATTACCGACGTTACTGAAAAAACACTTCAGGAAACGGCATAACTAATCGAAAAACAGGGAGGGCGCTCACTACCCGTCGTCTCAGTTAAATCGATAAAAGCATCAGTATGGAAATTACACGAGTAGGGTCACAACCGTCGGCTAAAGGACCGGACGACTGGTTTACCGGAGCCGTACGGATAGACAGCTTATTTGCGGCCAACGACGCAAGGCGTGGGGCAGCCGCCAGCGTTACCTTCGAGCCCGGTGCCCGAACCGCCTGGCATACTCATCCGCTGGGCCAAACCCTGATCGTAACCGCCGGGTGCGGCTGGATACAACGGGAAGGTGGTCGGGTAGAAGAAATTCGTCCCGGTGATGTCATCTGGTTTGAGCCCAACGAAAAGCATTGGCATGGAGCCACTGCAACAACCGGCATGACGCATATCGCCATTCAGGAAAACCTGAACGGTAACGTGGTAGAGTGGATGGAAAAGGTCAGTGATAGCGACTATTCGAAATAGGATTACGGATTTAGATTTTTTGCTGAATTCACCCGCTAATGACTACAAATGGATCCGCACGGTCGGCCCCGACGGATCCATTTATTTTTTATAAGAAAGCCCGGATGCCCGATATAATTGAGCGACTACAAGCGAGCTTTCGCGTAAGGATGGTTCGGAGTACCACAAATTTGGCGAGATCCTTTCCCACGCCATTCGGCTGTGCGTGACGATAAACGCCACGGCAACAAGCTAAAGACACTATGAGTAAAGAAACAGAAAGATGAACGAAACGGTCATGAAACATTCATTCGATACCAAAACAACCGGCTTTACCAGTCATCCGGCCGCTACACCGCAGCTTGCCGACATAGCTCTCCCTATCCTGTTGATACTAGTTAGCTTCTTTACGTCTGTTTTTTCGGCACAGGGACAGATTACCCAGGCCGTGACGAGTTCGCAGGCCTCGACGTGCTAACCTGTCGTCAGCGGGAACTGGTAACCATTTCGTCCCTTGCCAGTATGACTGGCGTTGACGGTCAGTTGCAGTTTCCTATGGGAGCAGGCCTGCAGGTAGGCCTCAGTGAAGCGCAACTCAACGGATTGATTTCGCTGATTGAAACCAGCGTTGGTAAGCAATAGGCCGATACCGCTCGACAGGTCCTGGCCAGCGTACTTGGGGCACGTCAGCCGAATAAATAAAATGCCCGATTTTACATGCTGAGTTTAGTTCAATGCACCCAACGGGTCAATTGCTCAAGAGACGGTAAACAGCAAAAAATGGGTAGGCCATCATCCGTAATGAAGGGGCCGTAGTTTCAAGTCCTATAGGAGACTCTTAATAAAAAAGCACTTAACATTATCGTTAAGTGCTTTTCTTATGTCGGTCACAATAAAGCTTGCATTACATGTATTGAGGCCGATTTACTGCTGGCCCCCACTAATACCCGGAGCGACGATGCTCCCGCCCGCTGTATACATACTGGGGCTTGCCAACAACTGACCATCGAGTGGATTTTTCCAGCGAAGACTTCCAGTAGTGGCATTTAAACAGTACAGTGTGCCATCTTGACTACCTACGTAGACAACGTCTGTCTGAACAATAGGACTCGACGTGATAGGCTTTCCTGTACTGTATTTCCAACTGAGTGCACCCGTAGAAGTATCCAGTGCGTAGACGGTGTAATCTTGTCCACCCAGGAATACCTTACCACCCCAAACAACAGGACTGGAGGTTATAGGCCCTCCTGTACCATATTTCCACACCAGTACGCCGGTAGTCGCATTTAAGGCATAGACCGTACCATCTTCGCTAGCAATAAAAACGTTATTGCCGGATACAGTTGGGCTCGACGAAATCTTGCCTCCTGTACTATATTTCCATTGAAAGGCACCTGTGCTGGCAGTTAAAGCATAAATTGTATAATCATCGGAACCAAAATAAATACGACCATTATCGATAGCCGGGCTGGAGCGGATAGCAGCACCCGTGCTATATTTCCACTCTAGCTGCCCCGAACTGGCATTGAGCGCGTAGAGCGTCTGGTCTTTACTACCAAAGAAAACGCTCCCATTGGCAACTGTTGGACTCGTTGTCACGCCCCCTGCGGTGCTGTATTTCCATTGTAACGAACCGGTGGCCGTGCTTATCGCATAGAGATTCTGGTCTTCGCTACCCACATATACCAGTGTATGTGAAACGACCGGACTTGATAAAATACCAGTACCTGCACTAAACTGCCAGCGTTGCTGACCAGCCGTCGTGTCGTAGGCAAACAGGGTTCCGCCATCGGATCCTGTAAAAACTAGTCCTGCCGCTACATATGGACTCGACGTGAAAGCCGAGCTTGTTGAAACCCGCCACTTACCCGCGCCTGTATTGCCATCGATAGCGAAGAAATTACCCAACGAATTGCCAATGTACAGTACACTACCAGCGTTAGGCGGAACAACAGGCTTATCAAACCGTTTGACGGCAATAGGGAAACAACCGACTGTATTTTGTTCTTCGACAATAAACGGACAGCAACTGAAATCAGGACAATTGGCGGTATTTGCGGAATAAAGGCTATATGTACCAGCCGCCGTTATACTCAATAGGTTACTGGTTTCGGTCAGTAGCACAGCACTGGTACTGCCAGGCGGAATTCGATACCATTGATAGTCCGGGCGACCGGGTGGGGCAGTCAATTGGAAGCGGTATGCTGTTCCGGCACACATTTTGACGGGTATGGTGGTGCAGGCCCGAACCGCTTCGCCAGGAATACTGGCCGTATTGTAAACTATTCCGCCGGCAGTAACCGTTACTTGAAACGTTAGGCTTAGCTGTTGCCCGGCAGCCATATTCAGCACCTGCCAGGCACTAACGCTGGCACCCGGCGTAAAGGTCGTTCCGGTTGGAACGATTGCCGACCCAGTTATATAACTAACACCCGCTGATAAGGAGTCCTGAACGACTACACTGGCAGATACAGTACCCGTATTTGTCAAAACAAGGGTATAACTCAATACATCGCCCACATTGGCCCGGCTTTTGTCAACTGTTTTTGTAAGTCGAAATGTTGGGTTTATTTGTTCGTATACTTTGATATAGGCTTGAACAGGGGTAATTCCCCAACCGGACAGACATATCCATAGAAAAATGGCGCAAAAACGCATACTGGAATTAGTCATGGACTATATAGGAGTGGTTGAAATTATATACTAATAGAAAAAATTAGTATATAATTATAGGCAAAAATCATGCCTTCGTTCCTGCGTTTATTTTCACTACGAGATTTTCGTTTAATCCATATTATTCCCTTAAATTCTGACAGCATGAATCCAGATACTCCCCCAACCACACCCAATTCGGATGAAGAACTCGATGATCCATATATACACACCGTTTCGACGGAGGAGTTTGTAGAAACGGTGGAGCGGGCAAGTCAGGAAGAGAATGATGACGTGCTGGCTCCAAAGGAAGACTAGCTATTCCTTAGCCACCATTAACGCTTTTCGTCACATTAGTAGACTTTGATCAACTTACTGGAGGGGTACCAATAAGTTACGAAAAAGCAACATGCTGGTAAACTGTACGGGTATCCGGTTATTCATTACTTTCTTGCAAATTCCATCAGCGATTTGCGATAGTGTCGGCCAATGGGTAACGATACATGCTCATTGACTTTGATAGAAAGCGGACCAATCTGTTTAATAGCTGATTTGTTAACAATATAAGCCCTGTGAATGCGCAGAAAACTCACGTCCAGGTCCTCTTCAAGGACTTTGCTCAACGACTTTTTTAGCGCGTATTTCTTTGCCGTCGTGAACACAAAACAATAATTACCCTCTGACTCAATATAGACTATATCATCAAACAGTACTTGTTCCTGCTGCCCCCCCTTCCCACTTAAATACAAATACTGTTTAGCTAATAAGTTATACTGCCGGTTGCGCTGCATCTCTTCATATATACTATACAGGTTGGCATGCAGCGTAAAAAGATTTATCGGTTTACTGATAAAGCGAAACGACGATTTGCGCTGGGCTTCCAGAAAAATATCCTTATCGTTGGTATTGGAAACAAACAGAAGGGAGATAGGCCGGTGTTTGAGGTAGTCGAACAAAGAGAGGCCTACTGGCTTATTATTCATAAAAATATCAGCAATGACAATATCTACCTCGTTGGTTTCCAGAAATACTAACAGAGGAGTCAGGGTCTCAAAGACAGCCACCAAGTCCAACTGATGCTCTTTGTCAACTAATTCGGTAAGCATTATCTGTATAGTTAAACTGTCGATAGGATTATCTTCCAGAAGAATAATACGGATGGGGGACATACTTTTATATAGGAAATTTCAGTACAATGCGCGGTAGAACACAAAGTAAGGAATTTACCACGGTAAAACTGATGTAGGTTACTTGTGATTTTAATAAATAAAATGTATCTATTGTATTTACTATTTAATTAACAACAACTTGCCATCTGTAGACAAAAGGTTTTTTTACTGTATTTTTACAGCTTAACAACGCCTTCCTACCCTTTATCAAGTGAAGTTCTTTCTACTTACCCTATTACTTACAATCAGGGTGTTTACCGCCCTGGCTCAGCCTAAGACCTATACCTCGTTCCAGGATTATTTTGTTGTAAACATGAATCCAGACAGTCTGGAAAAAGTAGTGTATAGCCATAAAGACGATCAGTCACGCTACATGCATGAGCTGATCTGGCTGGAATATAGCCGCTACAAAATTTCGGATAACTTTGGCAACGATCTGGCAACCATTCAAAAGTTAGTGAGTCAGCAGCGCTCTGGTGTTGGTATAGCGATGTATAACTATTTGATGGGTATCCGCTACAAATCAGAAGATGCGCCAAAAGCCCTTACTTACTTTCAAAAAGCACTGACCTATTTTGATCGTACCAGCGATACATCCGGTATGGCCCACTGCCATCTGGCGCTCATGCGATTGAATATCGATAATTTTAACGAACGGGTTGGCGATATCGACAAGGCTAAATTTCATTATGATAAAACTCTCTCTCTAGTCGAAACGTCATCCGACCCCCGGAATAAAATAAGCCTTATGCCAAGGTATCTGGCAGAGCTGGATTTATTCTATCAGCCAATGACTTTAGCAGAGGTTGAGAAAAAATATGACAGCATAGTACAACTTGTCGGAAAATACCCGGAGATGAGATTTATGTTGAAGGATATCTACCTTAATCTCAGTTTTTTCTACATTTTGAATAAAGATTTTCAAACAGCTATAAACAAACTAAACTTGTCACTGAAATATGCAGCTCACTGCAGTTCCTATAATCAAATAACGATTTACTCAAATCTTGCGTCTGCCAATGAAGGTTTGGGTAACTACGTAGAAATGGAACGATATTTGAAAAAGATATTGGCCGCAGGTAGGTCAAAAATTGGTCTCAATGACTATGTAATTATTGAAGCTAATTTTGGTATGGCAATTGCCCGTACAAAGACTAAAAAAGTTAAAGATCTCCTGCCCTATTTACTGGCCTATGATTCGCTCAAAAGAGCCTACACGGAACGGGTGAAAATAAAGGAGCTGCTTAACCTCCAGGCCAAATATGAATCAGAGAAAAAGGAAGCCACCATCAAAACCCTCGAACTCGAAAAACAACGAAATGAAGACCGAAATCAGCTCATTATGGCCGGGTTAGTGCTGGCTTTGATCATTATTGGCATCATTAGTCTGTTAGCCGTCCGCCTTCGCACGACCAATACTGAACTGCAAAGTCTTCAACAATCCAGAGATAAACTCTACACCGTAATTGCCCACGACCTGCGCGAACCCATCAACAGCATCATGAATGTGGGTACCCTGCTGCGCTTTTTGATTCGTCAAAACCGTAGTCAGGATGTCGAAAAAGTAACCCAGCAAATCGATCTTATGGGCCAGCAAACCAGTCTGTTGCTCAATAACCTGCTTGAATGGGGCAAAAACAATCATTTCGAGCAGCAATCCAGCCCCCAGCCATTCGACGCGGCCCCCCTGCTCCAGGAGTTGACTCAGGTTTATAAAGGACTGGCAGAGGCCAAAGGTGTTCTGCTTTCGGTGGTCATACCTGATCACTATACCCTGACAGCCAACCCCAAAGACCTCTCTCTTATTGTCCGTAATCTACTCGACAATGCCCTTAAACATACCTAAAAAGGCGGTAAAGTAGCGCTCAGTGCCGCACCAGAACAAGCCACCATTCAGGTGCAGGATACGGGCGACGGTATTGCTCCCGACCAGCTGGCCTACCTCCAGCAGGTATTTTCCGGCAAGCGACGGCCCCAGGTGGGCACGCATGGGTTGGGATTAGGGCTGGTACTGATCAATGATTTTGCTCGCCGGAATGGAGCCACCCTGCGCTTCAACAGTCAGCCAGGGCAAGGCACGACGGTTTCCGTTCTATGCAGAAAATAGGTACAATAAAGGGCAAAAAACAGTCGTAAAATCTTCGCTGACAAACTAACGGGCGAGTTAGACAGTCGATCGTTTTATTGGTCAATGTCTATAAGACACGTAACTTACGGCTTAAACTGACCACCCACAATGACACCCATGCCGCCAGAAGATCAATCGTCGGAAATAGCAGTACCTGATAGTCAAAAACGCAATAAACCTAAGAAAGAGAAGGGCAAGAAAACCAGTAAAGGGGTGGAAACGTTATTTCGAACCACCTTGTCCAATCACATGAAACTCAGCGAAATGGCCGACAGTAAGGCCAACCTGATGATTTCAATCAACACCATTATTGTTTCCATTACTATTTCGGCTTACGCCCGCAAATTCGACGCCCCCGCCATTCTATTAATTCCCAGTTTACTCCTGCTGACGGTTTGCCTGGTTACGATCATTGTCTCGCTGATTGCGACCAACCCCACTATTTCACCTTTGGCAAAACGTGGAAGCACACCGAAAGAACGGCCAATCGATCTGTTATTTTTCGGTTATTACACGCAACTTACGGCAACCGACTACCGCACCGAGCTACGGAAACTGCTCACTAACGACGAAGATCTTTATACGAGTCTGATCGACAATATATACACACAGGGTCTGGTATTATCCAGAAAATACCGGCTCCTTAAATTCGCCTATCAATTTTTCATGATTGGCTTCTCGGCGGTAATTATCAGCGTTATCATCACGCTGATCGTGATGCAATAAGCTACTTCACCTCAGCCGACTGCGCATTCGCTCTGAATACCGTCTGCGCCGAGGCCGGTTTATTAATGAGGGTATAGAACTCATCCAGGTATTTCAACGTGCGTTTTATATAGGCCTTGTCCAGCCGACTATCGTTCTGATATACGGCATAAACTTGCGGCTTCACCTGATTGAACGTATTGAATACCTGCTGAAAAAGGGCCGTTGGATAAGCCAGACCCCGATATATCCGTTCTTTCACCGATCTGATTTCGAGTCGCGGATCAGGGAGGGCATAGCTCGCTCCTACGATACCGGCATGATCGAAATCGTAAGGCACGGGCACAAAACTTGTCTTGCCGTTATCAAGAAATCGAATGTTGTGCAGATAAGGCACAGACCAGTCGGTGTTACCAATCATGTATTCAAAAACCGCAACCGTAGCCATCCTGAGCGAATCAGTATAGCTCATGCTGATCTGTTTCATGTTGCTGATCTTTGAGCCGTTCCGTTTGGCTAAGTCATCGTCGTCTTCGAGCAAAAACGCCCAGTGTGTTTCAGAGGAAACCTTACCCAGCGAATCGGCATAGGTGACCCGTGCGAGTTGCGCGCGAAAACTAACATCGGTAAGCAGGTTGTAGAGTTTATAGACCAGGTATTCGCGCACAACCCATTCGTCGACCTGGCAGTGTGTTACCAGTTTCAGCTTATTCTGGTGGGCAAACAGCGTTTTTTTAGCTTTCTTTTTGGGAAGGTCAATGAGCAGGGGCGGAAAGGAGCAGTTGACCCGGCTGCGTCGAAAATTACCCCGTACTTTCAGCGTGAGCGGCAAACTAACGGGCTGGTTCCGGGCATCGACATAGGTTAAAGAAGCTACATGCGTAACGGGCTTATCGCCCCTATCTTTCAACAGCACGCGCAGATCGGCGGCAGTGAGCGTAAACGCCAGTTCATTGACTGAGCCAAACAACGGGGAATCCTTACCGGTTGCTGCAGTGGTTGATTTTAATGAATCCGGCGCTGATGAAGCCCGCTGAGCAACAGACGTTTCTATCAGCACAAAACAAAAAGCCCAAAGAAGCAGGCCAGCAACGTAGTCTTGTTTCATATACGGGCAATTTAGCAATAAACCCGGCACCTCCATACGCTGGAAACAGATTGACGACAGTCAACCCGGCTCCGGTATAGGCAGGCATTGGGCTTATGCCGTAACCCCTTGTTCTACAAGGCTCATAATCAGATCGGATGAGCCGGAGAAAGGCCCTGAAGAGGCTACTTTCAACGTTGCCAATGCCGCCCCGAATTCGCCGGCTTCCTGCACCTGATTTCCCTGCACGCGTTTCCATAAATAGCCCGCCATGTATGTATCACCACAGCCTGTGGCATCGACAACGGCAGTAGGTTTGAAGGCCGGAATCTGATAGAAGACGCCCTTGGTGTAAATAAGCGATCCCATACTGCCAAGCGTTATAATCACTTCTTCCACACCCAGATCGGCCAGATACATGGCTCCATCACGCGCATTTTTTCGCCCCGTAACGACTTCCATCTCAAACTCATTGGCTTTCAGTATGTCTACGTAGGGAAGGATTCTTCCTTTATCGACCCAGTCATGATACATCACTTTTTGATTTCGCACAGACCGTAAATACCCTTGTACGTCAAGCGACACGAGTGCTTTCTTTGACAGGTCCTTAATTAATTGTGCAGGAATATCATCGAAGAGCAAGGGCCCCAAGTGAAACACTTTTGCACTTACAGCTGGCATTTGAGAAACCCTGAAGGGAGATGCTTTCTGGAGTACGTATTGTTCCCGGTGATTCTGGTCATCGCTATAGCTGTTTTTGAAATAGACAGTATGACGGCTCGGCAATGCATAAACATCAATTCCTTCGGCTCGCAAGTCATCAATAATAGGATATTCCCGAGGAGCCAGAGCCGTGATAAGTTTATGCTTTATGTCGGAATACTGAAGTGTTTTGGCAAAATAAAATGACGTTCCACCGGGCATAGATGTAACTCTTTGCGCAGTGACAATTTCGTCCAGCGATATATGACCTATTGTGCAGATGTCGTACATAATTTATAACTATTTAAAAGACAACTTACTAATCCTGATAGTTGTTACCAGAATGACCTGCTGGTTAAGCAACCTTCTCTTGATCTGGCAGGCCAGTTTGTTGCGGCAGCCTTCCTGTCAAGCAATGCCTACAGAAGAAAAAAGAATTTTCGTAATCATCCGTTACTGCCCTTTGTCCTTTTTTTACCGCTTCGAACAGCTGGAATTTAGGACTGATTCAGGAGAAAACAGTATTTAATCAACTTGTTTAATCAATTCATTAAATCATTTGACAAATATAAATAAGCTGCCGTACCTTTGATGCAACAACAAAAAGAAATGATGAAATCTGCTAGTTCCGCGGAAGAAAAAATCAAAGAAGCGGCTAAGAAAGTATTCCTGGAAAAAGGATTCGATGGGGCTACAACCCGCGACATTTCCAAGGCATCTGGCTTGAACTGCGCCTTAATGAATTACTACTTCCGCACGAAGGAGAAACTGTTTGCAGCCATTTTTGAGGACATGCTTCAGCTTTTCTTCGCGGGTATGACTACGGTACTTAATAAGCCAATTAGTCTGAAAGAGAAAATAATTGAATTGATAGAACATGATTTTCAGACGTTTAAGCAAAACCCTAGCCTATGCATCTTTGTTTTAAATGAGGTACACAGAGACCCTGATCAGTTGATCAATCTTTTTCGGGTAGCAAAAGCCCAGTGGACTTCACTTTTTGAGAAACAATTGCAGGAAGCTATTGATGCGGGTGTTGTTCGCCCCATCAAAATGCAGCATGTGTTGAGTCTTTTATTATCGAACACTCAATTTATTTTTCTGGGGAAAGCCATCACCATGAACACCTGGCAAATGGATGAAGAAAGTTTCGATGCCTTTGCCGAAGATCACAAACAACTCATTACCCAAATGATTGTCGGCTATTTATTTATAGATGATTCAGGCGTTTAATCGGCTTTTCACTAATTGGCTAGCTGAGTACATTCAATTGGCGCATCTATATGATCCATGCATAAACTAATCGCTACCGCACTGGGTATTGGTTATATCCCGAAAGGGGGCGGTACGGTAGCCTCGATTGCATGCTGTGCACTATGGTATCTGGCGCAACCCGCTGGCTACCCGGCTTTTGCTCCGGTACTGATTGCGATTGCCCTGACGGGAATCGGTATCTGGTCGGCCAACGTAGTTGAAGAAGAGTGGGGAAAAGACAGTTACCGCGTTGTTATCGACGAAATAGCTGGCATGTGTCTTACGCTGTTATTCATCCCGATTAATGAAAAAAGCCTGCTGGCGGGGCTTGTTTTATTCCGCCTGTTTGACATAGCCAAACCGTTCGGTATTCGAAAACTGGAAAAACTGAGCGGAGGCTGGGGCGTTATGCTCGATGATTTGCTGGCGGGCTTATATGCCAATTTACTGTTACAGGCTGCGCTGGCACTGCGTATTTTATAAATCCTATGCGAACATTCGTTAAAGTTCAGGCCACCTCCCTTATGGCTACCGGTGTAGACTTTCTGACAACTATTCTGTGCGTCCAATTGGGGCATTTCTGGTATTTGTCGGCCAGTATTAGCGGGGCAGTTTTTGGTGGGCTGACCAGTTTTATTATTTCAAAAAAGTGGACGTTTGCCAATAGCTCTCAGCCCGTAGCCTCACAGTTCAGCCGGTTTGTGCTGGTCTGGCTCGGCAATGCAGGTGCCAACGCAAGCGGACTTTTTGTTGCTACTCATTTTCTGGGCGTCCAGTATCTGGTCGCAAAAACAGCCATCGGCATTCTGGTGGGTGTCACGTACAATTATTTTTTGCAGAAAGACTTTGTCTTCGTTATGTCATGAATCACTTATATCGTTGCGTGCGTCACCAAACAGTCCTGCTGCTAAGCGGGTTACTGTTATTGTGTTCTGGTTTGACCCACGCGCAGATGACTACTGTTACTGGAACCATTATTGACGGAGTGTCTAATCAGCCCCTCCCCTTTGCCAACGTCGTTTTTGTTGGCTCAACCATCGGCACGACCACCAGCGAACGGGGCACCTACACATTAGCAGCCACGGGAAGTTTTACGAAAATAACCTTTTCATTTATTGGTTATAAATCCATTACCAGAACAATTACACCGGGTGCAACTCAACAGATCAATATCAAGCTGGAGTCCGACTCGCAGTTGTTGAACGAAGTAGTTATTCGCAGCGGGAAACGGGAACGCTATCGCAACAAAAACAATCCGGCCGTTGAGCTGATCCGAAACGTAATTAGCCATAAAGAGCAAAATCAGATAGAGCACTACAATTATGTGTCGTATGAGGAATACGACAAATTACAGTTTTCGCTCAGCAGTCTGTCAGCCAAGGTATCGGAGCGGAAAATTTTCCAGAAATACCAGTTCCTGCTGGCGAATCGGGATACGACTACCCTACCCGGAAAGTCGCTTCTGCCAATCTACCTGGAAGAAAAGGTAACGGATAGCTATTTCCGTAAAAGCCCGCAGAAAGAAAAAACTATCATAAAAGCCAAAAAGCGCGTCGATTTCGGTCAGTATTTTGACAATAATGGCCTTAGCCTTTACCTGAACCGGATGTACTCGAAGGTCGATATTTATTCAAACTCGATCTTTCTGATGACCAATCAGTTCCTGAGTCCTATTGCCACAACGGCACCAACTTTTTACCAGTATTTCTTGTCCGATACCATCCAGGTCGGAACGACAAAGCTGGTGGGGTTGACCTTTGTGCCCCGCAATGGAACGGATATGCTTTTTCAGGGCAAAATGTATGTGACGCTGGACAGCAACTATGCCGTTCAGCGAATCAATTTGTCGATAAACCCGAAAATCAATCTCAACTGGGTTCGCGACATGCAGATTCGTCTGCAATTTGAGCAAAACACCGACGGCAAATATTTTCTCAGCAAAAGCGACCTTTTAGCCGATTTTGGCATTACCAAAGGCAAGGGGGGCGGCATCTTCGGCCAGCGAACGCTGTCGTACAAAAACTACAAAACCAACGAACCGCAGTCCGACGAATTTTATAGCGGTCAGCCGCAGGTAGTGGAGGCCGGTGCCGCGACGAAATCGGAGCAGTTCTGGGTAGAAAACCGCCACGATACGCTATCGTCTGCCGAGTCGAAGATATACGCCAATATCGACAGCCTGAAACGAATGCCCTCGTTTCGGCGCACAATGGAAGCCCTTACGTTTGTGGTTGCCGGGTATAAGTCGTTCGGTGCCTTTGAGATAGGCCCGGCCAACACGTTCTACAGTTTCAACCCGGTAGAGGGGTTTCGGCTGCGGCTGGGCGGGCGCACCACGCCGGAATTGAGCAAGCGGTACTATGCCGAAACCTATGCTGCCTATGGCTTCAAAGACCAGCGCTGGAAGTATTTTCTGAGCGGAACGTATTCCCTCAACAACAAAACCATTTACCAGTTTCCCCAAAACTACATCCGGGCCAGTTTCCAGCGCGACACCAAAATTCCGGGGCAGGAGCTTCAATTTGTGCAGGAAGACAATTTTTTGCTGTCCTTCAAACGGGGTGTTAACGACAAATGGCTCTATAACGACACTTGGCGGATCGACTATGTTCATGAGTTCGAGAACCACTTTTCGTACAGTATCGGGTTCAAAAACTGGCAGCAAGCCCCTGCCGGAGCGTTGAAGTTCAAACGCGAGGACGACAACGAAAACACGCCTTCGCCCACCGTTACCACCTCCGAATTCTCGCTGGAAACGCGCTGGGCACCTAATGAGCAGTTCTATCAGGGCAAGATTTACCGGGTGCCGATTGTGGGCCGATACCCTGTTTATACGCTCCGCTTTGCTACTGGCATAAAAGGCTTGCTCAACAGCCAGTACAACTATCAGAACCTGACGGGCACCATTAGCAAACGCTTCATGTTATCGCAACTAGGCTATTCGAACGTTACGGTGCAGGGCGGCTACATTTTCGGTCAGGTTCCGTTTCCCCTACTGAACATTCATCGGGCCAACCAAACGTATGCGTATCAGTTGAATTCGTATAACCTGATGAACTTCCTGGAGTTTGTGAGCGATCACTATGCCAGCATAAGCATCGACCATTCGTTTAATGGGTTTTTCTTCAACAAAATCCCATTATTCAAGAAGTTGAAATGGCGGGAAGCGGTGTCGTTTAAGGCGCTCTATGGCGGTTTACGCAGCCAGAACGATCCGCAGCAGAATCCGTCGCTCTATCAATTTCCGACCGACGCCTTTGGTGTGCCATACACCTACACGCTAAACAAAACGCCCTACATTGAAGCCAGTGCGGGTGTTGCCAATGTGCTGAAGTTTTTCCGGATCGACCTGGTCAAACGACTCAATTACCTCGATCACCCAAATGTGTCGCAATGGGGTATTCGCGCCCGCGCCACATTTGACTTTTAACGCCATACACCACCTGCCATGCAACAGACACTTTCTCTTCGTACAAAAATTCAGTTGGGGATATATACAATCATTAACCCCTTCGTCAGGTTGCTCATTCGGATAGGGCTAACGCCTAACATGATCACGACCATCGGGCTGGTTTTGAACATAGGCGTGGCGTTAATCTTCATTCTGGGTGCCCAGCAAGGCAATCGGGGCGATTTAAGTTACGTTGGCTGGGCGGGTGCGCTGGTGCTGTTTGCCGGTTTATTCGATATGCTCGACGGGCAGGTAGCGCGGCTGGGCAAGATGAGTTCGCTCTATGGAGCTCTATTTGATTCAGTGCTGGATCGCTACAGCGAACTGATCATGTTTCTGGGAATTTGCTATTACCTCATTGCCCATCATTACTTTTTTGGGTCGTTGTTCGCCTTCATCGCCCTGATTGGTTCCATGATGGTTAGCTATACCCGTGCCCGTGCCGAAGGGCTGGGAATCGAGTGCAAAGGGGGACTCATGCAGCGTCCTGAGCGGGTAATTACCATTGGTGTGTCGGCGCTGGCGTGTGGCTTCCTGGCTCCTGTGCTCGGGCCCGATTTTAAGGTTTATATGCCGGGGATTCCTATGCATGTATTCGAAACGATGTCAATCTTTACCCTGCCGTTAACGCTCATGGCGGTGATGACTAACCTCACGGCCTATAACCGCCTAATGGACGCAAAGAAAGCACTCACCCAAAAGGAGAAATCGCCTTCGCGGTCCAACGCCCTGATGCTGACGTTTCTGCTACTAACGGCTACGCTGGCCCACTCGGTGGTGGCAAAAGGGGTTGTGAAGGCTCCTACTGACGAACAGCCAAAAATCAGCTTTCCGATACCCAAAAATATTCCCAACCAATTATTTTACCTTCAGCGAGATCCAAATGTCAATACCATTATCTGTGCATTGAACCTACAGAATGGTCAGTTGGATAAACGGGAGCCTGTTCGTGTTTTCTGGATTCGCTACACCGAACAAAGCCAGCAGAAGGAGCTTTCGTATCTTCAGCGCACCTTTGCCTACGGCATCAAAGCCCATGCGCTGTCGAACGACGAATTTGAACTGAACTTTGTTTCCTACAAGAAATTCCCCCTACATCTGGTTAAATCGGAGCGGGGCGCGGGTTACTATGTGTATGCCACGGTGAACCAGAAAAAGGTGATTCTGAAACGACTCTATCTGCATATTGAGGGCGGCACCTTATGGATGCCGAATGTCAAATACATTCAGGTCGAAGGCATTAACGCAACTACCGGCGAGAGTACTGTCGAACGTATTATGGTTTAACGCTGTACTTGTTTACCCGTAACATGATCTCGAATTCGCCGGTTGCCAACCCGACTCTTCCCAAACAGATTTTAACGCTGAGTATCCTTTCACTTGGTTATTTATTGCTGTCTTTTTTGCTGGTTGGCTTTAAATCAGACCAGTTGTTTCTGATTGCGTTGGTCAATGGCCTGTATTTTGCCTCCAGTCAGAGCCGTAAGTTTGTTCTGGGCTTTTCTATTTTCATCGTGTACTGGATCGTTTTCGATTACATGAAAGCGTTCCCGAATTACCGATATACTACCGTACACATCGAATCCCTCTACCAGCTGGAGAAAAATTTGTTCGGCATTCCCTACGGCTCGTCCATTCTGACCCCCAATGAATACTGGCTGGCTCATCGAACAACCTTTCTGGACGTGATGACCGGGTTATTCTATTTAACCTGGGTTCCGATTCCACTGCTTTTTGCGACCTATCTTTTTTTCAAAGATCGGCCCGCATTCTATCCCTTCGCGCTGACGTTTGTGCTGGTTAATTTACTGGGCTTCGTGGTTTATTACCTGTATCCGGCGGCCCCACCCTGGTACAGTCAGGAATATGGGTTTGTCTTTCATCCGCACACTCCCGGCAACACCGCTGGCCTGGCCAATTTTGACCGATACTTTGGCATTTCGCTGTTTAGCTCCATCTACGCCAAAAGCTCCAATGTGTTTGCTGCTATGCCCTCGCTGCATTCATCGTATCCAGTGATTGTGCTGTATTCTGGACTTAAGAAAAAACTAGGGTGGGTAAACCTGTTTTTTGTGGTTGTGATGCTCGGCATCTGGTTTTCGGCAGTTTATTCCAGCCACCATTATGTGCTGGATGTACTGGCCGGTGTTACCTCTGCTCTTGCGGGTATTACGCTGTTCAATCAGTTAGTCAAAACAACCTGGATGGCGGGTTTTATTCAGCGAATGGTCGCCTTGACGGCCTAGATCAGCTATGATTTTAAATCTCACGTTTTCAGATAGTCGGTTGGCGTTTGCTGGTAGAATTCGCGGAAAACCTTGGTAAAATAAGACGGCGACTCAAAGCCCACCATGTATGCTGTTTCGGATGCATTATGACCCGCTCGCAGTAAGTCGATGGCTTTACGAAGCCGATACTGACGTATGAGTTCATTGGGCGACAGTTGAATGAGCGAATTTACTTTGGTGTAGAGTGTTTTACGGCTCATGGCCAACTGATCGGCCAGCCATTCAACACTCAGCGACGAGTCATCAAGGCGTTGCTCAACAAGTGAATATAGACGACGCAAAAACTGGTCCTGCACCGCTTCGAGGGGTGTAGAGGGTTCGGGCTGGGCTAACTGCTGTCGATATTGCTCGCGTAGCTTCTGCTGGCGATTGAGGAGGTTGCGTAAGCGCAAGCGCAGTTCGCCAACGTGAAACGGCTTCGTTAAATACTCATCTGCCCCATACGACAAGCCTTTCAGCCGACTATCCTGCTCAAGACTGGCAGTCAACAGAATAATGGCGATATGATCGGTAGCCGGATCGGCTTTTAGCTGCTCAATGAGCGCGTAGCCGTCCATACGCGGCATCATCAGGTCAGATATGATAATATCGGGCAGTTCTTCTTTGGCCAGTACCCAGCCTTCATACCCATTGGCCGCCGAACGAACCCGAAATGTTGTGGCTAACTCGGCGATCATAAACTCCCGCAGTTCAGCATTGTCTTCCACCACCAATATCAGCGGGGTAGTATCAACCGATTGCGACTCCGCAACTGTCGCTTTCGCAGGCAAGAGTAAATCCATACTGGTTGTGGGTGTTACCACTGGCTGGGCTTCTTTATAATTGTTTACCCGCTGAACCGGAATTTCCAGGACAAAATGGGTGCCTTGCAGCCCGGTTGGTTCGTTTAAATAACTCTGAACAGTGATTGTTCCACCCAGTCGAAGCGTTAATTCATGAACCAGGGCCAGACCTATTCCAGTGCCTTCGTAGGTACGTATTCGCGAGTTATCGACTTGATAGAACCGATTGAAAATGTGAGGGAGTTTATCTGGCGGAATGCCAATGCCCGTATCGGCTACTGCCAGCCGGGCCGCCGTTGGCGTTTGGGAGAGACGAATAGTAATGCCGCCGGTTTCGGTAAACTTGATGGCATTAGACAATAAATTGTATAGTATCTTTTCCCATTTCCCCGCATCGAACAGGTAGTTACCCGGCGGCATATCTGTCGTAAAGGCCAGATTTAGCTGTTTAATGTCTGTCGACGGTCGGAACAAATCCACGATCTGCGCAACGAAACCCGGCAAATCGCCCACCTCGGTAACCAGATCCATTTGCTGGGCTTCCAGCTTATTTATGTCTAACAACTGGTTGATCAGGCGCAGTAACTGGCGGGCATTTCGTCGAACGGTCGACAGTTGTTGCTGGTAGGAAACGGGCAGGTCTGTTGTTTCCAGCAGCTTGTCGACCGGCGAAATAATCAGTGAGAGGGGTGTACGAAGTTCGTGGGTGATGTTGGCAAAAAAGCGCGTCTTCATCTCATCGACGGCTTTCAGTTCGGCGGTTTCCCGCAACTGGTTTACATAACGAATCGTTTTTTCGATGGTTACTTCCAGGTCTTTAAAATCGACGGGTTTGGTAACGAAGTCGAACGCCCCCCGGTTCATGGCCGTTCGGATATTGCTCATATCGCCATAGGCCGTAACCATTACTGTTCTGATGATTGGATTCGTTTCCGATAGTTTGGCCAGGAGGGTCAGGCCATCCATAACGGGCATATGAATATCGCTGAGAACAACATCAATATCTGGAAATTGCTCAATAACAGCTAGAGCTTCCTGCCCATCGCGGGCATACATAAATTCATATTGATTCGCTTGAATTTGTCGCCGAAAAATCTGTTTGAAAAGCACTTCCAGATCGTCCTCATCATCTACCAGTAAAATCTTCGTCTTCATCAATATATGAACGTTTACTGTTCTCAATTAACCCAACAAAAGTAGCGGACTTCCTGAGTAAATCAATAGGCATTCATAGACGAATAAGCCCCCGGCCAGCCCAAACATTGGGCTGGCCGGGGGCTACCAGTTTAAAAAGAGGAAGATATAGGTTATGATGTGGATGTCAGGCAATTACTGCGAACTTAGTTAATGGCAACGAGCCGGCTTGGCGTAGTGGGAGACTGAGTTGAGATAGTTACCAGCTGAACGGATGACGCTGCGCCGTTGGAGATTTCTACCTGATAATCGCCGTCGGGCAGTTCACTTACGTCCAGACGAATACGGAATGTTTTTGCCTTTTTGTTGAGATGTTGAGAGAAGTACACATCGCCTTTCGAATTCTTCAGGCGTAAGTCTACGGGGGCGCCGGCTTCTTTGTCCAGGGCAATACTAAGCTTACCCTCTTTTGTCGTATAAATTCCCGCCTTGTAGGTGGCTACAGCCATCGGATGGCCAATTGGGTTTGGTGCTGCAAATGATGCTGATAGACTGATGAAACTTAAAGAACAAGCAATGACCAGCGATTTAATGAACGTTTTCATGATGTGAGGAGGTTTGTTTTAGTGTCCGCTCTGGACATGACAAAGGTCTCTCACCGCGCATCGTTTCGCTGTCAAAAATTGGTAAAAAGCTGTAACATTTGAGTCATTCACGGTATAGAACCAGACATATGTATAAACGAAAAAGCCCCACTCGAATGAGTAGGGCTTTTTCATTTATACAAACTTAATATCGTTCATTGCCTTCGTCTTCTTCCTCGGCCAGTTCGGTGATTTCCTCGTCGATATCGTCGTCTGACATATCGGCTTCGCTCTCGTCAATAAACTCGTCGGGCTCTTCATCATTCGAGAGTTGATCCGTAGCATGGCGTGCGGTAGCCGTATCCGTATACAGGAGCGTGTCGGAGGCTTCTTCGTCGCCCGGATTCATGCTGTCGGGTTCGTTATCGACGCCTAAACCGGCATACACGACAGCATCCTGCTCTGTATCATTTTCGGGCATATTGGTATGCCTGGGCGACATACCTCCCAATGGGCCACCCGAATTTTCGTCGACTCGTTGTTGGTCAGAGTTGTTGGTATTTTCCATAATGGTTAGTAGCTGATGGTGACTGTCTGGAACATTTGCATACCAATTCCGGTCACCAGTTGTTACCCATTAACCAGCAAGAATTAAAAGAGTTTCAAGTTATTTCCAGAGCACCACTTTCTGTATCTGAACAGGTCTGTTGTCGATAATAAGCCGAATCAGGTAGGTTCCATCGACTAGATTTCCCAGGTCGAGAGTTGTTTCGACGTTTGCCTTAACGGCTTCTACAGGCAGCACTGACTGGCCGGATATCGACACCAGTTCAACGCGCCCGTCATACTGCGGACGAACGGTCAGGTAACGATCGGTGGGGTTCGGAAAAACCCAGGGCGTTGTTGGTTCCTCGTCGGGTACGGCGGTTACAACCACTTTTTGCGAGGTATTTTTCAGGTAACGCAATCCGCCTGCGGTACTGCCAATCATTAAATCGGGCAGTTGATCGCCGTCGAGGTCGGCAACCGCAGCGATCAGCCCTTTTCCGGGCAATCCGATAGAAGCCAGCGAGTCGATCAGGGTAAACGATTGATCGGGTCGATCGGGGAATTGATACACCCGAACGGTACCGTTATCGGCAGCGGCAATCAGTTCGTTTTTCTGATCGCCATTCAAGTCGGCGACCACCAGCGAGCGGGCACGTGCATACACATAATCGTCGGTGGTGAAGCCCCCAAAGGTTTGGTTTTGCAACTGGAACGTGGGGCTAACCGCAGTTCCGGCATTGCGGTAATAGAGAATTGTGCCGGTGCTGGAGCGGCTAATCAACAAGTCAGGTTTTCCATCCCGATCCACGTCCGTTACGGTCAGCAAATCGGACGGGCTAAGTAGCGCCCGTGTAGGCCAGAGCGTTGCACCCGCCAGATTATATTGAACAGCGGCCCCTTTTGCTGCCGAATTGAACATGACCCGAACCTGCACCTCGGTCGTATTCGTTCCGGTCAAGACCAGATCGACACTACCGTTTCCGTCAACATCTGTAAACGAAGGAACCACATTGGTTAGTGCCAGCGACGCCAAACCGAGATAGTCGGTTGTAATGAGCGCAAACGCCGGGTTTTGGGTAGTGCCCTTGTTCTCGAAATGCCAAACGCCGGCGCGGTAACTGGACCCGAGTCCTATGCCGCCGTATCCAACGAGCAAATCCATGTCTCCGTCACCGTCCAGATCGGCCAGAGCCGGGGCAGCCCGCTCGCCCAGATCGAGCATATCGCTTTGCAGGAAATCTCGCTGGACAAGTTGAAAATCCGGATTCTTTGTCGTGCCCGCATTCTTATAAAACCAGCCCGATGCACGAAAATCGAATGCGTGATTATCGTTGAAATTAACGTTGGGCGATGCCAGTAAATCCTTCTGCCCATCGCCGTCTACATCTTCAAAATAGGTGGCCGGAAAGGCCGGGAACAGGATGGGCGATATAGCGGGAAACAAACTGTCGTAGCTCGTAAAGTTAGCACTGGCGCTGTTGGGACCACTATTATGCAACCGGGCAATGTTTTCGCAACTCACAAACCCAAACAGCAAGTCTTTCTTGCCATCCCCATCCGTATCCAGTACGGTCAGGGTGTTGCCCGTATGCAGCGGCCTTGCTCCGCTGGGTTTTGGAGCAGCTACCCGGCCTGATCCATCTGTACACTGAATACCGAAAGTAAAATCGTTACAAAATTCTTTGTGAAAATGGCCCCAGCACTGATCACCGGTGCGCACAAAATCGAGTCCTTTTGTGCCGGTTCTCTCAACGCTCATATTTTGCTGATAGGCAATAATGTTTCCATCGGCGTCGAACGTAATAATGTCAATGTCGCCGTCGTCGTCATAATCTGTAATGGCGGGCAAATCGACAGACGTAATATACAGCGTTTGAAGCCCGCTGAAACCGACCGTTTTGAGCGGATTAACAGCCAGCTTAAACGAAACTACACCGCCCTGCGACTCATTGTGATAGATGGCTACCCCTTTTTCACTGTTGGTAAAAATGTCTTTTTTACCGTCGCCGTCATAGTCCACCAGCAGCATCCAGCTATACATCACGGCCGGAAAAGCGATTTCGTATTCGGGGGCGTATTGCCAGGCGATGCCGCTTCCCGTTGGGTTGTCAATCGCGATGAAGGTGCTTATCTTATTGGTTGTCCGGTCAAACACGGCCAGATCATCGCGGGTATCGTTATTCAGGCGAATGGTTGAGTATTGGGTGGTATTCAGCCCCCCCGCCCAGGGATTCAGCAAAGCACGCCCGCTGACACTCACGGTTGGGTTCAGGTCATATCGAAAGGAGATCTTCCCGGCCGACTGAGCGTAGGTGAACAGTGGAATTACTAAAAAACAAAGCGTAAACAGCTTTTTCATCTATTTTTGGGTATCGCTTAAACGCAAAGAGCGCAACGTTTTTCGCAGAGTAGGCAAGGGAAATTTAATTCATCAAGCTTCTGGCGCTATTCGTTTTATCCGTTGCGTTTAGAAAACGACGAAACCAGTCCAAATATGCTGTCAACCGAACAACTCTATCATAAATTTCTTGAATGCACAGGCGTCTCGACCGACACCCGCAAAATAACGCCCGATTGTTTATTTGTTACCCTTAAAGGAGACAACTTCGATGGCAACAAATTTGCCGAACAGGCTATTGCTTCCGGGGCACGTTACGCCATTGTCGATGATCCGCGTGTAGCAGAGCAGGAGCCGTCCCGATGCCTGCTCGTAACGGACGGTTTGACAGCGCTTCAGGATTTGGCCCGGCACCACCGCCAAACGTTTTCCTTCCCCGTTATCGGGCTGACGGGTTCCAATGGCAAAACGACAACGAAAGAGTTGATGGCGGCTGTTCTGTCGAAGAATTATCAGGTTTATGCCACCGTCGGTAACCTCAACAATCACATCGGTGTGCCGCTCACGCTCCTGTCGCTGAACGAACAACATGAAATGGCCATCGTTGAAATGGGGGCCAACCACCAGCAGGAAATTGCGTTACTCTGCTCCATTGCCCAGCCCACCCACGGTCTCATTACCAATGTTGGGAAAGCGCACCTTGAGGGTTTTGGCGGTATAGAAGGCGTTCGGAAAGGCAAAGGCGAGTTGTATGATTACCTGGCACAAAACGCCCGGACGGTCTTTATCAACTCGCGCGATAAAACCCTGACGGCCATGTATCGCGAACGGCTCAAAAGCATACGGTCTGAAACCACCTTCGCCGAAGCCATTTTCTACCCGGCAACCAAGCCGGATGAAGCACCTGTAACCCTACTCAGTGAATCGCCGGTGGTTGTTTTCAGCGATGCCTCCGGCCACGAAATAACGACGCATTTACCCGGTCGCTATAATTTCGATAATATGTTAGCGGCACTGGCCATTGGCGATTATTTCGGTGTATCGCCCGAAGATGCCAATCGGGCTGTAGCCGATTATAATCCAACCAATAACCGCTCTCAGTTTATTACGAAAGGCACCAATACCGTCATGCTGGATGCCTATAATGCCAATCCAAGCTCTATGGCTGCGGCTATTCAGCAATTTGCCGCTACACCCGCTAAACGCAGGGCCGTAATTTTGGGCGATATGTATGAACTCGGCCCAGAAAGCGAAACCGAACACGCAGCCCTGGGGAAACTAATTGCCGAAAGTAACTTCGATCTGGTAATCCTGGCCGGAAAAGACATGCACTTCGCTCTGCGTTATTTACCGAAAGCCTACTACTTCCCCGATAAATTTTCGCTCCATAACTGGGTGATGGACAACCCCATGACCGATACCCATATATTAATAAAAGGGTCGAGGGGCATGAGTTTAGAGTCGGTCGTGCCTTTCATTTAAAAAGTCGGTTCGTTAAGACGTAATTCCCGCCGATTAAAGAAAGTATCATGAAGCTACGTTGGTGTACAGGTTTATTAGTAATAAGTGTAGGGGCGTTTGGCCAGGCTCAGCCCGTATCGACAGACCGCCCGTTCGAGGCCGACATTCGGGCGTTTGAGCAAGCGGACAAGGCTTCTCCCCCACCCCAGAATGCCATTGTCTTTACCGGCAGTTCATCCATTCGCTATTGGGATAATTTATCAACCTACTTCCCGAACAAGAACCTAATTCAGCGTGGGTTTGGTGGTTCTGAACTAAGTCAGGTACTGCTCTATGCCGACCGGATCATTGTGCCTTACCAACCCAAACAGGTTGTGATCTACGCGGGCGAGAATGACATAGCGACTGGCAAGCAAACGGGTCAGCAAACGTATGAGCGGCTTGTTGCTTTATTCGAACACGTTCGCCAGAAACTACCTAATGCACTGTTCACGTTTATTTCGATCAAGCCCAGCCCATCTCGTCGGCAGTATTTTCGGGAGAATGACACGGCTAATCAGCTCATTAAGGACTATCTGGCGAAACAGGAAAATACCCAGTTTGTGGATATTCGGCCAGCCATGCTTGGCAATAATGGTCAGCCGGTACCCGCTCTGTTCAAACCCGACAGCCTGCATATGCTTCCGGCTGGTTATGCCCGTTGGGCTACCGTGCTGAGTCCGTATTTGAAGTAAACGACTGGCGCGGGTATTTACCCGTGCCTTTCGATGAAGTCAGTATTCACTGACGCAAGCGAACCGGGACGTCGGACCGGCTTGCTTTATATAAAGGCACGGTTAAATACCCGCGCCAGATCGCCCCAACCTTAAACACCTTTTCCTTCATGAAAAAACTATTCTTTTGTCTGATTACGCTGTTCATGGCGGCTCAAACTACCCATGCGCAAACCTACGCCCTGCTGCCCAAACCCACCCATCTGGAAGCGCAGAAGGGCACATACACACTGCCAGCCACACCAACCATTGCAGTGCAATCGGCAGACCCCGAAGTGCGCCGGATTGCGCAGGTGCTGGCCGATCAAATGGCCAAAGCCACTGGTTCAACACCAGCCATTACCGGCGGCAAATCATCAAAAGGTATTTTGTTTGCGGATGCCAAAGGCAAGAAATTAGGTCCTGAAGGCTATACGCTGACTGTTTCGCCAAAACAAATTATCATTTCGGCGGAGCAGCCACAGGGCTTTTTTTATGGGGTGCAATCGCTGATGCAGTTGATGCCAGCCGCCATTTTCAGCTCAACGAAAGTAAGCGGTGTTGCCTGGACGGTGCCGGCCTGCACCATTGACGATACGCCCCGTTATGGCTATCGCGGCTCCATGCTCGATGCCGGACGGTATTTTTATCCGGTGGCGTTTATTAAAAAATACATCGACCTGCTGGCTCGGCACAAAATGAACACCTTTCACTGGCACCTGACCGAAGATCAGGGCTGGCATATCGAAATCAAGAAATATCCCAAACTTACCGAAGTCAGTTCGGTTCGAAAAAAGTCGATGGCTGGTCACTATAAAGACCACGCTTATGACAACAAACCTCATGGTGGTTTTTATACGCAGGATGAAGTTCGCGATGTGGTCAAATATGCGCAGGAACGGTTTGTAACGATTATTCCCGAAATTGAAATGCCGGGCCATTCGGTAGCCGTGCTGGCGGCCTACCCCGAACTGGGCAGTAATCCAGACAAAATTCTGGAGGTATCCACCAACTGGGGCGTCCATGACGATGTGCTGTTCCCGCGCGAAGAAACCTTTACATTTCTGGAAAACGTACTTACCGAAGTTATGGCCCTGTTCCCGAGTCAATACATTCACATCGGGGGCGACGAATGCCCGAAAACACAGTGGAAACAGAGCCGTTTTTGTCAGGCGCTGATGAAAGAAAAAGGGCTGAAAGACGAGCACGAACTCCAAAGCTATTTCATCCAGCGCATCGATAAATTCGTTACGTCAAAAGGCCGCCGGATCATTGGCTGGGACGAAATTCTGGAAGGCGGCCTGTCGCCCAACGCGACGGTTATGAGCTGGCGGGGCATCAGCGGTGGCATTGCTGCCGCCCGCCAAAATCACGACGTAATCATGAGCCCCACAACGTATTGCTACCTCGACTACTACCAGGCCGACCCCAAAACACAACCCGTGACCATTGGCGGTTTTCTACCCATCGAGAAAGTGTACAGCTTTAACCCGTCTGTAACGGACAGCCTGACCGCCGAACAATCGAAACACGTATTGGGCGTACAGGGGAACGTCTGGTCGGAATACCTGCCTACCACGCACTCAGTGGAATACATGGCCTATCCGCGTCTGATTGCCCTGGCCGAAACCGGCTGGACACCGCAGGACGCCCGAAATTTCGATGATTTCAGCAAGCGGCTGGAAATTCACAAAAAGCGCCTTGATTACCTGAACGTCAATTATTTTGGCGCCCCGATCAATAATACATTTCAGTATGTATGGCCAAAGGAAACGGCGAAGAAGTAAGCTAATTTTGAAAACAGAGAACACGGAGCATTTTATTAACTTTGGGTTCTCTGTTTCTTTATATACAATTCTAACTAATACAGTAGATAGAGCTAGCCATATACTATAAACTGTTTTTTTATTATCGTAAATAATTCTCTCTAAAAATAGCTTAGTTATAGGTTATGAATCAGTATGTTAAGTACTATAAAATACGTTGCTTTTATCATTCTGGCTTGCGTACAACTAGATTCATTTGCCCAAATTAATAGTCAAAAAGGGCTACTCGCCTGTTTCTCTTTTGATGGTGCAGCAAAGGACATAACCGGGAATGGGCATGACGGTATTGTAAAAAAAGCTGAGCTTGTTACCAATCGTTGCGGAAAAGACAAGGCAGCTTACTTTTTTGATGGTAGCTCTGAAATCGAATTGCAGAATCCAGCCTCCCTGGCAACTCCACAATATACATATGCACTTTGGGCAAAAAGTATTCAGAATCCGCAGAATGGCGAAGTTTTGGTTTTGTTTTCGATAGGCTCATTTGGGGGCGACCAAAACGTTTCAAATAGCAATAATTCAGCCTCGAACGGACCTTGTATTGGCTGGGCTGGTTGGGGCTATAATACGATTAATAATGGTAATTCCTTTTGCCTCAATACGCAAGGATCTGCCCCAGTTTCTAATCAGTGGTATCATGTTGTTTTTACGCGGGATAACAACGAAAAGAAGCTTTATATAGATGGCAAATTAATGAACGTTGCCCCTTCCAATGACGACGCTTATTATGGGTCAGGCGTCCTGAAAGCCAAAATCGGAACTAGAAACGCCAATGAAACACAACACTATTTTAAGGGAGTCATTGACGACCTGAAAATTTACGACCGGGCCTTAACAATGGAGGAAGTTAGTATACTGTATGCCCAGCAATGCCAGTCTGTCAAAATTGCAGTCCCTAATCCTATTTGCAGCAGCCAAAATACCACGTTTACAGCTAAAGGCGTGTCGAAAGCCTATGCTCCTCATTATCAATGGAAAGTGGATGGTTCAGCAATGGTGGGTGATGATTCGACCTTCAGTTACAATTTCTCATCGAAACCTGTCAATTACACGGCTAAAATTACGGTAACGGTAACTTATCAATTAGGTTGTGATGAACCCTTACAGGCAACCGATGAAACTACGGTTAGTATTAAAAATTGTAATAGCACTAATTTAAAATGTAGCCAGCCCGTAAAAATTCAATCATCTGATTTTTCCTGTAATGATAATAAACTAGTTTTCCTGGCAAAGGGTGCCGACAAAACACTATCTCCTACTTATCAGTGGCAAATAAATGATGCTAATGCAGGTGGCCAAACGATGGACTCCAGTTTTTCGCAAACAGTTGTTCCGCAAACTACAGCGTATATGATAAAGGTTAGTGTACTGGTAAATTACCAAAAAGGATGCTCCAATATCACTTCCCATATTCGAGACGAAGCTATCATAGAAATTCCAAAGTGCCCCGATTTTAATCAGGCTGATTTCTTTTATATACCAACGATGTTTACGCCTAATGGAGACGGCATAAATGACACATGGGAGCTATTCAACATTTCGTCTAAACATCTTGAAGTATCTATTTATAATCGTTGGGGAGAACTGGTTTTTTATTCAGATAGCTATACAGTAGCCTGGGACGGCAAATGGAAAGGCACCCTTTTACCTGATGGCGTATATGCTTACCAAATAAAATCAGCCGATGGCTCTGTGCGCACGGGTTCGCTCATGCTTGCCAAGTAGCTTTTCAAATCCTTAGAATAAGTGAGTTATTAATTTTTTTTGAGACTTATTATGCCAAATTCAATCCCCAAAATAGCTCATCTCAGTTAGACCTAATGACACCGACTTTCGTTAGAAATAACTTCCCCAATAAACTTCAAACTGCTGAATAATTCACATCAATTTCTATTTATAAATGGTAAAACCAGCCCCATAATCAGACAGGCTGCGGCAAAAAGAAGAATCAAAATACCAAAAACCAATTGATAACCCAGTTTCCGTTCCCGTACTTCAAGAAAGCGTGGTGATTCAGAGAAATAAGTAGATGGATGATCTGTCAATTCGAGTTCATATTGACCCGCTTTTGCCCGAAATGTAAATAACTGAATTCGGCCCTCCCAACCGTTGTTTACCCGAACTCTTGAGAAGGTTGGACGCACCGTGACTGGCTCGCCGGTCGGCAACGCAAAAACGCCGGGCACCGATATCTTTACAGGTGCTCGCTGTAGGGTTTTTCCAGATTGCCAGATGCTGTATTCGCCCGTATCAGGAACGACAAACTGTCCGCTTTTTCGGGTAAAGGGTAGTTTGAGCAAAACTGGACCGCCAACAAATGTCAGGATTTGTTTAATGCCTCGGATGAGTAAAAAGATGCCGACGGCAACAAAGCCAAACGATGTAAACCATATAGGTACAGACACTACTCCCAGATAACCCATCCTTTCTCAAGTCAGCGATACACGGTCAAACGGCTTCAAGCGTTGACGTTTAGTCAACCCAACTTTTTACCAAATTAGCGATTGAAAAGTTGAAAAGCTCGCTCACAATACCATCTCCATCCGAATATCGGCGCGGGCATAGGGCGTGGGAATGCTGGGCACTTCGCGAAAGCCGACATTGGCATACATCGTGAGGGCGGGCGTAAGAATCCGGTTTGACTCCAGCCAGACTTTTTTAACACCCAACTGACGGGCGTAATCAATAGCAGCCAGACATAGTTTTTTACCAATGCCTTTGCCCTGAGCCGTTGGCGAAACGGCCATTTTGGCCAATTCAAATTCTGTGACGCCCTGCTCCGGCGTTCCGGTATTGACCATCGCTACACAGCCAACGACTTCCTCACCGATGGTAGCGAAGAAGATTTGACCGCTACGAGGCATCACATGGACTTCAGGATGATCCAGTTGCTCCAGGTCATGCGGCTCAACGGCAAAATAACGGGAAATCCACTCAATGTTCAGTCGTTTAAAATCAGCCTGGTATTGAGGAGAATAAGAAAAAATGGAAACGTCGTTCATAGTCTTATAAGTTGGTTGTATTTGTCTTTTTTAGCTCTTCCTGAACCCGGTCGAAAAAGTTTTTTTCGCTGAGTTGTGCTTCCATCTCCTGAAGCGATTGCAGAAGATGATGCGTTTGCTGCGCCAGCATACTTTTGTTCACAGCGATAAAGGCATCCCAGAGTGGTTGAAGTTTGGGTAACATGGCTTGCCCTGTATCACTAAGGGTCAGCAATCGCTTACGTCCGTCCGTCTCCGACTTGGTCGACGTAATAAGCCCGTTTTTTTCGAGTTCATTAATTACCTGGATAACCGCTGGGTGCGTAATACCCAATCGGTCAGCAATTTCCATAACAGCGACTGGCCCCTGACGGGCAATCAGAACAAAAATGGTTGCCCAGCGTACATCGAAGTCCAGCCCCGATTGCCGATAAGTTGCCGTAACGGCCTGCCAATACATGTCGCTTAAGCGTCTGAGTCGGCTGGCCATTGCCAACTCAGCCATTTCGGCCATAAAATCCATATTAGGTAACTGGTTACGTAAGTTCTTACATAATTAGATGAAATACCTTTTAAAGTCAAGCTTCATACCAAAAAACTTTTTTTCAGATGCGCTTTTCACTCACTAAAGTAGTTGGGGTTCAGTAGGGATTCTGGCTAGCTATTCTTATTTTTGCATTTTACTAAGAGAGCAAAAAACCACGAAGTCGTACGGAATCAATCGTATAGCACAGTTCGTAACGAGGCCGCCCGAGCGGTCGCAAATCTATATGCAAACATCAACTTACGTTCCTTACAAGGTTAAGGACATCGCGCTGGCCGAATGGGGCCGCAAGGAAATTAAACTTGCCGAAGCCGAAATGCCAGGGCTAATGTCCCTTCGTGCAGAATATGGCCCTTCGCAGCCCCTTAAAGGTGCCCGCGTGGCAGGTTGTCTACACATGACCATTCAAACAGCGGTACTGATTGAAACACTGGTAGCGTTGGGTGCCGATGTAACCTGGTCGTCATGTAATATTTTCTCAACACAGGATCATGCCGCTGCTGCTATTGCTGCCGCTGGCATTCCTGTATATGCCTGGAAAGGCATGAACGAAGAAGAATTCAACTGGTGTATCGAGCAAACGCTGTTTTTCGGCGAAGATCGTCAGCCATTGAACATGATTCTTGATGATGGTGGCGACCTGACCAACATGGTTTTTGATGAATATCCTGAGCTGATTCAGAACATCAAAGGCCTGTCGGAAGAAACGACAACGGGTGTTCACCGTTTGTATGAGCGGATGAAGAACGGTACGCTGCACTTGCCTGCTATCAACGTGAATGACTCGGTAACGAAGTCGAAGTTCGATAATAAATACGGTTGCCGCGAATCACTGGTGGATGCCATCCGTCGGGCCACCGACCTGATGCTGGCCGGTAAAGTAGCTGTTGTGGCTGGTTACGGCGACGTAGGTAAAGGGTCAGCCGAATCGCTTCGGGGTGCTGGTTGCCGCGTTCTGGTTACCGAAATCGACCCAATTTGCGCGTTGCAAGCTGCTATGGACGGTTTTGAAGTTATCCCGATGGATGAAGCCGTGCCCCGTGCTCAGATTTTTGTAACGGCTACCGGTAACGTAGGCATCATCAAAGGCCGTCATTTTGAAGCCATGCGCGACAAAGCGATTGTTTGTAACATTGGTCACTTCGACAACGAAATCGACATGGCCTGGCTGAACAGTAACTACGGTAACACGAAGAGCCAGATCAAGCCACAAGTGGACATGTACGAAGTGAACGGCAAAGAAATTATCATTCTGGCCGAAGGCCGTCTGGTAAACCTTGGCTGTGCTATGGGCCACCCATCCTTTGTGATGTCGTGTTCGTTTGCAAACCAGACACTGGCGCAACTCGAACTGTGGGCCAACTCCGACAAATACGAAAACAAAGTGTATGTGTTGCCTAAAATTCTTGATGAGAAAGTAGCGGCTATGCACCTTGCTCACGTGGGCGCCCGGCTCGAACCCCTCGAACAGGAACAGGCCGATTACATCGGCGTACCGGTTCAGGGTCCGTTCAAATCAGAAATGTACCGGTACTAATCTGAACCGGGATTTTTATGATTTAAATGATTTTCAAGATTACTGCATAAAAAAGAAGGTTGTCAAATTTTAGATTTCAAGATAAGATTAGTTCTTTGCTGACTTAGTCAGTTATTTTGGAATAGTCCTGTCTTGTGCAGCAATCATGAAAATCATTTAAATCCTAAAAATCCCGGTTCGGACAACTGGCGCGGCTTCGGAAACGGGGTCGCGCTTTTTTGCGTTAAATTTGTTAGTATTGACAACGATAAGATATTACTTGATATGAATCGTCTGCTCTTCGTGCTGCTATTGTCTCCCCTGCTCGGCTCGGCGCAGGCGACAATTGATACGCTGCACTGGAGCGCAACCCGACGAATACAACTCACTGATTTTCACGCGCCGATTCAAACTGGCCTGGGCGGTTCAGAATTTCATTACCAGATTGGCTATGAAGTTCACCCAACGTCGGTCTGGAGTCAGCCTGCCATCGACGCGTTCTGCCTGATGTTCCGCAACCTTTCGTGGGTGTCAGAAACAGCCCGTAACGACCGTACGCTGGCTTATAATCAGGTTTTATTCGACCTGGTGGAAATTCATACCCGGCTGATGAAAGCCAAACTGATTGCGCTGCAAACCGACCGGCATTTTAAACAACAGGCTACCCAGATCGAATACCTGACCAATGCTGAACTAGGTGCCGAAGTGAATCGGTTTCGGGCAGAAACGGGCGGTGGCGATGATTTACCCATTCTGAAGCAATGGCAACTACAGGTGGCGCAACGGCTATACGATACACCCGATCTGGTCACGACCTTTCAATCCTCAAAAATAGGGTATAGCATGTTTTTGGGTGTGGGAGGCATTGCACCAACCGGCCCGCTTGTTCAAACCCTCGATCCGGCGGCAGGCGTTGTGTTCGGGTTGGATATTGCCTTCAAACGAACGATGCTTTTGCTGCATCCAACGCTCTACAATGGCACGTTAAGGTCGGGGTTCTGGCATCAGAATCAACGCTGGGAAAAGGATATGCCCGTTAGTTCAACCCTGTTTGAGATTGGTTTGGGACGGATTGTGAACGACTCTCCCCGCAGTCGATTTATTCCCTACGTTGGCTACCGCCTGCTCGATCTGTCGCCACGAGATCGTACTGATGAGCGGTATAAAGGGCTGGCCCTTATTAATCATGCCCCAACAGTAGGTATCATGCTGGATATCAAACTGGGCAATAATACGCGCAGGAATGACCATTCAGAAGATAGTTTCTGGTTTGTTCGAACAAAGGTTTCATACAGCCCGTTGCTGACCGCCGAGGCTTTTTCGGGCGGCCTGATTAACATACAAATCAGCCTTGGTGGATTCAGCCGAATCCGTAAGGTGACATATCAGCCCGAACGCACGCTTATTCCCTTACCAGCAGGCAGCCTCAACTAGAACCTGTACTTTATTACTAATCGCTCGGATGGGCACTACCTTTCTAACGATTTATTAACACACGATTGCGCAGAGTTTCCGAACTTGCCGTTACGTATGAAAAAACACTTACTGCTGCTGGCTCTGGCTGCGCTCTCAGCCTGTACTCCCACCAGCTATCACCTCACCAACCGAACGGCCAATCGCATTGGCATAGACTCGGTATCGGCAGCAACGGACAGCAGCGTTGCCAGCTTTTTAACGCCCTACCGGCAAGGTCTCGAAAAAACGATGAACGAGGTGCTGGCCCGGTCAACGGGACGTATTGAGAAAGGCCAGCCCGAAGCTCCGCTCAATGATTTACTGACCGATGCGTTGCTCAAACAGTCCATTTTGCGTTACG
Organism: Spirosoma pollinicola; assembly: GCF_002831565.1. Classification (NCBI taxonomy): domain Bacteria; kingdom Pseudomonadati; phylum Bacteroidota; class Cytophagia; order Cytophagales; family Cytophagaceae; genus Spirosoma; species Spirosoma pollinicola. Next base: position 1,223,649 of record NZ_CP025096.1, on the reverse strand, counting down.
GTAAACCCATCGACTGTTCGCACCTTAATTACGGCGGTATTCGGAGTAATCTACCCGAAGGCAACATTACAACCGGTTCTATTTTCGAGGTGATGCCCTTTGACAATCAACTCATTGTACTGACCGTTAAAGGCGATATGCTCCTGCAAATGTTAAATCACTTTGCCAAAGGCAATAAACTGGTTGTGGGTGGCCTACGGGCAAAAGTGCGCAATGAACAGGTGCAGTCGGTTACGTTTACAAATGGCCGAACGCTCCAGCCTAACGAAATCTATACCATTGTCATGAGCGATTACGTGGCGAATGGGGGCGACGATGCCGGTTTTTTGAAAAACCCCATCAAGAGTGAAAACATCAATTACCTTATGCGCGATGCTCTGATCGACTATTTCCGCGAACAGGGCAAAACCGGTCAACCCATTAATCCAACTTCCGATGGACGAATTAGCATCGAATAGACGCCAGTTTCTAAAATTACTCGGCACAGCCGCCGTAATCGGATCAGTCGCTCCCGATTTGATGGCTCGAACAAGTGGTCGCAATAAATCGACATCACTGACTATTCTGCACACCAACGACGTGCATAGCCGACTGGACCCGTTCCCGATGGATGGGAGCCGGAATGCCGGTAAAGGTGGGGTTGCGCGTCGGGCAACGCTTATTCAGAAAATCCGAAAGGAGCAGGCGAATGTACTCCTGTTCGACGCGGGCGATATTTTCCAGGGAACGCCTTATTTTAACGTTTACAAAGGCGAGCCCGAAATCCTGGCCATGAACAAACTGGGTTACGACGCCGGAACTATCGGAAATCATGATTTTGATGGGGGTATCGACAACATGGTCACGCAGTTTGGCAAGGCGAGTTTCCCTATGCTGATTGCCAATTACGACTTTAAAAATACGGTGATGGATGGGCGAACCATGCCCTATAAAGTATTCGAGAAAGACGGCGTTCGGGTTGGCGTATTTGGTCTGGGCATTAAACCTGAAGGGCTGATTCCGCGCGATGCCTACAAAGAAACGAAGTACCTCGATCCGATTGAAATCGGTAACGACATAGCGGCTAAATTACGCAGCGATAAGAAATGCGACTACGTTGTCTGTCTGTCTCACCTCGGCTTCAAATACAACAATGAACCAACGGTTTCCGACAACGTACTGGCCGCCAAAACACAAAACATTGACCTCATCATTGGCGGACATACGCATACGTTTCTGGACGCGCCCGTAGCTGTCAACAACCTCAATGGGCAACCTGTGTGGATAAATCAGGTTGGGTTTGCAGGCATCAACCTCGGCCGCATTGACCTGGCCTTCGATAAAGGCCAAGCCGTTGCCAGCACCGGGCAGTCTGTGGAAGTGAAATAGGTTATAAATCTAATTTACATTAAAAGTTACCGGGCGTACCGTGTACAACGGACGGGGCCGCCCGGTAACTCTCAAATAGAAGTAACTTTAGTCCAGAAAAGCGCCATGAACCCAATCTTCGCAAAACTCAATTACAAAGCCCAGCTTGAAATAGGCGTGATTAACGCGCCGGAGGAGTTTTTGCCTGTGGTTGATGAGATGCGCTCGCTGGCGACCATTGTCACAGATCCGCAGCAGATACAGGAAGGAGCGTTTGCCATTGCCTTCGTGAAAACGCAGCAGGAAGTCGATAGCCTGAGTCCTATCCTGACCAATAAATTAAACGGTGATGCGATTCTCTGGATGACTTACCCAAAAGGCAGTTCAAAAAAACACAAGTGCGACTTTAATCGCGATACGGGCTGGGCGGTACTAGGTAAGCTGGGCTTTGAACCTGTCAGAATGGTAGCCATTGATGACGACTGGAGTGCCCTGCGGTTTCGTCGGGTCGAGTATAGTAGAACAATGACTCGTCAGAATAGGCTGTCCACAACTCGGCAGGAAAAAACCAAATCCTGATCAGACATTAGGTAAAGGCTTTGCCAGCAGAATAAGGAGAAACTACCTTCAGCCTTCTTTCAAGCAAATACCTCAACTTACATTTTCATGTCTGATATTAAATTAACCCTCGGCGAGAAAACTTACTTTCCATTCATAGATAAGCCTATTGCTTACGAAGGTCGCGAGTCCGATAACCCGATGGCGTTCAAATATTACGACGCTAACCGGATTATTCTGGGTAAACCGATGAAGGACATTTTCCGGTTCGCTACGGCTTACTGGCATACCTTCTGCGGAACAGGTGGCGACCCTTTTGGCCCCGGTGTGAAGCATTTCCCCTGGGATGCAAAGGCGGATCGGCTGGCAGCGGCTCACGATAAAATGGACGCAGCGTTCGAGTTTATCACAAAAATCGGGATGGAGTTTTACTGCTTCCACGACACCGATGTTGCGCCCGAAGGCAAGTCAAATTCGGAGTTTGAGAAGAACTTCCGGGCTATTGTCGATTATGCCAAACAAAAACAAGCAGCCAGTGGTGTGAAACTGCTGTGGGGAACGGCCAACCTGTTTTCGCACGAGCGTTATATGAATGGTGCATCGACCAACCCCGACTTCCATGTATTGGCCCACGGCGGCTGGCAGGTTAAAAACGCCATCGACGCCACTATCGAACTGGGCGGTGCCGGATATACATTCTGGGGAGGTCGCGAAGGCTATATGTCGCTGCTGAACACCAATATGAAGCGCGAGCAGGAGCATTTGGGTAAATTCCTGCAAATCAGCCGCGATTATGCGCGTAAGCAAGGGTTTACAGGGGCGTTCTACATCGAGCCAAAACCAATGGAGCCAACCAAACACCAGTACGACTTCGATGCGGCTACGGTAATTGGTTTCTTAAATCGCTTCGGCTTACAGGACGATTTTGAGTTGAACCTCGAAACCAACCACGCGACACTGGCGAATCACACCTTTGCCCACGAGTTGCAGGTAGCGGCCGACAACAACATGCTCGGCAGCATCGACGCTAACCGGGGCGATTACCAGAACGGTTGGGATACCGATCAGTTTCCGGTAGATGTGTATGAGCTAACCGAAGCCATGCTGGTGATTCTGGAAGCGGGTGGCCTGAAATCGGGTGGCGTTAATTTCGATGCCAAAACCCGCCGGAACTCCACCGATCTGGAAGATATTTTCATTGCCCACATTGGTGGTATGGATACTTTCGCACGGGCAGCTATTGCCGCCGAAGCCATTCTGGCAAAATCGCAGTACAAAAAACTGCGGGCCGAGCGCTACGCCAGTTATGACTCAGGCGAAGGTGCCCGCTTCGAAAAAGGTGAACTCACGCTCGACGATCTTCGCCAGTATGCTATGACCAATGGCGAGCCAAAACAACTCAGCGGCAAGCAGGAACTATACGAAATGATTGTTAACCAATATATTTGATAAATTGGAACGCGGATTGTACGGATTAAACAGATCAGTAAAAATCCGTACAATCCGCGTTCCAATCTTTTTATGAAAATACTACTTCTACTCTTGGCCAGCTTATCGGCTTTCGCGCAATCGTCTACCGACGAGGCCGCCGTGCGTACAACCATCAAGCTCATGTTCGACGGCATGCGTAAAGGCGATTCGACGCAGATTAAGAATACATTTCTGCCCACGGCCTCGCTACAGACTATCGCCAAAAACAAGGAAGGCGACGTATCGGTGCGCACCGACGACATTGGCAAGTTTGCCGCATCGGTCGTTAAATATCCCGCCTTCACGCTCGATGAACGGCTGTCGGGCATGGAGATTAAGATTGATGCTGAACTGGCTACCGCCTGGACGCCCTATGTTTTTTATCTGAAAGATCAGAAAAGCCACTGTGGCGTCAATGCGTTCACGCTTGTGAAAGTGAGTGGCAACTGGAAAATTCAGGGCATTATCGACACGCGCCGGAAAGACAACTGCCCGGATTTACCGAAGCAGTAATGCATATACCAAACAGCTTCCAGCTGTTTTTGAGTCAGACAAACAGCTAGAAGCTGTTTGGTACATTTCCCCACTTGGGTTTCCGTTTTTCCAGGAAAGCGGCCATACCTTCTTTGGCATCGGGCGTTTGCTGGAGTTGACTAAATTGATCGTATAGAAATCCCTGCTGCTCATTGAACGGCAGGGTTTTTAGTTGTTGATAAGCCCGCAAGCCAAACTGCATCGCTGTGGGTGAAAACTGTTTTAGTTCATCTGTCAGGCGTGTTATCTCCTTATTCAGTTCTTCGGCTGGCACAACATCCGTTACTAGGCCGAGCGTTTGCGCTTCCTGTGCCGATATCGTTTTTGCCCGGAGGCATAGGTCGAGAGCCTTGCGGGCGGGCATTATGTCGAGCAGGACGGCCAGAACCTGAAACGGAAATAAGCCGCGCTTCACCTCCGGCAAACTGAACATTGCCGACTCAGCCGCCACGACATAGGTACTGGTTCCTACCAGCAAAAAGCCCCCGGCATACACCGCCCCCTGCACACGAGCAATGCAGGGTTTGTGCAAACCAGCCAGTATCTCACCCAGCAAAACCGGTCCGGATGGTTGCGGAATTGATAATGTTTCTGCCGGGCCGGCCTGGGCCAGACTTTTCAAATCCATACCCGCACAAAATGTATCGCCCGAAGCGGCCAGAACAACCAGCCACACGTCGGCAGTATAGTGCGCATACGCCACTGCAAACGCCAGTTCTGCGAGCATTGGTGGATTGAGGGCGTTCTTCTTTTCGGGGCGGTTCAAGGTGATCGTCAGCACGTGGTCATCGAGCGCTGTGAGCAGATACCGGAAGCCTTGAGCGGATAGTTGAGCGGTTTGGTCGGGCGTGTAAAGCATGGCCGAAAAGTACGAAAATACCGTTTACGAAATGTTTGGCGTCAACTATATGATTACGTGTCCACTTGAAGTTATTCCGGTAAGTTATTCCTTCTTCTGCATCCTCAATTTTATGAAAATCTTTACGTTTCTATTCCTCACATTTCTGAGTATTCAGCTTACTCAGGCGACTCATTTGGTTGGGGGTTATATTCAGGTAAAACCTATTTCGGGGTCATCGCTTACATACGAAGTTGTAGCTGTTGTTTATATGTATGCAGGAGCGGCAACTGATCAGGCCTCCTCCATAAATCTTTGTTTCGGCGACGGTAGCACAGCTACTGCAACCCGTGAAAGTTTGCTATATATTACACTCGGCAGCAACAATATCAGCCCCCGTATTGGGATTAATACGTACCGGATTAACCACACGTATGCCGGGCCGGGAATATACACGCTCATCACATCGTTGCCTAATCGAACACCGGCGGTCAACATTCCCAATAGTACAGTACAACAGGAACCGCTCACGCTTACCACTATATTTACGACAATATCGGGCACAAATCAGACCCCTTCCCTACCCATTCCACCAACGGGGTTTTCTGTGGGACTCAACCAAAGAGCCACACTGTCATTCCAGGCTACCGATATTGACGGTGACAGTCTGGTTTATGGGTTAGTTAAATCACAGACCAACACGACGAATGATTTGTGTAGTTATCAACAAATGGTCTCTTACCAATTCCCAAACGATGTAACGCGTCAGGGTACGTATAAACTCAATAACCGGACGGGAGACCTAACCTGGGATGCTCCTGCCCAACTAGGAAACTATAGCCTGGTTATCACTGTCAGTGAGTACCGTAATGGCAACTTTATTAGCCAAACGACTCAGGAAGTTGCCTTAATAGTGGACGACAAGCCCGGTACGCCGGGTACGATTCCAGCTTATGAACCTGCTATTGAAGGAAACGGTATAGTCACCGCCACATCGGAATATGACGATGCAAATTTCCGGCTCACGACCTTCCCTAACCCCTTTGATGATCAGTTGCAGGTACTTATCCAAACCAGTAATCCCACCACCACTACCCTGCAATTGATGGATGTGAACGGACGGAAACTCCACGAATTAGTGTTTAGTCGACTGGCTCGCCAGCATGAACAAATCATAAGTATGAGCGATCTGCTGCCAGGGGTTTATCTGGTTCGCGCTATCATTGGCGAGCGGACGTTGACGCGCAAGATTGTGAAGAAGTAGGTTTTCCTATTGTTATTTACGCTGGTTGTAGCGCGGGTGGAAACCCGCGCTACAGCAACTGTTTCCAGGTGCCTTTCACCCAATTGTATTTGAGCGTACTGGGTAAGGCGCGCCAGAAATATTTATTTACCTCTACAGCAAAAGACGGCTGCATATAACAGTTTATGGCGCATCCTTCGCAGGCAGGCAAGCGCCCCTCCAGCGCCACTAATTTCTGTACCTCATCGGAGCGGTAGAGATTGTACAGATTATTATTGACAGCGAAATCTTTCAGGCCCAGATGATAACAGGGCAACACGAGCTTGTTTTCAGGAGAGATAACGATGGTTGTGCTGGCAGCTCGACAAATGGGGTCGTTAATGTGGTTGCCGCCATCACGCCGAAGCTGAATAAAAGCATCGTTCAGATACACGTTCTTCTGTTTCCCCCACCACGACATTTGTTGGAGGGCATCTTCCGACAATCGGTCGCCGGTTTCAACGGCGTTGTACTCGAATACCGGATTCAGAATTAGAACAAGATCATTGGGCAGACAAATTTCTTCGTGCATCTGCCTGATTTTATCTACATTGTGTTCAAAAATTGTGAACAAGATATCGGGGCGCTCACCAAGACTTCGGGCAATGGCTATCGACTCCATCACCTTATCAAAGCACTTTACACCCCGCGATTTGTCATGTTCGTCGGCCACGGGTGAATCGAGTGAGAAGTGTAGCATATCGACCAACCCACGCAGTCGTTCAGCCTGTTTAGGATACAGGAGCGCGTTGGTCGTAACGGTCGTGATCAGGCCGAGGCTTTTGGCTTCCTGAAGCAGTTCGGGAAGCTGGCGGTGTAGCAGTGGTTCCCCACCCGTAAAATCAACCACCCGTACGCCTAGTTTTTTAAGATCCAGCAGGTTCTGACGGGCATTGTCGAGCGTAACATAAGGCGAGGGCCGCTCCCATATATCGCAAAAACTACAGGTCGCATTGCAGCGATAAGTCAAATAGTAATTGCACAGAACAGGATGGGAGACAAGGCGCATGAGAATTGTAGAGACGCAACCCTTTGCGTCTCATATCCGGATGGTTTTTGCTGACGCATGTGAGACGCAAAGGGTTGCGTCTCTACAACAACATTCTAAACAGACTCACAAGTTTATCTTTCAAATCTTTCCGGTCAACGATGAAGTCCAGAAAGCCGTGGTCAAGAACAAACTCAGCACTCTGAAAACCTTTCGGCAGATCTTTACCAATGGTTTCGCGGATGACGCGCGGTCCGGCAAAGCCGATCAGCGCTTCGGGTTCGGCAATGTTAAAATCGCCCAGCATAGCATACGAAGCCGTAACGCCACCCGTTGTTGGATCGGTCAGCAACGATACATAAGGCAGCTTGGCTTTATCCAACAGGGCTAATTTTGCCGATGTTTTTGCCATTTGCATGAGCGAAAATCCGGCTTCCATCATGCGGGCACCCCCCGATTTGGAAACCATCAAAAACGGCGTTTTATTGGCGATGGCATGATCAATAGCACGGGCAATCTTCTCGCCCACTACAGAGCCCATCGACCCACCAATGAAGTTAAAATCCATCACAGCTACCGTTACTGTCAGGCCGTGCATCGGGCCATAAGTCGTCCGAACGGCATCCTGCAAACCGGTTTTGGCGATAGTCGCTTTTACACGGTCTGGATAGGCTTTTGTATCGACAAATTTGAGCGGATCAGCAGAATGCATACTGGCATCCAGCTCGGTAAATTCATTCTCATCGAACAGGATAGAAAAATAGGCATCGGAGCCTATTTTTTCGTGGTAATTGCAATGAACACACGTATAAGCATTGAGTTTGTGCTCCCGCGTATTCATTACTTTTTTACAATTCGGACATTGATACCACAACCCGTCGGGAGCTTCCCGTTTCATTTCGGTTGGGGTTTGAATACCCTTATCTTTTCGGACGAACCAAGACATTTTCAGTAAGTAATTATCAGGAAAGGAACGACAAAGGTATGAAGAAAAGCAGATCAACGATCACATTTAAGCATTCGCCTATAAGCGGCTGGCCAATAGCCTGTGCATAGTACCGCTAACCAGACAGTCGTTTTACGACACATTGAGTTTTTTTATACCGATAAAGTTGTTGCTTTGCGACCATGAAACACGCATTAACTGCACTGCTGTTAGGTATTACTGTATCCGCTTTTGGTCAGGCGTCGGTTGCCTATTACCCCTTTAACAACATTATTACGGTCAGTACCAACGCAGATCGGGCGTTTTGGGCCGATGCCCGCGTACAAACAAATACGGTCTTTGGCTCGTTGAGCACCACCATCTGCCCAATGGTCAATGTAGTACGGAAGGCTCAAGTAAATTATTATACGGGGCTGGGCGTTCGCTTCAATGCGCTGAACGGAATTGATGACCGCGATATACTTGAAGGATACTCGCTGCACGTTGGCGTACGAATCAGACCGCTTACGATGATACCCAACCTACGCGTTGCCTTCGAACTGGCTCCCTATTCCCGAAAAGATTTCAAAACGGGAAATCTCCAGTCGTTTTTGGGACTTGTGTACCAGTTTTCGAAGAAGAATTAAAAATAGAGTATTAGGAGGTAGGAGTGAGGAGGGTTGACGTGAAAGTAACATATGCGCCAGCCCTCCTAACCCCTCGCTCCTACCTCCTAATACTCTACTTCTGATTATATGTCATTGCTCCGTGTTCAAGCTTATTAGCTCGGTCGAAGAGTTTCAACGCTTTTTGATAAGTATCGTCGGTTTGACCGATAACACGGAAGAACTCGTTGTTCTGACCGCCCTTGTTATTTTTCTGATAAACGGACCGCGCCACTAATGCCTTCAGCTGATTACGGAGGTAGTTTTTCGAGCGATTGTAGTCCTTCTCGTTAAACTTGATTCCTTCAGCCGTTGCGTCTTTCACCAGGCGGCTCATCTGCTCATCATTGAACGTAACCGTGCGATCAAATTCATCAAACGGCATTTTCTCCAGTTTCTTCCGGTTGTCATTCGCATATTCCATCGCAAACTCACGGATGATATTTTTGCCGTAAAGCTGGATCAGATAAGGCGTCTGCCAGCTGGAATCTCGCGGAATGAAATAGTCGGGCGTAATGCCACCACCGCCATACACAATCCGGCCGCCATCGGTTTTGAACTTGAGCTTAGGATCGTTTTTGATAGAATCGGCAATGTAATATTCACCCCGTTTCGAACGTAGTTCGAGATCTTTTTCATAATCTCCTTCCTGACCCGGCACATACGGTTTCTGAATACTCCGGCCACTGGGTGTGTAGTAGCGCGAAATAGTGAGCCGTAGCTCAGAGCCATCGGCAAGTTGCACCGGCATTTGCACCAGTCCCTTCCCAAACGACCGCCGACCCGCAATCAGAGCCCGGTCGTGATCCTGTAGTGCTCCCGATACAATTTCCGAGGCCGACGCGCTGCCTTCGTCTACCAGCACCACAAGCGGGCCTTCCTCAAACTGGCCGTCGATACGGGCCATCGTTTTACGGTCATACCTGTTGTCTTTGCCATCAGTATAGACAAGTAGTTTATTCCCAGAAATGAACTCATCAGCAATGTTGGTTGCGCGGTCCATATACCCGCCGGGGTTGTTGCGGAGGTCGAGCATAAGCTGGGTCATGCCCTTCGACTTGAGCGACGCCAGCGCGGTTTTGAACTCGTCGTAAGTGGTTTCGGAGAAGCGGTTGATTTTGAGGTAGCCCGTTTTTGCGTCGATCATATAAGCCGCATCGACAGAATAAGTCGGAATGCGGTCGCGGGTAACGGTAAAGTCTTTAGCCTCTTTATCCCCTTTTCGCAAAATGGTTAACCGAACATCGGTACCGCGTTTACCACGGAGCGCCTTAAAAACAGAACTGTTCTCGATCTTCCCTCCCGTCGTTAAGGACTTCCCATCGACCTTAATAATTTTATCGCCACTCTGGATACCTACCGATTCTGATGGTCCGCCCGCCAGTGGCGTCACCACATATACGGTATCTTTGTAGATGTTGAATTCGACCCCAATCCCATCGAAGCCACCTTCCAGCTGCGACCGGGCCGCAATAGCATCCTGGGGGTTCATATAAGCTGTGTGCGGGTCAAGCTTTTCGAGCATTTTCGTAATCGAATAATCAACCAGCTCGTCGGTATTGACCGAATCCACATAATTATTTTCGATCAACTGAAGAATCTCGCGGTATTTGGCATACCCTTTCCCTATGTTATTCATGCTTTTGGCACCGCCAAAAAACGTGGCGCCAATCAGCATTCCACCAGCCAGGGTGATGCCCAGTAACATAGGAATTCGGACCGTCATTTTATCGTTTTGAATTTGATTTCTGCGCCCATCAACTTCATGACCGCCGGGTTTATTCGTAGCGTTGATATCTCCTTCCATTCGTTCGTCTCGTAAGAGGGTGTCGTCTTATAATTCCATAACGTTTGGAAGATAGCGAAATGTTTGCCAGAAAGATGATATGGCTATTAAAATTTCAGCGTGTGTTTTTATAGTTACTCCAGATAACTAATGAACAGTATAGTAAGCGGTCATTTTAGCTGGTTTTGCTCAACTCATACCAAAATCTATGCTTACTTTTACGGGGCAGCCAATACCATAGCCTGCCCTCAACTCTTATGTTTGTTCATACTGTTTTTTTCTGGCTTCGTCATCCCGAGAGCCAGGACGATCACCAGGCTTTACGCGCTGGACTGGAAGGTCTTAAGTCGATAGCCGACATTTCAACTGCCTACGTGGGTACGCCCGCCGATACACGTCGGCCAGTTATTGACCACAGTTACGATTTCTCGTTAACGCTGGTTTTTGCCGACAGAGCCGCTCATGATGCCTATCAGGTGCATTCGGGCCATTTGGCCTTTGTCGATAAGTGCGCGCACCTCTGGGAACGGGTGCAGATTTATGATGCCGTGAGCTAGGTAGTAGTAGGAGTGAGGAGCGAGTAACAGGAGTTGCTGACGCAAACACAAACGACACTTGTCAGCAACTCCTGTTACTCGCTCCTCACTCCTATTACTTTTTACAAACCTTACACCATCACCTCAATTTTCATATCCATATTTCCCTTTACGGCTTTGGAATACGGGCAAACGGCATGAGCAGTTTCGGCTAACTGTTGAAGCTCGTCATGATCCATGCCGGGTGCTTTCACGGTAATTTTCCCCGAGAGAAACATATTGTTTCCATCTTTATTGAGCGAAATGCTCACTTCCACAGCGTGGGTTGGGAGTATAACTTTCCGGCGCTCGGCAACCGCCATCAAGGCGCCATTATAACACGAACTATAAGCCGCTGCAAATAGCATTTCGGGGTTAGGAGCCCCACCTTCGCCATGCATTTCTACGGGGCGTTTCACATCCATTTCTAAAATACCGTCAAGCGATTTAACATCGCCTTCGCGTCCGCCGACATTGCTGACGGTTGCTGTATACAGGGTTTCCATAAACTGAGTTTTAGTAATACTCACGCGTCTCTCGATTGGACGAATGTCATTCTATAAACTCAAAAAACTCAAGTTGTTTAAAAAGGGGTCATTATTTGGCACTAAGGACAAACAAATACGTGTAAAACACAGGCTGGAAAAACGTTATTATTGACTAATTTAAGGGCAGGCAATACCAAAAAGGCAAACTATTTGCTTTCTTTTGACAAGCGGTTGTCAGTTCAAAAAGGTAGTTGTTAAGGGCGGATTAGTCATTCACCGACATTCCATCATTTTAAACTACCTTTGTCTTAGCGGTTTATTTAAAACAAAGCCGCAATAGACCGGGTTGAGCCGCGTTTTTCGTACGTATGCATCACGACACGCAGACCAACATGATATCATTATCTCTATCATACAAAAGCCGTCGGCTATTCATTGGGCTAATGGGTAGTTTGGGGCTGTTGCTTTGGCTTATGGCCTTGCCCGTTTCTGCCCAACGCAAACGCGATAAAGCTGAGGCAGCGGTAGAAAAGCCGAACTCCGCTTCGACAACAACAGCCCGTATTGACGAAGAAACCCAGTTTACGGAGGGCGTTCGGTATTTGATGACCGATGAGCCGACAAAAGCCATTACGCAGTTTGCCAAAGTGCTGCAAAAAGATCCCAACAACGCAGCGGCTCAGTATTCAACAGCCAGCGCCTATCTGAAAAGCGGTAAAACAGCCGAGGCCATTCCCTTTGCAACAAAAGCACATTCACTGGATGTCAACAACAAGTTTTATTCCCTGCTCCTGGCCGAATTATATGTCAAACAAAAACGCTATGGTGAGGCCGAACAGCTTTATGAAGCCCTGCTAAAAAAAGGGCCTGAAAATGCGGAATATGGCGTTGAGCTAGCCGCGATTTACCTATTCAACGACAAGCCCGACAAAGCACTCGACGCCTATACTAAAGTAGAGCGTGATATGGGTCTGAATGAAGAGATTACCCGCCAGAAACAGCGCATCTACCTCAAACAAAATAAGATTGACAAAGCCGTTGAGGAGGCCGAAAAATTAGTGGCGTCAGAACCCTCCGACCCCGACTACCTGCTCGAAGGTGCCGAGTTGCTCATTGCCAATGACCGAACCGATCAGGCCATTAACTGGATTGACCGGGCACTTAAATTGAGTTCCGACTTACCCCAGGCCCATGTATTGCTGGCCGACATTTATCGCAAAAAAGGTGATATGGATCGCGTAAGTAAAGAACTGAATCAGGTATTGGCAAACCCAAATCTCGAAGCAGGACTAAAAGCCCGAATCCTCTCCAGCTACATGGGTATGACTGGCTCAAACGCTACGGCTCAAAAGGATGCACTGGGTATGGCGCAGAATTTAGCGAAAACGTCGCCAAATGACCCAAAAACGCAGGTTATGCTGGCCGATTTGCTGATGCAGCAAGGCAAAAAAACCGAATCCCGTGATGCCTACGCTAAAGCGGCCCGTTTAGATGGATCCATTTACGAAGTCTGGAGCGCCTTGTTACAACTGGATCTCGAATTAAATCAGGTCGATAGTTTATTGGCTCACTCAGACAAGGCACTGGAGGTTTTCCCGACACAGGGGTTATTCTGGTATTTCAATGGATCGGCCAACCTCTACAAACGCAAATACCAGCAAGCGGTCGACGCCTTTGAAGAAAGCCAGAAACTACTGGCGACAAGCGCAAATAATGAATTAAAAAGGGGCATTGATGCGCAGTTGGGCGACGCCTACAACGGATTAGGCGATCACGCCAAATCAGATGAAGCTTATGAGGCTGTACTGAAAGTCGATCCATTGAACGACCACGTTCTGAACAATTACAGCTATTTCCTGTCCTTACGAAAGGAGAATTTACCGCGTGCCCTGCAACTGGCGCAGAAACTTGTTGAACGGAATCCAACCAATGCTACTTACCTGGATACCTACGCCTGGGTACTATATATCTCGAAAGATTACGCGAAAGCGAAACAGTATCTGGAAAAAGCCCTGGCCGATCCGGCGAATGTGAGCGGAACAATTATAGAACACTATGGCGATGCGCTCTATCAGCTTGGTGAACATGACAAAGCCATGGAGCAGTGGAAGCAGGCGAAAACCAAGGGTGGTGCCAGCCCCGATCTGGACAAAAAAATAGCCTCTGGCAAAATGTAAAACGGTTTACGATTTATACGCTACAGCTTGTATGTGTTACACTTTTTTGTTCACACTGACCACTGTAGACGATAAATGATAAACCCGAAATCCATAAAATGACTAAACACCTGTTCGTTGCGTTTCTGTTGGGCGTGATTCTAAGTTCGGAAGGTTGCCGACGACATCATATGTCGCACAGCACAGGACAAAATCCGGTTTCTCCCACCCCTATAGATTCGACCCTTGCTACCCGTCCGGCATTACCCGCCGATTCTGTTTCTGTAGTTTCCCCGGCGCCAGCCCGGCCCGGTATCGAAGAAGCCCGCACCAACGTAGCCGAAATTGATTTTCGCTATTTGACGGCCAAGTCGAAGATTTCATTTAAAAGTCGCGATCAGGATATTGACAATGCCAATGTCAATATCCGGGTTCGGAAAGACAGTTTGATATGGTTATCGGTTTCCAAGCTGGGCATTGAGGCCGTTCGCGGATTGATCACCCGCGATTCAATTATTATTATTGATAAGATACACCGGGAATACTCCGTTCATGATTTTCCGGCCTTGAGCAAGCAGTTCAATTTCAATATGAACTTCGAACTACTCCAAGCCCTCATTGTTGGAAACCTTCCCTTACCTAAACGGCCGGCGCAAAAAATCAAAAACGAGCGGGATTACTTATTACTACGCCAAAGTGAGGGTAAGGTGCTAGTCGAAAATTACATTGGCGAACAAGATCGGAAACTAAAAAAATTGATGGTAACCGAGCAGCCGACGAAAAATACGTTGCGACTTGACTATGAGGACTTTAGCTCACTCAACAACTTCCTGTTTCCTTACACTAGTTTAGTAACGGTCGATTATAAGTCGCAGGCGGATGGGCAATTTTACCAGACATTACTGCGTATCAAGCATAATAAAGTTGAGTTAGTTGAAAAAAACCCGGGCTTCCCGTTCACTATTCCGTCTAACTACACCCGTCGACCTTAAGTCTGTTCGTTGGTTTATACCCTATGCACCCTACGATTTTCCACGTTCTCCACCTTATTCGTTGGCCGGTTTGCAGCTTGGTTCTACTAAGTTGTCTGTGCCTGACAGAATCTGTACTGGCGCAGCAACCGGTAACCAACAGGCAGGCTTTGGAGAAAGAAAAGAAACAAAACCTGGAGAAAATGGGCCAGATTCGAACGATTCTCAAGCAAACAGCATCGGAGAAACAAGCGGGTCTGGGTCAGCTAAAAGCGTTAGACCAGCAGATTCAGACGCAATCGAAACAAATTGGCTTGCTCAATAAAGACCTCCGGTTAACCGAATCCGAAATTGCCGAACTCCGGCAGGCAAGTAACACACTGACCAAAGACCTCAATAAACTTCGGGCCGAATATGGCTCCATGATTTATGCAGCCGACAAACGACGGCAGCAGGTAAACCCACTGGGCTTTTTGTTTGCTGCCGATAACTTCAATCAACTTGTTGCCCGATATCGGTACTTACGCCAGTACTCAGATGCCCGCTTAAGCCAGGTACGGCAGATGAACAATGTTAAAACAATGTTGCAGGGCAAGCAACAGGCGACTTTACGGAAACGGCAGGAACAGAAAAATACAATTGGGGCCAAAGTAAACGAGACAAAAAGCCTCGAAACGCTGAAAGTTGTCAAAAATCAGGTTGTTAAAGAATTAAGCCAGAAAGAATCGGAACTTAAAACCGAGTTGGACGAGAGCCGCCGGTCGGTGGCTCAACTGGAAGCTTTAATTAAACGGTTGATTCTGCGCGAAGCCAAAGAGCGTGCTGACCGCGAGGCCCGCGAACGAGCCGACCGCGACCGGATTGCCCGGACCGAAGCAGCGCGCAAAGCCGCCGAACGTAAACGCGCCGAAGCCGCTATCGCTGCGGCCGAGAAAGCTGGTGAAAAACCCACCCCCGCCGATGTCGCGAAAGTAGAGCGTCCTGTAGAACGGGAAACCGAACCGGCTGAGCCAGCTGCCAGAAAGCCCGACGAACGCAGGAATAATAACCTGAATGATGAAGAAGCGGCTCTGGCTTCATCATTCACGGGTGCGCGGGCACGCCTGCCCTGGCCGGTAACAAAGGGATTTATCTCTGATCACTTTGGCCGGAAAGCTCACCCTGTTCTGAAGGGTATATACGTTGAAAACCAGGGTATTGATATCCAAACTAATGCGGGCGAGGGCGTACGATCCGTTTATGACGGTATTGTGCAGGACGTAGCTAATATGCCTGGCATGAACAATGTTGTAGCGATTCAGCATGGTGACTATTTCACGGTATATGCCAAGCTCCGCAGCGTATCGGTTCGGGTTGGCCAGCGCGTGAAGGCCCGCGAATCCATTGGCACCGTAGCAACCGACAAAAACGGTGTATCAGAAATCCAGTTCCAGATCTGGAAAGAGTTCACCAAGCTCAACCCCGAGTCGTGGCTCATGCAACGATAAGTTTACCGTTTTCAGTTTTCGGTGCAAGACCGTCTGGTGTAAACGAAGGGCGTCGGTAAAAAGTCGTACTTTTATGACCTCAAACCGAAATCCGTAAACCGTTACCCGACACTATGTCTGTACATAATCCTGACATCAAGCGAGTTACTACGCATACTATTCAGGAACTGAAAAATAAAGGCGAGAAAATCTCTGCCCTAACAGCCTACGACCACGCTATGGCCCAGGTTGTGGATGCAGCCGGGGTCGAACTAATTCTGGTTGGCGACTCGGCCTCAAACGTCATGGCGGGCCATGAAACAACGCTGCCCATTACGCTCGACCAAATGATTTATCATGCCAGTTCGGTCGTGCGGGGAGTTAAACGAGCGTTGGTGGTTGTCGATTTGCCGTTTGGCTCCTACCAGGGTAACTCGACAGAGGCCCTTCGGTCGGCTATTCGAATCATGAAAGAATCGGGCGCCCATGCTGTAAAAATGGAAGGTGGTCTGGAAATTAAAGAATCCATCGTGCGTATACTAAGCGCCGGCGTTCCTGTAATGGGGCACCTTGGCCTGACGCCCCAATCCATTTACAAGTTTGGCACATACGCCGTTCGTGCCAAAGAAGATGCCGAAGCACAGAAATTAATCGACGATGCTCACATGCTGGAGGCTATTGGCTGTTTTGCGGTCGTGCTCGAAAAAATTCCGGCAGCACTCACCAAAACGGTGTCGAAGAGCATTAGCATTCCAACAATCGGAATTGGCGCAGGTCCGGATGCCGATGGCCAGATTCTGGTTATCCATGATCTGCTAGGCATTACAAATGAATTTAAACCACGCTTCCTGCGTCGGTATGCCGATCTGCATAAGGTTATGACTGAGGCCATTGCCCATTATGTAGATGATGTGAAAACCAACGACTTTCCGAACGAGAAAGAAGCGTATTGAGTTAGAAGGTAAATGAATAATGTACAATAGAAAATGAAGTAAGCTTCCATTTTTCATTATACGTCATTCATTATACAGTATGCATTATGAATAAAAAGCCATTTCAGGTGGTTTACGAAGACAACCACCTGCTCATTGTCAATAAAGATCCGGGTATTTTAGTACAGGGCGATCGCACCGGCGACACCACGCTACTGGATGTCCTGAAAGACTACGTCAAAGAGAAATACAATAAACCAGGGGAAGTTTTCTTAGGACTGGTTCATCGTCTCGACCGTCCTGTTAGCGGTCTGGTCGTTTTTGCCCGTACATCGAAAGCACTGGAACGCATGAACGAAATCTTTCGGAAGCGTCAGGTACAAAAAACCTATTGGGCCGTTGTTCGGCGGAAACCACCAAAAGATGCCGATAAACTCGTTGGCTGGATTACTAAGGATGAACAAAAAAATCAGGTAACGGTCCACGACTTCGAGGTTCCTAAGTCGCAGAAGGCTGAACTATCCTATCGGGTACTTGGTAAAATCAACGAACACTATTTACTGGAAGTAAATCCTATTACAGGACGTCCTCACCAGATTCGGTCGCAGTTGGCCCACATGGGTTGCCCAATCCGGGGCGATATCAAGTATGGTTATGACCGGGCAGTTGCCGACAAGAAAATTTACCTGCACGCCCGGCGGTTGTATTTTCTCCACCCGATCAAGCAAGTTGGTGCGCCAGATCGGCCCATCATTTGCAAAGCGGGTCTACCCAACGATCCTTTCTGGGAAGAATTTTTGGAGTTAGATACAGAAATCTATAATGACAAGAATCTGGATTTCACATTTGAATAAGACCCTTGACTTGCTTTTTTGAAAAAATGTAAGGGCCGCATTTTCTGATCCCCAGAAAATGCGGCCCTTTTATATGATAAACTAGTATGCACTAGTATTAAATCAGCGTTCTGTTAGCGTTCGAGTCGTATTTTGTGGCTCAGAAGGCGATACATCCAAAATAATTTGTTCCATAACACGCTCAATCATTTGAACAATCCCACGTAAAGCGCCGAAGATGATGCACAACGGTAGAATAATAGGTAAAAAAAAGACCCACTGAAAAATCATGTATAAACGAAAATTTCTCATCAGCTTAGGGAGTAGTTTTAAAGTTAAGTTTACGGTTATTCCTAATAGATAACTTGTAGGATTTCTACAGAACGGGCTTTATATTCATATTCAAAGTTAAACTTGACTTTATCCAAAAACAAGACGGATTTGAAAAAGTTTGAATTCTAATATACGCCTAATCTTTTAAAACACGTAAAGTTATTGTCACTTTCACAACCACTTAATCGTTCTCAATTATTGTGCCAACTTTTTTCGTCTTTAATATAAGTAAATGAACGACCTGACTAATCTATAATTTTCATTTGGTATTTTTACGACTACTTTCTTTAGTTTCTCACTATCAGCGTGTTCGGTATTGATCGTTATCGGTTTGGGATAGCCCGTTTTTTGTTTGGTCTGTACGTCGCCGTACTGATCAACGGGGTCGTGTTTCGCCATGCCCACCGTTTAGCCGATGGGACGATTATTTGCCATGCCCACCCCTACAAGTCATCGCCGGGTACGCAGTTTCCTACTCATGCCCACACTCGCGATGAACTGATCTGGCTCGATGCCTTTGCCAATGCGTTGTATGCTAATCCAGACGCTGTTGCCTGGGTGGCTCTCATTGTCATTATTGTTCTGTTGGCGGCTGGCGGAACAGCGCCATCGTATTTTTTCTTCACGTCTTCGCACGTTGCGTTTCGCCATCGAGGTCCCCCGGTGCATTTGATATAGTTCCCCTTCTTTGTCGTACATGACGTATCTACTGGCCTTATTTTGAGGTAGCGGTCTGGTATGGTTCCGTGTATAAATTCGATTGGTCTATTCATTCAATGCTACCCTCTCTTTCATGCTTCGAATTCTCCTTATTTTCCTGCTCTTGCCAGGTCTGGCAATGGCGCAAACGACTGTTTCCGGCATCATCACCGATAAATCAACCCGCCAGCCACTAATCGGGGTTTCTATTTACTTTCCCAATCTGAAGAAAGGTGCTGTAACAGACACGGTGGGGCACTATCGCGTGTCGGCTCTTCCGGCGGGTACTCAAAAAATGGAAGTTCGGTTTCTGAGTTATAAAACCCAGACACGCTCCCTGCGACTTCTCTCCGGCGAAACAACGGCCGACTTTAGCCTCGAACCGGATGCAGCCCAACTTCAGGAAGTTGTTGTGACGGGCCTCACAACTGGCTCAACCGTAAAAGATAGTCCAGTGCCGATTATGACCTACAACAAGATTCAATGGCTGCAAGGCAGTTCAACGAACCTGGTCGATGCAGTGGGTAAACTGCCGGGTATGTCGCAGATTACAACCGGTGTGGGCCTATCGAAGCCTGTTATTCGGGGGTTAGGCTTCAATCGGGTTATTACCGTTCATGATGGCGTTCGACAGGAGGATAATCAGTGGGGCGAAGAACATGCCTTACAGGTAGATGAATACAGTATTGACCGCTATGAGATTATTAAAGGCTCAGGCAGTTTGCTGTACGGCTCTGATGGCCTGGGTGGGGTAATGAGTCTGATCTCGGCCCGCCCACCCGAAGCGGGTGTGTTGAAAGGGCAGATTTTAACCAATTATCAGAGCAACAACGGTATGATTGGCCTGTCGGGATTGCTGGAAGGAACCACGCACAAGGGACTGTTTGGCCGGGTGCGGATGAGCACCAAAAGCGCGGGCAACTATCATAATCAATATGATGGGCTTGTGTACGGCTCAGCTTATCGTGAGTTCGATATAAACGGCACGATTGGTATTAACCGGAAATGGGGTTATTCTCAACTCTATATGTCCAACTGGCATCAGGACATCAACGTCGTAACGGGCGAACGCGACCCCAGCGGTCGTTTTCAGGAGTTGGTACGCACATCAGATACGACAGAAGCCTTACGGCCCGTGTCGGACGCTACGCTCCACAGCCGGGCCATTGAGTTAGCAAACTATCAGAATCTCAATAACTTCAAGACTTCCTGGAATACATTTGCCAAGATAGGCAGCGGCAATATTTCGGCCATTGTGAGTTACAGCCAGAATCGTAGGCAGGAATTCGCCAGCACCCTTACACCCGGCCAACCCGCTTTGTATTTCTATCTACAAAACGTCTTTTATGATCTGAAATATTACTTCGGCGGCCACAACGGCTGGGATTTTACCATTGGTGGTAATGGCCTCTGGCAGTACAATCAAAACAAGGGCTTACAAATACTTTATCCCGGCTATCGCTCCTGGGACAATGGGCTGTTTCTGTTTGCCCAAAAGAAAACCGACCGCCTGACTATAAACGGCGGCATACGCATGGATATCCGACGTATGCACATCAATAAGCTTTACGCAGATAAGAATGGCGTTTTCAGCGAAACGGTTAGTAGTCAGGTGCGGTTTGCCGGTTTGGATAAAATCTACGCCAATCCAACGGCCAGTTTTGGCGCTACCTATTCGTTGTCAAGTCGCTGGACAGTAAAAATGAATATCGGGCGGGGTTTCCGAGCGCCTTCAACACCTGAACTATCGGCCAATGGCGAACATGCGGGTACTTTCCGCTATGAAATTGGTAGCCCTAATCTGCTCTCCGAAACATCCTGGCAGGGTGATCTGGGTATCAACTATGAATCGCCCGATGTATCCATTACGGCTAGCCTGTTCCAGAATCGGATTAACAACTATACCTATTCGGAGAAAGTACTTAACCGATTGGGACAAGACTCTATCGTGGACCCGAGCCGACCGATTCTGACCTACCGCTACAAGCAGGGCAACGCCGTTTTGTTTGGGGGCGAAGCTCAGCTGGCCTTCAATCCTCACGCGGCACGGTGGTTCCACTTTACTACCTCCTACTCGCTGGTGCGCTCGCGCAATCTTACTGCTACTACGGATTCGGCTCGTTATTTGCCTTTCCTGCCGCCACCTCGCGTTATCGGGCAAGTGAAGTTTACGAAAACCGAAGCAGGAAATCATTGGCGAAATCTATACGCCTTGCTGGAAGTTGAACAGAACTGGAAACAGACAGAAGCGTTGCTTGCCTATGGCACCGAGACAGAAACGCCGGGCTATACACTCATTAATCTGGGCGGTGGTACCGACCTTGTCAATAGCAACGGGCGTGTGCTAGGTTCGCTATACCTGACTGTGCAAAACATCTTCGATGTTGCCTACCAGAGCCATCAGAACCGACTTAAATACTTTGGCGTCAACGAGGCTACCGGCCGACGTGGCGTGTATAACATGGGCCGGAATATCAGTGTGAAAGTCGTACTCCCGTTTGGGGGTAAATAAAAGAGCAGGGGCCGAAAGGGAGTAAGTGGTTTATCCACCCTCTCTTTCGGCCCCGTGCTCTTTTTGCTCCTTTTTATTTCAGGGTCGCAACCGCATCTTTAATGCGCTGCACCGCTTCAACAAGCGACTCGTCGGCTGCGGCTGTCGAGATGCGCAGGCAATCGGGCGCACCAAAGCCCGAACCCGCCACCGTTGCTACATAAGCTGTGTTCAACAACCAGCCAGCAAAATCATCGGAGTTATTAATGGTTGTCGTACCATCCGATTTGCCATAATAATAGCTGATATCGGGGAAGGCATAGAAAGCGCCTTCGGGCACGTTGGTCCGGAAGTGAGGTACTTCTTTCAGCAACTGCACAACCAGGTCACGCCGACGGTGATAGGCTTTCGCCATTTCCATAGATGGTTCCATTGGGCCATTCAGGGCGGCAACCGTTGCTTTTTGAGCAATCGAGTTTGTGCCCGACGTAACCTGCCCCTGTAGTTTCTCAACACCATCGGCAATCCATTTCGCAGCACCGATGTAGCCAATACGCCAGCCGGTCATGGCATAGCCTTTAGCCACTCCGTTTACCGTGATGACACGCTCAGCAATTTCGGGAATCGAGCCCATGCTGAAGTGGCCTTCGGGCGTGAAGTTGATGTATTCGTAAATTTCATCGGCCAACACATGAACGTTCTCATGACGGGCTACGACATCGGCAATAGCGCGAAGTTCGGCTTCCGAATAGATCGAACCCGTTGGGTTGTTGGGCGATGCATACATTACAATCTTGGTCCGGTCCGTAATGGCGGCTTCAAATTGCTCGGGCGTCACTTTGAAATTATTGTCGAAACTACCATCGACAACAACCGCTTTTCCCTCAGCCAGTTTCACCATTTCGGAGTAACTAACCCAGTAGGGCGAGAAAATAATTACCTCATCGCCGGGGTTTACCAGCACCTGAATGACGTTCGCCAGTGAGTGTTTGGCACCCGTAGACACAACGATATTTTCGGGCTTCCAGTCGATATTATTGTCGCGCTTGAATTTATCGGCAATGGCTTTGCGGAGGTCGGGGTACCCGGCAACAGGCGAATAGCCGTGGAAACCATCGTCAATGGCTTTTTTGGCAGCATCGCAGATGTGTGCAGGTGTTTTAAAATCCGGCTCTCCAACGCTCAGGCTAATTACTTTGTGGCCCAGAGCAGCCAATTCACGGGCTTTCTTGGTCATCGCCAGCGTGGACGACTCTTCCAGCGCATTGATGCGGTCGGCTAACAAACTCACGGTGTCAAGCGTGGCAGACATAATGGGTGATGTTTTAGGAAAATGATAACAAACTGACCACAAAGGTAGTAGGTTTTCAGCGGAAGGGTATGGTTTTTGGGAAATTAAAAATGGGTTATGACACAGAGGTTTTTCTAAAACTAAAAAGTTGTGACACAGAGATACACGGAGCTAAAAGAGATGCACAGAGGTTTTTTGTTTTTCTCTGTGAATCTCCGTGTCTCCTCCGTGTATCTCTGTGACATAACTAACTCAGTAATACCTCTCCAGTATCCTCACACTCTGCCAGCAACTCAACAGTCGTTTTTTGTAAAACAGGATGCACAAAATCTGGGGCTATTTCGGCAAGCGGCACGAGCGTGAAGCGTCGCTGATGTAGAAATGGGTGCGGAATGCTAAGTCTTTCCGTTTGTAGAACAAGCTGACCGTAATACAGGATATCAACATCAATCACGCGAGCACCCCATTTTTCCAATCGAACGCGCCCTAACTCGTGCTCAATAGCCTGCGTTTGAACCAAAACGGCTTCCGGTTCCAAATCAGTTTCAACGGCTAGCACCTGATTCAAATAAGCCGGTTGATCCGTTACACCCCAAGGTGCCGTTTCGTATAAACCCGATTGCCGAACCACCGCCCCGACGCGTTCAGCAATCAGATCAACCGCTTGCTGAAGAGTGTGGGGGCGGTCGCCGAGGTTGGCGCCGAGAAGCAAAATAGTTTTCAATGAGTGAATGGGTGAATCGGTACGCCGAAGCGGAGTGAATGAGCAAGTTCGAGACAATTTTATTCACTCATTCACTCACTGGTCAATAATCTTTTATAGGCTTAATCCCATAATACGCCTGAATCTCTTCAGGGCTTGGTGCTTTAGCGGGGCGGACGAGACGGAAGCCGACGAATGAGGCTGAGGTTAGCCACCAGTCTGATTTTGGGCTTTGCGGGTCCAGTACTTTCCAGGCCGGGGCCGAGGGCGTTCGAGCAGCCGAGCGCAATATGGTGGCTTCATCGTCCCAGGAGCCACCCCGCACCGAGTTTGGATACAGCGTGGTCGTGGGCGCGTAGGGTTCCTTGGCTTTGCCGCTGGCTACCTGTTTGTAATAATCTTCAATGTACTGGTCCTTCGTCCATTCCATCACGTTGCCGTGCATATCGAACAAGCCAAAGGGGTTCGGCTTTTTAGTGCCTACTTTCTTATAACCGCCGTCGCTGTTTCCCGTAAACACCGCATACTCACCTAGTTTCTTAACGTCAGCGCCGAATGAGTAAGGCGTTGTGGTATTGGCCCGGCAGGCATATTCCCACTCGGCTTCAGTGGGTAAGCGATAAAAAATACCCGTTTTAGCATAGAGCCAGGCGCAGAATTTAATAGCCGCATATTGGGTCATGTTGATGGCCGGGTAGCCCGCCCGACCCATCCCAAACGACATATCCACATAGGGCGGACTTGGCCGCGTAGTGGCATCAGTTTTGGTTAAGTTGGCATCCGATTCAGTGTATTTGGCCGCCATTTCCTTTTCCATATTTGTAAACGCAAACAGGTCGTAGAGATCCCAGGTCACCTCATATTGCCCCATATAGAATGGCTCGATTTGCACTTTGTGCTGGGGTCCCTCATCGGCCTGACGTCCCTTTTCGGTGGCGGGGCTACCCATCATATAAGCTCCACCCGGAATTGCTACCAGCGCATAAGTCTGGTTACTCCCCGGAACGGCCTGAGTATAGGACTTAAAATCAGTCGTTATTTGAGCATTTGTGTAAAGCGTTGCTCCTGTTAGTAAAGCAATAGTTGAAAAGAGATATTTGAGACGCATTATTAATAGTATAAAAATCAGATTGTAATGAAAAGGAAATTATACACTATCTCTCCCCTACTCCTCGTCCAGTATTTTCCTAAACTCAGCAAGACTAACTCTGGATACTTGTAGAGAAAGCAACTTCGTCTAAATCCTGTTGAGTCATCCCCCTTTCTTCCCATATTCAATTGACTTCTTCGTCTATTAATCGGGCGAAATAATCAGACAACAGTTGCTTGATTTCTACCTGTTGTTCTGCGTTCAATGGGCGACCAAATTGTTTAATCATAAACAGTTTGATCGCCCATTGAGCTTGGTACTTTGAACTGGTGCCATATACCTGTCATTAAATTTAATCACTGTCAAACCTCACATTCAGCAGGTAAAAGTACGAACGATTTTCTTTGTTGTACCTTTGTATAAATAAATGAAAACGCGGACGGTCTGATTCATCAGCTAAGCTGATTGAACCGATAGAAAGACAAAAGTCGTTTCTTCGCCGTTCGCCACTTGATTAACGAATGAATTACTTATCAGCCGAAAATCTAACGAAGTCCTACGGCGACCGTACGCTGTTTAAAAACCTCACATTTGGTATAAACCGGGGCGATAAGGTAGCCATTGTTGGGGCCAATGGCTCGGGCAAAACTACCTTGCTTTCGATTCTGGCCGGTTCTATGCCACCCGATTCGGGCGTTGTGAGTCACCGGAAGGATATTAGCATTGGTTACCTCGACCAGCAGCCAGAATTCAATGAAGCCCTCTCCGTAATGGAAGTTGTGCTGGCAGGCGAAAGTGCCCAGCTCGATGCCGTCCGGGCCTATGAACATGCCCTGGCTCACGAAGATAATAAGGGACTCGAACAAGCCATGGCCGATATGGAGAAGCTCGAAGCCTGGGATTATGAAGCACAAATCCGGCAAATTCTGGGTGAATTGGGCATTCAGGATTTTGACCAGGTCGTTGGCTCGTTATCCGGCGGGCAGCGTAAACGCGTTGCGCTGGCACGGGTGCTTATTCAGAATCCTGATTTAATCATTCTGGATGAGCCGACCAACCACCTTGATCTGGAAGCTATCGAATACCTGGAGAATTACCTCAACACCAATAATGGTACGCTACTGATGGTCTCTCACGATCGGTATTTTCTGGATCGGGTGTGCAACCAGATTGCAGAAATGGACAATGGGCAGTTGTACACTTATAAAGGCAATTACGCGTACTTTCTGGAGAAAAAAGACGAACGCGAAACAGCCGCAGCATCTGAATTGACTAAAGATCGCAACACGTTCCGGCGGGAGTTGGAATGGATGCGTAAACAACCCAAAGCGCGGGGCACCAAAGCCCAGTACCGGATTGATGCCTATGAAGAGCTAAAGGAAAAAACCAGCGGCAAAAAGAGCGATGGCGAACTAGACCTGAATCTGCGCATGGCCCGGCTGGGTGGCAAAATTTTGGAAGTTGAAAACCTGAGCAAACGTTTTGGCAACAAAGTCTTGCTCGACCACTTCAACTATACGTTCAAACGCCCTGATCGTGTAGGGCTGATTGGCAAAAATGGCATGGGAAAAACCACGCTCATGAACATGCTGACTGGCCAGCTTCGTCCCGATTCAGGAAAAATATCGACTGGTGGCACTGTAAAATTTGGCTACTACACCCAAACTGAACTTGACTTACCCGAAAATCAGCGGGTGATCGACGTGGTGCAGGATGTAGCCGAAGTGATGAAGCTAGCCAACGGCGATACCATTACGGCTACCCAGCTCCTAAGTCGGTTTCTGTTCGACCGATCCAAGCAGTACGATTTCGTGGCAAAGTTGAGCGGGGGCGAAAAACGGCGTCTGCAACTGTTACTCGTTCTGGTTCAAAATCCAAACTTCCTGATTCTGGATGAGCCGACCAACGACCTCGACATCATGACGCTGAACGTGCTGGAAGACTTTCTGCTCAACTTTTCGGGTTGTGTACTGATCGTTACCCACGACCGGTACTTCATGGATCGGCTTGTGGAGCACGTTTTTGTGATGGAAGGCGAAGGGAAAATACGTGACTATCCGGGCAATTACACCGATTATCGGGAATGGCGAGATGCGCAACCTAAGACCAATGCCCGTAGCGGCAAGCCCGCACCAGCCGAAGTCAAAAGCCCAAAACCAGAAGTGATAGCTACTCCAGTAAACGGTACTTCAGCAAAGCGGAAGTTATCGTTTAAGGAGATTCGGGAGTACGAAACGATCGAAAAAGAAATTGAGTCGCTGGAGGAACACAAGAACAATATAGTAACCCTGCTAAACTCAGGTGGTCATCATGAGCAGCTCACAGCCTGGGCTCGCGAAATTGAGATGATCGACGAAACCATTGCCAAAAAATCAGACCGTTGGCTTGAGCTGGCGGAGTTTATTTAAAGAGCGAAAGAGTGAATGAGTGAAAGAGCGCACTACGCTGGATTTCACCGCACCGTCGGCCTGGTCTTTCACTCATTCACTCTTTCGCTCTTTCGCTTTTTTACTATGGATCAACTGATTACTTTTTTTCAGACATTACTCAACTCCGAAGAAATTATCCGGACGGGTGGGCTGGTGCTCATCACTGCAATTGTCTTTGTTGAGAATGGTTTTTTCTTTGGGTTCTTTTTACCGGGCGATTACCTTCTGTTTCTGTCAGGCGTGTTTGCCGGAATAAAGTTGCTGAATGTACCTCTGTGGCTATTGTTGAGCTGTATTTTCGGGGCAGCCGTGTTTGGCTCGCTAACGGGTTATCTGACGGGATATTACTTTGGGGGCAAGATAAAGAACCGGCCAGATTCGCTGTTTTTCAAACAGAAATACATCGACAATACACGAGATGCTTTTATCAAATATGGTAATAGTGCTTTAATTATTTCCCGCTTTCTGCCCATTGTCAGAACCTTTGCTCCGTTACTGGCGGGGTTGATTCATATGCCCGCCCGCTTTTTTATGCTTTATAATGTTGTTGGCGGGGCTATTTGGGTGCTAACACTCGTGGGCGGAGGGTATTTTTTCGGCGAACGGTTTCCCTGGATCGTTGACTATGTTCAGTACATTATCATCTTCTTTCTGGCCATCACGACCTTCACTGTCGTTAAAGGCTATTTGAACGCGAGGAAAGAAAATCAGGCCAAACAAAACGTCGACTAACTCAAGTCTTCTCTATCCAGATCGTCTTTACGTTTACGAACTCTTTTATCCCTGCTTCCGACAGTTCGCGACCAAAGCCGGATGTTTTAATACCGCCAAATGGCACCCGCGCATCGGAACGCATCAGGCCATTGATGAATACTGAACCCGCCTGAATCTGACGCGCCAGCCGGTTGCCCCTGTCCAAATCCTGCGTCCAGATAGCGGAGCCAAGGCCAAAATCAGATTGATTTGCCAATCGAACGGCATCCGCTTCGTCTTTGGCGTCGATAAGTACGGCCAAAGGGCCAAACGTTTCTTCGTCAAAAGCCGCCATGCCGGGTTGTACGTTATCGAGAAGCATCGGTTGTACGTTACATTTATCCCGTTGCCCGCCCGTTAATCGTTTGGCACCTTTTGCCAGAGTTTCCTGATACTGCCGTTCAATAGCATCAGCCAGATCAAGACGCGCCATAGGCCCCATAGTGGTGGCTTCGTCCATTGGGTCGCCCTGTTTAATCTGACTAATTTGGTGGAGGAGCCGCTCGGTAAACTGTTTCTTGACAGACTTCTCGACAATGAATCGTTTGGCTGCTATACAGCTTTGCCCTGCGTTCTGCATACGGGACTTAATAGCTACTTCGGCAGCTTTGTCCAGATCGGCATCGGCCAAAACAATCAGCGCATCGGAGCCGCCCAATTCCAATACCGACTTCTTGATTTCCCGGCCCGCAATACTGGCTACCGATGCTCCAGCGCGGCCACTACCCGTAAGCGTAACGGCCTTTACCCGTTTGTCTTTCAACAAGTCTTCAACAACGGGCACATCGACCAGAAGCGACTGGAAAACACCCGTTGGCAGGCCGCATTCCCGGAACGCTTCTTCGATAGCCAGCGAGCAGCCAAATACATTGGGCGCGTGCTTGAGCAACCCAACATTACCCGCTATCAGGCCCGGAATGGCAAAGCGCATCACCTGCCAGAACGGAAAGTTCCAAGGCATAATAGCCAGCACCGGCCCTAACGGTTGATAAGTAATAACACTAGATTGGGCTGGTCCGTCGCCACGGTCAGATTTTATGGATTGATCAGCCAGAAACGCTTCGGCATGATCGGCGTAGAAAGTGCAGGTGGCGGCACATTTTTCAACTTCGGCAACAGCTTCTTTGAGGGTTTTACCCATCTCGGCGGTCATCAACTCGCCGTAGCGTTGCTTGTTGGCGGTTAAATACTGGCCAACCTTGCGAAGGTAGTCGGTGCGCTCCCGAAGCGACAAAACCGACCAGTCGGCAAATGCCCGGTCGGCTTGTTTAAGTTTCCACTCAATAATACTGGCATTATCGGCGCGGTACGATTTAATGCGCTTCTGCGAATAGGGATTTATGGACGCAAACATAGATAGACAGATGTATGATGTAAGGTATATGATGTACCTACGGGCTTCAGCCCGTAATTCAGACTATTATTATAAACGGACTGAAGCCCGTAGGTACATCATATACCTTACATCATACATTTCCCTTTTGTTCTTCGTTTTCTAACGTATTGACTAAATCGACCATCGTGTCTATCACCTGTTCCATACGGTCATAACCAACAATGGCGTCAAATTTATCCCGGGCTTCCTGCATGCATTGTTTGAGGGTTACAAACAATGCCTTACCCCGTTCGTTCAGAAAAATGATGCTGGAACGGGAATCTACCGGATTTTTCTGCGTGTATATATAGCCTTCGTTTTCCAGCAGCCCGACGATTTTACTCATCATCTGTTTGGTCACGCAGGCTCGTTTAGCTAATTCATTATTCGTTGTGCCGCCCTCCTCAATGTTCGACAGGAACATCAGGTAGCTCATCTTAAAATCAGTATAGCCTTGTGCATGTAGACGCGGCTCAATAAATGTAGTCGTAAATCGCTTCAGTCGCCAGAATAAACGGCCAATTGACCGTTCTCGGACTGTCCGATACTGGTTAAAATCAAAGGATTCTTTATCTGTTTCCACGAACATATTGGCAAAATAAAAAATACTGGAACAATTTTCGACAAATGATTGTACAAAGATAGTCAACCAGCTTGACTTTATAGTCAACTAGGTTTACTTTTGCCCAACAATAGTCAAACATGTTGACTATCAACTTAGTTCTTTGCACGGCATCAGCTTATGTCCAAACTTTACTGAAATATGGCAACCTTAACAGAACCAATGGCAACCACAGAAGAGAAAAGCGGAATTAAAACGTATCTACCTCGTATTATTATTGCCCTCGTCGTACTAGTTGGCGGTTATTTTGGCTACAAAGCGTATGTACACAGCCAACAATACGAAACAACCGATAATGCGCAGATTGATGGCAACTCGGCTCCTGTACTGGCACGCGTAGCTGGTTATGTGACAGCCGTAAATGTCGATGACTATGCAAACGTGAAGCGGGGCCAACCTCTGATCACAATTGATCCACAGGAATACGACGTAGCTCTGGCCCAGGCCGAAGCCGATTATCAGCAAACAGTAGCCGATCTTGAAAACGCCCGCGCCGATGTACAAAATGCGCAGGCCAACGCCCGCAATGTAGCCCAGAACGCCCGTGTAGCCCAATCGAACGCACAGGTACAAGCCGCCCGTCGCGACAAATCACGGCAGGATTTACAACGCGACCAGAACCTGTATAAAGAACAGTCGCTCACGAAAAAGCAACTGGAAGATTCCCAAAGCAATACTGAAGTACAGGCTCGTCAATACGACGCCAACGTGGAACAGATTACACTGGCCAAAACGTCGCAGGGTGTAGCGCAGGCAGGTATTGCCAAAGCACAGGCAAATATTCAGAAAATCCAGGCAGTCCTGAAAGTGAAACAGGCGGCAATCGACAATGCCAAATTACGCGTTGGGTATGCCCGTCTTGCCGCGCCAATTGCCGGTAAAATTGGCCGCAAAAACGTAGTTGTCGGCCAGTATGTACAGCCTGGTCAGAACCTGTTCACGATTGTTGCCGATTCAACCTTTTGGGTAGTGGCCAACTTCAAAGAGACACAATTGGAGAAAATGAAGCTTGGTCAGGAAGTTGACATCAAACTCGACGCCTACCCAGACCTCGACATCAAAGGTCGCGTGGCCTCCTTGTCCGACGCTACCGGCGCCAAGTTTGCGCTATTGCCAGCCGACAATGCCTCAGGTAACTTCGTTAAAATCACCCAGCGTGTACCCGTGAAAATTGAGATCCTGAATCCCGAAAAATACAAAAATCAACTGCGGGCGGGCCTTAGCGTAGATGCCGAAGTGCGTGTAGCAAACTAACTACGAAATATGGCAACTCAAACATTGGCTCCGCCTGAGCAACTGGGATTACCCACGGGGTTCAAAAAGTGGATAATCGTCATCACAGCTATCTCGGCGGCCATTATTGAATTAATTGACACCTCCATTGTGAATGTCGGCCTGACAGACATTGCCGGTAACCTCGGCGTTACGGTGGAAGATGTGTCGTGGGTAGTAACGGCCTATGCTATTGCCAACGTCATTGTGATTCCAATGACCGGCTTTTTGCAGCGGTATTTTGGCAGAAAAGACTATTACGTAGGGTCCATCATTCTGTTTACGATAGCTTCTTACGGTTGCGGTTTCGCCGATAATTTATGGACGCTGGTCGCATTCCGATTCCTACAGGGTATTGGCGGTGGCGCGTTGCTGTCAACGTCGCAGGGACTGATGTTCGATTCGTTTGCCCCTTCGCAACGGCCGCTGGCTTCGGCACTTTTTGGAATGGGTATTGTGCTTGGTCCCACCCTTGGCCCTACTCTGGGCGGCTATATTATCGACAATTACCACTGGAGCTGGATGTTTTATATCAACATTCCCATTGGTATTGCAGCCGTTCTGCTGAGCATCGCCTACATCGACAAGAAACAGGACGAACTACATATCGATCGAAAGTCCATTCACATCGACCAGACGGGTATTCTGCTGCTGGCGGTTGGTATTGGCAGCCTGCAATATGTGCTGGAGCGGGGTGAAGCCGACGACTGGTTCGATAGTAAAGTAATTGCCTGGCTGGCAGTAGCGGCAGTCATAGCGATTCCGGCCTTTATCTGGTGGGAACTTCGGGGAACAAAAGAGCCTGTTGTTGACCTACGAGCCCTGAAGAACCGAAACCTGGCCGTTGGCTCTATTCTGATGGTCGTCATTGGCTACGGTCTGTTTACATCGGTTTTGCTATACCCACTCTTTGCCCAGCGCATTGTTGGATTAACGGCCACCCAAACCGGCAAACTGTTGATTCCCAGTGGATTGGCAACCCTACCTATGTTTGCCCTGGTTGGGCGGTTAATGGCAAAAGGTGCATCGCCGAGGTTGATGGTGGTGATTGGGTATGTCGCCTTCTCGACCTTCTGTTTCATCATGTCGACCTACAATATGGATGCATCGAATGGCGACTTTGTGTATGCACTCGTTATCAGGGGAATCGGATTGGCATTTGTGAACGTACCGCTTATTAACCAGTCGGTTTCGACACTGTCTCCCCGCGAATTACCTACTGGCATTGCCATTGTCAACATGATGCGGCAGGTGGGTGGTGCATTCGGCGTAGCCATTACCAACACCTACGTTACGCAGCGCATGGCTGTTCACCGGGGCGACCTTACATCGAATCTGCAACCGGGCGATATGCTCACGATGGAGCGACTCAATGCCATGACACAGGGATTGGCCGCCAGGGGTGTCAACGCCTTTGATGCGGTTACGGGAGCGTACAAAAATATGGATCTGATTATTTCCAGACAGGCGCTCATGCTCTCCTACCTGGATACATTCAAACTGGCGGGCCTGTTTTTCGTAGTCTCGTTCCCTTTGTTGTTTTTACTTAAACGCAAAAAAATGGACGCGGCAACGGCTAAAGCCATTTCCGACTCAGCTCACTAATCCTGTATTTGGTGTACGGTTTTCAGCTTTTGACATGCGCATCAGCAAATTGAAAACCGTATACCAGATACTGAAAACCATCTTACTTATGCAGTCAAAATTCCTTACAATAGCCCTGTTGCTGGCAGTTTGTGTCGCTCAGGCGCAGACTCAACCCGTACCACTCCCCGACGATCTGCGGGCGTTGGTTCAGCAAGCCAACACGAATTATCCAAGCCTGAAACAACAACAACAACTGATTCAGGCCAATGAATTACGTACTGATATTGCCCGCACGGCGATGCGGCCAAACGTGAACGGTAACGCGTCATATCAGTATGTAACACCCGTAGCCCAGGCAACCCTCCCCGTCGACGGTGTAAATAGAACGCTTCAGTTCCAGCCAAATCACAACGTCAACGCTAATTTGGGCGTTGGGCAAACGATCTACGACTGGGGCAGGACCAATGCATCTGTAAAACAAGCAGCCGACAATGTTCAGGTTTTGCGCCGTGGGTTAGAGATCACCCAGCAATCGCTGGCCTATCAGGTGGCGGCAGCGTACTATGGCATTGGTTTTTTACAACGTAGTCTGTCTGTTCAGGATTCGGTTATTCAAACGGCCGGAGCCAACGTCAAACTACTCGTTACGCGCCTGCAAAACGGCGATGCGCTTCAGTATGATGTGCTTACACAGCAAGTTCGGGTAAAAACAGCGCAGAATCGGAAGATCGAGATTCAGAATCAGCTGGAGCGGCAACTGGCGGTACTAACCTATTTGACGGGTAATTTGAATCCCGATATTAGCCGTGCCATGAGCCAGTTCAGTCTGGAGGCAACCGGTGGCAGTGCAACCACACAGCCTTACATTATTGCCGAAGGACAGACAGCTTTAGCAGGCAATAAAGATGTTCAGTTGGCGCAGGATCGCGTTCGGCAGGCCGAAACGGATATTATCGTAAACGATTTATCCGGTCGTCCAAACCTTAGTTTCTTGGGTTCGGCAGGCTTTCGGAACGGGTATTTACCCGCGATCAACACGCCCCGTTTCAATATTGCAGCAGGGGTATCGCTCATCGTTCCTATTTATGCCGGAAAACGGTATCAGTTGCAAAACCAAGCCGCACGACTCAATCTGAACGCAAGTCGCTATGCCGTTGAGAATGCCAATGCGCAGGTTCGGCAGAGCATCGCGCAACTCAACGCCGACATTCGCAGCAACCAAACCCGATTAGCCAACCTCGAAACACAGGTACAACAGGCACAGCAAGCGCTTCAGATTGCCAACGCCCGTTTGCGGAACGGCGTTATTACAAATGTTGAATTGCAAAGCGCCGAAGTTGGTGTAGAAGAAGCTAAACTTGGTCAGTTAAATTTCCAATATCAACTGATGCTTAACCAATTGGAGCTAAAAAGACTGTTGGGGGAGACTTTGCTTGGAAATTAAACTTTGTTAAAAATGACGGAACCCACATACTAAACTGTGGATAGTTGGTATTCTATCAATAAAGGCACTGGTTGATAAAACAAAGAACGTGTTATGAAGAAGCGAGTGATTGGAATTCTCAAAGCATTTGGCGTACAGGAGTCGGCAATAACGGACCAAACTCATTTTTCACGTGATCTGGGTCTGGACAGCCTCGACACTGTTGACCTAATTATGCAACTCGAAAAGGAATTCGGCATTCGCATTCCCGATGAAGATTATGAGAAGCTAACCACCATGCAAGGTCTGTTAACGTATCTTGAAGCTGAACAGGCCGCTGCCTAACTGTACGTTTGTTTTAAATTCTCATATCATTAACCAATAAGCCAAAAAGGAAGCATGTACATGCTTCCTTTTTGGCTTATTGGCATTTATGCTGGTAGACTGGTAATCTCATACCATAGTACGTCTATACCGGCCAAACACAACAGTTGGGTTTGCAGTTTAGTGGCCAAATGTACAACTAAACCAACCACAGTTATGCCACAGGGAGATAAGTCGGCTTACACTGATAAGCAGAAACGACAGGCGGAACACATTGAAGAAAGCTACGAAGATCGCGGTGTACCCGAAGAAGAAGCCGAAGCCCGTGCCTGGGCAACGGTCAATAAAATATCGGGTGGCGGCAAAAAGAGCGGTTCAGGACGCGGCCATGCCGAAAACAAAGAGCCGACTAGAACTGGTGGTCGAAAAGGCGGTGCCGCTTCAGCTTCGCGCACGGCAGAAGAACGCTCGGCCTCAGCTAAAAAAGCAGCGGCCACCCGGAAGAAGAACGCAGCCAGTTAGTGGTTATCAAGTACATGAAAAATTGATAATGTAGAATGATAAATTGTTAACTGTCAGCATTAGACTGCTATTCATTCATCATTCTACATTATCAATTTACTGAACCATTACTTAAACCTGCATACTTACCAGCGCATTGCCCCGCAACACCGGGACGACGTCGTAAAGATCATGCTGCAAACAGTAGGTGATGTCTTTCTGGATTCCCAACCGCTGAAGGCGTTGGATGTGCGACGAACTGGACAGATAGCTTGGCAGATTGTCTTTCCCCTGACAATACAGCCGCCATGCCATGATAGCGCTGTCTTCGGCCATGGCGTAACTATCCTTCAACCGGTCGACCAGTGCCCCGGCAAAGAGTGTATCTTCCATATTGACACGGCCTTTCCAACCCGCACAAAGCACCATTACGTCATAGCGCTCAGTTTTAAGAAAGCGGGCAATAGCATCCAGATTCAGAAACGAGCCAACCAGCACCTTTACGGCTGAGCGTGATTTGGTAATAGCAAGGGTTCCGTTGGTGGTGGTCATGGCCACGTTAGCACCCCGAATCCGGTCGTCCATGTACGTGAAAGGCGAGTTATCCAGCTCAAATCCATCAACCTTTTTGGCATTCCGCTCGGCTGCGGCCAGATACCCGCGCTCCTGATAGAGTTGGCACTCGTCAATCGTGGCTACGGGAATAATACTGTTTACGCCATAGGCAAAGGCGGTCACCATGCACGAGGTAGCCCGGAACACATCGGCCACAACGACAATTGTATTTTCAATGTCGTGCAGGTGTAATAAATCGGGCGTTAAGCAAACATCAATTTGTTTCATAGGAACTTGAACCGGGATATTAACAGAATTTGATGGATTAAACAAGATTACAGAAACCCTTGTAGTGTCTTGAAGAAGAATAGATTCTTCCTGTCTACAATCTTGTTCAATCCGTCAAATCCTGTTAAAATCCCGGTTCTGATTATTTTTTTACGAAAGGGGGTTTAACGACCTGTGCTTTCAATAGGCGATCGCGGACTTTGACAAAAATTTCGGAACCGGGCTTGCTATATGCGGTTTGCACGTAGCCCAGGCCAACGCCTTTGCCAAGTGTAGGCGACTGAGTGCCCGATGTTACTTCGCCAATTTTAGTCCCCTCGGCATCGGTAAGTTCATAATGCCCGCGCGGGACACCGCGTTCAACTAACTCAAAGCCAACCAGTTTACGGAAAACACCCTGAGTTTTTTGGGCTTTCAGTAGATCGGCGTCGATGAAGTCATGCGTGAATTTCGTTACCCAGCCTAAACCGGCTTCAATGGGCGATGTTTCATCGGTGATGTCGTTACCGTAGAGGTTATAGCCCATTTCTAACCGGAGTGTATCACGGGCGCCGAGGCCAATGGGCTTGATACCAAAGGGTTCACCAGCTTTCATAATCGCATTCCAGACGCCCTCGGCCTGGTGGTTCGATACGTAAATCTCGAAACCACCCGCACCCGTATAGCCCGTTGCCGACACAATTACGTTGGCATACCCGGCAAAGTCCGTTTTCTCGAACGTGTAATACTCCATCGAATCCAGATCGGTCTGCGTAAGCGACTGCAAGGCTTTAGCGGCTAACGGTCCCTGCACAGCAAACAGGCACATATCGCCGGATACGTTCACCATGCTGAGCGGTGCGCCTTCGGTATCGTAGTCCGATACATACTGGCTAATCCAGTTCCAGTCTTTTTCGATATTCGATGCGTTCACAACGAGCATATACTCCAGTTCATTGATCCGGTACACCAGCAAGTCATCCACAATACCGCCCCGGCCATTTGGCAGGTAGCTATACTGCACTTTACCATCATACAAAACGCTGGCATCGTTGGCCGATACGCGTTGAATAAGACCTAAAGCACCCTCGCCTTTGAGGATGAACTCACCCATGTGCGAGACATCGAACATGCCCACGCCATTGCGAACGGTATTATGCTCGTCGAGATCGGACGAGTAGCGAACGGGCATCTCGAAACCCGCAAACGGTACGATCTTCGCACCTGACTGCTGATGAATATGATGAAGGGGAACTTGCTGAAGCGACATGTACACAGGGGTTATCCGGCAAATTTACCGAAAAACGTGGTTGCTACCTGTAAACAACTCAATTCAAATTAAAATTGATTGGCAAGTTATATTTTACCCGGACCCTCTCGCCCCGTTGCGTACCTGGTTTCCATAAGCCATTGGTGGCTTTGACTACACGGGCCGCTTCTTCATCGGCACCAAAGCCAATGCCTTTCAGGACACGCACCTCATCAACACCGCCATCTTTATCAATAATAAAACTGATAAATACCCTACCCTGTACTTTAGCCTGTTGTGCTTCGGCAGGGTAGCGCAGATTCTGACTTAAGAATTGACCCAGCGCCTGCATGCCTCCTTTAAATTCGGGTTGCTTCTCTACGATCGTATAATATTGGACAGATCCATCCGGCGCTAACGCTTTACCGCTTTTAGACATCCCTTTATCATATTCTTCTTCGTAAGAATATGACCCATCTACGTATCGACCTTGCCATACGCCCTGCTTGAAGCCATTTTCATAATTCCCCTCCTCCGTATATGTTGTGTACTGGGTTGTGTCTGCATGCGACTTAACCCGACCAAAATAATAAGCCCGGCCCATACCCTCTTTAACTGTTTGATGGCCCGTACTATCCCAAACTGATAAAACGTGGGTGGGTGCACCGGGCATTCCCGGTTTTGGTTTGTCTATAGCCCGAATTTGCCTGACCTGCCCGTTTTGATACCAGGAGGTACTCACATATTTTTCGTCGAATTCTTCGATTTTTTCGGCGACGGTACCGTTAGTATGATAACGTAATTCGGTACCAACACGCTTCCCATCTTTAAAATACACCTCCCGTTGGAGAGCACCCTTATCATCAACACTAACCAGCAACCCATCCAGGTAAATGATGCTGTTTGCATAGCCAATTAAATACCCTGTTTCTCCCGATGCGCCCCGAACGGCATTTGGTTTCTTAATGAGTGGCATTCGTCGTTCCTCCTTCCAGGAA
Organism: Spirosoma pollinicola; assembly: GCF_002831565.1. NCBI lineage: Bacteria > Pseudomonadati > Bacteroidota > Cytophagia > Cytophagales > Cytophagaceae > Spirosoma > Spirosoma pollinicola. The sequence goes on along the minus strand of NZ_CP025096.1, from coordinate 1,185,873 downwards.
TTTCCTTTGGCTTTATAAACCACCATATCGCCAGCGGGTATGCCTAATGAGTCTATCGGTGAAGTTTGTTTATACCGAGCCTTACTACTATCGGCAACCTGCTTTTCGTTGGTATCAAAGTAGCTGATCCGGGCACCATTTTCATAGACAAACGGTGGGTTTGGTTTAAACGCAATGGGAATACTGACCTGCTGTCGCACGAGTTTCCCCGCTTTACTAGCTGGCTTCCAAGCATTGAAGAGTTTGAAAACCCGCAAGGCTTCGCGATCGCAGTCGGGTCGAAACGAATTCATCAGCTTTACCTCGCTGATACGCCCGTCTGTTTCGATGATACCGCTTACAACCACTCGACCGCCAACACCCTTTGCTTCAGCAGCGATTGGCTTTCGAAGATTTGCCTGTAAAAATGCCGAGAGATAGGGCATGCCACCACGAGGTTCGGCGGCCGTATCCGCTTCGAAACCCTGATAAAACGCAGGTTGAGCAACTGATGAGGAACCCCAACTAAGGAGAAATAAAATAGACCAGAATTTCATAATGATACGATGTGTGAATCGTTCGAAATATATGAAAAGGTCTTGTTGAGGCCAAGATACGGACGCTATTTATAGGGAAAGGCGTCCTATTGACAGACGCTCAACACCAGCGGCCACTAAGGCTTCCATTTGCGACTCGGTGGCGTCGTCGGCAACGATCTTCACCCCTACTGATTTCGGGACGAGTTGGCGGAACTTTAAAGCGGCTTCGAGGGAGAAGCCCACGTTAAGGGCACCTGTCGCGTTTTTAATAAAATCGGCTCCGGTATCCGTTGCGATCTTGATCATTTTCCCGACTTGCTCGGGATCGAGCAGCGAGGTTTCCAGAATTACGGTAAAAGGCTTTTCCTGCGCATGAACCAGCGCCACCAACTTGGCCAACTCAATCTTCAGCCAGACGGAGGATGACGAGAACAGGGCCGATGTATTCAGCACCACTTCAATCTCACTGGCACCGTCGCGTAATGTCCACTCAATTTCAGTTTGCTTGGCTTCCGTGCGCTGGTACCCAAACGGGAATCCGATCACGGTTGCTAAAACCGCCGGATGGTTCTCTCCGAGTTCGCGACGAAATTTTTTCACCCAAAATGGCGCAACGGTCAGGCCAGCCATGCTCAGTTGGGTTACCTCATCGAGCGCGGTATACTGCTCCCCAATGGTCACACCGGGATGCAGCAATGTACGCTCAATGTAAGGAAAGAGGTGATTCATATTTGTAAAGAGCGAAAGACCGGGCCGCCGGTGCGGTGAATGAGTGAATGAGCGAATTACTAACGTAATGTTCATCGCTCTTTCACTCATTCACCGCACCGGCGGCCCGGTCTTTCGCTCTTTAATCTAAGAGTTCAAATATTTCAACTTCACAACCTCTTTGGGGTCGAGGAAGCGCCATTTGCCACGGGGTAACTCTTTCTTAGTTAAACCGGCATAAGTCGTGCGGTCAAGCTTGCTTACTTCGTAGCCGAGGCTCTCGAATATGCGACGCACGATGCGGTTGCGACCCGAGTGAATTTCGATACCAACGACATACCCGTCGGGCGTAACAATGCTCACCGCGTCGGGTTTAATGGGGCCGTCTTCGAGTTCAAGACCTTTTTTAACGACCTCAAGGTGTTCTTCCGTAAAGGGCTTATCCAGTTCAACCTGATAGATTTTCCGGATATTGTTCGATGGATGGGTTAGCTTATCGGCCAGTTCACCATCGTTTGTTACCAGTAACAACCCGGTTGTGTTGCGGTCTAAACGACCTACAGGATACATACGAAAATTACCCGCATCGGCTACCAACTCCATAACGGTTTTGCGCTCTTCGGGGTCTTCAGTTGTGGTGATATAGTCTTTCGGCTTGTTGAGCAATACATATACGAACCGCTCAGGAGTCAGCGACTTGGTGCCATACTTAACCGTATCGCCTTCTTTCACTTTATACCCCATTTCGTTTATGACTTTTCCGTTTACCGAAATGTCGCCACGGGCAATTAACTCATCGGCTTCCCGACGTGAACAAACGCCCGAATTGGCAATGTACCGGTTCAGACGCGTCGTTCCCGGTCCATCGTTACGGTCGCCGGATGGCTGGCGTTTTGGTTTGTCCGATTCGCTTTCGCTGGGCTTACCATGACGTTGATCATCACCCCGATCCCGTTTAAAGGTATCATTGGCGCGGGTTTGCTCCAGATTATAATTTGGTGCTTTGGTAAAGTTTCCCGTGCGACGGTCGCCGGAATCTTTCCGTTGCTTGCTCGTAAAGCGTTCCTCGTCTTCGGGGCGGTCGTTACGACGGCCGCTAGGCTGGTCTTCGCTACCAAACCGGTTGCGTTCGTCGGCCTCGCGGCTGAAACCACCCACCCGTTTGAAGGCTGGCTTGTCGAATCGACCCGCTCCACCATCACGTTTGTTATCGCGCGAAAAACGCGAACCGCCAGTACCCGAGTCACTCCGACGATCTTTATCACGCGGAAAATCACTCCGGCCTATACGTGGACGATCGCCTTCACGACGGTCATCCCGTTTTGGGCGATCTGTACCAAAACGGTCGGTGCTGCGTCCTTTATCGTTCGGGAAACGTGGAGAATCGGTATCCCGGCTGCGTTGGTCCGGACGTTGTGGACGGTCCTCGCGGTTGAAGCGCGGTGCGCCCGTTGGTCCATCTGTACGTGGTCCATCAGATTCGGTGCGTGGTGTATTAGTTCTTGGTCCGGCTCCGGCTGGTCGATACGTGCGATCTTCCCGGTTGAACCGGGGGCGGTCATTATCAGCAGGGCGGCTGGATTTGGGGCGGTCGTTATCGCGGCTGAACCGAGGGCGTTCACCATCAGCAGGCCGGTCGAATTTTGGACGGTCTTTACTGAAACGAGGACGATCTCCATCGGCAGGCCGATTAAATTTGGGGCGGTCACTCTGTCCGCGGTCGAAACGCGGCTTTCCGGCTGGCCCGTCGCTACGTGGTCCGGCGGGTCTGAAAGGCCGGTTCGGTGCGCCTGAATCTCGGGAAGCACCCTCACTTGGTCCGCTGTTGCGGTCGTTATCCCGGCTGAAACGGGGACGGTCTCCATCGCTGGGCCGGTTGAATTTGGGGCGGTCGTTATCCCGACTAAAACGGGGACGGTCATCACCCCGATTGCTATTGGTACGTGAACCCGTTGGTCCACTGGTGCGGGCGTCATCGCGACGGCCGAATGAACGACCATCCCGCCGTTGCGGATCACCATCACGGCTTTGTCCGGCATCCCGGTCGTTCTTTTCTGAATCTTGACTCATGGAATAATACAGTAAATCAGATTTTATTTAGATAAATCTGACTGATTGTCAGCATAGCTGTTACTAAAAAATACAAAATGGGCCACAAAGTTAAGGCTTTTCAAGACAACCTGACTATGTGCTTTTTATTGCAACGCTTTTTATCGAAAAAACAATCCGCAGAAGCCCTCAGTCGTTAGTGAATACCGAGCTATTGGTACAGTTATTTTTTGGCACCCATAAGTGCTAACCTATATCCATCATTCTAGTCAAAATACATGTATGTCCAGACCCGCCATGACCCCACTTTACAAACCCACCCGAGCTGCCACAGAACAGTCATTGTTGAAACGGTATATGGATTGGTTGTTCGTAAAGAAAGGCTTGTATTTTCGGGATTATGACGATTTATGGGACTGGTCGGTAACAGATCTGGAAGATTTTTGGGAGAGCATCTGGCAGTTTTTCGATGTTCAGAGCCATACACCTTATCATCAGGTGTTTTACAGGCCCAACAAGCTCGACATGATTGGTGTAAGCTGGTTCTCAGAAGCTACGCTCAATTATGCCGAACATATTTTTCGCCATGGCAACACGCAACGTCCGGCTATTTTATTTTCTTCTGAACAGCAGCCTATTGTGGCAAGTCTGTCGTGGGATACATTGGAGCGTCAGGTAGCGGCTATGTCGGCCTACTTACGTCAGCAGCGGGTTGGTGTAGGCGACCGTGTAGCGGCTTTACTTCCTAACAGTCCCGAAGCGGTTGTGGCATTTCTGGCTACCAATGCCATTGGCGCCGTATGGTCCAGTTGTTCGCCCGATTTCGGGACATCCAGCGTAATTGACCGGTTCCGGCAAATCGAGCCTAAAATCCTGATCGCGGCTGATGGTTACACGTATAACGGCAAACAAATTGATAAAACAGACGCCATTTCTGAATTGCGCCGGAAGCTGCCAACCGTTCAAAAAGTCGTTTGGGTCCCGTATTTAGATAAAGAAAGCGAGTTAGCGGGTACCATCAGCTGGGACGAGGTTCTGGATACGCCGGCCCCCGATGGTTTAACGTTCGAACCTGTTCCGTTCAATCATCCTATATGGGTGCTGTACTCGTCGGGTACAACGGGTAAGCCAAAAGCCATTACCCACAGTGTAGGCGGCTGCTTACTTGAGCATCTGAAAGCACTGGCGCTCCATCAGGATGTTCGGATTGGCGACCGGTATTTTTGGTATTCCACCACGGGCTGGATGATGTGGAATTATGCTATTGGTTCCATGCTCGTTGGCGCAACGCTTGTTCTGTATGACGGTGCCGCCGGTTATCCGACCATGAACGCACTCTGGAAACTGGCCGAAGAGGCCAGGATCACTCATTTTGGCGGTGGTGCAGCCTATTATCTAGCCTGCTTACGGGCGGGATTGAGACCCATCGATACGGGAAGTCTGGCAAGTTTACGCACTATTGGCTCAACAGGCTCTCCGTTGCCACCCGAAGGTTTTCGATGGATTTACGAAGCCGTCAAACCATCTGTCTGGTTAATTTCGCTAAGTGGCGGCACCGATGTATGCAGCGGCTTCGTGGGCGGCAATCCACTCTTACCCGTCTATGAGGGCGAAATTCAGTGTCGACTATTAGGCTGTAAAGTCGAAGCTTTCGACGAGAATGCCAGGCCCGTTCGGGGTGAGATGGGCGAGATGGTTATTTTAGAACCAATGCCGTCGATGCCCATCTACTTCTGGAATGATCCCAACAATGACCGATACCGAAAAAGCTACTTTGAGGAATATCCCGGCATCTGGCGACACGGCGATTACATCCGTATTACGGAGCGAAATGGCATTATCATCTACGGCCGCTCCGATGCAACCCTCAACCGCGACGGCGTTCGAATTGGCACCAGTGAAATTTACAGTGCTGTCGAAAGCCTGCCCGAAATTGCTGATAGCTTAATTGTTGGCATAGAACAGCCCGGCGGGAAATATTTTATGCCTCTGTTTGTGGTTCTGGACGAGGGAGCCAACCTGACAGCCGACTTAATTGACCGTATAAAACATACCTTACGCAGTCAGTTCAGCCCACGTCATGTACCCGATGCTATATACGCAATAACCGAAGTTCCCTACACAATAAGCGGCAAGAAACTCGAAACGCCAGTCAAGAAAATTTTGTCTGGCATGAATGTCTCTTTGGCTACCAGTAAAGACACCGTCCGCAATCCAGCCTCATTAGATCAGTTCATATCGTTTATCAAATAAAACCAGTCAGGAATCAATAGTGAACCATATAAAACAGATCAGCCCATACATAAAGCATGGGCTGATCTGTTTTATAAACGAATTATATATTACGCAGTATACATTTTTTCATATAGCCGATAAATTTTATCTCTACTTCGTTTCAAGCGCATCTTTACGGTGCTTTCTTTCAAATCGCAGGCCTCGCCGATGGCAGCAATGCTCATACCATCTTCATACTTAAGCCTCAATAATGCCTGTTCGCTTACAGAGAGGGACTCCATAGCCCTATTAACCAGATGAAGCGTTTCTTCGTGCAGATAATCTTCTTTTACTTCGGGAATGTCGTGTTTGAAATTTTCGTCAATCCCCGTGACGTGCATCCTTCTTGCCAATCGAATCTGGTCTGAGCAATAGTTATAGGCTATAGAATAAAGCCAGGTGGAGAAACTTGACCGCTCCTGAAAGGCATCCAGTTTGTGAAAAACCTTCAAAAAAATGTCGTGGGTAAAATCTTCAGCTTTGAGGGGATCTTTTGTCATCGATAAGCATCGTCGGTAGACTTTGTTAACGTAACGATTGTAAAGAGCCTCAAAACAGTGGGCAGGCTGACTCGACAGGTATCGTCGAATCATATCTTCGTCACTTAATGGAGCATTCATTTAATTTGATGGGTTAGATTACTTTATGAGTGTAGGCTAATTGTGTTTACAAGTTAAGCAAATCGCCATATAATCGGTTTCGTAAAATTGATGTAAATATATTAAATGGCATAAAATTTGATACAATTAAGCCTGATTTATAAACCCATCTACAATTAATACTATTTTTCTTAACCTAATTATCATTGTAAGAGACTGTTGTTACTCAATAGCCTAATTAAAAAACAAATCTCAAGTATATGACCGCAGTAGAATTCAACTATACGTATTCATCTAGTCCATTTTCTGGACTGGCATCAATATCTAACTATATCAATCATCAGTTTTAAAACTTATTTTTCTCATAAAAGCATCCTTGAGTGAAGTAATTAGCCATGTGATCAACAAGCAAAAAGCACACCCCAAATTATATATCTGGTGGTGTGCTCTATAAACCTTTACTAAACAAATTTTCGACTAGACTACACTAATTCCGCAGGGGTTTACCACCTGTTAACAAGCTTTGAATCCGTTCCAGGGTTTTCTTCTCACCTGTGAGTGACAGGAATGCTTCCCGCTCAAGATCAAGTAAATATTGCTCCGATACTACCTGCGGAGCACTCAGGTCGCCCCCACAAATGACATAAGCCAGCTTATCAGCAATTTTCATATCGTGGTCCGAAATATAACGCCCCATTCGCATGGCAGCTAAACCCGCTTTGAACAATGCAATACCTGTTTTACCCTGTACTTTTATGTCAGCGCGGGGCTTGGGCTGCGTGTAGCCATTTTCGGCCAGTTCAACAGCGGCTTGTTTCGCTTCGGCCAGTAAACGGCTGCGGTTAAGCACAATCTGATCGGTTGAGCGTAGGTAGTTCATTTCGCGTGCCTCCTGCGCCGAAGTCGAAACCTTGGCTGTAGCGATGTTCATGAACACGTTTTGAAGAATATTCAACTCTGGGTCGCCGGATTGGTAAAGATCGGAGGCACGAGCCGCCATTTCCTTCGTACCACCACCCGCCGGAATCAGGCCAACGCCTACTTCTACCAGGCCAATATAGCTTTCGGCATGAGCCACAACACGGTCGGCGTGCAGCACGGCTTCGCAGCCGCCCCCCAGCGTGAGGGTATGCGGAGCTACGACAACCGGAATGGACGAGTAGCGCAGGCGGGTAATGAGTTTCTGGAACTGCGCAATCATCAGGTTCACTTCATCAAACTCCTGCTCAACGGCAAACATGAACAGCGTAGCCAGGTTAGCCCCCGCCGAGAAGGCCTCGACCGAGTCGTTGCCAACTACGAGTCCCCGGAAGTCTTTCTCTGCCAGCGAAATACCTTTGTTGAGTGCTTCCGAAACACCCTGCCCAAATGTGTTCATTTTGCTTCGAAACTCGACGTTCAGAATACCATCGCCAATGTCGTAGATAGATGCATCAGCATTTTTCCAGACGACATTGTTACTCAAGTTTTCCAGAATCGTGAAGGCTTCGGCACCCGGAATAACCTTATAGCTTTTGGTTGGGATGTCGTAGTATTTCCGCTTGCCGTTTTCAACCCTGTAGAAATTATCGAATCCCGCATCGAGCATATCGTACACCCATTGGGCGGGTTTTTGCCCCTGGGCTTCGATCATGTCCAGGCCATTCTTTACGCCAATAGCGTCCCAGGTTTCGAACAGGCCTAACTGCCAGCCAAAGCCAGCCGTAATGGCCGCGTCGATGCGGTAGAGTTCATCAGAGATTTCGGGGATACGATGCGTGGCATACTGGAAACCATCAGCAAGGGTTTTACGATAAAACTCACCCGCTTTGTCTTTACCAGCTACCAGTACCGGGAAGCGTTTTTTGAGGTTGTCAATCGCCTTGGTACTTTCTAGTGTAGCAAATTTTACTTTTTGCGATGGCTTATACTCGAACGTTTTCAGGTCAAGCGCCAGAATCTGCGTCTGACCTGTCGAGTCCTTCGTTTTCTTGTAATAGCCCTGACCGGTTTTGTCGCCGAGCCATTTATTCTCCATTAGTTTCTGCACCGAAGCGGGTAGTTCAAAACTTGCCCGAGACTCGTCGTGCTCCATTTTGACCAGATTACCCGCTACGTTAACGGTCGTATCCAACCCCACTACATCCGATAACCGGAACGTGCCCGACTTGGGTCGCCCAACTACGGGGCCGGTAAGTTTATCGACTTCTTCAACGGTCAGGCCCAGTTCTTCGGCCACCCGAATGGTCTGGATCAGCGATTGGATACCGAGCCGGTTGGCAATAAAACCGGGGGTATCTTTACATAAAACGGTCGTTTTGCCGAGGTACAAATCTCCGTAGTTCATCAGGAAATCAATAACCGCCGGATCGGTATCGGGGCCGGGAATGACTTCGAGCAAACGCAGGTAACGCGGTGGATTGAAAAAGTGCGTGCCGCAGAAGTTACGCCGAAAGTCTTCGCTCCGGCCTTCGGCCAGCAAATGCATGGGAATACCCGATGTATTAGACGTAATGAGTGTGCCGGGCTTGCGGAATTGTTCAACCCGCTCGTAAACCGACCGCTTAATATCCAGTCGCTCCACAACAACTTCAATTACCCAGTCGTAGGTAGCAATCTCTTTCAGGTTATCGTCGAAATTCCCCAGTTTGACCCGTTCTGCAAATTTTGGGCTGTACAATGATGCCGGACTGGCTTTCAGCATGCTCTGAAATGCATCATTGACAATACGATTTCGTACTGCCGGGCTGTCGGTTGTCAATCCTTTGGCTTGTTCGAGGGCATTTGGCTCCTTCGGAACGATGTCAAGCAGAAGAACATCGGCGCCGATATTGGCGAAATGGGCGGCAATACGCGAGCCCATAATGCCCGAGCCTAATACGGCAACACGCCGAATGGTACGATTTTTAGCCTGGGTTTTAGGTTTTTCTAAGGTAGCTTCCATGCGTTTTGTTTTACTCGGGGTCTGGTAATAAAGAATGTGAGTGATGAAGATCAATCCGCTTCTCTATCTTTTTTTATTTTAATTAACTCGTCAACGTCATTCAAATCTTTAGGACGACCGGTTGCCAGCTTTTCTGTGATCAAGTCATTCAATTGAATAACTTTAAATGATACGCCGTCAAAAAGTACATCGATGGCTCTTTTGTAACAGGCATCGAAATCAACATCCCGAAACGCTTTGAGATTATACCCCATATCAAGCGTAAACCCATACTTCCCAATAGCCACAGATGTCCAACTGAACGCAGCCCGACCAAAAATCAGTGGAACATCTTTCAGATAAGAAGCGCCAACAACATCGTTTTCCTCCAGAGCAAGAATCAAATTCACTTTCGTTTCCTCATCTGATTTAATCCATAAATCCATATCCTGCGTTGTCCGAATATGGCCATGAACAACTCCCGCCATACCACCTACCAACAGAAACTGAACATGGTAGCGATTTAAGCTTTGAAGCAGGAGTAAAACATCATCGTCGGCGATGTTCATGTTTTTAGGTGGGTTCTTCGGATTCGCATGATAAAGTTTCGATGCTACGCCCATCAGCCGCGTAAACGCCTTCAGTCGGTTCTCAGCAGGGTTGTTCAGGATAGCATTCATTATTGCATCGTTAGTCCAAAGGCAACTCCTCCGGCTCGCCCGCTTTAATCTTGATGTTTTCTTCTTCAACCATCTTGTTGATCTCTTTCATAACGTCGAAAAAGACAACCAGCTTATCGAGCGGAATCTTCTCCCGAATCATGTTATTGAATTGGATAACGCCATCGCGCGCCATTTCCCGTTTTATTTTCCCTTCCTCGGTGAGGTAGATTCGAACGAAGCGTTTATCGTTTCCGTCTACTTCGCGTCGAATCAGGCCGCGCTCTTCCAGACTCTTCAACATTCGAACCAGCGACCGTGGCTCCATGCCCAACAGCGGACCAATTTTGGTGGCTGGGGTCCCTTCATCGAGGTCGATATTCAGTAATACGTAGCCAATTGCCATTGTAATGCCGAAGCGGGAAGCATAGGCATTGTACATACGCGAAATGGCGTGCCAACCCCATTTTATATGAAAATCAACGGTCTTCTCTTTTTTCATGATCGGTGTCGTCCTCAGTCCAACTTCTGGACGTAAATCTACAGTTTTTTTTGAAAACCGTATGCATGCATACCAATATGTCTCGACCGGGATTTTACCTAGATTTAAAAGATTAAACAAGATTGATGCATAGGCAGAGCTATTTTAATCTAAACTTGAATAAGCAAGACCAGCAGTATAGCCTTGTGCATTAATCCTGTTTAATCTTTTAAATCTTGTGAAAATCCCGCAGGGACGCCTGTGCGGTTCTGATTTACTCCGCAACTAGCTTATCAATCAACCGATTGAACTCTTCTACATATTGATCATAATACTTGCCGGTACCGGGGCCCGAGAAACCGGTATGGATATGCCGTACCTGCCCTTTTTTATCAATGAAGATGGTTGTTGGAAACGCGACGACCGCATTTAGATCGGGCAACGCTTTAGACGCCTGCGCTTTATCGTTAGTACCCGCCAGTACAATAGGGTAATCAATTTTGAAGCGCTGTTTCATTCGGTCAATCTTCGGACCGGACTCGGCCATTTCCGGCGACCGCTCAAAAGAGAGCCCAACGACCTCTATACCTCGTTGTTTATTTCGCTTATACCAGGGACTCATGAAATTGGTTTCATCCATGCAGTTAGGGCACCACGAACCCATAATCTGTACAATCGTTACTTTATTTTTGAATCGCGGATCGGTCATTGACACCTGTTTGCCATTCGGTTCCGGAAATGAGAAGTTGAGTGTCTTGGCGCCAGGCTTTAGGTAGGTGAGTTTGGCAGGGTCAGGGAGCTCTGCATTTGGGTCAAAATGAGCCACCCAATCCTCATAACCCGAAACTCCTGCCCAATGACCACCCGTTAGTGTTTTAGTAACCGGGTTGTGTCTGGCTTTAAAAAGATAAATATGCGAACCATCAAAGCAGGACATAAATAAACTGTCGCCTATAACGTTCCCGTCGAGATAACGATAGTCTCCGGTGGGTGTCAGGAACGTACCGCTTAACTGATTCCCCTTCTGATTGAACACGCCAACGGCATTAACCGTATCCACTTTCCCGGTTTTACTGCCGAAGTCCGTTGCCCATTTTCCACTTAAATTGGCCGACGCAGCCTTTCCCGGTGCGAAGCGATACGTTACACCATGTTGGGCTTCAAATGGCAAACTTTGCACTTGTTGTGCTGTTCTGCGCCGACGCCATACGCCCCGGAGCAGATTACCGTCTATCTTTGCCACTAATTCCGACTCAAACAAGGCCATTGGAATATACAAAGAGTCACCCTGAACGGTAGCGGCATCCATCGGTAGGCGTTCATTGCCGTTAATAGCAAAAACGGCGTATCCTTTAGCATCGCCTGCTGTTGGTTGAATGTCCAGTCCGAACGGGAGGTCACCACCTTTGGTTTTCAGAACAGCCCGGTAGGTACCCGGTTTGACAGTTGCCGGAGCAGATTGCCCTGAGCAGGCAACTGGCAATGAGAGAAGTGCAACGGCTGCGATAGAGAGGAGATTTTTCATTTTATTGATAAATTCAGGATGCAGGTTGTAGTTAGTAGCTAAAAGTACATTTTTTAACGTACTAATGATGTATACGAGCTGAGCTTCAACGTCCAAAAATAACGACCACCTAAGACGGTTAGTTTCTAAATGACTAATTACCACGAACCTGTTTTATTACAAGCCTGTATCGATGGCCTGAACCTGCAACCCGGCGGCACTTACGTTGACATTACCTTTGGCGGGGGCGGGCATAGCCGCGAAATCCTCAACCAACTGGAGGATGGCAAGCTTTTTGGCTTTGATCAGGATGTCGACGCGCGCGCCAATGCGCAGGCTATTGCTGATCCCAGGCTTACGTTTGTGGCGTCGAATTTTCGGAATATCAAACGCTACCTACGACTCTACAAAGCCGAGCAGGTCGACGGTATTCTGGCCGATTTAGGCATTTCGTCGCACCAGATCGACACCCCCGAACGGGGCTTCTCAACCCGCTATGACGCCGATCTGGATATGCGGATGAATCAGCAAGCCGATAAGACAGCCCGCGATGTCATCAACGACTATACGGAAGCGGATTTGCACCGAATCCTGGGCATGTATGGCGAAATTACGAATGCCCGAACGGCAGCCAGCGCCCTCGTATCGGCCCGCTCCAACCGCTCCATTAATACGGTCAACGACCTTAAAGCGGCACTGCAACGCCTGGCACCTCGCGGTAAAGAGAATAAATATTTCGCTCAGGTTTTTCAGGCACTTCGAATCGAGGTAAACGAAGAATTGCAGGCACTGGAAGAGTTTTTGGAGCAGGTGCCGGATATCTTAAAACCCGGCGGCAGGCTGGTGGTTATGTCCTATCATTCGCTCGAAGACCGGCTGGTGAAGAACTTCATCAATAAAGGAAAATTTCAGGGCGATGTAGAGAAAGATTTATTCGGCAATGACATTAAGCCGTTGCAGTCGGTTACGCGCAAACCTATCGAAGCGTCACCCGAGGAAACAGCCCGTAACCCCCGCGCCCGAAGCGCGAAACTTAGAATTGCGGAGAAGATTTAGGAGCGTGTCGCACGGGTGGAAACCCGCGACAATTAATAGAATCTCGGGTTTCCACCCGCACGACACGCTCTAACAAAAAAAGCCCGATATGAATCGGGCTTTTTTTGTTAGAGCAATTGACTTACTGAGCAGAAACCAATTCTATATCGAATCGCATTGGTGCGTAAGGAGGAATGCTACCATTGCCCGCAGTGCCATAACCAAGTTTAGATGGCATGATGATCGTTGCTTTCTCACCAACTTTCAGCTTAGCCAGGCCTTCATCGAAACCAGGAATAGATCGCCCAAGCGTTGTTGAATAAGTGCCGGTTCCGGTGCTATCGAACGCCGATACAGCTCTTAATAACTTCCCTTTATATTTTACAGTCAGGGTTTGGTTAGCCGTTGGTGTGGCACCTGTCGAATTATCAAGGGTTTTGATAAACCGTAATCCGGTTAGCGTCACCTCGGTTGGTGTCAGCTTGTTGGCCGTCATATACTCGTTGATCTGTACATCTTCTGAACGAGTTTTTTTCAGGGTCACATTTAGTCGAACAGGCACATCAGCCGGCACCTTGCCGTCACTACTTCCCGTCGAACCAAAAGCATAGATAGAGGGCAATAAAACGACAGCCTGATCGCCCTCATGCATCTGCAGTAACCCTTCGGTCAAGCCTGGATTGGTAGACACCAGATAAGCGTAATTTGCCTTTGTGGCATAAGTCGAATCAACAAACGAATCGACAATGACCGATGCATTGCTGGTGCTGTGTGTCAGTGCATAAATCGAGTAATTGAACTCTACTTCTTCGCCATTGGCAGGTCTTACTGTCGATCCGCTCAATTTTGTAAGGGCAACATAAGTCCCTGTGGTTGTCATTGTTCCCGACAGGGCTTTGCTGGTTGCATAGGTTTGTATGTCGGCTTTATTTGATTGCAAAACGGTGTCACTACCAGGATTAATGTCACTTTTGTTACAGGAAACTAATCCACCAACTAGCAGGAGACCGAAAATTGATAACGAAATTTTACGCATGAAAATAGACTGAATTTAAATTGTCTTATACTACAGATTTATCTTAATTACCTCAACATCAAACCGTAGAGGTGTATTGGGGGCAACTTTATACAGCTTGTTCGTTTTGTCAACAAGGCCAGTTGTGCCAAAGCCAATTGACGAAGGAAAAATGAATGTTGCTTTTTCACCAACCTTCAGCTTCAAAAGTCCTTCCTTAAATCCAGCCAGATTATAGGGATCGACACCGGCCTTGGTACTATCGAAACCCACTGCGGTTTTGGCTCGCAACTGTTTAGCCACATAATTAATGGTCACACTCGAAGTCGCCTTTATCGTGTCTCCGCTAGTAGTACTCAGGGTTTTAATAAACCGCAAGCCAGTTGCGCTAACAGTTGTAGGGGTTAGCTTATTGGCGGCTAAGTACTCATTGATCTGTTGTTCTTCGGTACGGGCTCTAATCAGTTTTACATCGAATCGAACCGGTGAATTGGCCGGAATAGTACCATCGGTGGAGGCAACACTACCATACCCCAGAATCGAGGGCATAATCAATATAGTTCTTTCGCCTTCGTGCATTCGTCGCAGCCCCTCTTCCAGACCAGCTTTCATAGACCCCGAAAAAAGCGGGAAAAATACAGACGTTGTGGCATAGAGCGAATCTACTTTTTTAGCCGTTACGGCTGTTGTACTCGTTGCGGTGGTGCTGGTCGCCGTTGTACTGGTAACGCCATTACTGGGGCCGTTCAGCACGTAGAGTACATAATTAAATTCAACCTCTGACCCATAATTATCGACTACCGTGGCTGAGTTCGGTTGCGTTGAGGCCAGATAAAGCCCCGAACTGGTTGTTGTTGCCGACATCCCCTGGCTCACAAGGTATGTTTGAAAATCTCTACCGGCTACATACGTCTGAATATCGTTCTGATTGGCCACCAAAGTAGCCGCAGCATTACTGGCAACGTCTTCTTTTTTACAGGAACTTAACCCGCCAACGATCAGGGCAAACAAAATGACAAAATGAACTGTACGCATGCAAATAGAGCAACCTAGCATCTTTACTACTACGCTCAATGACCCCGAAACGTGGCGGAGGGTTGTAAACAAATTAAATTTTATCATTAGGGTTGTAATACCTGATCGATAATATGAATCACTCCGTTCGTGGTAGGCAGGTCGGCCTGTTTGATCGTAGCCACTGTATTATTCTTATTACCTTTTAGTGTAATCTGATTCGCGGTGGCAGTAATCGTAACTTTATTTCCAGTCAACAATGTATTTAGACTTCCCGTTTGAAGTTGATTTGAAAACGTTACGCCAGGCACCACATGATACAATAGTATATTGGTCAGTACCTGCAAGTTGGCCGAGTTGATAGCTGCAAGATCATTATATCCAGCGGCCATAAAAGCGGCATCATTTGGCGCAAACACAGTAACCCGATTTGTTGATGACTCGTTGTTCAGCGTTGTTAGTAAAGCCGGATTACTGGCCCCCACGCGCCCTACAGCGGCTGTCAGAAATGTTAGATTTGGTGTGTTTTGAATCGTGGTTAGCAAATTTCCGGTAGCCGGTGTCAGTAACCGGTCTATACTATGTATATACCCGTTGGCAACGGCGATATCAGCTTGAATTACCTGCGCGTTGTTAACAAAAATCTTCCCGTCCGATGATTTATTCACATACGCAACACCTTTACTGGCTGTTACAACGGCATTCTGACCCGCAGGAATTGCCGATGCTGAAACAGATCCATACAATACATGGTATAGCAGAATCGCTTTTACCTGTTCTTTAGACAAGGCCGAAATAGCGGCTGGCGATGCCAAACCCGATGCCTGAAAAGCGGCATCATTAGGCGCAAACAAGGTGAGATTTCCCCCTTTGAGTACATCACCGGTCTCGGAATAAAGCATAGCAAATCGCAGCAGACCAAACTGGCTGTCTTCCAGAATTCGGTCTGTTATGGTTGGGGGCACGGCTACCGTGTCATCACCCTTTTTACAATTCACCAAAGCCACCAGTAAAAACAAAATCACAGAAATCCGCCGGATTCCCATCCAAGAAATGGAGTTCATAAAAAAACAGAAGGGGTTAACAAGAAACTGTATAAAAACGCCAGTCTCCGAATTATAGTCTTCGAGGACAAAGATAGGGGATGTGAGTCGGGAAGCTAAATAAGTCAGCAAGTAACTGGCGCGTCTGTTGCTTTCGTCTATCTGCTGATGTGGTTCGTCACTTACCGACTCACTGACTTACCAACTTACTGACTTATTTAACTTACCGACTTACTAAAATTCCGTATCTTCGCGGTCTTGTTAACTTATGTTAAAACTCCCCACTTGGGATGAAGGAACACATTGACCCGAGCAATCTGCCCCAACACATAGCCGTTATCATGGACGGAAATGGACGATGGGCGAAAAAACAGGGCGCTGCCAGGGTATTTGGCCACCGCAATGCGATCAAGGCCGTACGCGACACAACGGAAGGATGCGCGGAATTAGGTATCAAATACCTGACACTCTACGCGTTTTCGACTGAGAACTGGAATCGTCCCAAATTTGAAGTAGATGCGTTAATGACGTTGCTGGTTCATACCATTCGTGGGGAGATTAAAACACTGATGGACAACAACGTGAAGTTGACGACCATTGGTCATACCGGTAGTTTACCGTCTGATTGTCAGCGCGAACTGGCTGAGGCCATGCGAGAAACAAGCCAGAATACCGGATTAACGCTGGTGTTGGCACTTAGCTACAGCGGTCGGTGGGAAATTCTGGAGGCTGTTCGTCAGCTAGCGGCAGAGGTGCGTGATGGCAACCTGACGCCCGACCAAATTGATGAAACCGTGTTTGGGCA
Organism: Spirosoma pollinicola; assembly: GCF_002831565.1. Classification (NCBI taxonomy): domain Bacteria; kingdom Pseudomonadati; phylum Bacteroidota; class Cytophagia; order Cytophagales; family Cytophagaceae; genus Spirosoma; species Spirosoma pollinicola. The sequence continues at coordinate 1,169,267 of NZ_CP025096.1, read as the reverse complement.
ACACCTCAGCACGAGCGGCATGCCCGACCCCGAGCTCATGATCCGAACCAGTGGCGAAATGCGTATCAGTAATTTTATGCTCTGGCAAGTGGCTTATTCTGAATTATATATGCCTGATGTTCTCTGGCCCGACTTCCGCAGAGAACACCTGTATGAAGCTATTTTAAGTTACCAGCGACGTGAACGTCGATTTGGAAAAATAAGTGAACAATTAATTAAATAAGACAGGGTGAGAAGTTGACGCTTGCGATAAAAAGGTTTGACGCGTTACAACCCTTATGCCGCAAACTGACTCCTGACAATCAACAACATAATAGGTATTACACAACTTGGAACACCGTATAAAAGTATTAGTAGGGGCCATTTGCCTGCTCATTAGCTTGTCACCTGCTACTGTTTGGGCTCAGGTGCGCGTTGGCGTTCCGCGCGCTAATGTCGTTCCGACAGAAACGAACGAATTGCTCAACTACGCCAGCCCTAAAGAATATGAAGTTTCCGGGCTCACCGTAACAGGCACCCGCTACCTGGACCCAAACTCACTTGTTTCGTTAGCCGGTCTGAAAATTGGTGACAAAATTCGTATTCCGGGCGAAGCCGTCGGTTCGGCGGTGCGTAAACTAATGGAATCCGGGCTGTTAGACAATGTCGAGATGTTTGCTACTAACGTTGCCGACAACAAGGTATCGCTGATGTTTAAGGTACAGGAACGTCCCCGGCTTTATCGGGTTAGTTTCATGGGTATAAAAAAGGGCGAACAGGATAACCTGAAAGACAAAGTAAAACTCAATCTGGGTAAAATCGTGACCAACACGATTACGAAAAATACCCAGATGGCTACCCGTAAATACTTCGTAGACAAAGGCTATCTGAATACGAAAGTTAAAATCACCACTATTCCCGATAGTACCCGCAATAACGCCACCATGCGCGTATTGGTTGACAAAGGGCAAAAGGTAAAAATTGCCAAAATCAACTTCGAAGGTATCACTGAAGTCGATGAGTCTGCTGTACGAATGAAGATGAAAAATACCAAACAGCAGCGCTTCGGCCGGTTGTTTAGCCCATCGAAATTCGTCCCGAAGAAATATGAAGAAGATAAACTGAAGCTTATAGAGTACTATAATAAGCTGGGCTATCGCGATGCGACCATCGAAGACGACACGATTGTTAATAATGGCGGCAATGCCATCAGCATTAACATGAAGGTCAACGAAGGTCATCAGTATTACTACCGTAAGATCGACTTCTCGGGTAACTACCTGTACACGGCCGACCAACTGCGTTCAGTACTGGGCGTAACAAAAGGTGATGTGTATAACCCGGAAGATCTGGACAAACGCCTGAACGGTAATCCTGGACAGGACTTGAGTTCGCAATACATGGACCTTGGTTATCTGTATTACAACGCTCAACCCATCGAAAGAGCCATCGAAGGTGATTCGATTGACCTTGAAATCCGGATTTTTGAAGGTAAGCAGGCAACCATTAACAAGGTCATTCTGAATGGGAATACCAAAACCAGCGACCACGTTGTGATGCGGACAATCCGGACGTTACCGGGCCAGAAGTTCTCAAAAACGAACCTCATTCGTACGCAGCGGGAATTGTCAACGCTGGGCTATTTCGACCCTGAAAAAATCGGGATCAACCCTGTCCCGCAAAGCGATGGGACTGTTGATATTGAATATACTGTTGAAGAAAAACCATCCGACCAGATTGAGTTATCCGGCGGTTGGGGTGGTTATGTAGGCTTCGTGGGTACCCTCGGCTTAACGTTCAATAACTTCTCGGCCCGCAACATTCCGAACCTGAAAGCCTGGCGGCCATTACCGGCCGGGGATGGTCAGCGGGTGCAGTTACGTTTCCAGGCCAACGGCTCGCAATACCAGGTGTATTCGCTGTCGTTTACGGAGCCCTGGTTAGGTGGCCGCAAACCAAATGCGTTATCGGTTAGTGCCAGCCATACGGTGTATCAAACTTTTTACGATCCCTTAAACCCTGCCAGTATTTACCAAAGTCTGAAGGGCCGTAAACCAACCGGTTCCTATACCAACACAGCCGTTACAATTGGTCTTGGACGTCAGTTAAAAGTCCCCGATGATTATTTCAGCTTGAGCAATTCGATCTCGTTTCAGCGGTATGACCTGAACAACCTCGATTTGTTCTACATCGGCTACAAAGACGGGATTTCAAACAACATTACGTTCAATACGACCCTTTCGCGTAATAGCATAGATAACCCGCAGTTTCCACGTAACGGCTCTTCGTTCACGCTGAGCGGTTCGTTTACGCCCCCTTACTCGGCCTGGCGTACCTCCACGGCAACGGAAGCACCGAAGGATAAATACAAGTTTGTGGAATACCACAAATGGATGTTCGACGCCAGCTGGTTCCAGACGGTATTCGGTAAGTTAGTCTTGAATACACGGGCTCACTTAGGTTTTCTGGGTAGTTATAACAGCCGCACGACAATCGGACCATTTGAACGCTTCGTGTTGGGCGGATCAGGGCTGGCCGGTCAGGGGCAGTTTGCGTTGGCTCAGGACATCATCGGTCTGCGTGGCTACGATGACCGGAGCGTGTATACCGCCGACTACGACCGTGCTGTCGATGCCACATCGCGCAGCCAGGGTGGTGTCGCTTACAACAAGTTCGTTGCCGAACTACGGTATCCGGTATCGCTGAATCCATCGGCAACTATTTTCGTTCTGACATTTCTGGAAGCCGGTAACAACTGGGGTAGCTATAAGCAATACAATCCATTCGATCTGAAACGGTCGGCGGGTTTTGGCGCACGTATCTTCATGCCAGCCTTTGGGTTGATTGGTATTGACTACGGCTACGGTTTCGATAAGATTCCGGGTGTAAAAGATAAAGCCTCAGGCCAGTTCCACTTTACAATTGGTCAGCAGATCAGATAAGATTCGGGAAGATTAAACGTTTTTAATGTATCTATAAGGTATCAAAGACATTATAGATATAAAAACACCACCCTTGACAATCAATTACTTCCCGCAAAAATTGATGTACGATCAATGAAAAAAACCCTATTTTTCGTACTTTTGTGCGCTGTTTGGGTAGTCACACCGGCGCAGGCGCAGAAGTTTGGATACATAGATACGGAGTTCATCTTCGGTAAAATGCCCGAATATCAGAAAGCCCTTACCGAAATTGACAAGTTTGCCGATAAGTGGTCGAAGGATATTCAGGATAAATATGTTGAAATTGATAAGCTGCAAAAAGCTTATCAGGCAGAAGAAATCCTGTTGACCGAAGATATGAAACGCGACCGGCAACGTGCCATCAGCGATAAAGAGCGGGAAGCACGGGAGTACAATAACAAAGTGTTTGGCTATCAGGGGTTGCTTTTTGAGAAAAAGAAGGAACTGATGAAAGCCCCCATGGAGTTAGTGAATCGGGCCGTAGAAAAAGTCTGTATTCAAAAAAAACTGGACTTTATGTTCGACAAAGCGTCTGATTTTGTTATGCTGTATACGAATCCAAGGCATGACTATTCAGATTATGTAATGGAAGAATTAGGCTTAGACATTAAACCAACGGCGACAAATACGAGTCCAAGTCCAGCAAATAAAACAATCACAAAACCAAAGTAATACCAATAACTAATTCGAGATGAAGAAACACATCGTCATGGCGTTTGCATCAGCCCTTCTGTTGGGTGGTTTAAACGCTCAGGCACAAGCCCCAACAACAACACCAGTTACGGCCACTGCTGGTCCATTGAAGTTAGGCTATACGAACATTGATTACGTTCTGTCGCAAACACCAGAAGCAAAAGATATTCAGAACCAGTTGACGATCCAGCGTACGCAGTCGGAAAACGAACTGAAGCGGATGCAGAAAGAGCTGGAAGATAAATATGGCGCTTATGAAAAAGGCGCGGCTCAAATGTCGGACGTGATCAAAAAAGATCGTGAAACTGAATTGCAGGGTCTTCAGGGACGGATTCAGGAGTTCGGTCGTACGGCAGAACAATCGCTGCAAGCAAAGTACCAGCAGTTGGTGAATCCAGTTGTTCAAAAAATTCAGAAGGCCATTGATGCTGTTGCAAAAGAAAGCGGCTACCAGTATGTTTTCAACCTGGATGCTGGCGCTAACACCATCCCTATTTTGCTGGTTGCTCCCGAAGAAAACAATATCACGGAATTGGTATTGAAGAAAATGGGCATTGATCCAGCTAAAGCAGCAGCGGCAGCAAAACCGGCTACTACCGGCGGCAGCACGCCAACAGCGACTAAACCAGCCGCGGGTTCAGCAGCTGCGCCAAAGAAAAACTAGGCGTTTGTATAGAGCTTAAACACAACAAAAAAGTCCTTCCTGTTCAGGAAGGACTTTTTTGTTGTGTTTTTCGTTGGGCTAGCCACCAGTATAGCAGCGGAATTACGGTCCAGGAGACCAGTACACCAATGCCCATCCCGCCAATGACCGATAAAGCCAAAGGCCGCTGTAACTCCGAACCTAAACCACCGCTAAATAATACGGGTAAAAGGCCTAATACCGTTGTCAGGAAAGTCATCACCTGCGATTTGAGCCTCCGTTGCCCTGCCGATCGAATGGCATCCATGAGCGACATCGAATCAATACTACGGTTCATGGTGTCTATTTTTAGGATTGAGTCATTATCCAGTAGACCAATCAAAACGATCATACCAATAACCGATAAAACATTCAGGCTCTCTCCTGCCAGATAAAGTGTCCAGACCGAACCAGCCAAACCGAGCATAATGATTAGCAGCACGATGAGCGGTTGCTGTAGTGATTCAAACTGAGCAGTAAGAATACAGAACAGTAATAAAATGGCAATGGCTACAATGCCCAACAGTTCCGTCAGATACGTTTTGTCGCGCAGATAACGCCCAGACCAGCCAGCCAGTACACCAGTTTCCTGTTGCAATATGGTAGCTCCCTGTTTCTGTACGGCGTTTGCACTGGAGTTGTCAATATGAATTAATCGGACTGGTCGTTCTGCTAATCTACATCATCTGCGCCATAATCTTTGAAAGTTTATGGCAACCGCTGGCACTCATTGGGCTAATTCCGCTGTCCTATATCGGTGTGTTTTTAGCCTTTTACTGGACAGACAGTAATTTTGATCAGGGCGGTTACGCATCGTTTATTCTTCTGGCGGGCAATGTAGTTTGCGCAGGCATATTTATCGTGGCCGAAATGAACCGGCTTCGCAAGCGGTATCCAAATTTGTCGTTGTTTATGGCTTATCAGAAGGCATTCAGGCATAAAATTGGTCCGGTATTGCTAACTGTATTGTCTACCGTGGTCGGCATGGTTCCGTTTCTACTGTACGAACAAGAAGCTTTCTGGTATGCGCTTGGCATCGGCACCATTGGAGGCTTACTTATGTCGCTTGTAGCTGTCGGGATTTACCTACCTCTATTTTTGATGACCAAACAGTCGCAGATTAGCCTATAAAAATCGAATTATCCTAGTTGTTACTTTTTACTGGAAAAATATAATTATTAAACACAAAACAGGCATTTTTGCTAAGAAAAATCGCAAAACGGGTTTATAATCCAGACGAGACGAAATCTTAGTCTTACTTTTACGTTTTTCAAAACAGACCACCTTTGAACGTCGCTATGAACCGAACTGCCGGTATAGTAGCGTGGAGCCTACTCATGAGTACAATGGGAAGCATCCACGCGCAGGATTCCAAATCACTACAGCTCCTCCTACCTTCACAAGCTAACTGGAACGTTGTGTCTGAAGGCACCACCGTCCGTTTTGACTTAAAAGCAACTGGATCTCCCAACGATACATTGAGATTTTCTTTTGGTGGCGATAAACAGGATGGCATGCAGCTTGATTCATTAGGCCATTTTAGTTGGACACCTGGCTTTGATCTGGCCGACCGTATTCAGACGACAAAAAACTACCCAGTTAGTTTTGAGGTTCGTAATGGACGCGGGCAAACAGCTACGCAAAGCGCTGAATTTAAGATTCTACACGTAAATCGCCCACCGGTAATTGGTGAACTGCGGCCCTTTTACGTGAGTTATCGAACGCAGAATACCTACAAAATGGACCCACAGGTGGTTCACGATGACGATGGCGACCCAATTGTTTTTATCCCCATTGCCGATCAAATGCCAGAAGGCAGCAAACTGTCATCGCAGGGCGAACTAACCTGGACCTTATCACTCAATCAATTTAATCGACTGAAACAAGCACCTCAGTATATTGAGTTCTGGGTAGAAGATCAACCGGCCAAAACGCGCACGAAAGGACGCTTGAAAGTGGAAGTCACCCAGATGGACTTGCCGCCCGATATTGCCGTTATTCCAAAAGACACACATTATAAGCTAAAAGAGAATGCAACGGTAAACCTTAAATTTTACCTCTCAGATCCTAATGGGGAGGATGACGTAGCAGCTTTCGGATTTTTGTCTGATAATCAAGAAATTGCTAAAACGGCATTAGTTAAGAATACGGACAATCAATACGAATTTATCTGGAAACCAGGATACGATTTCGTAAAAGACCCTTACGATTCATTGACTGTGCAAATCACATTTTATGTGCTGGACAAAGCCCAAAACCGGGAAGAACGTCGAATTACGTTTACTGTTTTAAATACGGTTAACGAAGCCGAAAAAGACCGGTATTACTACAATCAGTATCGGCAGGTGCTGGTGCAGGCGTGGGGACTGATCGAACAACTGGGCGATAAAGAAGAGCAACTCAAGCACGATTATAAAAAAGCAAAAGGTGGCAAGCGAAACCGCTCGGTAGCCAATGCATCGCTGGGTGCCGTAACGGGTGTTACGCCTGCCGTAACGGGTTCAAGTACCAGCCAAAATGCACAGAACAACGGACGTCTGATTTCAGCCGTTGGCGGTACAGCCGTTCTAACGATGGGCACGCTGGAAGCAACCGAGGTTATTGGTAAGTCGATGAAAGATTTGCTCGACCGCTACAACTATGTACTGGGCAAACGAAGCGAATTGCAGAATAAAGGTGATGTATTTGCGCGTGAGTTTGCGCTGAAGTCGGCTCGCCGAAACGGAGAATTTATCAAAAAACTGGACGACTTTCGTAATTCAATGAGTCTGAGCGGCCTGGTAGCGCTGGAGCTGGACGCCAATTGGCAAAGCAAGAAAGAAGCGACCGATAAAGCGCTGAAACGTACCTTCAAAGACTTTGTAGCGTTGGATGAAACGCAATAAGTAGGTAGAGTAGAGACAAGGCCTGCCTTATCTCTACTCTACCTACCAAAAACTAACTCACCTCAATTGTAAAGGAGGCTTCAAATACCTTTCCCGTTTCCACCTGCTGAATCGCTTCTTTCTGTTGAATTGGCTTGGGTTCGCCTTCGCTGTCGGCGCAACCTAACCACGGCTCAATACATACAAAAGGCGCACCGGGTTTGGCCCATAGTCCTAAGTATGGGAAATCAGGGTAAGCAACCGTTAGGGCATGGTCGTGTTTGTCGCTTCGAATAGCTACGCTTCGGGATGCCAGGTTTTTGAACACCAGTGCATCGGCATCAAACAAATGTTTTGTTAACGCAAGTCGATTCCCATTCGTTGGAACAGCTATTGTTTCGCCGGTAAAGTATCCCGCCGACGAAAGCATGTGTGTTTCCAGCGGTTCTGCCTGCTCGAACTCAATAAAGTAGTCCTCGTATGATTCCTCTGCCGTAAAGGGCACGGCGAAGGCTGGATGTGCTCCCACTGAGAAATAAATGGTTTTCTCGTCCGCATTTACCAGTCGGTATGTAATGGTTATTTTCGGGCCATCGAGTTCGTAGATCAGTTGAAACTCAAATTCGTACGGGAAATGCACCCGCGTAGCATCGCTCGACCGTAGCGAAAAAATAGCATGTGTCTTCGTTGATTCAGTCGTGTCAAACGTAGACTGCCGGGCAAAGCCATGTCGTTCGATTGGGTATGTTTTTCCGTCAATAAGCAGTTGATTGTTCAAACAGCCACCTACTACCGGAAATAGATTAGGTGCATGCCAGCCCCAAACCATAGGGTCGGCCTGCCACAGATGTTCTATACCGCTGGGTTTATGGAAGATGGATGTTAACTCCGCGCCTTTGGGCCGGATGGAAATGCGGAGGAGGTCGTTTTCTAAAGTTGCCATATAGCTGAAAAACAACAAAAGCTACCCAATGTTGGATAGCTTTTGTAAAGTTAACGGCCATCGGGGATTTGGCCAGTTTTGTTGGTTTAGAACCGGAAGTGAGAGAACGCCTTGTTGGCTTCTGCCATACGGTGCGTATCGTCCTTCTTTTTCACAGCCGCGCCTTCGCCTTTAGCGGCTGCGACGATTTCGGCTGCTAACCGGTCTACCATTGTTTTTTCACCACGTGAACGAGCATACTTAATAAGCCATTTCATGCCTACCGCGACTTTTCGGTCTGCCCGTACTTCGGTTGGCACCTGGAAGGTAGCTCCACCGACACGACGGCTTTTTACTTCAACTGATGGCATGACGTTGTTCAACGCCTTTTTCCATGTATCCAGACCGCTTTCGGTGGTGCGCTTGGCAACAACATCGAGTGCGTCGTAGAAGATGGAGTACGCTAAGCTCTTTTTGCCAGCATACATCAGATTGTTTACAAATTTGGTTACGAGAACTTCCTTGTACTTAGGATCGGGTAATACGTAACGCTTGGGCGGTTTCGCCTTTCTCATGATTTCTTCAGATTTTTGATCTTACTCTGAACGTAGTCTTTCCGACGTCCAGTCAGTTTTTTTAGTAATTAGTTAATTAAGTAAAGTGGTGTAGTAAGTTCAAAAACTTCTAATTACACATACTCCACGAATCAACTGACTACACTAATTTACTTTTTCTTTTTCGCTGGCGGTGCACCTTTACCACCTTTAACGGGAGCCTGACCTGGTTTCGGACGTTTCGCACCATATTTCGACCGGCTTTGTAGACGACCGCTTACGCCAGCCGTATCCAAAGCACCACGAACGATGTGGTAACGAACACCCGGAAGATCTTTTACCCGGCCACCGCGAATCAGTACGATTGAGTGTTCCTGCAGGTTGTGACCTTCGCCTGGAATGTAGGCGTTCACTTCTTTTTGGTTCGTCAAACGAACCCGGGCAACTTTCCGAAGGGCCGAGTTCGGCTTCTTCGGCGTCGTTGTATACACACGTGTACACACGCCCCGACGTTGTGGGCAAGAGTCTAGAGCTGGCGACTTTGACTTGTCGATCAGCTTTTCGCGGCCCTTACGCACTAGTTGTTGTATAGTAGGCATTCTTAAATTAGTTTATAAAAAACAGTCTTCCCGAATTTTGAGGTGCAAAGATACGGAAAACAGTTTGAATGCCAAAGGAATTATAGATTTACGATGTACGGTTTACAATGTACGATAGACTCTCGCATCAACCTGAGCCGCACATCGTAAATCTATCTACGCCTGCCCAACAGGGCCGCCGAAGCCGCTACCCGGGAACCGAAACCCGTTAGGCTCGTTGATATCGCCATTAGCCTCTTCGAAGCGGCCAATGTTTTCACGCAAGGCCTCCAGCAGCCGTTTGGCATGTTCTGGCGTCAGTATTATACGCGCTTTTACTTTGGCTTTGGGAACACCCGGCATCAGCCGGATAAAATCAAGAATAAACTCACTATTCGAGTGAGCAATCATGGCCAGATTGGCATAAACACCCTCGGCGATTTCCTCGCTCAATTCGACGTCAATAGCACCTTCGGGGTTTTGTTGTTGAGGATTCATACTAAAAATAGTTGTCAATAGCGGATATTGCCTAAAATGGAGAGGGCTTATTTAATAAACCTGTATGTCAGTGGATACTGATAATATTCTCCGTTGTTGGCTTTTACTGCCGCAATAATAGTAAAAACGAGCCATACCACACCGACAACGAAAATGAGGAATACTCCGATCACAAGAATCATGAGCAAAAACGACACTGCCGCAGCAATGGCCATGGTGATTTGAAAATTGACCGCTTCTTTACCATGATAGTCAACAAAGGCCGATCGATCTTTTTGAATCTGCCAAATAACCAGTGGAGCCACAATACTACCGATCAAAACAAAAGAACCCGGTATGGCACTAAGGTGCGCAAGCATTGCCCACATGCGGGCATCTGAGTCGTTTAAGGGTATAGGTGCTGGCGATGAAGGTGGGTAAGGCGGTTGGTTTTCCATGGCTTCCTAGTGGTTTAGTTACACAAGTAAGTTGCAATAAAAGTTTGATTGATACAACGTTAACGTTTCAAATATGAACCAGTTACTGACTTTAATTAATACGTTTTGGCCCATATCAACCGACCTGAAAGAAGGCTTGGGAAAGCTGCTTCATCGGGATGTATTGCCGCGCAAACACTGGCTCTTGCAACCGGGTCAACGCTCCGACCGTATCTATTTTATTGAAAAGGGCGTAGTGCGCGGGTATTATATAAAAATGGGTGGTCAGGGCGACGGAAAAGAAGTTACCTCGTGGTTTATGCGGGAAAATGACTTTATTATTTCAATTGTCAGTTTTTACAGCCGCCAGCCCGCACAGGAATATATTGAACTCCTGGAAGACTGTATTTTGTGGTCAATCACCTACGATCAATTACAACAACTCTATCGTGACTTTCCCGAATTCAATGCCATTGGTCGACTTCTCACTGAAAAATATTACGTGTTAAGTGAAGGGCGCACGCAGAATTTACGAATGCAGGCCGCCCCCGAACGTTATCAACAGCTCGTGACTGATTTCCCTGCTATTTTCCAACGGGTACCGCTCAAGTATATAGCTTCACATCTGGGCATTTCGCCCGAAACTCTCAGTCGCCTGAGAGGGCAGCGAAATTGATGTTCGTCAATGTTTTGGTAAACCTTACCTAGTTGTTTTGGGGTATTGATTCACTAAAACAACAACGTTATGTTACCTATCATTTTTGGCGTTTTTATAGCCTGCTTTATTCTGGAGCGGCTTACTCCCGGCTGGAAACTCCCTAATGTGCCTACCTGGACAATTCGCGTGCTCGCGATCAATTTCGTACAATTGATTATCGTTGTGCTGGCCGGATTTACCTGGGAGAAGTGGCTGTCAGCTTATTCCGTTTTTCATCTGTCTGCCTATACAGGAAATATAGGTGGCGGCTGCATTGCCTATGTTATCGCTACATTCATTTTCTATTGGTGGCATCGTTGGCGGCATACGGTTGATTTTCTCTGGACGCATTTCCACCAGATTCACCATAGCCCGCAACGACTGGAAGTAATTACCTCATTCTATAAGCATCCGCTCGAAATGACTGTTAATTCGATCATTGGCAGTTTACTGGTTTACACATTACTGGGGTTAACTGCTGAAGCAGGAGCCATTTATACACTTTGTACGGCTCTGGGTGAGTTTTTTTACCACACTAACGTAAAAACACCTCAATGGGTCGGCTATATTTTTCAACGGCCCGAAATGCATCGTATTCATCACGAGTATGAAAAACATACCCACAACTATGGCGATATTGTATGGTGGGATATGCTGTTTGGAACGTATCAAAATCCCAAAGAATTTCGATCAACCTGTGGGTTCGATGAAGAGAAAGAACTGCGGTTGGGAGACATGCTTCGCTTTAAAGATGTTCATCGGGAGTAGCCAGAAGTCAGTTATAGACATGTGTATTGATTAGTTAGCCAGTAACAGGTTCATTACAGGGATTATCTATCGTCCAGCAACTTACCTTTACGCAACCTCAAACACTGATTATGCTAAATCGGACACTACGCCATATTGCTTTGCCTTGTTTGCTACTGGTTGTTACCTTTTGCAAGGCACAACCTACCAATCCGGTCAGGTCGATTTTTCCGACAGATACTCGCTTCATTGCGAATGTGCCCTATGCCGGTGATACCTTGAAAAGGCATTTACTGGATATCTATTTACCCGCTCAAATGGCGTCTAAACCGCCCTTGGTTGTTTGGGTACACGGGGGTGCCTGGATGCTCAACGACAAGTATGCCGACATGAGCTACATGAAAAATACAGTTCGATCAATTCTGGAAAAAGGATATGCCTTCGCATCTATCGACTATCGGTACAGTACAACGGCACCATTTCCGGCTCAGATTCAGGACTGTAATCAGGCGCTGGAGTTCCTATACCAGAATGCCGCCAAATACGGCTATGACCGAAATCGAATTGCTTTAGTCGGGTTTTCGGCGGGCGGGCATCTGGCGTCATTGCTGGCCTTGTCTGCCAACAATTCCATATCGGACTTTTACATAAACCGAAAAAAGCCTTCGTTTCGCATTAAAACAGTCGTGGATTTCTATGGTCCGTCCGATTTTCTGGCCCTGATGCGACGGGATGCTCCCCTATCAGACACGTCTGTAGTGACTTCGGAAAGTCGTTTGCTGGGTGCCTCGCCATTACGTCGGCCTGATCTGGCGAAAATAGCCAGTCCCGTTACCTATATTGACAGGAATGACCCACCGTTTTTAATTATACAGGGAGAGAAAGACGAGTCGGTGCCAGCCGCGCAATCCGTTTTACTAAGTTCGTGGCTAACACTTGCTCAGGTTAAAAACAGGCTCATCATCGTGCCAGGGGCTCCGCATTATGGCACCATGTTCGATAGCGATTTTAACCGGCAAGCCATTTTCGAGTGGTTGGATACCTATCTGAAATAGCAGTAATAAAAGAAAACATGAGTCATCCCGAATTTTCTTACCCCTGAGCTTGCCCTTTTTATTGGCCCCATAGGGGTCAAATCTTTGTAGAAAATAGCCCGCAATCTGTCTCGACTGCGTACCATAGGTACGCCACCAAATACGCGTGTAGCGTACCTACGGCACGCAGCCGCGGTCATAGGGGGCCGATGGCTACCAACATTAGGTACCTACGGCACCAACTGGCTGGCGGCTCACCCACCTCGCTCATGCGGAGATGTGAAGCGAGCCAAGTCTTTTAAAATTTGGGATGACTCATGTTTGAGTAAAAGGTAAAGTAATGAGGTCGGTTATTTATTTGTCACTCTACTGCTTTCAACAGAAGCAGATTCATTCAGTAACTGATCCATTTCTGCCTTGAATTCTTTTACGAACTCTTCGTAGTACTGGCCCGTGGCGGGGCCTGAATAGCCAGTATGCACTTTGGCGACTTCGCCATTGCGCTTCACGTAAATGGTTGTTGGGTAAACAGACATTTCACTCAGGGCAGGCAGCACTTCCGATGCATGTTTAGTATCGGCAATACCAGCAAAAAGTATGTCGTAGTCTATCTGGTAACGATTTTTGACTGTTTCGAGCCTGGCCTTTGCAAAAGCCGGGTCGTTTTTAGCCTCGAACGCCAAGCCAATAATTTCGATACCCCGTTGCTTGTTGGCCTTGTACCAGGGCGATAGAAAAGCAGCTTCGTCCATGCAGTTATGACACCAGCTACCCAAGGTCGTAACAATGACAACTTTACCCTTATACTTCGGATCGCTCAATGAAACCGGTTTGCCTGTAAAAGCATCGGGAAAGGTGAACGTGAAAGGTACACCAGCCTTCATGGTCGTTATCCCGTAGGCGTCTGGCAATGATGCCTTTGCATTGCGGGTGCCCTTGAGCAACCGAACCTGCCGCCGATTAATAAAACTGCCCGTTAACTCATTGCCGCTGATTTTACCGGTAAACAATTGGGGATTAGACCCATCGAAAGCTGAGAGCGAAAATTCGTCGCCCTGTACCGAGCCTTCATAATAACGAAGGTCGCCACCGGTGCTAAGGAATGTGCCCGTTAGTTTGCTGCCTCGCTGGTCAAACACCCCAATCAGCTTAACATTCTCATCAATAGCAATGTCCCATTTGCCATGCATGCTCACTGTGGGCGTTGCGGGTTGCTCTACAAAACGGTATCGTTTCCCAAACTCGGCCCGAAAAGGAACACCAGCGCCCTGCGACTGCGGGTCGAGCGATTTGAATACGCCAACCAGCGTTTGGGCATCCACGATTTTTGCTGCCAGCACGGTATTATACACATCGACTGGCAGGAAAATAGAATCGCCCCGTTGAACGACGTTCTTTAAGTCAAAGCGTTCAGCTCCGTTAAGCAAATAAGCGGCCTTTCCGGCCAGTTCAAAGTTGAAAGGCGCGGTATGGCCACCAGCGAGTGTGAAAACACCCCGCCATATACCTGCCTGGGGCTTTACCTGTGCTCTTACCGTCAGGCCAACAAGTAGTAGAAAGCCAATTGTCGAAAGTCTTGTACACATGTTGATGAAGATTATTGTATGAAACAGCCTCTGGCTCCGGCCACCCGGCTGGCTGTTTCATACTATTTTACGCCAGTTCCAGTACGCAATCATCCTGCTCGACCGTAGTCGCTTCTTTCAGGATAACTTTTGCCACTTTACCCTCTTTTTGAGCGGCCACGATGCTCTCCATTTTCATGGCTTCGATCACAAACAGAGGCTGGTTTTTCTTAACGACGTCGCCTTCTTTTACCAGGATTCGGGTTAGGCGGCCTTGTAATGGTGAGCCAATGTCGCCCGCTTTGGTCGCTTTGGCATTCATTTGCTTCTCAACTTTCGAGGCTCTGTCACGAACCTGCACCTGCCGGCTCTGGCCGTTTAGTTCGAACGTAATGGTTCGCATACCAAACTCGTCCGGCTCGGATCTGAATAGCAAGCGAACAAGGATATTTTTACCCGCTTCGATGTTGATCAGAATCTCTTCGTTCTCTTTCAAACCATAGAAAAACGCAGGCGTCGGAATAATGCTGACGTTGCCGTACTGCACATTGGCTTTGTAATATTCATCGTACACCTTGGGGTACATCTGATACGACAGGTAATCCAAAAAGCCGTCGCACTGCGGGTATTTCTCCTGGAAAGCTTTGAAATCGGCATCGAAGTCGATGGGTTTCAGGTGCTCGTTCGGGCGGCCAGTGATGGGTTCTTCACCTTTCAGGATAACACGCTGCGTTTCTTCAGGGAAGCCGCCAACTGGCTGACCCAGAATCCCTTTCATCAGTTCTTTTACCGATTCGGGGAATGACAGCGAATCACCGCGCGTCAGTACATCGTTGGCAGTAAGGTTATTGGCCGTCATAAAAATAGCCATATCGCCCACCACTTTCGACGATGGCGTTACTTTAACGATGTCGCCAAAGAGTTGATTAGCAACCGAGTAGTTCTTTTTCAGCGTCTCGAATTTATCGCCCAGACCGGTAGCGATGGCCTGTGGTTTCAGGTTCGAATACTGACCACCCGGAATTTCGTTTTCGTATACCTCGGCACTACCCGCCTTCATTCCCGACTCAAATGGGTAGTAATACTCCCGAACGTCTTCCCAATAGTTCGAGTAGGCATTAAGCGATGCCAGATTCACGTCACACTCCCGTTCGTGCCCCTGCATCATGGCCACTACCGAATTAAAATTCGGTTGAGAGGTCAGCCCTGACAAAGCACCCAGGGCACAGTCAACAATATCGACACCGGCGTCAATGGCTTTTAAGTAAGTAGCGGCCTGAATGCCCGGCGTATCGTGCGTGTGCAGGTGAATGGGGATACTGACCGCCTTTTTCAGTTCACGAACAAGTACCTCTGCCGATAAAGGTTTGAGCAAACCTGCCATGTCTTTAATGGCAAGTATGTGTGCGCCTTCATCTTCCAGTTGACGAGCCATGTCCAGATAATACTGGAGTGTGTACTTTTTCTGGTTCGGATCGAGCACATCGCCGGTATAACAGATAGCGGCTTCGCAAATGGCATTTGTCCGTTCGCGAACAGCCTTCATGCTTACCTTCATGGCTTCGACCCAGTTGAGCGAGTCGAAAATACGGAACACATCAATGCCCGTTTCCCACGATTTCTCAACGAATTTTTCGATCAGGTTATCGGGATAGGCCGAATAGCCAACCGCGTTGGAACCCCGAAACAGCATTTGCAGCAGCATATTCGGCATGGCTTCGCGTAAAGCTTCCAGACGTTTCCACGGGCTTTCATACAGGAAGCGCATGGCCACATCGAAGGTCGCACCGCCCCAAACTTCCATTGAGAAAAGTTCGGGGTGATTTTTGGCAAAGCCTTCAGCTACTTTCTGTAAATCCTGTGTTCGAACGCGGGTAGCCAGCAACGACTGGTGCCCATCGCGGAAGGTCGTATCGGTATATAGTATACTTTTCTGATCGAGAACCCACTTCGAAAAATTCTCGCGTCCCAGTTCATTCAGTCGGTCACGGTTACCCGCCGGGTATTGGCTATACTGGTCAAAAGCCGGTACAATTGGTGTTCTGAACACCTTGCTATCGTCTTTTTTCTTAACCTCCGGGTTGCCGTTCACAATCACTTCGGCGAGGTAATTGAGTACGCGCGTCGAGCGGTCTTGCGGCTTGCGGAAGTCAAACAGTTCGGGGTGGGTTTCAATGAACGAAACACGCGCTTCGCCCCGTTGGAAAACCGGGTTGCTGATTACATTGAGCAGGAAGCCAATGTTCGTTTTTACGCCCCGAATCCGGAACTCCAGCAAGGCCCGTGTCAGGCGTTGGGTAGCGCCTTTCAGCGTCCGTCCCCGTGCCGAAACTTTCACGATCATGGAATCGAAGTAGGGCGAGATTTTCATGCCCGCATAACTACTTCCCTCATCGAGACGGATACCGAAACCAGCCGCATTCCGGTAGGCCGTTATCGTGCCAAAATCAGGTTTGAAGCCATTGGCCGGGTCTTCGGTCGTAATGCGGCATTGGATCGCGTAGCCGTTGAGCGGCACATCGTCCTGATGGTTAATATAAATGCCGTTGTCGGACAGTTGATAGCCCATCGCAATCAGAATCTGTGTTCTAACGATGTCGATACCTGTTACTTCTTCGGTAATGGTATGCTCAACCTGAATACGTGGGTTTACCTCAATGAAATAAATATTCTCGGCCTTATCGACCAGAAACTCGACCGTTCCGGCATTGGAATAATTTACCGCCCGGCCTAGTTGCAGGGCGTAGGCGTAGAGTTTGTCTTTTGTTTCCTGCTTCAACCCAAATGACGGAGCCACTTCGACAACCTTCTGAAACCGCCGTTGTACCGAACAGTCGCGCTCATACAGGTGAACGATGTTGCCGTGCTGATCGCCGAGCAACTGCACCTCAATGTGCTTAGGTTCTTCAATGAATTTTTCCAGGAAAATCGTATCGTCGCCAAACGCATTACGTGCTTCGTTTTTGGCTTCGGCAAACGCCTTTTCAAATTCTTCGGCTTGCCGCACCACACGCATGCCACGCCCACCGCCACCGGCAGCCGCTTTCACCATGATCGGAAAACCAATTCGTTCGGCTTCGGTCAGCGCGAATTCAGGCGACATATTCTCCTCGCGCGAGTCAGGAATAAGAGGAACGCCTGCTGTGGTAGCAAGGTTTTTGGCTCGC
Source organism: Spirosoma pollinicola (assembly GCF_002831565.1). Lineage (NCBI taxonomy): Bacteria > Pseudomonadati > Bacteroidota > Cytophagia > Cytophagales > Cytophagaceae > Spirosoma > Spirosoma pollinicola. The sequence continues at coordinate 1,151,908 of NZ_CP025096.1, read as the reverse complement.
ACTTTATCGCCCAGCGCGTCCATAGCTTCCGGCGATGGCCCGACAAATATGATATTCTCTTCACGACACCGACGGGCAAGTTTTACGTTCTCGGAAAGAAAACCATAGCCCGGATGGATAGCATCAATCTTGTGATGTTTGGCCAGCATAATAATGCCTTCGACATCTAGATACGGTTTCAAGGGGTCTTCGTCACGCCCAATCTGATACGCTTCATCGGCCTTGTAGCGGTGAAGCGAATACCGGTCTTCATAGGTGTAAACGGCCACAGTGGTGATACCTAATTCGGTGGCAGCCCGCATGATGCGGATGGCTATTTCGCCCCTATTGGCGACAAGCAAACGATTAATGGGTCGGATATAATCTTTCATGATTCTCAACAAAAGCGGCTTCAGGCTATAAGAGTGCCAAATAACACAGCAAGATTGTTGAAAATTTTGAAAAAATCGTCCTGTACCGTATAATCATTGGAGAAGCCAGATTTTTCGAGGAATATTACAGAAATTGAAAGGTTATTCTTTTTTATCCAGATTCGCGTTTAATTGACCCGTTACTGGTAAACAAGCCATATAGATAGCGCTATTCTACCTGTAGCTTTTCAGCCATTGTTTTAATATATCCATATTAGCAAGCATTTTCAAATCACTTTTCAGTTGCTTTATATCCCGCTTCAATTGAGCAATGTCGGTGTTAAGGCTGATCTCAAAACCCACCAGGGAGCTGGCCGTAAACGTTGCTTTACCTGTTATTGTAGCTAGTTCCTTTTGTAGCGCCAGAAACTCATCGTCCAGCTCCTGTGCCTGCTGCCGAAGAATTTTATTGTAGTACTTGAGCTGGTCTTCGGCGAGCGCTTCCAGATGAGTCTGATCAATACGTTCAAATTCGAGTTGTAAACGAAACAGAGCCAGCACATCGCTTTTTTCGTAGGCAGCTATAACGCGGTGCATAATTTCCGTTTTACGCACTTTTTCGGCTTCATCAGGTTCGCGGTCAGGGTGAAACGCCTTTACCAGATCCATGTACAGTGTTCGCACTGCTTTCGTGGTTTTTTGTACATCGGCCTGTTTTTTGGCCTCGCGCTCCAGTTGTTTTGCTGATTTTGGTTTGTTGGCCCGTTGTCGCTGACGTTCTGCTTCGGCCGCTTCCAGTTCCTGCTCATAGGTCATTTCAGAATGCTCCTCATCCGGATCTGTGCCAATCCTTTTACCGTTAGGCACTTGCTCGTCTGACCCATCAGTTCCTCCATCGAACTCCTCAGTCTTGTATTTGTCGTAGATAGGCTTCAGGCTGTCGATTTCGTGGACTGAAATCAGGTCAAAAGCCATTGTCCGAATCAAATCGGCAAGCTTCTTTCGTTCGATTTTCGTGATGTCTTCATGGGTATAAGCACGGTCGAATAGGCGCACCAGATCGGCCTGTAAACGACCATATTGATCAATTAACGGATGATAATCGGCTTGTACCCGCTGCTGAATCTGTTGATAAATCGCCCGCAGATCGTTCAGCTCCACGCTTCTTTGTTCAATTTTTTGGGTTAACCGATTGAATTCTTTCTGCGACTTGGACAGAGACTCATTCTCGATTCGGACCAGATGACGCTGCGTCTGTAGGGACATGATAATTAAGGTACATTGACGGCGTAAAGGTACGGCTGCCGTAATCAGTAACCGAAAATTTGGGTAACATGGGGCGAAGGGCGTACTTAGCGTTCTGCTTTTTGGTTATTGATAACATGAGTGCAAAATCAACACCTTTCATTGCTCGTCTGGACTCCCAACACCGACTATTTATTGGCCTTCTGGTGGCGGCAATCACGTACTTTTTCAGCCCCGATAGCTTAAGCCTGGCGGCCCGCTTCACGCTAGTCTGGATAGCCTTTGCCGTAACGATTCTGGCCCTGATGTGGGCAAGTATTTGTGTGGCTCACCCCCGCGACTTGCCCAAAGTTTCGCAGCTTGAAGATTCGAGCCGAACGCTAATTCTGGTATTCGTAATTGTGGCAGCCGTAGCCAGCCTGTATGCGGTGATTGTGCTCCTTGATTCAACGGACAAAAATGGACCCGATTGGCCTCAGAATAGATTATTGGCACTTTTGGCCATTGCCAGCGGCTGGATTCTGGTTCATACGGTTTTTACCCTCCGATATGCTCACTTGTATTATGGGAATGACACAAACAAGAAAAAACCGTCTGGTGGATTAGACTTTCCGAACGATGATGAACCCGATTACCTGGACTTCGCCTATTTCTCCTTTGTCATTGGTATGACCAGTCAGGTGTCCGACGTATCTATCGGATCAAAGCGCATGCGTCGAACGGCCCTGATTCATGGGGTACTGTCTTTTGGGTTCAATGCCATTATCATTGCGCTGACGGTAGGTGGCCTTGCGAGTTAGGTTAGCCCGAGCGACGCTCACCGGACCGGCTTTGTTTTTTTGCCTTTTCTAATTGCTCTTTTTCGTAGGCTTCCCGCTGGATTTTGTCAGAGTTCAGGTTGCGGTATAAGCCGTTGAGCACGTAGATATCGTCAACCTCGTCGATTAACCGGTGCAGGTGTTCGCGAACTTGGGTAATGTTCATTCGATTTAGGGTCGCCGAAGCGGTTAGTTTGTTGAGTTAGCTAGCTAATCAGTTAACACACTTTTGAGTTTTTTCGCTCAGTGAAAGAAGAAATATCCTAAGGCTATACCGGCAATAACACCCATCAAATCGGCGAACAGCCCGAATGGGATGGCATAACGCGAATTCCGAATCCCTACTGAGCCAAAGTATAGAGCCACGATATAAAATGTGGTATCGGCTGCGCCCTGGAACATACAGGCCAGCCGACCTACAAACGAATCGGGGCCAAACTGTTTCATGGCGTCGATCATCAGGGCACGAGAGCCCGACCCACTCAAAGGGCGCATCAGGGCCACAGGCAACGCATCTGTAAATTCGGTGTTGATACCTGTCAGGCTGAACACGTATTTCAATCCATCAATAACATAATCCATTGCTCCCGAATTTCGAAACGCACCAATGGCGACCAACATGCCCACGAGATACGGGATAATTCGGACAGACGTTTCAAAACCGCCCTTCGCCCCTTCGATGAATGCGTCGAAAATATCCACCCTTTTGCGCATTGCCCCCAGCAGAAACGAGACCACAATAAGCATTAGAATGAGGTTACCCGTCACTTTCGAAATGACCTCAATTTCTTCTTTTGTTTTGGTCGATAGAAACCAGAGTGCCAACCCGATCAAGCTGGTAATACCGCCCAGCCAGCCCAATACGGTACTATTTAGCAGATTGATTCGCTGTTTGATCGCTACTGCGATCATGCTCACTACCGTGGCAACGTAGGTAGCAATCAGGCAGGGAATAAAAATATCCGATGGGTCTTTTGCGCCCAGAATAGCCCGTTGTGCCATGATGCTCAGCGGAATAATGGTTAGTCCTGAGGTGTGCAGCACCAGAAACATAATCTGAGCATTGGAAGCCGTTTCTTTGGTCGGATTCAGTTCCTGCAAACTCGCCATCGCGCGCAGGCCGAAGGGCGTGGCAGCGTTGTCAAGCCCCAGCATGTTGGCCGAAAAATTCATAATCATCTGCCCGTTAGCAGGGTGATCTCTGGGTACTTCCGGAAACAGCTTGTGAAAAAACGGACCAATGATCCGGGCCATAAAATTGATGGCTCCGGCTTTCTCGCCAATGTTGAGCAAACCCAGAAAAAACGTCATCACCCCGGCCAGCGGCAAGGCAATATCCATCACGGCCACCTTCGAGGAATCAAACAGCCCTTCGACAATAAGTTTGAAGATTTCGGTATCGCCCAGGAAAATCAGTTTGGCCAGAGCAACCAGAAAAGCAACGATAAAAAAGGCAACCCAAATGTAATTTAAGGCCATGTTACGGGCGGTTTAGCAGGCAAAGTAGTGCGTTTTGGCGTTATTTGCGTTATGATGAACGGTAAAAAAATTACGATACAGCGATTCACGAAGACGTACAGAGATGCGCAGAGAATCTTCGTGTATCTCTGTGTTTTCTCGGTGTATCTCTCTGTCACAACGCTACAGGCGCAGACTACAGAAAGTGCTATGGCTAAACAAGGCCTTGTGGATGTACAGAAAGTTGACCCCACAATTCTGGTCGAACTCAAGTATTCGACCACCGATAACTTCGTGGGGAAAGACGTTTATGGCGACCTGACGCGGGCCTACATGCAACCAATGGCGGCAAAAAAACTCGCCGAGGCCAGCAAATACCTGCAAGCCCATCACCCTACCCTTCGGTTACTGGTGTATGACGCGGCCCGTCCCCGCACGGCGCAGTGGAAGCTCTGGAATGCGCTCCCCGACTTACCCGAACACGAACGCCAGAAATACGTTGCCGACCCACGCAAAGGGTCTATTCACAACTATGGCTGTGCCGTTGATTTAACCGTTGCCACTGCCGACGGTAAGCCATTGGACATGGGAACCAAGTACGATTTTTTTGGTGAACTGGCCTACCCTTCCCGCGAGGATGAACTACTCAAATCAGGCAAGTTGACACAAAAGCAAATCGACAATCGGCACATCCTGCGCACAGCCATGCGAGAAGGGGGATTTAGCTCCATTGAGTTTGAATGGTGGCATTTCAATTCGCTGTCGCGGGAGAAAGCAAAGATGATGTTTCGGATTGTTGATTAAGATAAGAGCTCGTACCACTCAAAATACCAGATTATCAATTAACCTCACCTTGCCTAAATGGGCGGCCAGACAAATGGCGGTTTGGCCCGGTGCCAGTACCTCACTGGCCACTTGAAGCGTGTTTGCATTTACCACGTCGACATACTCTAACCGAAAATGAGGGTTGTCGGCAAATAAGCCCGTTACAGCCGCTTTCGCCTGCTCAACATCAAGACCTTCGGTCAATAGCTCATGAGCCAGTGTAAGGGCTTTAAACAGGGTTGTGGCCTGCTTTCGCTCCACTTCGGTCAGGTTCCGATTGCGCGACGACATCGCCAGCCCATCGCGCTCCCGAACGGTTGGGCAACGAATCAGTTCAACAGGAAAGCTAAGGTCGCGAACAAGCCGCCGGATCACAGCTACCTGTTGCAGGTCCTTCTGGCCAAAATAGGCCCGGTCGGCCTGAACGATGTTGAATAATTTGGCGACTACAATGCCTACTCCATTGAAATGACCCGGCCGAAAAGCCCCTTCCATTACCGTTTCCAACTCGCCAAAGTTCATGCGCAGCAGGGGCGTTTCCGGATACATTTCTGATACCGAGGGGGCAAAAACTACATCGCAGCCAGCCGCTTCCAGTTTTTCGCAGTCCTCTTCCAAGGTGCGCGGGTAGCGTGCCAGATCATCGGGATTGTTGAACTGAGTGGGGTTAACGAAGATGCTACTCACCACAACGTCATTCTCCCGGCGAGCCGTTTCGATCAGGGTAATATGGCCTTCGTGCAAGGCACCCATAGTTGGTACCAGACCAATTGTTTGCTCAGAACGAATAGAATTCAGGTGTTGACGAAGCGCGGCAACCGTATCAAAGCGATGCATAATAAATAATTCTGTTTCGGGGGTGCAATGATACGGCAAGCGCATCTTTTTTGCACAAAATGTATTGAAATACGGGAAAAATTTGTATAATTTTGCAAGTTTTTTTTGGTTCACTCAGACAGCACACGCTTTCCCTATCTTATGAGCAAACTCCGCATCCTTTACGTTGCCAGTGAAATTAACCCTTTCCTGAAAACGTCTGACGTCGCTGATTTCGTCCGCAAATTGCCTCAGGCCATGCAGGAACGCGGAATGGAAATTAGAATTCTGGTGCCTCGCTTTGGACTTATTAACGAGCGCAAAAACCGGTTGCACGAGGTGGTACGGTTGTCGGGGATTAACATTGCCGTGGGAGATGATGAAAAACCACTGATTATCAAGGTAGCATCGATCCCAACAGCCAAATTACAAGTATATTTTATTGACAACGAAGACTACTTCCAGCGGAAATATGTTTTTCATGACAAGGAGAACCGCTTCTATGACGATAACGACGAGCGGGCAATTTTCTTCTGCAAGGGTGTTCTTGAAACGGTAAAAAAATTAGGATGGGCTCCCGATATCGTTCACTGCAATGACTGGATGACAGCCCTGATTCCACTCTATCTTAAAACGACCTACAAGAACGACCCAATGTTTAAGGACACGAAGTCAGTTTTTACGGTTTACAATAACTCATTCGAACACCGATTTGCGGGCGACATTATCGAAAAAGCCCGGATGATGGATATTGACGATGAGATGTTAGCCGAACTAAAAACCGCTGATTTCGAAGGATTTATCCGAATTGGATCTACCTATGCCGATGCCGTAGTTCGTGCTGAAGAAGAAACAAGCGAGAGCCTGAACGCGATCCTAACCGATTTTCCGGAACATAAATTTGACACCGTAGAGGACGAAGACGTAACCGATCGCTATTATAACCTTTACACCCAACTGGCTGGATAGTTTACTTCTACTGTCACCTAATGGAAGTAGTAATAGCATTATATGTTAAACGAGTCATAAATAAGTCTCTCTAAAAAGCCGGAAGTTTCCGGCTTTTTAGCTTTAATTTACTCCCCAAACCAGATTATATTTCTTTATCCGTCCCAACAGATAAACGCACCGGCGTTCCGGTAGTAACTGACTTATGTGTGGAATTGTGGCTTATGTAGGACATCGCGAAGCATGTCCATTGGTAATAAAAGGATTGAAACGGCTCGAATATCGGGGTTATGACAGCGCCGGTGTAGCTCTGGTGAACAGCCAGGGCCTGAGCGTTTATAAGAAAAAAGGCAAAGTAGCGGCTTTAGAGCAGGAGTTAGCAGGAAAAGACGTGTATTCCACGATTGGTATGGGACATACCCGCTGGGCCACTCACGGCGAACCCAACGATGTGAATGCTCACCCGCATTATTCCTTCCACCGCAAGCTGGCCATTATTCACAATGGCATCATTGAAAACTACGCGGCCATTAAGCAGGCGTTGATCAAAAAAGGGCACACGTTCAGTAGCGAAACCGATACGGAAGTATTGGGTCAGTTTATTGAAGACATCTGGGAAAACAACGGTGGTACACTCGAAGAAGCCGTTCGGCTGGCTTTGCAGGAAGTTGTGGGCGCTTATGCCATTGTGATTATGAACACAACCGACCCAACCCAACTGATAGCCGCCCGCAAAGGCTCGCCCCTTGTTATCGGCGTTGGTGAGAGTGAGTTTTTTCTGGCATCGGATGCCACGCCCATCGTTGAATACACGAAAGACGTCATTTACCTCAACGATTACGAAGTAGCAGTTATCAAAAACGGCGAACTGACCGTTGTAACGCTCGATAATACGACCACAACGCCTTACGTTCACAAAGTGGAGCTGGAGCTGGAAGCCATCGAAAAAGGCGGCTTCGACCACTTTATGCTCAAAGAAATTTTTGAGCAGCCCCGCTCCATTGCCGATTCCATGCGGGGTCGCGTTCGGGCCGAGGAAGGCACGCTGCAACTGGGCGGTCTACGCGATTACATGGACAAACTGGCCAAATCGAAGCGGATTGTCATTATTGGTTGCGGTACGTCCTGGCACGCCGGGCTGGTAGCCGAATATATTTTTGAAGAACTGGCTCGGATTCCGGTTGAGGTTGAGTATGCCTCAGAGTTTCGGTATCGGAACCCAATCATCAAGGAAGGCGATATTGTTATTGCCATTTCGCAATCGGGCGAAACGGCCGATACCCTGGCGGCCATCGAGTTGGCCAAGTCAAAGGGCGCTATCATCTTCGGTGTTTGTAACGTGGTTGGCTCATCCATTGCGAGGGCAACCCACGCCGGGGCTTTCACGCACGCAGGTCCTGAAATTGGGGTAGCCAGTACCAAAGCGTTTACGGCCCAGGTAACGGTGCTGACGCTTATTGCACTGGCGGCCGCCAAACGCAAAGGCACTATTTCAGACTCACTGTTTCGGCAGTTGCTGGTCGAGTTGGAAAGCATCCCGGCCAAAGTCGAACGAGTGCTTCAAGCCGCCGATAAGATTAAGGAAATCGCGTACATCTTCACCTACGCACGCAACTTCATTTACCTGGGTCGGGGTTTGAACTTCCCGGTTGCACTGGAAGGGGCCTTGAAGCTAAAGGAGATCAGCTACATCCACGCCGAAGGTTATCCTGCCGCCGAGATGAAGCATGGCCCTATTGCTCTCATCGACGAAGATATGCCGGTAGTGGTAATTGCCACGAAAGATAGTTCCTACGAAAAAGTTGTCTCGAACATTCAGGAAGTAAAAGCCCGCAAAGGCCGCGTAATTGCCATCACCACCGAGGGCGATACGCTCCTGCCCGGTATTGTTGACTTCACAATCGAAATTCCGAACGTCCACGATATTCTTATGCCGTTGATATCGGTCATTCCGTTGCAACTACTGGCCTACGACATTGCCGTGATGCGTGGTCGTAATGTAGACCAGCCGAGGAATCTGGCGAAATCAGTGACAGTGGAGTAATTAATTATCTAGTAATGGCCTTTGAAAAAAAACGAAAACGAGTTGCCAATTCAATTTATGGATCAGCCCGTAAGCGAGCGATACGACAACTAGGTATTTTGCAGCATAAGGGCAAGGCTACATTTGGTGATGATATCAAAATAACGGAAAAAGAATTTCTGGGAGAATGAGTTAGTTTCTGAATCCCGCGACTAACTGCTTCTTCTAATTTTCAGAAATTTAGACACTTTCATAACAACGATTAACCTGTAACAAACTCTCCCTCTCAAAAACACTATGAAAAAAGTAGCTTTGCTTTTCGGATTACTTTTCCTGACCATTGGCGCAACGAACGCCCAAACGTTCCGGGGGCTCGACAAAACGCCTATGGACATGGCGTATTACCCGGATGACTATGCGCATGACCGCAAGTTTGCGCCAGCAAAAATTGGCACCGACAAAGCCATGGTGCGTGTTACGTATAATCGTCCATTCAAAAACGGCCGGGAGATTTTCGGAAAATTGGTGCCCTATGGTAAAGTGTGGCGGGCGGGTGCTAACGAAGCCCCCGAAATCAAGTTTTATCAGGACGTGACCATTGGCGGCAAAAAAGTACCAGCCGGAAACTACGCTCTGTTGACCATACCGAATGAGAAAGAGTGGACCATCATCCTCAGCTCCGACGTGGATCAATGGGGAGCCTATAGCTACAACGAAGCGCTGGATGTTGTTCGGGTAAACGTACCCGTTCAGAAGGCAGAGAATATGCTGGAGAACTTCTCGATTCAATTCGCAAAAAAAGACGCCAAAAACGTTGTCATGTACATGGGCTGGGATACCACAGCCGTGGCGGTTCCGATTGCGTTGTAATTCAGCATTCCTTCGTGGTGTCGGGTTTGAGAACCCGACACCAAAGAAACGTAAACGTGAATACCCGATTTACTATTTAGACTGTCCCTTTTTCTTACCGGCATAGTTCCCGGAATACTTTGGCTTGTTGTACTCGTTTTTCGAACCACCCAGCAATCGTTCTACTAAGTCTGGGCGCTTAAGCTGGTTCAGGCGATTCCGAATCCAGTTTTTGTATTCGGGCTTGTACCAGAAGAAATAGTTGTTCTGCGCTTGTTTCTCCTCCCGCGTTTTAGCCGTTTTAACCGGCTTCAGCGTATAGGGGTGAACGCCTGAATAGTAGATCACTTCAGCCACTGTCATAGGTGTAGGCGTAAAATCCTGCACCTGTTCGAGCTGGAATCCAAGGTCTTTGGTTTCGGCAGCCAGATTGGCCATATCCTGCTCCTCGCAACCGGGATGCGACGAAATGAAGTACGGAATCAGTGGCTGTTTGAGGTTATGCTTTTCCTGAATCTTGTCGTATTTCTGCTTGAACAGCTTAAAATACTTAAACGAAGGCTTACGCATCACCCGCAATGTGTCGTCGGATGTATGTTCAGGAGCGACCTTCAACCGGCCCGATACGTGTCGTGTAACCAACTGCTCCATGTATTCGTCATGGTTGCCGTCGGCGTTATTTTTATTAAAATCGTCGACCAGCAAATCATACCGTACCCCCGAGCCGACAAACGCCTTTTTAATTTTCGGATTAGCGTCGACCTTGCGGTACAACTCCGTCATGGGTTTGTGTGAGGTATCGAGGTTCGAGCAAATGACAGGGTGAATACAGCTCGGACTCTGGCAACGAGCGCAAATCGACTCGTCTTTGCCCTTCATCTTATACATGTTGGCCGATGGCCCACCCAGATCCGAAATGTACCCCTTAAACTCAGGGTGCTTCGTAATTTCCTCAACCTCTTTCAGGACCGATTTCTCACTCCGCGAGGCAACAAACTTGCCCTGGTGCGCAGAAATAGTACAGAAACTACAACCACCAAAACAGCCCCGGTGCATGTTGACCGAGAACTTGATCATGTCATAGGCCGGAATTGGCCCCCGCTTTTTGTATTTCGGGTGGGGCAGACGGGTATACGGCAGATCGAATGATTTATCAATTTCAACCTCATCCATCGTCTTGAACGGCGGATTGATAACCAGTATCTGATCGCCAACCTGTTGAAGAATCCGGTTAGCCTGCCACTTATTCGACTCAACCTCAACAATTTTGAAGTTAGCCGCGTATTTAATTTTATCTTCCAGACAAACCTCGTGACTCGCCAGCTCGACCGAATTCCATTCGTTATAATCGCGCAGTTCGCTGTTGGCGTCGTGCATAAAGGCCACCTGGTTTATGTTCCGCATCGACGAGAACGGGACGCCCTGCCGCGACAGTTTCAGAATTTCGCGGAGGGGTTGCTCGCCCATACCATACACCAGCATATCGGCCCCGGCATCGACCAGAATGGACGGCATTAACCGATCCTGCCAATAGTCATAATGAGTCACCCGACGTAGAGAGGCCTCAATGCCGCCCAGCAGTACCGGCACATCGGGGTACAGTTCTTTCAGGATTTTGGTGTAGACGATAGTGGCATAATCGGGCCGAAAGCCCGCTTCGCCACCGGGCGTATAGGAATCATTGGAGCGCAGGCGTTTGTTGGCCGTGTAGTGGTTAACCATGGAGTCCATGCAACCGGCCGTAACGCCAAAGAAATATTTGGGCCTGCCAAACTTTTTGAAGTCGCGCAGATCGTCTTTCCAGTTGGGTTGGGCGATAATGGCTACGCGAAAACCTTCGCTTTCCATGATGCGGCCAATTACAGCGGTACCGAAAGCTGGGTGATCTACATATGCATCTCCCGATACGAGGATGATATCAATTTCGTCCCAACCTCTCTTTTCGACTTCTTTCATCGTCAGAGGCAACCAGTCTGTCAGGGGTCTTTCAATCATGAGTACGTGCAATAATGTATGTCAAAAACACCGAATTTACAGAATAATTCAATCTGACTGCTAACGAATTGTGTATGTGCACTTTGCTAATCCATTACGTTTCAACCTCTATCATTAAACTGTCAGGCTACTATAACGCTGCATTTTGGCTTTTAGACGATAAAAACTGGCGTGTACGTACTTTTGCTGGTCTGTCCTTAGCACCTTATAAAACATTGACTGGCAAAAAAATTAATCTATCTGAATTTCCAATGGTCGAATGGTGTCATAACAACAAACCAGGACGATAATGAACTACCCGGCTTACTTCGATTATAACGCCACCACACCTGTTGACCCCGTTGTACTGGAAAGTATGCTGCCTTACTTCGGCTTGCATTTCGGTAATGCGGCATCGCGCACGCATGTCTTCGGTGCCAAAGCGGAAGAGGCCGTTGATAAAGCCCGGAAGCAGCTCGCCCGTCTGTTGGATGCCGATCCGAAAGAGGTGGCCTTTACGAGTGGGGCAACTGAGTCGATCAACCTGGGCCTTAAAGGGGTATGGGAAGCAAACCGGCAGCGAGGCAACCACTTCATCACCATTGCAACCGAACATAAAGCCGTTCTGGATACCTGCGAACATATGGCCCGGCAGGGTGCGGAGATCACCTGTCTTCGGCCAGACAGCGATGGACTCATTACGGCAGATCAGGTCGAACGGGCGATTAAACCGACTACGCTATTGATATCCGTTATGGCGGCTAACAACGAAACGGGCGTCCTCCAACCGATTCAGGCTATTGGTGAAGTAGCCCACAAACACGGTGTGTTGTTTCATACCGATGCTACCCAGGCCGTCGGCAAAATCCCCCTTTCGTTTGCCAGTAGCCCCATTGATTTGCTGAGCCTGTCGGGCCACAAATTCTATGGCCCAAAAGGCGTTGGCGCACTGGTAGTTCGCAAGTCCACCATGCTAACAGCCCAGCAGGATGGTGGACGGCATGAACGGGGTCGACGTTCCGGAACACTCAATGTGCCGGGCATTGTGGGTATTGGCGAAGCGGCCCGTCTATGCCAGCTCCAGTTGACAAATGAAGCAAGCCGTATTTCGGCCCTGCGCGATCAGCTCGAAGCCGGGATTCTGGCTCAGTTGCCCAACGCGACGGTTAATGGAAGTCGTCAGTTTCGCCTGCCAAATACGACAAACATCTGCTTTGCGGGGCTGGATGGTGAGTTATTACTACTATCATTAAACGAGCTTGCGGTCTCGAACGGCTCGGCCTGCACGTCGGCGTCTACCGATCCATCGCACGTGCTGAAAGCGATGGGGCTGTCAGACGATTTAGCGTACAGTTCGCTACGGTTCAGCTTAGGCCGGTTCACTACCGAAGCGGAAGTCGAAGCCGCTATCCGGCACATCGTTTCAGTTGTAAACAGGCTTCACTGACAACCAGAAGCCAACCAATTTGCCGGAAAATAGCGATGGATAAGACAATTTGGCCCTAAATTCTGTTTGTTTTATTCCAGTGGATAAGACCGCCCCGAACATGTCGTTACGTATAAAGACCAAACGTATATGTATGCTGTGACGTAGCAGCCGTCACATTCGGGGCAGATTCCGATATATTTATTCATAAATGAAAGAGATTAAAGCAATTATCGACGGCTATGATCACCTGGATCGTCACGCTACGCAGGCCGCTTTAGCGACGGTGGTGCGGGTAGAAGGTTCCTCGTATCGGCGCACGGGTGCGCGAATGCTGGTCATGAGCGACGGGCTGTGGATTGGCGGTATTAGCGGGGGTTGCCTGGAAGGCGATGCCCTTAAACGCGCCCGATTGGCCATTGCGAAAGCCTCTCCGTCTAAAATCACGTACGATACCACTACCGACGATGAACACCAGATAGGCGTTGGCTTAGGGTGTAATGGCATCATCGACGTACTGTTTACACCCCTTGATTTTACCGATAAAAAGAACCCTGTCGAAGTACTCAAAAACTGCATGAACGAACGTCGCCAAACGCATGTCCTCATTACCATTACCGGTCTGGAAGGGAACTGGCCTTCCATTAAAGAAGGTGAAGTAATACGATATACCAATTCTGCCAGCCTCGACGTGCTTGACCACGCAACTTTGCAGGCGCAGCTGGACGAAAAAATACAGGCACGCATCACAAAAGGGGTTTCTGCCCCCTACCGGTTTGACAGCCCGGACGGACAGGAACTGGACGTATTTATTGAGATACTATCTCCCGAAATTCATCTGGTGCTGTGGGGACATCAATATGACGTTTACCCGCTCACGCGCCTGGTTAAAGAACTTGGCTGGCGGGTAACCGTGGTTGCGAATCCGCTGAAGGTCAACAAAAAAATTGTGGCTCTCGTGGATGAAATCGTTCTCCCCGAAAACTTCTCAACTATTCTTTTCGATGCCCATACGGCCGTTGTCTTGATGACACACGACTACAAAAGTGATAAGCAAAACTTACCGAAAGTTCTGTCCACTAACGCCCCTTACATTGGCATGTTGGGGCCGCGTGTCCGCTCGGAACGCATCTGGGCTGAACTAGCTGATGAAGGCAACCCCATTGACGACGCCGACTTTTCCCGCATCCACGCACCGGTGGGCCTGGATATTGGGGCCGTGTCGCCCGAAGAAATCGCTCTCTCACTGGCAGCCGAAATCAGAGCGGATTTCTCCAGTCGGAACGGCACATTCTTACGGCTCCGTGAAAGTACCATTCACGTTCGGGAATAGGTAGTGCGGCTAAAGGCGTTTAAGGAACTGTTGAAGAAGTAGATGAAGTATTCGCAGCGAGATACCATCCGTTGAACGGCTTCACGGTTCCACAGGCTGGTCCCCCATCCTTTCCTGTTCCCGGAACTTTCGTCTCCAAAACCAGAGACGAATCGTCCGTAGTCTCCTCAATCATTTCGGTCGTAATCCCTTTTAGCGGAATCTTTAACCGACGACTCCAGATAGAGTCGAACTGTCCGGCACTTTTCCCGATGTTGATATAAATAAACCGATTCGCTGGGGTTCCCTGAACGACAACTCCAGCGAAATCGGGCTGGTTATCAGCGCCCAATTTTACAGCAACTGTACACTCGAATACTAAAGCCTGCGTACCAGACCTTTGTTTCTGAAGGATAGTATAGTTCGTTCCACTCCCTTTCTGAAGGCTAAAATCGACGTCTGCGGGTGGGTTTTCTAGCTGTATGCGTAGGGCTAATTCTTGCTTCATGTCCTTTTCATTCACTTGGGTATCCGCTTGGCGTACCAGGTCATTTGCCCCCGGTGGTTGGCGTAATGCTCCGTTACGTGAAACCACTTGCAGTAATTGTTCCAGTCCCAGTCTTTGGTTTCACCCGATAACAGCCAGGCGTCGTCCCGCTTTTTCATTTCCGCTTTGGTCGTTGCGCGGACTTCGGCAAACGCGTCTTTATAGTAGCTCAACGGGTTGCCTTTTATCTGCTCACGAGCTTTATCTTCCAGTTTCATCGCTACCTCCCATTTGTCTTTGTTGGCGGGCGAAAAATCCGGAAGGTTATGGAATGTAAGGTCCTGATAAACGACTTCCGTAGCCGCCAGATGAAGCATCAGCGAACCAATGGTGTTGGACTCTTTATCGTGCAAATAATCCAACTGCTCCACAGTCAGTTTGGAATTGTAGTTGATAACGCTGTTCGTTACCCAATCCAGCATAGAAATCAACGTACCAATTTGCGGACTAAAGCCTGCCTGTGGACCAATGTGATTGATATTTCCGGCATATACGACTGGAGCCGAAAAGCCGGGCTTTGGCACCGCCAACGCACCAGCGCCGATGGTGTACAGGGCTAAATCACTAACGAATTTTCTTCGATCAACTTTATTTTCTTCCACGGCTGTTTGGTGTTTTAGTGAACGACAAATGGGCACTTCCGAAAGGCTAACGTTAGTCCGTCACGCGTTTATACTTCTCAATTATTATTCGGTCAATGCCTAACTTCTCTACTTTTTCAACTCCTTTTTGAACGAGCGTATCACCAACAATTTTTACAACGAACGGAAACTTGTTATTCTCCCACGCCTTGTCCGTGAAGTACTCCAGGTTCTCGGTGTATACACTGTCCGCCAAGGTATATTTGCCCCCGCCCCCACTAAATCGGGTTGCCGATGAGTCACCGTTGATAGCGTGATTCAGGAACGAAAAGTGGGTGGCATTGATGATTTTGATCATCTTATGCGTCGGGTCAAAGGTCGAAAAGGATGAATCTTTTTCCGTCGTCGTTGCCGAAACCAGTTCCCATGTGCCAACCAGGGGCGGTGTTGCAGGAGTATTGGTACAATTAAAAAGGACTGGCAAGAGGGGAAGTAGGAGAAATAAACGGTTGAATTTCATGAAGGTGGTTAAAACAAAACAGAAGATAACGACTACCTGATCAGGCTATACGTAAAGCCTGTTACCCATCGAAATCTACCTCTTGTCTATTGACGAAATCGACTCCGTTTATATATTTGGGATGTACGATTAAAAGTATATTTATTTAAGCTGAACCGTAAGCTGAATAGCTTCCTAAAAACGAACGTTTAGTATGTCAGCGCCTACCCCCATCGACATTGACAGTGCCGTTACGACAATTATTGTTCAGCGTCCTTATAAAAACCAGATTCCCGCATACGAAAACTGGCTAAAAGAAATTGTGCCCCTGGCGCAGCAGGCAGAGGGACATCGGGGCGTAAATATCATCAGGCCGCACGCAGCGAGCGAAGCGTATACCATCGTCCTTCATTTCGCATCGGAAGCGAGTCTGCGTACCTGGCTGGAATCCGACACACGTCGGCAGATGGTAGAGAAGGTGCGCCCGTTCCTGAACACAGCCGAAACGATCGACATAAAAACAGGACTCGAATACTGGTTTACTCCATCACAAAACAGAAAAGCCGCCCCACCTTACAAGCAGTTTCTGATCACCTTATCGGCCATTTTTCCGTTATCGGTCCTCGTATCGTGGTTCCTCTCCCCTATTGCTTCGGCTTTACCGGTATTACAGTTCCCTTTCGTAAAACCGTTCATCACAAGTAACATCATCGTCGCACTCATGACTTTTGTTATCATGCCCCGCTATGTAAAGCTGGTAGCGAAATGGCTGTATAGCGAAAGCTGAAGGATGGTTGGCACTGGAAGGCATTATAGGGGAGTAGGTAACTTCATGCCTGTCGCACAGGTACTGTCTGAAGAGTCTGACTGTGCTTATGGCGTTGGGGTTGTCATTTAGAGGCTGGGACTGGAAGCAGTATGAGGACTCGCACTCAACGACCATGAGTGCTGATGGTAGCCGCATAAGTTGAGCAAACAAACGTACCTGACCCTTTACACACTCATTGAACTGGACTGAAAGCCTGCCTTCAGGACATGCTTCCTGTCGACGGGAGACTATAAAGCGAGAAAAACTTACTTGTTCGTGGCAAAATTTATAGCACTTTGTTCCCAAGTGGGTGCATTGATAATACTATCGATCACCTCTTCAGGATTATCAACAAACGACCACATTTCCAAGTGCTTCTCATGCATGAACTGTTCACTAACACATTTCTCAAGCATCGTCCGTAATGGGTCATAAAATCCATTCGTGTTCAGAATGATAATTGGTTTTGTAAACTGCCCAAGCCGCTTAAGCGTGATGGCTTCCAAGAGTTCTTCCAGAGTCCCACTGCCGCCTGGCAACGTTACCAGTCCGTCAATATCTTCTAAAAATTTTGCTTTCCGTTCATGCATGCTATCGGTGAACTCGAAATCGACGACCTTCTTATGCGCCCACTCAACTTCATTCATAAACTTGGGCATAATACCTTTTATTTTACCCCCGTTCTCAATAATTGTATCCGCCAGCTTTCCCATCAACCCAATCGCCCCGCCCCCATAGATAACATCTATTTTGGCCTTTACAAATTCGAGGGCTAATTTTTCTGTTGCGTCAAAATACATACGATCAACCTTTGCACTTGAAGCGCAATAAACACAAATTTTCATTTTCTGCAGATTTATCAGCCCTGCCTAACGATGGCGTTTCTGCTGTCGGCAGAGAGCTGGCTAGTAGAGTTCCAAAGCTACCTAATTTCATCGTTTACCCTGTCAGCTGAAAATGGAAGCCCAAACTTACCCGACCGGAGCGTTCAACCTGTCGCACGGACGCTGACTTTGAAGCATTTTTTGGGACTGCACCCAACAACCATGAGTGTTGATGATGAGCAGGTTATTTAACTGAACAAACGTACCTGAACCTTTACACACTCATTTGGTTGGGCTGAAAAGTTCCCTTTGGGGGCGAGCGGCCTGTCACCGGGATGCTACCCACGCGGAGCGAGAGCCTACAATTTGGAAGTTTGCTTCAATATAAAGTCCTGACCAATGAAGTATGATTCACCTAATATGAGAACGCCCAATGGCTTCGTAGAATCGGTATAAGCGGGTTCATAGTCGGATTGGAAATAAGGATTCATGTTGTGGTTTGTCAAGCATGTATAATAGCCAGTCAAAATCTGTTTTGGGCCTGTTGCAAAAAGGCCTAAATCAGAGTGACACAGCGAACTAAAGTCCATGCAATTGTTAACGTATCTGTCAATTTCGATATACGTATCAAAATACTGACAGTGAAATCTAAAAATATCAGCTAGCAACTTGTCTGGATTTTCTGCTTTGTCCGTAAAGTATAGACTTGTTTGCCTGTCGGTAAACTCCCACAACAAGAAATGGTCATCGTGGAAGGATATGACAGAGGTAAATACAGGCACAATTTTATGAGCTTTGAGATTGCCGACCTGTAGCTGCCAACTCTGATTTACAATCTCTTCATCTCCTGAATGGAGGATAAATTCTATTGTAATACTGTCTTCAGTGTACTCGAAGCTGACAAACTCAATGCCTCCATCATCTTCAAACCAACCTGAATCAATGATCTGGAAAAAATGGTCTGGAAAAATTTCAGGCTTCTGAGTCATTCTACAATAAAGGCAATTGTAAATAATATAATTCTTAAGCGTTCGCACTGTCAACGAGAAGATGCCTAACAAACCCAAACTTTCCTTTCGGGCTGGTTCCACTGTCACAGGTAATCTGCCTTGCACTCACATTTTGGACCCGCACCCAACATACATATGCACGCGCAACTGCACAACTATAGCCAATGCATTAATAAGCGTTTCTAGCTCCTCGAATTCCTTACTAGAATGATGTAGGTGATATTGTTGACATAAAGGAATCATTACCCCATGCAATTTCCAACCTCTGTTACATCAACATGACTTAACGGTAGCTTCGGCTTGTGAAGACCTCCCCTACTGCCCTGGATGGTACGTTTTCTCTACTTGTTTCTGAATGTCTTCGGGGTAAAAGAGTACGTCTTTGAACTGACCCTCACAGTATAAAGGAGCCTGGTCGGTGAAGTGTTTGGCGCCGGGCTGGCTGCTTTGTCCACCTGTTACCACCGAGCGGGCTGTGACGCGCTTGCCAAACTCAACCACCGCCACGAAGCTGTTGCCTACGCTGCCGTACCGCTTTTTGGTGCCGGGATAGGTTTTGGCCGCAAAAGCCGCCAGCGAACCCCAGGCCGAGGACGTGAAACCAACGGGGATGCTGGGCTTCAGGTCGTCATACGTTTCCTGCGTTTTGCCAGTCAGACGCTGGTAGCGGTTGATGTCGCCCCAGGGCGTTTTCCAGGTACCAAAGTCGCGGGTGAGGTCGGTAAGGACATCGGCCAGCGCTTTTACTTTTTCCTGTGGCGAGGTACTGCTGATGGTATAGGCAGCAAATGTCAATTGATTGTTGACTTGCTGGTCGCCAGCCGCACGGCTTCGGGCCAGCTTTTGTATTTTCTCGCCCCAGAAAATAGCCAGCGTTTGCCCAACCGACGTTTTCCCGTATGATTTATCCCAGGCTTTCAGCACGTCAATGGCTTCGGACAGGTCTTTCGACTGGTTCGCGGCATCGGCCGAAACGGTTTGGTAAGCGGTCAATAACGGAGGCAAAAGCTCATCGAACGCGACTAAGTGCGGGTCGTTGGCAGCCGCAATCAGCGTGTCGAGTGTGAAAAGGTTTTTCTGGCTCAGGACACGGGCGGCATTGACACCCCGGTAGTTTTGCGCATCGGGCGCCATGTACGTCGGGTACTTGCTCTTGTCGGGGCTGCTGCTGCCAGAAACCGTGAAGGGCGTTGAATTGCAATTCTGAATCCAGCCGCTGGCCGGGTTGCGCACCTGCACAATCTCATCGACTGCGTGTAACCCTTTCCAGTCGGTTTCGGGATTGCTGCCATCAACGGGTTCTTCCCAATCGAATTTGGGGTCACGTTTGGGCATGAAGTTGCCGTGCCAATAGGCAATGGTGCCATTTTTATCGGCAAAAATCGTGTTGTTCGATGCGTTTCCGTTGAGTTTCATCACCTCCTTGAAGCTGTCGTAGCCGGTGGCTTTCGTCCGCAAATACGATTGTGAGAGTGCGTTTAGGGGCGTGTTCATCATGTCGATGGCAATCCATTTTCCGTCTTTCTCTCCCGCAATAGGCCCATGCTGCGTGAAGTACATCGTAAAATCCTTGTATTGCATCCCGCTTGCCGTTTTGTAGGGAATATGCACACTCTGCGTACGAACCGGCTTGAGGTCCTTGCCGTGCTTGTAGTATAAGGCATTTCCCTTTTTCTCAATGGTTTCAAGGTATTCATCCATCGAGTCGGCATAGCTGGTGGTGTGCATCCAGCCGCAGTTTTCGTTGAAACCCTGATAGATGAAAAACTGCCCCCAGGTCACGGCCCCATACGCATTCAATCCCCCCTGACTAACCATGTGTACCTCCGAGCGGAAGTAAAAAGAGGTGTGCGGATTGATGAGCAACAGCGCATTTTTGGTCGCACTTTTGGCAGGGGCAATGGCAAAGCCATTCGAGCCAATGGATTCGCGTTCGTAATGGTCGCTGTAGTCAATATAGGATGTCGATTTGCGCTGCTCGTAAAACGCTTTCAGCCGTTCGGTGGAAACCACGCTTATATTTCCGCCAATACTGCCTTCGCTAAACATGAGCGGCATCCAGGGCTGGAAACGTTTCAGTAGCCGGGGTTTTACCTCTGAATGTGTGTAGAGATAATAGTTTGCCCCGTCGGCGAAGGCATCCAGCAGGCTTTTCATCCAGAGCGGACTCTTTTTGTAAATGGCAATGGCCTGTGTCGTGTCCAGAAATAGCCGCGCCCGCAGATCGTGGTAAATAGCCGACTCACCATCTACTTCAGCCAGTCGGCCAGTGGACGTGATGTAGTTTTCTTCGACCCGCCCAAAGTCATCTTCGCATTGGGTGAAGAGTAACCCGAACACCACGTCAGCATCGGTTTTTCCGTAGATGTGCGGCACGCCCCAGGTATCGCGGGTGATGGTTACCTGTTTGGCTTTTTGCTGCCAGCGGGCAATCTCGCCTTTTGTGAAGGATTGAGCCTGAAGGGAATACCCGCTCAGGAAAACAAGTACTGTAATCAGGAGGCCAATTGGCTGTAATGGTGGTCGATTCATGGACTGAAAATTGGTGATTCGTTAGTATGTTAGTTACCGATAGCCCCAAACCGTTTGGGTGCCATTCGATGGTGGGTTTGCTGTTCATAGGCATACGCTATGCGAATGAGGGTCGGCTCGTCAAAAATACGGCCCAGGAACTGGATACCGGCCGGCAAATCGCCGGTGGTATAGCCCATAGGAATCGTAAACGCAGGCTGGCCGGTAGCCGGGGCCACTAATTGACTATTATCACCTTTGTAGCCTTTTGCATCGCCGACCAGCGCGGGCGGGTAATTCCAGGTTGGGTACACTAGTGCATCGACCTTGAGCCGGTTCATTTCGGCTTCGACACCTTTCCGGTAGGCAATTCGCAATGGATCGGTAAAGGGATCGCCACAGGGAATTTCGGGGTGCCGCGCGCGACCTGAGTGCGATTGCTGATAGGTCAGCCGGTCGCGCACAATGTCCGAATAGCCGCCAATGCGTATAATATCTTCCAGCGTTTTCAGAGTATCCCGCTTCACGAAGGTCTGTAAGTAGTTTTCAATGTCGGTTCTGAACTCGGCACACGACTGATTGGCCCGCAGCGAATCGAACTCAGGAATAGTTACGTCAATAATTTCGGCCCCCGCCCGAGCCATATCGGCCAGCGCCTGATCGAAGAGCTGTTTAATTTCAGGGTGAATGTTCTTATCGCTCAATTGACGCATGACGCCGATCCGAGCTCCTTTCAAACCATCTTTCCGTAAAAACTGTGTGTAATTTTCCGGCACTTTGCCTTGACTGTTTTTGGTAATCGGGTCTTTGGGGTCGTATCCGGCCGTAACATCCAGTATCCTGACGGCATCTTCCACCGTACGGCACATCGGTCCGCCCACATCATTACGGGTAAACAATGGAATAATACCATACCGACTCACCAGCCCCAGCGACGTCCGCAGACCCACCAGCGCATTATGGGACGATGGCCCCCGAATAGAATTACCCGTATCGGAACCCAGCCCAATCGTGCCGAAGTTAGCTGCCACCGCTGCCGCCGTCCCTCCACTCGACCCGGCGGGTACATACGCCAGATTATAGGGGTTGAGCGTTTCGCCCAGTATTGAACTCTGCGAATGCATGGGCGTAAAAGCCCATTCTGCCATGTTGGCCTTCGCCAGAATAATGGCCCCGGCTTCGCGCAGTTTCTTTACCTGCCCGGCATCTTCGGTTGGCGCAAAGCCTTTCAGGGCAACAGAGCCCCCCGTCGTTTGTAGCCCTTTTGTATTGTAGTTGTCTTTTACGATAACCGGAATCCCGTGCAGAGGCCGCAGTTTACCGGTTTTCTTAAACTCAGCATCCAGCGCACGAGCGGTAGCGATAGCTTCCGGATTTACAAGAATGATCGAATTGAGTTTGGTGGGCTGATCGTAAGTTTTAATACGTTCCAGATAAGCCTTAACCAGTTGCTCACTCGTCAGGTTTCCGTTGCGGAAAGCCCGGTGAATATCGCTGATCGTCGTTTCGAGTAAGTCAAATTTACTGGCGAATTTTACGTTCGGTTGTGGCTGCGCCGGAGCGGTTGACAGCAAACCCAGACTAAGAAAGACTAGAAGCGTACAGATACGTAAACATTGACTGAGGTGGCTACGAGATTGCATACAGATTGCAAGAAGTGTAAACGTAGGGTAAAAATAAACTTTCCTGACAGTATTAAGCCAACGAAGCGGTATTTGATTTGTATTTGTTTCGTATAGACACTGAGATACAGAATTTAGTTGAGGGATGTATTGGTGGCTGTAGATGGTAATTTTCAAGTAGCCTAGCGTGGTACTGCGGGTAGCCGAAGGCTAACAAGGTCCCGCAAAATTAGTCTTCGTCTGCCCGGAGTACCACGCCAGGCTACATGCCACGCTACAGAAAATTACCCCGGATTATCTTTACGTTACGCCTTTGTAATCAGCGGCTTATTACGTATATTTACTTCCCCAATTTTCCAACAAACAACCATACTAATGAGCTGGAAAGTGGTTTAAAAACCAACATCTGGCACCTCAATCCGAATGAAAAAAGGACGATCAAATCCGAATCAGCTCCAGATTGATTTTCTGGCGGCTTTTCGCCAAATGCTCATCAGTTTGGGCAATGCCGAAAACCTGCCCGTCAACGAAAGTCTGTTTATGCGTATGACCGATCAGTGGGAAAATACCCGCGCTATACCCGCTGACCTGTTATTTACGAAAAGCCCTGTAGAAGCCATCGTTTTCCGTCTTCAGAAAATAGATGCCAACACAGAAGCGAACCAACTGCGTTTCCCGAACGAGCTCATCGCTGGCGAAATTCGCGGAGAGAAAGGTCTAACCGGTTTTTCGTCCAAGTTTCGGGAACAGGGCTGGATTATTTTACCAGCAGAACTGTCGGCCATGTACAAAAATCTGTTCCTGAATATTCTGGCAGCCTCGATAGGTCTGGAACACCTCTACCCTGTTCGGAACCAGTTGCTTGTCGAAGCAGAACGGGTAGCGCTGGCCGCTATGTTGCCCGAAGCCGAGGTGCGTAAGTTCTTCGGGCTGCGTTTGTCGCGATTCCCGGACAGCTTCCGCAGCGAAGTATCAAACTACTTTAACCTTCCGTTCGATTATGTTCTGAAACGCGCCAATCATTTAGGTATGGTATCGGAACAGGTTATTGAAGAAGCCCGTAACCCGGCACAGCCCTTACGCTCGACCATACTCCGTCGTCCGCAAAGTAGCCGGGCGGCCTAAAATAGCTATAGCTTATTATCGCTTTTTTCTCCGGTTAGCTATTCATCATGGCTAACCGGATTTTTTATGTCTACAGGAAATATTTATTTACAATCCTTCATTTATCAATTATCTTATACTTTTCTCATATTAATTATATTTTAATAAAGATAATTATCCAAGTAGTCCGAAATCACAAATTATTATTTGGAAGTGAAGTCAGGAAACCGCTGCTTTGCATAATCTATTAGATCAATAGACTATAAGTACTAATAGTCTATCTACAACCGGGAGAATAGGGAGAATACAAAAACAACCTCATTTCACCAGCTAATCTGGCTTATTAATACGACTGAATCAGACCAAAAAAATACGCACAGAGCCTAGATTTAGCCAGATAGAGCCGGGTGTATTTTGTGATGTGTGCATCACAAGTAGTATCAAACAAAATTGACAATGAAACGAATTTTAAAGTCCGCTTTTCTTATTGGGGCCATTTTAATGCCCCTGTTTCTATCCGCTCAAAATGCCCCTGTCATCAATGCAACGATCACCGGAAAAGTAATTGATGCCCGCACCGAAAAAAGCCTGATTGGCGCAACGGTGGTTATTAAAGGAACGACAAACGGGGGAGCAACCAATCTAAATGGTCAGTTTACATTGCTCACCGGCCAGAAACTCCCTTTTGTTGTTGTCGTTTCTTACTTAGGTTACCAGACTCAGGAAGTTGTTTTAAGCAATGACAATGTAGAGATCAAACTCGAAGAAGGCAGCAATCAATTAGCCGACGTAGTTATCACGTCCCGACGTCGTCAGGAATCGGCGCAGGATGTACCTATTCCGATCTCGGTGATAAGCGGTGTCCGTGCTGAAGATGCCGGAGCCTTCAACGTAAACCGACTGAAGGAACTGGTTCCCAGTGTGCAACTCTATGCCTCTAACGCCCGGAACACAACGCTTAACATTCGGGGGCTGGGTTCGAGTTTCGGGCTTACCAACGACGGTATTGACCCCGGCGTAGGCTTTTATGTAGACGGTGTGTACTTTGCTCGTCCGGCAGCAACGGCACTTGATTTCGTCGATATTGAGCAGGTTGAAGTATTGCGTGGCCCTCAGGGAACACTTTTTGGCAAGAATACCACTGCCGGTGCCTTTAACATTACGACACGCGCCCCTAGCTTTCAGACCGGCGCTACCTTTGAAACAAGCTACGGGAATTATAATTACATGCAGGCTAAAGCGTCGATAACCGGCCCATTGAGCAGTAAGCTTGCTGCCAGGGTGTCGTTTTCCAGCACGCAACGCGATGGAACCATCTACAACACGACTACGCTGAAACCCACAAATACTCTGAATAATCTGGGGTACAGAGCTCAATTGTTGTATAAGCCATCCGAAAAGGTTGCGATTACCATAACAGGCGATAATTCGCGCCAACGGCCCGATGGGTATGCCACTGTGGTAGCAGGGGTTGTCACGACGAAACGGGCGGCCTACCGTCAGTTCAATGCGATCATAACCGATCTTGGCTATAAATTACCAACGACGAATCCATTCGACCGCGTTACCGATGTCGATACGCCCCTGCGTGCCAACAATGACCTCGGCGGTATTTCGGTAAATGTTGATGCAAAAATTGGAAGAGGTACACTAACGTCGACCTCAGCCTGGCGTTACTGGGTCTGGGACCCATCGAATGACAGAGACTTTACGGGGCTGCCTGCGCTAACTAAATCGGCGGGCAATTCGCGGCATAAGCAATGGACACAGGAAATTCGGTATGCAGGACAGTTTTCGTCACGGTTGAGTGGCGTTGCCGGGGTTTTCCTTATCGACCAGGACTTAACATCAGATCCTGTTCAAACGGAAGAATCGGGTTCTGCTCAATGGCGGTTTGCCCAAAGTTCGACCAGTGCCCTATGGAAAACCCCCGGCCTTTTTGATGGCTTTGGCACAAGAACAACATCGAGGCTCAAGACCTTTGGTGCGGCTGTATTTGGTCAGCTTGACTGGTCTATCAGCGATAAGTGGCATTTGCTACCGGGGCTTCGGTTTAACTACGACAAGAAGGATGTAGACTACAAACGCGAAACCTACGGTGGTCTACAAACGACTGACCCTGCCCTGATCGCGTTGAAGAACGGGCTTTATACAAATCAGGCTTTCGCGTTTGGGGTAGAGGACAACAACTTCTCGGGGCAAGTGACCCTGGCTTACAAAGCCAGTAAGAAACTGAATGCCTACGCAACCTATGCCAATAGCTATAAGCCGATTGGTGTCAACCTGGGCGGGCTTCCTACGGCAAACGGGGTGACGTTAATTGATCTGGCCAAAGTGAAACCTGAATACGTAACCCACTACGAACTTGGTGTAAAAACCAGACCAACTCCAGGCTCCACCTTTAATGTGACGGTATTCAACACGGATATCAAAGATTATCAGACGCAGGTTCAAACCGCCGAAGTGGGCGTAAACAGAGGGTATCTGGCCAATGCCGAGAAGGTTCGTGTTACCGGCGTTGAGCTCGACGGAAACATTCGAGTTGGTAATAACTTCTCGTTCAATGGAGCCGTTACCTATACCGATGGCAACTATGTCTCCTTCAAAAACGCACCCGTCCCGCTCGAAGAAACCGGCGGAGAATCAGCCTTTAAGGACATTTCGGGGGGTGCTCTGCCCGGCATTTCCAAATGGGCAGGTTCCTTAGGGGGCGAGGTGTCCGGTGCCGGGAAGTTGTTAAGCCTGGATGGCCGGTTCTTCGCAGCTCTTGATGGTTACTACCGCTCCTCGTTCTCGTCGAGCCCGTCGCCATCGGCCTACCTGAACATCGACGGCTATACGCTGGTGAACGCCCGAATTGGATTCCGGGCATCGAATGGTATCTCCATTTTGCTATGGTCACGAAATTTGACGAATAAAAATTATTTCGAGCAGCTACTGCCAGCCGCCGGTAATGCCGGTCAGTATGCAGCCGTGCTTGGTGACCCTCGAACATACGGCACGACTTTGCGCTATACATTCTAGCTATAGTGCTACAAGTGCTATCGGGTCAAACAGTCCAATATGTAACCCGATTTTAATTATAATATAAGTGATAGCAACTGAGTAACTGAATAAGTACCAGATTGTAAGTTATTGAATTCATAAAGGCTGTTTACGTTAATTTTATTTAACGTAGACAGCCTTTATGCGTTTACGCCTACTGCATCCAACTACTTTCACTCACTCACTGATGAATCAACTCTTTCTACTTTCTTTTTTATCATTGTTTGGCACGATAACAGCCCGGGCACAGATCAACATTGCCGGAATCGTTACCAACGATCAATACCAACCTTTAGCAGGCGCAACAATTAGCATCAGAGGGACTAACACGAGCATTACCTCACAGGCTAATGGTCAGTTCTCTTTACAAACGAACGAGTCACTGCCCCTCATACTCGATGTATTACTTGCTGGCTATCGACAACAGGATGTAGCTGTACGGGGAAATAACTTTCGTAGAGTTGAGATTACATTAAGTGAAGAAACCAGTCTTGAAAAAGACGTAGTGGTTTCGGTAAGCCGGGTGCCGGAAGAGAATCAACAAGCGGCCATAACTGTCGAAAAGCTTGGTATAAAGCAGTTTCAGGAGTCGACAGCGATGAGCCCGTTCGATGCCCTTCAGTATGTAAAAGGTGTTGATTTTCTCACCCAAAGCCTGACGTTTAAGTCTGTTAATATGCGCGGATTTGGAGCCAACGACAATACCCGTTTTTTGCAATTAACTGATGGTATGGACAATCGCTCGCCGGGCCTGGGGTTTGGCGTTGGCAATGTAGCGGGTATTTCGGATCTGGATGTCGAAAGCATCGAATTGGTTCCGGGTGCCTCATCGGCTCTTTACGGTCCGGATGCTATGCAGGGATTACTGGTTACGTCGAATAAAAATCCGTTTGTGTACCAGGGCTTAAGCGCACAACTAAAGGTAGGGGCCAATAATTTTGGCAAAGCGGATTTCGGGCCAACAGGCTACGGCGATGTGGCTATCCGATACGCCAGGCAAATAGGTGAACGCTTTGCATTTAAAGTAAATTTTCAGCGGTTGAGCGGTACTGACTTCATTGCTGATGATTATAGCGATCGCTCAACGCGTGCCCGTGTCAACTTTTTCACTACCGATCCCAGCAGGGGTGGCATTGCTACGGGTATCGGGTATACACCTAACAACAATCCAAATACGAACTTTCAATACGACGGTGTTAACAGCTACGGTGATGACATCAATACCGGTGGAGCGTTTATGTTTCCAGCAAATTATGCCAACGCGCTGTTGCAGAATAAGCTCGTTACCCGCACCGGCTATACAGAGTTAGAGGTACTGGGCAACAACGGCAAAGTCTTCAATAACCGCGCCAGCGTGTCGGTACATTACAAACTGCCGGGTAATATTGAAGCATCGCTGGGCTGGTACTATGGTAATGGCAACTTCGTTCGTACGGCTGGATTCCGCGAATATTTTCCGAATTACCAACGCCATCAGGTGAAGGCTGAACTACGGGGTGAGAACTTCTTTCTACGAGCTTATACCACCCAACAGCAGGCCGAAGCCTGGAATATTGGCCAAACAGCTACTGCCATCAATAACAGATGGAAATCCCTCAACCAATGGGCAGCCGAATTCGGGCAGGTTTATATAGAAAATAAGTTCACCATTGGCGAGTCCCGCGCCACAGCCGACCGTGGACGCTATGTACCCGGAACCGATCAGTTTAACGCGGTGCGCGATGATTACGCTAACACGTATA
The DNA here is from genome assembly GCF_002831565.1 of Spirosoma pollinicola. Taxonomy (NCBI): domain Bacteria; kingdom Pseudomonadati; phylum Bacteroidota; class Cytophagia; order Cytophagales; family Cytophagaceae; genus Spirosoma; species Spirosoma pollinicola. Next base: position 1,123,571 of record NZ_CP025096.1, on the reverse strand, counting down.
CTACCGACTTTATACCGGGATCCACCACAGCAAGAGGAACACGCTTACGCGACAATTCGGCTCTTTGGCATTACGAAGGCATGTACAATTTTACGAAGCTGTTAGACAATGCAGCTGAGGTTATTGCCGGTGGTAGCTTTCGTCAGTATGCGCTTAACACAGGTGGAACTATCATTCCACTAAAAGCTGATGGTTCAGAATATACCATCAATGAATATGGCGCGTATGTGCAGGCAGCCAAAGAATTGAGCATAGGAACTATAGCAACGGTAAAACCAACAATTGCCCTTCGATACGACAGAAATCAATATATTAAGGGAGGTTTCACGCCCCGTGCCTCGGTAGTAGTGAGCATTGGCCCGCATAACTTCCGTGGATCATGGCAGTCGGCGTTTCATAACCCTTTACCGGGGCAATTATTTGCCGCTCCGGCAGCGGGCCTGGGGGGCAATGTGGGTGGTTCACAACTCGCGGCTGAGTCGGCAGGGCTGTTTACAAATCCGGCGTATCTGGATAGCGATGTAAAGGATTTTACAGCCGGGCGTATAACCGAAGCGCAACTACGCAGCCGGGCGTATAACCCGGCTAGTTTCACAACAGAGAAAATGAAAACGTGGGAAGTCGGGTATAAAACCTTGATTCAGAACAAGCTCTACGTTGATGCTTTTTATTTTCACAGTCAATACACCGACTTTATTTCGGCTCAGAGTTTTTACCAACCCACGAATGGCCAAATCTCCGACTTTTCAACAAACGCTTACCGGACGCTACAAATCAACGTTAATAATGTCAACGAGATAGTTGTGAACGGCTGGGGCGTAGGTTCCGAATACAGTTTGGGACGAGGCTTCACGCTCAGCGGTAATTTCGCACATCAGGTTGGCACTGTAACGCTACACGATGCTCAGGGGAATATCGTCAATGACAATGCTGGTGTACCCATTGTAAAGCGTAAAATGAGCAATCCGGAGGTGTCGCAAAAAGGTCGAAATTCGTTTAACTCACCCGAAAACCGTTACAACATTACTTTATCGAACCCCCGCCTTACTGATCGGTTTGGCGCTTCACTAACCTACCGCTGGACCGATAAAATGTGGTATGAACAGGGCACAACGGCGGGCGATATCTGGCTACCCTCGTGGACAAGTCTGGATGCGCAGGTATCCTATAAAGTACCAACGTATAAAGCAATTGTAAAGCTTGGCGGCACCAACCTACTCAATCAGTATTATGCGCAGGGGTATGGCCTAGCCCGCATTGGGGGCTTGTATTATGTAAGTATTACGTTCGATGAACTGATGCGGTGATATCATTATGGAGAGAATACCCCACTAAAGATAGCTCATACAATTTTATTTTTCTGCCATCTGTTATATCTTTGTTATAACATACACCCATACCTATGCACATACCCATCCGACGTATTGGCAATTCGCAAGGCATTATTCTACCCCGTACTTTGCTTCAGCAAACGGGCATTGAAAATGAAGTTGATATACAAGTTATAGACGGAGCTATCATTTTGCGGCCAGTCCAATCAAACCCACGTGCCAGTTGGGATAGCCTGTTCCAGAAAGCAATAGACGCAGGTCATTCGCCCGAGAACGACTTATTTGAGAATATGACCAACGATTTTGATCAAACAGAATGGCAGTGGTAGTAGCTCGCTTCGACGTATGGCTGGTTTCTCTTGACCCAACGAAAGGCAGTGAAATTGCAAAAACACGCCCCTGCATCGTTATTTCACCAGATTCGGTTAATAAATATTTGAATACAGTCATGGTTGCACCCTTGACAAGTACCCGAAAACCTTATCCCACTCGGGTTGATTGTCAGTTTGACAATCGAGACGGACAAGTTACACTAGATCAGGCCAGGAGTGTTGATAAATTACGGTTGATAAAGAAAATTGGTCAATTGGACGAAGCCATCAATCAGAAAATATGTGCTACACTGGTGGCTATGTTTAGCTATTGAATTTCAACACATTAGCTGATTGGCATATATAAATAGAGAACAAAAAAAGCCCCAGCCATTTCTGGCCGGGGCTTTTTACTTGTATTGATCAACGGTTACACCGTAGCCTTCTTTTTGCTGCGAGCGTACTGTTCGCGGGATTCGGTAATCGTTTCCAGTTCCTCTTTCGAGCCAACAATCGCTGTTTGGTAGCGACGAAGGCCTGTACCGGCAGGAATTAGGTGACCAACAATTACGTTCTCTTTCAAGCCATCGAGTACGTCGCGTTTGCCACGAATCGACGCTTCGCTCAGTACTTTCGTCGTTTCCTGGAAGGAAGCAGCCGAGATAAAGCTGTCTGTACCTAAAGACGATTGCGTGATACCCATCAGCGTTGGCTGCGAAACAGCAGCCATAGCATCGCGAACGGTCACAAGGGCCATATCACGACGTTTCAGACCTGAGTTCTCGTCACGAAGTTGACGGCTCGTTACAATCTGCCCTGGTTTAACGTTCGGTGAATCACCAGCGTCCATTACCACTTTGGCGTCAAGAACTTTATCGTTTTCTTCACGGAAAGACCATTTGTCCACAACCTGACCTTCGAGGAAGTTGGTATCGCCCGAGTCGATGATCTCAACTTTCTGCATCATCTGCCGAACAATGGCTTCGATGTGCTTATCGTTGATTTTTACCCCTTGCAGACGATATACTTCCTGAATTTCATTTACCAGATACTCCTGAACGGCCGTCGGGCCTTTGATAGCCAGAATGTCGCTTGGTGTTATGGCACCGTCAGATAATGGAGCACCGGCGCGTACAAAGTCATTGTCCTGTACAAGGATGAACTTCGACAGCGGCACGAGGTACTTCTTCTTCGTTCCGTCTCTCGACTCGATGAAGATCTCCCGGTTACCACGTTTGATAGCGCCATACGTTACAACGCCATCAATTTCACTTACTACTGCGGGGTTCGACGGGTTACGGGCTTCAAATAATTCCGTTACACGTGGCAGACCACCGGTGATATCACGGGTTTTACCAACGTTACGTGGAATTTTCGCCAACGGCTGACCAGCTTTAATTTTCTGACCTTCCTTCACAACTAGACGAGATCCAACAGGTAAGTTGTAGCTCTTCTGCAACGGACCGCCATCGTTATCAGGCAAGTGCAACGTTAACGTTGTTGTGCCTTGTACAACAATGGCCGGGTTTTTCGCTTTATCGCGGCTTTCGATGATTACTTTCTCCTGAAAGCCAGTTTGCTCATCGAATTCCTCACGGTATGTAATACCATCTTCAATAGCGTCGAAGTTCAACGTACCGGTCAATTCAGACAGGATAACGGCGTTATAAGGATCCCAGGCGCAAATATCGTCGCCCTTTTTCACCATGTCGCCATCTTTCACCCGCAGGAATGCACCATACGGCACGTTGTTGCTGATCAGAACGACGCTCCGGTCACTTGGATTCACAATCCGAACTTCGCCCGAGCGACCCATTACGATCGTCAATGGGTTACCGTCGTTGTCTTCCGATTGAACCGTCCGCATTTCTTCGAACTCGATCAAACCATCGAATTTCGCTTTGATCGATGCATCAACGGCAATGTTAGAGGCCGTACCACCTACGTGGAATGTACGAAGGGTTAACTGCGTACCTGGCTCACCAATCGACTGCGAGGCAATTACACCCACCGCTTCGCCAATATCTACCATGCGGCCCGATGCCAGGTTGCGGCCATAACACTTGGCGCAAACACCTTGACGCGATTCGCAAGTCAATACCGAACGAATTTCGACTGTTTCAATGCTCGTTTCGTCGATGTGAGCAGCAACTTCTTCAGTCACTAATTCACCCGATGCAACGATTAACTCTTTCGTTAGCGGATCATATACATCATGAACCGTAGTACGGCCCAGGATACGTTCAGATAATGGCTCAACGATATCTTCATTATCTTTCAGAGCTGACACTTGCAGACCGCGAAGTGTACCGCAATCGTCTTCACTGATAATAACATCCTGTGCTACGTCATGCAAACGACGGGTCAGGTAACCGGCATCGGCCGTTTTCAGAGCCGTATCGGCCAGACCTTTCCGCGCACCGTGTGTTGAGATAAAGTACTCCAATACATCAAGACCTTCTTTGAAGTTCGACAGAATCGGGTTTTCGATAATCTCACCCACTGAGCCTTGCAGGTTTTTCTGCGGTTTGGCCATCAGACCACGCATACCACCCAACTGACGAATCTGCTCACGCGAACCACGGGCTCCCGAGTGCATCATCATGTAAATTGAGTTAAACCCGCCCTGGTCGGCTTCGAGCTGCTTCATCAGCGTCTCGGTTAGCTTGGAGTTCACACGCGTCCAGATATCGATAACCTGGTTATAGCGTTCGTTCTCTGTAATCAGACCCATCAGGTAGTTATCCCAAACAGCCTGTACCTCAGCTTTTGCGTCGTCAACAAGTCCCTGTTTTGCTTCAGGAATCATGATGTCGCTCAAACCGATTGACAGACCACCTCTAAACGCCATCTGGAAACCAAGCTCTTTGATTTCATCAAGGAACTGAGCTGTCCGAGCACCGCCCGAGATTTTGAAGATAAGCGCAATGATTTGCTGAAGTTTCTTCTTCGTCAGCAGTTCATTAATGTAGCCCACCTCTTCCGGAACAGCCTGGTTGAACAACAACCGGCCCGCTACAGTGTCAATGACTTTATAAACCAGCTCGCCATTTTCGTCCCGGACCTTAACCCGACACTTAATGTTGGCGTGCTTGGAAACTTTCCCTTCGTTGATACCGATGATTACCTCTTCAGTACCATAGAACGTCATGCCTTCGCCCAAGATTGGGTACTCAGGAATGCTCTTGCGACCTTTTGTTACGTAGTACAGACCCAATACCATGTCCTGCGAGGGTACCGTAATAGGCGCACCATTAGCAGGGTTGAGGATATTGTGCGACGCCAGCATCAGCAGCGACGCTTCAAGGACAGCTTCCTGGCCCAGTGGCACGTGAACGGCCATCTGGTCACCATCAAAGTCAGCGTTGAAGGCGGTACAAACAAGTGGGTGCAACTGGATAGCTTTACCCTCGATCAATTTTGGCTGGAATGCCTGGATACCCAAACGGTGAAGTGTTGGAGCCCGGTTTAACAAAACAGGGTGGCCTTTCAGTACGTTTTCCAGAATGTCCCAGATAACAGGGTCTTTGCGGTCAACGATTTTCTTAGCCGATTTCACCGTTTTAACGATACCCCGTTCAATCAGTTTGCGAATAACAAACGGCTTGAACAATTCGGCAGCCATGTCTTTCGGCAGACCACATTCGTGGAGCTTCAATTCAGGCCCAACCACAATAACCGAACGACCAGAGTAATCCACACGCTTACCAAGTAAGTTCTGCCGGAAACGACCTTGCTTACCTTTCAACATGTCGGACAACGACTTCAGGGCACGGTTACCTTCCGAACGAACGGCATTCACTTTACGTGAGTTGTCGAACAGCGAATCGACGGCTTCCTGCAACATCCGTTTTTCGTTACGGAGAATTACTTCGGGAGCTTTGATCTCAATAAGACGCTTCAGACGGTTGTTCCGAATGATAACCCGACGATACAGGTCATTCAAATCGGACGTAGCAAAACGACCACCATCCAGAGGGACGAGCGGACGAAGTTCGGGCGGAATAACCGGTACCATCTTGATCACCATCCATTCAGGACGGTTTTCAATACGGCCGTTTGCTTCCCGGAATGCTTCAACGACTTTAAGCCGTTTCAGCGCTTCTGCTTTCCGTTGTTGCGACGTATCCGTTGCAGCCGCGTGACGTAGCGAGTACGACAGTTCGTCTAACTCTACCCGCGACAACAACATCTCTAACGCTTCGGCCCCCATCTTGGCGATGAATTTGTTCGGGTCTTTGTCGTCAAGATGCTGGTTGTTACCCGGCAATTTGTCAATAATGTCCAGATACTCGTCTTCCGTCAGGAAATCGAGTTGATTAATGCCATCTTCTGCTTTTACGCCAGGCTGTACAACAACGTAGCGTTCATAGTAAATGACCTGATCAAGTTTTTTGGTCGAAAGGCCCAGCAGATACCCAATTTTGTTGGGCAAGCTGCGGAAATACCAGATATGCGCAACAGGCACCACCAGTTCGATGTGGCCCATACGCTCCCGGCGTACCTTTTTCTCGGTTACTTCAACACCACAACGATCGCAGATAATGCCTTTATAGCGAATCCGCTTGTATTTACCGCAGTGACATTCCCAGTCCTTCACTGGCCCGAAGATGCGCTCGCAAAACAAGCCACCCATTTCGGGTTTGTAGGTCCGGTAGTTGATTGTCTCCGGCTGTGTTACCTCGCCGTAGGAACTCTCCAAAATAGACTCCGGCGATGCCAGACTGATCGTCACGCTGGCAAAGTCGCTGTTGAGCTTTTTGTTCTTTTTGAACGACATTGGTTGGAGATTATAGGTTAAAATGAGTGGAGTAAGTGGAGTAAGTGAAGTGAGTAAAGAAGGATTTACCACCTTTACTCACTCCACTTACTCCACGACTTCACTTTTATTCAAGTGTAATTTCAAGTGCCAGACCACGCAACTCGTGTACGAGTACGTTGAACGACTCAGGAATATTTGGCTTCGGCAGGTTTTCACCTTTCACGATTGCCTCATATGCCTTCGCGCGGCCAACCACGTCATCGGATTTCACCGTCAGGATTTCCTGCAGGATGTGCGAAGCACCGAAGGCTTCCAGCGCCCACACTTCCATCTCACCGAACCGTTGACCACCAAACTGCGCTTTACCACCCAGCGGTTGCTGTGTAATGAGCGAGTAGGGCCCAATGGAACGGGCGTGCATCTTATCGTCCACCAAGTGACCGAGCTTGAGCATGTAGATGATCCCAACCGTTACAGGCTGATCAAAACGGTCGCCCGTCAGACCATTGTATAGGTACGTCCGGCCAAATGATGGCAAACCTGCCTCATCCAGCTCATCAGCTACCTGCTGTTCTGTCGCACCGTCGAAAATCGGGGTTGCATATTTACGATCTAATTTCTGACCGGCCCAGGCCAGTACAGTTTCGTAAATCTGCCCGATGTTCATACGGGATGGTACGCCAAGCGGGTTCAGTACAATATCGACTTTCGTTCCATCTTCCAGGAATGGCATGTCTTCATCGCGCACGATCCGGGCAACAACCCCTTTGTTACCGTGACGGCCAGCCATCTTATCCCCTACTTTCAGCTTACGCTTCTTGGCAATATAGACTTTAGCTAGTTTCACGATACCGGCAGGTAATTCATCACCAACTTCGAGCGTAAACCGTTCACGTTTGAACCGACCGGTGATTTCACTGCGACGATTGTTGTAGCTTTTAATCAGCGTGACAAGCATCTGGTTCAGTTTTTCATCATCCGTCCAGTTGTCGAGGTTCATATCGGCCAGAAGGTTAGCTTCCTCTGGTACAGAGTAGCTGCTTTCATCGCGGTAGGCATTGCGATCCGGGAAGAGGTTATCCGTAATATTCTTACGGTTGAACTTCACGCCTTTGCTCACAATCTCGTCGCCAAACTTATGTTTAGCACCCGCGCTGGTTTTGCCATCCAGCAAATGCACCAATTTCTCGATCATACGAGCCCGGAAGTCATTCAACTCACGGCCATATTTCTTCATCAGTGCTTTTACCTCGTCTTTATGCTTGCCCCGATCTTCTTTGGCCGGACGCGCAAACAACTTGGTATCGATCACGACGCCTTTCAGCGATGGTGGTGCTTTTTTGGAAGCATCTTTCACGTCGCCAGCTTTGTCGCCAAAAATGGCACGGAGAAGTTTTTCTTCTGGTGTCGGATCGCTTTCGCCCTTCGGTGTAATCTTACCGATCAGAATATCGCCTTCCTTCACTTCTGTACCTACCCGAACGATACCATTTTCATCGAGGTTACGAACAGTTTCTTCGCTTACGTTCGGAATTTCAGAGGTTAATTCCTCTTCGCCCCGCTTGGTATCACGAACTTCCAGTTCAAACTCTTCGATGTGAATCGAGGTAAAGATATCTTCGCGTACAACACGCTCCGAAATCACAATAGCATCCTCAAAGTTATATCCTTGCCAAGGCATGAACGCTACTTTCATGTTCCGGCCAAGGGCCAGTTCACCGGCCTGTGTGGCGTAGCCTTCGCACAATACATCACCTTTCTTCACCTTCTGTCCTTTAAGAACAGTTGGACGAATGTTGATGCATGTATCCTGGTTGGTACGACGGAACTTGATGAGGTTGTATGTCTTCCGATCTTCATCGAACGTAATAGCCAACTGATCTTCATCAAGACTATAGCGAACAATGATTTTAGATGCGTCAACAAATTCAATTACGCCATCAGCTTCAGCAATAACCAATGTCCGCGAATCAACCGCTACACGAGCTTCCAAACCTGTACCTACGATAGGTGCTTCAGGACGGAGAAGTGGCACAGCCTGACGTTGCATGTTCGAACCCATCAGGGCACGGTTAGCATCATCGTGTTCGAGGAACGGAATCATAGACGCAGCAACCGACACAATCTGGTTTGGCGCAATGTCCATGAAGGTTACATTCTGCGGTTCAGCAATCGGGAAGTCACCTTCAAAACGGGCCTTCAGGCGATCAACCATGAAATTTCCTTTCTTGTCGATACCTGCGTTAGCCTGCGCGATATAGTGCGTATCTTCTTCTTCAGCCGTCAGATACATCACCGGCTTGTCCATCGATACTTTACCATTTTCAATAATCCGGTAAGGTGTTTCGATGAAGCCCATGCTATTAATTTTAGCATAGACACACAGTGATGAAATCAGACCAATATTTGGTCCTTCAGGTGTTTCGATAGTACACAGACGACCATAGTGGGTATAGTGTACGTCACGAACCTCGAAGCCCGCCCGTTCGCGAGATAGACCACCGGGTCCCAATGCTGACATGCGACGCTTGTGCGTCACTTCGGCCAGTGGGTTGGTTTGGTCCATGAACTGCGATAGCTGGTTAGTGCCAAAGAACGAGTTAATAACCGACGATAGCGTCCGGGCATTGATAAGGTCGACAGGTTTGAAGTCCTCATTATCCCGCACATTCATCCGTTCTTTGATCGTCCGGGCCATACGGGCCAGACCAACGCCAAACTGTGCATATAACTGCTCACCTACTGTCCGAACACGTCGATTACTCAGGTGGTCAATATCATCGACAACGGCTTTCGAGTTGATCAGACCAATCAGGTACTTCACAATCGACACGATGTCTTCTGTGGTCAGTACTTTCATGTCTGACGAAATGTCAAGACCGAGCTTTTTATTAATCCGGTAGCGGCCTACGTCACCAAGGTCATAGCGCTTATCCGAGAAGAACAAGCTCTGAATGATTTCACGAGCGGTTTGCTCGTCAGGTGCATCAGCGTTCCGAAGCTGCCGGTAGATTTGCTCTACAGCCTCTTTTTCAGAGTTAGAGCTATCTTTTTGCAGCGTGTTGTAAATAATGTTGTAATCGGCCATGTTCATGTCTTCCTTATGCAGAATGACCGACTTCTGTCCCGATTCCGTAATTACATCGATATCGTCTACGGAAATAGCCGAGTCGCGCTCCAGGAGCACCTCGTTCCGACTGATCGACACCACTTCGCCCGTATCCTCATCCACGAAATCTTCCGTCCACGTGCGCAGTACCCGAGCCGCTAACCGACGGCCAATGGCCTTTTTCAGGTTGGCAGGCGTTGCCGGTACTTCTTCCGATAAACCGAACAAGTCCAAGATGTCTTTATCTGAACCGAAACCAATAGCCCGTAAAAGCGTTGTAACCGGGAATTTCTTCTTGCGGTCAATGTACGCATACATGACATTGTTAACATCGGTTGAGAATTCAATCCAAGAGCCTTTAAAAGGAATAATCCGAGCTGAATAAAGCTTTGTTCCGTTTGTGTGCTTGCTCATGGAGAAGAACACACCCGGCGAACGGTGCAATTGAGAAACAATCACACGTTCGGCTCCGTTAATGACAAACGAGCCTTTCTCGGTCATATACGGAATGTTTCCTAAGAATACTTCCTGCTCAATCGTTTCAAAGTCCTCGTTGTCGGGGTCATTGTTTGTAAGGCGCAGTTTCGCTTTCAAAGGCACCGAATACGTCAAACCCCGATCGATAGACTCGTCAACCGAGTATTTCGGGGGATCGACCAAGTAGTCGATGAACTCCAACTTAAAATTCTCGCGGGAGTCTGAAATGGGGAAATTTTCCTGAAAAACTTTGAACAACCCTTCTTCCGACCGTTGGTTGGAGGGCGTGTCAAGCTGGAAAAAATCTTTGAAGGATTTTACTTGAATATCCAAAAAGTCTGGATACCCAATCACTGGCTGAATCGTCGCAAAATTTTTGCGCGTACTGATTTTCGCGTTTGTCGCCAAGATTGTGCTTCGTTTAGTTGCGTAACCGATTCTCAATGAGTGCGTTGCGAAGATTTGCCACGGCACTCGAACTAAGCGGCTATTCAGGCCCCGGGTGTCACCCGACCTAAGGGGCGTAAATAGACAACATAAGGCAATATAAATAAGTTTGTCTTCTGCAAGAGCTTAGACAAAAAGTCTCCAAACAGGAAAAGACCAGACGTTGGTCTGGCCTCCCCTGCTTGGAGCGATATGCGAAAGAGCAAGTTGCTTACTTAACTTCTACTTCAGCACCAGCTTCTTCAAGTTGCTTACGAAGCGCTTCGGCTTCGTCTTTGCTTACACCTTCTTTAACTGGTTTCGGTGCTGTGTCAACCAATTCCTTGGCTTCTTTCAGGCCCAGACCCGTTAGATCTTTAACCAGTTTCACGACAGCTAGTTTAGCAGCACCAGCCGACTTAAGAACAACGTCAAACGACGTTTTCTCAGCAACAGCCGGAGCGGCATCACCTGCGCCTGCACCACCAGCTACCATTACTGGAGCGGCTGCAGCCGGTTCGATACCATACTCATCCTTCAGGATAGTAGCTAACTCGTTAACTTCTTTAACTGTCAGGCTTACAAGCTGCTCCGCGAACGCTTTCAAATCTGCCATTGTAGTAATATATTAATTTGGTTGTGATACAATATGTTAGTAATACGGACATCTTGTCCGCATTTAATTTGCCGGATAGTGCGGACATCCTGTCCGCGTTACAGCTAGGCTGCTTCCTCGCGCTCCGACAGCGTTTTGAGGATACCGGCCAATTTGTTGCCGCCACTTTGCAACGCCGAGATGACGTTTTTGGCAGGTGATTGCAACAGACCGATGATTTCTCCGATTAACTCTTCTTTGCTCTTCAGTGCGATGAGCATATCAAGTTGATCAGCACCAATAAATAAGCTATTGTCAATAGACGCAGCTTTCAGTTGCAGCTTGTCGTTCGTTTTACGGAACTCCTTAATAAGCTTAGCCGGTGCTTTGCCATTTTCGGGGTGAAACATCACCGCCGACTGACCATGCAATACCGTATCGTTGAACGGAGTATAATCCGTATCAAGGGGTTCGAGTGCTTTCTTGATGAATGTATTTTTCACCACTCTATACTCGATGCCCCGCTCAAAACACATCCGACGGAGGTTGTTTGTTTCAGCAACCGTCATGCCATTGGCTTCCGTGATGTAGAAGAAGGGAATAGACTGGAACTTTCCAGTTAATTCCTCAATAATTGCTCCTTTGTCCTCGCGCTTCATGGCTTAAATTCCGGCTACTGTGCCTTTATCAATCGTTACTCCCGGACTCATTGTGCTCGACAGGTTGATTGTTTTCACATACGTTCCCTTGGCCGATGAAGGCTTTAGACGCATCAGTGTAGCAATAATTTCCTGCGCGTTTTCGGCCAGTTTTTCTGGCGTAAACGATACTTTACCAATACTGGTGTGAATAGCTCCCTGTTTATCGACTTTAAAGTCGATTTTACCAGCTTTCACCTCGCGAACTGCTTTCGCTACGTCAGGAGTTACCGTACCCGATTTTGGGTTTGGCATTAAACCGCGTGGACCAAGAACTTTACCCAGACGACCAACTTTAGCCATGACGCTTGGCATCGTGATAATCACGTCGATGTCCGTCCAGCCTTGTTCAATCTTCTGGATATACTCGTCCAGCCCCACGTAATCAGCACCAGCCTCTTTCGCTTCGTTCTCCTTGTCCGGGGTGCAAAGCACCAGAACGCGAACCGTTTTGCCCGTACCATGTGGCAACGTAGCAACGCCACGAACCATTTGGTCGGCCTTACGCGGGTCAACGCCCAACCGAACGTCAATATCCACGGAAGCGTCGAATTTCGTGAACGAGATGTCCTTCAGAATTTCAGCCGCCTGTTGGAGCGAATATTCTTTGGCAGCATCGTACTTCGATTGAGCTTCCTTTTGTTTTTTCGTTAACTTAGCCATGTCTGTGTTTGCTTCGGCAAGTCTATTAGTTCTCGAAGGGCTCTGTGCCCGTCACCGTGATTCCCATGCTGCGGGCCGTACCGGCCACCTGCTTCATTGCTGACTCCACCGTAAAGGCGTTCAAATCGGGCATCTTTGTTTCCGCGATGGTCCGAATTTGCTCCCATGATACAGAGCCTACTTTGTTGCGGTTTGGTTGAGCAGAGCCGCCTTTCAGCTTAGCTGCTTCCAACAGCAGAATCGGTGCGGGCGGAGTTTTGATGACGAAATCAAAGGACTTATCCTTATAATATGTAATCAGAACCGGAAGCACCGTACCCATTTTATCCTGCGTCCGGCCATTGAACTGCTTGCAGAATTCCATGATATTCAAACCTTTGGAACCCAGAGCCGGACCGATCGGAGGAGAGGGGTTGGCTTGCCCGCCTTTGACTTGCAGCTTTACGTAGCCACCTACTTCTTTTGCCATTGTGATAATTGAGTTACGATCTGCTATTTACGTTGCCCGGGAGTTAGTCACATAACCGATCCAGGTTTCTTCACGGCAAACCAACTTGTTTTGATCGTTTATCCTCTGAGGGAAGCATAGGACGTCCGATCACGGAATTTGATTAAAATCAAAGTTCCTTTTCTACTTGCGCGTAACTGAGTTCTACCGGAGTATTCCGGCCAAATATTTTTACAACGACGTTCACTTTCTTCCGGTCGTCAAATACTTCTTCTACTGTACCGATGAAACCACCAAATGGACCATCGACTACTTTTACTGATTCGCCTTTAATGTAAGCAACCGTTGGTGCAGCAACTTCCTGCGCTTCTTCGTGCACTTTACCTAAAATACGATTGACTTCTGCCTGACGCAATGCAACGGGTACTTTTGAGGTAGTTCCTACCTGCGCGTTACCCAAAAAACCAAGTACGCCCGGCATATTTAGAATCATATCGAGTGCCCGATTGTTCCCCAGATCAGCCGAAATCAAAATGTAACCGGGAAAGAATGATTTTTCCCGAACACGCTTCTTACCGTTGCGCATTTCATACACTTTCTCTGCCGGAATAAGGACTTCCGGAATTACTTCGTCCAACTTTTGCCGGATAATTTCGTTATCAAGGTAGGATTTGATCTTCTTTTCCTGCCCCGACACTGCCCGTATGACGTACCACTGTATGCCGTTCATCTTGTCGTTACGACCGCGCGGGCGGCCCCGTTAAGAATTATGAGTTACGAATCCAGTAATGTGTTAACTACACGCCTTGATTGTCCCTCATAAATCAATTTAGAATGACTGATAAAACATATTCAGGCCATTCTCAAATACTAAATCTATTAGACCGACTAGTAGCGCAAAAATCAGCGATGCTACCAGTACCAGCGTTGAACTGGATTGCAGATCGCTGAATTTGGGCCAAGTCACGTTGTGCTGAACTTCCTCCCAGGAGGCTTTCAGAAACGAGATAAACTTGTCCATGTTAAAGTAAGGGATTTGCACGGGTGGAGAGATTCGAACTCCCATCAACGGTTTTGGAGACCGCTATTCTACCCTTGAACTACACCCGTTTAATTTTTTTGCAAAAATGACCGAATCGACGTGCCCCGAAACGGACTGCAAAAGTACGAACTATTATTAGCAAAACAAGTGCATCTCTGTTAAGAAATGCACTTGTTTTGAGATATTTACCTTAGTCGATAATTTCCGTTACCTGACCAGCTCCTACGGTACGGCCACCTTCGCGAATAGCGAAACGAAGACCTTTTTCCATAGCAATTTTATTGATCAGACTTACTTCAATCGTAATGTTATCACCTGGCATTACCATCTCAACGTTGGCTGGCAAAGTAATTTCACCCGTTACGTCTGTGGTACGGAAGTAAAACTGTGGACGGTACTTGTTAAAGAATGGTGTGTGACGACCACCTTCTTCTTTCGACAGTACATAGATCTCAGCCTTAAATTTAGCGTGAGGAGTTACTGAACCTGGCTTGCAAATAACCATACCACGACGGATATCGGTTTTTTCAATACCACGTAGCAGAAGACCTACGTTGTCACCAGCTTCGCCACGGTCCAGAATTTTCCGGAACATTTCAACACCTGTTACAACCGATTTAAGGTTTTCAGCACCCATACCCAGGATCTCAACTTGTTCGCCCGAGTTGATGATACCCCGTTCAATACGACCGGTAGCAACTGTACCACGACCTGTGATCGAGAATACGTCCTCTACGGGCATAAGGAATGGAAGTTCTGTCATACGAGGAGGCAGTGGGATAAAACTATCAACACTGTCCATCAACTCTTCAATGGTAGCAACCCATTTTTCATCGCCGTTCAGGCCACCAAGAGCCGAACCTTGAATAACTGGAATATTGTCACCGTCGAAGTTGTAGAAACTCAACAACTCGCGAATTTCCATTTCAACGAGTTCAAGAAGTTCCGGATCATCAACCATGTCCACTTTATTCATAAACACAACAAGTTGAGGAACACCTACCTGACGAGCAAGCAGGATGTGCTCACGCGTTTGTGGCATTGGTCCGTCTGTTGCAGCTACCACAAGGATAGCTCCGTCCATCTGAGCAGCACCCGTAACCATGTTCTTCACATAGTCAGCGTGGCCTGGGCAATCGACGTGCGCGTAGTGACGCTTTGCCGTTGAATATTCAACGTGCGATGTATTGATGGTGATACCGCGCTCTTTTTCTTCCGGAGCGTTGTCAATCGAGGAGAAGTCCCGAATTGCGGCCAGACCCTTTCCGGCCAGCACTTTCGTAATGGCAGCCGTCAGCGTCGTTTTACCGTGGTCAACGTGACCAATCGTACCGATGTTTACGTGCGGTTTCGAGCGGTCAAAATTCTCTTTTGCCATGTTTTTAAAACGCTATTGTGAACTGTTTTTGTTATTGAATGAACTCGCTGAAAATAAATTAAACCCAGCGAGATCACCCTCGTTTGAGGACTGATGCCGTTTGGGCTTAATACCGCACGGGCGGCCCCGTCAAAAAGACTCCATTAAGAAGTCCTGAGCCGTTACGGGGACTTGAACCCCGGACCTCTTCCTTACCAAGGAAGTGCTCTACCGCTGAGCTATAACGGCTTGTTTTTAACAATGTAATTAACAGAGCGGAAGACGGGTCTCGAACCCGCAACCTATAGCTTGGAAGGCTATCGCTCTACCAATTGAGCTACTTCCGCTTACTTAATGATTAACTAACAGTGGGTACTGACTGATACAGTAAATCACCATTAACTAATTACTAAAGAGTGGGGAGTGGAGGATTCGAACCTCCGAAGGCGTACACCAGCAGATTTACAGTCTGATCCATTTGGCCACTCTGGAAACTCCCCAAAAAACACTGTTAAAGAACGATTTTCCACCCCGTTTCCGGTTTGGAGTTGCAAAATTACACGTTTTTACGGTGTTGTCAACAGATGCCCCAAAAATAATTTAACAAAGATGAATTTTAGTGCAACAATTTGGTGAGCTGTTTCCCGTCAGGATACTGCATTTCAGTAATGCGCCACCGTCCGGCAACTTGCTGCATATCAACTCTAACTTCTTCTGGTTTAGCCTTATTCTCAAAAGTTACATACACAATTGCCCTCGTTCCTCCTAACACTGATGGCAACACCCAGGTCTTTTTTATAGCCGCATCGGGCGCATTATAGAGCAAATTTATTTTCGTTCGATTTAGTTTGCTTCCTAATTTTTGTGCGTCATTCCAGATTAGGTCTGCGGTAGGCTTGGCGAAAAACTGGTCCACTAATGAGCGGTCTTTTGTCTCTCGCATGGGATTTTCTGTCTTGTTATGTTCAAAGTATAAAGCTCTTACTAAGCGGTCGGCCGCCGTTCGGGGGCTGTCAGGCCCCGGCCGCTTTGCCAGTGCGGTGGCACTGTCTTCTGTGACTGTTGCCGAAGTTGTTTGCGCTTCCTGCTTTGTTTTGGTTTGGCAGGATAAACTGGCAATTAAAAGAGCAGTGAACAGGAATGATGTTTTCATAAAAGGGAGGTTTAGGATAATTAAAGGGCCCGGATAGCCAGAGTTTATCCGAGCCCTTCTGTCAAGCCTGATTCATTTACCAGACCTTAATCCGATCTTCTGGCTTCTTGTACATCTTATCGCCGGGCTGAACATTGAATGCCTGATACCAGGCGTTGATATTTGATAACGGCCCGTTGCAGCGGTACAAACCCGGTGCGTGCGGATCAGTCATGATGAGTTGCGCTTCTGTTTCAGGAAGCACATTGATTCGCCACACTTGTGCCCACGACAGGAAAAATCGCTGATCGGGAGTGAACCCATCCACCAGGCTTTTCTTGCCGCTCGACTTACCCTGTGCCGTTTTTTTGAAGGCGTCGTACGCTATGTTAAGTCCACCGAGGTCGGCGAGATTTTCGCCGAGGGTTAGCTGACCATTCACTTTAATGGAATCAAGCACTTTGAACCCGAAGAATTGCTCTTTTACCTGGTCGGCTCGTTTTTTGAAGTTGTCGGCATCGGTTTTCGTCCACCAATCGCGGAGTGTTCCGTCAGCATCATATTGGCGACCCGAATCATCGAAGCCGTGTGTCATTTCATGACCAATCACAGCACCGATACCGCCGTAGTTTATGGCGTCATCGGCCTCGAAATCGAAAAATGGGAATTGCAGGATAGCCGCCGGGAAAGCAATTTCGTTATTTACGGGGTTGTAGTAGGCGTTTACCGTTGGTGGTGTCATCCCCCACTCTGTTTTATCAACAGGTTTGCCCAATCGGTTGATCATGTAATTGTACGACCATTTACTGGCCGATTTAACGTTGCCATAATAATCATTTCGATTGATGACAACGCCTTCGTAGCTTTTCCATTTATCGGGATAGCCGATCTTACGTTTAAACGCTACTAATTTCGTCAGTGCTTTTTTCTTGGTTTCCTCGCTCATCCAGTCGAGTTTATTGATATGCTCTTTGTAGGATGTTTCGAGGTTATCCACCAGCGTCATCATACGCTGTTTTGCTTCGGGCTTGAAATACTTCTGGACGTAAAGCTGGCCTAACAAATCGCCAAGCGAATTGTCGATCAGGCCACTAATGCGCTGCCAGCGGGGTGTTTGCTCCTTTTGACCGGTCAGCACGCGCGAGAAAGCAAAGTTTTGTTTTACAAAGGCATCGCTCAAATAAGGGGCCGCTCCTTTGAGAATGTTCCAGCGCATGTATGTACGCAAGTCCTCAATTGGTGTAGCCGAAACCAGGCTATCAAGCGACCGAAAAAATGCAGGGCTCTGTACCAATACTGTATCCTGACCTTTTATACCATATTTCGTTAGCTGGTCGGACCAATTGATACCGGGTGTCTGCTGAGAAAAACTGGCAACAGTCAGTTTGTTATACGTTTTGTACGGATCACGCATATCGACACGCGGCATTTGTGCTTTGGCCAACGCAGTTTCGATGCGCATAATCACGTCTGCATCCTGAACTGCCTGCGTAGGCTCTTCACCAATCAGGGCAAACATTTTAGTCAAATTGTCGTGGTAGGCATCCCGTATTTTCAGACTGCGAGCATCATTTTTCAGGTAATAATCCCGGTCAGGAAGTGTAGTACCACCCTGACCAAATTGCGGAAGGTATTTGCTTACATTTTTTCGGTCCTGCGCGACAAAGAAGCCAAATAGCATACCATTACTTTGCGTACGTTGGTAGGCCAGTTCATTAAAGAATCCGGCTTTATTGTTAACCTGGTCGATGCGGGCAAGATCGAGCTTGATAGGATCAAAGCCACGTTGTTCAATGGCCAGGCTATCCATACCGCTCAGGTAATAATCACCTACCATTTGATATAAGCGCCCTTTTGTCGATGTTTTGGATGCTTCTTCCAACAACGACTTCATTGCATCCAGGCTCTTTTCACGTAATTCATTAAAGCTACCCCATGATGTTTTGGACGCAGGAACTGCATTTTTTTTGAGCCAGTTACCATTGGCATACTGGTAAAAATTATCGCCTGGCTTCACCGATAAATCCATATTTTCTGGATCGATGAATTTTGGGGCAATAGCGGCTATAAGACTTATAGCAAGGGCTACTGGTATAAAAAAACGTACTCGGTTAGTCATTTTTTATGACAGTTTGGGTTGATGAAAGACTACAAATTTAAGTAAAAAATAAGAACGCAGATTAAACGGATTTGGCAGATAAAACAGATAAATCTGTTCTAATTCGCTCAATCCATTTAGTCTGCGTTCCTGGTAAGTTTGCGCTTATTTACTTGCCGTCAAGGCCGATTGAAATCCTTTATATGTGCCTGTTTTATATTGGTCAAATGGCTCTTTCTGATGGTAGTTTTCACCGAAGTACGTGATAATCTGATGAAAGGTGCGTGGTTCCAGATAGCCGGGAATTGGCTGAATTAGATTGAATTTCTCATCAAGAAATACCGTCGTTGGGTAGCTCATCTGGTTTTTCAATAGGGCTGCGGCCAGTTCGTGAACACCCCGACTCCCCCCACTAATGTATTTGAACGTCTGTTTTCCCAGAGTAACGTCGCCCGTTTGCTCGGCATTAAACCGAACAGCGTAAAAGTTTTCGTTTACATAATCGACAATGGCGGGCTTCGAAAACGTTTCACGATCCATTACTTTACACCAGCCACACCAATCTGTGTATACATCTACCACAAACTTTTTGGGCTTTTTTTGCGTCAGGGCATACGCTTCCTGAATGGTTAGCCACTTGATATGTCTGGGTTCGTTACGGACTTTTCTAATGGCTGGGTCAATCGGCAAAGTGGTTCGAAATGCGCTTACGGTGATCAAAACGAAACCTGCAAAGAAGAGAAGCAGACGGTTCATAGGTGCTACTGTTGTTTTTAAGTACTAACGCACGGTGGTTAATAAAATTAGAATAATCACTGTATTTAACCTGCACTGATAGACTGTTAAAGGCAGTGAAGTATCGCCAATGATTGCCAGGTGTGTTACTCCTACTATTCAACTTGTTTCGTTGCCCGCAAAACGTCGCGCTTGTGCAAAGGGCCAGCGTGTTTTTCAACCGTCAGGCCAGCAGCCCGCATATTACGCTGCACATAACTCCGCGAACAATAGGTGGTTAACATACCACCCGGTAGCAATAAACGGGCCATTTGGGCAAAAATTTCCGGTTCCCAAAGTTCGGCCTGAGCAGTTGGCGCAAAAGCATCGTAATAGATCAGGTGGAACCGATTGGCGGTCTGGAAATCCTGTAATTTGATTTCATTTTTCACCAGCGTGAAGTAAGGGTTTATATGAATCGGCTCATTCCAGGCAGATTCATGAAGTTTTGGCAGATAAGAGGTGCCAAATAGTTCATCGTAATTAAGCTGGCCGGCATCGTCAATAGGCAGCGGATAAGCATCAATAGCCGAATAAAAAATAGTTCGTTTGTGCATCTGCGCTTCGCGGGCCGTGAGTAGTGCGTTCAAGCCTGTGCCAAAGCCCATTTCGAAGATATATAACTCAGTTTCAGGGAATTCTTTGAATGCCTGAAACAAACCCAATTCAATATAAACCCGCTGCGACTCCTGATAGGCACCATGAATTGAATGATATGGTTTATCCAACCCCTCATTGATGGCGGTATGCGATCCATCGGCTGTTACCATCAGGCGAATATCTGCTTTCATTATGTGTCGTTTTTGGCCTATTTTTGCCAATCATTTAGGGTGTAACGGACAATTTCCTTATACGTTATTCAGTATTCATTTATCATTAACTCCAATGATCCAACGCGTTCAAACGATATTTTTGTTTCTCATCACAGTTGCCATGGGTATTGCTCTCACAAATCCTCTATGGGAGAAAGCAGGAGCAACCCCGGCTGAGATGGCACATCTTACCGCCTTACAGTACACACAACAACAACTAGTTTCACCACAAGCAGGCATTCCAGTTCCAACTTCACCAGCAACGTTTGGCGAAACGGTCTGGTATCTAGCCCTTTTAATTGCTCTTGTTGGCCTGTCGTCTTTCTACACTATTTTTCAATACAAAAACAGGCTGACACAAACGGCTATGTGCGCCGTAAACGCGTTGATGCTAACTGCCATTATGGGTATTATTCTTTATCGGACGCTCTATGTAGGTAAAGAATTTGGCAACCCTGCCGACCAGGGCACTTTTTTGCCGGGTTTCTATGCCGTTATTGCGGCTCTGGTTTTTAACGCGCTTGCCAATCGATTCATTCGTCGGGATGAGAAATTAGTACGGGGATCAGATCGTTTGCGATAGTCGAGAAGCGTTCACATAATAAACATGATAGCCCGGCCATACAACATAAAGTATGGCCGGGCTATCCTTTTATGAGCATATCTATCGCCAATAAATCCTTTTACCGTATCTTGAGCACGAATTACAACCTCATCTCAAAATGCATAAAAAGGTACTTTTATTTATCTACTCATTACTCGCCGTCCCTTATCTGGTGTCGGCCCAACCTACCAGCAGTACCGGAACATCAGGAAGTATTGGCACATTCACCACAGGTATGGAACGCAACCCCGGTTTCATGACCTATTACTGGGATGCCAAAAAGGGGAAAGTATGGCTTGAAATAACCTCTTTTAACACTGAATTCCTGTATTATCCGACCTTGGCACAGGGTGTTGGATCGAATGATATTGGCCTTGATCGGGGTCGGTTAGGTCAGGAGCACGTTGTAAAATTTGAGCGCAGCGGCCCCAAAGTGCTGCTCATTGAACCCAATTACAGCTATCGTGCTATTAGCAACGATCCTCAGGAACGCCGGGCCGTAGAGGAATCATTCGCCAAATCGGTTCATGCCGGCTTCGATATTGTAGCCGAAGAGAATGGAAAGGTACTCGTCGATTTAACACCCTTTCTTATTCAGGATGCCGTTGGGGCGGTTCAGGCTATCGCCCGGACGAAACAGGGTTCTTTTAAATTCGATCCAGCCCGTAGTGCGATGTATTTACCCCGCACGAAAGCGTTTCCACAAAATACTGAATTTGAAACCATTATTACCCTTACTGGCGACAATCCGGGGGCTTACCTGCGCGAAGTAGTGCCAACCCCCTCGGTTGTTACGATGCACCAGCACCATTCGTTTGTGCAGTTGCCTGACGCGAATTATAAGCCCCGTTTGTTTGACCCGCGCATCGGCTACGGTGGTATCGAATATTTCGATTATGCCACGCCCGTAAGTCAGCCAATTATGAAACGGTACATTTCGCGGCATCGACTGGAAAAGAAAGACCCGTCGGCAGCGGTGAGCGAAGCCATAAAACCTATCGTTTATTACATTGATCCCGGCACCCCCGAACCCATTCGCTCAGCTTTGATGGAAGGCACTGCCTGGTGGAATCAGGCGTTCGAAGCCGCCGGATACAAAAATGCGTTTCAGGTGAAGTTGCTGCCTGCCGACGCTGATCCAATGGATGTCCGCTATAATTTGGTTCAATGGGTGCATCGCTCCACTCGGGGATGGTCATACGGCGGTAGCATCATCGATCCACGTACGGGCGAAATCATTAAAGGAAAAGTTACGCTTGGTTCATTACGTGTTCGGCAGGATTACCTGATTGCACAGGGTCTGGTTGGCAATTTTACTGGCCCGTCGCCGGATTCGTCACAGGCCGACCCTATGATGACCATGTCGCTCGACCGACTACGGCAACTGGCGGCTCACGAAGTTGGGCATACGCTTGGCTTGCCACACAATTACATCGCCAGCACGCAGGAGCGGGCATCGGTGATGGATTACCCAACGATGGTTGCGAAAATTAAAGGCGCGAGTATTGACCTGTCGGATGCCTACGCCAAAAACATTGGAGATTACGACAAATGGAGCATTCGCTATGGTTATGAGCAGTTTCCTGCCGGAACGAATGAGAAACAGGCGCTGAATAAACTGGTCACCGATATGCATAAGGCGGGCCTTACCTTTTTGACTGATCAGGATGCCCGGCCCGAAGGTTCGGCACACCCCGGCACACACTTATGGGATAACGGCGCAAATGCTGTTGATGAACTTCGGCGTGTTATGGACGTACGTAAAATGGCATTAGCCAATTTCACGGAAAAGAAAATACCGGTCGGCATGCCAATGGCAACACTCGAAGAAGTACTTGTGCCCATGTATATGTTCCATCGGTATCAGGTGGAAGCAGCTGCCAAAGTATTAGGTGGGCAAACCTACACCAATGCCCTTCGTGGCGATGGGCAGGCGGTTTTGTCGACGGTACCCGCACCAGAGCAAAAACGAGCTTTAGATGCCTTATTAGCCACTTTAGATCCTGGTTTCCTTTCTGTACCGCCAGTGGTGCTTACACTGATTCCTCCTCGGCCATTTCGGTATGACCCCAATCAGCGAGAGGTATTTAAACGGCACACAGGTATTACATTTGACCCCCTCGGTCCACCCGAAGCCGCTGCGGCTATGACGCTCAGGATGCTATTGAATCCGGAGCGATGTGCGCGGTTAGCCAGCCAGCGATGGGTCGTGAATGGTTTACTTCCAAGCCTTGATCAGGTGATCGACCAACTGATTTCGTCAACGTATAACAGTTCGAAAGGCTACAATCAAGTAAAGAAAGATATTACCTATGCAGGTTCTATTAGTCGTATGTTGCAGCGTAAAGTATTGGAAAGCCTGATGCAATTAGCCGTAGACAAGGATGTAGATGGTGCTGTTCGGGCATCGGCACATGAGGGCATAATGCGTATCAAGAGCCAATACGCGGTTAAACCAACGGTCAATATACCCACAGGCCGAACAATTAATAACGAAACGTCACTTGGTACAACGCCCGATTATTTGTATTGGCTTATTAGTCAATACGAGACAAATCCTGCCTCCATTCCTGTTTCACCTTCCCTTGCCCCCCCCGATGGCGCTCCTATCGATCCCGGTCAGGAATGGCTTTCGCCAGATTGTGACTGGAAATAATTCAGTAGAAAAAAAAAGCCGTCTGTTCAACATCAGATGGCTTTTTTTTGTCCAAAAAACATCACCAAAAGATCATTTAAACGGTTATTTGTCTAAGTTTAATTACAATTTAACCAGCGTTTTGTCCTCATTGTAAGTTACCAACCTAGCTTTGTTGTGATACCAAAACATCCGTAACATGTATATTTTTATGAAGATCGTTTGGGTAAGTACTTTGTTGATGATTTGTCAACTTACACTTGCTCAACAGTCTATTTCTCCATCGCTAACCGATACAACTAAACCTGCGGCACCCGTAATCATTACAACTGGGCCAGTAATTGTCAATGAGATGGTAACTACCGCACCCAAACATAAGCCAGCAACAGAGAAAAACGAATTGAAATATAATCTTAACGAGTCGGGTTCGCATTTTTTCAAAGTTACCTTTCTGAATCAGGCCTGGCTCCAGCTTAACCAGAGTAATCCCGGTTCAACAGTGATTGGGGTTCCAAAAGGCAATACCCTTACTATTGGTCTGCGCCGTACCCGGATGCAGCTATTCGGTCAGCTAAGCGATCACGTCTTTGTTTACTTCCAGTTTGGGATGAACAATTTTAACTATCTGAACGGTGGATTTAATCAAACGGCATCATCGCAGCGAAAAGTACAGGCTTTCTTCCACGATGCCGTTGCAGAATACCTGGTCTTTAAAAACAAAAACTACCTTAATATTGGGGGTGGCTTAACGATTGTCAACGGACTTTCGCGCTTCAGCGCTCCTAGCGTGGCAACGATCATGTCGATGGATGTACCGGTATTTGCTCAGGCGACCGTTGACCAGACAGACGAATTTTCCCGAAAACTGAGTTTGTATGCTCGTGGACAGGTTGGTCATCTCGATTATCGGATTGCCATGAGTGATCCCTTCCCTATTCAGACAAACGGTTCGGCTCTGCCAGCCTACGGGCCAAACTCTATTTTTGCGCTGAAAGGACATGAAAAGCAGCTTCAGGGTTTCTTCATGTGGCAGTTCTTCGATAAAGAATCTCATCAGGCTCCGGGCTATAACACGGGCACTTACCTCGGCGCGAAGAAAGTATTTAATCTGGAAGCCGGTTTCATTACTCAGAAAAATGCTATGGTACACCTGGCGGCTCCGGGCGATACGATTTACGAAAATATGAACCTGTGGTCGGTTGCTTCGTTCCTGGATATGCCGCTGAGCAAGGAAAAAGGAACAGCTGTAAATGCCTATCTAGGCTATTTTCATACAGATTATGGCAATAACTACCTTCGTTTCAATGGTGCCATGAACCCCGCCAGCGACATTTCGGCAGCCCAGCGTCCGGGTGCATTAGGCGGTACACAAGGAAATACCTTTCCTATGTTTGGTACAGGCAGCGTTGTTTATGGTCAGTTCGGTTACCTGATGAAACGGGACCTGTTCGGTGCCGGAAACGGCACCCTTATGCCGTATGTGCAGGCTCAGATTGCTAATTACCAACGGGTATCCAGCACGCTGGGTGTTTATAACCTTGGTCTTAATTACCTGATTAAAGGCCACAATGGTAAACTTACGCTCGATTACCAGAATCGGCCCTACTATGAACCCTCATCAGGTACTTCCCAACTATCAGCAGGCGGCCGACGTGGTCAGTTAACCCTGCAATACCAGATATTCATTTAAAACTTTGCAAGTTGGACCCGCCGGACGGTTTAAAACCGACACCGGCACAAATCAAAAATACCCGCCAAGTTTTTGGCGGGTATTTTTTTTGTGCATCTGGTATAGGCTACACGCCAAGATTCAGCGTGCTCAACACACCATTCATATTCCGAACAGCATCGGCCGATTTGTTAAAAGCGGCTTGCTCTTCGTCGGTTAATTTATAGTCAATAATTTCTTCCCAACCATTAATGCCTAATACAACCGGTACGCCAAGGCAAATATCTGACTGACCATATTCACCTTCCAGCAATACGCAGCAGGGAATTACCCGTTTCTGATCGCGCAGGATAGCTTCAACCATATAGGCACCAGCCGCACCCGGTGCATACCACGCCGATGTACCAATCAGACCCGTCAGGGTAGCACCACCCACCATCGTGTCGGCAGCTACTTTCTTCAGGGTATCCTCATCCAGGAACTGGCTTACCGGAACACCGGCTTTGGTTGCCAGACGTGTCAGAGGAATCATGGTCGTATCGCCGTGACCACCGATAACAGAAGCCTGCAGATCGTTTGGCGAGCATTCCAATGCCAGTGATAAATACGTTTTGAAACGAGCCGAATCCAAAGCACCACCCAAACCGATTATGCGATTTTTCGGTATACCCGACGATTTCAGCGCCAGATATGTCATGGTGTCCATTGGGTTAGAAATAATAATGAAGATCGCATCGGGCGAGTAGCGAAGAATATTTTCCGTTACGCCTTTTACAATACCCGCATTGATACCAATAAGATCTTCGCGGGTCATACCTGGCTTACGCGGTATACCCGACGTAATTACAACAACTTTCGAACCCGCTGTTTTTTCATAATCGTTTGTCGAACCTGTTATTTTTACGTCGCAATCGAGCAATGTTGACGCCTGAAGCATATCGAGGGATTTGCCTTCACTGATGCCATCTTTGATGTCCAGAAGAACAACTTCATGAGCAATTTCACGGCGGGCAATGTTGTCGGCGCAGGTAGCTCCAACGGCTCCGGCACCTACTACGGTAACTTTCATATTGTATTCGAAATTAAAAGGTTAACAAGTGACCGCAAAAGTACGGTTCAGGTTCAAGACAAACCAAGACGTTCGGTTAAAACTTATACAAGGTTCCAACGTTTATAGATTATTCAATGATTTTTTTTGTTATACTTTCATTTTAAGTTGCTTTGTTAGTTGGCTACCAGCCAGTCGTAACAGTTAATCCAATGGCAAACAAGAGTCTTATTTCGCGAATTCTAACATCCCTTTTCTTTAAACGAGCTAATGTGGGAGCGGTGCGCTATGCCCGTAACTCCCGGAGTCTCTATCAGTTAGTTCAGGAGGCAATAGCAAAAAGTGGTGGTCTGTCAGGCAACAACATTTCCGCTTTTCGGGAGCAGCTAGGCGTTGTTACCCGCTTGTTAAAAGCTTATGCATCGGGCGAATACCGCCAGTTACCCTGGAAAACATTGATTCGGGTCATTGCTGTATTGATCTATTTTGTTTCCCCGATCGATATACTACCCGATTTTCTGCCCATCGTTGGGCTTACAGATGATATTGCCCTGATGTTCTGGCTATTTAGTGGCATGAAAGATGACATTGAGAAGTTCCGTCAGTGGGAACAAACGGCGACGGGCTCGGGTAAGAAAGCATCCCGTTCGGTCGAGACTATTAAAATTGGCTGAGTATAAAGTTTGCCGTTCAGGGTTTAAGGTTATGTTACTCTATCTGCTATCTATACCCCTGAATTCAGAACCTATCCGGTACCAGTTGAAACTTTAAACAGAAAGCTCGAAACCAAACGAACGGTTGCTGCGTAAGTTTCAGTGAATTTTAATAGATTGTACGAGAGAGTTTTGTTAATTTTGCATACATTCAAATCCCAGGAAACATGATTTTGGCAAGCATTTTGGCATTTATGGGTTTGGGCGGCCAGGAGATGATTTTTATCTTCCTTGCATTGCTCCTATTGTTCGGCGCTAAAAAGATTCCCGAACTCGCTCGGGGACTTGGTAAAGGCATTAAAGAATTCAAAGACGCTACCAAAGACGTTCGCGAGAATATCGAAGAAGGTCTGAAAGAGTCCGAGAAATAGTCTAGTCTTTTTATAGGCAGACAATTAAGCAGCCCCAATCCGGAGCCGCTTGATTGTCTGTTTCTGCTTTATAGGGGTTTTATTTTACATCCTTTGTTTTGACTTTCTACCGTAGCTTTACCACCGTTCAGGCCGATATCCATTCCGGCTCAATTACCTGCCGCCAACTGGTAGAACAATACCTCATTCGTATTAACGAACATCGCCATCTTAATGCTTTTACAGAGATTTATGCTGATGAAGCCCGGCAACAGGCTGAGGCTGTCGATCAAAAAATAGCCGATGGTACGGCTGGCCGCCTGGCAGGTATGGTCATTGGCATCAAAGATGTTTTAAGTTACACAGGGCACGGCGTTCGGGCGGGGAGCCATATTCTGGACAACTTCACGGCGCAGTTTACCGCAACGGCCGTACAACGTTTGCTCAACGAAGATGTGATTATCATTGGTCGGCAAAACTGCGATGAGTTTGCCATGGGCTCATCCAATGAAAACTCATCCTTTGGTCCTGTTCTCAATGCCGCCGACACAAGTCGGGTGCCGGGCGGGTCGAGTGGTGGCTCGGCTGTAGCTGTGCAGGCTGGCCTTTGTTTAGCCAGCATCGGTTCCGATACGGGTGGCTCGGTTCGCCAGCCAGCCGCCTTCTGTGGCGTAGTTGGGCTGAAACCAACCTACGGGCGTATTAGCCGTTGGGGCCTAATTGCCTATGCCTCTTCATTTGACTGTATCGGACCTATTGCTAATACCGTCGATGATGCAGCCCTCTTGCTGGAAATTATGGCGGGTGCCGACGATTTCGATAGTACCGTTTCGAGTCAGCCCGTCTCTGCCTATACACAGGCGACATTGCCAAATCGGCCACTTCGCATTGCCTACCTGCGCGATGGGGTCGAAAGTTCGGGCGTTGACCAAACCATCCGCGAAGCCACCCAGGCGAAGATCAATGCCCTTCAGAACGCAGGGCATACGGTAGAGCCTGTCGATATATCGCTCCTTAAATATCTGTTACCAACCTATTATATCCTCACTACTGCCGAAGCTTCTTCGAACCTGTCGCGCTTCGACGGAGTGCGTTATGGTTACAGAAGTGTATCAGCAGATACATCAGCTTTGGATCTTTTGACGTTGTACAAAAAAAGCCGTACTGAAGGCTTTGGTGCAGAGGTACGTCGGCGGATTTTACTGGGCACGTTTGTATTAAGTGCCAGTTATTATGACGCTTACTATACCAAAGCCCAGCAGGTTAGGCGATTGATTCGTCAGGAAGCCGAACAGTTGTTTGAGAAATATGACTTTTTAGTATCGCCCACTACCCCAACACCAGCGTTTCGGTTAGGCGAGAAAACGGATTATCCCTTACAAATGTACCTCGCCGATATTTTTACGGTGCAGGCCAACGTAATTGGTTATCCGGCCATATCCATTCCAAATGGTACAGATGCATCTGGATTACCCATTGGTTTACAATTGATGGCCCCGCCTTTTGCCGAAGGTGCATTGGTTGCCTTGGCAAAACAAATGTATGATGCATAATATGTGACGTATGACATATTTCCAGTAATGGTATACTACAGCATGTCTCACACTAAATATAATAACCGAACTTAACCGAACGAAAACTCTATGAACTACATTAACCGTAGCCTGCTGAGAATGGGGCTGTTGAGCGTGGTAATGGGTCTGCTGACAGTGGCTCATGCTATGCCTGGCCGAACCAAAACGACGATTCAACAGGATAGTATTATCGTTAAAAAAGATACCATTGCCGTCGTGCCAACGGTACCCGACAGCTTACTACGCGAACGACTGGCAAAGTTGCAGAAAAACATTCCGCTAAACTACCACAAAGCCGTACAGGCTTATGTGGATTATTTTACCTTCCGCAAAGCCAGCACCACCAAGACAATGCTGGAGAGAATGCCGCTTTTCTTTCCACTCTATGAGCGCGTATTGGCGCAATATGGCCTCCCGGACGAAATCAAATACTTATCCATTGTTGAATCTGCGTTAAATCCGCGCGCTATTTCCCATGCTGGCGCAGGAGGGCTCTGGCAAATTATGCCCGGTACCGGTCGTGACCTGCGTTTGTATCAGGACGATTATATAGATGAGCGGATGGACCCCGTCAAGGCAACCGAAGCTGCCTGCAAATACCTCCGCGATTTATATAATATTTTTGGCGATTGGGAACTGGCACTGGCTGCCTACAATTGTGGACCAAACGCGGTTAAACGAGCTATGCGCCGGTCTGGCGGTGATTCGTTTTATACCATTTACGATGCGTTACCAAAAGAGACCCGGGGTTATGTGCCGCAGTTTGTGGCGTTCATGTATCTGATGAACCATGCGGATGACCATGGCATCGTTGCCGAAACCTACGAGTATCCCATTCCGCACGACACCATTCAGGTTAGTGGTTATTTCAACCTCGAAACGTTTGCCAAACACAGCACGATGCCGCTGGCCGATTTGCAAAAGATGAATCCGGCCATTACAACGACCATCCTGCCTGAGTACACAAACCG
This sequence comes from Spirosoma pollinicola, assembly GCF_002831565.1. Taxonomy (NCBI): domain Bacteria; kingdom Pseudomonadati; phylum Bacteroidota; class Cytophagia; order Cytophagales; family Cytophagaceae; genus Spirosoma; species Spirosoma pollinicola. Next base: position 1,093,972 of record NZ_CP025096.1, on the reverse strand, counting down.
GTACCCGTTGCGAGTTCCTCATCAGCAATATGGCTATTTCGCCAATCGTCGTCGGGCCATTCTTGATTCGGCAAGACAACGACCCGGCGTTATGGAGCATATACTACTGGCTAATGCCGAAGACATTCGCTATGGCAATGACACAATGGGTGCCTGGAATGCACTGGGTCGCAACCCATTGGCGCATATGAACCTTGACGAAACGCCAACCGAAGAAATGGTTGCCGCGGAGAAAGCAGGGGGGAAATCCACTAAACTGGCCTCCAAGCTTGCCATAGCAGAATCGGCTGATGAACCAGAAGAGGATATTGAAACGGTTGTACTGCGCAAGCCGAAGAAGCAAACATATGTCGTTAGAAAAGGAGATAATCTTGGTGATATTGCCGATCGATACCATGTTGAGCTTTACGACATAAAACGTTGGAATCATCTTAAATCCACGAAAATTCAGCGCGGTCAGAAACTGGTTATACTGAAAGAAGTAGCGGAAACACGCGCTGAACGCTTGGCTGATCAGGGCACGGTGAAAGGTCGTAAAAAAGCAGAGGCAATTGCTAAATCGAAACACTACAAACCTCGCTATCACCGGGTACAAAGTGGCGACACGCTCTGGAACATTGTTCAACGATACGACCTGACGATTGATCAGCTCAAGAAAATGAACCATATTCAAAGTAATTCCCTCCGGCCGGGACAAAAGTTAATTGTAGGCTAAGTAACTTAATGTTGTTCGAAACGTCTAATTTGCCAGACTCACATGACTACTAAGCCCGCCATGACATCAGACCAGCGATTAGATCAAATCGAGCCCGTTCTAGCCGACGTTGTTCGAACACAGGGACGCATTATTTTTCAAATTGGCAAAATAGTTGATTACGTTACTGACACCCGCGAGCAGGTTACAGTCGTCCTTCAACGTCTTAGTCGATTGGAAATAAAGGTTGACCTGCTGGAAGAACGAACCAGCCAAATAGCCGAAGACGTAGCTGAACTAAAAACAGACGTAGCTGAACTAAAAACAGATGTAGCTGAACTGAAGACAGATGTAGCTGAACTAAAAACAGATGTAGCCGAATTAAAAGCGGATGTAACGTCTTTAAAAGAAGGACAGATACGGATAGAAGCTCGGCAAGATGAAATGCAACAGGACGTAAAAGCCATTTTCAAGCTCTTACAGGAGCGCTTAAAATAGCTTCCCAACAGCCTGATGAACCCACGACATTTCACCTAAAATGTCGTGGGTTTTTTGTATCTTTACTCTCTATAACTACCTTAAAAACAAGCTTTTTCAGTTAACGAATGATTGCTTATTTAGACGGAATTCTGTCCTATAAAGAACCTGCCTACGCCATAATAGACGTACATGGCGTGGGTTATTCGGTTCATATATCTCTCCAAACGTATGCTGTTCTGCCGGGCGGTGGCGACCGAATCAAATTGTTTATTCACCATCTTTTTCGCGAAGATTTACAGGCTCTTTATGGTTTTGCCAACGCCGATGAAAAAAGTCTGTTTCTGGATCTGATTGGTGTGTCGGGTGTTGGGCCAAATACAGCGTTGGGCATGCTTTCTGCCATGCAGCCGGGCGACTTACGACTGGCTATTCTGGGCGAAAACGTCCGGGCAGTACAGGCTATTAAAGGCATTGGTGCAAAAACGGCGCAACGGATCATTCTCGAACTGCGCGATAAGATGAAGAAATCGGGTGTTGTTCCCGATGGCCCAAGTTACCGCCAGCAACCAGCTGCAAACCCCATTCGGGAAGAGTCAATGGCCGCCCTTGTTGCTTTGGGCTTCCCTAAAGCAACGGCTGAGAAAAGTGTCGATGACGCACTAAAAGCTGACCCAGCTCTGAGTGTCGAAGACGTTATTCGGCGGGCTTTACGTCAGTAGTGATTATAAAATGAACGGGCTTAAGATATATTTACCTCAAGCCCGTTCTTCGTGTGTGAATGAATGTACGACGATAATTGTGCAATCGTCGTCTTACAGTTTTTTGGCCTTAGTTAACCCCAGCCCCTTCTTTCTTTTTTTCTTTTGCAACAGCTTTTAGTTCTTTAGCTTCTCCTTTCAGCACTTTCTTTTCGGCCTTTTCCATTTTACGGTCTGCTTTAGCCATCCTCGTTTTTGGATCAGAAATCCCTTTTACTTCCAAGCCTTTATGAGTTCTGGCTTCCATTTTATATTCCTGTGCTTTGGCTACTTTCTTCTCAGCCTTCATCTCTTTTTTGGCAGCTTTGCCTTCCTGAACAGCTTGAGCAATGCTTGGCTGAGCTACAGCCAGGAATGCAATAGCAGCAATGATTAATTTTTTCATAACGAATGATGTTTTGTGCAGTATACTTTTGTATTGATAAGCATGTTAATCGTTCTGAACTACCACAAAACAATTTTGTTCAACAGTATTTTACCTAAGTATATACCCTAGATTAACTATAGAATATAGATATAAATACACAAGTAATTGATTAATAGTACTTTTACATACTTGTGATTTTCCTAAATTTTTAGAAAAAATTTTAGGAAAATCACATTCCTGCCTGAGAGCTCATTAAACTTTTAGCGGCAAAAACGCAGGAAACAAAAAAGCGAAAATATCCAAAAAGCTGTGGTGAACTGGGTGTTTTCGCTTTGGAAGCGCCTTAATTTACTGGGCTACCTTTCAAATTCGTTTCCAGGTAACTGGTATACTGCTGAAACAACAGTAGCTGCGTCCCTGAGCTGTAAGCTACACCGTGAGTACCGGGTGGATATATCCTCAGATCAGCATCTTTTCCGGCATCTTCAAGCGCGTTCATTAGTTGAAACGTATTCCGAACGTGGACGTTTTCGTCCATTGTCGAGTGGGCTATGAACATTTTTCCAGCTAGATTCTTTGCATAGGTCGTTACTGCGCTGGCTTTGTATTTCTCTTCATTTTCGGGAATCAAACCCATGTATCGTTCGGTATAGATGGAGTCATAGAGCCGCCAGTCCGTAACGGGTGCGCCCACGAGCGAGACTTTGAACACGCCGGGGTGGGTAAGCATGGTATAGCTACTCATATAGCCGCCGTAGCTGTGCCCGCGAATCGCCATACGGTTCGCATCGACCCACGGCTGCTTAGCTAAATAAGCCGCCGTTTCAGCAAAATCCAGGCTCTCGTACTTCCCTAGTTTCTCATAAACAACTTTTTCAAATTCACGGCCGTAGCCTCCGCTGCCCCGGTTGTTTACGCCAACCACAATGTAGCCCGTTTGCGCCAGCCACTGATGCCAGGCCGATGCCGAAAACTCATTATAGACTGACTGCGCTCCCGGCCCGCCGTAAATATCCAGCATGACTGGGTATTTTTTTGTGGGATCGAAGTTGAGTGGCTTGATGATCGAAATGTCTATTTGCTGTCCATCGGAGGTAGTAAAGCTGCTTAATTCCTTGGGTGCAAACTCATGACCGGCCAGATAATCCTTTACTTTAGTATTAGTTTCTAGGGTTTTAATAAGTTGCCCTTTTGTGTCGCGTAGTTCCACCTGCGTAGGTGTTGACACGTTTGAGTAACGGTCAATAAAATACTGGCCATTGGGCGAGAAATTGACGGCGTGCCTACCGGGAACAGTGGTGAGCCGACGCTTATTTCTGCCATCTACGTCAATAACAAATAGCTGCCGTTCCAGCGGTGATGCTTCGGTCGACGTGAAATACACCTTCTTCGTTTTCGGATCGATGTGATGAACGTAGCTTACCTCCCACTTACCACTTGTAACCGCATTAAGCAATTTACCCGTGTAATCGTAGCGATATAAGTGGGCAAAACCATCGCGATCTGATACCCAGTAAAACTCCTGAACACCCGCCGGAAAATAGATCAGGTGATTGATACCCGCAAAGAAATCAAATACATCGACCCAGGTCGTTGATTTTTCCTCCATAATCTGTTTGGCATCGCCTGTGCGGGCATTTGCCATAAATAGCCGCAGATGGTTCTGTTTGCGGTTTAAATGCATCAAAGCTAACTGGCCTTCCTGCGATGTCCAGTAGATGCGCGGAATGTAGCCGTCCGGTTCGCCGTCGCGACCTAGATCGACCTTCATCCATTGTTTGGCTTTGTTCGCGATCTCGATAACGCCAATGCGCACTATTGGATTCTGATCGCCAACACGTGGGTACGGCAGTGAGTCGAATTTCTCATCGAACCCTTTGTAATCCGTTAGTTTGTAAATCGGCACCTTCCGCTCGTCGGACTGCCAGAAAGCGATGAACTTACTGTCCGGCGACCAGTCCCAGGCCTGCGCCAGGCCAAATTCCTCTTCATAAGCCCAGCCAAAACGACCGTTATAGAAAGCGGCTTTCGCATCGTCGGTCAGTTGCATTTCTTTCTGTGTCGAAAAATCAAAAACAAACAGATTGCCACCCCGCTCGTAACCGACTTTACTGCCATCGGGAGCCAGTTCGGCGGTTTGTGCATCTTTGGCCACGAGTTTCAGGCTCTTGTCGGCAACCGCATACACATAATAATCCGACACCCCCGACCGCCGGTAGACCGGCCGAAAATTAGCTTGAAACAGAATATTCTTCGAGTCTTTCGACCATTGAAACGAGCCGTACGAAAACGGCTTGTCGGTACCGGGAAATTTTAGGTGACTGCCATCAAAAACGACGTCTTCCTTTTGATCTTTTGGTGAAAGCGTTTTGATGTTCTGCCCGTCGATGAAGGAGAATTTGCTGCCGCCTTCAATCCAGTTTACAGAACGTGGCCCGGCAGATCCGGCTAACTCCCGACCAGACGATAGCGCCTGTTGAAGATTCGTATAGCGTTGTTTAGCTTGTTGAGCAGTGGCCAGGTGCGCCAGCAGGATGGCAATACCCAGCAGCCATCTAGAAAGAGTTTGATTGATCATGAAGTATATATAGAACTTATCTAAGATTCAAATTTACTAAAAAAGTAAGAATTCATTAGTTCTTGTCAAACCCTGGCAATTGATGATGAACGGTAGCCTAGAAGATCATTTTAGCGGTATATTTCGACGTTAATTTTTTTAACAATTTGATAACACCTACCAAATTTCTTCACTTATGACAAACAAATACCCACCCGTTGGGCAACGTGTTCCTTTCCTTGGGATACTTTGCCTAACCCTGCTGTTTTGCACAAACGTATTTGCGCAGACCGCTCGCTTCACAATCAAAGGCCGCGTAACAGACGCGGATAAACTGGCACTGCCCGGCACCACCGTAGTGATTGTTGGCACAACGCTTGGCACCACAACAGATGCCGACGGAAATTACACCTTTCCCGTAACCCTAAAGCCGGGCCCAGTAACCGTTGCGTTTACGGCCATCGGCTACGAAACACTTCGTCAAAACACCACATTAGGTAATGCGGACGAAGTTACGATAAACGCTCAGTTGGTAGCCGCCACCACCAACCTCGATGAAGTTGTAGTAACGGGATCTACCCTGTCAGCACCCAAACGCGAATTGGGCAATGCCATCAGCACAATTAAAGCAACCGATTTGCAACAAACGGGTTCGGGTAACCTGATCAACTCGTTGCAGGGCAAAGTACCGGGTGCGCAGATTACACAAAACTCCGGCGACCCTGCTGGTGGAATCAGCATTCGTTTACGGGGTATCAAGTCGTTGGTTGGCTCATCGGACCCGCTGTACGTGGTCGATGGGGTGATTGTTAGCAATGCAAGCACCAACGTGTCGCAGCTTGCCATTGCCAATGATGTGGGTAATGCCAACGTGGGTCAGAACCGACTCTCGGATATTAATCCCGATGATATTGCAACGCTCAACGTAATTAATGGCGCGGCTGCTGCGGCTCAGTATGGTTCGCGGGCGGCCAACGGCGTTGTTATTATTACAACCAAGCGTGGTCAAAGTGGTAAAGCACAGGTTACGTTCTCAACTTCATTCAACGTCAATGAACTACGCAAAAGCGTACCTGTCAATACGTATGGCAAACAGTTTGGCTTTGCGGCTCTGCGTCTGTATCCGATTGGTGGTATTTCGGCAGCCCAGATTGCGGCCAATCCCGGTACCACAACGACCAGTATTTACCGCGATGGCACGAACACGCCATTGGCAACCAATTTGGTGGATGTGCAACGGTACAACTATTTCGACCAGATTTTCCGGACGGGTTACGGTACAGATAATAATCTGTCTGTTTCGGGTGGCCGCGACAACACACAATATTATGTGTCGTTTGGCTATCTGAAGAATGAGGGGATTATAAAAGGAACCGATTTCACCCGGTATAACCTCCGCGCCCGCATTGATCAGCGACTGGCCAGTTGGGCAAAAATATCGGTGGGGTTAAGCTACATCAATAGCCTTTCCAACGAGAAAGCGAACGGGAACGTATTCTACAGCCCGATCAACTCGGTCAACATTACCAACAACATCTACGACATCACCAAGCGCGATGCGGCTGGAAACTTGCAGGCTGTGGAGCCCACGCGTGTAAATCCACTCTCGACCATCGAAGACATGAAGTTTTCGCAGTCGGTGAGCCGGACAATCAACAGCCTTCAGTTGAATCTGACCCCGCTGAAAGGGCTAAGTATAGACTACATTGTGGGGGTTGACGCCTACTCGCAGTTTGGCAAAAACTACATTCGGCCCTATCCGTATCAGGCAGTGGCCGGTTTGCCAGCCGCCCGCTATCCGGGTGGATTTGCCGCTACCGCTACCAACCAGTCGCTGCAATTCAACAACGACCTGAACGCGCAGTATGAGCATCAGTTCAACGATAAGTTTAAGATAAACTCGGCTATCGGGTATAGCTACCAGTATTTTCAGGCCGATTATTCCTACAACAGTGGGCAAAATCTGGCCCCATTTATTGAAACCGTTAATGGGGCCAGTAGTACAACGTTGGGCGTTGCCTATAACCTGGATCGCTTTAGTTTGAGTGGGTTGTTTGCACAGGCTACGTTTGGTTATAAAAATCTGGCCTTTATTACTGGTGCCGTCCGTCGCGACCAGTCGTCGAAATTCTCGACAAGTCAAACCAACCAGTATTACCCTAAAGTGAGCGGTTCGTTCATTGTGTCGGACCTCGATTTCTGGAAAAATATATCGGGTGGCAACGCATTCAACAGCCTGAAACTACGGGCTAGTTACGGCGAAGCGGGTAACTTGTCGGGTATTGGTTCGTATGCTCGTTTCTACCAGTTTAGCCCAGTGGCTTTTCTGGGTAAGAATACTATAACGCCGGGTACACAATTGGCTAATCCCGAGGTGCAACCCGAACGCATGGCCGAACTCGAAGGCGGTGCTGATTTATCGTTTCTGAGCGGTCGGATTGGGTTGGGCATCACTGCCTACCATCAGAAGATCACCAATCTGGTTGTAAACCGGACGCTGGCCCCAACAACTGGCGGTACCAGTATCGTTAACAACGTAGGCTCGATGGAAAACAAAGGATTTGAAATTGTTCTGGACGCAACGCCCATTAAGACCAAAAATCTGAGCTGGGATGTAACCTTCATTTATAACCAAAACCGCAACAAAGTTCTTGATTTAGGCGGTCTGCCCATTATTAACCCCGATGCATCGTCGGCATCAGGAACGCCGGTTAACTTAATTGTTGGCCAGCCGGTTGGTGTTTTCTACGGCACCGCTTATGCCCGCAATACAGACGGCACGTTGCTGCTTTCGCCTTCGGGTTTCCCGCAGTCCGAACGGGCAAGTGCCCAGGCAAACGGTGCTATCGACTACACGCCGGCGCGTAACTCCGACGGTACATTAGACGTGACCAAACCAACGGCCAACGTGATCATTGGTAACCCAAACCCAAAATGGACGGGTTCGTTCAGCACCAATCTGGCGTATAAAAAACTGAACCTGCATGTTCTTCTGGATATGGTTCAGGGTGTTGATGTTTTCAACGCCGACAAACGGACACGGCAAGGTGTTGGCCTGGGCGATTATGCCGAACAGGAATTACGCGGTACGCTGACGCGCGGTTATATCTTCGGCATCTATAACACGCAGGAGTTTCGGGTTGACAAAGGTTCGTACACCAAGTTGCGCGAAGTCTCCCTCAGTTACACCCTGCCTACATTTGTTAAGGCCATTAGTCGCCTGACACTATCGGCAGTAGGTCGTAACCTGTACTCATGGGACAAATACACGGGCTTCGATCCGGAAACCAATGCCGGTGGCAACAACGACTTGCTGCGGGGCATCGACTTCGGAAACGTTCCTATTCCACGTACCTACCAACTTAAACTGTCAGCGACATTCTAACTATGAAAAAAATAATAACTCCCATTCTCCTTACGGGCTTCATGCTGACGCAGGTTGCCTGTAATAAGGAATATCTGAACCCAAGCACCATCAGCCAGTCGCAAGCCGTTAGCTCGCCCGATGGGTTGATGACCCTTTCCAACGGACTCCAATACCGCTACACAACCGGTGGCGCCTTAAGCGTATTATACGCCAGCACAGCGGGTGGTGGGTTGACGACAAAAGAGGAGGCCGTACTAAACGTTGGTAATCTTGATGAGGCTAACCTCGCCACGGGTGCCGGAAACGTCAGTAACATCAACAGTGTTGTTCGTAACCTCTGGACTCAAAGTCACCTGGTACGCTCAAATGCCGAACTGATTCTGGCAAATACGGGTGTAGTGAGCGATGCCGGAACAAAGAGCGGTATTATTGGCTATGCGTCGATTTTCCGGGCGTTATCGTTGGGAACCCTGGGCTTGTTTTTCGAGCAGTCGCCCGTTACGACAGGCAATAACGTGCCGTTTGTGCCTCGGGCGCAGGTTTTCAAAGAAGCCATCAGCACCCTCGAAACGGCAGCAACGCAGGTCTCAGCCGCTCCCGTATCGGCCGATTTTACGAGTAAGATCGTAACCGGAATTGATATTCCGAACACGATTCAGGCCCTGATTGCCCGTTATGCCTTGTTTTCCGGTGATTACGACAAAGCGCTTGCCGCTGCCGCAAAGGTTGATCTGACGAAAAAATCGGTCTATAACTTCGACGATAACACACGCAACCCGCTGTTCGAATACACCTTTGGCAACCTGAACGTGTTTCAACCAACCAACGCCAGCCTTGGCCTGACCGGTGCCCTCACTCCCGACGCAGCCGACAAACGGATCAGTTTTCTGACCAAGGTTAGTTCTAATCCGGCGGTGGCGCCTGTCGTAGCAACGGCTTTCTATACGGCCAACAATGCGGCTGTTCCTGTTTACCTGCCGGGTGAGATTTTGTTGATTCAGGCGGAAGCCTATGCCCGAAAAGGAGATCTGACCAACGCGGTAGTGGCACTGAACAAAGTCTTGACCAAAACCGCCACTACGGATGTATTTGGTTTGGGAGCAGCTCTGCCAGCTTATGCCGGTGCGCAAACTGCCGATGCCATTTTGACGGAAATTTACCGGAATCGCCAGATCGAATTGGCGTATCAGGGTTTCCGATTGGAAGATAGTCGCCGGTTTAATCGTCCGGGTCCGGGCGCAACGGGTGCCGAGCGGAATCGTAACTTTTTCCCCTACCCGCTAACGGAGCGTAACAATAATACAAGCACGCCCGCCGATCCAGCGAATTAACGTAGTGCCGACCGTCCCGGTCGGGTGCAAAAACGGCCCAACTGCCGTATGGCATTGCTCCCGACCGGGACGGTCGGCACTACAATTTCACCGGCAAGCCCGTTCTCGTTGATTCGTAAATGGCCTGAAATAGGGCCACTACATTCCGGCCTTCCTGACCTGTTACAGACGGTGCACGTCCTTCGCGAATGGCGTCGCAGAACTCGGCAATTTGCAGACCGAAATAATAAACCGTTGCGTCGATGGTGTTGAAAAAAGCGGTGTCTTCTTCGATGAATTGAGCCAGCAAATTCTCTTCGCCCGGCACCGTCCAAAGGTCATTAACGGGCGGGTCGGTGATGGTCGACATACCGGCAATAAACAAAGCTCCGCCATCGGTTTGAACGCCAACCGATGCGCCGTTCTCTCCATGTACATGGACTTTTCCGAAGATGCCCGGCTTTTGTGAGTTGCTCACAATAACATTACCCAGCCCGCCATTTTTAAATTTCACAATGGCCAGTGCTGTGTCATCTACCTCAATATATGGGTGGTTCAGATTGCGCCAAACACCATATACTTCGTCGGCTTCGCCCATGTACCAGAGCAACAGATCGAGTTGGTGTGGTGACTGGTTGACCAGTACACCGCCCCCTTCTTCGGCCCAGGTGCCGCGCCAGGCATCGCTTTGGTAATAGGCTTCACTACGCCAGCCGAGCATCTGGATCGTGCCCAGCACAGGATTTCCAATTTTTCCGGTATCGATAGCTTCCCGAATGCGCTGACTGGGTGCATAAAAGCGTCGCTGGCTGATAACGCCCAAATGGCGATTGTTCCGTTTTGCCGCTTCCATCATGGCATCGCAGTCTTCGAGCGTTGACGCCAGTGGTTTCTCAACCAAAACGTGCGAACCCGCGTTTAAAGCAGCCACAGTGGGTTCACGGTGGGCGGGGTGCGTTGTACAGACAAGACAGAGGTCCACGTTTTCCCGGTCAATCATGTCGTACACATCACTGTACGCATGTATACCGTATTTATTGGCAAAGTCTTCCGCTTTCTGATACGTCCGGCCATAAACGGCGACTAATTCGGCATTAGGGGTGTCGAGAACGGCCTGGGCGTGGAGGTGAGCCACTTTGCCGGGGCCAATGATGGCAATGCGTATGGGTTCAGGCATAATTTTTTAAACGTCTTCCAACGAAATGCGTTTTCGATAGGTCTTCTACTCAAACAAAGACTCAATTATATGCAACGGAGCGCGTTTTTCACCCTACTGACAACAATCATTTTCGGTTCATGTCAGAAAGACAAGTTAATTGGCCCGTCCGATTTGCTGTATAACCGGTGGCATTTAACCCAAACCCGAACGCTGGATAGCCATGTTTGGCAATCCAGAGATACGGATGCCTATTACACAATCGAATACCGACAAGACGGCACAGTGGCTTATCAGCGAAATGGTGTAACGACCCCGGCTAATTGTTGCGCCCCCACCAAGTTCAATCGCCAGGGAATTGTCGTCAACTACACTGACTGGGTTATCTGTCCAACTGCTTTCTGTGCAACTACCAAGAAAACTATAATTACTCAGCTAACAGACGACTTGCTTGAGTTGAATGATGGCTATACGATCAGTCAGTACGAAGTGGCCAAATAGAAACTGTTTGCATCAATAAGATTTCATGTATTAGTGATACTGTTACGCCTTTTTGCTAAAATGCAGGTGCAATTCAACACACCCGACCACATGAAAAGAATAGCCACTTTTCTGCTGATTATCTTCACAATACTTGACGCATCAGGGCAAACGGCCACCCCTCCCACCCTTCGTACGAAGCAGAATAGAATCGTTATGTACATTGATGGTGAACGGTCAAACTTTAACGGTGTCAACGACGTGCCTAAAGATTTTTCTTACAATTTCCCTCTTGAGAAAGCATCCGTTCCGTTTGTACTGGTTACAGAAAAAGACTCTGTCGTTATGACTCTACAGCATAACGCTATGACTGATTTTCAGATAATTCGTGAAGCCAAAGGCGATACCTTACTGGGTCATTTTACGAGTCATAAATTCGTTAAAGCGGCCACATTCACAGATGCTTATAAAAAAGCTAATGAAGGCAAGACGAGCGTTGAAGTACCTGAAGTCTATGAACTCATAAACGTCATTTTTGCACTCACTAACTATGGAAAGACACCTGCCATTTATAAGGAGACCGACTATTATAAGCAGGTCATGAGGCACTTCTCGCCCTACAAAAATCATCCGGCAGTTCGCACGGTTGATTCCCTGCTGTTGAAGTCAGAGGATAACTACGCCAATCTAAAAATGGACAGTTACGCTTACTTATTCCAAGGCAATAAACTCGTAAAAAGCCCCATTTATGACCGGGCAAGTTGGGGAGAAGTCAATCAATTGACTCCGTATGTTCCTAAACTGGAACAGTTTACCAAACAGGCCAATTTTCGCTCGTTTTTCCAGAAACATACGCCTTATTACAATAGTCTGATAACTGACTTCAAGAAGAATGTGGACGTAGCGACGATGAAAGCGTGGCTGGAAAAGCAATTCCCTTCCACGCATTATTCCGCGGTAAAAATACTATTCTCGCCCCTTGTTGGCTGGAATCAATCGGCCAACCACTTCACCGACAATGGCTTTACGGAAGCACAGTCCCACATCAATTATCCATTTATTGACGACAGTCAAGCCAAACAACCTAAAAATATTACAAGAGGCCAGCGAATGATTATCGCTTTTACTGAATTAAATCACACCTACCTTAACCCCGAAGCAGAAGCCGACAGGAATAAAAAAGCGGTTTCAGATGCCTATAAAAACCTGACCAAGTGGATAACAGCGGGCAAATCGTCGGCTAACTACAACAATGCTTTTTCGTGTTTTGAAGAATACATGAATTATTCGCTCGTCACCTTACTGTTCAACGACCTGTTTGACGAACAAACATTTGCTGTCCTTAATAGAGACCTCGAAAATCGCATGGCTAACCGGGGTTTTCAGCAATTCACCGGGTTCAATCAGGAATTACTTCGATTGTATAAAACCAAAAAACCGGGCCAAACCGTTGCCGATTTGTACCCGGATATTATAGCATGGGCCGCTAAACAATGATTACGGTTTTAACACGACCTTTATTAATCCCTTCTCTTTCTCGTATAACCGTTTGAACCAGTCGGCACCTTCATTTAGTGGCGCTTCGGCACTGAGAATGGCTTCGACATTTATCCGGCCCGATGAGATCAGGGCCAGCGCGGCTTCATATTCGCCATTGATGGCGCACGAGCCCTGTAGCCGTAATTGGCGGGTTACAATGGCCTGCAAAGGCATTTCAACCGTTGGCGCAAGGTTGCCTACCAACGTTACCGTGGCCCCTTTCCGAACACAGTCGATAGCGGTTTTAACAGCTGGACCTGCGCCTACGACTTCAAAGGATACATCGGCTCCGCGCCCACCAGTAAGTTCTTGTACCTGTTTGGCTATCTCACCACTTTCGGCATTTATAGTATGCGTTGCCCCAAGTTCTTGCGCTAAAGCAAGCCGATCATCGTCAAGGTCAATAGCTATGATAGTGCCGCACCCAGACAGTTTTAAGGCTTGAATTACGAATAGGCCAATCATGCCCGACCCGACAACCACCGCCGAATCGTTCACCTGAATGGGCGTCAGACTAACGGCATGGAGCGCCACGGCAACCGGTTCAACCAAAGCCGCCTGCGTAAAACTGACATTATCAGGAATCGCATACAGAATATGCTGGGGAATGGCTACGAATTCGGCAAATGCGCCATGTCGCTTAAAATCGGGCGTTGATACGCCCACTACTTCGCGGCCATCGCTCAGGTTATACTGGCCCCGACGGCTGTACCAGTCGTCGAGAACATACACCGTCGAATCGAAGGTAACGCGGTCGCCGGTGGCCCAGTTTTTTACATCGCTGCCTACTTCGGCAATAATGCCGCTGGCTTCATGACCCATTACGATGGGCGGAATCCGTCGACCGCTGCTGCCGTCCATTCCATGTACATCGGAGCCACAAATGCCAACCGCCTGCACGCGTACCAGCACCTCGTTTGGCCGGATGGTTGGAGTTGGTACGTCTTGTAAATCGAACTGATTGTATTGAGTGAGGACTAGTGCTTTCATGAGTAACGCGGACATCCTGTCCGCAAAAATAGTACTTTATGAAGCGGACAAGATGTCCGCTCTACTGCTTCTGATAAATTCGAACAAAGGCATCGGCCGGTATTTGTTCACAGTTATCATCTTTTAGACTTGGGTTAATTTCATAGGTTACTATTTCATCTACAGAATCCGGCATTTCGCCAAATAACTTACTGGCTGCTACCGACGTATATTTTTTCTTAATCCGAATCAAACGTAAGTCGGGGTCTTTACCCCAGGCGGGATTGTCGCCCAGAACAAGCTGAATCTTAGCCCAATCATTAAAAAAATATTCCTGCAGCAGCGGAATAATCCGATCACGAAAGACGGCACAAAGTTCAGCGTGGGTTTCGACCGTTGTAAAATAGGCATGACCAATCTGATGGTCCCGGTCGAGCAGGTATTCGATACGCTCGTTGATGGTCCGCAGCAATTGGGCCAGATCAATACCGTCGATAACGCCTAAAATCGTTGGATCGGGCAGCATTTCCCGAAACGAGAACCGGCGTCGAAGGGCAATATCCAACAGCGCAATCGAGCGGTCGGTGGTGTTCATGGTTGCCACAACGAATAGATTTAGCGGCACGCCAAAACGCTCCTGCGAATAGGGTAAGGTAAGCCAAAGTTCATTGGCTGCACCCAGCCGCTTGTCGGTTTCGAGCAGTGTAATCAAATCCCCGAACACACTGGCAACGTTGGCGCGGTTGACCTCGTCGATGAGCAAATAATAGGCTGGTGCTTTTTTTAACTTTCGGGTACGGTTTTCCACCGAGTCGTTCAGGCAGTCGGCCAGAGTGCCGTATCCCGCCTGTTGAATGGCCGACATACAGGCTTTATAAAAAATACCCTTGCGAATTTTGTAGCTGATTTGCCCGTTGAGTACCTCCGGTCGAATGCCCTCAATAAACTCTTCGTAGCTGTAGGATGGATGGAACGTAATAAACGAGTTATTTTCCCGCAAATAGGGCTGTAAGGCAAACGTTTTGCCCGTACCTGGTGGGCCAAACAGAATGAGATTATGGGGTTGATTTGGCAGCGCTGGCTCTAGTTCATACCCGGCTTCCGGCTCCTCAACGGCATTACCGTTCGACACCCGATCTGCCAGCGTTGGATCATCGGCAAGCCGGATAACTTCACTCAGAAAAGCTTCGTCTTCGGCGGCCCGGTACACATCGGCGTTATGTCGGGCGGAGTGCGGCCCCCGTTTACTCGTCTCGACCAGTTCGAGCAGGCAGTCTTCCCAGCAGGTTCGCAGCACCGGCATATACAGCAAATGCACATTCGACTGCCCAATGATGACGGCCAGATAATCGGACTTTTCGGTCAGGGGTTCAAAAACCAGTTCCTCAATGGTTTTCAGCCGATCCTGACAGGATTTCTTAATGGTAAGGTGGTATTCAACTTCACTGCGACGCTGGCGTTGAATACGCAGAGCCTGAAAGAAATTGATATGCGCCGTGATGGCGGCTTTCTCCTGCCGAACCGTAAAGGCCAGCCGGGCATCGCCATTGGGCAGGTTAACCATGTCGATCAATTCCTTTAACAACCCAAAAAATCGCCGAACAGCTTCGGGGTGATCAATATCACGAATGCGGTCAATGAGGGGTTGTTGTTGGGTATCGGCTAGCACAGGAAAGAGGAAATTGTCGTTTACGAAGCTACGAAACTTTCAGCGTTTTGTGGCTTTCATCTCGGTATAGCCGAAATGATTGTTCAGGTAATCAATCGTGAGACGGCCTTTTTGAAAAGGTGCATTACTAATGACACCGTCACAGATGATGTTCAACGAACTATACTCAACGGGCGATAAATAAGTAGACTTCCGGCTAAATGATTGACCGCTTGTCTGAAACGTAAAACCCTTCACATAACGAAACAGGCCTATTTTCATTTTACCAATGCCAAAGGTTGCCCCCGGCCTTTTCCTGGTCTTATATTCTCCAAGTTTAGCGGCTCCTTTCTCCCGTAAATCAACACTATTGGAACCGGAGTCAAAATACATATTGAGTGGGTTGTCCGAAGATGTGCGAACAATCAGAATAGGATGCCCTATACCAAATAGATTTTTTTCGGCGGTTGAGTCTATAACAGGCTTACAGATCATAAGCGTCTGTGCTTTGAAATCAGCCGTATAAGCGAGCTTTTGCAGAATATCCCAGCCCAACAGGCCATCGACGTGCATCCGTTTGAAAACGCTATTCTTTGCCGTGTAGATTATTGGTACATTCTTTAGTTGAACGTTACCAAATGACAGTGAATCAAGTAGGCCGACAGGCTCCTTAATCATTGTGCCAACCGAATTCTGAAAGTTTATATTCGCTAAAGGCTTTACCTTCAGTTCGTCATTCAACTTATGAGAAACAATTGAAAAACTAGCCCCCGAATCGAGGATGAGCCGTACAGGCTTTCCGTTAAGAAACACCTCTACGATAATATAACTATGCTTTCGAATCGTGACGGGAATCACTAAACTGTCGGTGGAGAAATTGACGTGCATGGCCGGATGTACGGCTAACAAGCTAGCCAACTCATAGAACTCTGGCTTCTCATTTATCTGGTCAGCAAATTTCACATACTCCGCGTAGTTACCCCGCCAGAAGTAAAGCTCGTTTAGCAAGTGATAACGAGCTACCCCGCTCAACGGGGAGGTCGTCTGTAAAGCCACTTTCTTCAGCAATGCTTCAGCCTTATCAAATCGGTGGTACAGGCTGTGCTCCATAGCGTTGATATAATCGCGTGAAATGGAATCTAATGTATTGTAATCAATAGCCTCGAAGTCGAAGTTTTCTAAAGCTACAGTCGGGTCTTTATAAGCGGTGTTCTGCTGAGCGAAAACGGAGAATGAAAGAAATAAAAAGCAGGCAAGCGAGAGCCAAAAGCGCATGGTGCGGGGGTAAGAGTATAGCCGATTTACGCAATGAGACTGTTGAAAGTCTCTAAGTCACCTACTTGTAAAGGCCGCCGGTGCGGCACTACAGTTCTCTATTCTTACGCCAGATAGCTCCCGATACTTACTACATCGGCAAATACGTCCGAAGCCATTACCTGCTCTATGCACGCGGCTGGCGCGGGTATTTACCCGTGCCAGTTCATGAAGTCAGTATTCACTGACGCAAGCGAATGCTTGCTTCACAAAAAGGCACGGGTAAATACCCGCGCCAGCCACATCTCTACGCCAAATAGCTTCCGATACTCACCACATCGGCAAACACGCCCGAGGCCGTTACCTCCGCACCGGCACCCGGTCCTTTGATCACTAAGGGCCGGTCTTTATACCGCTCGGTGGTGAACGAAACGATGTTGTCGGCGCCGGTTAATTGATAGAACGGGTGGTCAGCATCGACTGGTTTTAAGCCAATGGTCGCTTTGTTGTTCTCGAAACTAGCCACAAACCGGAGTTTTTCGCCTTTCTCATAAGCAGTGCTGAGCAGATTCTCGAAGTAGTCATTGTTGCGCTCTAATTCCTCAAAAAAGGCAGGAATCGTGGGTGCATCCAGACACGACTTCGGCAGCAGGTTCGTAATTGTAACATCGTCCGGCTCAAGTGGAAAACCGGCTTCCCGGGCCAGAATCAGGATTTTCCGGGCTACATCCAGGCCGCTCAGGTCATCGCGGGGGTCGGGTTCGGTATAGCCCTTTTCTTTGGCTTCGCGCACCACATCGGCAAAGGAAATGCCGGGGCGGAAGGTGTTGAAAATATAGGACAACGTACCCGATAGAATCGCTTCAATTTTAAGAAAACGGTCGCCGGAGGTCATCAGCCCCTGCACGGTATTGATAATCGGCAGGCCAGCCCCCACGTTGGTTTCGTAGAGGAACTTGACGCCCCGATTCAGGGCTGTGCGCTGTAACCGTCGGTACTCGCTATAGGGGCCGGAATTGGCAACTTTGTTCGGTGTTACGACCGAGATATTGGCATCCAGCAAGGATTCGTAAAACTGCACAATGTCTTTGTCCGACGTACAGTCGATAAATACCGAGTTGGGCAGGTTATAGTCTTTTATTTTCTCGACAAAGGCCGGTAGCGACGTCGTGACGCCATCCGTTAAAAGCCGTTCGCGCCAGCCGTCCAACGAGATACCTTTTGGGTCAAGCACCATCTTTTTGGTGTTCGTCATACCCACCACGCAAACCTTCAGCAGCTTCTCCGAACGCAGGTATTCTGACTGGTCGAAGATCTGTTTCAACAGCGTTTTCCCAATCAGACCCGTACCCACCAGATAGAGGTTTAGTACGCGGGCTTCGGACTGGAAGAAGATGTTATGCAGCGAGTTAAGGGCTTTCGAGAGGTTATTTTTATTAATAACCACCGAGATGTTGATCTCCGACGACCCCTGCGCCACAGCCACAATGTTGACGCCGTTTTTACCCAGTACAGAAAACAGTTTCCCGGCAATACCGGAGCTTTTCTTCATCCCCTCACCCACCGTCGCAATAACCGACAGATCGCGTTCAATAGCGATGTTGTCGATGTGCCCGTGAGCAATTTCGGTGGCGAACTCAGCGTCAAGAATTGTCTTTACGTTCTCGGCTCCGCGCGGGTCGATGGCAAAGCAAATTGAGTGCTCCGACGAAGCCTGCGAAATCAGAATCACGCTGATTTTATGGGCCGCCAACACGCCAAATAGCTTGGCCGATACTCCCGCCACGCCAATCATACCGGAACCCTGTACGTTCACGAGGGCAATATCGTCGATGCTCGAAATACCCGTTATGGTATACTGACGCCGTTCGGCGGTGCGGCTCACCACGGTGCCTTCGTGTGTTGGATTGAAGGTGTTGAGCACCCGAACCGGAATATTGCGGGCAAACGCCGGTTGCAGACTTGGTGGATAAATTACTTTGGCCCCAAAGTGCGACAGTTCCATCGCTTCGGCATAGGTGATGGTTGGAATATTAAACGCGTTGGGCACCTTGCGCGGGTCGGCGGTCATCATTCCGTCAACATCCGTCCATATGTCGATAACCTCTGCATTCAGAGCCGCGCCCAGGATGGAAGCCGTATAGTCGGAACCACCCCGACCGAGGGTTGTCGTTTCGTTTTTTTCGGTCGAGCCAATGAAGCCCGTCACCAGTTGCAGGTCAGACGTTTTGGCGAAATGCTCTTGAATGAGTTGGTTCGTCAGGGTATAATTTACCTCAGCCTGTCCAAACTGGGTATCCGTTTTAATGATCTTGCGGGCATCGCAAAACTGCGCGGGAATACCCAGACTTTTTACGCATTCGGTAATAACCGTTGTCGATAGGCGTTCGCCAAAGCTGGTAATCAGGTCATGAGTACGAAGCGTAAGCTCGCGGATGAGCGAAACACCCCGCAGTAAATCTTCCAGTTCGTTAATAATGCCCCGAATGTGCGCGAATACTTTGCTTTGTTCTTTAACTGGAATCAGGGCCTTTATTACATTAAAATGGCGATCCTCAATTCGGCGAACCAGTTCCATGTAGTCGGTTTCGCCAGTCGTAGCCATCCGCCCAATCTCGATAAGCTGATTGGTAATGCCACCCATCGCCGAGAACACGACCGCTATCTGGTCGCCGTTTTGCCGATGGTTTTCAATGATCTGGATAACCTGTTTTATGCTATCTACGGACCCAACCGAGGTGCCGCCAAATTTAAGAACCTGCATTTGTACTGGTGAATGAGCGAATGAGCGAATGAGTGAGTGGCTGAATCACCGACGATCTGTTACTACCGAGCGGTAAATTCCGGGCAAACACTCTTAACAAATTAATCCGGTAGACGTTGATGAGGGTTATTTCGGAAACGCAAAGATAACATGGTAAGCTTATTTCCGGGTGTTTACAACAGAAAAGGCGCCTTACCATGAGCGCCTTTTCCATTGACAGTTAATCCCCTACAATTAAGATGCCGTACTCAGTTAATGGATAATGAAAAATTGATAGTGCTAAATGCTAAAACTATGCTTTTTGCACATTATTGATCCTTCATTCTACATTATAAATTGTACATTATTCATTTATAGTCAGCAAGCCCAAACCCATAGTCAATGCATCTTCGGCCAGAGCGACTACAGTGTCTGGCAAATCCTTCTCGTGCGTCAGCCAATGGCGCAGGTGGTAGAATGCAAAGCTGCCAACAGCGGCACCCACAGCTCCCAAAACTGCGCCATAGGCAACGGGTTGTCCATCAGCTTCGGTTAGTGCAGCACCAGACGCAGCCCCGGAAATCAAACGGAAGGGCAATTGTGCCGGCGCAATCCGACTTGGTGCATTGGGCATTTTGTCGCCAATTAATTCGCCACCCGCCAATACAGCCAGGGTGTTAGCGGCTTTGGACGAGGTCAAAAAATGAAATTTAGAATCCGGCAGCGGATTCGGGGTTTCACGCGATAGTTTATGACTAACAAAAGCAGGTGCCGACATGGCACGCATCCCCGCAACAATTCCTATCTGGAAGGCATTCAAATATGTTCGAATCATGGTTGTTTCCGTTGAGTGTTATGAGTCAAAACAGGAACCAATCATCTTTGTTTTTGGAACGTAATCTGGGGCGGGTATGTACGATCTGGCACGGGTATTTACCCGTGCCTGTTCATAAAGCAAGCCGGTCCGGCGTCCCGGTTCGCTTGCGTCAGTAAATACTGACTTCATTAAAAGGCACGGGTAAATACCCGCGCCAGATCGTACATACCCGTACCAAA
The DNA here is from genome assembly GCF_002831565.1 of Spirosoma pollinicola. Lineage (NCBI taxonomy): Bacteria > Pseudomonadati > Bacteroidota > Cytophagia > Cytophagales > Cytophagaceae > Spirosoma > Spirosoma pollinicola. The sequence continues at coordinate 1,073,594 of NZ_CP025096.1, read as the reverse complement.
ACGCCCGGTTCACTGTTTCCTCAACCGGATAACCTGCCCTCCACCCGCTGCCAGTTTTATGGTTAGCACATCGGCTCGTGTAATCGTCCTGATTTGTTGGGTCAGGTGGTTAGGGTTTTGGGCAACGTCGGGGGCATCGGAATAGAGGTCGGCGGTGTAGTTTCCTTCGGGAAGAAAATCAAACGGAATCGAAATTTCCCGCGCTCTTGAATTGGTGATACTGCCAATAAACCAGTCGTCGCCTGTGCGTCGGGCAATGGTGATAAACTGACCAACAGCGGCATTGAGTACCCGAACTTCATCCCAGACTGTTGGTATTTGTTTCAGGAAGTCGAATCCCGGCTGACCTTTGTAGGCGTCGGGGTAGTCTGCTACCATACCCAGGTAACTTTCGGTCACCACATACATAGCTAACTGATGGCATCGCGTGCCGTGCATGAGCGGGCGAGTATATTGAATTTTGTACTGGTTATCGGGTACCGCCCGGAAACCACCCAGGTGCATATCCATTGGCCCGGCCAGGAGCCTCGTAAACGGAAACGAAATGTCGTGATCGGGGGTATCCAGACCGCTCCATTTACTGGTTTCATAATTGAGCGTTGCTTCGCGGGTCAACTCATTCGGATACGTCCGATGCATACCGGTGGGTTTGTATGACCCATGAAACTGAATATGCAGTTTATGTTCGGCCGCTTTTTGCAGAATACGCTCCTGAATAGCAACCATCTCCTGATCATCCCGATCCATAAAATCGACCATCAGCCCCTTGATGCCCCAGCGTTCATACTGTGCAAACACCGAGTCAATTTTCGGGTATAAGGCCGTCCAGAACACCCACACCCGAATGCCCACACCTTTCGTTTTGGCATAGTCGCACACCTGCTGCATATCCAGTCCCGGCACAGCTTTGGCCGCATTGACATTTGGTCCCGGCACGAACCCCGCGCCATCGTTTACGTACCATTCGTGCAGTCCATATTCAACCACCGAATGATACTCAATGTGGTTCGCGGCACAGAAGTCGATGTAATATTTCTGGGTGTCGAAGTTATTGCCCGGCGCAAAACTTGTATCCGGCGTTACGTTTCCATTCCACCAGGGGAAAGTTGTTTTTCCGGCTTTCAGCCACGACACATCGACAATCTTCGACGGTTCGTTCAGGCTCGTCAGGATATTGGATTCAATCAATGCACCAACCCGGTCGCTAATCAGCATGACCCGCCAGGGCGTTTTGTGGGGCAAAATGGCTTTCACTTTGTTTTCTGTCTGACCGGGCAGGGGCGAAAGCTGGCTCGTTAATACCGAACTACCCGACGGCCCGTTTTTCATTGTCAGGTACATGCCTGCATAATCGTGCAGAGCGGCTTCGGTAATGGCTAAGTACGTTTTATCCGGAAATTCGAACAACGCGGGCATATCCATCAAGGTATCGTTTTTAATACTTCCTAGCAGTGTAGTGGTGTATAATCCCTCGTGCGAACTGGTGAAGTTGGGCAGAAACAGCGCCCTAACCGTGGGGTTTTGGGTTAGTTGGAAGGTTGTATTTTCGTCGGTCAGTACATACGATGACCAATTTTCCTGTTCAGGAAACTCATACCGAAACGCGACACCATCATCAAACACCCGGACGACCAGGTTAATCTGACGTTTGTTGCCCTCCTTTTCGTACAAGGGTATGGTTGTTTCCCGGCAGTGATTTCTCGCTTTTTTAACTTTGCCCACTACCAATTCGTAAGTCTCGTCAATGATTCGGGTTATTGACTTTCTCTGCGTCAGGTTTGGCCCAAAAACACCCGTCTGCTGAAATGTCAGACTTAACTCTGAGGGTTCAACGAGTGTTTTTTCATTGAACGTAACCTTATACGACGGGGCTGTTTTGGAGAGATTGAAGACAAAGTCGATTTGTCCATTAGGCGATCTGACATGCAAATTTTTCTGGGCTAGTCCAGGTAAAACGGCGACAAAAAACAGCAGAGATAGGGCCAATAATTGTTTCATTAAACCAGAGGATTAGGATCGGTTACGGTAATGGATGCAGATCGCACATGACATGTTACAGTTGCAGTAAACATCTGTCAATCATTTCGTCGGTCTGTTGCGTCAACACAATCTGTAAAAATAGGCGATAAACCCATCGTTTTTATACAATTCAGCGTATCTGTTTTACAAAGTATCAGTCTATTCAGAAACGTTACACCATCAAAAAAGTAAGCAATTCTATGCGTGTATAAAAGTCCCTATATCTTTCGTTGGAGGGACTTTTGTTAAGAAAAATAAATCCAAGTCAGAAAAGATGGCGTACATCTATCGAACCGTCTGGTTAAATAGCGGTTATACTGACACAATTAACTACATACGTTATGAGCAAGCAACAGAATGAATCGGGCCTGACCATGTTACCAGGCCAGTTAGAGCCGGTGATGGTAGGTCGTCGGTTATTTCTGCGCTACGCAGGTGCTTTTGCCGCCGGTGGTGCCCTTCTGGCGTCCTGCAAAGAAGGAGAAGAAAACCCAACCACCGTAATGGCCCCTGTCGATTTGGGAACTGGTGATATCGGTATTCTTAACTATGCGTTTGCACTGGAACAACTGGAAGCGGCTTTTTATTCTCAGGTCATTACCACGCCTTACAGCGGCATGACCGATGCCGAAAAGACAATTCTGATGGACATTCGCGACCACGAAATCATCCACCGCGAGTTTTTTAAAGCCGCTATTCCAGCTGCCAATCGAATTGCCGATCTGGTTCCAAATTTCAGCAGCATTAACTTCAGCGATCGGGCCAGTGTGTTAGGAACGGCCAAAGCATTTGAAGATCTTGGCGTGTCAGCTTATAACGGAGCTGGCCCATTGATTACAGACGTAAATTATCTGGCGCTGGCAGGCAAGATTGTATCGGTAGAAGCGCGTCATGCAGCCGCGATCCGCGATTTACTGAACCCAAAATCTGCCGACTTTGCCGGTGACGACGTGGTAGCACCTACCACCGGGCTCGATGCTGCCAACAAACCAGCTGTTGTATTGCCCATTGCCCAGAAGTACGTGAAAACACAAATCACGGCCGCTACTCTTCCCATGTAAACCAGACACAACGCCATGAATCTATTTAAATTAATATCTGAAATTGAAAAGGCTGATCCCGAAATCAGCGAGCGGTATAGTTTCTATTCGCGTCGGAATCTTCTCAAATTTGGCTCAAATCTGGCAGCCGCCGGTATTCCAACCCTTGTGGCCGCCAGCCTGAATAAAGCCTTTGCTCAAACCACCACAGCGCCAACGCAGGCGGCTATTGACGCCGTTAATTTTGCCCTCACACTTGAGTATCTTGAGGATGAATTTTACCGTACCGGCCTAGCGACTGCGGGACTGGTACCCGCCAGCGACCAAACGGTTATCAATCAAATCAGCAAGCATGAAGCGGCACACGTTGCCTTGCTGAAAGGAGCTTTGGGTGCTGCGGCTGTGGCGAAACCAACGTTCAAATATCCAGCCGGGACATTCACAACGTATGCGCAATTCCTGGCCACAGCACGTGCTCTCGAAGACACGGGCGTTCAGGCTTATAAAGGTCAGGCGGGTAATTTGATCAACGATAAAGCCATTTTGCAGACAGCCCTGCAAATTCACTCGGTCGAAGCAAGGCATGCATCGGAGATTCGCCGGATGATGGGGATGAAAGCCTGGATGTCTAATGCCAACCAAACAACCTTTACACAAGGGGGTGTAAGCTTGAAAACACTACCCAACGTAACCGGTATAACAGACGATAATTTCCGTGGCGCATTTGACGAGCCGCTGACCAAAGCAGAGGTTTTAGCCGCTGCGGCAGCGTTCTTATAGTAAACCTTATAATAGGGAGGCCGGGAAACCGGTAGGATGGCGGAAGGCATCGGGGATTTTCTCCGGTGCCTTTTTTAGTTTTCCTATCCCTTTCCCATCCGTTCGTTTTTTTGTTGCTTGCAGACAAATCCGTTCGCGCTGGTCGCAAATCGTATGAAATTCGTTCGTATTTTTCTGAAAGTTCTGCTGGGACTTGTTATTCTTATCCTGCTTTTTCTGGCTGTTAGCCTGGCACCGGTCGATGAAACGCCATACCAGCAAATGCCGTATTACACCCGGACAAAAGAACGGCTGACTCAACTTCCCACACCACCAGCAGCAAAAACGCCAATTCGGGCAGGCTGGGCAAAAGCCAACATAACTCCTCCCTACTCAACCCCAACAGGTGGTTATGGGGCTCGCCGGGGCAAACACTGGCACGTTGTGAGCGATTCGATTTTTGCCCGCGCCATTGTTCTCGATAATGGCAGCACCAAAGTTGCCATGATAGGGCTCGACCTGCTCATTACACCCCCAACGGTTGTCGAGGCTCTAAAAAAACGGTTGCCCGAAGTAGGGCTGCGCTGGGAGAATATCTATACCGGGGCCATTCACTCACACAACAGCATGGGCGGTTGGGCACCGGGCCTGGTTGGCCAATTGATTGCGGGAGGCTACGACGAAAAAATCGTGACCCGCGTTACAGAGGGCATTCTGGCCGCCATCCGGGCCGCCCAAATGAATATGGCTCCGGTGCAGGTAGGCTATGGTGAGGTCGATGCCAGCGACCATATCTATAACCGCATTGGCTCGTCGGGACCAACGGGGCCGCTCGATGGGCTGATTCACTTGTTGAAGTTAAAAAAAGCATCGGGCGAATCGGCTTTGCTTTGCACGTTTTCCGGCCACGCAACTCTCTACGAAGACAGCATGTGGAACTACCTCAGCCGCGATTATCCCGGCTCGCTGGTAGACCGGCTGGAAAAAAAATCGGCCGATTTTGCGGTGTTTATGGCAGGAGCCGTTGGCAGCACAGGACCAGAGGCTCGGGGTAAAACCGACTTTCAGGAAATTCGTAATTACGCGGGTGATCTGGCCCTTCGCATCGAACGCACCGTTCCAGAGATTCAGACTAAATCGGATAGCGCCCTGTCCATTCTTACGTTACCCCTCGATCTGCGCGAGCCACATCCCCGCGTAATTGGCAACTGGCGGGTGCGCCCCTGGCTCTTTTACGCCGTTTATGGCGACTACCCTTCCGACCTGAAAGCCCTGCGCATTGGCCAAACCGTATTGCTCGGCACCCCCTGCGATTACTCCGGCGAGTTTGTAGCCGACTTCAAACCACTGGCTGCTAAAAAAGGCATCAACCTGATGATTACCAGTTTCGATGGCGGTTATATTGGCTATGTCACCCCCGATAAATACTACAATCGAACGACCTACGAAACCCGGGACATGAACTGGTTTGGTCCGTATAATGGCGCCTATTTTGAAGAAATGATGATGGGGTTACTGGAAAAGATAAAACCGTAACCGCAAAATGGATAGGTTCCAAAACAAATATCGTATTGCATCGGCAAGGGCCGCATGGTGGGATTACAGTTGGGCAGGAGCCTATTTTATTACGATATGTACCGCCCAGCGCCAGCATTTTTTTGGTGAAATTGAAGACGGAAAAATGCAACTGTCGAATATAGGGGTATTGGCTGACGTGTTTTGGCATGAAATCCGTCACCATTCACAACAACTAGAATTGGGTTCATTTGTCGTAATGCCTAACCATATACACGGGATATTAATATTGAACGAAACCCATACAAATGACCAAAATGCAACCGGTCCAATCGTAGAGACAAGGCATGCCTTGTCTCTACCGCAACCGCATACATCACCCGGCGAACAACGATTTCAGAATCAGGGAAAGAATACGGTTTCATCAATTATTGGATCGTACAAAGCAGCAGTAACCAAACACGCACATCGGCTGGGTTTTGATTTTGGCTGGCAGACGCGTTTTCACGACCATATTGTTCGCAATGATATTGAATACCAACGTATCAACGATTATATAGAATTAAATCCTTCCAACCGGGGAAAAGATAAACTTTAGACTAGGTGATTGATCATGCGCTTTGTCCTTTTCGTCTCTCTGCTACTAAGCTCACTATCCGTTATAACGCCCGACGATCCGCCCGCCGTTATTCGAATCAATTTGCTCGGCTATCGGCCCGGCAGCCCTAAAATAGCCGTTTGGGGAAGCCTGACCGGGCAGACGGCAGGTACATTCGAGTTGGTCGATGAGCAGACAAGTCAGGTTATCCGGCAACTACCGGCGGGCCGGGCGTTTGGCGAATATGGTCCCTTCCGGCAAACGTATCGGCTCGATTTCTCGGCTTTCCGAAAACCTGGCCGGTATTACCTGCGTACAGCAGATGGCGCCCGGTCGCCCGGTTTTCGCATTGGCGAAGGTGTGTATGCCGGTGCGGCCGATTTTTGCTTGCGGTATATGCGCCAGCAACGGAGCGGCTACAATCCATTCCTGAAAGACTCCTGCCATACCCACGATGGCTACACCATGTATGGCCCAATGCCCGACAGTACGCATATCGACGCATCCGGCGGCTGGCATGATGCCAGCGATTATTTGCAGTATGTGACCACCTCGGCCAATGCAACCTATCATTTACTGGCGGCACTGCGCGATTTTCCAACGGCCTTTGGCGATCAGTATCAGACCAATGGGCTGGCAGGTATGAACGGCCAGCCCGACGTACTCGATGAAGCCCGATGGGGCCTTGACTGGTTGCTCAAAATGCACCCTACCGACACATGGCTCTTCAACCAGCTTGGCGACGACCGCGATCATTCGGCCATGCGGATTCCCAAACAGGACAGTATGTATGGGAAGGGAGCCGAACGGCCGGTTTATTTTGCCACAGGCCAGCCACAAGGGTTGTTTAAATATAAAAATCGGGCAACGGGTGTAGCTTCCACGGCAGGCAAAGTAAGTAGTGCTTTGTCTTTGGGGTATCAGCTTTTGCGAAATCGCCAGGCCAATTATGTGAGTCGGGCCTATGTCGACAAACTGCAAAAGCGATCGCAGTCGGCCTATACGCTTGGTATCCAGAAGCCGGGCAACAGTCAAACGGCTCCAGGTCGGGCACCCTATTTCTATGAAGAAGACAATTATGTCGACGACATGGAACTGGCTACTGTCGAGCAACTTAACGCGACCCGAGCTACAGGCGCACAGGCTACTAAATGGCAAAATACGGCTCTGGCGTTTGCCCGTCGCGAGCCGGTTACCCCCTGGATTCTGAACGACACCGCACGACATTATCAGTGGTATCCGTTCGTCAACGTCGGTCATGCGGAATTGGCTAAACACCTGCCCAGGGCCAGTCGCAAAACCGTCACTGACTTTTATAAATCGGGTATCGAAACGATTTGGAAACGGGGCAGTCAGAATGCGTTTTACCGGGGCGTGCCGTTTACCTGGTGCAGCAACAACCTGACGACTTCTTTCGCCACACAATGCTTCTGGTATCGGCAACTCACCGCCGACGATCAATTTGCCTCGCTCGAACAAGCTAATTTTGACTGGTTATTTGGCTGTAATCCGTGGGGCACGAGTTTCGTGTATGGCCTGCCCGCCAATGCGGATACCCCCTCCGATCCGCATTCATCCTTTACGCACCTGAAAAACTACCCCATTGATGGGGGTCTGGTAGATGGGCCCGTGCGGGGCAGCATTTACGGGAATTTAATTGGCATCACCTTACACGAACCCGACGAATATGCGCCCTTTCAGAGTAAAGTAGCCGTGTACCATGACGATTATGGTGACTACAGTACCAATGAACCGACTATGGATGGGACGGCATCACTCGTTTATCTATTAGCAGCCAAACATGCCGAAACGTATAAACCCGCGCCCAAACCCATACCCGGTAGAAAGGCAACTTTACCAGCAAACAAGCTACCTGTAAAACGAGGTACAGATCGTAATTCAACTTATTTTAAAGGCGCTAAAATCAGGGGTGATACAACCGTTCGCAACCTGGCGCTGGTCTTTACCGGCGACGAGTTTGCCGATGGTGGCTCAAGCATTGCCCGGACGTTGCAGAAGCATAGCGTTCGGGCTTCTTTTTTTCTGACAGGCCGTTTTTTGCGAAACCCGGCTTTTGCGTCGCTGGTAAAACAACTAAAGCAAGGAGGGCATTATCTGGGGCCGCATTCCGATCAGCATTTACTGTATTGCGACTGGACAAGGCGCGACAGTTTGCTGGTCAATCGGCAGCAATTTGTTAACGATCTGCGGGCTAATTACGCGGCTCTGGCTCAAGTTGATCATACAGACAAAACACCCCGGCTCTTTCTGCCACCCTATGAATGGTATAATGACAGCATTGCCGCCTGGACGAAACGTGAAGGTGTTCAACTTATTAATTACACTCCCGGCACGTTGAGCCATGCCGATTACACGACACCGCAAGACCGGAATTATCGAAGCAGCGCCACCATTTTGACATCCATTCGCGCCTATGAGCAGCAAAAAACAGCTGGATTAAACGGTTTTATTCTACTGATGCACATTGGTACAGCCTCCGCTCGAACAGACAAGCTTTACGCTCATCTGGACGAATTTCTAAGCGAATTTCGACAGAAGGGCTATCAATTCGTTCGCATCGATGAGCTGTAGAATGAGCGTAAAACTTTACGCATGAAAGTTAGTTGATAAGATACCCAATCACTGGCAATCCTGCTGGCGACGGTTTACTCAACAAACGATCTCTTCAAATGCGTACGCTCCTGTTCTTTTTAGCAATAAGCCTCTATGGTTCGGTATCTTTTGCGCAAAGCGACTCATCCAAAGCGGTACAGGAAACCCCTGTTCAGCAGTCGCCTGTTCAACGGCAGGTAGCCATTCCGGGGGTAGATACGCCCATATCCGGGGGTGGCATGACGGCTCAAACACCAAATAACCCAATGCCGCCTGTTCAGGATAATAAGAAAAGGAAAACCATGCCCCCCAGCGACCCAAGAGCATTTGGCGTTTCGGTTCCTGTTGGGAAGACAAAACGGGATACGTTGTAGTCGTAATTTGTACCCATGGGCTTTAGCCCGTGTTTTATGGAAAGGCAAACTCTCTCATAAAAACACGACCTAAAGGCCGTGGGTACAGAGCTAAATTAACTCGTGGGTTTATCGGGCAAGGGTGCCGATGCGTGAAACTCCTCGTAAATACGGTGCATATAATCGTCCAGCAAGGTTCGGATTCGGGTCCGGTCGTCCGATTGGATAATGAGCCCGACGTGGTATTCGCGGTTCATACGCCAGTAAATTTCCTGTTCGGTAAATACTGCAAGGTCCGGCCATTGCTGACGAGCCAACGACACAATCAATCCGGCATGGCGTCCGTTGTCGATCGGTGGTACATAATGTTCTTTGAGCGCAATGGCGTTTTCGAGTTTGGCCCATTCCCGCCAGAGGTTCACGCCCGAAGCAGCTTCTACCATTTCGGCAATGTGCGCACCACCCACGCGGGAAGCTGTTTCCAGAAAATATAACTCCCCATCGTGATCGCCCCGGATGTATTCGGAGTGCGATGCGCTATACCGCATACCAAAGGCGGCCATTACCTGATCGTTGATCTGGCGGAGGGCTTCGGCTTCCGGTGTATCGACGTCAAGAGTTCCTGTGCGAAACACCCCGCCCCCATGCGCCACTTCCATTGGTGTTGCCAGGTATTGACTCACCCGTGTAAAAACCGCTTTGCCATCTACCGACAACGAATCGACATGGTAGACCTTTCCCGGCTTAAACTCTTCAATAAGATAGGTGTGCCGATTGTCGCCCAGCAAATGAATAGCCGACCAGGCTTCATCCAGTGAATGTACTTTCCGGATACCCGTTGCCGATGCTTCAGAGCGGGGTTTTATGAGCCAGGGGGCTTCTGTCGTTTGCAGGAATGCCGTAACGGTTTCGTCGTGAAAAAGCGGACAGAAAGCCGGTACCCGAATACCGGCTACAAAAGCCCGTGTACGCATAGCCAGTTTATCCCGAAAGTAGCGGGCGGTAGTTTGCCCCATCCCGTCGATGCGGAACGTTTCCCGAATAAGGGCGCCCTTCTCCACGTCGAAATCATCCAACGCCACCACCCGATCAATTTTTCGGGAACGCATGGCGTGGGCTAACCCTACAACCATTTGCTCCAGATCTTCGGGCGCATTGCTGGGCGATTTAAGGAAAAACATCTCGTCGATGGACTCGCGGGGCCAGGCTTCGTTGGCAAGCTTCTGATCGGTTAGCAAGTAAACCGTGTTTCCCAACTCCTTGCAGGCCCGCATGAAATCCTGCCCTTTCAAAAAAGTGGCGATGCATAGAAAAGACAATTGGCTCATACTTTCGATGGTTTAGTGCTAGACCTGTAAGGTTTTAGAAACCGTATAGGCCTCTCGTTCGTAATGTCTGGCCGGACGAAATGGTAAACTATGTTTGGCCAAAAAAGATACGGCCAAATGAGCAAACGACGAACTTTCTTACGCCTTTTCTGCAAGAAGTATCTGTAAGTAGGCGATTAACAGACGAATACCAAAACCTGTCGCATTCTTTTGCGAACCAAATTCCGTGTCGGCAAAGGCCATCCCCGCAATGTCCAGGTGTGCCCAGGCCACGTGTTTTTCACTGAACACTTCCAGGAATTTGGCCGCGCTGATCGACCCGGCAACGGGCTTTCCGCTGTAATTTTTCACATCGGCCACATCCGATTTTATATCCTCGTTGTACACGTCCCAAAGCGGCAATCGCCAGAGCTGCTCGCCCGTCTGGTCGGCGGCTTCGGTAAGTTGGGCGGCTAACTGGTTATTCTTCGTGAACATACCAGCCGCGTGATACCCTAAAGCGCCAATAACGCTGCCGGTGAGGGTAGCCAGGTCGATGAGCACATCGGGCTGGAAATTCCGGACCATATAACCCAGCCCGTCAGCCAGAATAACTCGGCCTTCGGCATCGGTATCTATGATTTCGATGGTTTTGCCGGAATAGGCCGTAACAACATCGCCGGGTTTTGTGGAGCTACCGTCGGTCGAGTTTTCGGTTGATGGAACAATGCCGATCACATGAATTGGCAATTTCAGTTTAGCTGCCACCTCAACAGTTCCGAGTACAGCCGCAGCCCCGCCCATATCGCTTTTCATGAGGTGCATACTGGCAGAGCTTTTAATGGAAACACCGCCCGTATCGAAGGTGACGCCTTTGGCTACCAGACCCACTTTTTGCAGATTCTCGATACCCTCGGGTTTATATTCGGCAATGATCAGCACGGGCGGTACATCGCTCCCCCGACTAACGCTCAGCAAGGCTCCCAATTTCTGCCGTTCCAGTTCGGCTTTGTCGAGAACTGTTACGGAGTACCCATTCTGCCCCCCTGATTCAACAGCCCAATCGGCCAGCGTCTGCGGATTCTTATAGTTGGCGGGGGCATTCATCAGGTCAAGCATTTGCCGATGGGTTTGGGCAATGGCCTCGGCCTGCGACAGGGCTTTCTCTGCGGCTTCCTGTTGCTCCGGTGTCACGTAGATCGTCAACTCGCCAGCCTCGGAAAAGAAAATCGGTCCTTCGGGTTTATCTGTCTGATACAGCTTAAGATCATAGCCGCCCCAGCGAACACCCAGCACAACGCCCTGGCTAACGCTACCGGCAAAGGCCGTCAGGTCGATAGCGAGTTGAGCAGGCAGTTTACTTTTCTGATCAAAAAAGAATTTCCGGAAGGCACGCAGCCAATCCATTTCCATTGGGTCGGCCCCAATGCCCAGCAAGTACGTTTTCTGGTCGTTCGGGCCATAGACGGCAAGCACTTCTTTGGCATCTGCCTTAAAATCGCGTTGCAGCACCTCGGCTGATATCCCCAGTTTTGGGGCAAGGTCAGTCAGTTGGTCGGCCAGTGTATCGGTTTGCACCACCGGGATAATGAGGTCGCCGGTAGCGGATACTTGCGTGGTTAGCGTAATATTCATGGTTAATAATAGTCAATAAAACGAGTGTATTTGCTGAAGTGTGCAGTAGACGCTGCAGTATACGCCATATCTTGAAGATATGGCGTATACTGCAGCGTCTACTGCACACTTCAGCAAATACACTCAATAAAACAGCCACTCCACCGCTTTTGGAAATTCTCGGCTCCAATGGGCTTCCTGATGCGTACCGGTTGGGTCAACGGATAGGTGAATATCGATAGCATTTCCACCATAATTCTGGCGGGCCAGTGCTTCGTTGAACCGCTGGATGTTTGGCACCATATATTGCGATTCTTTCTCCCCTCCGTAAGCATATACCTTGATGGGTACGGGCGCCTGAAAGCGAATAGCATCGAAATAAATTTTCGGCGAAATCCAGAGCGAAGGCGAGAAAACCATCATGCGACCAAACACATCAGGGTGCATCAGTCCGGCATAGATGCTAATCAAACCACCCAGCGAACTGCCACCAATGCCTGTATGAGCCGCATCGGGTACGGTACGAAACCGCTTGTCGACGAGAGGCTTTACAGTATGCCGAATGAAATCCATATAATATTTTCCTCGTCCTGCACCAGCACGGGTGCGGTGGAAGGTAAACTCCCGGATACGTTCGTCGTTGGCGTGATCGATCGAAACAAGGATCACTTCATGATGATTCCGGGAAGCCAGCAAGGCCATTTTCTGATCAACTTCCCAACTTCCATAACCAGACCCGCCACCGAACAGATTCTGCCCATCGTGTAAATATAGAACAGGATAGCGCTTTCCTGATGTTTCGTAGTCGTGAGGCAACAACACATGAACCCGGCGAGTCGAACCAAGTCCGGGAGCATCGAAGGTGTCGCCCAGTAATTCTATTTTAGGCAGAAATTCGGGGTTGAACGGCATGCCAAACCACCGCCAATGGGGTACATATTCCTGTTTTAGGGAATCAAAATGCGATGCCGTTCGATTGGAAACGCCTTCGCCTAATGCATTCAGTTCAACATGATCCCATCCGCCCCGTGTGTACTTATACTCCAGTAAATCAGGAAGTTCTATTTCTGGCGGAAACTCATAGACAAATTGACCCGGCCCCACTGGCTGCATCCTGAACAGATCCAAATCGGGAAGCCAGTCGCAAAAATTACCCGACACAAAGACCGGGCGGTCATCTGTGATGTGCGTACTCAATTCTAAACGTAGTGATGAAGACATACGTAAAGAATCGGTTAGCAGGGCGAGTTGGTTCAGCCACGCTCAGGAAAGTTAGTATAATGCACTAACGACAGGGCATTCTCAAGCCAGTGCCCAGGTTTCGGTTAGGCCTTTTACGAGCGTCACCAATTGGGTATAACTGTTGGGTTTCGTCATAAATTGATTGGCACCGAGGGCCAAACTACGCTGGCGATCCAAGGTATCTGACGACGTACTCAGCATAACGACCGGCAAATGGGCGAATGTGGGTGTGTTGCGAAGTTGAGCGAGCGTATCGAAACCGTTTTGCCGGCTCATGTTAATATCCAGTAAAATCAGTTGAGGCAATCTCTTACAGACAGCTAGTTTGGGCAGTAGCTGGTCGCCATCAGCCAGTGTCAATACACTAATGGGCTGTGGGGTATCTTCGAAGGCCGAACTGATAAAAAGCCGGTCGTCCTCGTCGTCATCAACGACCCAAACGGCAGGAGCCTCTGTGTGCCCAATACCCATAGGTGAGTGAAAAGCCATGACGAATGAACGTTTAACGTGATGAAGTAAACTCATTTACTGATTGCAGTGCATTACAAAGGGTAAAAAAGTGATTAGCCCATTTTACACGGTGTTTACACGTCGGTCAGACCGGGAAAGATTGAGTTGCGGGTGCGGATGTTGCCAAAGGATGAGTCAAATATATCACGCTGCCGACCAAAAAGCTACTATTTGCTTAGTCTATTTAATTGTAATTTAACTAAAAACTATACAATCTATCCCAAACCAGCAAAAACTGCTTTTTTACCAAGCAGGTCACACATAAGAACGTGTTGGCAAATTTTGGCTTGCTGTCTTTAGTCTGCCTTGATGAACGTGTATCCTGGTTACACGTTCATCAAGGCAGATCTGAATGCTTAAATCGGCGTGGGGTTTACCTGACGATGCAGGTGCGGTTGTGAGTCATGCCGAAACCCTCGTTCAGAATTGTTGCGTCGGTAGTTATCGGCTAATTCCGTCAAGGTATACACAGGTGATTCCGCTGGCCGGGCGGGCAAAAAGACAAGCTGAATATTCCGCTGACAGGCCGCCACGCCAAAATTTTCGATAGCTTTAATTACGTCGCTGTCAATATAAGAAGAGCCTGTACCATCTATTTCTACGACCGCATTGTCGGGAATATTCTTCAGCAGTTTCAGCAACTTGGCCTTACTCAGAAAGGAAACGTGATCGCCCAAACTCACGTGAATACGCGTTATGTTATTGGCATGCTCCGTTCGAACGCGATGCGTATTCTGATAATGTTCGCGCAGAATAAAGACAATACCCGTTATCATACCGATGCCAATACCCGTTAGCAAATCGGTCAGCAAAATAGCGATGATCGTTACAGCAAAGGGAATAAATTTCGCTGGGCCTTCGGCAAATACACCCTTGAAAACCTCGATACGCGCCAGCTTGTAGCCTGTTACCAACAAAATAGCCGCCAGACTTGCCCACGGAATTTTATTGAGCAACGTAGGCAACGTTACGACACAAATCAGCAGCAGCGTTCCGTGGACCAGAGCCGCTAACCTCGTGCGGGCACCCGCATTGATACTGACCGAACTCCGCACAATTACCGATGTGAGCGGAATACCACCAATCAAACCACTCACTATGTTGCCTATACCCTGTGCTTTTAGCTCGTGATTGGCCGGTGTTTTCCGTTTGAGAGGGTCCAGTTCATCGGTGGCTTCAACCGACAGGAGTGCTTCCAGACTTGCTACAAGCGCGATGGCTACTGCCGACGTATACACCAGTGGGTTGTTCCACTGTGAAAAATCGGGCATAGTAAATAATTGAAGAAATTCCTGTGGGCTTCCGGGAACGGGCAGTTGCACCAGATGATTGCCACGCAAGGCAAGTTGCGGGAACACCATACGCACGAGTTCGTTGATGAAGATGCCCAACAGCACCACGATCAGGGCTGCGGGTACGTTTTTGACAAAAGCCCGTTGCTGGAACAAAAGCCGCCCCCACAGGTAAAACACGGCCAGTGAGGATAGCGCTATCAACATTGCGACCCCGCTAAACTGCCCAAGGGACATGCGCAGCTGCTCGATAATATTGAAACCGCCCGGCTGAAAAAGAGCAAGTCCTTCGGCAGCATCGGCATCATACCCCACCAGGTGCGGCAGTTGCTTTATAATCAGAATAATGCCAATACCGGCCAGCATCCCCTTGATGACCGATGAGGGAAAGAAATTGCTGACCATACCCGCTCTTGCGAATCCGAGACCTATCTGCATCAGTCCGGCAATACAAGTAGCCAGCAGAAAAGCCGG
Source organism: Spirosoma pollinicola (assembly GCF_002831565.1). Lineage (NCBI taxonomy): Bacteria > Pseudomonadati > Bacteroidota > Cytophagia > Cytophagales > Cytophagaceae > Spirosoma > Spirosoma pollinicola. The sequence goes on along the minus strand of NZ_CP025096.1, from coordinate 1,058,258 downwards.
AAATGAACCCAGCGTTTCAATAGCGCTCAGCGTCACGACGATGAGGCCCGCTTCCGGCCCCGAAATACTCAGCGCCGACCGGCTAAACAAACCAACGACAAGACCACCAACAAGCCCGGCGATGATACCGGCGAAAAGTGGAGCACCCGAAGCCAGCGCAATTCCCAGGCATAAAGGAACAGCTACCAGAAACGAAATAGCTCCACCCCGAATGTCGCCGGACAGATTCGTTAAATCAAAAAAATTGGTATTGGTTTGTCTTCTTTTCATGGTTCAATTTCGGTTGTCGTCAACGGTATTTCTTCCTAAAATCCACTCGTGGCAACAATAGCCGTGCCTCTGGAATTAGGCGATAGACCCGTCGATACCGACGGGTCTCTTGTCGATTCAATTTCTCGCAGCCGTTGCTCAAGTCGCACTTTCTCCGCATACAGTGAATCGGCCCGCTGGCTTTCTGCTTTATATTGCGTCCGGTACCAGTTCCGGTTCAGTCGATTGTCGACATACAGGTTATAGACAATAACCGCAAAAATGAAGCCCCAGACGGTTATCCAATTGACAAGGCTGCTTGATTTTTTTGTATCGTTGACATTGTTGTTCATGACGTAATTGGTTAACTAACCACATGACAGTTCACACAACAAAGGTCGTTCGCGCGCAGGTGCCTTTAATTAAGGGTCTGTTAGAATATGATGAGAGACCCGTTAGAAGACGATTAGAAAACGATTAGAATCGCTTGGGCAGCCGAACGGTGAAGGTGGTACCCTGCCCAATTTGAGAGACAACATCAATCTGGCCGCGATGGAGTTGAATGATTCGATACGTCAGTGGTAGTCCGACGCCATGCCCATGAATACGCTTAACGTTTTCAGCCCGGAAGAAAGGCTCGTAAATACTCTTTATATCCGATTCCAGAATACCAACACCCTCATCTTTAAAATCAATCGTTACCCATTGCTCGTTGGCACCGAGAATGACATTGATCTGTTTTTTCTCCGAAAACTTACAGCCGTTTTCCATGAGATTGAAAAAAGCTGAATACAGCAGGGATTTATTTCCCTCCATCGTCAGGGAGGGGTGTAGTTTATCCATCTCGCCATCAAACGAAAAAAAGACAGTGTAGTCCAGTTGCCGGTTCATAAGCATCTGGGCAGCCTGATAAATGATTTCGTCGATGGATACCTCGCTGAATTTCAAGGGTGTAGCCCCAAGGCTAACCATTGTTAGGTCGAGCAGATTATTAGTCAGCTTGTTCATCCGCTGGATGACCTCCAACGCTGCCTTCCACTTTTCTTCGTGTTCTTCGACGGTGCGTCGTTTCAGCAGCGTTACTTCAATTTGCCCCGTAATAATGGTGAGGGGAGTGCGTAATTCGTGCGAGGCATTGGCCACAAAATTCCGCTGCACTTCAAAGGCCTCCTGTACCCGGTCGAGCATCAGGTTGAATGTATGTGCCAGCTGAGCCAGCTCATCATCGTCACTCCCGGCCGTTAGGCGCTGGTTCAGGTTCGAGGCCGTTATCTGATCAACCTCCCTGACAACATTGGAAATAGGACGAAGTGACCGCCCTGCATAAGCCCACCCAATAGCACCCACCAACGCCAGGCTACACAGGAAACCTACGACCATAATCGTTTGTAGATGACCTATTTCTTCAATTCCGTACCGGTCGTAGGCAGATGCGACCAGTACATAATTCCGATTCCGATGCCGATGTGTAAAACCGACTATTTCGGCATGGGTTCTACGAATAAACACCTCTCTTTTCTCCCGGATAAGGCTCAGAACTTCAGGCTTTACAATCGAGCTATCCCGCGTTGAATACAGAATTTGGTTGTTCTCGTCATAAATATTGATTTGCTCTTCGGGCAGGGCGGTAATGTTATTCCGTTCAATGATCCGAAGCAAACGGGTATTAACCTCATCTTCGTCGAGCAGAAGGCGGGCCACGTTCTTCGCTTTATCGCTTAACTGAGTATAGAAATCCCGCTGCCGGAAATATTCTGCCGTGGCGTATACAACGAACGAAAACAGCAGCAGAATTGCCGCAACAACGCCCACGAACGTTAGCGAAAGACGAGTCCGTATCTTCATAATTAAAACGAATGAATAATGGACAATGAATAATAGACAATGATTGTCAGGCACTTTGCCGCCCATTATTCATTGTCCATTATCCATTGTTCTATATTCTACTCATCGCCGGCCTGCATGATATAGCCAATACCGCTGATGGTATGAATCAGTTTTGGCGAAAAGTCCTTATCAATCTTTTTTCGGAGGTAATTGACATACACGTCGACAAGATTGGTCCCTGTGTCGAAGTTGATATCCCAGACATGCTCCGTGATTTCGTTACGTGTCAGGGCGCGGTTCTGGTTTTTCAGGAAAAACTCCAGCAAGGCCAATTCCCGGGCGGTCAGGATGAGTTTCTGGTTATCCCGTTTTACGGTCTTACTCTGCTGATTTAGTTCAAGATCAGCAATTTTAAGCACCACAGCCTCCTGCGCCATGGCCCCACTGCGCCGGTTAAGGGCACGCAGGCGGGCAACCAGTTCGCGAAATTCGAATGGTTTTACCAGATAATCATCGGCTCCTGCGTCAAATCCATTCACTTTGCTATCCGTACTGCCAAAGGCGGTCAGAATCAATATAGGGAGCGTATCAAATCGGTTGCGTATCATCCGGCATAAGTCGAACCCACTAATTACCGGCAGATTTACGTCCAGTATAATAGCCTCATATTCATGATCGGCCAGTTGCTTCTGGGCCTCCATAGCGTTACCGGCAATGTCGGGTACGAAGTCATACTCCTCCAGACCGGCCTTAATGAGCGAAGCAACTTCCCATTCATCTTCAACGATCAACACGCGCATAGTATCTTCCGGTAGTGACTCATTCTAACAAACGATTCGTTGAACAAGCCCGCCAAGGCCGATTTTGCAACCTTTAGCCGCAAACTCCCCGTTCGTAAAACGTGAACTTCACACCTATTGTTAGATTGGCCTACGCATTCCGATAGGGGATAAACGCAAACAGGACGTCAAGTTAACGCCCTGTTTGCGTTTATCCTTGTACTTACTGAGCGGCTAATTGCCGCACAACAATTACCGGCTTTCCTTTGTCTTTCGTCTGCTCATAGGCTACCAGCACACCCTGTTTCGTAGCGAGCACAGCCGGATAGGTCGCGTCTACGGTTTCGGGGGTCAGGTAAGTTGTTGAGCTGCTTTCTCCCCCGGCAAAGGTGCACATGCCAATTCGCTGCACAAACGACCCCATCTGATTAGAACCATCTTTCGAAACAGCTTCATCCCAAACCCAAACCAGTTGATTGCCCGCCGTAGCTATCTGCGGATGCTTCGCCCGATTGGATAACACGCTCGACGCTAATTTATCGGAACCCAGACGAGCCAGTCGTAAGCCAACGGCGTCTTCTTTCCCCGAGAACCACGTCATCAGAATATCATTACCCAGTTGCGCCACCACCGGCCCGGCGTGCGGACAGGCGTTCACCTGCCAATGGTCGGCAAAGACCACTTGCGGCTTTCCGAATGTTTTCCCGCCATCAGTCGAAACCGCCGTGCTGATGTCGCGCGAGGCTGGCACATCGGTTTTACCGGAGGGTAGTAAGTCGCGGTAGGTCAGATGAATGTTCTCTTTTGCGTCCACGAATACATTCGTTCGGCAGCATTGACAGGCATTATCATCGACCAGTACCGCCGTGCCAAAACCTTTGCCTTTTATTGTTTGGGCGAATACAACCGGTCGTCCCTCCCGACCCGGCAGTTTCTCATCCAAGAATACAACGCCAATTTCGCCGTTAGGCAGTCGGGTAATGTCACTAAACGAATGGCTCGTACCGGGTTTCACGTTCTGATGAACGGGCACGGGTTCAGTCCAGGATTTCCCGTTATCGGTAGACATCGTGTACAGTAAATCACCGGCAAAGCGTGATTCGGGTGTGGGGTTTGGCACTTCGAAAACGGCCAGTAGTGTCCCGTCGGCTTTGACCGCGACTTTGGGCATTCCTTCGGCATGAACGGATATATTGGGGGGTGCCTTCACCCTTATCTTCTCCCCGAAGGTTTGTCCATCAGACGAAATGGCAAAATAAAATGCCGCTTCCTTTTCGCTGATTTTTTCTACCCAACTCAGCAACGGGCTACCAGTTGCATCTGTAGTAAAACGCGGAACGCCCCCCACGAATTGAGGATTGGAAACAGGGGTTTCATTGACTGACTTTGCAGCCATCAGGCAGAAAAGGAGGAGTGTAATTAATAGACTTTTCATATATTGTCGGTTAGTTTTAACACAGAGAAACGGAGGTATCACAGAGTTCAGCGAGCGATTTTCGATAATTCTGTGAACTCCGTGATACCTCCGTTTCTCTGTGTTATAAAGAAATTCATTTTCCCGAAAAACTATATTGAACCCCAAACACAAACGTTCTTGGCGCTGCGGGCGTGTAGGTCGTGCGGTCGGTGGCGTTGTTACCGCGGGTGGCATTGGTGGCAAAGAGGACGTTCGTTGCGTTCAGTATGTTCGAGAATAACTCGATGCCTTTCCACTGATAACCCACCCGAACATTAGCGAAATCGTAGCCGCCGTACTTGATCGTATTGGTCTGATTTTGATACCATGCCCCTACGTGTTGCCATTCCACCGAACTGCGAAAGTTCTTTAGCCAGACAGGGTAATAACTGATTTCGGTATTCCAGAAGGTGCGCGGAGCCGACGGCATGTCTTTTCCATTCACGTTCTGCACCACATCGGAGACTTTCTGACTGAGCGTAAACTCGACAAACTGATGCACGGCGTGCGTACCGCCAAAGCGGAAGAATACCTGTTTTGAAGGTCGGTAGGTAAGACTGAACTCTACTCCCCGGTGCAGTGTCTGCCCCGCCGATTGATAGTCCGTTGAGTTATCGGGCTGGCGGATGTTGAGCAGTTCGTTGGTGCCATTCATCTGGTAGAGGGCCGCATCAACGTAAATTTTGTTGTTCAGCAACGACGCCCAGCCGCCAATTTCCATATTTGTGAATCGGGCGGGTTGAAGGTTGTAATAGAACAGATCACCAGTCACCGTTGGGTTGGTACGTTTGAGGAAAATAGCTGTGAGTGCCGGGGGCGAAAATCCTTTGGCGTAGTTGAGGTATATACCCTTGCCGTTGCTCAGATCATAAGTCGCACCGATTTTTGGCGTCGCCTGACTGTACGCTTTATCACCCGAACTCTTGTCCAGCGCATTGGTATAGTCGAAGGCCATTCGGTCGTAGCGAACGCCCGCCGATACGCGAAGTTTGGGCAACGGGTCAAAATCGTACTGCACATAGGTCGCTACGTTATGAATATCAGCCTGGTAGTTCGCCAATTGAATATCAGGCCGTTCTTTCACCTGTGTGTACTTGATCACCGACTTTTTATCAGCCCGTAATTCCGTCGTTAAGTCGGTCTGGTAGGCATAATAGCTGTTTGGCGATAGGTCGAGTGTGGTTCCTACGATGAGCTTACTATTCAGGAAATTCAGTTTTTGCGTGTGCTGGGCAATGACTCCATAACTCTTGAAATCGTTGCTATTGATTTGCCCGGTGGCCGTTGCGGCACCCGATACCCACCGAATCGAATAGGCCGGATTCTGTCCAACACTATTATTGCGAACAAAGGCCGTAACAAATGACGCCGATCCATCTTTCCAGTCGTGTTCCAACGTCAGGCGGCTGCGAAACGAGAAGGTTTTTCGATAGGTAAAGTCGGTTGTGCTGGCATACTGTCGCGAGAAAAAAGCGGTACTATCGACGCTGCCGCTGGTTTGCGAAGTATAATCATTGTAGGATAGGGTACCCGTCAGACGGGTTTTGGGCGTAAAGGCATATTCGAGCCGGGTAAAGTACGACGACTTGTCGTAGTTGGAACTGGCCATCCACGAGTTACGCTGTTTCGACACAAAGCCCCCCAGATAAATACCAAATTTTCCCTGCCGTGCTCCGGCACCAAATTGAAGTCTCTTATAGCCCCATTGGTCAAACTGGATACCCACGCGGGCGGTTGGCACGGCAGTAGGCCGCTGGGTAATGAAGTTGACGGCGCCCCCGACTGCCTCCGGCCCGTAAATGGACGAAACCGGTCCCTTGACAACCTCAATGGAGCTGACCGTAAACTGATTCATTTCCAATAACGCATTGTGATTGAATACCCCCATTGGCCGAATGGGAACGCCATCTTCCATGTACAGGAAGTACGCGTTGGTGGTCATCGGTTGCCGAATGGCCATCATATGCTGCTCATTATTGAGGTTCACCATCAATACGCCCGGCGTTTTGTTGATCACCTCGAAAATGCTCGTCGGCTTGGTTTCGTTGATCAGTTTGGCCGATAACTTCGAGATAGCGATAGGCGTTTCGGTACGAAGAGCCGCTTCCCGGTTGCCCGTTACCACCACCGTTTGAAGGTCTTCTACGGCCGGTTCGAGCGCAACACGAACAGATTGATTCGGTATTAATGTAACCTCCTGTTTGCGGTAACCCACCGCAGAGATGATGACTTTTGTGCTGTTGGCGGTTAGCACAAATTGCCCATTTGCGTCGGTAATCGTTCCTTTGCCATCAGGAAAAACCAGCGTTACGCCGGGTATTGGTTCTTTGGTTTGGGCATCAAATACAAGCCCTTTAGTAGCAGACTGCGCCAATGCAACACAGGCAGTCATAGTCCATAACCCTAAGGCTATGAACAATTTATACATGTTCATGATACTCGTTTAAGTCGAAAGAGAGAATGAGGCCAGATTAAAATCTGGTGCATAAGAAATAACGGCTCCAGCGCTGGACTGAAATCCGGCGTCAGAAAAGGCATTATTCAACCGCAAAAAAGCGACTCGACTTAAACCTGGGGAGGATGAAATGGGCCCGACATGGGAGCCACGTAAGAAGGAAAAGTATAAGCAGAAAACTCAACAGACGCTAGTACAGTCAGAACTGAGCGAAACTGAAACGGCAAATTGGCCTGGCAGAACAACTGGAGTAAGGGGGTATTTTGCACCCGTTCAGTCGTTTCTTTATCCTGTCGATCCTGCTGCGCTTTCAATTGCTTTGCCAGATAACATTTACCGTCGCAGTGGAGTTGGGGCTTATCGCGATTTTCGCAGAGGACGCGGGCGATGTAGTCTTTATTGACGTGATAATACGCAATGGTTCCCCACGGGCTGACGGTTGGCAGCAACGTTGCAATGAGGAGTATATAAACCAGTGCGCCTTTCATTTCTGGCGCAAAGGTAAATCAGGATGAATTCGATCTGTCCCTATGCGGTCAGAAAAATTCATGATAAAAAAAACAGCTTTGCCGCCTGTTCTCGTCAGTGAAACGTGCCCGTAAGGCAATTCTTTTTCCAGTAATCTACGATCCTGTTTTTTGGGTATACTCCGACTGTAAATCAAACAGGCAGTTGGCGCAAAGACAACCCTGATACAAAAAATTTATGTACCGATGCTGAGCATCAGTTAGCACCAGTGTGCTACATTGGCACACGCTTATCGTGCCCGCCCGGCAGGTAAAAGGCCGCTGACAACGTGGGCAATCGACATTCTGATGTTTATTAACTAAGGCTGGATTCATCAAATGGGACCTCCTGCTCAAAAGCAATATAGTTGACCACCTCTTTCTGCCGATTACTAATGGGACGAATCGTAACCTGACACCAATAAGGCGTTTGGTCTTTTCTAAAATTCAGCATCAACTCACTCACAGACTTTTGCTGCTCAATGGCCTGTCTGATGCGCAGACGACTCAATTTCGATGTCTCTTCGCTCTGCAAAAAACTGGGTCGGCGTCCGATGGCTTCATAATTAGAATAGCCCGTCATTTTCTCGAAATGAGGATTTACATACTGGATGATTTGATGCTGATCTGTAATCACAATTGTCCATTTGTCGCTCAGTAGTTCATGACGAACGCTGGCCGTTAATGCCCAATCCTGCAATTTTGCCAAAGATCGCCATCCGGCACTACCCGCTAGCAAAAGTGGTTTTTGCCTGAACTCCCACCCGGCTGCTATAGGGGTATGCAGGACTGGCTGATACTGCTCCGCTAGTTTTTTGTCGTAAGGTCCACAGAAGTTCATGTTACGAAAGTACGGCCTTCCATCGGTATTAATACCAGAAGTTACCATTTTAAAGAATTTATAATTAATAACTAATTTGTATGCCAATCGGCTAATCAGCACTCTTATTTTTTTAATCTCCTTTCATTTTCGATCTCAGGAAACTACTCAATCCATCGTCTACCCTGTTTTTGACTACCTGTTGCATTCCTCGCTGATCTACCTTTACAACGACGAAATGAACTGCATACGGTTCACGCTACTTAACTAATTAGATGGCACACGAACACAACCATGAAGAACACGCCGGGCATCACCATGGTCCTACTGTACTGACCTCCGTAAATCGGGCGTTAATTATTGGGGCCATTCTGAACACAGTGTATGTCATTGTCGAGTTCGGCATGGGCTTTTATTATCATTCGCTGGCGCTTGCTGCCGATGCAGGTCATAACCTCAGCGATGTCGCGAGTTTGTTATTGTCGCTACTTGCGTTTCGGTTGGCACGCGTGCGTCAAACACCTGGCTTTACCTACGGGTACCGGAAAAGTACGGTGCTGGCGTCCCTGACGAACGCCGTTATTTTGCTAATTACGATAGGCGCCATTTTGTGGGAAAGCATCAGTCGTTTCCGGCATCCCGAACCCGTAGCGGGTGGTGCGGTAGCCTGGGTGGCGGGCCTGGGCATACTGGTCAATGCCGCGTCGGCTATGCTATTTTTCAGAAACAAAGAGCACGACCTGAACGCAAAAGGGGCTTACCTCCATTTAGTCGTCGATGCACTGGTATCGCTGGGCGTGGTGGTGGCGGGGGTCCTGATTACTTATACCGGCTGGACCTGGCTCGACCCACTCATTGGCATACTGGTTGCCATTATTATCATGGGCTCGACCTGGCGTTTGTTAACCGATAGTTTGCGGCTGTCGATGGATGGCATTCCGGCAGATATTGACCTCCCCGATGTGCTGGCCGACTTACGGGCGGTTGCGGGTGTACAAGACGTTCATCATGTGCATGTATGGGCCATGAGCACAACAGAAAACGCCCTGACAGCGCACCTTGTGCTGGCACCGAACCTATCGGTGGCTGCGGTAAATAAACTCAAAGCCGATGCCCGACACCGGCTGGAGCATCGAAAAATCAGCCACGCAACTCTCGAAACCGAGATTGGCGCAGGTGACGATTGCGGATCAGAGGTTTGTTAATTGCTTAGCCCGACTGGTATCTACTCTCACCGCCAATCAGTCAGATCTCAGCTACGAATAAACACATTACAACTCAAACCCGTAATCTCGTTCTACTTTGCAGACACGAATTTTGTAGCTTTCATACCATCGTTCGCGCCCTATCTGCTGGGCAATTAAGTGTTCGGCTTTTTCTTTCCACACACGAATCGACTCTGGACTTTCCCAGTAAGATACGGTAATACCTAGCTCGGTTCGGGCTGATTCGACACCCAGGAATCCCGGTTGTAGATGGGCCATCTCAACCATCCGCGTAGCCATATCACTATAGCCATCATTATAATCTGTACGAATGGACGTAAAGATTACAGCGTAGTAAGGAGGTGTCGGGGTTGTAGCAATCATACAGTCAAGGTACATAATTTGTGGAATGTACTGTCTGTATTCAGGCTTTTTTTTCGATCTCCTGAACGTTACTAACTTACTAAAAAGTAGCTTATTTACGCTTTAGCCATGTATAGGCTCCTGCCGTTACCAGCCCGCCAAGCAGATACCAGCCGATCGTCATAGCTGCGGTGGCGGTTGTCCGGCTACTGGGTGCCGTACCCAGCCCCATTGGGCCGGGCAAGCCAACAGCTCCCACGCCTGCCGCAAGCCCTAAAGCCGCCCCGGTTACCAGTGCATCTTTAGGTTTCGCCAGGCCGATCAAACTATAGTAGAGCGCATTTGATACAATATCTCCGCCTAGCGCCCAATCGTGCAGTTCGTCGTCGGCGGGGGGCTCCTCATCGGCAACTTCCATCACTTTTTTGATGGCCCGCATTCCCAGAATATCGGCGCGGGGAGCGTCTGAAATGAATTGGCGGGCGGTTTCGTGAAGCGCCGTCAACGCACAGGCACCGGCCAGGCCACTGCCCAGCGATTGCAGGATAGTCTTGTTTATATTGGTCATAGGTGCTTAACTTGTGAGCCTGTCCAAATGTTAATGATCCTACCTAAACCTGACAATTCCGTGCGATTTCTGATCCTGCTCTTTCTAACAATCTGTTCGCTTGAGAACATTGCTCAAGTCCAGAAAAAGACCTATTGCAACCCGATGGACATCAGCTATCGGTACAATTTTGAGCAACTGAACGAGAAAATCTCGTACCGCTCCGGGGCCGATCCGGTTATTATCAACCACAAAAAGGAGTATTATCTATTCGTAACCATTCAGGGCGGCTGGTGGCACTCAAAAGACCTGATCAACTGGAATTATATCGTGCCCGACAAGTGGCCGATGGAGGATATGTGCGCCCCGGCGGCTCTGTCGGTTCGCGATACAATGTATTTGTTCCAGTCTACCTTTGAGCAACGGCCTATTTTTTACTCGACCGAACCCGAAAAAGGTAAACTGAAATTTCTTAACCGCTGGATGCCGCGTTTGCCCAAAGACATTGGCCCCTGGGACCCCGCCCTGTTTCATGACGACGATACCGATAAATGGTATATGTACTGGGGTTCATCGAATGTGTACCCATTGTTTGGCGCCGAACTGGACAAGAAACGCAACCTCACCTATGCGGGTAATAATCCAGCCGAAGCCTACAAAGCCATGCTTTGGCTCGACCCTTACAAACATGGTTGGGAGCGTTTCGGCCCAAACCACTCCGACCCGTTCAAGCCCTTTACCGAAGGGGCCTGGATGACCAAATATAAAGGCAAATATTACCTTCAATATGGCGCTCCCGGCACGGAGTACAACGTGTATGGCAATGGCACCTATGTGAGTAAAGACCCACTCGGGCCGTTTGAGTATGCGCCTTATAACCCGGTAGCCTATAAACCCGGCGGCTTTGCCACGGGCTGCGGCCACGGCAACACGTTTCAGGATAACTTCGGCAACTACTGGAACACCGGCACAACCTGGATTGGGTATAACTGGGGAATGGAACGCCGGATTGTGATGAATCCGGCGGGTTTCGACAAAGACGACCAGCTATTTGCCAATACTCGTTTCGGCGATTTTCCGCATTATTTAGCCACAAAAGCTGTTCCCAGTCAGAATGGCATGGAAACCGATGAGCTGTTTACGGGCTGGATGCTCCTCTCCTACCGTAAGCCTGCCGTAGCCTCGTCGACCTTAAAAGCCTCACCCACTGATACACTGTCGGCAGACAGAACGACGGACGAAGACCCGCGTACGTTTTGGGTGGCTAATCAGAACAAACCCGGCGAAACGCTAACCCTCGATCTGGGGGCCGAACGCGATGTACGGGCCGTGCAGGTTGATTATATCGACTATAAACAAACCGTCTACGACTCCGACTCAACGGTGTATACGCAGTTCAAAATTCTGACCTCAACCGATAACAAAAAATGGACGGTTGCCGCCGATCTCACAAAAGAACCCAAACGCGACCGCGCCTGTGCGTATGTTGAGCTTGATCCCCGTGGAGACGGAAAACCCGTTAGGGCACGCTATGTGCGCTATGAACATGTCTATGTAGCTGGGTCGCATCTGGCAATCAACGCATTTCGGGTGTTCGGCAATGGTCAGGGGAAAGTACCCGCTACACCAGCGACCCTGACCGCCAAACGGCAAAAAGATCAGCGTAACGCCGACCTGTCCTGGAGCAAAGTACCGGGTGCGGTAGGCTACAACATCCGCTGGGGCATCGCTCCCGACAAACTCTATCAGAATTATCAGTTCTGGAACGACCAGCCCAACACCTTCGAACTGCGTGCCCTAAACGTTGGTGTCCCCTATTACTTCGCCATCGAAGCATTTGACGAAAATGGCGTATCGGTATTAAGCAAAGTGGTTGATGACGGGTCAGGGTTAGGGAAAAAGTAGCGTAGATAGACTACATGTATCAGCGTATGCTGCATGACATAGGATACACCACATGACCCAATACCCCAGGACATCCACATGACCCAGGACACCACATGACCCAGGACACCACATGACCCAGGACACCACATGACCCAATACCCCAGGATACACCTGGGGTTAACCACAGTCAACACCTTCGGTGTTGCTACGCGGACAACACCGAAGGTGTTGACTGTGGTTAACCCTGTACGCAGTGCAGGGTACGCAGTGCAGGGTACGCAGTGCAGGGTACGCACATATAAATACATACACCCACATACCCACCGACGCCAACACTAACCCTATGAGTTATCGACAAATACTCTACCACATCGTTTTCGGAACAAAACGAAGAAATCCCACTATTGATGATGCGTACTGTTCAGAACTGTACCAATACATTTGGGGGGTCATTAAAAATAAGAATTGCAAATTGTTCAGAATAAATGGCGTGGAAGATCATATTCACATTCTCAGTGACCTACACCCATCAGTTGCATTGGCCGATTTTGTTAAGGACATTAAAGTTGCCAGTTCGCTATGGATGAAATCCAGCGGATTATTCCCTGAGTTCGAGGGATGGGCAGAGGGATATGGTGCCTTTACTTATTCGGTCAAAGAACGTGACCGGGTTATCAACTACATTAAAAAACAAAAAGAACACCATCAAAAAGTCACGTTCAACGACGAATACAAAAGCCTGTTGGACGAACACGAAATCACGTACGACGAAAAATACCTATTCATCTAAAACTCCGAAGGAGTTGACTATGGTTAACCGTATGCGCAGCATACGGACAGACGTAGTACATAGACCCTAATCAGTACCTATGCAATTTACTTTTCGAAACGATCAACCCGATACGGCCCTTACATTACTTCGCGAAGTGGGCCAGTGGCTCGTTGACAACGACCGCGGTCTCTGGAACGTGGACACCCTCACGCCTGAAAACCTGATTGATGAATATACCAAAGACAATCTCTTCGTGATGTATGCCGACCGTGGCGATGGCACCGACCCGGAACCGGCAGCAGTTTTCATTCTCCAATGGGAAGATCCACTTTACTGGCCTGATGTGGAGGCTAATACCTCAGGCTTCATTCACAAATTAGCCATTCGGCGGCTATTCAGCGGGCAAAATCTATTCGCGGCCATTATCGACTTCAGTCGGGAAGAGTGCCTGAAACGGGGCATTAAAACGCTGCAACTCGAAACAGATGCCACTCGCCCTAAACTTATGCAGTTTTATGAACGATACGGCTTCCAACCGACTTATCAACGAGACATGCAGGAATTCGGACAGTCGTTTACCTGCCAGTTTTATGTAATGACATTTTAACGACTAAAGGTGGACGAGGTGGTTCGAAGCACCATCCATCTGACTTACTTCATTCATGCCAACCCATAGGCCAGCCCGCGATTATCGGTTATACCAGATTTATGCCATCATTTTTATTGATGTCATAGTCGGCTCAGCGGTGGGGCCAATTTTACCGGAATTCGTAAAAGGATTGGATCGGCCGCAACTCTGGCTTGCCGTTGGTACAGCCCTGTTTCTGGGCATGCAACTATTCTCGGCTCCGTTGCTGGGCAAACTTTCCGACGGGTACGGCCGCCGACCTATCTTTATCATTTCGGCTATTGGTACGTTCCTGGCCGATTGCCTGTTGCTCCCAGTACGCGTTGGCTATTACTTCGCCAACCGGATAAGCGACGGCACCACAAACGGCATGTACGCCACGGTCAGGTCGGCGATTACAGATATTTCACCCAAAGAAAATCTGTTCAAAAACCTTGGTATCGAAGGCGCCATCGTTTCGCTCGGCTTTGTCATTGGCCCTGCAGCATCGGGTTTATTACTAACAACCTTCGACGTTGTGCAGGGCGATCAGGCAAGGGTGGTAGCCATCATGGCCGTTTCGTTATCCAGCCTGAACATGATTTTGAGTTGGACACTGCGCGAAACGCATCCAAATCCACCCGGTGTCGAACCGGCAGCGTTGAAAATGGAACTGGCACAGTCGCTTGACGTGCATACCCTATGGAGACGCCTGTTAGCCAAAGACAACCAGTATAAGGGGTTGAAAAAGCTGGTATTAATGCAACTGGCGTTGACACTTGGCCTTGGCTATTATTTCTACTTTGTCACCTTCGTCAGTTTCGGAGCGTTGCAACTGGATGCCAGAGGCATTTCGTATTTTTTCATGTATTTCGGGGCACTAAGTGTCGTTATCAGCTACGTGTTCTATGCATATATCGCCGACCGTATCAACCAGCGTCGGGGCATTTTCTGGCTTGCCCTTCTGGGTGTACCGATACTCGGTGGCTACGGGCTGGTGGGCACATCCATGCTATGGCTCTATATTCTGGTTACGATTGACTGCCTGACATTTTCACTCATCCAGGGATTGATTGAAGGACTGATGGCCCAACTCACAACCGACGAAGACCGGGGCGAGATCTTCGGGATTAATCAGGCCCTGCAAGGGGTAGCCAGTTTCATCACGACCGTAGTATTCGGGTGTTTATCGCTCCTCGACCTACGCCTGCCATTCGGATGGTTTGCGGCTTGTTTGGCTGTGGTGGCCTGGCTGGCCTGGGAACGGCAGCCATGATTTCTGGCGCGAGTATTTACCGCACGGGCGGCATAATTACGGGCACTGCTATACAGGTAATCTTCCGGCTCGTCGACAAATCCGGCTTCAACCGGATTGTTATGTATATAGTCCAATTTCTGCTGAAGCACGCTGTCGGTGAACAACTCAGTAGGATGAAAGCCATGTTGCCACAACTGATGTGCATTATTGGCTGGATTCAATTGACCAGCCCGCTTAAAAATCCAACACATCCAATTCCGGCGACTTTCTTCACTATCCTGCTCGATCATTGGAAACAGATGAGTCGAGGTTTGTCGTTTCATATCGCGCATAATGTATTCAATTGGATTTTTATTTGTTCCAACAATCATGTGCACGTGATTAGTCATCAGGCAATAGGCATAAAGCTCCAGACCTTTCTCGGCGACACAATAGCGCATACTATCTAATATAAGGTCTTTATAGTGCCGTCGGGTGAATACATCGACCCATTGCACTACAGTGAAGGTCACGAAATAAACTTTTGACTGATCTCTGACTTTGTACTTCCGACTCATTGATTCTAGATCACTTTACATATTACTTTAATACGAAAGACTACCCGAATAGTAACGTCTGGCGCGAGTATTTACCGCACGGGCGGCCCCGTCGTGCCTGTTCATAAAGTCAGTATTCACTGACGCAAGCGAATGATTGCTTTATGAACAGGTACGACGGGGCCGCCCTTTAGGTTTGTGGCGTGGTAAGATTCTAAGATTTGGTAGCTTGCCAACAAGTGAACAGGGTGGGCTACCCTAGGGGGCCGCAGAGTTCCAGCTCTATGCGCGGATTCAGGACCCACCCTGTTTTACTTGCTTAAAGGCTCGAATGGAAATTCGGGGATACTGCCCCATTAGCAAGGGTTTGAGCATTGAAGCAAGGACTTGTTGAACACGGCACCGGCCGGCCTAAATTACTATCTCTTATGGACATTTGCTATTTCATCGGTGTTGACGTTTCGAAAGCCACCTAGCTAGCTAGCTTTAAGGTTGACCAGCTTTTATAATGCGTTTTGTTAAGCCACTTATATTTGCAGAAGCGCCACAGAATTTCAATGGGATTCAGATGAGGACTGTAGGTAGGTAAATAAAAAATGGATAGACCTTGGCTTTCCCAAGTATCAAATTCGGTTTTAACCACTTTTGCATGATGAATAGGGCCATTATCCAGTACAATTACGTAAGGTTTAGGGTGTACTTTTCGAGCAAAATCATCCAAACAATTCTTAATAAAGGCACCGTCCAAATTGGCTTCACTGTGATAAACCGTTAACTGACCCGATAAACTCATGAGCCCAAAGACATTTAACCGATTGTTCTGCCGCCGAGCAAATCGGCGTTGAGTTAGCCCTTTTTTTTGCCAGGCATAGGGCACATAGGGCTGCATCGTAAAACCGGACTCATCCCCAAAATAAAGTTCTATGTAGCCTAGTAGCCAGAGTGTTAGAAGTAATTTCCAGCGTTCGTATTTATCGGCATACATTACTTTGTTCTGGCCTTGATGCGTACACCGCCGGATGCGTCGCCAGGAGTAATTATTTTTTTAAAAAGCGTTTGACCGTATCTGAACTCATGGGGGTATTCAATTCTTTGACTAATTCGGCCTGAATGGCTTTCACATTTTGCGCATGCGTATCAACTGCCTTGTCTAAGTGCCCGATATGACGAGGATTAGTAACACTCAAAATCGGGTTACGCCCTTGGCCTAGTTTTCGATTTAGGCCAACAATGCCTGCTGTTTCCCAGGTGTTTATCCATGTTCCGACCGTATTATGATTGACATCTAGATGAGTGGCAATTTGTTTGATGGTCACACCAGTTTGGTTCAACAAAAGAGCTCGACATTTTTCTCTAAATTCAGGTTTAGGATGATATTTTGCCCCTTCCCGTAAAGTTATTTGTTCTGATTCGTTTAGATCGATATGCTTTTCTTTGCGGCTCATGAACCTAAGGTAGTTAATCTAAGATAAATTTGCTCAATTACTTACATCCTGAATTGGCTGGAAAGTACGACCGTTTAGGTTATGAGTTGATGAACGTCTCGTGGTCTACTTGTTCCGTCATAAACAGCAAACTTATCTGTACACCGTCGTTCTGATCAATTTGAAGCGTGCCCTTCAACTGTTTACTCAATCCCCGAATTAAGCTCATACCCAGCGTTTGACTTTGGTCGGGGTTAACATCGACAGGTAAGCCAATGCCATTATCCCTGATCGTAAGCCGGTAGGTTTTGCGATCAGGTTTTGTTAGTTCAACGGCGATAAAACCGGCCTGTTCTGACGGGAAAGCGTGTTTTAGTGAGTTGGTCACCGCTTCGTTTATGAGTAGACCCAATGGAACGGCCAGCGTTATGTCTAACCCAACAGGTGACACGGCAATCTGCTTAAGGATGGTATCCTGACGGTCAAAGCTCGTAATCAGGTAGTCAACAATTTCTTCGATATACTCCGATAGATCAACGTTGGCCAGTCGGTCGGACTGATACAGCTTCTGATGAATTAGCGCCATAGCGTGAACCCGGTTCTGACTTTCCCGGATGGCTGACTGTGCCGTCGGGTCGGTCAAAAAGACACTTTGAGAATGGAGCAAACTGCTGATAATCTGGAGATTGTTTTTTACCCGATGGTGGATTTCTTTCAGCATCCACTCTTTCTCCTCCAGAAGCTGATCTTTTTCGGTGAGTATTTGGCGGAGGGAATCGTTTTTCAGGTTGATTTCCTGCTGCTGAGCCTCTAGGAGTTGATGACTACGTTGTTTTAGCCGGTACCGATTGTAGCTCATGCCAAGCAGACCCGCCAACAGAATAGCCCCGGCAATGAAGCCATAGCGGGTGGTTTGTGCCCGTTTCAATTCACTTTGCTGGCGCTGTTCTTTTTCAGTCAATAACTGTATTTGCTGCTCCTTTTTTTCTGTTTCATACTGAATTTCCAGCTCGTTAATCTGCCTGCTTTTACCCGCATTAAAAATGGAGTCATTTAACGCCTTATATTGTTGAAACTGCGCAATAGCGACTACATACCGACCTGCAGCAGAATCTACTTTGAACTGCATCAAATGCACTTCCATGAGAATATTGGCAGGCACTTGACCCTGCGGAGCCGACAATAATTTCTGAAGGTAAGGGCTGGCTTTGGCGTACTGACTTGTGGCTACATAAAATCGCCCAATGCCCATATTGGCAACCAGGGCTACCCAGGACGCGGTTTTTTTGCTCCAGGCAATGCTTTCTAAATAATAGGCTTCGGCCCGTTTGTATTGCTTTAAGGCGGCATAGCACTCCCCAAAACTTTCGGCCATTGTCATTTTGTCATCAATGATAAGTGGCAGATTTTTTCGGTCAATAGTTGTTAAAAAATGCAATGCTTCCTGTGCTCTACCCTGTTTGAGTAATGCTCTGGATAACTTTTTAGCCAGAGCTACATCGACAATTACCTGGCCTTTTTGCTTGCTGATAGCTAGTGACTTCCTGTATGCTTCGACACTTTTATCGATCTGGCCTAACTCAAAATACACGTTTCCCAGCCTGAAGTACGCATAATCCAGTTCACCGGTATTCCCACTGGTTTCTACGGCTTTAATCATCTTTAGCGCATACGACAATGCACTATTGAAATCGCCCCGATAGAACCCGATGTTTGACAGGGAAAAGTACGTTTTGTAAATGCGTTTATCGCCGATGGCTTTTTGGATCGTCAGGACACGCAGGTACTCTTTTTCGGCCTCGTTAAATTCACCCATTATACTATGCATATCGCCCATAGCCGACCGTATGGTGGCTTCCTGTTGTCGATCGCCGAGTTGGTTTGCCAGGGCCAGCGCGTGACCAAACGCGCTTAAAATTTCAGCGTAGTTTTCCCCTATTCTAAGAATTCCAGTTCCCATCCTGAACCAGGCTCTACTTTCCTGTGCTTTATTACCCGCCTGCTGGTAGGCTTTAATGACTCGAGTGAAGTACGCTTTCCCTTTTGCCAGCTTGTTGTTTCGGAGGTAATAGGTGCCCAGCTGATACAGACTTTCGTCTTTCCATTTTTGCTGCCCAAGCTGATTACTTAGGGTCAACGCCTGCTGAAAAAGCAGGACGGTGCTATCCTGATTCGTTTTCGTTTGGGTGGCCAGATCAAGTTTAAACGTACCTAGTTCCAACAATAGTTTTACCCGAGTGGTATCGTTCAGACTACCTTTTAGTTGATTACGGACACTGTCGAGTTGTGGAGCAGACAACTGAGCCTGGACCTGTAACGTAAACAGGCACCAGACACTCAGACTAATTAACTGCATCCTGTTGATCATGAGCAAATCAGGGTCTTTAGAGCGGTAGGGGGTGAGTCAATGATTGAAAACTGACGAATGCGAAGAAATGGCTAGTCCCGGCCGACCATTTCTTTGACTATTTTCTCTTCCGTAAACGTCAGGCTTATTTGTACACCGTCGTCATGATTGATTTGCAAACGGCCACCCAGTTGCTTACTCAATCCCCAAATCAGGCTCATCCCTAACGTCTGACTATGGTTTGGATTTATATCGGCGGGCAGACCAATCCCGTTATCACTGACCGTAAGCTGGTAGGTCTGGCTGTCCAGTTTTATCAAGTCAACCCCGATAATGCCCGACTGGTTGAATGGAAAGGCATGTTTCAGGGAGTTAGTCACAATCTCGTTGATAATCAGCCCCAGGGGAACGGCTAACGTCACATCCAGATCAATGGGAGCCAGTGAAATCTGCTTCCGAACGGTATCTTCCCGGTCGAACGACTGGATCAGGTAATCGACGATTTCCGTCACATAACCTGCCATGGGAATAGCTGTCAGTTGGTCGGATTGATACAATTTCTGATGAATCAACGCCATCGCGTGAACCCGGTTCTGGCTTTCCCGAATGGCCGACTGAGCGGCCTGGTCGGTCAAAAATACGCCCTGCGAATGGAGCAGGCTGGTGATGATCTGGAGGTTATTTTTTACCCGGTGGTGGATTTCCTTGAGCATCCATTCTTTCTCCGTCAGCAGTTGTTGCTGTGCAGACAAGAGGGTTTCCAGCGCCTGGTTTTTTTGATTGATTTCGCGTTGTTTCGTTTCGAGAAGTTGATTGCTTTTCTGCTTGAGCCGGTATCGATTATAACTCAACCCCAGCAGGCAAAGTAACAGAATGGAGCAGATCAGGATCGTATTGCGGATCGTTCGGGCTTGCTTTAATTCAGTGGCCTGAAGGTTGCTTTCTTTCCTGAGCAGGCTAATGTTATGTTTATTTTCTTTCGTCTCATATTGTATTTCCAACTGGGCGATCTGTTTCGCCTTGGTTTCGTTGAAAAGCGAATCGTTCAATGTTTTATGAAGTCGGAAATGATGAATGGCGGATAAATATTTCCCCTGAGCTGAATCGACTTTAAAGAGCATGTAATGGATGTCTTTCACCGTCGACAATGCGTGTTTCTGGGGAATGAAGGCCAGAGATTTTTCCAGGAAGAGACCGGCCTTTCTACTATCCTGCTGCTCCAAATAAAACTGACCGACTTCTGCCTGAACTTTCTGCGACATCTCCGTATTCTGGTGCGATTTTTCGTACCAGTCAATCGCTTCCAAGTAGTAGCGTTCGGCCAGTTCGGGCTGATGCAGGGCTTTGTAGCTATTGGCCAGACTTTGTGCGATGCAGCCTTTTTGAACTTTGTTGATTGGCGGAATTTCCCGGACAAGCGTATTCAACAAGTTTATGGCTTCCGGTGCTTTATAGTGGGCTGTCATATCCCGGGCAATAATGCTGGCTACATTGTACATGGGCAGATCGGCGTGTTTTTCCTGCCGCCATTTCTGGAGTGCTTTTTTGTACCAGCTAATGGCCTGCTGCTGCTTTCCCAACTCCCAGTATATCTGGGCGACATCACCATAAAACGTGGCAGCGAGGAGGGTGTCCTGAGTCCGGTTCATGCTCTCCAGGCACAAAAACGAATAGCCCAGGGCTTTCCCATAATTTCCTTTCAATCGGTTGATATACGAAAGCCAGCTATAGGTGTAATGGAGCTTTGGATATTGAATGGCCTTGTATCGATTCAACACATTGATGAACTCATTATTCCCTACATCCAGCTTTCCCTGATTGGTGTGAAACGCGGCTATTTCGCGAAGGATATAAATTTCGGCCTCGTAGTTCCCCAGCGAGTGATACAGGGAAGCCGCCTGTGCATAGCAAGCCAGTACCACCGGAAAATTCTTTGTCGTAAACACAGAACAAGCCCCAAATCTG
The DNA here is from genome assembly GCF_002831565.1 of Spirosoma pollinicola. Classification (NCBI taxonomy): domain Bacteria; kingdom Pseudomonadati; phylum Bacteroidota; class Cytophagia; order Cytophagales; family Cytophagaceae; genus Spirosoma; species Spirosoma pollinicola. The sequence continues at coordinate 1,037,255 of NZ_CP025096.1, read as the reverse complement.
GAAAGCGCGTCGGCTTGTCCATTTCTGTCGTTTGTTCGTTTACAGTCGTTGATGAGTTCGGTAAAAAGTAAATTTCCCACCGTTGTATCCCTTAACTCCATGTGAGCAACCACCAGCATCGTCTCGGCTGCGTGGCGTTTCGAAGTCAAATGAAGTTTGGTACTTAGTGCCTTCGCCTGATTCAGATACCCTTTGGCGCTGTCCAAATCAGGTTTGACTTCACCATACTTGAGCACATGAAATTTCCCTAAGGCAATCAGGGCATTGATGCGGCTGGTGTCGTTCGGATTACTCGCCAACTGCGTCAAATATTGATTCACCATTTGTCTGTTTATGTTCTGTCCCCAGCTCGACAGACCGGTCAATACAAGGCCAGCCAACAGCCCGAAGCACGGCACAAGGCGCTTGAGAAAGTCACCATAAGTATTGCGATAATTCACCCCACCCCAACCCCTCCCCTTGAAATAAGGGGAGGGGCTAAAAAAGTGATAAGCCTGAGCCCCTCCCCTTATTTCAAGGGGAGGGGTTGGGGTGGGGTAGAATCCCACAAAACAATTGCATAGATACTTAAAAAGAAGCCAATGCATAGCCCTGTCAGACAAGACAACCTCAGGTAGGCCTTTTGACGATTGCCGGTTATCAGACTTCGCGATTAGCTTCATGGACAAATGACTATATGGGATAGCCCTTTTCGTATTCCTTATGCAATTTCAATCATATTTATCAGAATACGATCAGCTTAACGTACTGATTATAGTGCGTTTATCGACTCTTTGCCAACAACCTCATCCGAGAACTCAAGTCGAACCTCAACCCCTTTATCGTCACTCGAACCTATTTGCAGGCTTCCTCCGATCTGCTTGCTCAACCCATGCATCAGACTCATGCCCAGAGTCTGGCTCATCTGCGGGTTGAAGTCGGCAGGAAAACCCCGGCCATTATCGCTTACAACCAATAGGTAGTGATTTTCCTGCGCTGTCAGTTCTACACAGATGAGACCCGGATTACCCGCTATGAAGGCATATTTGAGGGAGTTGGTTACTGCTTCGTTCAAAATCAATCCCAGCGGAACCGCCAGTGTAACGTCCAGTTCGAGCGGTATTACGTTGATCTTTTTACGAATGGTGCCTTCCCGGTCGAAGGACTTAATCAGATAGTCGATAATCTCGGCCACGTAACCAGTCATCGGGATAGCCGCCAGCCGATCCGACTGGTAGAGCTTCTGGTGAATCAGGGCCATCGCATGGACCCGGTTCTGACTTTCGCGGATGGCCGACTGAGCGGCTTCGTCTTTAAGAAACACGCCCTGCGAATGGAGCAGGCTGGTGATGATCTGGAGGTTATTTTTTACCCGGTGATGAATCTCCTTGAGCATCCATTCTTTCTCCGTCAGCAGTTGCTGCTGTTCAGACAGGAGGGTTTCCAGTGTCTGGTTTTTCCGGTTTATCTCATGTTGTTTCGTTTCGAGAAGTTGATTGCTGCGTCGTTTGAGCCGGTACCGATTATAACTTAAGGCCAGCAAACACAACAAGAGGACCGAACCGCCCAGAATGCCATTACGGACAAGTCTGGCCTGTTTCAATTCCCCATCCTGAAGTGTTTTCTGTTTCTCCAGAAGCACTATATTTTGCCGGTTCTTTTGCGTCTCATACTGGACTTCCAACTGATCGAACTGATTGTTTTTTGTTTCGTTGAAGATGGAATCATTCAACGCTTTATGGATTCGAAAATGAGCAATCGCCGATTTGTAATCGCCTACTGCGGAGTCGATTTTAAACAGCATGAAGTGAATATCCTTTAACAGAGAAAGCGAGTTCTTTTTTGTCGAATCAACCAGTAGCGGCCTCACATAAAAATTGCCCTTTTTGAACTGATTGCGTTCCACATAAAATCGACCAACTTCCAACTGGGCCTTGCGCGACATTTCGAAATCGTGGTTGGCCTCTATGTACCACCGCATGGCTTCCAGGTAGTATTTTTCGGCTAGTTTATCATTCTTCAGCGCATCATAACTGTATGCGAAACTTTGCGCTACCGACCCCTTCTGTATGAAATTTATCGTTGGAATCTGAGTGACCAGATCGTTGATCAGTTTAAGCGCTTCCTGTGGTTTATGCTGTTCAATTAAATCCCGGACAATGATGTTAGCCGCACTATACATCCCGTAATTGGGCAACCCTTCCTGACGCCATTTGGCCAGCGTTTTTCGGTACCAATCGTTGCTCTGCCGGTACCTGCCCAACTCAAAATACATTTGAGCCAGATTGCCGTAAAAACTGGCTGCCGATACCGTATCGCCCGTCCGGTTCATGCTTTCGATGCATTGCAGGGAATAAAAAAGGCTTTTGTTAAAATCCCCTTTCAATCGGCTAATGGTCGACAGCCAGTTGTAGGTATAGTGAAGTTTCGGATAGCCAATAGCTTTGTAGCGTTTCAGGATCGTCAGGAACTCCTTCTGGGCCAAATCCAACTGCCCGAGACTCGTATGAAGCCCCGCAATTTCGTGCAGGATCAGTAACTCCTGTTTCTGGTTGTGAAGCGACCGGTAGATGGCGATGGCCTGGTTGTAATTGTCGAAGATCTCAGGGTACTTCTTGGTGGTAAAGGAAATGCAAAAGCCCAGACGAAAGCGGGCGTTGGCTTCGGAGGCCCGGTCGCCCGTTCGTCGGCAGTCGGCGATTAACTGATCAAACAGCGCATAGGCGGCCTTGCTGTTGGCCCCCTCCAGGTAGTTCGCCACTCGTACAGCATCAATTTCGTGCTGCCATGTCAGCAGGTGCAACGAATCGCTCAAATGTTTCGCCTGGTTCAAATAGGACAGGCTTCTTTCCAGATCTGCGGGAACATTGCCCGGTTTAAACAGCTGATACTTGCCCAGCTCGAACAGGATTCGTACCCGGCCGGTATCGGCCTGGCTTTTGGGCAGTTGAGCCAGCAGCTGGTTCGCCATCTGCCGGTTAATATTTTGTCCCTGAGCGGACAGATGGCTCGTTAATAAACTAAAAAGAAGGCAAACGTTTACCCATATAAACGGGCAAGACCAACGGAGGATTGATGACCGGATGAACTGGATTGATCGTCCCGAGCCAATCGGCTTTATTCGTGCCTGAACAAACGGGAAAAAGTATACTGACGCTGTCATGATTTAGTAAGCTACAATACGTTCGGAATGCCAGCGGTTGCCCTGGACCGCCGACGTCACTAAACGCTCAATGTCCTCCTTACAAAAATGGCTCCGGTTTTGGTTGCCTTCATTCAGGTCAAACGGCCCTGGTGAGCCGTACTCCAGAAACGGCAAACTCTAGAAAATTGGAGTTATAGGGTGGATGTATCCATTATTTTGGAGTTTTTTCTGCCTTGTAGTTCGTCTGTCAGCCAGACGTTTATAGAGAAAGTCGCGATTTAGACTTCATAATGGCCATTTTCTAATCCCAAAAGCCGATAGCTGTTTCGTGGCACAGGAGTTGACTTGCTTTGGGTAGAAATCGTTTTGTCATTCGCCCAAATCCAATCTTCATGAAACGCTTCATTATCTTCTTCCGCTGGCTTGTTGGCCCGTCTATGACGACCCTTATTGAGGAACTCCACGTTCGTTTGCTCAACGACTGGATTCTGACACAAGATCCTGCCTTTATTCATCCCCAATGTACCTGGAAACTGGCCGATGGGCATGTCTGCTCAGGCACTCATCTGGGACGCGATTTTTTCAGAAACTACCAGCGCCAGCTTGACCGCACCTATCCGGACTGGTACGAAGTTGTCAGTGAAGTCATTGGCTCGTCCATTGGTGGTATTATCATTGGCACCTACCAGTTTCAGCGCGAAACGAATGGGCTTTGGTATAGCGCACCCTTTACTCATTTCTACCGGATTCAGAGGGGGCAAATCGTAAGCGCGTACTACTACATGGGGGAGGTTAGTACGCACCTGGACCGGTTTCAGTCTACGACCTATTTTCCCACATACGCAGCCTTCCCTTCGCTCAACTGACGCATAGCCTTCTCCGTAACAACGACACTGGTTGACCAACTTTCTCTTTTTTGGGTTTATGAATTCGATAGCAACCAATTTCCCTGCTGACATGGGTGGTCCGGCACCAACCATCGAGTTAACCGAGTTTGGTGACTTCACCTGCGGCCAGTGTCGCCGGAGCCGGAGCTTACTCTCGTCGGTAGTAAGTGCATTCGATGGCCGGGTTCGGTATACCTACCGCCACTTTCCCAACGAACGGAGTGATGCATCCCGAATGGCAGCGCTAGCGGCAGAGGCCGCCCGTCGGCAAGAGCAATTCTGGCCCATGTATCAGGCGTTATTTACACTGCCAACCATTACCCGAACAACACTCTCTATGCTTGCCATTAGTCTGGGCTTACAGTATCATCAGTTTCTAACAGATCTGGATGATGAAGACCTGCATCATCGAATTGAAGCAGACCGACGCGATGGGCATCAGCTTGGCGTCATGACCACGCCAGCGCTGTTCGTTGACGGGCACCGATTTTATGGAAAGATGACGTTGTCCCGTCTGGCCCCACTCATCCAGTCTCACCTAAGTCGCCACGCTCAGCCTGTGCTCAGTAAAGTAGATGTTGCCAGGGGTATGATCTATTGGGGACGGGGTGAATAAAGGGTGAACGAACCCATAACAATTCAATACACTATTCATTAGAACTCCATCAGTACGAATCAGTCGAAGGGGTATTAGGGTCAATGGCGACGGTTTTGCGAATACCCAGTTTATCCATTCGGTACTCCAGTGTTGTTGGTTTAAGATTGAGTACTTCAGCCGCGCCATTGCTGCCTCGAATGCGGCCATTGGTGCGCTTGAGCACCGCCAGAATATATTCCCGTTCGGTTTGAAGCTGAATCTGCTTTATGTCATTCAGGTCTTTTGGCGGGGAAATGGTAGACTGTTCAGCGTCGCGAGTTGCGTTCTCCGGGGGTAGGGTGGGCCTGCTGGCCATAAACAGATTGCTGACTAAAGGCCGACCTAACTCGAGGGGTGTTTGCCCATCATTGAGAATTACCGCCTGTTCCATGACGTTTTCCAGTTCCCGAATGTTACCCGGCCAGGCGTAGTTGACCAGTTCGTCAAGTACCAAAGGGTTAATACCCCGAAACTGTTTTCCCATTTTTCGGGCTGATTTCTGAGCGAAGAAGTTAGCCAGTAACGGAATGTCCTCTGCCCGTTCGCGCAGGGCCGGTAACATAATGGGGAAGGTCGCGAGCCGGAAATAAAGATCCATCCGAAAGCGCCCTTCGGCCACTTCTTTTTCCAGACTACGGTTCGTAGCGGCAATAATACGCACATCGGTTTTTATAGGCGTTTTGCCACCGATTCGCTCGATTTCTTTTTCCTGTAACACCCGTAGTAGCTTGGCCTGCAACTCCAGTGGCAACTCCCCAATTTCATCCAGGAAAATGGTACCCTCCTGAGCCAGTTCAAACTTGCCAATCCGTTTCTCAAAAGCTCCCGTAAAAGCTCCTTTCTCGTGGCCGAACAACTCCGATTCGATGAGCGTAGCGGGCAGTGCAGCACAGTTTATTTTGACCAAGATCTTGCCACTTCGGGGAGATAGATTGTGAATAGCTCTGGCAATCAGCTCTTTGCCGGTACCACTTTCTCCCAGAATCAACACCGTTGTATCGGTATAGGCAACCTGATTTACCTGCTCAAATACCCGCAGTAAAGATTGGCTTCGGCCGATGATTTCTTCGAAATTGGCGGTTGTTTTCACCTCTTCCTGAAGATAATTTTTTTCGCGCTGGAGCTGTTCACTGAGCCGGGCCACCTCCTCAAAAGCCAATACGCGTTCAAGCATCAGAACAATCGGCTGTTCTAGCCGTTCCAATAGGGTAAGGTGCGATGAACGGTACACATCGGGTTTGCGACTCAGAAACAGGATCACAAACGAATCGTTGCTATTCATTCGTAGCGGCATAGCCAGCCCTGACTGGAGCCGAAATGATTTGGCGAGAACCTGCCCATAGCGATAAGTTTGACAAAAATCGTCGAAGGCCTCTTCATTATAGCGGCCAGGTTCACCAAAGCGCATTCCGGTTTGCATCGCCAGCAGTTGTTCCGCAGGAATGCCCGTCATTGGTTGCAGATCGCTCAGGGTGAGGGCTTTGTATTCGTCAAACCCGATCTGGTAGAAGTTATAACTGTGGTTAATACCTTTTTTCTGGTACTGAATCGTCAGAAAATCAAACGGTATGTAGGGTTGCAGTAGCCTGGCCGCATTCAGTAGTTTCTGCTCCCAGCTTTCCATTGCTGACAAGGCGTCGGTCAGGCTGATTTGCAGCGCTTTTTCCTCCCGTAGTCTCATCTCAACGCTGTGTGCGTGACGGTACCGGCTGATTTCCAGCGTTGTCAATATATCTTTTTCCCGAAACGGCTTCACAATGTAGCCGCTGGGCTGCGTCGCCTTGACCTGCTCCAGTACACTTTTGTTGTCATTGGCCGAGATATAGATGAACGGAATCCCTTTGTCCTCCAACTGTTTAGCCAGGTCAATTCCCGTTTCTTTTCCTTTCAAGTAAATATCGAGCAACACCATATCGGGCCTTTGACGGGCGATAAGTGTCAGGGCTTCGGCCACAGAATCGGCAACTCCCAGAACGGGATAACCGGCAACGCGCAAAATCAACCCCAGGTCATTGGCGATGATGTATTCATCTTCCACGATTAGTATCTGACACGTTGAGGTGGAGGAAAGAGGAGGCTTGAGGTATTGTTGCATAGTTTGTGGACATCCGGGAAGGGTTGAACTCGGACTGCCTTTATATCGACACTACAAGAATTGCGCCCGTAACAGGGTAATAAGTAAAGGTAATCCGTTAATCGCCGGGTAGTTGCTGGTTGTTATCTAACTAACTACTGACCGATTAGTATAGCCGGAAGTAGGGTTTTTTTTACGATAAATTTAATTTACCGCTGTCTCTGGTTCTTCACAAAACGTTCGCTCCAGCCTGATAAACCTACAGACAATCTGTGGAAAAATCCAGATTTACTGGAGTTCTCCAGATTGCTCTGCTACGGTCACCAATCATCTTCGAAGTAGCCCATTAGGACAACAGTTGATGGTGAGAAGCCTGTTGTCGACCAAGCCTGATTACGTTCACCTTTTGGCCTATGGTGAACCCCGGGAATAATGGAGAATTCTACTAAAAGTCTGAGTTATTTGGATGTATGTGCAGTTGACTAGCCTCTTTCGCTGGTTGTAAACAGCCGTTAATCGCCGAATAAAGCCTGTTTGTAAAATCCCTGATCGAAAATGAAAACTGGCACAATAGCAGATAGAGAAACTGCAGAGCTGGACGTTCAACGGATTTCAACTAGCTCTTGACATAACATACCTGTGTACTCATGGCTACTATTTTCATAACCGGTGCTTCTGGCGGGTTAGGCCGGGTCGTCACACAAACCCTGCTGAATGAAGGGCATCTCGTTATTGCTACGAGACAGTACCACGATAATCCTCAAGCCCTTATTCATGGCTTCTCAGACCTGCTGTTTACATACGAAACAGACCTGTCCGACGAAGTCCAGGTTCAGACGTTGATTCAACGGGTTATTCACAATCATGGCCCTGTCGACGCAGCCATTCTGTTGGCAGGAGGTTATACGGGTGGTTCACTGACGGAGACGGATGGGGCCTTACTCGACAGCATGATGACGGTAAATTTCAAGACAGCTTATCATGTAATTCAGCCACTTTTTGCCCACATGAGTAGCCAATCCAACGGAGGACGGTTCGTACTCATTGGTGCCCGGCAAGCCCTGAACGCCCAATTCGGTCGGCAGGCGGTTGCCTATACCTTATCCAAATCACTGCTGTTCGAATTGTCGACCCTGATAAATGCTTCGGGGAAGGAACATGACATTGTCTCTACGGTTATTGCGCCCAGTGTCATTGATACCGTTGCAAACCGTCAGGCGATGCCGGATGCCGACTTTACCGCCTGGGTCAATCCGCAAACTCTGGCAGATACAATCGCCTTCGTGCTATTTGGCGCGGGCCGCGCCTTGCGGGAACCCGTACTTGAGGTATACAATCGGGCTTAATTGCTGGCGGGTAACCAATTTACTCATAAACTAATTTACTGATGGAGGTCAACATTCCCGATTCCAGTTTACCCCGCGTTGTCATCGTTGGCAGTGGGTTTGGCGGTATTCAGCTGGCTAAGTCCTTAACGGGTAAAGCTTTTGAGGTCGTATTGCTCGACAAGAATAATTACCACACATTTTTACCGCTTCTGTATCAGGTGGCAACGGCCGGGCTTGAACCGGACGCCATTGCCGAACCCGTTCGTGAAATCTTCAACGGGCAACCCCGTTTCAATTTTCGAATGGCGGAGGTGCTTCAGATTGATCCACAGCAAAATACCTTGACTACGTCAATCGGTACGCTGCATTACGATTACCTCGTGCTGGCCTGCGGTTCACAGGCCAATTTTTACCGGAATGAGGAGCTGATACGCCATGCCCTGCCCATGAAGACCGTAAGAAATGCGCTGGCCTTACGGAGTCGCCTGCTGGAAAACAGCGAACGGGCGCTGGAATTATCCGATAAGCAACAGCAGCTCGAACAGGTAAACATCGTTATTGCAGGTGGTGGCCCAACGGGTGTTGAACTGGCCGGTGCCATTGCCGAACTGCGCGATGTTGTACTGGCCAAAGACTACCCCGAACTGCCCCTGAAGCATATGAAGATTCACCTGGTCGAGGGGAACGACCGCTTATTAAAAAGTATGGGAGAAGACTCCTCCTGGAAGGCCCGTCAGTTTCTGACCCGGATGGGCATAACCGTTCATCTAAACGCCCTGGTTAAATCCTACGATGGAGCGGTCGTTACGCTTAGTAATGGGGACACACATGCCGCCCGGACCTTATTTTGGACCGCCGGGGTAGAAGGTGTACTCATTCCGGGGTTGTCGCCTGCCAGCGTTGGAAAAGGGAGTCGATATGTTGTCAATGTGTTTAATCAGGTGGAGGGTTATGAAAATGTGTTTGCCATTGGCGACAATGCCCTTCAAGTGTTTCCTGATTATCCACAGGGCCTTCCGGGATTGGCACCCACATCGATTCAACAAGGCCAATGGCTGGCTAAGAACCTAGTTTCCCTTCATCAGAAACAACCGCTACAACCGTTTCGCTATGTGAATAAAGGGGTAATGGCGGTCATTGGCCGAAACCGGGCGGTCGTTGAGCTACCCTTCTGGCACACACAAGGGTTTATAGCCTGGCTACTGTGGATGGGCGTACACTTACTATTGCTGGTTGGTTTTCGCAACAAAGCGTCCACGGTCCTGAACTGGGCGGTCAATTATTTTAGCTACAGCCGGGCTTCGCGGTTAATTACCCGGTTTCAGAATGCTCCCGTTGAAGCCGTGACCAGTGTTTCCGGAGCCTCGGTACCGCTTTAATTCCCGCTGGCTCAGTTTATGTTCAAAAATCAGCCGAAACCGGTGGTTGGTTAAGCAACTCATTGAAAATTGAATAACCCTACTGGTTGCTTAGTAACGTTTATTTTATGGCCGATTCTCTCCTTCCACCTGTAGCCGACGCGTCAGTAATAATAGGGTAATACTGAAAGCAATAAAAAACCAACCCACAACTTGCGTAGAATCATCGCCGAGGGGCTGAAGTAAAAGCATGAAGGCGATTCCACCACAAATTAGTACGTTGAGGAAGTGAATAAGCGTACCCGACATACTCCGGCTTTCGACTGATGTCTGCAGACCAATAAATACATACATGGCCTCAACCGCCTGAATAAGCCCCACCAGAATACCCCAGGCACCGAATACCAAGACAATGCCTTGATCAGGATGGTGAAGATAAAAAAGCAGGGCAAGGCCAGCGACAATGTCCAGTAGCCCGGCAGCCAAAAACCAGTTTGTGGCTGCCCCTGGTATTCGGCTAACCTGCCGAAAACGAATGGCCAGCAACCCCGCTATAATCAGGAGCGTACTCAACGCAATACCTACGAAGGGCTGTGAATTTCCTGCGAAAACTACCAGGACGCCTATACTGGCGAAGAGACCTGTACGCAGGTAGAGTAGCCACCAGGATTGAGTTGTTGAATTAGGGATTGAAAAGGCCATTCTAAGTCAGTTTTCATATGGATACGCTCCGTTGCAAATCCATGTTTGTAAATGACTTATACGCGATTTACATGCCAGTTACAGGCTCCGGGTACTATTTTAGTGAAAAGGCCGAAACTGTGCTTCCAGCACTTTTTTCAATTCATCAATAACAGCAGGCACATGGGTAAAACTCCAGACAATTTGGATTTCTTTATGAAAATTCCAAAAATTTTTGGGCTGGATATGAACTTATAACAGGCAGGTATCAGTCACCCGGCTGAATGAAAATCTCAACTGGTTAACCATCATGGGGACACCTTCAGCTACCCAGCCCTGTGGCTGGCAGATCGAGGGCCATCATCTGGTAATTACTATTTGTGCTGGGTGACCAGCTCCAGGTTTGTGCTACCGAGCAATCACTCTCGTCATCACTGGCTAGTGATGGCCTATCTTAGTGGATCAGTTTCTGACAAAACTCCGTTTGTCAGGGGCTTTTTATGATCTAAGGCTCCTTTTTTAAAATCGACGCCTTCGACCAGTTAAGGAATCACAAAGTGCAAATCCGCGTAGCCTTGTCCGTGGGATTGCACCCAAATGAGCAAACCCAACCTGGACAGCTAACAGTCCGACTACCCATGTAGCAACTATGTTTTTTACCGACATTAGAAACTAGTGTACAGGGAGTTGACTCGCCCGCGTCAGGCGCCAGGTGAAGAGTAGCGCCATCACGGCCAACACCCCCAACCCATACGGAGCATAAGGCGATACAAACTCAATTCCCTGTGTTAACCTGTTCGGTTGACCCGTGATCCGTTCAATCACCCAGGCACTAGCGGCTACGGCCGCCAGAAATGCGGCCGTCAATCGAAAAACGCTATACACTTGTGTACGGCTCAACAGCATCAGCCAGGGAATTGTCAACACAATGATGAACAGCTGCATGAGTTCAATGCCTACATTAAAGCCCAGAATACTCAGTGCCATCGGGCCAGCGTCGAGTTGCAGGTTAGCTAGCGTACTGGAAAACGCCAGCCCATGAATCAGCCCGAACCCAGCCGCAATCCAGGCTTCGCGACCCGGAAAAATTGGCCGAACAGCGTGAACGGCCGACACCAGAATCGACACGGCAATCAACATTTCGACCGGCTGAGACGGTAACCGAACCCAACCCAACGATCCGGCCAGCAACGTAATGGAATGCCCTGCCGTGAAGGCTGTGATGATGGCCAACAATCGCTTCAAGCTATATTGAATCCCACCAAATCGTCCCCATCGTTGCCCTGCCACCAGTAAGGTAGCTGGTAGGAGTAACACGAGTAAAAACAGCAAATGATCAGTCCCTTCGGCGATGTGCTGCATCCCCAGCTTAATCATGGCCGTAAAACCGGTCCAGTAACTACCCGGCCCGGCGTGGCCGGAAGTCAGATTAACCGACAGGGGTAGAATCCGATTATTGACAATATCCAGGCTGATTTCCCCAACCTGCACCGGCTCGGTTTCGGCCAGTTGCCCACGCTCCCAATCCTGACGGACCGACACCAGAATTTTATGGGTCATTACCTGATGCAACACGACGTCGTAGTGAAAGGTAAACGTCCGAGCGTCTTCGTCCGCTGGGGGCAGCATCTGCACCTGAGCCGTGAGTTCACGGTATACACCGTTGATTGGATTCTGGCTTTCATGGACGGTCAGTTCGCCAACCGTTACGTTCCAGAAGCGCCCGTCGGGGCTTTGCGGACGGATGTGGGTTTTCAGGTACGCCCTGAGTTGTGGACCCAATCGCGCGACCAGTCCCGCTGATGAATCGTTTACGGCATGCCCCCAGGCCGATTGTAACTCAACGAGCGGGATTTGTAGCTCGGCATCGATACGGTTAGCGTGGACGTTGAGCAGAACTACCGAATTCGGCATGGGATGGGCGGAAGCCTGTTTAGGCAGTCCAACTAGCAATCCGAGTAGGGTGAAAATCAGCAGCCATCCGGATCGACGGCTGCTGATACGACTTAGTTTAGTCACTGGAAAAGACGTTGACATCAATTTATTGCGTGGCTGGCCCATTAATACGAAGGTAATCAATATGCGCCGTTACACTTGAACTGACGGAGCAGGCAAAGCACGAGAACTCAGGATACTAATTGCCACCGTAGTCGGCGGTATGATCGCGCCAAACCGAGTGGGAGTGCGGTGTATTTTTGATAATCACTCCACCCTGATAGGAAAACTCGATCCACACACTCGGCCCGTCGATCCGTACATAATCCCCCTGGGAAGCCATCGCGGTCGTACCGGAATAGGCGACATACGTATTGGCTAATTCTGAGGTGTATTTGGTTAACACGGCGGCTGACGTAGACGCGTCCAGGTCATTGACATACAGCCGGATAGCGGCCAGCACCAGCGCCTGCTTGTCGCTGCTTAACGTACCAACCTGTAAACCAGATTTAGTAGCCGGAAACTTACCATCCTGCCCCGGACCCAGTACCAGATCGTTATAAGAGCCGGACAGTTTGGCGGTTGATTGCTCGGTGGTGCTCAGCCCCGTTAACAACGCAGCAAATGCAACCCGCTCCTGTTCAAAAGCCTGGTAAGTGCGGCTGCCTGCGGTCACGGCTGCCTGTGGCTCCGTGCCCCGGAAGGCGGGCGTTACGCCCGTGACAGCACCCGCATTGAAGGTAATGGGCTGGGTGTAATGATGGCCCGTAAACAAGATGGCCCACAAGCTGCTGGTACTGGGTGTACCCAGAAACGAGAGGTAATAATTGCCAGCACCATACGTAGAGCCCCCCCCAATGGAGTTGAGGTAATCGTCGGCAACCAGGTTGCCCAGCATTTCGTCGTAGCCTTCATTCATACCATTCAGCGCCAGCACGGCCACCATCAGGTTGCGGAAAGCCAAAAGTTGCGTATCACTGAGCGCACCTAGGTTAATACCTACCCGGGAAGACATCCCGGCTGGCAGGTTCGACCATTTCTGCGCGTTGGCCTTCGAGTAGGTCAATTGCACAGTCGATACCTGCGTGCTGCTCAAGGTAGCCTTGAAGGCTTCGGCCAGGCAGACGATCTGAGCTACGCCCGTTGAGCCACAGGTGGTTGTGGTGGCCGTGGCTGACAAAGTGGTTGTGATCGAGCTGGAACTGTTCGACGTCGTGCCAGTCGATCCCGTTGTTGAGCCAGTAGTACTCGTGGCATCAACATCCGTTGATGTGCAGGAGCCGAAGAGTGCGCTGAAACCGAGTAGGATCAGCAGGAAACTAGTCCAGTTTTTTCGTTTCATGATGTTTGCTGAATACGTTCTATTCAGCGCTTAATTGCTTATATATCGAATACTTAAATCGTTTAGTCACTGTTGCACAGCCCGTTCGCAGTTGGGGTAAAGAGCCGAAATGTTGTGGTGAACGTACCGTTTATCGACAAGCGATCCCATCCAACGTAGCGCCACATAACCGGTGGACTCTGCTGACAGGATAAAGGTCGTCTGTAAAATACCGGTGATGGAAAAGAAGTGGTTAACCCCTATAATTCGGGGGTAATTGCCCTGAATTTGTGGTGAATGGGGTAAATTTCGGGGTTAAATCAGGCTGTCGAATTAGCCGAAAGTGGAACGTCAGTACGTGGAAAATCGGGTAAGCCTTATTTCATAAAGAGACTAAAAAAGGCATTTTCATAGCTGCTCCCGATGGGAACTTCCTCCTCTCCAATTAGAATTATCCGGCCACGAATCGACTGAATTTTATTAATCGCGACAATGAACGACCGGTGAACTCGAATGAATTTGGCCACTGGCAATTTTTCCAATAGAGCTTTCATTGTAAGCCGCAACACTAGGGGATGCCCCTCCTCCAAATGAATTTTCAGGTAGTTGTCCAGTCCTTCAATAAAAACAATGTCGGCCACTGTAACCTTCACCAAACCGTAATCCGCCCGAAAGAAGAGGTGTACCTGCTCAGTTCCTTGACTGTCAATACCCTGATTTTGCTGGAGTGCTCGCCACCGGGTTTGGGCCCGCTGCGTCGCTTTCGTGAACCGGTCGAAGGTGTAGGGTTTCAGCAGATAATCAACAGCCTCCACGTCGTAGCTTTCCAATGCATATTCACTGTAGGCCGTTGTGAAAATAACGAGGGTTTGTTGAGTAATGGATTTAAAAAAGTCCAGTCCCGACTCCTTTGGCATATTGATGTCCAGAAAGATCAAATCGACCGGATTCGTTTCCAGATACAACCGAGCTTCGCCCGTGCGGGTGAACGTTTTGACCAGATCTATTGAATCAATTCGGCTGCAAAAGGCTTCTATGACGTCGAGGGCAGGGTGTTCGTCGTCGAGTGCAATAGCTTTCATCAGGATAAAGTCAGGCTTAAACTGACATGGAAATCGGTCGGATTATTATCAATAGTTAATGTATGGGTGTCAGGATAGAGGAGCCGTAATCGCTCCTTGGTATTTTGTAAACCAACTCCCGTTGAATTTTCGAATTGGCTTATCTGCACCTTTTTATTGGCAACATATAAATGCAGGCTATCTCCCTCAATACGGATCTGAATTTCAATCCGCGATTCTTCATCAGGATTTACTCCGTATTTAAAGGCGTTTTCAATGAACGAAAACAGCAGTAAAGGAGCGATCTCTACATGCCGCTCATCGCCTTCCAGTTGGTAGTTAACCTGAACCGCATCCCGTAGCCGGGCTTTTTGGAGATCGATGTAATTACCAATGTAATTGATCTCTTTGTTCAGGGCTACTTTGTCCCGGTGAGCATCGCGGATAATGTAGCGCATGAACTCCGAGAGCTTCACAATGGTATCGGCCGTGCGTTTATCCTGACGAATGGCCAGCGCATAAATGCTATTGAGCGTATTAAACAGAAAATGCGGTTGAATCTGCGCTTTTAGCTGGCGAAGCTCGGCCTGCAACTGATCCGTTTCAACCTGATGAAGCCGACTGGCTGTTTGAATAGAGATGGATATGAGGGAACTGACACTACCCAGTAAAAAAAATATGGCAAGCTTAACGGGAAGCAGCAGTATAAAAGGCGGTCCATGCCGGTCGTAAGGTCGATCGTCACCAGGTGAATGAAGTGGGCCATCCTGTTGAGGTGGAACCTGCAGCCGATCAAATGGCTTAACTCCGAATCTGTGTTCGTCGGGGTGGGGAAAATCACGTGGTCTAGCCAGCATCATTTCCTCTACGAAAATCTGACGAGCCCAGGCCAGCGGGGTATTTTCTCGCGGTGATTTAAAGAAGGCCCACTGCTCAATGCGATAGGGCAAATAAACAGCTGCCAGAATGCAACCAACAGCTATGATGACGTATTTCCGGTATTGCTTCGTCAGAAACCAGCGGGGAACAAATAGGGTATGGTTCAAATACGAGAACAGCACCAGCAGCACATAGGCTAACCCATTTTGTACCAGATGCTCGTGTGGTCTCAACGGTGACCAGCTTACGCCAGTATTTACCGAATAGACGATTGGCAGAATTACCAGGGCAATTCCGATCAATACGTGATTACGATAGACTTTTAACCAGGCTGTCATTCATAGAAGAGATACGTTGCAAAAATACAACTACCGCTTACCGAACGGATATAAATGTGGTTGAATGCTCGATTTCTGGGGTAAATGACCCGCTAAAGTTATGCTTTGTTATAAGCAATTATGAAAAGACTAGTTGGACGCTTTAAACGATAAAGGCTGAATTGGAACATAATAATTAATCTGACTTCATTGTCATGTCCGAAAATAAAACGGCAATGTAGATCGTATGTAACTGATTGTCGTTTTTAGTCTTTAAAATATTGTATGTCTTCTCCTAAAATTAAACCGAGGTTTTCATGAACGGCGGTCAGGTAGAAAGAAAGTGGTCAAAAACAATCGTTTTTACGTTCAGTAAACCCGTTCAGTTTATTAGTTCACAGGTTCCACTCGCTCGAACCTTTCTGTGAATGATTTCAGGCCTAAAGACTGCTGGACAATCATTTCAATCGTTTATTACCAACGCACCCTTCTAAAGCGTTTAGTGGTATACTACTTTTATTTTGGCATTTCTACCTGATAATTCTGTAACATAAACGCTCACAACCTGCTCGCTGGATCGAAAATCGATTTCTCACTTCTTACGTAAAATACGTGAGACAGATATCCGTACACCATGAAGTTAGGTTATCCCCGAGTCTCTACCGCACCGGCGGACCGGCAAGCTCAAAACCTGGCCCTTCAGCTTGATGCCCTTAAAGCAGCCGGTTGCTTGAAAATCTACCAGGAGAAAGCCAGTAGATCTAAAACCGAAAGGCCTGAATTGAACAGATTGCTCGAAATCATCCGCGAGGGGGACACGTTGATGATTTGGAAACTGGATCTATTGGGCCGTTCCTTGAATCACTTGATTGAGATTGTGACTCGTCTAGAAGATCACCACATTGGGTTAGTTAGTCTGAACGACCCCATCGACACCACGACGGCTCAGGGTCGGCTTGTTTTTCGCATCTTTGCCAGCCTGGCTGAGTTTGAGCGGGAGGTGATTCGGGAGCGAACCCTGGCGGGTTTAGCCTCCGCCCGTCGTCGGGGTCAACTCTTAGGCCGACGTAAAGGGCTTTCCAAGGCCGGTGAGCAGAAAGCTCGCATTGGTTAAAGTCTTTACAAAGAAGCCAAGTACTCGGTTGAACAAATCGCCCGCGATTTACACATCTCTAAAACCACCCTATACGAGTATCTCCGTTTACGGGGGGTCGAAATTGGCGCTCCACTTTTAATCCCGGTTGCCACAACGTAGAAAAATGTAGCTGTAGCCTATACATTTATTAAAGGAAGGTTCATTAAATGATAAGTCAAAACACTTTAACGTTTATTCAACGGGAGGTTCAATAAATAATATAATTCTATTAAAACTACCGTAGCGGCGCAGGGTGCCTCCCATTATCTTTACTGGGGCAAATTGCTGAAAGCCCCTAAGTAGCTTATGTACCCAGCAACCTTTTACCTTTAAAAAGGAGGCCGAGTCGCCTATTATCCCATCTGGTTATGCAAAGCCTCTTCAATAAACATCCTTTACTGGGTTTGTTTGAGCGTTCCTTGGAAAGGCTACCCGATGTCTTACCGCCCGAGTCGTTGGCTTGTCAGCTTCAGCTTAATGTTAATAGCAAGTATTACCACCAGCTTCTCCAAATTGAAGATGAGCAACTGATCAAGCCGGTTTCCGATACCGATGTAATGCGCTACAAAGACTATCCTATAGTTCAATATGATGGATGCTCTTTTTTCACCATAAGCCCCAAACAAGAGTGAGTGTTTGTAGTCAAGTGATATTGGATAAATGAGTTATAACCGGGTGGGGAGCTAGTGGAAAAGAGAATTCATTGGGTAGCCTGCCACCACGATCCAGTGAGTAGCCTACGAGTAGAGAATACAGGATTAATTGTTCATTGCAAACCCTTCCCTTTCGCCTAGCTTATAAGAATCAGATAGTAGACCACTCTTTGATCATTATATTTTGTAACATTTTCATAACGGACCTCCGAAGAGGATACAACTGTTCGTCTGAACCAATTGTACATTCTCCAAAAGTCGATTTGTAAATTGATATAAATTATGCCTGCCAATCGAGCTATTTCTGCCACTAAAACTAGCTCCCGTAAATCGTCAAAACCGACATGTCAACGAATAGATAGGTCAATAAATTGGTAAAAAAAGCTAATTTAAATGAACTATCATTTTTAACATCTGTCCAATCTAATCAGTAGCATACGTTACCCGTTTTCATCATTCCCAGATAACGCTGGTTTAATTTTAGGAACGAGAATAAACACAACAGGCCAACTATAACACGTTGTGTTGCAGCTGGCCTGTTGTGTTTAGTGGTGACCCCGGACAGGTTCGAACTGTCGACCCATTGATTAAGAGTCAATTGCTCTACCAACTGAGCTACGGAGTCATATTAAATTTGGTACTACTATAACCATTTACTGTGGAAATGGGTGCCTTTCTTAAAACGATTAATGACCAAAATGCACACTATTAATGGTGTATGGTAGATATTGAAAGATGACCGTCTCCTGAAACGCTCCTACGGGAGACGATAGATTCTTCATCCGTATGCTTCAAAAATGGGGTATGGCTGTCGTACAACTCCTGTTTGGATGATCCCTTTTCTCAATCTAGCTTAGAAGAAAGC
The DNA here is from genome assembly GCF_002831565.1 of Spirosoma pollinicola. Classification (NCBI taxonomy): domain Bacteria; kingdom Pseudomonadati; phylum Bacteroidota; class Cytophagia; order Cytophagales; family Cytophagaceae; genus Spirosoma; species Spirosoma pollinicola. The sequence goes on along the minus strand of NZ_CP025096.1, from coordinate 1,019,000 downwards.
ATTAGATAGGTCGAATTTTGGATAATTAGCATTGGTCTAGTTGAAGCCTAACCGAATACTAAAACTTAGGTCAGAATTAACTGTAAACACCTATCTTTCTGTATGATCTATCAGCGGATTCCACCCCAGCTAGCTCTCCAAGCTTTTGTGAAGGAATATTTGCTCCTCCATTTTAGGTATGATCCGACCAACTCACCCTTGGTTAAACCATTTCCACCCCTACCTGAACATGGCCTAGAATTCTTTCTCAAGGGGTTGGTTACGTCCTTGAATCCGAGCACGGGCGTGGAGAAGATTGAACCAAGGATCGCCATTTTTGGTCAACCCGTGTCGCGAATTAATTTTAAGATGCCGACCGCCGACTACCTGATGATTCGGGTTATTTTTCACGTTGGAGGCTTATTCCGCTTATTTCGGATACCCCTCTCTGAATTTACCGATTTGAAAGTAGACGCCGAATCCATCATCGGTCAGGAAGTTCGGGGGATTAATGATCGCTTAGCCAACACCAACGGGTATAGCGAGATGCTGGCGGTTGTCGAATACTATCTGCTATCGAAAATTCGGCAGGTGCGCGCCGACAGTCATGCCGTCGATCAAATCGGGCAACTTCTACTGCACAACCCAACGAGTTTTTCGCTGGATTGGTTGGCAAATCAAGCCTGCCTGAGTCCACGACAGTTAGAGCGCAAGTTTGTTGAACGGTTGGGTATCGGCCCCAAACTCTACAGTCGGATTGCGCGTTTCCACCAGACGTTTTTGTGGAAGGAAGCCCATCCTGATGCCGATTGGTTGACCGTGGCGGTTCATTTCGGGTATACGGATTTTCATCACCTATTCAAGGAATTCAAGGAATTTGCGGGCGTAACGCCCAATACCTTGCTGGCCCAGTATGCCCTCTCGCCCGAAAAAATCCTGCGGCTAGTCTAAATAACGTCGGGTTTCTAACCAAACCCACGCCATTTATCACGCTAGATTTGGCGATGAATGCCAACCATTTATCGTCATGGAAAAAGTCTACCGAAACATCAGCTATCTGTTTGTCGCCGTTCTGTTCCTTGTCTTTCTCGCATTTTATAAAACCTACTTCGGTTTATTCCCCACCTTTACTGGAACCACTACGCTCGTTCATCTCCACGCAATGACCATTCTGTTGTGGTTTGCCATGCTGATTGGTCAGCCCATCCTGCTCCGAACGAAACACATTGCATTGCATCGCCTAGTGGGCAAAGCTTCTTATGGATTAGTACCAGTCCTGATTGTTTGCTTACTACTGATGGCTCGACAACATCAGATGCGTGCCCAGGACCTAATTTTATTCGTTTATAATGGATTCGATATCAGCCTGTTTGTTCTGTTTTATACGCTAGCTATCACATATCGGCACCGACTTGCCTATCATGCCCGTTTTATGGTCTTGACCATCTTGCCGTTTCTAGGTGCAACGATTGGCCGAATACCGAGCTTCCCTCTTTCGGGGGCTTTACTTGGGTTGTTGATTATCCTGGGGCTACTCCTCTATGAGCGCTTTACCCGAAAAGTGTACAAGCCCTACCTCATCTCTTTAGCCGCCTTTATAGGTCTGCTTCTCCTATGTGTAAGTCTTCTGAGTAGCGGAACAGAATTGTTAAAAATGCTGTGGAATTGGTGCTTTGGTAGATAGGCTGCTTTGCGTAGCGGCAAGAGTAATTCAAGTCCGGTTATTAGCTTATATTTCAATTTGTCTTGGACGATCGGCTTGATCACCTATTGCTAGAGTTCTCAAAATACCCTCTTATGTGAGATGAAGGAAACTACCCACTTTTCGTATTAGCTTAAGAAGTACGAAATAAAGCCATTACAAAAGTGCTATTATTATGCTTTTAGGGGTAGGAAGGTCAAAAGAGTACCAACTATCGTACTTAAGAATGGTGCGAAAGCTAGATCATGATTATGTAACCTTGAATAAAACGATAAATTATACCTGTGGTAGCTCTGTGCTAATCAACGAATTGCTATTTGAATTTGGGCTATCTTCATTCTTTTTGTCGAATACTTTGGCAATCTTCTTAAGAATAAGGTTGACGCCGATTCCATCAAAGAGCCAAAAAAGCCACTTAGCTAGCACTTCAAGTATGTCCATTGTTAGTAGAGTAAGTAAATTAGAAAACGGCAAATCCTTTGCTGAGAGTAAGCATTAACAGCCATTCATCTACTCTACGAGTATAAAGCAACGTAAGCTACTATCACCTCTAAGAGAGAGTATATAGCTTATGAACAAATGGTTAGTTACCCGTAATTAAATAACCTTGGTTTGGGGAGCTGGTGTTTTAGGCTGTACTCGGTATAGCAACCATTAACCGCCACTTTCGCTGGTTCCAGAACCGGTGCCAGACGCCTGCTTCATCCGCTTTATAGAAGCCCGACTGGCGCTCAGGCTGGCCGGGTTCAATCATCGTCCAGCAGTCCCCTTTCAGCAGCCCAATCAGCTTGTGAATCGTTCCCGCCTGCACATGGTGCGTTGTCCCCGGAAGGCGCTTGTGCTTAGTAAGGGCTAACGTTCCGTCGTCTTTTGGCTCGGCTACTACCTCAATGTAGCCCCCGGACAAAATAGTGGTGCGAAAAGACCAGGGGTGATCATGAAACAACTCGTCATTGGCCGCCGTAAAATGATGCAACACCCGGCCATCGCCTAAGTGATATTTAGTAAAGGTTTTATTCATTCGCTCCCGGCGAATAATGTCTTTAGGGATTGAATACGATTTCATAGATTTCGGTTGGCCTGAGCAGTAGTCGGCCGCTCCCGCTTGGTTGTTAACCGCAAAACTAGTATCGAAGTTAGTTTAGAGTCTATACCGTATGTGCCTTGCCTTGAGATGGTCTACTTAATCGGCACAGTGAACTTGTATAATTGAACAGATATTAAAAAATCGCTGTCTCTTTAATGGCTCCCTAGCTACTTGCCATGCCTTCAACTTGAGGGCGCTTGCCCTACATCAAGAGGTGATTCTTGTGAAACGAAAAAATGAGTAACTACAAAAACTGCTTAGCCCCGTAAGTACATGCCAGAAGGCATGCCCCTGGAAGAAAGCATACGGATCACAATTCACTTTCTGCACGTCTAATGTCCGGATTTTGATAGCTACGACAATCAAGCCTAGACCCAGCAGCAGCAGGCCAAGTGAACGATCGTTTCGGAACTGAATATAGTCGATGAGCATCAATACGTTTATCCCTAGAATCAAAGCGGGGACCAACCGGGAGCTGGGCACCAACAGCGAAAGCTTAAAAAATGCACCAATCAGTAGTAATATCATCAGCACCCAACCCTTTTTTTGAGCAGCTGTCAAGCTCATCCTATGGCCAAGGTGATACAGCGCAATGCCCGCCAGGGTTAGCATAAGGCTGTAGGTTGCATTCATATCCACCCGCTGGCCGATGTACGTGAGCGACGCATGGAAAAACGCGCTTCCAAACCCCAGGTACACAAAACAGCCACCCATCAAGGCTGAAAGCAAAGGAAAATGTTCCAGTCGGTTTAAACCCGTTTCCCCTCCCTTCTGCGTATCTACCTGGGCAATCTGGAGGATGAGTACGCCCAAAAAGAAGTACACCAGATTAGAATAGGTATTGCTGGGTTGATGTACGAAGCGATGGACATGATTAAACTCGCAATACTCAACCGTTAGCGCCGATTGGCTGAGTGGCAGGCCCGCCCAGGCGGTTCCTGTGAGCCAGGTGTCTAAGCCGATCCAAACCACCAGCATCCCGATGGTCAGATAAGCGGATCGACGGAGGAGATTGTCTAAAGTTGGAAGCGCCATACCGCTAATAAGCCGATGGACTTATACTCTTACTGATCTGTAACACCTCACAAGGCCGGGTAAGACAGCGTATACCGGCTTTCATGCCTACCTACCCCAGTAGTTTGGACAGCTGGTGCTGATGGGTTTGCCGGGTTACCAGGTTTGAACCACCAGGGCCACCAGGGCCGCCACCAACGTATTGAGAAAATTTACCGTGTCATTCTTCAGATACCCCCTTCGCTCCAGACTGGCCCCCAGCACTGAGTCTACCAGATTACCGACGGTGCCGGCCATCAGAATCCAGATAACAGGCAGGCCCCAGCCAAAGCCAATCCCATAGATAAGTCCAATCAGGCAACTCCCCAGAAAACCCAGCAGCGTCCCCTCCAGACTGACGACCCCATCCAGGCCTTTAGTGTCGGTACGCCAAGTGAGGACGTTATAATAATGCCGACCGTATACGTTGCCCAGTTCCGAGGCACAGGTATCGGCGGTAGCTGATGCGAAGCTGGCCGCCAGCATAACTTGAAATAGGCCAGCTTGCGCAGGAAAGAGCCAGGCCAGCAAACCAACTAGTCCGGCTACGCCAGCATTGGCTATAACCTGGGAAGCGGTCCGTTGTCCCTTATTCGATTCGGCTACGCCAGCCGCTATCTTATCGGTTAGTTTCCAGCTAGTCGCTGCTGAGCCAACGATAAAAAAAGTGCCCAGCATCACCAGGCCTGGCAAGCCAGCACCCAGAAAGATGGCGAAGCCTACTAGGCCACCTGTTAGGGCACCCGTCACGTTGAGCTTACCTGCTTTAACGCTCAGGAACATACCTACCAGCAGCACGCATAGGACAATCCAGTAGGGAAGGTGCATAACGTTTTTATGAAACTACGTTTGTCTAATCTATTCTGTATGCTACTAACTGGAATTGACAGTTAGAAAAAAATAATCGTCTCTTTAAACCCTCTTTACAGGCTTAATTGATGGCCTTTACGCTAGTCACCTTTTATACGCGGAACTTTAGGCTGGCGGTAGAGATGAATCAGCCCCCAAACCAAACCGATCAGGGCGATCACGACGACAGCAGCCAGTTCATGCTGACGCAGATCGGTGCCTAGTACTTCCAATCCATGAGCGATCGTGTTACCCGCCAAGGCGATCACCAGGGCCCATATCAACGCACCCACTCCGTTGAGTAGCGTGGACTGGCGGGCTGGGTAGGCTGATGTGCCAATGGCGATCGGAATCAGGGTCCGTAGGCCCAACAGGGCGCGAAACCCCAGGACCAAGCTACTGCCGTAGCGTTGTAGCAGGGTGTCCGCCCGAACGAGCCGCGATTGCCAGCTGGGACGACGGTTCAGTAAAGCGGTGCCAAAGCGATTGCCGAGCACAAACCAAATCTGGGCCATCACAAAGGAGGCCAGGGCAGCTAGTCCGATCACAATGGGCAGGGAGAAGTAGCCTCGGTGGGCTAGATAAGCGGCCAAGATTAAGAAAGCCTCGCCTTCCAGCAATACACCTATAAACAGGATGGGGTAGCCGTAGGTAATGATCAAGGACTCCAGATGCATGAGAAGTAGAAAGAAGGGGTCAGTCTTAGGCAAGAACTGACCAGTAGCGTCTTTGTTTCTGGCAGCTCACCGAGTGATTGACGGGTGTTGGGCTTCGGCCCGGTAGCACTTCGATAGGGCGCTGTTTTAACGGTCGTTTGTAAAAGACCATAGGATTTAAAATGATTAAATTGGTTTCATAGAAGAAGCTCTACTTAATAAACGATAAGCGTCTTCTCCGTAGCCAAGGACCAGGCAAGGGGGGTGCGGTTGAACAATTCCCACCCCTGGGGTGTATCTACCCCTAGTGCTGGTGGCCTACTCCCTGCCATCTGGATGAACCCATGCCACAACCGGCCAATTGGTCTCCGCTGATCCATGCGGTCGACGACAACGGACTTTTTATGATCTGGCTCTATAACTTGCCCACCTGGCTGTTTGCCTTATTAACCATGAGTGGCTTTGTGAGCCTGTCCTTGATAGGTCTACGCCTGATCCACCGTCGGCTGAATGCCGGCACCTTGGCTACCTTAATTGACAATGGAACCGTGGGCTGGTTCTTTTCCGGGGTAACTGTCTTATATGGGTTATTACTGGGCCTACTGACGGTGGCCACCTGGACTAATTACACCCAGGCAACGGCACTAGCTTCGCAAGAAGCCGCTAGTTTGGCAGTGCTCTACCGGGATCTGGCGGGGTATCCCCTCCCAGAGCGAATTCAGCTGCAAACTCAGGTACGGACCTACACCCGGTTTATTATTGAGCAGTCCTGGCCCTTACAACGACAGGGCTTTATCCATGATGGGGAATCGGCCAAATTACTTGACTTACAGGCACCATTGATGGGGTTTGACCCCACCAATGAAACGGCCAAGATCCTGCACCAGGAAGCGATTCGAACGTTTAATTCGTTGGTCGAACTGCGTCGGCTACGGGCCGAGTCCATTAGTGGCAGCGTGCCGGGTGTGATTTGGTATGTGGTGCTATTGGGGGCGCTGTTGACGGTAACATTCGGTTATTTATTCGTGGTCAAGTCGTTTTGGTTTCATGGGTTGCTGGTGAGTTTATTAGGGGCGGTGATTGGTTTGCTGATATTTCTGATCGCTGCCTTGGACCATCCCTATTGGGGGGAAGTGAGCGTTTCGCCCCAGGCGTATGAATTAGTCTTAAGCAAAGTAATGAGTAGTGGAGTCACTTCGCCAAAAAAGTGAACAAGTCAGTGACCAAGATCGTTTTTATATTTGGATTAATAATTGTACTATTTTTAGTATTTTTATATAAATTATCTCATTCTAGGGGGATATTCCTAGATCAACCACCCCATACAAGCCTTGAAAACAAGCTCTATAGTCCTTTGGAAAGGGAAGGGGAAAGCCCTTTATTATGTTAATGGAATATCCCTAGATTGGGATTGCCAACTACATGTAAAGTATCCCTTAGAACGGCTTATATGTGATCATAGAATAACAAAAACAAATGGCAATCTTATGAAGACGCTGACTTGCTTGTTGCTGATCGCCAGTGTGAATACTGCCTTTGGGCAACATAAATTCGCTTTATCGATTCAACTCGCTCCCATCTGTACCCATACTAATTTGAAAGCTATATTTCCATTTGCTGATCCGGCCACTCAATCTCCTAATACGGAGTTCAGTGCTGTTTCAAATGGTCTTAGTTACTTAGTGGGCGTTACGGCCCGCTATGCTTTTTCGCCGAAATTGTCAGTAGGAACAGGTATTTGGGCTACCCATTCGGCAACTGGTAAAACTAACTATGTGCAGAATGGCTTTGCTTCCAGTATTCGCTATAAGTATAATCATCCCTTTACAAATCTGTATAAAATTCCCTTAATAATTAACTACCAGTCATCAACTAAACGGCTCTCGCCTTACTTTTCAGCCGGAGCCACATTTGATTTGAGAGGGACTAGCTATGTTGATTTAAGTGGAAATGGAGAGTTAATACCCATAAAAGTTGGCAAAGCGGTGGTTATTACTCCGCTGCTAGGAGTGGGAATGACATATAATCTTTCTGATCATATTTCTTTAATTGTTCAACCTACAATTCAGTACAATATTGATTCACATCCCTCTTACTCTTACTACCATTATTATCAATTAAGTCTTCAAAATCAACTAATGTACAAGTTCTGAATAGCCTCTCACTTAATATAATTGCTGTGGCTGTTGCAAAAGTGACTCATTGAGGGCTAGATTAGTTGTGAGCTTATGCTAGGCTATCACATGATCCAAACTTCGCTGGTCAAACTGGTACCCGCTCACCATTTTTACCAGCAACTGTTACAAGCGGTCGACTTTCGCTTTGTCAGGCCGCTTTTTGAGCCCTTTTATAGCACCATGGGTTGGCCTTCGCTGGACCCAATCGTGTTTGTTAAGCTGCAATTGGTGGCTCACTTGGAAAACATTACCTCGGATCGGAAGCTCCTGAAACTGGCAAATCTGCATCTAGGTATCCGTGCGTTTCTGGGTTATGAGCTAGAACAACCCTTACCCTGGCACAGTACGCTCTGTCGAACACGCCATCGAATTCCGGTTTCTGTCTTTGAAACCGCACCGGCGGCCCGGGTGCTTTACCCATATTGTTGGCTTATGTATCCATAAGGGGCTCATTAGCGGCCATACCCAAGTGATCGATTCGGCTTACATTAAAGCGAATGCGTCGATGAGTCGGCAGAAGCGAAAGCCTGCCATCTGGTCGTCTGAGACGACTTCTTCGTTAAGTAAGCCTAACGCCCCTCGGCTAACCGCTTCGGCGGATCGCTTACAGCACATCCACCGGTTTCATAAAAACATCAAAAAAGCCGCCCCTAACAAAACGGGCCGACTTTTCAGCAACCTCACTCATTATAGCCCCACAGACCCAGATGCGCGTATTGCCTTCAAAACTGGTAAGCCTCGCCAACTGGCGTACATGACCAGCGTGAGCGTGGATGCCTCCCAACATGTGATCACCCATATTCAGGCTGGCTCGGCCGACCGGCGCGATAGTCGCAATCTGATACCCATCGTTGATACAACCCAGACCCGCTTGGCGGGTTTTGGCATACTTATGAGTAATGTGGTGGCTGATGCAGGGTATAGTTCCGGGGAAAACTATGAGCACCTAGAAGATCGAGGACTGATCGGCTATATACCCCCTCATGGCAAATACAAGGAGGAGCGGTCGGGCTTTACCTACGATGCCGAAAGTGATAGCTACACATGTAGTCGAGGCAAACAATTGGCCTTTGACTGACTAGTAGTTGATAAACAGGGCAATCCCAAGAAGCGCTATTTGGCAAAGGCATCTGATTGTAAGGACTGTCTCATTCGTGAGCAGTGTATGGGTAAAAAAGCCAAGGAAAAGCGCTTACACCACACTTATTACAAAGTTCAATATGAGCGCATGACAGAGCGATTATCGAATCGGTTCGGCAAGCGCATGATGCGAATCCGCTCAGCGACAGTCGAGCCGGTCTAAGGTAGCCTGATCAATTACTTTGGGCTACGCCAAATCAATACCCGGAGCCGGGAAGCCGCGGCTAAGGTGATGTATGTGGCAGCCATGGCCTACAATCTGAAGAAGTATCTGCGTTACACTTCCGTTGAACAAAGTGGAATGGTAATCGCTTTACCAGTACCTGATCAGTTTTATTATATACTGATCTACTTTTGCAACAGCCACTAAGAATATGTTAAGAGATTTTTCTAAGGTTTGGCCTAATATTGATCAGAGAAATCAACACAGAATATTTAAAACGGTTGTGCTTCCCATTTGTAGCAAGCGCTTGACTTTTTATAGCGTTTAACGAATTGGTTGTAACATAGACCCGGAGCTTTTTCATTACCCGGACAATGTGTATCTACTCGAACGTAAATTTTCTGATTGTCTTTCAGTAGGGAATCTGGCACAACTATCCAGCGAAATCCATCATTAACTGTAATATCAGCATGGTCAAAGTACTCATGACCAGATGAATCTGCAAAAATATAAACCGTCCACTCGAGTCGAATAGTTGAGTCAGCCGTAACTAACCCTGAAGCTTGTACAATCAACCCTTCACTAGCCTCATAGCAGCTATTATCAACTGTAATTTTATCTGCGGCTTCACAAAACGTAGGTGTGAACGGGCGTGGGCATCCAGTAGTAAACAACATACTTACAGCTAAAATGAGAAGCTGAACAATCTTCATGAGGTTAGATTTTGCTGTTATATAAGTGGCATGGCTGTTGCAAAAGTAGATCAGTATATAATAAAACTGGTCAGGTACTGGTAAAGCGATTACCATTCCACTTTGTTCAACGGAAGTGTAACGCAGATACTTCTTCAGATTGTAGGCCATGGCTGCCACATACATCACCTTAGCCGCGGCTTCCCGGCTCCGGGTATTGATTTGGCGTAGCCCAAAGTAATTGATCAGGCTACCTTAGACCGGCTCCACCGTTGCCGACCGGATTCGCATCATACGTTTGCCCAACCTGCTCGACAACCGCTTCACCATTCGCTCATATTGAGCTTTGTAATAGGTATGGTGTAAGCGCTTTTCTTTGGCTTTTTTACCCATACACTGCTCACGAATGGGACAGTCTTTACAATCAGATGCCTTCGCCAGGTAGCGTTTTTTGGGGTTCCCCTGGTTATCGACCAGCAACTTGTCAAAGGCCAAATGTTTCCCTTGATTACATGTGTAGCTGTCGCTCGTGGTATCGTAATGGAAGCCTGGTCGCTCGTCCTTGTACTTGCCATGGGGTGAAACGAATCCAGTTAACCCTCTGATTTCCAATTGTTCGTAATTCTCGCCGGAACTGTATCCGGCATCAGCCACTACATTACTTGTGGCTACCCCAAACCCCGTCAAACGGTCCCGCGTCGTGTCGATAATGGGCAGCAGATTGCGGCTATCGCGCCGGTCAGCCGAGCCAGCCTGAATATGGGTGATCACATGTTGGGAGGCATCCACGCTCACGCTGGTCATGTACGCCAGTTGGCGAGGCTTACCAGTTTTGAAGGCAATACGCGCATCTGGGTCTGTGGGGCTATAATGAGTGAGGTTGCTGAAAAGTTGGCCCGTTTTGTTAGGGGCGGCTTTTTTGATGTTTTTATGAAACCGGTGGATGTGCTGTAAGCGATCCGCCGAAGCGGTTAGCCGAGGGGCGTTAGGCTTACTTAACGAAGAAGTCGTCTCAGACGACCAGATGGCAGGCTTTCGCTTCTGCCGACTCATCGACGCATTCGCTTTGATGTAGGCTGAATCAATCACCTGGGTATGGCCGCTGACGAGCCCCTTTTGGATGCATAAGCCTACGATGTGCGAAAAGCACCCGGGCCGCCGGTGCGGCTTCAAAGACGGAGACCGGGACGCGTTGGCGGGTTCGTGACAGCGTGCTATGCCAGGGCAAGGGCTGCTCTAGTGCATAGCCTAAAATCGCACGGATGCCCAGATGTAGGTTCGCCAGTTCCAGGAGTTTCCGATCCGAGGTAATGTTTTCCAGGTGTGCTACTAGTTGCAGCTTAATAAACACGATTGGGTCCAGCGAAGGCCGTCCCATTGTACTGTAAAAGGGCTCAAAAAGCGGCCTGACAAAGCGAAAGTCGACCGCTTTTAGCAATTGCCGGTAAAAATGGTGAGCGGGCACCAGTTTGACCAGCGAAGTTTGGATCATGTGATAGCCTAGCATAAGCTCACAACTAATCTAGCCCTCAATGAGTTACTTTTGCAACAGCCACTGGCTATATGTTAACCTAAGTGAAACAAATGACCATACATTTTTTTGTCTGCCTTTCTGTCGGACAATTATAAAAAGAAAAAACGCCGAATGAATACTACTTTCCCATAAAACTCAGTAGGCTTGTGGCCTTGTTATAATGGCTCAATACCTAATAAATATCTTGTAGATAGCAACCCAAGTATCTAATGGAATACGCCCCAACTGATTCTTGAAAAAATTATAACTTAAATTTTTTCTATATTGCCTGTAGTTGAGCCCTAGACCTTTCTTAAATACAATTTTGATCGTGGTGGCGTTGGCTTATTTTGGTTTAATTGTTCCCCCTATTCATGGCGAAACAATCGTCAGTAGAAATAGTACTAGGATGTAGTACACTACACTTTTAATACTAAACTCTATAAATCTGCCTTAACCCCTACCTTTGCCCGTTAAGCCATAAATAAACACGATGAAAGCACTGACAATTAATTTTTTCTCTCCGGCTGAAAACAGCCCTGCGATAGCAAAACCCTCAAAAGCTGCCAAGCCGGTTAAGGTTGCGTTGACGGGCTACATTTCGTCAACGGGCAAGCTCACCCTCCCCGCCAAGACGGTGGCCAACTTAGGGATCAACTTGGATGAAACGCTTTTTAAAGTGGGCATGGACCAGGGCAAGCGGAAAGCCAAATCGCTTTATTTAGTGCCAAGCGAAGGGGACGAGCAAGCTTTTGGTTTCGAAAAAGCAGCCAAAAGCTATACGTTAGCTTTGCCCTTCATTTTGACCAGGAGCGGAATTGACTTTAGTAAAAACAAGTATGCCTTTACGATTCGGCTGTTTGAGTATGAAGGTAAGACGGCCTTTGCGTTACAATTAGCGGCTGAAGCTGCAGAGGCATCAGCCCTCTACACAGGTAAGCCAAGAGGTCGAAAGCCGAAGTCGGAACAGGTTGCCGATTAAGTGAACTAGCCCTGTCCATCAGGGCTTTTTTTATGGCTACTATTTATTTGACTCTGCTTGGGTTGCTCCTTTTATTTCCCCGCCGTTCTTAACCCATTAGTCAGCCAGATCCATGCAATCAACCAAGGCAACTTTTATGGATTAAGGGATACTTAAAGTTAAACCTGTCAGGCTGGCAGCTTTTTGGCCCTAGAGTCGCTTAAAAAGCAGGTATGGTCAATCTTGCCACAAATCTTAAACGTCCCTTCGTAATTTGTAGCAATCTGCCCCAAATTCTACCGCCCTCTTCAACACCTTTTAATTGTTTGTATACTTAACAGCCTTAAGAATAATTCGGTCTCCATGCTTTTTTCTATTTTACATATCATTTACGGACGTTAATGTTGTGTAAAATAGTCGTGGAACACTATCTTGCACCATCCAAACCTTTGTGGCCTCCTACCGGGTAAGTACCAAGAAGCAGGGACAGTCTGGTCTGGGACTCGATGCCCAGCGTAGTAGCGTACTCAGCTTCGTCAAAAACCAAGCCCTGATCATCGCTGAATTTTGTGATATTGAGTCGGGCAAACAGGATCGGCGTCCCGAGTTACTTAAAGCGATTGACTATGCCAAGCAGAACCAGGCCCGACTGGTGATCGCCAAGTTGGACCGGCTTAGTCGTAACATGACTTTTGTATCCTCCTTGATGGACTCGCATGTCAGCTTTGTCTGCGCGGACATGCCCGATGCCAATGAGTTTACCATCCACATCTTCGCGGCTTTAGCTCAGCAGGAGCGAAAGCTGATTAGCGAACGCACCAAGAAAGCCTTGGATGAAAAATTATTGCGGATCGGTCAGTGGCGTAGGAGTAGCCGCGTATTTCAGGATCCTGTGGTTTTGGCAAAAGCGGCCCAATCGAATCGAGACCGGGCCGCTGAGAATGTAAATAATCGAAAAGCAACCGCTTTAATTCAGGCCCTGCTAGAGGCAAAACTAACCTACGTGGCTATTGCTCATCAACTAAATCAAGCGGGATTTAAGCCGGCTCGTGGGAATGCTTTTCAAGCTACTCAAGTGATGCGCTTAGCTCAGCGGGCTAGGAATGAGTCTATATCAAAAAGCTAAGCAGGCTAGATTTGGGTTAGTTGATACGGTTGACACGGTCCCGCAACAGCGTCTCGTGCCGCTGCCGTAAATCCGTCACCAAAAGCAGTTAATAGACTTGTGCCGTAGGCGCTTGCCAGTAAATTTATACCGCTTAGTCGATCGTCCGCGGTTGCACAGGGCCGCCGAAGTGGTCCGATTTTAACGTTCGTTTTAGCGAGCACATCATTTTGCTGTTTTCAACCTCTTTTAGACATGATAAAGTAGGCCACTCCCTTTATCCAGCAATTCGATCGTTGCCATGTCCACGGAAGACAACTCGAAATCGAATACATTGAAATTTTCAACCATCCTTTTCGCATTTGCTGATTTAGGAATAGCCACTACTTCTCGTTGAAGTAACCAGCGTAGCACTACTTGGGCAATGTTTTTGTGGTGTTTGCTTGAAAGCGTTTGTAGAAGCTCATTCCTAAACAGCTTGGCCTTACCCTGAGCAAAGGGAGCCCAGGATTCCAGCCGGATGCTCTAATCATTCAACGCTTGTTGCATGTCTGTTTTCTGGGAAAACGGATGCGTCTCCACCTGATTGACTGCCGGTACCACACGATGCCGCTTCAGTAGACCAAGTATCTGGTCTATATTGAAATTACTGATACCTATCGCCCTTACTTTACCTGCTTTGTACAACTCTTCCAGGGCTGCCCAGGAAGCATTTACGTCACCCTGCGGGAGATGGATCAGATATAAATCAATATAGTCAAGACCCAATTTTTTTAGCGATGCGTCACAGGCGCGCTTTGCTTGTTCATACCCAGGAGCCGCTGGCAAAAATTTGGTGGTCACAAAGATTTCTTCTCGCTTGACCTTACTTTGTTTAATCGCCCTACCCACCGATTCCTCATTTTGGTAGGCTGCCGCTGTATCGATCAGTCGGTAGCCAATCCTTAACGCATGGAGCACAGACTGCTCACACGCTGAACCGGTTAGCAGGTAAGTACCAAAGCCAAGCAGCGGCATTTTTATGCCGTTATTTAGTGTTACGTTCATCAGGTTATACTTATTTGTATGGAGAATCCCTACCAAGATGTATCATTGAGAGTATGATAGGCTTACCTGCCTTGCAGGTTTGCTAGGCTTGCCGGATAGCGTTCTCCCTGAAGCGTGATGGTATCTAAAGCCTGATTGATGGTGGCCAGATCATCCTTGTTTAAGGTAATGTCTGCACCGCCCATATTTTCGGCTAAGCGATTCATTTTTGTGGTTCCCGGAATCGGGACAATCCAGGGCTGTTGGGCCAGCAGCCAGGCCAAAGCAATCTGCGCTGGGGTTGCATTATATTCTGCCGCAATCTTTACCACAAGGTCAACAATGAGTTGATTTGCTTCGCGGTTTTCTTTGCTAAAACGAGGCATGACATTTCGCCAATCGGTCTTGTCAAATTCCGTGTCCGCAGTCATCTTACCCGTTAAAAATCCTTTGCCCAACGGACTAAACGGAACGAAGCCAATGCCCAACTCCTCAAGCAATGGAATGATTTCTTTTTCCGGTTCGCGCCAAAACATGGAGTATTCGCTTTGCAGGGCGACTACGGGTTGTACCGCATGCGCTCGGCGGATACTTTGCACGCTGGCCTCACTCATACCGAAGTGTTTTACTTTGCCTTCGGCAATCAACTCATTTACGGTCCCGGCTACGTCTTCAACAGGTACATTCGGGTCCACCCGGTGCTGATAAAACAAGTCGATATAATCCGTTTGCAGATAGCGGAGCGAGTTTTCTGCCACCTGCCTGATGCGTTCCGGGCGACTATTCAACCCATCTGTATTTCTGCCGTTGTTAAAACCAAACTTGGTAGCGATGATTACCTGATCCCGTACCTGGTGTAATGCTTTTCCGACCAACTGTTCGTTGGCGCCTTGTCCATACACTTCTGCGGTATCAAAGAACGTAATGCCCGATTCATAGGTTTTTTGAATAAGGGCAATGGCATCGGTTTCATTAGTTGCCGGACCATACCCGTGGCTTAGTCCCATGCAGCCCAAACCCAGTTCGGACACGGTTACTCCTGAGGTTCCTAATTGTCGTGTTTTCATGTTGGATGTTTTTTACTGCAAAATTGTGGCGCAAGGGCGAGCCGTTTTGTATACAGATTACGGGCTTGCTTACCACTATTACTGATTGGGAAGGCCGGGATAAAAAGGACTGGCCGGAACGGGTAAGTTTGTAGCGATAAACCAATAAGGTATGGAAGAGATTGTCAAAATTGGCAGCATTGCCCAATACAATAGTATGCGGGGCGTACCGACTAAACATCCGCTGGTTACGGTGATTGACCTCTCGGAGGCACAACCGATGCCTGCAGGGTCATTCAACTTTGGTTTATATGCGGTGGGTCTAAAAGAGGGGAACTATGGCCAATTGCGCTATGGAAGGAGTCACTATGACTATCAGGAAGGCAGTCTAATATTCATAGCGCCTGGACAAGTGGTAGGTGTGCAACCTGGTGTTGACCTATTTGCCCCAACCGGTTGGGCATTACTCTTTCATCCCGATTTGATGGCCGGCACTCCGTTGGGCAAACACATTCAGGAGTATTCGTTCTTTTCGTACGATGTCAATGAAGCGCTTCACCTATCGGATAAAGAAAAGCGTATGGTGATTGACTGCTTCTCAAAAATCGAGTATGAACTCGATCAGACCATAGATAAGCATAGCAAAGGACTGATTGCCTTCAACATCGAGTTGCTGCTCAAGTACTGCATCCGTTTTTACGACCGCCAGTTCATCACGCGCGACCAGGCTAACAAAGGAGTCTTGGAACGGTTCGAATCCTTATTGACCCACTATTTTTCATCCGATAAACCGCAGCACAAAGGCTTGCCTTCCGTCGGGTATTGTGCCGAAGCCCTCCATTTATCCCCCAACTACTTTGGTGATTTAGTGAAGAAAGAAACCGGCCGATCGGCTCAGGAATACATTCAATCCAAAGTGATCAATGTGGCCAAAGAACGCATGTTTGACAGCAGTAAATCGATGAGTGAACTTGCCTACGAGTTGGGCTTTAAATACCCGCAGCATTTTACCCGGTTATTCAAACAAAAAGCTGGGATTACGCCCAATGATTACCGATCCCTAAACTGAAGCGCCAACTAGCCAATAGCCAAAGTAGCTCCTGTACTTGTCAGGAAACTACCTGCCTGAGCACTTTATAAAACAACTTAATTCACAACTTAGTGATACGTTTGACAGACGACCGTTCAACGTATGTAAAACAGCCGTGAAACACCTATCTTCACCGAAAGACAAGGTGCACACCGTAAAAAAGGATGGAGTCAGCAGAGACCAACTTAGTGAATAAACAAGTAGCCTATGACTGGGTTCGAGTCCAGCTACCAACGGACCGGCTAACCTACACCGATTATATTAAAACGATTTCGGGCCTTAATAGGATCACCGATAATCCGGTTCGGACAGTCGAGATCGTGACGGCCGCTATCTGCCAGGCTAAAGCATTTGGGTACTCGTCGGAATGGGTGCAATCGGAAATCAAACTGGAAGCGCAAGCCGAAGCCGCAGGCGATCGGGTGAATTGGCTACTGGCCATCCTTCAACATGCTGGGGCAGATGATGAGGCACTCGATCAATATAACGAACGCATAAACCGATTTCAAACTAATGGCTAATGAGAACTTTGCTGTGAGTACCATGAGCAAAACCAAGTACATCGCCTATTATCGGGTGTCGACCAAAAGCCAGGGTGAATCTGGTTTGGGGTTAGAGGCCCAACGCACAGCTGTGGCCGGATACGTGAATGGATCGGATCGCCGAGCGGTTATCGTTGCCGAATTCACCGAAGTCGAATTAGGTAAGAAAGATAAACGCGTTGAATTGATAGCGGCCATTGATCGGGCTATGAAAGAGGGTGCCGTACTCGTTATCGCCAAGCTCGACCGGTTGAGCCGTAATGCCAGCTTCATCTTTACCTTACACGATTCGGGTGTGAATTTCCAGTGCGTTGACATGCCCGACGCCAATACGCTCACTATCGGCATCTTTGCTACGCTGGCCCAGCACGAACGGGAACTCATCAGTCAGCGAACAAAAGCCGCTTTGTCGGCAAAGAAGGCTCAAGGAGCAATTTTGGGGAAACCCGAAAACCTGACAGCTGAGGCTCAGAAAAAAGGGGTAGCGGGTAACGTTCGACGAGCGGCTGAAAACGAGAACAACCGGCGGGCATCGTCAATGATTGCCCTGATGCGGCAGGCTGGGCGAAACTATGTCCAGATAGCGGCCGAGCTAAACCGGGCGGGTTTTCGCACGGCAAGAGGTGCGCAGTTTCAAGCGACGCAGGTGAAGCGGTTGATAGCGCGGCTAACGTAAGTCCGGTGTCTGGTTTTTAGACTTTGTTAATTAGACACATGGGCGTAGCCTCTTGCCAATTGCCTACTCCGAATGGGGACCATGGTTCAAGGTGGACATTGCTAAAGTTTGACTACTTTCGACCCGGCTGCTAACAAATCGTCGTTCATTGATTTCATTCCGTCAGCTAATAGATTCGTTGCTGGTTGTACGGCTAATTGTCCACCGGAAATCAGTGGCTTCAGAACGCACCTAATCAGTGGGCAGGAGCACGGCGGTTCTTGGATTTTTCGGGCATTACCAGCCTAACAGGACGGCAAGGGTTGGTGTTGTACCTTTCGCCCAGCCGACGGGTCAACGTCTCTTGCCTAAACTAGTCAGCGACAATCGTTTAATGGTATTACTTCCCCGTCAGGCACCCCTGATGTATTATATCAGTCTGTGCAGCCACTAGACCGGATGAGGCTACGCCCACGAACCGGCTGGTAACAGAGCTGGTAATCTGTTCAGCCAGTTCGGCTTCGGATAAAACCACGGACACACCTGCTACGATCCGGCTTTCCCATTTAATATACTGGCCATGGCTTCCCCAAATGTCAGATGTCGGCTTATGTACTGGTGCCCATGACTATTTAACAAAACCTGGTAGGGGTAGACCGTGTCCCAGTCTATAGGTGGGCTTCTCTTTAATATGTAATCACCTATTTTTCAATTGCTTAAACTACCTACTAGTTATATATTTCAGTAAATCATACCAAAAAACGGGCAAAACTGTCATTTCATCGAATCAAGTTCTCAACGAGCAGTTAATAAAACAAATTTGTATCAATAAGCGGCAATCAGAAACGTATTGATATCCAGATTTTTTATTCACTACCGATACGATGAAAACGAAACTCAACGACGAAGAGCTAATTCGCCAGCAGTTCATCACCAATCCCAATGCCTGCTTTGAAGAGCTTTATAGCCGCTATGTCAGGAAGGTCTATAAGCGCTGTTTATCCATGACCAAAGATTCAGAAAAAGCCCAGGATTACACCCACGATATATTTATCCGCACCTTTGACCAACTAAGCCGTTTTCAGGAGAAATCCACCTTCTCTACTTGGCTCTACTCGATATCCTTCAACTACTGCCTGGATCAAATTAAAACCACGAAACGATTGCCGATGTCAAACCTGGACGGTCTGGAGACTTATCAGTTCGCCGATCTATACGAGCAGGAACCGTTTGAAGAGCGCTTACAACTGCTTAATCAAACGCTCCAGAAACTCTCTCCCATGGAGGCTAGTCTGCTTCGCCTGAAATATCAGCAGGGGCTGTCCATCCAACAGATTGCCCAGCAGCTCGGTCTTCAGGAAAGCGCCGTTAAGATGCGTTTGAAACGATCCCGGCAGAAAGCCCATCAGCTTTATCTGGTAGCATCAAATCGATAAAGTGGTTTTACCGTGTTCCCAATTAACCACCAACGCGGTAAAAAATGGAATCTGTTATTATACCCGTTGGCATTTATACAATACAACTTCAATTTTATAAAAAAAATTGAACGTCAAGTCTCTGGAAATCAAGCACAAAACAGTTATTTTAGAATTTAATATTATATGACATTATTTACCAACGCTACTCCGGTAAACACGCAGCCTGACGGTTTCATGATAACTGCCAGCCGGGTTCGTTTACCCATTGACGAGTTGAAGTTTTTGCAGGCAACTGGCAATTATAGCTGGCTTTACTGGACGAATGGGGAAAAAGTATTGACATCCCGTACCTTAAATTATTATCAGCCTCAGCTACCCGGTGCCTGGTTTATCCGGCTGCATCGTAATTGTATTGTTAACCTTCGATACGTTGAACGGCTGGAAAGAGTAGAGACGAATAAGAGTGGCTTGGTCTATCTCCATTCGGGAGAGGTCTTGCCCGTGTCGCGTCG
Organism: Spirosoma pollinicola; assembly: GCF_002831565.1. Lineage (NCBI taxonomy): Bacteria > Pseudomonadati > Bacteroidota > Cytophagia > Cytophagales > Cytophagaceae > Spirosoma > Spirosoma pollinicola. The sequence continues at coordinate 999,634 of NZ_CP025096.1, read as the reverse complement.
ACGCCTGTGTATGGTTAAGCGGTTGATAGTACGCTACCAGAACTCCACTACCAATTAGCCATTTGTTAAATTGGGACAATTTTTTTGGTATAAATTTTACTCATGAAGATCACAATGGGAAGCTACGAACTTAGGCGGCTAAATCAGATCCAATTGAAGGCAGAATCAAAATAAGCAGGAGAATTCCTCAGCATGGAGCAGAAAGAAAACAGTTGGCGTTTACAGCTATGTTTGTGAGCTAACGAAGCTACAATGTTATCCAGCCACGACGCAACGCTTCCATCACCAAGCCCACACGAGAGCGTACCTTCAACTTGACAAAAACAGATTCGCGGTACTGCTCCAGAGCAAACAGCGATATACCCAGTTTATCGGCCAATTGTCGGTAAGTCAATTCACTACACGCCATTCGTACAAATGTCATCTCCTGATCTGTCAACTGGTCCTCCGCCTTTTGACGCTTTTCTAAGCTACTACGCTGACCATCGCCTTTCGCAGACGTTAAGGAGATTGGAAAGTGATAGCCCATCGTTATTACATCATACATTGCTTTAAGCAAATCATCAGGCTGACCTTTTACCAGGTAACCGTGTGCTCCGCTACGTATTGCCTGGACTACATCTTCTTTTCGATCAGATATAGTAACAATCAGCACACGAATCGCTGGATAGAGTTGTCGCAGTCGAGCCGTTGTTTCAAATCCATCCATACCAGGCATATGTAAATCAACCAGAGCCAGGTCTGGAGTTTTGTCAGCACGTAAAAGCTGATTTAATAGATCGTTACCGTTTTCTGCTTCCAAGAGCACTTTATACCCAACCGAATGGCGGATAAAATTAGTCAACGCTTGCCGATATAGGCGGTGGTCATCAACGATGGCAACAGTAGCAGGCATAAGTGGTTGCTCAAGAGTTAATTAGGAAAATACAGGAAGCTGGATTCTCTACTTATCAGGGATCAGGGTGGCACTACTTGGGTGGTTTAACAGTTGCTAAACGTTCGAGTTGAGAACCTTTCCGTAAACGGTTTCTGGCACTGGTCCTACGTATTTATTTAAATTATCGAGCGGCAAGTGGCGTCGATTCAGCTTAGGGTTTAGTGGTATAACAAAGCCAGGGTTATAAAATGTCGAAATACAGCCTTAGAGTTGTAGCCGAAACTTATACCTTTTTTAAAGTACCTTATCTTGCCATTGAATAAGTACAGGATACAAGCCAAAAACGGTTAGCGTAATTTTTTGCCGTCCGCGTCGGATGGCCGATGCCACTGCGTTCCCGTTGCTAATAAAACACCTAATTAGCTGATTTGTAATATATGATGAACGTTACCCGTTCCCATGCCGTTTAATAAACATCGAGTGGGGCACGACCCCACTATGGTGTGGATAGAAGCGGAAAGCCCTGGCTAGTTTTGGCTCGGGCTTTTTTGTGGCTCCTCCTGAAAAAACGACCATTCCGTTCAGTAGGATTTCCTGCCATGTACCCTTACTTGTCGCAAGTCCAATCAAACGTTGATTCAGTCAACTGACCTGGACGCTTTTCTTGATGTAAAGCACCTGACTACCGATGAATACATTCAGAACGATTGCCTTATTTATTCTGCCTGGGTGGCTGATGTCAACGTCAACCTTACCCTTCCCGCTTCAGCCGAGTGCCTGGATTAAGAACGTAAACGATTCACTGGTGCAAGGGCTAACGATGAACTTACAAAACGAGAAGCAGGCCATCCTGGTCGCTACTAACCAGCAACGAGTCCGCAGACACTTATCCGACTTAAAGCCGGATGCGAAGCTGATGCAAGCGGCTCAAGCGTACGCCGAATTAATGGCAGCCAAGGACCAAATGAGCCATACCCTGAACGGGTTAAGTTTGCCGGATAAGGCTAACCGGGTTGGCTATTCTTTTAGGCAGCTGAGTGAAAATATTGCGCTCAATACCCGCTTGGATGGTCGCTTTGTGGTGAATAACCAATGGATGGAATCCAGCGGGCATCGAAAGAATTTATTGACCAGAGACGTAACAGCCATCGGTATTGGTATTGCGGGCCCCAGTAAACAGAACCGGTATTATTATTGCCAATTATTCGGTACCCCCTTGTAAAACAAGCCTCTTGCCGCCTGGTTGCTTAGGACGAAATGCCATGCTGGGTACGGGGAAAAATAGCTAGCTCTTGACCGGTTTTATGGGCTGCTTTTGTTATCACTGTTGCACGACATGCCGTCGTCGTTCGATCAGTGACAAGGGGTTTAGTTTTGGCACCGCTGATTAGCCATCTTGACCAGGGTTTAATGGGTCCCCTTTTGACCCAACACGTCGATCGCTTAGTAGATGGCGCTTAACGGCTGCCCATTGGTTAGATATAACCGTCTAGCTATTGAGGGGCAAATAGCGAGTGGTACCTGATGGTAAGAGACGGTCATTAGCATATAACTAGACTATCCCTATTCCCCTCTTTAGGCTATGGTTTTTTAGAGCGGGCATCACCGCAGTCTATAGACCCTGCTAGAGGGTTTGTTGATCGAATAGGGGTGCTTCGCCTACCGGTAGCCAAGCAGCAGAAAAGTGCCTCAAAAAGGCCGGTAACTAACCTCTTTTGTATACCAAGGCCTGTTTTGTCTTAAATTGAAAAGGATGTATAAATGAATGGTAGCTAAATAGGGGGCACTCAAAACAGCCCAATTAAGGTTTATGTTAACCGTTCAGCTTAATAGTTCAGCGTTTCGGGCCAGGTTAAGCTTTAACTGAACGGTTTTTAATTAGCCAGACAGGTAACGGTCATTTAATCATCTTATTTTCCTACCCACTTTCGCCGTTGACTATAGTCATGGAAGATAAAATGTTGCCCAAATGAATTTTTATTACACAATATGTTACTATATTTAGGGTCTATTTTACGATATCCGTAGCTATACCTTTTACATGTTCGGTCACGCTTCTAGCCTGCTGCTGGTTCTGTTATGTTTTGTTCGTTGCCAATCATCCCAGGCCCAAACCGGTAAAGCACCCTTTAAACATATAACCACCGACGAAGGCTTATCCCAGAGTAATGTAACTTGTGTCCTCCAGGATCCGCAGGGATTTATGTGGTTTGGCACTCAGGATGGCCTTAATAAATACGACGGATACGCCTTTACGCTTTACCAAAATGACCCCCTTCAACCCACTAGCCTAAGCGATAATTTTGTCGTATCTCTTTTTAAGGACCGAAAAGGAAATGTGTGGGTCGGAACCGCTGACGGGGGACTTTGCCGATTTGATAAGAGAACGGGCCGATTCACCCGCTTTAATCGGTCCCAAACCGATACCCGAAGCCTGAGTAGTAATCACGTCCTGGCCATCACCGAAGATCGTCAGGGTAATCTGTGGATCGCCACCGAAGATGGCCTTAATCAGTTTAATCCGACCCGTGGCAGCTTCATCCGCTATCAACATCAGACCGGTAACCCAACTAGCCTATCCAATGATCTGGTTCAGGATGTACTGGTGGACCGTCAAGGGCAAATTTGGGTGGCCACCTTTGGCGGGGGACTAAACCGATTAGACCCCCTAACGGGTAGGTTTAAGCCGTATAGACATCGCCCCGGGGATCAATCGTCCCTGAGCCATAACAACGTAAAAAAATTATTGGAAGATTCGCAGGGGCGGCTATGGATAGCTACCCAAGGCGGGGGCCTGAATCTGTTAAATCAGGATCAAACCTCGTTTACCCATTTTCGGCACGATTCAGCGGTGGCCAGTTCGCTCCTTGATGATGACATTAATACCCTGGCGGAAGACGGGCAGGGAAATTTGTGGATCGGGACCGAAAACGAAGGCATCAGTGTACTCAATAAAAGCCGGACGGCGTTTACCCAGTATCCCTACCAGGAGAATGATCCCGACGGGCTCAATAATGGCTCTATTTATGCCCTTTGCCCTGATCGGAGCGGGAACATGTGGATTGGAACCTACAGCGGAGGCATTAACTTTTTTGATCACCAGTCAGCCAACTTTACGCGCTATCAAAAAGATATTAACCAGACCAACAGTCTCTCGAATCCCAATGTGATGGCCGTTCTGGAAGACCTTCAAGGTAACCTATGGTTCGGAACCGATGGGGGTGGGTTGAACGTGTTGATCAAATCAACCCATCACTACGTCCACTATGCCCATTCTCCCGCCGATCCATCGAGTGTGGGAAGTAACTTTATTATGAGCCTCTACCAGGATAGCGACGGGGATATTTGGATTGGCTGTTACAAAGGAGGACTGAGTCTATGGCGAAAGAAATCCGGTGACTTTCTCAACTTCACCCAGCGGGGTGATGCCAACGGACTCAATCATGAAACGGTTACGACGATTGTCGAGGGAAAGAAAGGGACAATTTGGCTAGGCTCCATGGGGGGGGGTATTAGTAGTTACACGAAAAAAACCGGCACGTTTACCCATTACCCCGCTGATGCAACGCAGCCGGGTCACCTGACACAAAGTTATATTAGCGCATTGTGCTATGATCACCAGCAAAACTTGTGGATTGGGACCGAAGGAGACGGATTGAATGTGCTCAATACCCGCAGCGGCCTATTCCGCTCGTATCGGCACAACCGGGACGTGCCCGGTAGTTTGAATCATAATTCAGTAATCAGCCTCTACGAAGATGCCCAGAACCAGGTATGGGTCGGCACCTACGGTGGACTAAACCGGTTTGAGCCCCAGACGCAGTCGTTTGTCTCATATAGCGAAAAGCAGGGGTTAGCTAACAAGGTGATTCAGGGTATGATCAGCGATGCGGGCGGCAACCTGTGGATTAGCACCAATAAAGGGCTATCGGTCTTCCATCGAAAAACCAACACATTCCGCAATTTTGGGGCGGAGGATGGCCTACCAAAAGGGTCATTTAACCGGATGGCGGTTTGTAAAGGCCAGCGGGGTAACCTATTTTTCGGATGCAGTACCGGGATGACCAGCTTTGATCCGGATCGGGTACGAAATACCCATAATTCCTTCATTCCACCCGTCGTTATCACGCAGCTTCGTATTTTCAATCAACCGGTTTGGCTTCGATCCAACCAGATCACCCTCGCCTATGACCAATCCACGCTCAGCTTTGAGTTTGCGGCTTTAAATTATTCGATTCCCCAGAAGAATCAGTACCGCTATAAACTGGAGGGATTTGATCAGGACTGGAGTTTGACAAGCCCCACCCGGGTGGCGACCTATACCAATCTGGCGCCGGGCACCTATACCTTTCGGGTAAAAGGGTCTAATAATGATGGTCTCTGGAATGAAAGCGGAACGGCTTTCCGAATCGTCATCCATCCCCCCTTCTGGCAAATGTGGTGGTTTAAAAGTTTAGTTGCCTTACTGGTGGTCGGTTGTCTTTACGGAGCGTATCGCCTGCGGATTAAACGCATCCATAAACAGCAGGTTACTTTACAAAACCTGGTGCAGGAGCGCACCCGGGAAGTACTCCAACAGAAGGTAGCTTTGCAAGATCAGGCCCTTCATATGCAGTTATTACAGGCCCAGGTCGAACAGCAGGCGGCTCAACAACAGCTACTGGAAAGTGAGCAGCGGTTTGAGGAAATTGCCGAAAACGTCGACGAGATATTCTGGATTCATTCGGCCAATCCCTTTCAATTGCTGTATGTGAATACCGCCTTCGAGCGGGTCTGGAAAACAAGTTTTGCGCAATTTCATCAGGAGCCATTCTTATTTATGCAAGGTGTCCTGCCTGAAGACCGGCCCCTGGTGCTGGCTTTTGTTGAGCAGTATAAAGCGGGCATCGCAGGGGAATTGTACTACAGGTTGCAGCTGAAAGACGAACCCTTGCGCTGGCTGTTGATTCGCACCTTCATCATTCATGATGAACGAGGAAAGGTAGTGCGCCATATTGGCATTGCCAGTGATGTGACCAGTCAGAAAGAAAAGGAGTTCGTTCTCCAGCAATCGCTCCAGCGCGAGCAGGAGTTGAATCAACTAAAATCCCAGTTTGTGGCCACGGCCTCGCACGAGTTCCGCACTCCGCTAACGACCATTCAGTCCAGTGTTGAATTAATCAAACTGTACCTTGATATACCCGCTGCCAGTAGCCGGATGGCCATCGACAAACACCTAGGCGTTGTCGAAAAACAGATCGATCAATTTGGGATCTTACTGACGGATGTGCTGACGATCGGTCAGATCGAAGCCGGGAAGGTTACGTATTCGCCTGATTCAGCGGATGTCGTTGCCCTGTGTGAGGGCTTGGTTGATACGCATTTTAGTCGACGCCCTGATGGCCGGCGCGTTCAACTGCTCCTTGAGGGTACCCCCCGACGAGTCAATCTGGATGCCAAACTGATGGGGTATGTGCTGACCAATCTGTTGTCCAATGCGTTTAAGTTTTCAGTTAGTACACCTCCCATTCTACGAATTTTCTTCCGCACGAACAGCCTGTTGCTCCAGGTAATCGATCAGGGCGTAGGCATCCCGACCAGCGAGCAAACTTCCTTATTTCAGGCTTTCTTTCGGGCCAGTAATACCGATGGCATACAGGGTACGGGTCTGGGGCTGTTTATCGCCCGGCAATACGTCACTTGTCACGGTGGTGAGTTGTCCGTGGAGAGCCAGGAAAACCAGGGAACCACCTTTACGATCACCTTGCCGTTTTAATTCCCAAAGCATATATTTTCGGGCTTACCAACTAAAGCCCAACAGCTACGGTCGGGCTGCCGGAACATTTGAAAAAAGAAGCCTTTTCGTGAACGAAATAGTAAACATCTATCATTGTGTTATGGCAAGAAGTTTCCCTATATGTTTTATAAGTTAAGCCAAACAGAAACTAGTACTTTTCCAATTAATGGTTCATGTTCGTGATGCGGTACACGTTCCCACCGAGAAAATGGCTTGCCAAGACGACAGCTAAGCTTTATTCCATAAAAAACGCAATCTGGCTTGTTAAACAAAACTCAAGTTTTGTTTAACAAGCCAGATTAGACAACAGAAAGCGAGCCTTTATATGACCACAAACTACCTGCCAGCTGCAATTCCCTTATTAGGAGCCGTGATTTTGATTAGCCTCTCTCAGTTGAAAGCTTACTACTATTCTGTGGTGGACCGAAGCCGTCATCGGCTGCCACTGCTTTCCTTTTGGAACTATTTCTTAGCAAGAGATTCTAACCGGGTGATTCATTCAATTCTTTTCCTGAAAAAGCAATACAGCGATTGTAAGGAAATAAGTCAACTGACTAGGAAGCACAACCTGCTGTATAGTAGCTTGTTGATTGTTTATTTACTCATACTCGTTTTAAGAATAATTCCTTTTCGAGGCTGGGTTAACATATTCACAGTGGATGTTGCAAAAGTCTTTTAAGGCATAAGTAAGCCCAAAGAAGGGGTCAGTATAGGTCGCTTTTTAGCCGAAACAAGGTACTGAATAAAGCATCTTAAATCCATCCAGATTTTTGCAACAGCCACCTTAGTTATATAATTTGGCTTCAGAAAGTGCAAAATCGGTAGTGGCTTAACTGCGTTTATTCAGGGATCTTTGTGAATGGTCTTAGAAGCCGTTTCCTGTAAGCATTGTGGGCAAACCCAACACGTCAAACGCTATGGTACTACCCGTGCAGGCACTCAACGCTACCGATGCTTTGACTGCCGTCGAACCGCCCGGCGGCCCGGCTTTGTTCAAACATATACTCACAAGGCCCGTGACCCCTTGGTCAAAGAACAGATCACCGCAACGGCGGACCGTTCAGATGGTCCTCAATGGAGCCGGCATACGGGATACCGCCCGTATCCTGGGCGTTAACCGGAACACCGTCAGCGCTCAGTTTAAAAAAAACGGGGCCGCCCGTGCGCTAGTGAAGTCATTCATGTTAACCCCTTATACGTCGATAGAGGATTGAAAATGAGTCTCAAAGTCGATGAGATGTGCCGGGCCGCCGGGCGGTCCTATGTAGGTAAGAAAAAACAGCCTCGTTGGCTGTGGTGGGTGGAGGATGCGGTGACAGGCGAGATCATTGCCTTTGTTTTCGGACGACGCACTCACCAAACGTTTCGCCACCTACTTAGCTTACTAGAGCAAGCTAAAATCGAGGTAATCAGGTGGATAACGGACTCCTGGTGGGCCTAATTTGACTGCCTAGATCAACGTTTACGCTTAGTTCGTAAAGCGGCATTGCAAGGGCTGGAACGTAAGCATCTTACTCTTCGAACACGCTTGAAGAGACTGGCCCGTCGAACCATTTGCTTCTCAAAGTCAGTGGCGGTTCACGATACAACAATCGGCCTATTCATTAATTAGTTCTTCTTCGCCGATCAACGCAATTAAGCCACTACCCAATTTACGAACGGCTAGTTCTTCGTCTTCAATGATGAGTATGTTCATGGCAGAGGGAATAGGCTTGGAGGTTTAGACCATAAAACTAGTCTATACAGATTGTTAAGCCAGCTTTAGGTCAATAGAGCCAATAAAATAGGGGATGAACCAGCAAATAATCCCTGTGAAGCGGCATCGCCTGATGCTGATGGCTCATCCACCACGTAGACTTACTGACCAGTATCCAATCAAATTGATGGCGTTAAAATAGTGTACTGCCCGGGGATCGCCAGCCCTTTGAAGCGGTTGGACATTCCGTAAAGCACGCCAAGCGCTAACACAGCTCCAACGACTAAGATGAGTCGGACTTGACCTGAGGGGGTGATCGAGCCCAGGTTACGATTCATTTTTACGCGATGGATGGCCGCCACATGACCAAAGAAAGATAGAATCGCCAGGGTGTAGTATGGTATAAAGAAAAGCTGGTGTGGGTAGTGATTTAAGCCAGCCGCACCAAAATAGAGGTTAGTATCCATGTGCCATACGTATCGGCCAGCCATAATAACACTGACATGAATAACTAAAAAAAAGCTAAGTATAGACCAGACCCAATATGCAAACGGCTCCAGGCATGGCTATTCTGTCGTGCTACGGACCTAACCAATCTTATGCCTGTGCTAATTTGCAGGGTGACTGCGGCTAACAAGGCTGTTTCAACAACAGGATTTCGATATACCAATCGTGTGGCAGTCATAAAAGCGATGTGAGTAGCTGGGCTGAGGCCGGCCAGCAGGTGATTAGTTAGGTGGACGGCAACGAAAGTGGCCAATAGTAAACCAGAAAAGTAATGAACCTGCCGAACCCTTTGGGTAAAGTAATTGAGTCCGGCTCCCGTGCCACTGGCATCGACAAAACCTTCCTTTGTGTTGGAACCTACAATGGTGGTTGGAGTGACATAGGGCGGCCCACCGTTTGAGTGCCAATCGTGGGTACCATCTGGCGTAACCGTTTCAGGTTTGGGTGTGGTGCGAGCCAATATTGACTTAAACAGGATAGGAAGTAGAGAAAGACGGGGAGATCTTTTCATAAGGAAGGTTCCGGAAAATTGGTGGATGTTGTTTTGTGCCCAAAATTCAAGTATATACGCCAATCGACCAACGTCCAATTCCCTGAAACGGAAAAAGTCTCAGTTGAAGCGGCTTTCGTGGAACGAGCGAAGGAATCTTGTTTAAAAATCTACCCGACATAGTTTCTACAACTACTGCTCGTTCAGGCGAGCGGGCAGCCTTTGAAACAACCAGTTGGGCCGACTGACTAGCTGGGGTTGGAGGCCTGTATTATCAGCCATGTGTCGGCCGATTTTGCCGATGGCCGTGACAGCAAGTGTCTGCCCGATATCACATGGAAGCTTCAGCAGCGGCTAGCCTCCAATAAACTGATCTTAGAGGAGCTATTGACTGATACAGCCGGGCCGCCAGTGCGGCTACTCCAACGGGGGTAACTACGCTTTATTAAAGCAGTGGAAAATCACTGGCTGGATACCCGTCTTCGGCCAATATAAGCTCCAAATCGAAGGCTTTCCCTATGATCCTCACGTAGATCACTTTACCTGTTCGCAAGGTAAACGTTTACCCTTTAAGACATTTGACAGAAACGCCGATAGAGGCTGGCTGAAAGTATACCGGGCGGATTATCAAGACTGCAAACTGTGCCCGCTCAAACCCAATTGCGTTCCTAAGAGTCAATGCCGACAAATTGTCCGGACTGTCTTTGATCCGTTCTATCGGCGAGCCCTAGAGCGACAATTGAGTCGGAGAGGCAAGCGCATGAAGAAGCTTCGCCAACGGACGGTAGTGCCAGTCTTTGGGAGTTTGGTAGAGTTCTATGGTCTTCGCAAGGTGAATGTACGCTGTAAATCTGGGGCTCACAAAGTGATGATGATGGCAGCTCTTGCCTTCAATCTGGAGAAGTATATGAAATTCACTACTCAGTCTACCGTCAACCAGACCATAGCCCTAAAAGTGGAGTGGTCATGGGCTTCTGGTGATACTTGTCTGTGCTTTACCAGGCTTTATCTCAACTGAGATGGGGCAACGAGGTGAGAAAATCTGACCATAAGCCTGTACAGAATGAATAACCGATGTAAAAAGCGGAGTTGTTCAACAGCTACGAGCGTTTGCTGAGACGCTGGTTTTAATAACTGTCAAACTCAATTTGTAGCATACGAAGATGGATAAAACTAGGTTTGCCGACGGGCTGTGGTGGGTTTAAGGGATCAACTTTTCCTCCCGAAGCTTGGTAAACAGATCAAAGAACGATTCACGGGTGTTCTGGTAAGCGGTAAAGCCTAATTTGCGGCTTTTCGCCATATCGGTCATCACTTCTATCGGGCGGCTCAGATCCAGATCGGTATGCCAGGCGGAGGCCAGACGGTCTAGCTTCGCTTCTTTTAAGTTGTATTTGGCTGCTATATCTGCCCACAGCAGCTCATCGGTCGAGAGTTGACCTTCCAGCGGGTGAAGGCTACCGTCAAATCCCCTGGCTTCGATACCAAACCAGTCCGCCAACTCTTGCCAGAGCCAGTTCCAGCGGAATACATCGCCGTTGGCAATGTTGAAGGCCTGATTGCGGGCTGCCGCTGTGGTAGCCGCCCAAATCAGTTGCTTGGCCAAAATCCGGGCATCCGTAACATCGGATAGCCCATTCCACTGGGCAGCCGAGCCGGGGAACTGAAAGGGTCGGCCGGTTTCTTTACAGATGGACGCATAGACGGCAAGCGTCGTGCCCATGTTCATCATATTGCCCACGGCCTTGCCAATGACCGTATGCGGCCGGTGAACACTCCAGCTAAACCCATCCCGCTCGGCAGCGGCATAGACTTCATCCTCCTGAGCATAATAAAAGTTTTCGATCGCCAGTCGAGGGTGTTCTTCCCGTACTGGCGTTAGGGGCCATGTACCGGCTTTAGCATAGGCCTCAAAGGGTCCCAGGTAATGTTTCAATCCCGTCACCAGCGCTACATGCTGCACCGTTTTCTTGGGTGAAACGGCATTAAGCAGGTTGCGCACCATCAGACTGTTTACCCGTATATTTTCGGCTTCCGTTTCCTGGCGCATCCAGCTGGTAATAAATACATGGGTAAAGCTAAGCTCGGACAAGGCGATGTTGAGGCTATCCTTACTTAGAAGGTCCGCTGCGATAGGAATCATTCCATTTAACTCTGCCTGAGGATTACGGGCCAGTCCATACACGGTCCATTCCTCAGCGAGCAGTTTCTCAGCCAGATTACTGCCAGTAATGCCACTGACACCAACGACTAAAGCTTTATTGGGCATAGTTAAGTTTGCTATTTATCGAGTTAACGAATACAGTTTCCTTCTTAAGCGATAAATCCCCCGTTCTGTTTATACTAATTTGGCAGGACCTCTGTATATAGAATGTATCTCCTTAGTCCTTTTCAAGACCCTTCACACTAAAAAAACGGTTCGACGCAATACCGTATCATTCCCCGTCTCACAACGGTATGTCGTGCCCCGTCGTTAGTTGTCTTGTTGACTGTTTCTACATGTAATTAATTAAGTAGAGCCCTAATCCGCCGATTTAAGAGTTTTGTCACCGATGAAGGTACTCCTGAGCGATAGGCAAACTAGTTGACAGATATTCATAAAGTCAGTATTTCGCAAAATGCTTCTCAGTGCAAGACGATAGGGCTTTTCATGTATCTGTCTTGTAAATGGTCTGGCTCATAACGACTGGCAGTACCGTTGCAGGACTTTGTTCCGTGATAGTATTCCAAGGTTGGCTTTCCTGTTCTAGCTACCTTGGAATACTATCACGGAACAAACCTAAAGGCATACGTTTCTCTTAGTACCAAAATAAATTATCAGTTCTTATCAGCCAGTTTCTGTTTTAAATCGAATGTCTGGGCGGCAAAAACGATCAGGATGTGGTTTTCATCAAACGCTTTTTTTACGGCAATGATAGCTTCGCTCAGCGCTGCCTGTGCATTGGTAGTACTTGGGTTGATCCAGAATAATAGTATGAATTGCACATTGGTATCGGCAAAGTTCCGGTAATGTAATTCGATGGATTGGCCTTTTAATACAAAAGGTAATTTAGCTACGGCCTCTATGGCAACCTGCTGAGCCTTGGCTAAATCGTCAATATACGAGACACCGGCAGCTAGTTCGATACGACGTTTGCCAATGCGGGAAAAGTTGGTGATCGGCTTTTGAAAGACATCTTTACTTGGAATTTCGACTGTTTGCCCCTGCCCATTGTCCATTACAATAGAGCGAAGTTTTATGTCCAGAACCTTTCCCGTATAGCCGTTGGTCTCAACAGTATCGCCAACCTGAATGGGGCGGGCCAGCGCAATCATCGTTCCCGAAATGAAATTGGCCGTTAAGTCCTGAAACGCAAACCCAACGGCCAGCGCAATAACACCGGCCCCAGCCAGTAGAGAAGTCACGGTTTTATCGAGGCCCAGAATACCCAGCGCGACAAACAAACCAACGGCCACAATCACTGCCCGGACGATAGCTCCTGTCAGGTTAACAATAGACTGGTTATCACTCACACGCCGTAGCCCGTTCAATAAACCCCGACTAATCCAGCGTGAAAGGAACGTAAAGAAAACGAAGACGAGAATCGCTGCTGCCAGCTCAGGTAAAAAGCGTATGGCATTGCGTATCCAGAGAGAAAGTTCAGCATAAATTAGGCCGGGTGCCTGAGAAAAATCTATTTTGTGTACGTACAGATGTGCTGCAAGAACGTCACAGATTCACATACTGTTTCATCGGTATGGCCATTCGCCGTACCTTTGTGGACTTGTTCAACAGACTGATGATGAAACCTACCGCTGCTATTTACCTCGATAATGCCGCTACAACCCGGCTCGACCCCGAAGTTCTTGAGGCTATGCTGCCGCTTATGACTGAGCAGTTTGGCAACCCCTCTTCCATTCATAGTCACGGTCGGGCGGTGCGCACAGCCATCGAAAAAGCGCGCAAAACGGTGGCTATGTTACTAAACACGTCCCCTGCCGAAGTTTTCTTTACATCGGGCGGAACCGAGGCCGACAATACAGCCATCCGGAGTAGTATTGAAACCTATGGTCTTACACACGCCATTACGTCGCCACTTGAACACCATGCGGTGCTGCATACGCTGGAACACCTTGCCAAACAGGGTGTTGTACAGTTAAGTATGGTCAATATAGACCAGCAGGGCCATGTTGATCTGGCACACCTGTCGGAGTTACTCCATACCCAGAAAGTCAGCGGGAAGGGCCGCTCGCTGGTGTCGCTCATGCATGGTAATAATGAGATTGGTAATCTGCTGGATCTAAATCGGGTAGGGGAGATTTGCCGTTCGTACGATGCCATTTTTCACTCCGATACAGTGCAGACAATGGGCCATTTTCGGCACAATCTGCAACAACTGCCCGTCGATTTCATTGTGGGAGCCGGGCATAAATTCCACGGACCCAAAGGCGTTGGCTTTTTATATGTCAATGCCGAGCGGGTAAAAATTAATCCGTTCGTGTATGGCGGTGCGCAGGAACGCAACATGCGGGGCGGCACCGAAAACGTATATGGAATCGTTGGATTAGCCAAAGCCCTCGAAATTGCCTACCGCGATATGGATGCGCATCGGCAGCATATCACGTCACTAAAAAGCCGGATGATTGACCAGCTACGCGCCAAAATGCCGGATGTGCAGTTCAATGGCGATTCGGCCGATGTTGACAATAGCCTATATACGGTGCTGAATGTCAGCTTGCCCGCATCAGACCTGAGCGATATGCTGTTGTTCAGTTTAGACATTGCCCGCATTTCGGCCTCGGGTGGGTCGGCTTGTTCGAGCGGGTCAAGTGTGGGTTCTCACGTGTTGGCCGCATTGCCGGGACTAGACCCCGACCGGGGGTATGTTCGGTTCTCGTTCGGAAAATACAATACAGCCGAAGAAATTGACTATGCCGTCGATACGCTGGTGGGATTATATACTAAGGAATTGGTAAAATAAATATTGTGTGGCCATCTATGTGCCCTCGGGCTTCAGTTCGTGTTTTACCTTGTGTATGAACACGGACTGAAGCCCGTGGGTACAACCTGCTTATTTAGGCTCGATCATATCCCACAAGTTGCCATATAAGTCTTCAAAAACGGCTACTTTACCGTACGCTTCTTCTGAGGGCTCACGGATAATTTTTATACTTTTTGCGACTAAGTTGTTATAATCCCGCCAGAAATCATCGGTATATAAATAAAGAAAAACACGTCCACCTGTTTGATTCCCGATGCGGCTTTTCTGCTCTTCGTTCGTTGCCTGGGCCAGCAACAGGCAAAAGTCAGTTGATCCCGGCGCGGCAACCCGAACCCATCGTTTAGTTTCACTTAAACGGGTATCCTCTACAAGCGTGAAGTTGAGTTTTTGTGTATAAAAGGCGATCGCATCGTCGTAATCATCGACCACCAGAGCAATCTGGGCAATTCGTTGTTTCATGGATTATTTCTCTACCAGACTTGACGCCAGCCACCGGTGAGCCACGTTTAGTGTATAGGTTAAGAACGCCTTTACGGTGCGCTCATACACCTCGTGGCCGATGAAATGCCCATGTTCATCCAGATTTTTATCTGTTTCATGTGACTCGTACAGTTTAGGGGATACGATCGAGTAGCTGTTCGTGAAACTGATGATCTTATTCATTACCGTTGTCATGTCCAGCGCTGGTTGGCGACCACCCCGTCCGTTGGAGATGCCTACCATGGCAAAGGCTTTATTTTCGAACAGATGTTTAAAAGCTGGTCCCCCCAATTGATGGATGATATTGGTTGCCTGTGGCGGGGCTGTCCAGTTATATTCGGGCATGGCAAACAGCACAAGGTCAGCGGCATCCCAGGCTCCGATTAGCTCTTGCTGAAATGGGGTCAGATGGTCGGGTTTAACCGAGCCTTGACCAACAAACGGTATATCGTATTGCTCAAACGTAACAATCGAAACCTCATGCTGACCTTCTTCGGCCAATAAATGGCGTAGGTAACTGACGAAACGCAGCGAATTACTGTTCTTGCGCGGTGAGGTAGAAATTAGGGTAATTTTCATGCGTTAAATTCAGTGAATATGCCTATCAAACCCCTGTTCTAAGGCTTTAGTTTCCAGAAAATGTGGAGAGCTCAACGGGTAATTACCTCAATGCCTGAGCCAGATCCGCGATTAAATCCTCGGCATGTTCCAGCCCAATCGAGATACGCAGCAGATTTTTGGGCGTTGTGGAGGTAGGCCCTTCAACGCTGGCCCGGTGTTCAATGAGGCTTTCAACACCACCAAGGCTGGTGGCCCGCGTAAACAAGGTTAACTTACCCATAAAGGCCAGCGCATCATCAGCATCGCCTTTAATTTGTATTGATAACATAGCACCCGGCCCGTTCATCTGCTGTTGAATCAGGGCACGGTCGGGGTGATCCGCCAGACCCGGATAATGTACTTTCTCAACTGCCGGATGTCCATCCAGAAAGTCGGCAACGGCCTGTGCTGTCAGGCTCTGTGCCCGCACCCGAACACCCAGCGTTTTAATACCCCGGCTAACCAGCCAGCAATCGAAAGGCGAGGGAACCGCACCCGATAACCCCTGCAACAGGCGCACCCGTTTTGTGAAGTCATTATCGTGTTTGAAAACCAATGCCCCACCCAGCACGTCGGAGTGGCCGCTGAAATATTTGGTGGTGGAATGCATCACCACATCGCAGTTCAGATCGAGCGGGCGCTGGAGCACAGGCGTTGCCCAAGTGTTGTCGCACACGCAAATGGCCCCTACTTCGTGCGCCAACCGGCTCACAGTCAATAGGTCGGTGATCGTGAGCATAGGATTCGAGGGCGTTTCGCACCAGACAACCCGTGTGTGTTCGTGAATGGACGATTGCACCGCATCCAGATCGCTCATGTCCACCCGTGTGTAAGTCAGTCCCCAGGGGTGGAATACCTGTTCCAGCAAAGCAGGCGTTCCGTAGTAGGCATCGGTCGAAAGCAATACATGATCGCCGGGGCGAAGGGCTTGAAAAAGTGTCATCGCAGCAGCCTGACCTGAGCCAAACGCCATGCCAACCGCTCCGCCTTCAATCATGGCTATCGCTTTCTCAAGCGATTCCCGAGTTGGGTTATTGGGCCGTGTGTATATAAAGTTCGCAGGCAATTCATTGGTTTCATTGCGGGCAAAGGTGGTGGAGAGGTGGATAGAGGGAGCCACCGCTCCGGTGGTTGGGTCGGGCTGATGGGTGGCGCGAAGAGCGAGCGTGTCGAAATGCATAATCGATACTACGAAGAGGATTTTGGAAATATGAACACTTTTTTTTGATGGATAATTACCAGAATAAGCGTTGAAACGACACTTAAATTCATAAATAAGTACATGATTTGTTAAAGTGGTATAATTTTTGGCTTATGCTTTTTGACTGTCATACTGCACGACCGGATGCCTACACCATTAGCGGCTTACACTCAACCTTTAACGGCTCAAACAGCGGCTCATTTGCTTAGGCGCTCCACATTTGGGCCAACGCAGGCAGAAATAACAGCGTTTATAGGCCTCACTGCCCAACAGGCAGTGGGACAGCTTGTCAGCAATGTAAATTATACGACCCCTCCGCCAATCGATCTGAACGAAACGAAAACGACATTCAGACAGCCGTATTTGTCGTTGCCCTTCGATCAGGATCGGAATTACGAACTTGGGCAGTATGTCCTGTATGGCTGGCTGGCGCAAATGACCTCCCAAACGGCTCCGGCAAGTTTGCTTGAAAAACTGGCTCTGTTCTGGCAAAATCACTTTGTTATCACCCGTACGGTGGTGGGAGATTATCGCTTTCTCTTTCAATATATCCAACTGATTCGTACAAATGCACTGGGTAATTTTAGAACCCTGGTAACGAAAATGACGAAGGAGCCAGCCATGCTGGTTTATCTTAACGGCGATCAGAATCAGGTGGGAAATCCAAATGAAAACTACGGCAGGGAGCTTCAGGAACTGTTTGTGGTGGGAGCCGTGGATTTTGAAGGAAACAAAAATTATACGGAAGACGACGTCAAAACGGTGGCAAAGGTGCTGACCGGCTGGGGGCATACGCACCACAACGAAACGGACTCAACGAGTTTTACGACCACTTTCACAGATAGTCTCCACGACGCCACCAACAAGACATTCACCGACCATTACAACAACACAGTTATTACAGGTCGGGCCGTATCGAACCCCGGCACCAGCTCGGCGGGAGATGCAGAATTGACTGACCTCGTGAACATGTTGGTACAACATCCAAACTGTCCGAAATATATCTGTCGTAAACTCTACCGTTGGTATGTGAATTCGAACATCACGGCCGATATTGAAACGAATGTAATTACCCCACTGGCCAGTTTTTTCGCGAGTCCGGCCAATGATTTTGCCATCCAGCCGGTAATCGAGAAACTGTTGATGAGTCAGGTGTTTTTTGATTCGGTCAATATCGGTGCTGTTGTAAAATCACCGGCAGAATTAATTCTTGGGGCGATGCGGTTTTTTAACCAGCCAGTTCCCGACCGGGTGACGGATTCGGTAGCCTTCCGGAAGTACTTCGAATTTGTATTCTATCAAATGAACGACATGCAAATGGGCCTTGTCGATCAGCCTTCAGTGCTGGGCTATGATGCCTGTTACCAGACAGGCTTTTCCAGGCTTTGGATCAATACGAGTTCGATTGGCCTGCGCGGAAACCTGACCGATGCTTACATCTGGCGTTGGTTAGAAGTAAAGCCGGGCTATAATCTGGGGATCGACCTGATTGCCTGGGTTACCGCTTTACAGCCAAACTTTACCGATGTGGCTGGAACGCCCGCCATCACGTGCGCTACCGTAATGGCGAGTTTCTCAAAAAATCTGTTCACTATCGACTTGTTTCAATCGCAGACCGATTTCCTGATCGATACCATCATGATGCAGGGTGTACCCCGCACCGATTGGCTGTTTGAGTGGAATGCGTACCGACGGGACATCACCAATCCGGGCAGTCAGTATAGTGTATTATGGCGTTTGCAAAACCTGATGCGGTACATGCTTCGAATGGCTGAGTATCATGTTTGTTGAACGCCACTTCTATCGTAAATCTTATTTCGGCACCCAATGGGCATGAATCGTAGAGACTTTTTAACAGCAGCATCGGCCAGCATGATTCCGGTCATGCTCGATGGCTTCGGGCTGAAGGCAATGAGTCGGCAATCGGCCCTGGTGCAATCGCTGTTGCAGACGTCGGCTGTCAATACAGATCGGATACTGGTTATCATTTACCTCAATGGCGGAAACGACGGACTTAACACGGTTATTCCGCTCGACCAGATGTCGCTTTACAATAGCTTACGGAGCAATATTGCCATTCCGGAAAGCCGGGTGCTGACCCTTAACGGAAATCCGGCAACGGGCTTTCATCCGGCCATGACGGGAATGCGGAATCTATATAATGACGGTAAGTTGACGGTTCTGCATTCCGTTTCGTATCCCAGCCCCGATCAGTCGCATGCCCGATCAACCGATATCTGGATGACAGGAGTTGACTCAAACCAGACATCGACCTCGGGTTGGGCGGGCCGCTATCTCGACGATCGCTTCCCGGATTATCCGGAAAACTACCCGAACCCGGACATGGACGACCCACTGGCCATTCAGATTGGGTACCTGACGTCAACGGCTTTGTTGGGCAGTCAGCAGTCAATGGCTATATCGCTTAATGATCCTGATAATTTTTATGCGCTGGTTGGCACAGGAGACCCGATTGCGCCCGGCGAAACCCTGCCCGGTGATGTCGGGGGGCTTGTTTCATTCATTCGAAAACAACAAACGCTGGCGGTGGGTTATGCCGGTAAAATTAAACAGGCGGCCGATGCTGGTAATAATCTGGCTGCCTATCCTGCGGCCTATGAAGGTAATTCCTTAGCCGACCAGTTGAAAATCGTAGCCCGGCTGATTCACGGGGGCATGAAAACGAAAGTATATTATGTGTCATTGACTGGTTTCGATACGCATTCGGCACAGGTAGAATCAACAGACACAACTATGGGGGCACATGCAACCCTGCTAGGCAAGGTATCGACCGCTATTAGCGCATTTCAGCGCGATCTGGAATTGCAGGGAACACAGGATCGCGTTATTGGAATGACGTTTTCGGAGTTTGGCAGGCGTGCAAATGCCAATGCGTCAAACGGAACCGATCATGGCATTGGCGCTCCAATGTTTGTCTTTGGCACAGGCGTTAAGCACCCAACCATTGGCCATAATCCAGACCTGGCCAACCTGACCGGCCAGTACGGAAATAAAGACATTGATATGCAGACCGACTTCCGGCGGGTGTACGCCGATGTATTGACCGGCTGGTTTGGGACAGCTCCCGCCACAACTGATGCAGTATTGTCACGTAATTTTCCGACGGTTTCGTTGTTTTCGACAATGGTCGAAACTGTTTCCTCGGGCAATTGGCAGGATCGAACTGCCTGGAGCGTAGGCCGAGTTCCCTTCATTACAGACTACGTGAGGGTAAATGCCGGGCATACGCTAACCGTTAACAACACGATCAGCGTGCGGAATATTCAGCTTAATGGAAAGTTGAATTTTACAGGCCCGTATTCGATCATGATTACCGGCTAATCAGGAAAACTAGTACCTTTAGGGCTATCGTATGCAAGCATACTAGTAGCTATGTCACAAACATATCAATCCCTACAACTAACCGAAAGCGACGGCGTTATGACCGTCACTTTACTTGGCCCCGGCAAGGGCAACGCAATGGGCCCGGAATTCTGGGACGAACTTCCCAGGGCAATGGATGAGATCAACCAGATGCCCACCGTCCGGTGCATCCTGTTCCGGGGGAGTGGCGATCACTACAGCTACGGGCTGGATGTTGCCCGGATGATGCCGCGCATTGCCAGCATGGCTACCGGTAATCCAATGGCCGGCGAACGGCGGAAATTAATGGCCCAGATTCGGTTCATGCAGTCGGGATTTGTGAAGATGCATGAGTCGGCAAAACCCGTTATTGCGGCCGTGCATGGCTGGTGCATTGGCGGAGGGTTGAACATGATTGCTGCCGCCGACATCCGGCTTTGCTCCCGCGAAGCGAAGTTCAGCCTGCGCGAAGCCAAACTCGCTATCACGCCCGACATTGGGGGCTTGCAGTTTCTGCCCCACGTTATCGGGCAGGGGTTTACCCGTGAGATGGCCTTCACCGGGGGCGACTACGATGCCACATTTGCTGAGCGCATTGGTTTGGTCAACCACGTATATGATACACCCGATGCGCTATTTGAAGCCGCCAGCACGCTGGCTCGCCAAATTGCTGATAATCCGGCCCCGGCTGTGCAAGGTGCCAAAGAGGTGCTTAACTATAGCCTGAATAAATCCATTGAAGACGGCATGCAATATGTAGCGGTCTGGAACTCCAGCCAAATGCAGTCGGTCGATTTCGGCGAAGCCATGCAGGCCACAGTAGAAAAACGAAAAGCCGAGTTTAATAAAAAGATAAACCGAGGTTATTAATGCAATTAGTGAATAAATGAGCGAATGGGAGAATGGATAATGGGAATACGTATTATTCGCCTATTATCTCCATTAACAACATCGCATTATCCACATATTCATTCACTCATTGACCTATTCACTCAGTCAAAATTAACTAATGACAACAGGCATGCTGCGCGATGACGCGCTCAAGGGAAAGACGATTATTGTGACCGGTGGCGGCACAGGCCTCGGTAAATCGGTTAGCCGATATTTACTTCAGTTGGGAGCCAATGTTACCATTTGCAGCCGCAGGCAGGCCGTGCTCGATGAGACGGCGAAGGAGCTGATGGAGGAGACAGGTGGGCAGGTACTGGCTATTGCCTGCGACGTTCGTAATCCCGAGGAGATCGAAAACGTCATCAGCAAAACGCTGGAGACGTTTGGTCAGCTCAATGGCTTGCTCAATAACTCAGCGGGAAATTTTATCAGCCCGACCGAGCGACTTTCCTATAAAGCATTCGACACGATTGTCGATATCGTTTTGCGCGGCACGTATTACTTCACGCTGGCTGTTGGCAAGTACTGGATCGCGAATAAAATTCCCGGTACGGTGCTGAACATATCGACAACCTACGCCACAACGGGTTCGGGCTATGTTGTACCCTCAGCCGTAGCCAAAGGAGGTGCGCTGATCATGACGAAATCCCTTGCCGCCGAGTGGGGAAAATACGGTATCCGGCTCAATGCCATTGCGCCGGGGCCATTCCCAACGAAAGGTGCCTGGGAACGACTTTTTCCCGAGCCATTAGCCAGCATGATGGACCCCACGAGCCGTATTCCGCTTCACCGTGTGGGTCAGCATGGTGAACTCGCCAATCTGGCGGCCTTTTTACTGTCCGACTTTTCGGGCTATATCACTGGCGAAAGCATTACCATTGATGGGGGAGAGGTACTCATGGCGGGCGAGTTCAGCCATCTGGACAAAGTAACAACCGAACAATGGGACATGATCGAGCAAACCATCCGTTCCGCCAATAAGACGAGTAAGAAATAAACGAAGCGTTAATGAAGAATGAACAATGTAGAATGAAGAATAATAGTAGTATGTTCACTATTTATTCTTCATTCTACATTGTTCATTCTTCATTAATTTCCGGCACCTTTGTGCCCATATTTGTGTTCTAAAAGAGTACTAAAATTCGTTAAAATGCCAAACTGGTTTCTCGGAAAAATCCGCTATCAGCAGCCCATCGACGATTCGAATGTCGGCACCCGGAATGAAGAATTTATTAAGCAAAAGACGGTAACGGAAGCCTATCTGGTCGACGCCGTTAGCTATACCGACGCCGAAGGTCGTCTCTATCAGGAGATTGCCGCTAACACACCCGACTTCGAGATTACGAACATTTCGCGCATGAAACTAGCCGACGTGTTTCATATCGAAGACGGTGGCGAAATCTGGTTCAAAGTGAAGGCGATGTTCATTACCGACGACGAAAAAACGGGTAAGCAGAAAAAGACGCCCAGTGTAATGCTCGTCAATGCCGAAACGCCTAAACAAGCCTACGAGCAAGTGGAAATAAGTCTCAAAACGGCCCTTGACCCGTTTGAGATCACGGATGTCAACACGACCAAGATCCTGGAAATATTTCCATATAATGAAGAAGAGAAACGGAATCTGCGTCCGCTCAGCGAAGTGCTGAGCCCTGAACCCGAAACCGTCTAACGATACCGGAAAGAATGCCATTCATTTACAGAATGGCATTCTTTTTTTATGAAATTACTGACTTTCAGTCTTAAGTACTTGCGTCGAACCTGATCGATACTGATATTTGCCCCACATGAAACGCACGCTGTTCCAACTGTTCAACCTACTCATGACCTGCGTCGTACTGCTGAGCAGTACCGGTTTTGGTTTGGTGGAACACTCGTGCCAGATGCGTGGCAAGAAAAAGACGATGGTCGTCGCTTTCAGCGACGTGAAATCACCCGGCTGTGCCACCAGTAAACAGCCAATGCCGGAGCAGCAAACGCTTATTAAAAAGACGGATTGCTGTCAGGATGACCAACATTACACAAATGTCGACATTACGTCGTCGTTGAGTCAGTTCGTGGCAAAACTGGTAAAAACGGCAACGGAAGCCGTTATAACCAGCGTCGTTTCTATAATGGCGTGGCTGATCGATGTAGTTTTTGCCGAAAAAACGACGTCAGTTACTGCCTTTTCACCACCCCCGTCGCTATCCGGGCGCGATATTATTACGCTCGTTCGTAGTCTTCTCCTTTGAGTCGTTGATTAAGGTATTTGGGCCGGTATCTCTCTGATACGGGCTTGTTGTGCATACTTTTAATCAACGAATTCATGCGATTTTCCTTTATATGGATTGCCCTGCTCATTGGCGGGCTATGGTCTGGCTTACTTAGTCAGGAGACTTTAGCACAGGCTCAATCCGATTCAACCTCTGTTAAACAAACAACTCCCATTCGGGGCAACGTTGGCGAAACCGTTAACGGAAATCGAGTGCCGCTGGTGGGCGCTACCGTCATCTGGGCTGGCACAACGTCGGGCACCATTACGGATGTAAATGGGGGGTTTCAATTACCGGTTCATTCAACCCAGAGTGCCCTGATCGTCAGCTATGTTGGTTATAAATCTGATACTATTGCCGTTGCCAATTCAGCCGAAGAGATTACGGTTACGCTACGTTCCGAACGTACGTTACAGGAAGTGACCGTATCGGGGGCACCGGGGCAAATTGACCGGGTTAATCCTATTCAGACCGAATTTATCAACCAGCGAACGCTGGCAAAAGCCGCCTGCTGCAACCTGTCGGAAAGCTTCGAGACAAATGCCTCTGTGAGTGTGTCGTATAGCGATGCCGTTACCGGGGCGAAACAAATCCAGTTTTTAGGGTTGGGCGGACAGTACGTTCAAACGAATGTTGAAAATATTCCAACGGTGCGCGGACTAGCCACTACGTTCGGGTTGAATTACATTCCCGGCACCTGGATTACAAGTATTGACGTGGGCAAAGGGGCCGGTTCTGTCGTGAATGGCTACGAATCCATGAGCGGCCAAATGAATGTCGAACTGCAAAAGCCTGACCGGGACGCCGGACCGGACGCGAACAAGCTGTTCATTAACGCCTATGCTAATAGTTTTGGTCGGATGGAAGGGAATGTGAACTGGTCGAAACCGCTGAGTAAGAAGTGGAGCATTGGGGTGTTGGGTCATGCAAGTACGCTTCAGAACGAAGTTGACCAAAATAAGGATGGCTTTCGCGATTTGCCCCTTTTTTCACAAGTGAATGCAATTAATCGTTACAAATACACCAGCGAACGGTTCATGGCGCAGTTCGGTGTGAAAGCGCTTTACGAAGACCGTGATGGTGGGCAACTGTCGCGCTTTGGCGATACGCGCTACAAATTTGGCAGCACAACCAAGAGACTGGAATTTTTCTCGAAAACAGCCATTCTGTATCCCGAGAAACCCTATAAAGGACTAGGGCTGATTTTGAATGGCCTTCATCATGAACAAACGGCTTTTTTTGGCTACCGCCCCTATTCAGGCCAGCAACGGACGTTCTACGCTAACCTGATCTATCAGTCGATAATTGGCAATACAAACCATGCCTATAAAGCGGGCCTGAGCTATTTGCTCGATGATTATCGGGAACTCCTGGGGGCGCTGCAAACGAGCCGTACCGAATCTGTACCGGGTGCCTTTATCGAATATACCTACACCTATCCCGAAAAATTAACCCTCGTTCTGGGAGGCCGTTTCGATTACCATAATCTGTTTGGCGCGCAGTGGACACCCCGTGCGCATGTCAAATATAACGTTAGTCAGAGCATTACGCTACGGGCTTCGGCCGGGCGCGGTTTCCGGGCGGCAAATCCCTTTGCCGAAAATTTCGGGTATCTGGTTAGCTCGCGGGCGGTATTCCTGAATCGATCCTTACAATTGGAATCATCCTGGAATTACGGGCTGAGCTTAACGAACGATTTCTCTCTTTTGGGTAAAAAAGCATCGCTGGTTGTGGATTATCACCGAACCAACTTTCAGAATCAACTGATCGTTGATATTGAACATCCCGGCGAATTGTACTTTTACAATCTGACCGATGGCAGTAATAAAGCCAAATCCTTCGCCAACAGCTTTCAGGCCGAGCTGAACATACAGCCCGCAAAACGACTGGAAGTAAAAATGGCCTATAGGCTTTTTGATGTACAACAAAGTATGGGCGGGCCGTTTGGCGAAGAGCGATTACTTCCCAAAATGATGGTTAGCCGCGACCGGGTTTTATTGAATGCGGGTTATGCTTTGCCGTTCGACAAATGGAAATTCGATGCCACCCTGCAATGGAACGGCCCACGCCGGATTCCCTATCTGCGTGAAGGCTACGTTCACTCGAGCTACCAGAATATGCCTACGGATTTGTCGCCGGGCTTTTATAACCTGAACGCACAGGTGAGTCGGGCGTTTCGAACAGGTTGGGAGATTTATCTGGGGGGCGAAAACCTGACTGGTTTTCGTCAGTTGAACCCGATTGTGGCGGCCAACGACCCGTTTGGCACACGATTCGATGCCGGATCGCAGGTGTGGGGACCCATTACTGGTCGTATGGTGTATGTGGGATTCCGCTTTAAACCCGTAAACTGATGACACTAACCATCCGAAATATGGTGTGCGACCGTTGCAAACGGGTCGTGCGCGACGAACTCGAAAAACTGGGGCTGACTTTAAATCGGGTTGAGTTAGGCGAGGTCGAGGTACAAACTATGCCCGAAACGCTTTCACTCGATACGATCCGGCAGGTGCTGCAAACCAACGGTTTCGACCTGATCGACGATAAAAAGCAGTCGCTGGTTGAACATATAAAAGTGCTGCTCATCAACGAAATAGAGTACTTGAAGGCAGACAAACTTCCGACCGAGAACTTTTCGACCTTTCTGGAGCGGAAAGTGGGTTACGAGTATTCATATCTGAGCGGGCTGTTTTCGGCGAGTGAGGGCCAGACGCTGGAGAAGTACATCATTGCCCTCAAAATTGAAAAAGTAAAACAGTGGTTGCAGTACGATGAACTGACACTGAGCGAAATAGCCTGGCGGTTGAGTTACAGCAGTGTTCAACACCTGTCCAACCAATTCAGGCAGGTAACGGGTGAAACACCAGGTCAATTTCGAAAGGCTGTACACGCAGAACGACGAAACCTGGATACTATCTGATCGACTAAAAATATCGAAATATAATGTTGCCATACCGGTTGATTGGTTTCGGGCAGGTTAACGCAAAATCAGAAATGGATTATACTGGCACGCCAGCTGTTTATTTTCGTGCGTTCTTTCAAATTTTCGACCATATTGCAGTACGAATGAAAAAGTTTTAAAACGATCAATAACGTTTCGTCTAATGCCCCTTCCATCCATTGCAAAACGATCGCCAGGTGTTCTTTACGGAATTTTAGTTGTCCTGCTGCTGGGCGCATTTGGTTTTGCCGGCACATTCGATAGTGTTCATTTTCAGCGGTATTTTATTATTGTTCAAGTGCTGGCGTTTGGGGTGGGGTGTCTGCACCTGTTGCTAGGCACGCGATTTGCCCCGGATTTTTTCGTGACCTTTGGCAGAGGAGCGGTCGCTACCGTGTTGATAATGCTGCTGGCAATGGGTGTTGCGCTGGTCATATACTGGCAAACGGGTTACCTGACCGAACGCTGGCCATTTGTAACAAGCCTGATACCATTCCTGATACCGTTTTTTGTTGGGAAGGCCTATCAGTTTTATCTGGAAATCCCCCCTGCCGATTACCGTAAGTGGTACTACCCGATCAATGGCGACATGCCCGATCTGGATTTACTCGATCTGTCGAAGATTCTGGTTATTCAATTCGAATTTCTGAAGACGCCCGCCGATTCGAATTTTACGAATTTTAAAGCCAAAGCACCCGTTTCGATGAGCTTGGGTGACCTGTTTTTAATATTTATTAACGACTACAACGAGCGAACCCCGGCCAGTCCAATCCAGTATACCGATGCGGCAGGCCGACCTTTTGGATGGGTATTTACCAAAAAAGCCACCTGGTGGCAGCGTCGCGTTTATCTAAATCCCGACTTCGATTTTAATCAGAATCAATTGATCGACAACGATACGATCATTGCCCGCCGGGTGGCTTAAAACTGTTAATTATATTGGCCGGTTTCAATGGTTTACCATTGAAACCGGCCAATACTTTTTTGCTACCAGACGCTCTCGTGTGTTGCGCTGCCAACAGTAATTTTTCGGGCCGAAATGTTCAAACTCAACGTCATAGCACTGCTGTTTGTCGAGTTGAAGCTCTCTGAATACCCTACGCAGTAACCATCTTCAAACTGCACTTCTTTGAAGGTCGAATCCTGATCGATCCGTTTGAACGTGATACTACCGTTCGTTTTTTTGTAGGGGTCAATCATCCAGCCCATCAATGCGTCCTCCTCGTGGGCCGCAATCTGAACAAAAATATTACCACCCTGAACGTTTGACGCTGGCCGCCCTTTTTCGTCGGTCGACTGCCCGAATGAGTAGTTGCAACTCATTACATCGTACTCCTGATCATCGATTTTTAATGATGCACTAAATGAAGACATGGCTGTTAGTAGTTAAAGTTAAATTTTGGATTTAATTCGTGTTTGCTGTGTTAATTCAGTTTAATCAAAGCGGCCTGTACTTCAACCATTGCATCGCCGTTCAGGGAGACCATTGCCCCCTTCAGTTTTAATGACGCATCGGCTTTTAGTTCAGCTGCAACATCCGCTTGAATCTTGACATTGGGAGCCTCTACTTCCACGCTTGAACTGCTCGTAAGTTTAGCTTTCGTTTGCCCTTTCAGGGTTAATTCGTTTCCAGCCTCCAGCGTAAGATCGGTCTGGGCTTTCAAATGAATAGTGTCACCAGCCAGCTCTATTTTTCCGGGCGTTTTCAGGCTAATTTTCCCATTTTCGGCAAACTCAAGTGTCAGTACAGTTTCACTGTAATTGACGTTGGAAATCTGGATCTGCTCCCCATTGGCGTCTTCCACAAAAAGAAGCTGGTTTCCGCTTTTCGTCTGAATCACCTTCCGATTATTATCCGAATAGGTGTAGTTTACTCCCGACTTTTTTGGGTATAAACTCCCGATCACAAACGGGTTTTCGGGCCGTGACGATTCGTAACCAACCATAACGTGCGCATCGCGTTCCGGCACAAATAAGGCTCCCTGTCCGGCACCGGTATAAGCTGAGCTTACGCGCAACCAGTCAGATTCTTTGTCCGAACCACCCCACATGAACTCTACCTTTACCCGTCCCAGCTTATCCGGGTCGTTATTGTCCGACACTTTTGCCAGTTCAGGTTGAGCAGCGGGTGCACGGTAATAGGTGTTGCGGGGCGGATATGCTGCCGATTCGGGGACGGCCCGAAAATGATTCTGGTAATTGCCGCTCCCGTCGACCTCATGGCTGATGTCGATCAAGCGATACTTGCCGAAGCTTTCTTTCGAGGACTTATCGCGCTTTAAGACCATTCCCTGCACGTCGATAATACCGCCCACCAGCAGATTAGGCACTTCGCCACTCCCGCTGAAAGTCAGCAAACCCGTCGCATTGACTGATTTCTTAGTTTTGACCAGTTCGTCCAGCTCACTCTGCCCGTAAACAGGCCATTCGGCTAGCTGCTGGCTAGCCTGCGCAAAAACATCCTCCGACTTCTGCAACGCGAAACTCCCGAACTGTCCCAGCCCGCTAACCGTCTGGCCCGACGACTGACTGGTATAATCACTCGGCTGGCGATAGTCGTGGGCTGTTAGGGTTTGCTGGGTTGGCTGCAAGCCAATGGATAGAGAAAACAATTGGATACCGTCCACCGAAAAGTCGACGGAGTTGCCCGAATCGGGTGGCCCCAGCCGTAGTTCGCGCCCATCATAATAAAACCATTCCCCATGTTCGGCCGTCAGGCGGTTGAGAAACTCAAAATTTGTTTCATTGTACTGAACTGCATAGGGTATGTCAGTGGTAGTTCGGGGCTTAAGCTGTCGACGCAACAGGTTACTCGGATAAGGGTCGAGAACAGCCTCGGCAATCCGTTGCAGCGAATGCTGAAGAAATGTCCGTCGTGTCCGACAGTCGTCCAGCACAATCGTCGGACTAAAGCCTTTGAGCAGAAACACGTTCGACAGGTCGGAGGTATTCATCAGCACAATTTCCGTTACGATGCCTTTAAAGGTGAAATTAAACGAGTCTTTATCCGAAGCCGGGCTAAACGAAAGGGTAATCGTTTTGCCGCAAACATCCTGATGAGCCTGGTGGAAAAAATGCTCCGACGAGTCTTCCAGCACCGAAAACGGCACCCCTATTTCGAAGGCGTGATGCGTATTCAGGTACTGGTGTATACGAAGGTGCGTGTAGTGTTTGAGTTCTTTTCCTCCTTCCAGTTCAATCTGAACCTTAACCTGTCGTGCCATAGTCGATTGGCGTTAACGCCATTGGTTATCATGCTTCGTACCCCCAATTTTCAGCACCGCCGGGCTGATACTCATTTCGATTTGATACGACTCGTTTCCCTGGTCGCTGCCCTCGGCCGGAGCTACCCGCTCTGCATAGTGTATGCAGTAGGCCTGTTCAAACGTCAACTCCTTAAACGTTGACTGCTCGTCGATGCGGAAAAACGTAATTTTGCCATCGAATTGCTTTTGGGCATCCACCGCCCAGTTCGGGAGGGTTTCATCGTCGCTCCCGGCCAGCCGAAGCTGAATCAGGTACGTCCGAACGCCTGAACTGGGTTTGCCACTTTCATCCGTTGCCTGATAGAGCCCATACGAGACTGTCAGTACCGGAAACGTTTTGCCATCAAGGCTCATTTCTGCGTTGAATGACGCCATTTTTTTTGCTTGCTAACCGGGTTCGATTTTGGTGAACAGAGGCTTAATCAGGGCCAGTTATTTTCAACATTCACTTGCCCGATCTTCAGCTTCTGGGCCGAAATCGTCAGAGTGGTGGTCATGGGCTGCCCGGATTGGGTGCCGTCGAACCGCTCAACGTAGTCGACGCAGAACGCATCCTCAAACTTCAGTTCTTTCAGTGTCGCGTCTTCGTCGATACGGAAATACCGAATGCTTCCTCCGAGGGTTTTGTGTGGATCGGCCATCCATTCACTGAGCGTGTCGTCTTCAGGAACATCCAGTTCCAGCTTGATCTTTCCACCCCGTGTGGCAGAGGAAGGCCGCCCGACGGCATCTATGGTCTGGGAAATGTCCAGCCATAGTTGCCGCACAGGGTAGGTGTTTCCATCGACTGTTAGTTCAGAACGAAAAGAGGTCATTTTACCAGGGGCGTAAGTTAGTTGTTGCAGCAAACCCCCAAGTACCGGAAATTGTCTGCCCACCAACACCCCCGCCCGGTCCAAAACCAAGTCCACCAATATTTTGGGAGTAGAAATACGCATCAGAGGACCCCTGGAGCGGTATAGCCGTGATACAGGTGACCCCATAATTTACGCCAAAGCCGCCAACGCCTAGTGAGGTTATCCGGCCCATTGCGCCATTCAGATCGTTACCACTGAACTCCCGCACACCACAAACCAGAAACGTGTTTGTCAAGCTGGTCCAGGGTGAAGAGACATCCCCGTAATCGGCAGGATTTATAACACCTGAAGCGTTGCCACCAATTCCTGCACCAATACCGCTAAATAGATATAGCCCTGACACACTGGCCGTTGCGCTGTAAAAGCAGCACAAATAAGTACCGGCAGCATAACCTGCGCCATACCCAACCTGCCCCAGTCCGCACACCTGCCAGTCGGTTGTTTTAGTGTTCCAGCCCATTTGGATTAGAAAGTTAAAATAAGGTCAAAGCACTGCTTACTGCTGGGCGTAATCCGATTTCCACTCTGCCGAGTCCGGATCATCGCCTTTTTGTCCGTCGAGTTTGATCAGAAACGATTTGGCCGGAAAATAGGGCACCATGTGGATGTCCAGAAAAATGCGGTCTTTCTGCTTCGGGTCCTGCTCGAATCGCATGATCTTGAACTTTTCGATGAGTTTGCCCGGCCCCGTAATGTTATCGAGGAAGCGCACGATCTGCTTCTGAATATCCATCCGCGTATTGACATTGAAGTTTTCAAACGCCCGGCGATTCAAAAAGTCGATCAGCACTTTGGTGATGTAGTCGAACACCCGAACAACTGAGTAGGTTTGCAGGCCAATGTTATCGCCGTTAAACAGGGTCTTGGCCGAAAATGGCATTACTTTTCCATATTCCGCCACCATCGGAATCAGGCCCAGCTTCTCCAGACTGGCGATTTCGCTCTTTTTCAGCGGAAACGTAACACCATCGACGTCATTGAGGGCACCGTATTTACGGCCCGCTGTCACCTGCGACATGAGGGTGTTATACACCTTGCCTGCCAGAGCACTTGACGCCGGTACGTGCAGGTCTTCTTCTTCGCCGACCTCCTGGTATTTCCCCCGCCCAACGAGCCAGTTACAAGCCATCATTACGTTGGACAGATAGGGGTCGCTGCCGGTCATGTTGGCGGCTTCAAACAGGTCGAGAACGTCGTCGGGAGCATCCAGGTGCTGAAAATCGGTTAGCATCATCACCTTGTGTTTATGGGCGACTCTTGCCCATTTGTCAACCACTTTTCGCGAACCTAAATAGCCGGGCAGTACCAGAATCGAGTAGTTTTCCCGCAAGTCGAGCCGGTCGAAAGTGCGGGCAAACTCTTCGGTGACGGCATCCAGAAACAACGTATTGTCGAGGTCGGTCAACTGGTCGGCTTCGGCATTCATAATACTGACGTTACGAACTTTGTCCTGTTCGGTATTGGCAAAAAAGTTGGCGACCGAGCGGTACGAGCGTTCGAGGTCGCGGGTGGCTTCGAAGGTGCGCCGTAGATTTTCATTGAGCAGCGTCTGTGCAGTTTCGGCTTTCGACTGGGCCTGTTCTGCCAGATCGGCCACCGAATCGGTACTCTTGAGCAGGTCGAGAATGAGTTGCAGGCGCTGCTGTAGCTGATCGCGTTCTGCCTGACGGGCAGTTTCGGTCAGAAAGATCTTTTTGCGGGCTTTCTTTTCTGGGTTAAGGTTCTGCGCACCTTCCAGCGTTGTTTCAACGATTCCAAAGCCGCCGTAGCGGGTTAGTTTGGCGCTGCTGGTTTCGAGCGAAATCGGCTGGGTAGTTTCGGCCGTTTTTTCGGCATTGACTGCGGGTTTTTCCTGAGCTTCCATGAATGTGTCTGTTAAAGAGGGTTAACCTAACTTTTTGCTTCTTCCAACTCCCGAATCATGGCCTCAATCGACGACATGTACGCAACCTTGGCTTCCGGATTTTCGAGTACCGTTTTCAGGATTTTATTTGACTTCAACTGCTTCACATATCGCTGAAGGTCTTCGAATGTCATGTTCAGTTCCTGTAGGTACGCGCTCTGGGCAATGACGCCTTTCCGCCCGAAATCGCTCAATGCCTGAAAGCGAAGGGTTTCGCTTATCGAAGAGCCATCTTCGGTATCAAATTCCACTTCCTGCTGCGGCTGAAAGTGCTGAAACACATCACTGACTGTTTTCAGCCCTTCCACAATTTCCGGGCGCAGGGCTGGGTCAGCGGTCAGTTTTTCGATAAGCAGGGTTCTGTTCTGGGGGATGTCAACGATACTTTCGTTCACGTCGAGCTTACGCTCCTGTCCGCCGATTCCGTAGTCAAACATGATTCATTAAACGTTTAAAATTAATACAGGTAAATTCGTGTTGCGGGGTGGGAAATGGGATTTCCGCTCAGGACTGCCAACAGCCCTGTGTACGTTCTGGCTACCTATTGCTGAACGGTCGTTGCTCCGCCGGGCAGTACATTAGCCCGGACAATGTTGGTCCATACTGGAAAACGCTGACCCGCGTACGGGAAGGAAAACGTTACGCTGTCGCTACAAAAAATAGTGCCTCCCCCGTGTTTGAGTACAGATGCGCCTACGGCTTGAAGAAACGTTGCTCCCGCTGTTCCTTCTCCTACATTGCAGCCCCAAAATTCGACTTGTGCTCCGTAGATGAGGTATTCTTCACAGACCGTATGGAGCATGCCAATATTCTTATGATTAAACCCTCCGCCAGGAAAATGAACATAGCCAGGTGCTCCGTGCGTGAGAAAAATCAAATGGCTGATGGACATATCCTGTCGTCCGATTTTATCAATAGCGGGTCCCACCTGATTGGCATTGGCAATGGCCTCCGCTCGGGTATCGGGATTCGTCCGGGCGCAATGCTTGGCCCAGAAACTGTAATCAGCGCAGTATTCAGCGGCATATCCAGCTTGCCGTTCCATGTTATCCTGCCAATCGTATAGATATAATTTTACGGCCATGCGTTCTAGTAATTTAGTTTATTAGCCCCCCACCAAAACAGTAGGGCATCCGGCAACGATACTGCCTCCGTGAACCGTCATGTCGCCCATGCGGGCGGCCGGTTTACCGCCAATTAGTACCGTTGCCGAACCCTGCACGATTACGTCGGGCGGGCCAACGCAGACGCACATATCCCCGACGGTAGCGGCTGGTTGTCCGCCAATGAGCACGGTGGGCATACCCGGCCCGACAATAGGCCCGCCCACGTGCGGAATAGGAACGACGGCCGGGGTTTGCATGGGGCAAACGTGCATATCCAGTAAGCGGGCTGCGGGTTGTGGCATGGTCTTGCAGGGGTTTAAGGGTTATTGTTTGTAATAGGCGATCATCCGTACGTTGGCCGCCAGCATTTTGGAAATAGCGGTAATCACATCCGTTGTGGCAATGGCGCGATCTTTGTTTCCCCAGGGGTTGTTCATCCAGCACATGCCGCCGTTGATGCTTGAGTCGATACCCGTAATAACGACGGCATGAGTAGCCGACGGATTCGTGATGGGTGCCCATCCGGGACCATACGGAAAGCCTGTGCAGTAGTGGGTAAGAATAAACGGACCGCAGGTTTTCAGGCTGCTTTCTATTTCGGAGGCCGTTGAATTGATACCTACGGAATTGAAATTGCACCGATCAAGCCGAGCATAGAAATCATCCCAACCGTTCGTTGGATTGCTGATCGACGAATTGCTGGGGTCATAACCCTGAGCAAAATGACCCACTCCGAGGGAGTAGCCCAACCGTTCGCTGGACACCATAGCCATGCAGGTTATCCAGCAAATCGGATTTTGCATCTGCGTAACCAGGGGAACATCATAAACAACACGACCCATAATTGTAAGTGTTTGTAAGTGAGTTTTTTAACTGTTTTCAGGCTACTCAGTTATGGGCCTGTTGGCCATATGCCCCCAAATCACACCTGCTGGTCCGCGAACAGCATCATCTATAGGTACAGGTTGGTTGCTTCCCGAAGCCGATGGGGTAGGGGTGAACTCCCAGTTGTTGTCCCAATAGGGAATAATCTGCGGGCCGTTTGTCTGGCCGATAAACTTTACGGTGTTGTCATACCGATTTTCACGAACCAGATGTCGTTTAAGCGTCCTCTCCCAAGGCTCGGCATGTCGGTTGGCAAAGTGATAGCCTATACCCATCGTATCTGCCTTCTGGTCAACCGTTACTCCATAGGCCCAATCCTCATTCGACTCTCCATTAACATGATCGAACCCAAGAATATGTCCAAACTCATGAAGGACAAGGATTTGCCCAAATTCGACCTGGTGTTGCTGCTTCCCCACTTTTGTGGCTTTTAACCTCCAGTAAAACTGGAGGTCTTCGTGCGTAATGATGCCTAAACCATAATACCAGCTGGCGTATGACTGGAAGTTGCTCTGCTGGATATCGGGATGAAAGTGGATACAGCGAAACTTAAAATGAGGGTTCTGATCCGCGAAATCCACGACCTGAATAGCTATGCTGCACTTTATCGGCGCAGGTATTGGTGCACTGCCCGCGCGGGGCGTGTACCAGGGTTTATTAGGTATGAGCACAAACCGGTCGCCCCAATTGCGCTCGATAACGCTCTTGAAGTCCCGCTTGTAGGTTTCCCATTCCAGATCGGCCCACGATTCCAGCTTAATCGTTCGATGACCATCCAGATATCGCAAAAAACCATCGCCATTCATATAGGTACCGGGGTCCATAAAATGGCTGGTTGGCTCAATCCGGATCAGGCGTACCCTAAACTGAAGGGTCAGCTCAAACCGATTGTCCTCTATCGGGAACAGCAGTGAATCCCACCGGCTACTGCGTTGCGAAAAAAGAATATTCATTGATTTTTCTGATTTAGAATACAGCTACCTACTGGTCTCGAATGTGAAGTACCAACCGGGACGGTCGGTACTTCACATTCACACCTTTATTGACTGGACATTGTCGACATGTTCTGATCTTGCGTACTGTACTGCGGGGATGGTGATTTGCCCCCGCACATAGGGTCGCCGTCGGGCTGGATACGGCAGCCATTATTTTCCCAGCCATCATTTTCATAGACCATGCTTCCATAAAAACCAGTAGCAATCCCACCAGCAATTCCTGCCTCAACGCCACCAATATCCAGCCAGTAAGGCTCATGGTTTATGTTGTGAAACGTCAGATAAGTAATTCCACCGCCCACTCCGATCGACAATTCGGCTCCGGAGATGTTAACAAGTCTTCCTCCGAAGTCCTGAGCCCACATCGGGGTTGGAGTTGTGAAAAAGGAGGGGGAAAATGTTGATACAGTAGCACCGGCAGGTATTCCTCCTCCTAAACTTGCGCCTAATAAGCCAAGCGAAAAATACAGTTGGGAATCAACATCAAATAGTGTTAAAGCGATATAACCGGCACCGACACTTCCTTTACCTTTTCCTAATGAGGCACTTGGTGAAATCGCCCAGTTAGACGATGGTTTTGTTTGCTTTGCCATGGTTTTGTTTTTTTTTTGACTAATCAGTTGGCTGACTAATCGCGCATTCAAGTTGTGGGGTCAGCCTAGTTGTACACGCTGTGCAGGCTTCCATTTCGTTGATTGGTTATTGTTCAAATCGTTCGAGAATTGTGCCGCCGGGTGCGAAAAACACGCTGCGAACGTCACCCCATAAATGGACAACATGCCCATTGAACGGGTTAGATGACCCACCTGAGGTCCAACCCGTTACCTGTCCGCCGTTTAGCTTCAGAAAGACGGTGCCAAACGCTTCCAGAAACCGCCAGCCGTTCGCGCCTTCGGCCACGTTGCAGCCGTTGAAGAGAATGCGGGCACTGCTGGCAAACAGTCGCTCGTAACCCCGATCACCGAACCATGAATTCACGAAGGTGTGGTCAATTACATCGACGCCAATCCCAATTTTCCCCGGTCCCCCGTGCGTTTCTATCAGTAGCTGCTCGACACTGGTATTTGTTCTTAACAGGTCGTCGAGCGCCTGCCGCATCTCGTTGACATTGATTACCGGTTTCTTGATCCGGTCTTCGCTGCGGGCATTGGCACCGCTGGCAACCGAATTGTCGATACCGAACCGCGTGGAGGGTGTATTGTCATATAGGTGTACCATTGCCATGACTGTCAGGCTGGTTGTAGTTGTACCTCCTGATTCTGACACGTCCACGTCAAGGTCTGTTCGTCGGTCAGGTCTACCGTTACCACAGACCCCTTGCCCACGTCGCCCGCCACGATCATCCGGGAAATTGGCCGCCGGAGCTGGTTTCGAATCACACCTTTCAGTTGTCTGGCACCATACTGGGGTGTGAATCCTGAGAGGGCCAAATGCCGACGAGCTTCGGGAGTGAGGTCGAGGGTAATTCCCTGTTTGTGTAGCTGATCGGTGAGGCCGCGCAGATGCAGCTCAAAAATGCGCACGGCATTCTCCTCCGAAATGGGCGCAAACGGCACAATCTCCGTCAGTCGGGCCAAGAATTCGGGCCGGAAGTGGCGACTCATCGACTCCATCAATTCGGCTGTGGTTGGAACCTGCCCCTCGCCAAATCGCTCGATAACCAACTGACTGCCAATGTTAGAGGTGAATAGCACCACGGCATCCGAAAAGTCGCCTTCTTTGCCCAGACGGTCGTGCAGACGACCTTCATCGAGAATTTGCAGGAAGATGTCGAATACCGACGGATGGGCTTTTTCGATCTCATCAAAGAGCACGACCGAGTACGGTTTTTCGCGGATTTTATTAACCAGCAGACCCCCTTCTTCGTAGCCTATGTAGCCCGGAGGGGCACCATAGAGCAAAGCCGCCGAGTGCTCTTCTTTAAACTCCGACATGTCGAACCGAATCAGAAACGACTCATCGTTGAACAGAAAATCGGCTAGAGATTTGGCCAGTTCCGTTTTTCCGGTTCCGGTTGGGCCGAGCAGGAAGAACGATCCAATTGGCTGTCCCGCCTTTGTCAGCCCGGAGCGGGCTTCCAGGATGGCGTCGGCAACGGCCTTCACGGCATGATCCTGGCCAATGACACGGTGCTTCAGAATTTCATTCATTGCCAGTAGTTTATCACGCTCCTGGCTCTGGATTTTTCCCAGCGGAATCCCCGTTTTGTGTGAGATGACGGCGGCTACATCGTGTCGATCTACGCTGGTTTTGGCCGTTGCGTTCAGGGCTGTCAGACGAGTCAGCGTTTGCCCAATATGGTCGGTCAGGGCCAGTGTCGAAACGAACGGATCGGTTATGGGTTCGTCTTCTGTCGCTGTATCTGCGGCCAGATTGGCCAGTAGAATCGGGCTGATTTTATTTTCCAGTTCCTGATGCAGATAGCGCAGGTCGCGCAGGCTATCCACACCGTTTGCATTGGCGGTTAACTGGTCAAGCTGTAGCGTCAATTGAGCGACCTCGGCGGGCGTTCGTTCGCTGATCATCCGCACCGCCGATAATGTACGGTCGAGCAGGTCGATAGCGGCATCGGGTAACCGGCGGTTGCGGCTATATCGTTTGGCCAGTATAACGGCTTCGGAAACGGCATCGGGGCCAACACTAAGCTGGTGGTGTTTCTCGTAAAAAGGCACCAGCCGCTGAATCATCCGAATGGCGGTCTCTACGTCCGGCTCCTCTACGCGTAATACATCGAACCGACGGCTGAAGGCTTCGTCTGTTTCAACGTATTTACGGTATTCATCCAGCGTCGTTGCGCCAATAACGGTCAGATTCCCCTTTGCCAGTTCGGGCTTTAGGAGGTTGGCAACGCCGGTACCGAGTGGACCCCGGCTATCTAAAAGCTGGTGAATTTCGTCAATGAACAGAATGATTTTAGCATCCTGTTTTAGCTCTTTTAAAATGCTTTTCAGCCGATCTTCGACCTCACCTTTGTAGGATGCCCCGGCAACCAGCGCTCCCAAATCCAGCTCCAGCAGACGAGCGTTTTTCAGGTGGTCAGGCACTTGTCCGGCCACAATATTGAGCGCAAAGCCATCGGCCAAGGCTGTTTTGCCAACGCCCGGTTCACCCACAAGAATGACGTTCGGCTTTGTTCGGCGCCCCAGCGTTTCGGTCATCATCCGCACCTCCCGGTCGCGGCCCAGAATGGGGTCCAGTCGTCCTTCGGCAGCCATCGACGTTTTGTCAACGCAATAGCGCAGCAACGCCTGTCCCTGTGCGGCTGTCGGGCTGGTCGTTCGCTGGCCGTTCTCTTTAAAGTCGGGCGCAACGGCTGTTTCCAGATCGGTATCCGCCAGCGCTGCCTGCATCAGTTCGGTTTGGGTGAGGGGTAAACTCCGCAGTTGCTCGGCACTGAACGCGACGTCGGGTTTGAGCAGACCAATCAGCACACAAACGAGGTCAGTTTGGGACTTGCCCAGTTGCATGGCTACCAGGTCGGCAAGTTCCATTGCCTTTTTTACCTGCTCGTTGCCCGGTGGATTTGGCGACAACCGGCTGGATTTCGGGCTGGCTTCCAGCCGCACCTCGGCCCACTCGCGCAGATAGGGGACATCCTGCCCGATCACTGCCAGCCATGAGGCCATTCCAACCTCGTTGTGCAACAGGCCCATGAGCAGGTGCGCCGGGGTAAATAGTTCATTCTGATATTCTTTGGAGAGTGACTGGGCAATCTGAATTGCCCGTTTAACGTCTTCAGTGTAGGCCATCGGAATCAGGGATTAAAAAATTTAGTCAGAGCCTAAACGGCGCAGTTTGTCATTGATCGAAGCCATGCGTTGTTTGGCATCCGGACGGGAATTTTTTTCGAGTGTTTCCACCGCAAATTCGTAGAGCGGTCGTCGCCAGAGGGGCGGTTTATTGGTGGCATCGGCTTTTTTCTCGCAACGCTCAACGATATCCATCTCCACATCGGCCCGCGAAACGCCGGAAACCGTGGGTGCCGTAGCGGGGGCTGCGGGAACACTACCAGCCGCTTTTAGCTGATCCTGAAGCTGGGTTATGCGTGCCTGAGCAGTGGTTAACTTGGTTGAGCACTCCTGATACTGTGGCAAATAGGTTGGCCCTCCGCCACCCCCTCCCGATGGGGCTGGAGCAGCTGCCGGTGCTGTTGCCGTTTTAGCGGCCAGTATCTTAAGCATTTCATTTTCCTGGCGGGCCTGTGTGAGTGCCGCCGTCAGCTTGTCGGCTTGGCTGGCGTCAATGCCTTCTTTTTCAAGGAGTTCGCGCAGGTAGCTTATACTGTTGCGGTAGGTTAATACGGCATCGTAGGCGTCGATAATATCGTGCGATAGTTTTTTGTTGATGGGTTGCAACTGGCTGGTGTCCGCTTTAAAGCCATTTACTTGCTGCTGAAGTCCACTTTCCAAACCGGAGAGTTGTGTTTTCAGGCTTCCTTTTTCAATGTCAGTTGCTTTTAGATAAGCTTGATCGGTGGTTTGCAGGGTTTTAAGATTCGCCGTCACACCCGTCATAGGCCGCATCAATTTCTGGGTTTGCTCGGTCAGGGTTTCGTTGAGCCGGGCATTTTCCTGCTTCAGCACATAGTTGGGCGCACTGAATAAGAAGTAAACAGCCAGTAGGGGCAGACTGAGCGATAGGCAATAAACGCCTAGAAATCGGCTCACGGCCTGTTGTCGTTCGGGTTTGTTAAGCGGTTCCATGCGTAAATTGATCGGTTTAAAGAGGTGATTACAGGGTTTCAGCCATTTTGTTAACCCAATGGACTCCAGCGCGAACGTGGTTTATCGGGGGGCGTTTCTTTTACCTCATGTTCAATGATAAATACGTTCTGACCCTTGCGCTTGCCAATGAAATCGAGCTGGGCCAGTTTGTAAAAAACGTTCGACAACGTCCGGTAGAACGTGTCCAGTTCAGCTAGTAAGGTGGCCAGTTCGGTGTGTTCGTATGGAAGTTGCAGGGTCGTATTTAGCTGGGCTTCCAGCGCCCCCGGTGTCAAGTCAGCCCACTCGCTGATGTAACCAATGAACTCTTCCCGTTCGCGACCGCTAAGCATGGTCATCACTACCCGAATGGCCTGAATGGGTCTTAGTAAAGCCTCCGCCATTTGTATGGGAGGTTCGTAGGGAATGATCCAGCTGTAGCGCGTACTAATGTCGCCCAGGATAAACGCCATCCGTTCGGCCATGAGGAGTGTACTGCTCTGGAGCGAATTTTTCAGGTCTCTTTCCTTTGTTCGCTGTAAAATTTTGTAGGCGTTTGTCTCCAGCGATTCCAGGTGCTTGCCGAACTGCTGATGCCATTGCTGAAGCCTGGGCAGGCTATGAATTGATGTACAGGCGGGCAGGTAATCAGGATCGGTCTGCACCTCACCGTTGCCGTATCGAACCCGACCCACAATCAGCTGGTAGCTGAGTTCACCCGGACGTATCTGAACCGATGGTACCACATCGAGCCGGTAGTCGGGGCGGGAGTGGGGGTGGCGTGGGGGCGTTTCGGTCAGGATGGGTTCGCCGGATGGTATCCGGGTGAACGGGTTGACCGTCAGCACAACGTCAAACGTTTGCGGTTTGCCGGTTTGCAGCCCATACGTTTCGGCCAGAGCCGAAAACGAGGTTGTACAGGTCAGCGAATCGGTGCCGGTGTTAACCTCTATACGGGCTCCATGTGGGCTAATGGCCCGGCAACTCCGTAACTGCACCCGAATCTGCTGGTTAAAGTCGCATTGAATTTGCAGGTCGAGTGCATTTTCAGCGGGGAGGATTCCATACCGAAACCGCGACAGGCCGAGTGCATTACTATCCCGAAGTTGGTCATGCATAAAGTTTTCCCACTCGGTAAAGTGCCGCCGGGCGATTTTCATGCCATCAATCCAGTTGACAGGCGGATAGGTGAGCTGAGGTATATTCATGGTTGCTGAGCGGTCAGTCATATGCATGTTGTGTAATCCAGTTGGCCGTACACGGCATCGCTGGTGAGCAAAAATGTGTCTTCAAGTGCCGACGTATCCAGTTCTATACGGAAGCTTGTCGTCAACGGAATTAAATAGCCTGCGAGCCAATGAAGGAGCTGAAGCCCATGTCCACCCGGCAGATAATTGGTTAGCCGGTCCACCTGAACGATGTGTACCGTTAGTTTACTGCCCGGTTCGCCATCGTTTACCCAGCCATCGAGCACCGAATCGGCCCCCAATTGCCACTGGCCCAGTTTAGGCGAATACGCCCCGGATTTATTGGAATGAACCAGCTCACTTTCCGGTGACTCGACCGTTAAGGTCACCCGGTCATCAACCAGTTGCCCAAAACAGGCCTCTGCCATAATCAGGTCACCCGTCATCCGGTAAATTTCAGGCAACAGGTACATCAGGCGTTTTATCTGTAATGGGGTCAGAAAATCCGGCAAATTCCAGAACCAGCCCAGAAGATCGTTATCGGGGAGCAGCGTATCATTGCCGAACAGGAACGTACGTTGCGTCTGCTCAATTTGAATCCGATGCCGAAAAAACTCCTGTTCGATCGGTAGAAAAAACCGCCGTGCTGCCTGCTCCCGCTCGCGTTGAATCGCCATTTCGTGCAGGATGGATTCTTTCGAAACCGACGCGTC
Source organism: Spirosoma pollinicola (assembly GCF_002831565.1). NCBI lineage: Bacteria > Pseudomonadati > Bacteroidota > Cytophagia > Cytophagales > Cytophagaceae > Spirosoma > Spirosoma pollinicola. The sequence goes on along the minus strand of NZ_CP025096.1, from coordinate 957,963 downwards.
ATTGGACGTTGGCTGATGAAAAACACCCTCCGGCAAGAGGTCATACAAGCCAGTTCGATTGAGGTCGATCTGTAGCCACCGCTGCAACCTGGTTTGCCCATCTACCCACGCAACACGGCTGATATCCCGTCCAAATGCCCGATTGAAAGACCCTAACGGGTTTATAATTAAGTCATCCGGCGAAATGCCATCTTCGAGCATATCGGTCACAACCACCTCGGCCCTCAAGTCGAACGGTAGGTGATTCAGATAATTTGCGTAAGCAGTCAGCGATTCCATGCGTTTGATTCAGGTTAAATAGAGTTGACGACGATTTGATAGGGGAGTGCCGCCACCGACTGCGCGTCCAGAGTGACCTGTAACAGGCGAACCTGCTGCTGCCAGTCGGCTGCTGCGTATGGACTCGTTGCGGATGGTTCAAGACTTACCCGAATGCATCGTTGAAACCCGTTCTGCGGTTGTGGGTCTACCCGAAATGTGCGTTCAACCTGCACCGACCGAAGGTGTGAACCCAATTCGGCCAGGCACACCGCTCGCACATCCTCCAGCGTAACGATTCGATTACGGGTCAGTAGAGCCCGTTTATACTGCGTTATTTTCTCGGACTCTTTCAGTCGTTCGCGCCCGCCGTTGGTTGTTGTCATCAGGAAACCGGCGTCTTTGCGAAGTGAATTATCGGAATAAGGTGTGAGCCTGCTGCCGGTGGGTAATCGATTGGCGGCTTCACCATCGCACGTCCAGTACTCGATGAAAACTGTGTCTCCAGCTTGTTTAGGCTTAATAATGAGGTATGGAATGGTATCACGGTTACGCGTTTTCTGATCGACTTTAGCTTCGAGCCGGGCCAGTGCCTGGTTTAATTCCCGAATCACGGAGGTTAGAAAATCCTCACCCAGAGCCGCGAAGGATGCGCTTTCATCGTGCAGCAAATCCTGGAGGTTGATAAGCGTTTGGCGGGCATCCCGGTCGTCGAAGCGGCTGACTCCGTACTGTACGGTATAGGTGTCGGTGGTCATATCCGATACGTTACCGAGCGGAATAGACGTAAGCTGGCGGTTCTGACTGGTTCGAACGTCCCGCATGGCCAAAAAGCACCGTTCAGTTTCGAGGGGTATGATGTTGAGGTTTTGCTGGAGCCTGTACGTTATGCGATGGAGCCGCCGGTTCACGACCGGAAAACAGTTCATACCGACGCTTATACCTGCCAATACCTGTGAGCTAACCGTGTGCGGAAACCGCAGTTCGATCCACCAGAGCGACTCCCGAATTGCCCGTAAATCCCGCTCGGCAAACCACTGGCCAACGGGTTCCGGATAAGCCTGCCGTTGCAGGCCCGACGACTTAAACGTTGGGGCAGTTTCGATCGTGATAAAATGGGATTCATAAGTTAATATCGCCTGTTGTTCCACCTTGTTTAGACTGTCGAACGCGCTTTCCAGGGGTGATCTGGCCGGTTGGGGCGCGGTCATAACTGGCAATCCTGCTCGAATCTGAAGTTCCTGTCCGGCCAGAAACCATCGGCTTTGTGCCAACAACGAGTGCGAATCGACCTGAGTAGCTTCGGTGGGCCAGTCAAAAAAGAACGACACCCCTTCCAGCGATGTCAGGCTCTCGTTCAGGTCAAGTCCCAGCCAAATAGATTGGTAAGGCAAAACGGCAGGTGTACCCTGACGCTGTGCTATTGGAATTTTTTGAGTCGCTTCATCGATGCGGTATAAGGTATCGGTGGTCGCCATATACCGGACGGCTCCATCAATGACCGAATACGTGCCTACGGGCGAAAAGTAGGTTTCTGTCGCATTAGCCTGATCTGCACGATTGGTCGCGGCTCGTTTGTAGCACAGTTGGGTGGTGGTAGACAGGCTGATGCGTGGCTCAACGGGTCGCACCTGAGCAATGCCAAAGGCGGGTCGGGCCACATCGGGTTCGGGATGCAGTACCTGCGCCAGCCGATCAAGTAAACGCGCCTGGGTATTGCCAATTTCGACCGAAACGCGCTCGAACTCAACTGAACAGGCTTCGATCAGTAAGGCCACAAGTGGGTCGAAACTATCCAGGTCCGTTTCGGCATACCCCCATAGGTCGGCTGCCCGGCGTAGCATCCGGGTTTTTACCCGCTCTCGGGTGAAACCTTCAGAAACAAGATCCATAGCGGCCATTGGTTATTCGGTTGACAGTGGAGCCAGAAACAGACTCCGTTGAAATGAAAATGATTCGTTTGTGCGGGTCAGTAACCCATCAATCCAGACACTCAGCCGCCGTTTTACCCGGCGATTCGTTCGAGTGAGTTGTATTTCCTGATCGGCCAGATCAACCCGTATTCGCACCTGGTTGAGCCGTTTTTCGTGTTTGGCGACCGATGTTTCTATCGACTGCCGGATGTCTTCTTTCCACCGGCTACTGGTTTGATTGGAAAAATCTTCATCCCATAAACTGCACCCGAATGATTCATCAAACCGCGACTCGGCAAAGTGGGTCGTAAGAATCAGATACAGATTCTGGGCAATCGACTGCGGCAGAGAGCACGTTGGGTGCTGTTTGCGTTGCAGGATTTCCTCCAGTCGGAGCGGCAGTGCATAGTAGGGATGAGGCATAGCGGGTAGTGATTAAAAGCGGAATGATAAACCAACGCCTATCCCGATACTATTCATCGACACGTTGAAACGCTCTAGCTGCCCCGTTTGGGTGTTGCTAGCCCCCACAAGAATACCCTGATCAGTAAATTCTGTCGTTGTAATCGGTGATGTGACCGGCTGACCCGATATGTTGCTGGTCGTCGAAAATTCAAGTCTTTTCGGTTTGAAGGATTGGTTGTATGCGACCACTTCGGCAAAGCCCCGTAAATTTTGACTCAATCGAAACTGAATCCCCAAAGCAGCCTGATAACCTAATGCCAGCGAGTTTTTTGTGTAATTGTAATTGGCCGAACTTGTGGTAGCAACCCCTACCTTAGGAATATCGTCCCCTGCGTCGATGCTCTTGTAGTCCAGCACAATACCTCCCACCAGACCCAGTCGATTATAGATATAATAGGCTGGTCGCGAGAGAGCTTTGAAGGTGATGTTAGGTATGACCGACACTACTTTTAGGGTTGTGGTTGCCAAACTGGTGTAGGTATTGTCGCCACCGTTGTAGCTATTGCTAATTTTCAGGTCTGAACCAAAGAGCATGTCGGCATCGATGCCCAGGTTGATGAAGTCACTAACGATGATCCCGATCCCGGCCCCGGCCCTCAGGCCAGCCCCTAACCCTTTATTGGTTGTTTTGAATGTAAATACCGACCCGTCCGGGCTTTGTAGCTCACCGTGGCTAATCTGCACCCCTGGTGTCAGAAAGCCATAAAGCCCATATACTTTTATATAGACTGGCGACTCCGTAGCGTTTATCCTGCCCGGCGTTGTCGGTTCGGTAGCCGAACGGCTTGGTGTGTTTATGGCTGCAACCGGTTGAGCCAGCGCTACAACGCGTATCAGCAGGCAGATGAGCAAAATGAGGAATCGATTCATGAGCAGTGTATTGATTTAGTTGGTGAATTCTACATCTCCTTACAGACACTAGCCTGGAAATGACTAAAACCGGAATACCAGACCTGCCCCTACACCCACACTGTTGAGCGGCACATTATACGTTGGCTGTTGGACCGATAGCCCACTGACTGCACTGGCTGTGCTTTGGGTGCTAAATTCAGTTACTGACTGGGTTACTTTAGAAAGTATTCCGTCACTATATCTTGAGGTTATGGTTGTAAGTTCTTTTGGTCTAAATGACTGATTGTAGGCTATGATTTCGGCAAAGCCACGCAGACTCCGACTGAACCGGAACTGAATACCGAGGGCTGCCTGATAACCTATGGCCAGCGAGTTCTTTGTGTACTCATTTTCGGTTCGAGTTTCATGTACATACCCCCCGCCCTTCACTGTTTCAATATAATCCAGTACTACTTTATATTGCACGACACCACCCACCAGCCCCAGCCGATTATAGATGTAATAGGTCGGTCGCGACAGGGCCTTGAAGGTGATGTTAGGTATGACCGATAGCACCTTTAGGGTAGAGGTTGTGGAACTGTTGTATGTGGCTCTTCCATCGCTTTGGTTATTGATAATCTTTAGGTCTGTTCCCAGGAGGATATCGGCATCGATGCCCAGATTGATAAAATCACTGACAATGAAACCAAGCCCTGCACCTGCCCGTGGGCCAGCCCCTAACCCCTTATTGGCTGTTTGAAACGTATGTGCCGCATTGGACAGGTTAAAAAAATCGCTGTTAGCGATTTGCACGCCGGGCGTTAGCAAGCCATAAAGCCCATATACTTTCAGGCAAACCGGAGACTCGGTAGCCTTTATTTTACGTGGAGCCGTCTCAGGCGTTACCGGCCCATTATTTGAACGGCTTACCGGGTTTATAGGGGTAGCCGGTTGAGCCAGGGCAACAACCCGTATCAATAGGCTACTAAGTAAAATGAGGGATCGATCCATGAGTCACAGGTTTATCAAAACTGATCATTGGTGCGAATTGGTGGGAGTCAACTAAAACCGGAATATCAAACCTGCGCCTACACCCACGCTATTAATGGCTACATTAAAACTCGGCTGTTCAGAGGGGTTCGATTTATTATAATCACCCAGGTCCTTATAAGCTGTCGCACCCGGATCCAGCAGTTTGATGATTCCATTCGTGGTACTGGTACCGGTACTTTGAACCTCCTGTGGTTTAAAGGATTGATTATAAGCGACTACTTCAGCAAAGCCCCGCAAGTTTTGGCTCAACCGGAATTGAATGCCAAGTGCTACCTGATACCCCAGTGCTAACGAGTTTTTGTTATAGACATTAGTCGTAGCCGTGGTTGTGGCGGCTCCCTTGGAGGGAGTTGCCACAAAAAGGCTTGTCACCTTATAATCCAAAACGACACCGCCTACCAGTCCCAGCCGGTTATAGATGTAAAAGGCTGGCCGAGAAAGGGCTTTAAAGGTAATGTTAGGCGTGATCGACAGTACTTTTAGCGATGTGTTCAGGGAGGTTGTATATCTTGTCGAGCCGTCCGAGCCACTAAAGAAGTTGTTGTCAATCTTTAGGTCTGTTCCCAGGAGGATATCGGCATCAATGCCCAGGTTGATGAAGTCGCTGACAATGTAGCCAATCCCAGCGCCCACTCTTGGGCCAGCGCCCAGGCTTTTATTCGTTGGGCTAAAGGTCGTTGGGGTTATGGATTGGGCTTGTGAATAGCTATAATTAAGCTCAGTTCCGGGCGACAGCAGGCTGTAAAATCCGTAGATCTTCAGGTACATAGGCGACTCGGTCGCTTTCGCCCGGTTTGGAGAGGTTGGTTTGGCAGCGGGGTCGGTCGAACGGTTTGTTGTGTTTACTGCCATAAGCTGTTGTGCCTGGGTTACTGAAACCCGCATAAGCAAGCCTATTAGAATAAGAGTATATCGATTCATGGTTGTCTTTTTTGTGGTTTAATACGGTTATCCTTATACGTTGATTTGTTCACCCTGTTTAGCGGGTAGTCAAGTCCACTATCAATCTCGTTTGAACTCAATAGTATGCCGGACCTGGGTTTGCTTCTCGGTTTCGTCGAAAGTCCATTTCATACTTGTGTCGCTCAATTGGAGGGCGTATTCCCGGCGTTGTCCTTTGCCATCCTGCAAGACAATTTTGTTCGACGTAGTCTCCCACGACGCTTTGCCGGAGGGCATAAACTTGGAGGCCATTTTCATGATAATGTTTCCGAGCGGATTCTGACACCCTTTAACGGGAGTCATTTTCAGGGTTCCATCCGGGTTTAAGGTTAGACCCATATCCTCCTGACAGCCGCCATACAGGTCTTTGAAATGCGTGTAGATATCATCGACACCGTTCATGGCTGGCACAACCCGATGAGAAATCATCCGCCATGAACCCGAAACGTTTGGCGAATCGGTTTGGCTAAACCCAAGGCTTAACAATGGCAGCAAGCCGGCCAGCAGGAGTCGAAACAAGTGTGGTTTTTTCATTTTGCCTTAAAGAAGTATGTCCTGATTTGTTGCTTCAAATTTCCTCATTCGACAGACGCTTGTCCATAACCCTTTACACCCACTGAGCGAACGGTAAAAAAAATATTCATTTTTTTAACTAATTGAAATAGAGGGAGTTGTATTTATAGAACTCGCGCTTTTCCGTGATGTCGGGGTCTGGAACCCGACATAGTCACGTCAGCAATTAGTGGAGTGCCATCCGTCCCGACACCATTAGGTTGAAAAATGAATCCATATCTGTGTGCAAATTCGGGCGAAGTCAGTCCAACCGTTTTTTATTTGCAGAGGTGGTTGTTGACTAGAAAAGGGGATCGGATAGCCGTTTTCTGAATGCTGGCTGCATGGGTAAGCGCCACTTCTTTACCCCATCCCTTCAGGGTGCTGAATGTACTCGTGGTTGTCATGTCCATAACAACACAAAGCGGATCGCCCCCGCCAACGTTGCCCGGCCCCCATTCCCAAACCAGCCAGCCAATGTCGAGCCGCTGGGCTTCGGAAAGGATCGTTTTATAATCAACCTGACCTTTGGGACCGCAAATACTCTCACCACCTGCATACGCACCGTAAGCCGCAAACTCGCCCACGATAAACGGCAACCCGGCGTTGACTGCGGCCTGAAACTGATCCTTGATGAATTGTGGCGTAGCGCCAAAGGCAATGGGCCAATAGGTATGTACTGAAAAGAGCAGGTTCTTATCCGGATCGGCCTGAATCACGTCTGGCCCCACACGAACCAGTTGTTCGAGGTTTTTGCCATAGTCTGTTCCGTCGATAACAAGGGGCGTATGAATACCCGCCTGGCGAAGCTGCTGAACGGCACTGGTGTACCCCTGCGTAAATTGAGCATCCGTCACCTGATCGTCGCCACACTCATTGGCAATGTTCAGTAACAGGTATTTCTGATGTTTCTGAATAACGGCTACAATGTCGGCCCGTTTCCAGAAGGTAACCATCTGCCCCAGCATGCTCCAGTCGCCGGTGGCATCATGGGCTTCGACCATCGGAATCATGTGCTGGGCCACGCAGGCCGTAATCAGGTTGTCGAGGTCGGCGGCTTTAGTCGGCTGGCCATCATCTTCCAGCGCTTTCCAGACAATGCGCACGCAGTTGGCACCGGTTTGTGCAATTTCCGAAAACGAACTCCCGGATCGATCCGTCCAGATGTTCATCTTATTCACGCCCCGCAGCGTGATCTTCGTTCCGCAAGGGTCGTATAAAAAACGGTCGTTCACGTAAAATCCTGGTTTATTTGGTAGCGTAGGCATAGCTGTCGTCGAATCATCGGTCTGATTCTTACAGTTTTGCAAACCAATACCAGTCAGGAAAAGCAAGCCGATGAGGGTCGTTTTCATGTCGATGAGGGATATTATTGATGCCGGTAAAATTCATTCGGTCTTCATGGACGTACAATAACCCTTTTCACCCATTGATTAAACGGGTTATTCGCTTATTTTCACCCTCCGGATTGTAACTTACAGATCGACCTCACCTTTGGAGGGGTATAACGTATGATTCTCTGTCGTCGGGAAATTTCTAACCGCTGCCTAACCTGTTGTCTGTTATGAGAAGAAAACTATTGGCCATAGTAATCCTGTCGTTGATACTGAATGGTCGATCGTTGATTCTGCTCTATGCCCAAACTCCAAATGTAGTATTTAACCGCCTGACAGATAAAGATGGACTTCCAAGCCCAACCGTCTATAGTATTGCCAAAGACCGACAGGGGTTTATGTGGTTTGGTACACGCCGTTGCCCGGTTCGGTACGATGGTCAGTCGTTTCGGAATTTCCTGTTTCCCGAAACTTATTTGGTATCGGGTCTGGCCGCAGATTCTACCAATCGAATGTGGATTGCCAGCGACCGGGGGGGCATCTGTATAATTGATCCCAACACACTACAGCTTACACCGATACCCAATACACCCCAAACGACCGGCCATTTCTTTATGAGTTCGTATGGCGAAGGCTGGTACAGTACCGTCGATGGTATTGAACGAATAAACCTGAAAACCAACCATATAGATCGGTATTCATTACGCCGAACGACCTATCAAGGCCCCAAAGTAAAAGGGTTTCTGGAGGATAAAAAGCACAGACTTTGGGCAATTGGCAGTGATAACGGGTTATTTCGGTTTGATCGTCGAACCAATCGCTTCGTTTGCATACTCGGCCACGATTGCCCTGATCCTAATCGGCGGCAAAAGTTATATCTCAGTCAAGGGTGTGTCGATTCGGAGGGTACCCTATGGATTGGGGCCTATGGGCATGGGCTATTGCGGGTTGATCCGGAAACGGAACAATATACATTTTTTAAGTTGCCCAACGAGCCTAACCGGATCACATGCGTTGAGGAAGGGAAAGATGAAAATGGAAAGCGGGTGCTGTGGGTTGGCGACGAAAATGGTCTGTTGGCGTTTAGAGCCGATCAAGAACAATTTTATCGAATAACAAACCTCCAGTCTGGTCCCTTTCAAACCAATGTGCTGTTTCGGGATTCTGGTAGTGAAATTTTATGGATTGGTACCACAAATGGTGTTTTTACCTACAACCCGCTGGATAACCTCATCCGAACCGTAACTATTCCACCCTCCCTGATTCGTCAGCCCGTGCTGGTTAACGTTATTTTGGCTGACCAGCAGGACACCACCGGCCAAACATTTTGGCTTGGTCTGTCGCATACAGGTATTCTTCGCTGGCACCGACCTACCAATCAGTTTACGCTGATTCGATTTCCACACGACGCGTCAGAAACCATGTGGTTTCAACAGACCGAGTCGAACCAGCTTTGGGTTGGACTTCGGGAGTGGAGCTACAAAGGCGATGGGGTGCTTCTTTACGATACCGCGCTGAAGCGGTTTGTAACAAACTCTGCGGCAAAACGGGCAGGCACCCTGTTTTCAGTGCCCTTTGTCGACCACGGCCTGATCGACAAACATCACCGGTTATGGGTAGGAAACAACGACGAAGGGCTACAGGTACTAGATCTGCACACAGGCAAACCCCTGCAGTATTGGTCAGACTCGATACGCAGTGCGCTACATAAAAACAATAATTTTCTGACAGGACTGGCCATCGATAAGACCGAACGAATCTGGTTATCTACCTATAATGGGTTGTATTACATAGCAGAACCCGGGCATCGGTTTGTAAAGGCCGACGACCGGCAGCCTAAAACACGCTTGCCGGAAGACCTCGCTACTAATGCCATTATGCTGGCGAAAAATGGCCATTTGTGGGCTGCCCGATGGGGGAGTGTCACAGAAAGTATGCCTGATGGTAAAATTCGCACGATTCTAACAGCCCGTAATGGCCTGTACGACCGCGAAAACCGGAGACTCGCCGAGGATAAAGAGGGGACCATCTGGATTGGCAATTTCGACGGACTTCATAGCTATACTACCAAAACCGGTCGGCTCCTGCGGTTGACCACCAGCGATGGGCTGAGCCAGAATAATACGACGGCTGCGCTTTATGTACACGGCGGCAACGAGCTATTTATTGGACAACAAAATGGGGTGGACTACTTCAATATTACTCAACTGCATCGGCGGGCGACCCTGCCACCGGTTGTGATTACCTCGTTTCATGTTCATGAACAGGAGCGCCCTGTCGACCCTTCCCGCCCGATTCGACTGGCCCGCTCTGATAATGCGTTCAGTGTTGGGTTTACTACCTTAACCTTTAGTCAGTTAGCTAAAACCAGGTACGCCTGTTATCTGGAAGGGCTGGATGAACGATGGAATTATAGCGGCTCTTCTTACCGAGTTTACTACACAAATTTAGGGCCGGGGCAGTATACCTTACACGTGAAAGCTGTTGATTCCTTTGGTAACCAGAGCCGGAAGCCACTTCTTTTGGCAATCGAGATTCTGCCCGCCTATTACGAAACCTGGTGGTTTCGGTTGTTGATAGTTACATTAACGGCCAGTCTTTTATATGGTCTATACCGCTATCGAATCAAGCAATTAATGCGTGTACTGCACATCAGAAACAGAATTTCAGCCGACTTACACGACGAAATTGGTTCATCGCTGAGTGGCATTGGTATACTGGGCACTATGATTAAGCAAAATCTCCCGGCCGGGCATCCTTCCGGTTCGATGGTTGAACGGATCGTTACCGAAGCCCGGCAGGTAAGCAACTCCCTAGATGATATTGTATGGAGTATCAATCCAGGTAATGATGAACTGAGCAGCCTGATTGCCCGAATGAATCGTTTTGCTGCTGAGTTATTTGAAGCGTCAGGTATCACTTATGAGATTTCAGTTCCCGATACGATTCAACAATTGACCCTACCGATGGAAAAGCGGCAGGATTTTTATTTGATTGCGAAAGAAGCAGTCAACAATCTGGTTAAACATGCCCGGGCTACTCATGCTTCGTTGAAAATAAGTCTGGAACATCAGCATCTGTACTTAACCGTTTCAGATAACGGAGTTGGGTTCGATCCAGCCGCTGAAACAGAACGAAATGGCGTTCGTAATATGCAGATACGGGCAACGCATATGCATGGCCAATTAACGATTACGTCTGTGCGGGGGCAGGGTACATCGCTTCACCTCAGCTTTCCGGTATCACCCTGACCTGAAAGGGTTATTGACAAACTAGAATCAAAACAGGTTATTTGATTCTAGTTTGAGCGATACAATCTTATTCGTAAAAATAAACACCCTTTCACACCCTTTCCGTCAATTTACCACTCATTAATCACCTGATTATGACAGCGGTCTCTATCTATGAAGATAATGATGAACTCCGTTCACTGCTCCAGTTACTGGTCGGAAGTACGGAGGGTTTCACAGTTGTGGGTGCCTACAGCAACGGCAAACGAGTGGTCGAACAGGTAGCTCATGATCAACCCGATGTCGTCTTGATGGATATTGACATGCCGGGGCGGGACGGAATCGAATGTGTTCGGTTGCTGAAAGAATCAAATGTCTCAATCCGAATTTTGATGCACACCGTTTTTGATGATGACGATCGGTTGTTTGCCTGCCTCAGCAGCGGGGCCGATGGTTATTTACTAAAAAAAGATACCTCCACGCACTTGTTAAATGCATTAAGTGAAGTGGTGGAGGGTGGTGGCCCAATGTCGCCGGGTATTGCCCGACGCGTACTGAAAACGTTTTTACAGCCGCCTGATCCCAAACGACAGCAATATGGTATTACTGAACGTGAACAGCAGATTCTTCAACTGTTAACGAAGGGATATACCTACCGGATGATCGGGATTCAATGTACTATTTCTGTGGAAACGGTTCGGCGGCATTTGAAAAATATTTATCAAAAACTTCACGTGCAATGCGGTACCGAAGCCGTTGCTAAAGCTTTACGTGAACGGATTATCTGACGCGTGATAATTAAGTCTTTACGTATATGAAAGTCTAATATTCAGTCACTTACTCGTATCTTTAAGGTTGTTAAATATAAAGCGCTGGTTGAATGAGACACTATTTTTAATTAGTTACAACTAAAATTCCACTCCTGATTCAATTACAATGAATGTGACAAATCGAAAATAAGTGTAGATAATTTTAGCTTTTATATGTCTGAATACGGGCAAATTTAGTCCAAAGGAGTAAACCTAAACTCCGAATGGTCAACCGTATTGTACGTCATCTTTTAAATTCAGTCAGTTCATTACCGAAAACAGTAGCCAGGTTGCTACTGAACGTATACAACCTTGAATTTTTATCAAGAGAGAAAACAATAGTTCATCTAAAACCCTACCAGCTTGCGGGTAGCCCGGTGAAGCAGATTTTTTTGCCGGGGGTGCAAAATCAGGCTGAGCTGACAACGCTTGTTTTTCCACCCTGTAAAGCAATAACCTGTCAAAGTTATGTCTGGGATTTCCGAACGGGCACGAAAAAAACGGTTCAACTGCCCTATGGTGGGATTGTCTTTAACGGAAAAATCCTCTGCCCGGACTTCGAGAGTTATCATTTGGTCAAGAATTTTCTGACCGCAAGGACACGTACTGTTATTGATCGAAAAACGGTCATTGTGCCCTGGAGTCATTATCTGGATGGCATTGCTTTTGGCGGGTATTATGATTTTGTTATCTTGGTTGCCGCTAAAATGTGCCGCATCAAAGAAGCACTTCGAACGCAGGTTTATACCGAAGCAGTCGTGACTTATCCACTCTTTAAAACGGCTTACGAGCAGGAATACCTTTCCCTGATCGGTATTGAGCCAGACCATGTTTTCGATAGCCGCCTGTACGACGTTCGGGCTGACCGGTGTATACTGGCCAATAGTGGTCACTGGTTTTACCCGGACCCTGCTGATATTTTTGCGTTGAAAAAGCAGGTGGAACCCCAACTAAATATAGCACGAACACAGCAAAATCGAATTTATGTGAGTCGGGCGAGCCGTCGAAAAGTGGTTAATGAGGGTGCTCTGTTGGCATTACTGGAAAAATATGACTTTACCATTGTAGACGACAAGCCCCGATCTGTGGCAGAGCAGGTGGCCATTTATAAAAACGCATCTTTCATTTTGGGACCACACGGAGCATCCTTTACGAACATAATCTGGTGCGAACCCGGAACGCATCTCTTTGAGTTATTTCCCCCGAATCTTGTCGTTGACCATTTTTCGTATTTAGCCAGAATTATGGAAATGAGCTATTCAGCTTATAGCCATCCCATTAAAATGGGCCACACAAAATACCATATCGAAGAGGATATTTTCGTATCAACCGCTGATCTTGAAAAAAGCCTGGATATCCTGTTTGAGATTGTATAAATTGTTGGGGACTTGTTTTTTATAAAGCCAGTCCGAAATTATGTAAAAACTCTATCGGGTAAGCGTAGTTACTTTGTCAGACCAACAGGGGTCAATTAAACGACAACGGATATGGAAACTATGCAACACAACCACAGCCACACCGATACGTGTTTTGAATGCGCCGAAGCCTGCGAACGCTGCGTAACAGCCTGCCTCGAAATGGGCGATAGCGACAGCAAAGGCCATGACATGACGGCCTGCATTAAACTCTGCCGCGACTGTGCCGACATCTGCACACTCTGTGGCCGTCTGGACGCCAGGGGTTCCGAATTCTCCCGCGATTTTATGGTGTTATGTGCCGAAGTTTGTGACGCCTGCGCCGAAGAATGCGAAAAACATGCCGGTCACCACGCCCATTGCAAAGCCTGCGCTGAAGCTTGCCGGAAATGTGCCGAAGAATGCCGGTCTATGTCTGCCAATGCTTAAAAAAATGGCCGAAAAAGCCGTTAATTGCTTTTTCGGCCATTTTTACACCTAAAGTCCAAACCCAATCAACTCAGTATGATTCAATTTATCCTTAGCTTATTAATTTCCGTAAACTGGTTTATCGGGTCAGGTCATACGGCTGGCAAAGAGGTAGCGAAAGGGTTGCAGCCCGTAGCAATTACTGATCTCGATGGGGTCGCGCACATTGTTTATGGACGCGGTGAAGTGCTATATTATACCACAACAGGCACGGGTGAACAATTTAAGCCATCAATGCGGATAGACAGTTTGCTAGGGCTGGCTATTGGAGCAACACGCGGGCCACAAATTGCCGTTAATAAGCAATCTGTTGTGATTACGGCACTGGACAAGATGGGCAATGTTTGGGCCTACAGCCGCAGCAAGTCTACCGGTCAGTGGCAAAAGCGGGTACGGGTCAATGACGTTGCCGATATTGCTAAAGAAGGCTTTGTGGCGTTGGCGGCCGGGCCAGCCAATGAATATACGGCTGTTTGGCTCGACCTGCGCGGTGATAAACGAAATAAACTTGTTGGTGCTCGTTCGACCGATGGTGGCCGGACGTGGTCGGTGAACAAAACCATGTATCAGTCGCCGGATGGCACAATTTGTGAATGTTGCCAGGTGTCGGCGGTAAGTCAGGGAAAGCAGGTTGTGCTCATGTTTCGCAACTTCATAAACGGTTCGCGCGATATGTACTTGCTCACGTCAACTGATGGCGGGCAAACATTCGGGAAAGCAGAGAAAATAGGCGAGGGGACCTGGAAGCTTAATGCCTGCCCAATGGACGGTGGTGGTATGTCGATCAGTCCCGATGGCAACTTATCAACTGTTTGGCGACGGGCCGACAAACTGTATACGGCCCGACCCGGCCAGCCTGAAATTGAACTGGCTACGGGTAAAAATGCAAAGATAGTTACGACGCAAAAAGGGGATTATATCGTCTTTCAGCGCGAAGGCCAGCTTTGGAAAATCACACCGGGCCAGCCTCAGCCAACGGCCTTTGGCTCTGGCGCCTATGCCAACATGACGCGACTGTCGAATGACCGGGTGCTGTGCCTTTGGGAACAGGATGGCACGATCCGGGCGGAGATTATTTAAGTGACTCAACGATAATTCTATGAAGAAATTTCTTTTCCTACTCTCCCTGAGTATGCTATCGGGTGTGTCTTATTCGCAACATCAGCATCATGAAGGGATGACGATGCCCATGACCGGTAAACCGAAAATCGACACGACTAAAGCGATGGACCATTCCATGCACGACGGTATGGATATGGATGCCATGAAGTTGCAGAACTACGGCCTGACGATGGATACTGCCATGGGCATGACACATTCGCTGTCGCGCAACTTGCCCATGAATCGGAATGGCTCCGGCACATCCTGGCATCCTGACAACACACCAATGTATGCCTACATGACGCAGCCAACGCCTAAAGGCTGGAGCTTCATGCTGCATTATGCTCTCTATCTGCGCTATACAAGTCAGAACAGTAACAATCCTGACGGGCGTGGTCGTGGCGAACAGTTCGGAGCACCCAACTGGTTTATGGGCATGGCGCAGAAGAAAGTTGGGAAACGCGGTCTTTTTCAGGTACGGGCCATGCTGTCGCTCGATCCATTAACCGTAGGGAAAGGCGGGTATCCGTTGCTTTTTCAAACGGGCGAGACTTACAAAGGTCAGCCCTTGATTGACAGGCAGCACCCGCACGATCTTGTCTCCGAGTTATCGGTGAGTTATAGCCATGCGTTATCGAAAGACATTGATGTATTTGGCTATGTGGGGTATCCGGGCGAACCAGCCCTTGGGCCCCCTGCTTTCATGCACCGCATTTCCTCGTTCAACAACCCCGATGCACCGTTGAGCCACCATTGGCAGGATGCTACACACATTTTGTTTGGCGTGGCCACGGCCGGATTTCGCTACAAATGGGCAAAACTGGAGGCCTCGACGTTTAAAGGACGTGAACCCGATGAAAACCGGTATAACTTCGATATGCCCAAATTTGACAGTTACTCATATCGTGTATCGGTGAATCCGTCGCCTTCATTGGCCTTGCAATTTTCTCAGGGATTTCTGCATAGTCCCGAAGAAGCCCATCCCGAAGAAAATGTTACACGCACAACGGCATCTATTTTGCACAGTAAAGGACTTGGCCCTGACCGCTATGTGACATCGGCTTTAGTATGGGGCCAAAATAGGATACATGGGCATACAGAAAATTCGTTCTTGGCCGAAAATAGTTTGCAAATGGAGCGGATGGCATTCTATGTACGCTATGAAAATGTAACAAAGTCGGCGGAGGAGTTAAACCTGATCTCGTCTGATAGCGGCTTTCCGTACAATGGCCCTACTGAACTGACAATCAATAATCTGACGCTGGGTACAAATTACCGCATTGCGCAGACGAAAAAATCAGATGTGGTTCTAGGCGCTCAGTTGACGACCGGACTACCCGATAAGGTATTGCAGAGGACCTATGGAAAAACGACTGTTTCGGGCGAAATTTACCTACGTCTGTCGCCAAGCCTGATGACCATGCGAACGATGAAACATTGATCAAACAATTCAATAATACGTTTTGCCCCATTTCGGGCACCAATTGGGTTAAATTGTCGTTCTTAATTCACTATAAACCAAGCCAAACCATGTTGCGTAACCTGTTTCTAACTGCCCTGACGTCGCTGATGCTTATGGGCACCCTGTTCGCTGGTGCACCAACCCGCGACGATAAAGACAAAGAAGTAAAAATCAAGACATCGGCCATTTGCGGCATGTGCAAAGCCCGTATTGAACGGAATCTTGCCTTTGAAAAGGGCGTGAAAGAATCCGACCTGGACGTGAAAACGAAAGTTGTAACGATAAAATATAATCCGGCGAAAACGGATGTGTCTAAGCTAAAAGCAAATATTAGCAAAACAGGTTACGATGCCGAAGAAGTAGCGGCTGATGAAGCTGGATATAACAAACTCCCCAGCTGCTGCAAAAAAGGTGGCGGTATGGCTCATCAATAAAAGACATTTTTTAAACGCCAATGGCCTGAATTCACATGAATTCAGGCCATTGGCGTTTAAAAAAGAGGTATTTGATTCTGGATACGCTTTTGATATTGTTGCTAACGGCTGTTTTGCAAGATTGATTGGCTGCTAAAACTGCATCAATAGCCTACTTAAGAATAAAGGACGGAGGAACGTCTCTCATTGCCTCCTGCCAGCTTGCGTAGATTCGACTATCAAGCGTCCGACTATACATGGGCTGCATGAACGTTCGTAAACTGCCACTCGATACAAGGCGGTTAACTACATATTCTGCCCAACCCCCGTTATACCTGACTAACAAAAAACACTCCTTTTCGTACGTACGCCACACGCCATTGTTGCCATCAACATAGCCCCAAACGGCATCTTTCAGGACAAGTGATTTTTGCCGGTCATCTGAACGAACGATCAGGTATTTGCTTAATGTCCCCCGCGATTCGATGGATGTGAAGAAACGAGTTGTGTCTGATGCTGTAGCAACGATATCTTTGCTTTGATAAATCAATCGCCATTGTGCCTGAGCAGTCAAACTCAGTGCGAGACCGGCCAGTAAAAGAAGTATGCGGACAGGGTGCATCGGGTATGTTGACAGCAATTTTACAGCTTCTTCACAAACTTGGTTCTTCAAGCGGTAAGAGAACAAGATAAATAAGGTATATGTTATTTGAGTCGTATTGGTCGATGAACAAAATAACACCAAAATCGTAGTTTATTAATAGACAGTCGCTATTCTTGTCAATGACCTACGAAAACTCCCTTTCTTTTGCTCAACAACTCGATCAAATCGATCCACTTCGGTCGTTTCGAGATCGCTTTCATATTCCCCAACGCAATGGCCACGACCTGATTTACCTGTGTGGAAATTCACTTGGTTTACAACCCAAAACAGCTCGGGCAGCTCTGGAAAAGGAGCTTACTACATGGCAGAATCTGGGCGTCGAAGGCTGGTTTGACGTGACCGAAGCCGCCGAACAGCCCTGGCTTGGCTATCATGCAACCTGCAAAGAAGCACTGGCGCAGATTGTTGGTTCCGAACCGGCAGAAGTGTGCCCAATGAATGCGCTGACAGTTAATCTTCATTTACTACTGGCATCCTTTTATAAGCCCGACTCGCCTTCATTGGGCGAATCCACGCCGGGCACAAAAAAATATAAGATTCTAACCATAAAAGGCGACTTTCCATCGGATCAATACGCACTGGAAACGCAAGTAAAACTACATGGCTATCGTGCCGCTGATGCCATCATCGAAATTGCACCCCGACCAGATGATGGGTTGATTCACACGACTGATATACAGTTAGCCATTGCCGAACATGTCGATTCGCTGGCCGTAATCTGGATGAGTGGGCTCAACTATTACACCGGTCAGGTTTATAACATGGCCGCAATTGCCGAAACCGCCAGAAAATACCGTATCCCTATTGGTTTCGACCTGGCTCATGCCATTGGAAACGTACCCCTGCGTCTGCACGAATGGGGGGTCGATTTTGCTACCTGGTGTTCCTACAAATACCTGAATGGGGGGCCAGGTGCCGTTTCGGGGGTGTTTGTGCACCAGAAACACCACGACCAGCTTTTGCCCAGATTAGCGGGGTGGTGGGGGTATCGGGAAGATAAGCGTTTTGACATGGCGCCCGGTTTTTTACCCGCCCCCGGTGCCGATGGCTGGCAGGTTAGTACGCCCAACATTCTGGCATTATCCCTGCATAGGGCCGCTATTGCTATTACCGCCGAAGCGGGTATCGTTGCCATACGCCAAAAAAGCGAAAAGTTAACGGGCTTTCTGGAATTTGTACTTAGCCCATTCCACGACATTCAGATTCTGACACCCGACGACCCCAACCAGCGCGGGTGTCAGCTATCATTGATCGTTCGGAAAAATGGTAAAGCCTTGTTCAACTACTTAGCAGAACAAGGTATAATTGGCGACTGGCGTGAACCCGACTGTATCCGGCTGGCACCAACGCCCTTATACAACACTTTCGAGGAGGTTTGGCGAGTGGGGGAGGTTATTGGAAAGTTTTAAGTAGAATGAATAATGAATAATGTAGAATATCTGACACTCCAAATGAAGAACTCCGGTTGTTAGATATTTTTCATTCTACATTCTTCATTACCCCCCTCCCACGAACCCGATATTTCGTTTCAGTCCTTCCAGTTTTGTACGTTTTACCGCTGAACGACGGAAGACTTCCCGGAAAACATCCTCCGTTATTTCTTCCCAGTCAGATTTCGAAAACGCGGCTAACTCGGGGTGAGGGTCGAAAGCGGGCGTTTTATGTGGCCGGGCAAAGCGGTTCCAGGGGCATACATCCTGACAGATATCACAGCCGAATATCCAATTGTCGAACTTCCCGCGAACGTCTTCCGGAATGGCTTCTTTTAATTCAATCGTAAAATAAGAAATACACTTACTACCATCGACCACATATGGGCCAACAATAGCCTCGGTCGGGCAGGCGTCAATGCAGCGTGTGCAGGTACCGCAATAGTCGGTGATTGGGCCATCGGGTTCCAGTTCGAGGTCGAGAATCAGCTCACCGATGAAGAAAAAAGAGCCGATCTCCCGATTAATTAAATTGGTATGCTTACCTACCCAGCCGATCCCCGCCCGCCTGGCCCAGGCTTTGTCCATAACGGGGGCAGAGTCAACAAACGCCCGTCCACCTACCTCACCAATCTCTTCATGGATGAAAGTCAGCAGATCGGCTAGTTTATCTTTAATAACAAAGTGATAATCTGTGCCGTAAGCGTATTTCGATAGTTTTAGATCATCGTTTTCTTCAGGTAGTTTTTGCTCCGGGTAATAATTGAGAAGCACGGTTATAACCGACTTGGCATCATCGACCAGCAAGCGAGGGTCGAGTCGTTTATCGAAATGGTTGGCCATGTAATTCATCTGGCCGTGCATCCCATTCTTGAGCCAGTTTTCGAACCGTGGCGCTTCATCTTCCAGAAAATCCGCTTTGGCCACACCACAAAAATCAAAGCCTAAATCAGTTGCTTTAGCTTTGATAAGTTGAGTGTAGTTCGTCTTTTTAGCGTTCATAACAAGTAGAGAGCATGACCTGATGTTTGTGCCGGTTTAACGAACTGAACAGATTTATATAGATTAAAAATCCGTCATAATCGGTTAAATCTAGTAGATTCGCGTAACTCTAACTGTGTCAAGTTGGCAGGGCCAGAGGTTTTGGCCGGTCTTTTGACCTTAGTTAACTATGAATTTCTGGAAGCGAAATAGAAGCTCAGTAATGGAAAATAAAGACATTTTGGATGATCAGGCATCCAGCGATATGCAACAACCTGACAACCTGACAACACCACCTGTGACAGACGAAGACGCAGTAACCGTTAATGGCGGAGAGCCAGTCGATAGTGACGAAACGGCTCCGGCAGAAGCAGTTGTGACAGAAACCGCAACGGCAGACGACATCAAAGCTGGTAATGAACTAGCCGAACTGAAAGACAAATATCTCCGTTTATACGCTGATTTTGAGAACTTCCGTCGACGTACGGCAAGGGAAAAACTTGAGCTGATCAACAATGCCAATCAAGGGGTCTTGCAGGCATTAATTCCAGTTGTCGACGACTTCGAACGGGCCATGCAATCCATCGACAATACCAACGATGTTGCCGCCTTGAAAGAAGGTGTTTCGTTGATCTACAACAAGTTATTTAAAACTCTTGAAGGAAAAGGACTGAAACCAATGGTTTCGAAAGGCCAACCATTCGACGCTGACCTGCATGAATCAGTTACGCAGTTCCCAGCTCCCAGCGACGACCTGAAAGGGAAAGTTATCGAAGAAATAGAAAAAGGATATTACCTGAATGACAAGGTCATTCGGTTTGCAAAAGTGATTGTAGGAAGCTAACGGCGAAAGAGTGAAAGAGTGAAAGAGTGACACCGAACCAACGGGAACAGGCGAATAGTAAAGCGCCAGACACTCTTTCGCTCATTTACTCTTTCACTCTTTGAAAGATATGGCAACGAAGCGCGACTATTACGAAATACTGGGCGTTGACAAGAACGTCTCGACAGAAGACCTCAAGAAAGCCTATCGCAAGATGGCGATCAAGTTTCACCCCGACAAGAATCCTGACGACCCAACCGCCGAAGATAAATTCAAGGAAGCGGCTGAGGCTTATGATGTCTTGAACGACCCTCAGAAAAAAGCCCGCTACGATCAATATGGTCATGCCGGTATGGGTGGTGCCGCTGGTGGTGGATACGGCGCCGGTGGCCCATCTATGGAGGATATTTTCAGCCAGTTTGGCGACGTCTTTGGCGACGATTCGCCTTTTGGTGGTTTCTTCCGGGGTGCCCAGGGTGGTGGCGGAGGTGGTCGGCAACGCGTTCGTCGCGGCTCCGATCTGCGCATCAAACTGAAGCTGAATTTGCAGGAAGTTGCCAACGGTGTTGAGAAAAAGATAAAAGTTAAGCGCCATGTTGCCTGCAACACCTGTGGCGGCAACGGGTCAAAAAACGGAACGGCTGTTCAGACCTGTTCAACCTGTAGCGGTACAGGCCAAACCCGTAAAGTGGTCAACACAATGCTGGGCCAGATGGTATCGACCAGCACGTGCCCAACCTGTAATGGCGAAGGCAAGATCGTTACAGATCGTTGCGATGTGTGTTTCGGGGAAGGTCGTGTGTTACAGGAAGATGTTATCCCGATCAAAATTCCAGCTGGCGTAGCTGAAGGCATTCAATTGTCGGTAGGTGGCAAAGGCAACGTTCCCCCACGGGGCGGTGTCGCTGGTGATCTGCTAATCGTGATCGAGGAAGAAGAAGATGCTGACTTAAAACGCGACGGAAACAACGTTGTGTTCGACTTATATGTCAACTTTGTCGATGCAGCCATTGGTATGAATGTAGAGGTGCCCACCATTGACGGTAAGGCACGTATTACCCTTGAACCCGGCACGCAAAGTGGCAAAATTCTCCGCTTGAAAGGGAAGGGAATAAGAGAATTGAATGGTTACGGGCGGGGTGATGAACTTGTTCATGTCAACGTTTGGACGCCTAAAATGTTATCGGCAGAGGAGCGAGCCATTCTGGAGAAACTACGCAATTCACCAAATTTTCAGCCCAGGCCGAACAAGAACGAGAAAGGGTTCTTTGACAAGATGAAAGACTTCTTTCATGGTTGATTGAAATCTAACTAACTTAACGACGGTGTCAGATGTAAAAATCTGACACCGTCGTTTTTTTTGTGGTCAAGGATTATAAAGCAAAAGATCGCTTATGCCTACGCTATCGAATACAATACTGGCCTGTGCAACACTAACCACAGCCCTCATGGCGGGATTGTTCTATGCCTATTCTTGCTCGGTAAATCCAGGCCTGAACCGTTTGCCTGATACGGCCTACCTGATGGCTATGCAGTCGATAAACAAAGCTATTCAGAACCCAGTGTTTTTTGTTAGCTTTCTGGGAACACCAATTCTACTGTTATACAGTACATGGCTTCATTATGGGAGTCCTGTTACAGCCCGCTTTTGGCTCCTGGTAGGGGCAACGCTAGTTTATCTGATTGGTGCGCTTGGTGTTACTGTGCTGGGTAATATTCCGCTGAATAATGGATTGGACGCATTTTCTATACAAACAGCTTCTTTAGAAGAAATTGCTGCCCAACGGCAGAAATTTGAAGGCCCCTGGGGTAGCTGGCACCTAATCAGAACAATTGCTTCTATATCAACACTCATACTTCTGATTCTGGCCTGTCTCAACCGGGAGTCAGACTAAATGCCATTCGCCATTCAATTTATAATGTTTGATAAAATTGCATTATACCAAGTTGAATTTTGCTTTTACTGGTGTCTAAAATTTTTTCAAATTTTTATTGCATAAGAAATTAAGTTTTCATAATATTGTTATCGTAAACCTAAAGTTAATCTTACTGTTCAAAATCGTTTGGCGTGCATTAATTAGTTAATACTTACAGTAAATTTTAAAAATACTATCATTTAATAGCCCTCAATCAAGGCATTTTATATTTTACGTTTATGGTTGAGGTAATTCATTTTTTATATAAATTATCATATAAATCTACTAATAAGTGTTCTGGCGCGATCACATAGATCGCGTCAGAATTTTATAATTATCGCCAATAATTATCCTTTAAAAGGGTATTGGGGCCATCTACCATACGCATTTACTTCTTTAAACATAAATTCATACTGATCTGAAAACTAGTTTCTATTATGAATACTATAGCTACCGTTAACGTACTGGAATCTGAAACAAATGCTGATCCCTTTATGGGTTATGTCGCCGTTAGTCACGTATTGATGCAAACGGAAGGTTTTGCCGATTTTTTATTCGATAATTTCCAAATGATAAAGGATTATTCAACTTATCAGGATGGCTTGCACGGATTGAATCGGTTTATTATGCAGTCTAAACATTTTGCTGCTGGATATGGCCAATATAAAATCAAGGCTGAGCGACTTACAAATGGCACATTCATTATTGAATCAGTAGTGAAGATGTCTTAGTGAGGTGATTAATAAGCAGCTTACAAAAAAGCCCGGATCGAGTAACTCGATCCGGGCTTTTTTGTAAGCTGCTTATTAATCAACCAAAGGCATTAATATGCTTTTGGAAAATGGCTTCGTATTTACTGGCGGCTGCTGTTTGCTTCGCTTCTTTACAGGCTTCGATTATTGTTTGAAGTATATAAAGGTCTGAATCCGGATTGCCGAAACGGTTGCCATTACCACTCTTATCGTAAGTAAGGGCCTGATCGGCGCGCTTAGACATGACATCAGCTATTTCAAGTGCTTTCTTGTTATCGCCAACCTCGAACAGGAAACGTACGTAATTTGATGAAATTTGGTCGTATGGAATTGCTTTATCCGGAATAACTTTCAGCGAATAATTGAGTACCTCACGTGCCTTGTCTTTCTTGCCTTCGCGAATAAACTGATCGGCCAGACGGAAGAAGGCAATACGGGCCGAAATTACCGGCGGTCCTTTGTAGGTCTCGTCATAGTACACATCCGGGTTATTGAACTCACGCCAGAAGGTTTTCTTCGTCATGTTGGTAAACATAATGTCGGAGTTAACGTATCCATCAGTGGCACCCGGCACAGCTACCGGCATCAGTCGATAGGCATATCCTTCCAACTGCATATAGTTTTTCAGACTCAGGTAGTTATCACTCGCCAGCGTGCTCGAAAAATAAATAGGCCGTTTCCAGTTGTTAGTGGCAATCATATCGAGCATGATCAAATCTGGCTTGTAGAGATCTTTCTTGCCGATTGTCCATTGCAGGGTATCTTTCATGAGCGGACGAAGCGCAGGCGGAACAAAATTCGCTTTGTCAATGGCAGCTTTGTCAATGGGCAGGAACAGCACCGACGATGGCAGAATGCTTGTCATGTCGCCATTGGTGAGCGGTACCTGTACGGCTGGATTGCTTGTCTTGATCAGGCTAATGTATTGCTTGAGGTCAATCCCGTTTTTAACACCCGGTACTTCATAGAAGGGCACAATGTCATTTTTGCCTTTATTAAAGTTGTCAAATTCGAGCGAAATAGGCAGTGCTTCAGACAAGTACGTTTTCCGCTTCATCTGCTGAATATACCACTCGGTACCTAACAGACTCAGGTTACACACCCGCACATCGGTACGGAAACCTTCAACCTCCTGTACATACCAGAGGGGGAAGGTATCGTTATCGCCACCCGTAAACAGAATGGCATTAGGAGCGCAGGAATTGAGCAGGTTTTTGGCAAAATCAACGGACTGATACCGCTTGTCGCGGTTGTGATTGTCCCAGCTCTTAGCCCCCATCATTAATGGAACCAATAAACAAACACCGGCTACCAGACCATTGCGAGCTACATCCGATTTCAGGACATTCCGCAACCCTTCGGCAATGGACATAACGCCCAGACCAAGCCAGATGGCGAAGAAATAGAACGAGCCTACATAAATATAATCACGTTCGCGAGGCTCTGACGGGGGCGAGTTCAGGAAGATTTGCAGGGCAATGCCGGTGAATAAAAACAATAGCCCGACAATCAGGAAATCGCGCCGACGGCGGAAATACTGGAACGTAATGCCAAATAAGCCAAGGATAAACGGCAACATGTAGAAGTTATCGCGGGCTTTGTTATTGACTAACATATCCGGCGCGTTCTGATCTGTTGACCACGGCAGCAGATAGCCTGCGCCTTCTTCGTCGCTTTCACGTCCGGCAAAGTTCCACATCAGGTAACGCCACCACATATGCCCCAACTGGTAGCTGAACAGGTATTTGAGGTTATCACCCATAGTTGGTTTTTGCCCTTCGGCTAAGCCAAGCATCTGACGATACAAAGCGGGGTGATTTTGCTGGCTGCTGTACACACGGGGGAATAACATCTCATCGCCGGGAGCGTACACGTACTCGGGCTGGTGGTCGAAAACAACGTATTTATTGCCCTCTTTTTTCCACATAGCAGCTCCTTGTTTCTGGTCGATTGGGCGGGCTGTGAAAACTGGTCCATACAGTAATGAACGGCTACCGTACTGTTCCCGACGCAGGTACGACAGGAAGTTCAGCTCGTCGCTTGGATCATTTTCGTTAATAGGCGGGTTAAAATCGGCCCGAACCAGTACCTGCATATAAGAGGCATATCCGATCAGCACAAATGCCAGCGCCAGCAACGAGGTGTTCAGAACAACCCGCTTTTGCCGGGCCGACCAGATGATGCCGTAAACGATAGCACCGATAAAGACAACCGTAAAGAAAATAACACCCGATGTGAACGGTAAACCAAGCGTGTTCACAAAGAACCGCTCTACACCGAAGGCCATACCCGGCAAACCCGGAATGATACCGGCATTAATGATACCAAGAATGACCAGACCAATACCAAACGCTGTAGCTCCACCCCAAAAGGTTGGTTTTGGGTATTTTTTGAAGTAATAAATGAGTGCCAGCGCGGGCAGCGTGACAAGGTTCAATAAGTGAACCCCGATGGATAGACCGGTCAGATAGGCGATGAAAATGAGCCAGCGATTTGCCGCGGCTTCGTCTTCGATGCGTTCCCATTTAAAGGCAGCCCAAACAACAATTGCCGTGAAAAACGACGACATTCCATAAACTTCTGCTTCAACAGCCGAAAACCAGAATGTGTCGGAGAAGGTGTAGGCCAACGCGCCAACAGCTCCTGTACCAATCACCAATAACGTATCGGCGGTGGTGTATTCACTTTCTGGTTTTGCTAACAGTTTCTGAGCCAGCATGGTGATGGTCCAGAACAGGAAAGCAATGGTGAATGCGCTGGCCAGTACCGATGCCATGTTGACCCAATAGGCCACTGTGCTCAGGTTGCCGAACGAAAACATGGAGAAAATTCGGCCTAACAACAGGAAAAATGGAGCACCGGGAGGGTGCGGCACCTGAAGTTTAAACGAACACGCAATGAACTCGCCACAGTCCCAGAAACTGGCTGTGCGCTCTACAGTCATCGCGAAAGTGATGAGCGCGACAGCGAAAACGAGCCAGCCCGTAAGGGTGTTCAGGCGTTTAAATGATTGCATACAAATAAAGATTAGCGAACTGCTTTTGTGTAAGGAGTGCTCAAAAATACACAAAAAAGCCGCCCGAATGGGCTAATTGAGGCTGTTAAAGTTTGTTAATGGCCGTGTTTGGCAATTAGATACCAAGGGTGTTTGGTCCAAAATTTAAAGATGAAAATTACACTGAAGGGTAAGCGTGCGCTATTTTAACGTGAATTGTGTAGATACATTTCTTGTATCCAAGAGTCAACTGTTATACCTTTACCCCCGGTGGGCTTGATTGGTAACCTTGTCCACGCTTCCCCTACGTAGTGGTTCTCCGACCGAACGCGTAGGGGGTTTTTATGTCTGCTGAATTGATTCGTTACCGTGGCATTAGCTGCCCAATGGCCTATGTCGAAAAGAGATAACAATACGTGCCACACATCACCAGATTTATGTAATCCTAGTTTACTTCTTGTATATCTCCCCACGAGCAGCTTTCAGCGTATTCTGCATCAACGAGCAAATGGTCATTAAACCCACTCCGCCCGGTACGGGGGTGATAAAGCTTGTTTTTGGGGCTACTTCGTCAAATTTTACGTCACCTTTCAACGAGAAACCGCTTTTCTTGCTGGCATCCGGTACTCGCTCCAGACCTACGTCGATCACAACGGCACCTTCTTTTACCATGTCGGCGGTTACGAACTCGGGTTTGCCGAGGGCTGCCACCAAAATATCGGCGGAGCGGCAAATCTCGGCGAGGTTTTGCGTACGGCTATGGGTGATCGTGACCGTGCAGTTACCGGGATAGGTGTTTCGCTGCATCAGGATGGACATGGGCAAGCCTACAATCTGACTCCGACCAACGACCACGCAATGCTTGCCAGCAGTTTTAATAT
The DNA here is from genome assembly GCF_002831565.1 of Spirosoma pollinicola. Lineage (NCBI taxonomy): Bacteria > Pseudomonadati > Bacteroidota > Cytophagia > Cytophagales > Cytophagaceae > Spirosoma > Spirosoma pollinicola. The sequence goes on along the minus strand of NZ_CP025096.1, from coordinate 931,275 downwards.
CATACCTCTTGATCATTTCAAGTACGCCCTGTGGCGTAGCTGAGATATAGGCGGGTAGCCCTTTTGCCATACGGCCAATATTGATCGGGTGAAAACCATCCACATCTTTGGCGGGATCGATGGTCTCCATAATCCGGTCGGGGTTGATGTGGTCGGGGAGGGGGAGTTGCACGATCAGGCCGTCCATGTCGGCGTTTTCGTTCACTTCCCGAACTTTATCGAGTAGTTCGTCTTCCGTCACCGAAGGGTCGAACCGGATGAGTGTAGACTTCATACCGACCTCTTCGCAGTTTTTCATTTTTGAGGCTACATAGGTCTCAGAAGCCCCTTTGTTGCCAACTAAAATAGCTACGAGGTGCGGAATCTTGCCGCCCTGTTCGCGAATTTGTGCGACCTCAATCGCGATTTCCTGTTTGATTTGTGCCGAGAGAAACTTACCGTCAAGGAGTTGCATAAAATTGTTTTTACGAATGCCGCAAAGGTCGTAAAGATTAGGAAACTACCCGTATTTCTGCTGCCATTCCTTTCTGAGTTTCTTGTATTGTTCATCTTCCCGCGCTTCCAGGTACTTGCCATAAAAAATCCGTGCCGACTCGGCCTTAACGGGATCTTCCTGGCGGGGGAGTTGATCGCGGCCATGAGCACCCGACTGCCCCTTTTTATCATCGGGTACCGGGCCGTCGTACTTCTGGCCCGTACTGTGGTTCGCGTAACGCCTGGCTCTGGTGTACCCCATCTGCAAAAACTTCCTGGCCATGTCCATGCCGATGAAGTCGTTTTTTTCTTTATAATCTAGGAATAACTGGTAAATCTTCTCGGACGATTCACGGGCAATCTCCGGCGTTTTAAACCTCCAGTGGGGAAGAATTTCATCTTTATAAGGTCTCACCAGCAGAACGCCCATTTCGCCCTTACCCACACGGTAAAGTTCGGGTTGTTCGCGGAGATTCAGGTTTCGATAATCGAGGTCGTAATTGAAAGCGCGATTGTTTGCGGGCATACTTTATTTAGCAGGTTGAGTTTACTCGTAAACTGTCCAGTTGAGCAAATGTCTGTACTGACTTAGTGTTTTCTACGAGTTAACTGGTATACTGTCAACTTAACAATAAAAGTCTGGGCCATGCTCTGGCTTGGCCTTTATGATGGCTACGGCCAAGCCAGAGCTTAATAGCCAATAAATAAATTGGACGAGCAGTATTGATTTTCTTTAAATTTCCACCAAAATGAGGATTTATGATTTGGTATAATAAACCGGCTATCTGGTCGGAAGAGCGCGATAGGGTATATGTACGTGTAGACGGTGGCACCGATTTCTGGCGCGTGACGCATTACGATTTCATTCGTGATACCGGACATTTCTTTTACAGAGAGCAGCCCGGTGATTTTGTCGCCAGCGTTAAGGTAACCGGTCAATACAATGCCTTATACGATCAGGCCGGGTTAATGCTTCGGCTCGACGAACAAAACTGGATTAAGTCCGGAATTGAGTATGTAGACGAGCTACAGAATGTGAGTGCCGTCGTGACGCGGGAGTTTTCAGACTGGTCTGTTTCACCACAGAGCCATAATCCCGAGTCCGTTTACCTGCGCCTGACCCGACAATATGACTCTGTACGAATCGACTATTCGTTCGATGATTTTGCGTACCAGATGCTACGACTGGCCTATTTCCCACCCGATGTTTCTGTGCAGATTGGTCTGATGGCAGCCGCGCCTGACGGGAGTGGCTTTGATGTGGTATTTGAACAGTTTTCGGTGCTGGATATTTCGTAAATAGGCGTTAGGGGGCCAACCAGGCCATTTTACAGTCGGGCTCGTACTGGAACATGGCCCGTACCTGTCCATCCCGGCTAAGTTGTAAGTAGTCCATTGCCAGCACCCGGCATTCAATTACGGCAAAATTTTTCCGGCCAGATTCGCTTTCCTCTTTCGTAGGAAGCTCAGCGCCCAGGTGAGTTGGAAAACCGGGGTAGGAGTTGGGTTGATGACTGCCAGGTTCGTACTCGGAAAGATACATTTTTCGACTGCTGACAGCTAGTTCTTTCCAATGTTCATCGGCTATATAATCAGTGGAATGGAGGTGAGTCTCGACTGTTAGCCGGAGCTGAACTCGTAGTGTGTTATCCCAGAACAACAAAGTTGCATCCGGGAACGCTTCAAGCTCCATAACTTTCGCGGCTCGCACATCGGTATGAAACCAGACATATTTCCGATCTCCGTCAACCTTCCTGAGAACAACCGTTCGGGCATCGGCACCGGTGTTTGTTCGGGAGGCAAGAACCATCGTTTTAAAGCCTGTAACGGATGCCTGATTGGTTGAGTCAAAAACAGAAGCTAACTGTTGCCAGCTGGCTTGTTCAAGGTCGGCCAAGGTGAGTGTAAGACCGGGATATGCTGAATGGTTGAGTGAATTCATTAAGATGCTGGAGGACATGATTAGCCTTGTCAAGGCTGTTAAACGAGTGGTTGACTTTATTTGTTTGCCACTCCAAGGTATTTGTAAGGTTTCGGAAAATGATAACCGCCGAAGGTATTTGCTGGTTTATCGAGTAAGTTAAACGCTGTGTAAAATCGTAAAGCCAATCGTATGTGTTTCCATAAATCATTAGATGTCAGTGCCGCGGAACTTGAAGATCGCTACAAGGCGGTGTTGCCGCCTTCGGCTAATTTTCAGCCTGTATACCATGCCAATGCCTATAATTTGCCTGCCTGGCCAATTGTTACCCGTCAGGAACCGGGCAAACTTCAGCTAATTCACTGGGGACTTATTCCGCACTGGGTCCGAAGTCAGGATGCTGCGGATGACATTCGTACGAAAACGATTAATGCCCGTTCGGAAACGATTTACGAAAAACCGTCCTTTCGGTCGGCAGCACAAGCAGGCAGACGGTGTTTGATTCCGGTGACGGGCTTTTTTGAATGGTATACTGACAAAAGCAAAAAATATCCATTCTATATCAGCGCTAGTGATCAGAAAATTGCCTCAATTGCGGGTTTATGGGACGATTGGGCGGACCCTGAAACAGGCGAAGTAATGTCGACTTACACGCTGCTCACAACCGATGCGAACCCCTTGCTGGCTGCTATTCACAACACCAAGAAGCGAATGCCCTGTGTATTGACTCCAGAAGCTGAGCACGCATAGATTCACGACGATCTGAATGAAGCTGATGCCCTGGCCTTGCTGACTGATCAATATCCTGCGACTAAAATGCATAGCTATAGCATTAGTAAACGAATCACTTCCCGATACGAACCCAGCGATGTTCCAGAGGTGCTGACCCGTTTTGATTATCCTGAATTGAATAAAAACACTCAATTATTTAGCTGAGTAAACCGGCCCGTTTGTCATTGTGGCAGTCCGTTTGTGTAGAATAAGATTTTAACCGAAAATTTGTACCGAATTTTGGTCAACCAGGTTGTCTTTGTGATGCGATTCCAGGTTGGCATGCATTATGATAGATAACCCCTTATTGTTTTTACAACCTGACTATGAAAAAAATAATACTTTCTTTTTGCCTTGGTACTGCTCTGCTAACGGCCCCCAGGATAACATTGGCACAGTTTCCTGCCATGCCGGGTGGAGGGCAGCAGCCAGCGGCCGTAATCCCCGGCACGTCGAGCGACACCTCCCCTCGGGGCAACGCCAAATTAACCGGTGTGGTCACTGATTCGACGACGGGTAAGCCCGTTGAGTTTGCCAGTATCGCGCTGATTAATGCGCAGACAAAAAAGCCAATTGATGGAACCGTTGCCGATGAAAAAGGCAAGTTCACCTTGACTAAATTACCGCAAGGCGATTTTCAACTCCTGATTTCGTTTGTTGGCTACCGTAACAAAACTGTTTCGAGCGTTAAACTTGACCGCAAAGGCGATATTAACCTAGGCGCTATTAAACTCAGTGCCGATGTCCGCACACTGAAAGAAGTCGAGGTGGTAGGACAGGCTTCACTGGTTGAAGAAAAAGTGGATCGGCTGGTGTATAACGCCGATAAAGATATTACGGCAAAAGGGGGTGACGCCACCGATGTAATGCGAAAAGTGCCATTGCTGTCTGTCGATCTGGACGGTAACGTCAGTTTACGGGGCAGCAGCAATGTGCGGGTGCTGATCAACAATAAGCCTTCGACTATTGTGGCCAGTAGTGTTGCCGATGCGCTCAAGCAAATTCCGGCCGACATGATTAAAACCATTGAAGTGATTACCAGCCCTTCTGCAAAATACGACGCCGAAGGCTCCGCCGGGATCATTAATATCGTCACAAAGAAAACAACCTTGCAGGGTTTTACGCTCAATGTTGATTCGGGTGTAGGTAACCGGGGGAGTAATCTTGGCCTGAACGGTAACCTGCGGACCGGTAAAATGGGCTTTAGCCTCAGCGGTTTTGGCCGTGCGAACTACAATGTGATTGGTAATTTTGCCAATACACAGAAAACATTTGGCAGCACAGGTACCACAACCACCGACCAAACCGCCGATACCCGCAACCACAGCCTTTTTGGTCAGTACACCCTCGGCTGGGATTATGACATCAGTAAAACAAGCTCTATTACAGCCAGTTTGCGCTATGGTGCCCGTAACAACTACCAAAATCAGGACAATTTTCTAACGAAAACCATCACGCCAACGGCGTATTTTCCAATCGTTTCGGATCGTAATGTGTTAACCAAGGATTTGTCGGGTACGGTTGATGCAAATATTGATTACACACGCACCTTTGCCAAGCCACAGCAGGAGTTAAGTGTATCGGCGCAGTATAGTCGCAATAACCGTAACAACGATTTCACGGCTGATATTCTAACGTCGCCCGACTTTACGACCACTGCGTCTCGTTTGCAGAACCTGAACAACAGCTACAACCAGGAGTCAACTATTCAGGGAGATTACCAGACGCCGATTGGTAAAAATCAGATGCTTGAATTTGGTGGTAAGGGCATTTATCGGCAAGTCGAAAGTGCCTACAGCTACCGGGTGGGAACAGGCACTGGCGAACTTATGGTTGACCCAACCCGCTCTGCCAACACGTTAAATTATGACCAGACAATCGGTGCCGGTTATGTATCCTATACGTTAACGACCAAAAACAAGTACACGATCAAAGCGGGTACTCGGTTCGAGCATACGACAATCAATGCGAATTATAGCCAGAATCAGCCGGGAGAGCAGGGTGGTGCTGCCGGGCAGGATTTAGGTATTCCAAGCTACAGCAATCTAGTGCCGAGTATCAACATCTCGAAGGCACTGAAAGGCGGTAAAACGATCAAGCTGGCTTATAACCGTCGTTTACAACGTCCGGGTATACAATTCCTGAATCCAAATGTAAACACGTCGAACCCGACGAGCATCACAAAAGGAAACCCATTACTGTCGCCAGAGTTGACCGACAACCTTGAGCTGAGTACAAGTGCGTACATTAAAAGTGTGTATCTGAACGTGTCGTTGTTTGCCCGGCAAACGAACAACTCGATCACCAGCGTTCGGGATACGATCACGACGGGTGCAGGGCAGGTGACTAACCCAACACTAGCGCAGGCTATTCAAACAACCTACCTGAACATTGGTCGTGAGTCCGCCTATGGTACGAACGTGTTCGGAAATGCTACCTTCTTCTCTAAATGGCAGATTGGTGGCGGCTTTGACTTGTATTATTCGTACCTGACCAACAACAATGCTGGCTCTGCTTACAATGCAACCAACTCAGGTTGGGTAACAACGGGGCGTTTCTTTACGAACCTGACACTCAAAAATGGCTGGGGCGTGCAGGGTTTCGGTTTCATACGGGGTAAACAAATTCAGTTGCAGGGCTATCAGGGTGGGTTTGCCTTCTATAGCATCGGTCTGAAAAAAGATATCAAAGACAAACGGGGTAGTTTCGGGATTGCGGCCGAGAATTTCTTTAATCACCCATTCACAATTCATTCGGAGTCCTCGTCGCCCATCTTTGCGCAGAGCAGCTCAACAAGTCTGTATAACGCAGGTGTGCGGGTCAACTTTAGTTATAAAATCGGGAAGCTGAGCTTCGATGCCCCACAACGTCAGAAAAAATCAGTGAACAACGACGACGTAAAAGGCGGTGAAGGTGGTGGCGAACAGCAACAACAGGCGCCAGCCGCTGGTGGTGCCCGCCGGCCGAGGTAGGTTTTTAGTTAGTAAGTGAAATGAGTGAGATAAGTGAAATAAGTCAGTAAGTGGCTGACGCGCGAGTGTTGCTTTCGCCGGTCCGCCGGTGCGGTCAGCCACTTACTGACTTACTTCACTCAGTTCACTTATCTCACTTACTAACTTCTTCAGACTAACAATGCAGCGCCAAAAACACCAGCGCTGTCGCCCAATTTAGGCTTCAGGAAACGAGTATTAATCTCCCGGCTGTTGAAAACGTATTTCTTGGCTCGCTCGATGCCTTCAGTATATAGCAAGTCTACATTGCCGACTCCTCCGCCAAGGACAATGGCATCTGGGTCGAGAATATTGATAATGACAGAAACTGCCCGGCCAAAATACTCCAGCATTCGGTTAACCGTTTGACTTGCCACAAGGTCGTTGCCCTCCTGATAGCGGTCCATAATGTCCTTCATAGTTCGTTCTTCTCCGCTTTTCTCGAAATAGTAACGTTGCAGAGCCGGACCTGAAATGACCTGTTCATTACAACCGCTTTTGCCACAATAACAAGAGTGACCATTTTCTTCCAGGATATTATGGCCCCACTCGCCCCCAATACCTTGCAATCCATTTAAAACGAACGGAACCCCATCGCGACCCCGGATCACGACACCTCCGCCAACGCCCGTACCCATAATGACGCCAAAAACTGTCTGAAAATCAGGAACAACATCCGGCACGATACCCATTGTCGACTCCGCAAGGGCAAAGCAATTGGCGTCGTTTGCCACGGTTACGGGCACACCTAACAGGCGGGTCAAATCCTGTTTCATCGGTTTGCCATTTAGTACCGTTGTGTTGCAGTTCTTCATCCATTGCCGGGCTGGATCGAACGTGCCGGGAGTACCAAAACCAATTCGATCAGGTGTAAGCCCGGTTTCGGCTTTAAGCATATCAATAAGCCGAATAATCTGACCCATAATATGGTCATAGCCTTTATGGGCTTCTGTATCAATACGTTTACGAATGATGACCGCATCGGGTGAAGGAGCCGATAAAATAACACCTTCGATTTTTGTACCGCCCAAGTCAATACCCCAGTAGTGTTGCATTTAAGAAAAGGATAAAAGATTCTGAAATTGGTGCCAGATCATTCTGAGTTTATAGGAGCCGCCGGGCTTTTTATACTCGTTTTTGACTGACCGATTGATAACGATGAAGGTCGCAATTTATGAACCTTCGTGCGTTTTGACCTAACCTGTAAACGAGCTATCAAAGAAAAGTGCTTGTTTTCCCTGCGCTTTTTCGGAATTTCGCGTTCCCTGAACAGAGGCCCCCCGAACTTCCGTTCAGGGAACGGATTTGAAAGAAAACTAACACGTAGTCAAACTTAAAAACGTCAACATGCTTACGCCCGGCCAGAAAGCCCCTGATTTTACCCTTTTCAACAGCGATAAAAAAGAAGTATCGCTATCAAGTTTTACTGGTAAGAATGTCATCATCCTATTTTTCCCGATGGCTTTTACCAGTGTTTGCACAGCTGAACTCTGTGAAATGCGTGACAATATCGCTACCTATTCTGGCTTGAATGCCGAAATAGTGGGTATATCGGTCGATTCACCGTTCACGCTGGCCAAATTTAAAGAAGACCAACAGTTGCCATTCGATTTACTGTCTGATTTCAACAAGGACGTGTCAAAGGCCTACGATACCATCTACGAAACCTTCGCTATGAACATGAAAGGCGTTAGCAAGCGTTCGGCTTTTGTAATTGATAGAGACGGCGTTATTCAATACGCTGAAGTGCTCGAAAATGCTGGGGAAGTCCCAAGTTTTCAGGCTATTCAGGAAACGCTAGCAAAACTTTAATTTAGAATGAGTGAACAGTAGGATGTGTGAAAATAGTAGTGTTACCTCTAAAAAGTGCTGCCTTTACATTCGCTTATTCTGCTATCCACTCATTCACTCATTCAAAAAATGGCCTGGTATCATAATTTTTTTCATGGATTGCCGCAGGCTGCCTGGAAAGCTGCGCAAACAGAGGAACAGACACAGCTTGATCTCGAATTGCTCGTTGAAACGCTGGATTTTGGCCCCGATGACCGTTTGATAGATATTTTCTGTGGGTATGGTCGTCATGCGTTACCGTTGGCGCGGATGGGTGCCCACGTTACGGGAGTCGACATTTCGGAGGAGTACATTGCCGAAATGAAGGCCACTGCCAAAGCTGAAAAATTGGCATTGACCGCTTTGAAGGCAGAATTCCTGACCATGCCCGAAAGCGATTTAGGTGCATTGGCTTCCTACGATGCTGCTTATTGTTTAGGCAATAGTTTCAGTTTCTTTCCCCGCCACGACATGCTGGCATTTTTGACGCGCATTGCAGATATGCTGAAACCGGGCGGGCGGTTCCTCGCTCATTCTGAAATGCTTGCCGAATCGGTATTGCCTGAATACCAGGCGCGTAACTGGCAACCGGTTGGTGATGGAGAAGATGAACCTATATTATTTCTGGTTGAAAACGAATACGTCCCCTTCGAAAGCCGGATTGATTCGCACCTCACCTATGTGCGGGCAGGTGAAACCCAAACCCGAACAGCCCAACATTACGTGTACACGCTGGCCGAACTCCGACAGTTGTTTACCGAAGCAGGCTTTACTGTTCTTGACTGTTATGGCACAATAGAGGGGGACCAATTCACCTTGGGCGACGAAGCCGTATGGATTTTAGCTAAGAAGAAGTGACCTCTTAATGAGCACTTTATATAAATATTTTAGTTTTGATTATTTTAGGTGTATGTATACAAAACTATGTAGAAAAGTATAATACGTTGTATGTCAGGTTGTTATTGGGTTTGGGTTGGAACTTATTTAACTTTTTCAAGGAATATTGCATTCTTTCCATGTAAATCCGTAGATTTCAGTCGATTTAACACCGTTAACTGTATACTGATTACCCGAAATTTTTATGGAAACTATCGAACGCAAGCCACGTAGTCGAGAGCAAACCCGTTCTGGTATCATTAACACGGCCAAGTCTATTGCCCGCCGGGAAGGCTGGCAGGCCGTTTCAATACGTAAAATAGCTGATGCCATTGAGTATAGTGCGCCAATAGTTTATGAATACTTCGGTAGTAAGGATATCTTGTTAGATGAAGTTCGGAATGAGGGCTTCCGACATCTGTACATGGAATATGAGCGCATCCTGAAATTGTACCGCGACCCCGAAAAGCGGCTTTATGAAATTTCCCTGGTTCAATGGGAGTTTGCCCGGCATCAGCCGGAGATTTATCAGGTGATGTTTAATTTGGACGGGGCTTATTGCACCATGCCCGTTTACCAGTCCGAAACGATGCAGGCCGTAAGCCGCATTGTGCGCGAAGCCATTTTCTCCTTTATTCCAAAAGCGGAGGAGAGCATCAAGAAACTTTATTTTCAATGGTGGTCGGTATCGCACGGCACAATTATGCTGGCTATGCTTCTCAAAGACGAGCAATCACTCGACCAATCCGAACAAATCTACCGGGAAACAATGCGCCGTTTTGTAAGGGATTTAAGGTGACGTATAGCGAGTTTCCCGGCTATATGTCTACGGGAATGCCTCGTAAGATCAAGTGATCAATGCATGGGCAGGCTTTTTACTTTTCCCCCGGCTACATCATCGACGCTATGCTGAATGATGAATGCTTTAGGGTCTACTTCGAGTACCATTGTTCTTAGTCGGCTGATTTCCAGTCGGGTAACGACAGTATACAAAACACTGTCAACCTCAAGGTGACTTCCATGTTTACCATACCCTCCCTGGCTTTTCAGGATCGTTATGCCCCAGCCACGTTCAATGACTCGCTCCCGAATGAGCTCATTTTGCTTCGAAATAATCAGCACAGCCGTATATTCTTCAATACCGTGAATGAGGAAATCAACTGTTTTTGAAGCCGCGAAGTAAGTAATCATCGAATAAAGTGCAGGATTTATTCCCAGAAAGAAGGCTGCAGCACCAAAAATCAGCACGTTGAGTACTAAAATGACGTCACTCACTTTCAAAATCGGACTACTCCGACTGATAAGTAAGGCCGCTATTTCTGTCCCGTCCAGTACCGCCCCTCCCCGCATGGCAAGCCCAATGCCCGCGCCTATAAAGAATCCCCCAAAAACGGCTGTCAGTAAAAGGTCAGGCGTCACATCGGGGTAAGGAATAACAGCCAGACTGATGGATAAGCCCGTAATGGCAAGGGTGCTTTTTAAGGCAAACTGTCGACCAAATTGTCGATAGCCCAACCCAATAAATGGCAGGTTGATAACCAGCAGCCAGATAGGCAATGGTATACTTATGAGCGAGGCCAGCAGCATCGAAATCCCGGTGACGCCCCCATCAATAAAATGACTTGAAAGCAAAAAACCTTTAATACCCATGCCGGCACTGAGTACGCCAGCAACAATAAAAACGGTATCTTTTATGTGTCGATAAGAGGAAGTTTGAGTAATCATATAGCGTTAAGTGGTGGTTCCTGGCTATTAGGTTATTGGTCATTAAGTTATTGGTTATTAACTGCAAGCAACTTAATAACCAATAACTTAATGACCAATGACTTAATACAATCCTTCGATGGAAAGGTAGCGTTCGCCAGTATCGTAGCAGAATGTCAGGATTCGGCTGCCGGGGGCAAGTCCAGGTAGTTTTTTTGCGATGGCAGCCAGCGATGCACCGGATGAAACACCGACAAAAGTGCCTTCTTCACGGGCCGATCGTCGAGCCATTTCATACGCTTCATCTTTACTTACCTGAATAACACCGTCTAGAATATCGGTATGTAAATTCTGAGGAATAAAGCCTGCGCCAATGCCCTGAATCGGGTGAGGACCGGGGGCGCCCCCACTGATAACCGGCGACAGTTCCGGTTCAACAGCATAGACCTTCAGGTTCGGAAATTTCTGTTTCAATACTTGACCTACGGCTGTAATGTGGCCGCCTGTACCAACGCCGGTAATCAAAACGTCGAAACCATCAGGGAAATCGGCCAGGATTTCCTGAGACGTTGTTGCTACATGAATATCAATATTTGCCTGATTTTCGAACTGCTGGGGCATCCAGGCACCAGGGGTTTGCGCAACCAGTTCGTGAGCGCGTTCAATGGCTCCCTTCATCCCTTTCTCACGAGGTGTCAGGTCAAATTCGGCACCGTAGGCAGCCATAATTTTTCGGCGTTCGATACTCATGGATTCCGGCATGACCAGAATTATTTTATACCCCTTCACAGCCGCCACCATCGCGAGTCCAATGCCAGTGTTGCCTGATGTTGGTTCAATGATGGTGCTGTCTGACGTTAAAATGCCTTTTGCTTCTGCATCTTCGATCATTGCCAGCGCAATCCGATCTTTTATGCTGGCTCCCGGATTGGCCCGCTCTAGTTTGGTCCAGACTTCATAACCCGGAAACAGGCGATTGATGCGTACATGGGGCGTATTGCCAATGGTGTCGAGAATGGAGGTAGCTTTCATATGGGGGAGTTGTTAGTAGAGACGTAATACTTTGCGTCTCCTTTGCGCCAGCCATAAAGCCGACCTGTTAGGAGACGCTACGAATTACGTTTTTTACATTAAATGACAAAATTAATTGGCTCAGTGGATTCCAGCGATTTCATCCGGATATCGGTCTGGTTTTGGTGGAATACGAGGGAGTGCGCTTCAACACTGGTTGTTAGCCAGACGTTGCCGCCAATTACGGAGTCGTGGCCGACAACCGTGTACCCACCAAGGATGGTGGCATTGGCATAGATAACCACATTATTTTCAATGGTTGGGTGCCGTTTTTTCTGCGCCATAGATTTCGCCACGTGCGTAGCACCTAAGGTTACCCCCTGATAAATTTTAACGTTATCGCCAATGATCGTGGTCTCGCCAACGACGACACCTGTACCATGATCGATGAAAAACGACTTGCCAATTTTTGCTCCCGGATGGATATCTATCCCCGTCTGGCCGTGTGCATATTCAGTAAGCATACGAGGCAGGAGGGGAACATTGAGTTTAAGCAACTCGTGGGCAATTCGGTAAACAGCAATTGAATAAAAGCCTGGATACACGGCAACTACTTCTTCAATACCAACAGCCGCCGGGTCATTATCGGCAATGGCGTGGGCGTCGAACAGCAAGCTGTCATAAATTCCGGGTAATTGCTCAAAAAAGCGTTCGGTAATGACCGTCGGGCTTTCTTCCAGATTTTTTTCTAATGGATGCAACAGACAGATAAGTTGCTCATTGAGATGCTGGTAAGTTTCTTCAACGTGTTGCGAAATGGACTTGCAATCCTGTGTAACAGGAAAAAGCAACCGCATCAACTGATCAATAAATCGTCCGGCATCAGGTCGCGAAGGAAGCTTATACCGATAGCGTGCCCGTTGGGTTTGCAGGTGATCAAGAAAAGTACTGGTCTCAGTAGTCATGTTTGTCTATAGCTATATCGGATTGCTTAATCAATGTTTGTCCCTTACGAAAGGCATCTGCGTATTAAATTGCCTTTTACAGGTTCATCTGCCTCAGCGCCTTTTTTCGCAGGGCTGCCTGCTGGTAGAAAAGATGCCCCACACTGTGGAAACACTACACAAGTTGCTTATTCGTTAAACGTATACATAGATCGCTTAAACACATTGAATTCGTTGATTTTTAAACAAAAAGCGGGCCGCAAAGTTCGGAGGCATTTATTGGAACTTGATTTGCATAGAAAAACATAGATACAAATGAAACGAATAATCATGCTTAGTAAAACGATCATTGCGTTTATGATTTCGCTGACGGCTACGTCGGGCGTGGCCTGGTTGGTAGCCTCTGCATGTCAGTCAAAACAGCAGTCTAACTTAATGATGCCTGACTCAACCGGAGGTAGTTCAACTGCGCTGACCGCCAAGGTTGTTAACGCCTATCCGAAGTTGACATTTTCATCGCCCGTAGAGTATACATACGCCAATGACGGAACAAATCGAGTGTTTGTCGTTGAGCAGGAGGGGCGTATTAGGGTGTTCGAAAATGATGCAAATACCGCAACCGCCGGTACGTTCTTGGACATCAAAAATAAGGTTGCCTCAGGTGGTGAGATGGGGCTGCTGGGGCTGGCTTTCCACCCTGACTTTAAAACCAATGGCTTTTTCTATGTTAATTATACCAAGAATAATCCTCGGGAAACGATTGTGAGCCGATTCAAGGCTCCTTCTGCCGGGGCCTCTCAAGCGGATCCGGCTTCGGAAGTGATTTTGTTTCGATTTGAGCAGCCTTACTCAAACCATAATGGCGGTAAAGTACTGTTCGGGCCAGACGGCTATCTCTATGTGTCTACAGGTGATGGTGGCAGCGGTGGCGACCCACAAAACAACGGGCAAAATCGCAGTAGCTGGTTGGGCAAAATTTTACGTGTAGATGTGAATAGCACCGGGAAAGGCAACTACGGTATTCCGGCTGATAACCCATTCAAGGGAAATTCGAACGGCTATCGTGAAGAAATTTTTGCTTATGGCCTACGGAATCCCTGGCGTATCAGTTTTGATGATGAAGGTCGTTTGTGGGCGGGGGATGTAGGTCAAAATGTCATTGAGGAGGTGGATATTATTACCAAAGGAGGTAACTACGGCTGGCGTATAAAAGAAGCTAATGCCGATTTCAATGCGAAAGATAACAATGCAAATGCTGCCGATTTGATTCCTCCGGTTTGGCAGTATAACCATAGTAATGGCGACGTTTCCATCACGGGTGGAGTCGTTTATAGGGGTGCCTCAAACCCGGCCCTTCGTGGAAAATATATTTATGCCGACTATGCCAGCGGGCGCCTGTGGGCGTTAACACCAAATGATATGAAAACAGGCACTAACCAGGAAATCATAGCACGGGCTGGCTCGATATCTGCCTTTGGTGAGGATCAAAAAAAGGAAATTTACCTTTGCGATTTGGGAACGGGTAAAATTCTGAAACTGGTCGGGAATTAATTGACCGATTTTTTGATGCGGTCGATAAATGATAAAACGATAAACGCCATATCTTAAAGATATGGCGTTTATCGTTTTATCATTTATCGACCGTTGAGTTGTATCTTGATTCCTCAAAATTCACCGTTCATAATGACAACAACCGTTTTTGAATCGCCACTTGGTTTAGTCCGAATTACGGGTGATGAGCATGGTGTTTCTGCGATCTCCTGCAAAGACGTTTCGATCAATGAGAACACAATTGAAAGCAAACTGGTCGAACCTGTTCGTCTGGCAGAAATGCAACTTAAGGAATACTTTGCCGGACTGCGACAGTCGTTTGACTTTCCCTTAAATCCGGTAGGGACAGTGTTCCAGCAAACGGTATGGAAGGCGTTGCTGACTGTTCCATTTGGTACAACCCTTTCGTATTTGACACTCAGCCGACAACTTGGTGATGAAAAGGCAATTCGGGCTGTGGCAGCCGCTAATGGTCGTAATCCGCTCTGGATTGTAGTGCCCTGCCATCGCATCATTGGTTCCGATGGCTCACTTACAGGCTATGCGGGTGGACTCTGGCGTAAACAATGGCTGTTAGAGCATGAGGGTGCTTTAATAAAATCTAACCAGTTGTCATTATTTTAATACATTCGACAAGTCGTGAGCGATTTAACTAGTCAAGTATGACCCCGTATTCAATACCTTCTGCACTATCTATAGTGATACTCTCAAGCCTGCTTCTGACCATTTTCTCCTGCGCTCCCCGTTACAAGGGACCGATTACCGATCATTTTGATGGAAAGAAATTCTTTAATCCCGGCATGCCCGAACGGTCGTCGGGTGGGGTATTAAAATGGTTACTGCACCGCGACAAGGGTCCGTGGCCCGAGCAACCCGATGCGTTTATAGGCGCCAGGCCCGCCACGCGTATTGAAGGTGATAGTCTGGTACTCACGTTTGTGAACCACTCCACCTTCCTGATTCAAACTGCCGGTCTGAATATCCTGACCGATCCTGTTTGGTCAGAGCGGGTTGGACCAACATCGTGGTTAGGCATCAAGCGTAAACGACCACCGGGACTTAGGCTAGACGAGTTACCACCTATAGATGTCGTCTTGTTAAGCCACAATCACTACGACCATCTCGATCTACCCACGATTAAAAAACTGGTAAAAGCATTTGATCCATTATTCGTTACACCCCTCGGCGTCTCGTATTTACCAAAATTGGTGGACGGACGAACTACCCGAGAGCTCGACTGGGACGATACATTACGAATAAACGATAAACTTTCGCTCAGTTGCACGCAGGCCCAGCATTTCAGCAATCGGGGAATTGGCGACCGTGAAGAGACCCTATGGTGCGGCTACCTGCTCCATACAAGCTTTGGGACAACATATTTCTGTGGCGACAGCGGCTATGGGCCGCATTTTAAAAAGATTGCTGAACAAGCCCGGCAGTCAGCGACCGGCCCAATCAAACTGGCGTTGTTGCCCATTGGGTCGTATCGACCCGAATGGTTTATGGCACCCGTGCATGTGTCACCTGCCGGAGCCGTTCAGGCGTTTTTGGACCTGAACCAACCCCAATCGGTGGGTATTCACTTTGGCACGTTTCAACAGGGTGATGATGGCTTGTTCGAGCCCGCCGACGATTTGCGAAAAGCTTTACAAGCCTCGAAAATTTCTGAAGACAAGTTTCTGGTGCCAAAAGAAGGACACCCGATGGTGTTTAAGTAAGCTTATGGCTTTACGGCTGCCGCTGTGCTGTCGGCTTTCTGTTTGGCTGCTTCTTTGGCCTGCTTCTTGAAAAAGCCCCGCAACAGGAAGTTGTTTTGAGCAGCTTTCAAATCCTGATTAAGCAGCACCGTGCCCTGACTCAGGTTTTTTAACGTTGTCCGCAGGTTGTTTGCTGTTTCCTGATCGGTGAGCAATACGCCCAGCGGACTATTGGTATTATTCAGTTTTTCGGACGCCCGGTTTAGGTTTGTCGATGTCTGGCTCAGTGTACCAACCGTTTGGTTAGCGGCACCCGCTGCATTTTCAAGCTGCGTAGCTGAACGACTGAGTCGGCGGAAGACAGTGGTATCCGTTACCAGCTCATTAGCCAGCGTACCTTTTGTATTGAGTTTGGCCGCAAACTGCGATACCGAGCCAGTAACTTTAACAGTGTTGTCAGACGCTCGTTCGAGGTTGCGCATCGCCTTTTTAAAGTTCTCGGCTACCAGTGAGTCTGTCAACACGGCACCCACGGTGCCTTTGCCCCGTCTAAGGTTACCCACCAATTCTTTAAAGTCGTTGGTTACCTTGAGGAGGTTATTATTGTTTTCCTGCAAGGTCGCCATGATCTGATCTGAACTCAGCGCTGCCGACGTTTTAATTCGGTCACCGTCCTCTACTTCGGGGTGGCTGGTTGTTCCGCCCGTTATAACAACGATTTTGTTGCCGATCAGTCCATCAGAACTAATGGTAGCGTCGGCATCTTTGCGGATATACTGCTGCGAACTCTGCTCGATATTCATATCGACTTCAACCTGCGCATTGCCGTAGAAACTGATTCTCTTGACGGTGCCAATTTTTACACCCGAAAACCAGACGTTATTACCAACTTTCAGGCCAGCTACGTCTTTGAACACAGCCATTAGTTTTATGCTTTTTGTAAAGCGCTTTTGTTGTCCGCCCAGTACAAACACTCCGGCAACGAAAATGACAATGCCCGCCAGGACAAAAATGCCGACAACAACGGAGCGTTTGTTTGATTCTGTACTCATATTAGTGGTTTTCAGTTCTTGATTTTTTGGTAGCTAGCGCGAAACAGGCTTTCAAAGAAGTACTTTTTATATATAGCTGACCATAAACCATATATTGAAAACCGTAAACGCGCTATTCTGTTTAATTGACAAACTTGTAATTGTAAAACTGTTGAATCCGCTCATCTGGATCGGCGAAAACTTCATCGAATGGGCCAATCCGTTCAAACTTCCCATCGAGTAGCATGGCTACCCGGTCGCCGGTGGTTTTAGCGCAGGTCAGGTCGTGGGTAATTATGATCGACGTTGCACCAAATCGTTCACGCACCTCATTAATGAGATTGTTGATTTCAATACTCGTAATCGGGTCCAGTCCCGATGTGGGCTCGTCGTAGAGCATGATCTCGGGCTTTAAAATCAATGTTCGGGCAATACCAACACGTTTTCGTTGTCCTCCCGAAAGTTCTGATGGCATCTGATTGATCGTTTGCGAAAGGCCAACACTATCGAGGGCTTCCTCAACGGCCTTGTCAATGTCGGCTCTTCCTAAATTTCGTACATTTCTGATGAGCGGAAATTCCAGATTTTCGCGAATGCTCATACTGTCGTAAAGCGCACTGCTCTGGAAGGAAAAGCCTACTTTCTGCCGAAATTGATCTAATTCCAGGCCCTGTAATTTTTCAACGTCCTGCCCCAGAACGATGATTTTTCCTGCATCTGGTTTGAGTAAGCCAACAATCAGTTTAATCAAAACAGACTTACCGGTACCGGAACGACCCAATACCGCGACATTTTCACCACGTGTCATTTCCAGGTCAACCCCTCGCAGCACGTGCAAATCACCAAAGGACTTCCGTAGCCCCTTTATCGAAATAACTTGTTCAGTGGATGGTGTCATATTAGTTAAAAGAGTGAAAGAGTGAAGGGCGAAGGAGCGAAATTTGATGCGCAAGCCACTCTTTCGCTCTTTCATTCTTTCGCTTAGCTTCCGCGAATAGCACCTATAATTTGCAGCGAAAGGAGTTCTTCGATAAATACTAAAAACATCGATGTGACAACGGCCGAGTTGGCAGCTTTACCTACACCCTCGGTGCCTTTCGATGAATGATAACCTTTATAACAACCAACCATACCGATGGTGAACCCAAACACAGTTGATTTAAGGATAGATGCGAAAATATCCAAGTAAGTGATGGCCCCAAAAACCTCCTGCATAAATGACACAAAGCTGGTCTGTTCATTCTGGCTGACGTTTATATACGCCCCAAGCAAGCCGACGAAAATAGTATACATCGTTAGCAGGGGAATCGTGAAAGAGGTGGCAATGACACGGCTGACAACCAGAAACTTGAACGGGTCGGTGCCCGACACTTCCATTGCGTCGATTTGTTCCGTTACATTCATTGACCCCAACTCAGCCCCAATGCTGGACCCGACTTTACCAGCCGCAATCAGGGCGGTTACGAGTGGACCCAGCGCACGCACAATGGCAATGGCAATCAGCGACGGTAACCAGGAGGTAGCCCCAAACTCGGATAAGGAGGGGCGCGACTGATTTGTGAACACTATACCCGTAATGAAGCCGGTAGTTGAAATCAGCAGGAGGGACCTAAAACCGACTTCATAACACTGCCTTATGATTTCTTTGAATTCATAAGGCGGCATAACGGCTTCCCTGAAGAAGCGGCCAATAAACGATGCCACATCGGCCAGACCTAAAAAGAAGTTGTCGAGCCGCCGGGTCACAACGGGCCGTTCAGATGTAGAATTGGTGGACTTCGTAGTATCAGACTGCATTCAAACAAGAGAGGGAAAGCCGCAGGGATTATGCCTGGCGGATATAAACTACTAACTGATTTAGGCGAATAGGGTTTAATTTGTGAAGGAGATTATACGTTTGACGGTGTTTTTTTGTCAAAAAAGACCTACAGGTGCAGAAAAATACCCCCAGATCCTGCATCTCCTACCTGCTGACAGACTTCGCTCAGAATCTAGCGGAAAAAATGGGAGTAGCATCTGCATAAAAAAACGACCTTTGTATTGTAAATCGTCCAGCCGCTTGCTATTGGTTGACGATTGTCTATTCTTATGATCAATATTGGACGAATAAATACATTGACCGCCTTACGCCAAACCACCGTTGGCTACTTCCTTGGCGACCTGTCGGACCGAGAAACGCAGGATTTTAGTAACGACATACTTTTACCAAACAAATACGTACCTGACACACTGTCCGTTGACGATGATATCGACGTGTTTGTTTATACCGACTCCGAAGATCGTCCCATCGCTACAACCCTGACACCTGCTATCCAGCGCAATGAATTTGCCGCCTTGCAGGTAGTAGCTATAACGCCTGCCGGGGCCTTTCTGGACTGGGGTCTGGAGAAAGATTTACTGGTACCCCACCGTGAACAGGCCTGGCCTATGGAAGTTGGCCATTGGTATGTCGTGTTTATGTATCTGGACGAAAGCACGAATCGCCTGGTTGCGTCGAGTAAAGTAAACCACTTCCTGGACCCGGATGTGCTTGATCTGGAAGTGGGCGAAGAGGTTCAATTGCTTGCCTATGAACTAACAGACCTCGGCGTGAATGTGATTATTGAAAACCGCTTTCGGGGGCTGATCTATAAAAATGAAATCTTTCGTACCGTTCGTCCCGGCGACCCGCTGATTGGGTACATTAAGCACATTCGCGATGATGGCCGGGTTGATGTTAGTCTCCAGCGTACCGGTTTCGAGAATGTAGAACCCAATGCGCAACGGATCATGGCTACCCTTAAAGCGGAGAATGGGTTCCTGCCACTAACGGACAAAACACCTCCCGAGGAAATTCATGCCGCGCTGGAGATGAGCAAAAAGACGTTCAAAAAAGCGATTGGCACGTTATACCGCGAACGGAAAATTGTCATTGAAGACACGGGTATTCGGTTGGTATAAATGTTAATTACAAAAAAAGGGTTAACCACAGAGACGGTCCGCCGTTGCGGCACAAAGGCCACAGAGAAAAAAGCCCTCTGTGGCCTTTGTGCCGCAACGGCGGACCGTCTCTGTGGTTAACCCTTTTTTTTATGACTTTAACTGATGCGTTCAACGGCAAGTCGACTAAAAGGTTGATAAGCCGTTTGCTGAACAGGCGTTAGAAAGGATGAATAATCGTCAGGGCGCGACATAACTTCTTTATACAGCAGCACCCGATACAGGTAATAACGCGTTTCCCGGGGGAGCGTCATTCGGTAATAGTCCCGGTGGTCGTCCCGCTTAAGCTGGTTCTTCATATACCCCGGTCCGGCATTATACGCAGCCGCCACCAGCGACCAGGAACCCAACTGGTCATACAACTTTCGCAAATACCGGCAGGCGGCATCTGTTGCTTTGAGCACGTTGAAACGTTCGTCGGTTCTGCCGCTAACTTTAAGACCCAGGGCACGGGCCGTGCCGGGCATCAATTGCCAGTAACCAGCCGCACCGGCGCGGGAAATAGCTTTAGGTTGCAGGGCACTTTCGGCCAATGGTATATAACGGAAATCATCAGGAATATCATATTTCTCCAGAATCGGGTCGATGATTGGGAAGAACGCGTCGGCCCGCTGACGAAGATTGCCAAGGTCGCTGGCGTGTGTACGAAATAGAGAGAAAACATGTTTCCAGCGATCAACAACATCGGTTTGATCGAGGGGTAGGCACTCGCCACAGAAGTCGACGTCAAGTAGAGGAAGTTCGGGTGAACTGAGCGATACGGGCTTGAGAATGGCCGATATGTCAGCCCGATGGTTTGCAAGCGTGGTGGCGTCTGACTGGCTTACTGCACTGCTTTTAGACGCGTGAAAATTGGGGAGTGCTGAGGAGCCAATACCTGGAGCAATTAGTTTAGCCGCTACTGTGACAGCCGGGCGAATAAGGGCCATCAAAAAAGGAAATCCAACTTTTTTAAACAAAACTTTTTCTGGTTGGTACTTAGGGTATAACGGCTCTAAGTATTTTTTAGTGCCTTGATAATCAATATTTTAAATAGAGTTTGTTAATAAGTTGAGGCTCTTTCAAGTAATTATTTTTTTGAAATTGACTGAGTCTCACTCATTTATGAGTTGAACGGATTAGATGAATCAGCCGGGATAAGTTAGGTAAACGGGTTCAAGTTTTCGGGCTGAATTTGCGGTTTTTCAGGCCATATAGCCATAAAAACGCTATTGACTCGTAACGACTAGTGTTGAATTATGTCAGACAGTTTAACAAGTTTAAAATAGAACATATTCGAGTTAAGATGATTTGTTAAGTGGAACCGGAATGCCATTCTGAAAAGTAGCAGTAAGATTGACGAAAATGTTGTTTATTGAGTGCATTACACAATACAACCTCATCGTCAAATGGCCTCAAAGCTACTCTTCCTGTTTGTCCTGCTCAGTACGTCAGCCGTTGCCCAAAAGAAAGCCGCCCCCAAAGCAAGCCCTTATTTCCCGACAACCCACGAATGGCTCCGTAAAACGCCTGCCGAAATGGGTCTGGCTGCTTCGAAAATTCAGGAAGCCATCTCTTATCACCGCGAGAATGAGATAAAGAATCCCCGAAGTATGGAGCAGTCGCATTACCAGTCGTTCGGTAAAGAACCGTTTGGGTATGCCGTTGGCCCCTTTGCCGATCGGGGCGAGCCAACAGGGGTTATCGTTTACAAAGGCTATATCGTGGCCGAGTGGGGCGAACCGCAACGGGTCGACATTACCCATAGTGTTACCAAAAGTTTTTTGTCGACCGTCGTTGGTTTAGCGGTCGATAAGGGCCTGATCAACAGCGTAAACGATACGGTAGCGGGTTACGTGCCGCCTATCGAACTCTACAATCAACCCGTTACCCGTTCGGCCGATGACTTTGGTAAACCCGAGTTGATCACCCCATTCCAGACGCCACATAATCGCAGCCTAACCTGGGACCATATGCTGCGCCAGACCAGCGATTGGGAAGGGACGCTTTGGGGCAAACCCGACTGGGCCGACCGCCCTGATGCCGATCCGGCCAAATGGCTCAACCGTAAACGGAACCTGCCCGGTGCGGTCTATGAATACAACGACGTTCGGGTAAATGCGCTGGCACTGGCGGCTACCAGCGTCTGGCGCAAACCGCTGCCGCAGGTGCTAAAGGAAAACATAATGGATGTTATCGGCGCGTCGAATACCTGGCGCTGGATGGGTTACCGTAATTCATGGATTGTGCTGGATGGACAGGCCGTGCAATCGGTAAGCGGTGGCGGGCATTGGGGCGGGGGTATGTTCATAAACGCCTTCGATATGGCCCGCTTTGGTCTATTGACGCTCAACAAGGGCAACTGGAACGGTCGGCAGTTGATTTCTGAACAATGGATCAACCAGTCGAGAACACCAACGACTGCTCAGCCTACCTACGGCTACATGAACTACTTTCTCAACACCGACAAAAAACTGTTGCCTTCGGCATCGGCCACCAGCTATTATCATTTGGGCAATGGTACCAACATGATCTATGTCGATACGGAGCATGAGCTGGTTATGGTGGTTCGCTGGATCGATACGAAGGCGATGGATGGTATTGTAAAACGGGTTTTGGATGCGTTTCAGAAATAAGTTATATGAGTCAAGTCGTAAGTGGAACGTTTCGGTAATGCAAGACAGTGGAGAAACCACGTAACCTCAATATATAGAATTGATCAAACACGAACCTTTATCAACATGAATCGGACGCTACAACTTTTTGCCCTCGCATTTATTATGCTAGGCGCGCTACCTGGTGAAGCCCAAACAGTGCGGGAAAAAATGCTGACGCGGGCGGCTGAGCTGGATCTGAAAACACCTTACAAAGCCCCACCCGGCGATGCGCTCTCGCACCACACGTCGGGTTACGCCAAAATTATGTGTTCGGCGGTGTTCATTACGGGCCTCAAGCCCGACTTTGCGGCAGAGAATGTCGGGTATTTTACAAGTCCGTATGAAGAACGGGCTAAAGTGGGCAAACCCGTGATCGACTTTACGAAAAAATCGGTGTCGATCACGATCCCGAATGGCGTTACCAGAACGGCCATTTATACCGGCGATCAGGGTTGTGTAACACTGCCCGAAGGCAAGAACGCGCTGGCCTATAAACCGATGAACGTGCCCCGCAATTTGCCCAGTGCAAACGCCACTCCCTGGCCGATGGGCGATATACTGCCAACCAGCGCAATGCCAGCTGAAGTTGATATGGCTAAAGTAAAGCAAGCGATTGAGGCAGCTTTTGAAACGGCCGATGCCCAGACAGCCGCTTTTGTGGTGACCTACAAAGGGCGAATCATTGCCGAACGCTACGGCGATGGTATTACAAAAGATACACCCCTCGAAAGCTGGTCGATGGGGAAAAGTCTGTCGGCAACACTGATGGGTATTCTGGTGAACAAGGGGGTATATACGCTGGACCAGCCAGCTCCCATTCCGCAGTGGCAGGGTAAAGGCGATCCGCGCGCCAAAATCAGAATTATGGACATTATGCATATGTCCAGCGGATTGTATTGCCGGGCACCCCAGGACCCCGACTACGACCCGGCTGTCGGCTACCCCGACCATTTGTATTTATACACTGATGCAGGTAATTCGTTCGATTATGCGGCCAATCTACCCCAGCAGTGGCTTCCCAATACAGTAGGACGCTACCGCAACTGCGATCCTGTACTCACAAATTACCTGAACCGCCTGGGCATTGAGAAAATGGGCGAGGTGTATCATACCTTCCCACAACGGCAGTTGTTCGACAAAATTGGGGTACGTACTATGGTGATGGAAGCTGATCCATCCGGCAACTTTTTGACTCAGGGGTACGAGTTTGCATCAGGCCGCGACTGGGCCAGGCTGGGGAACCTGTATTTACAGGACGGCGTCTGGAACGGCGAACGGATTCTGGCTCCCGGGTTTACAAAATTCGTGAGTACATTGGCAGAGCCCTGGATAGCCGACGGTAGGCCAATTTATGGAGGCTTATTCTGGATAAATGGCGATGGTGCGAGACCAATCCCCAAAGAGTCCTACATGATGCTGGGCGCGGGAGGGCAATCGGTTGCGATGATTCCGTCGCATGATCTGGTTGTGGTTCGGTTGGGGCATTATAAAGGCGCAAGGGCCGGTGGCAAGGCACTGGATAAAGCGTATGCTTTGTTGATGGAGGCTGTAGCGGAGAAAAAGTAGTGAAGTAGTTCATGTACAACGGAATACCTTTCCGTTGTACATGACGATTATTCCCGTTACATCGATTAAACGGGTGTACGTTAAATTATTTCCGCACGGCTGGTATCTCCCGGCCGTTTTGAAATAAAACAAGCTTGTTAACCTCGCCTTTTTCGTTTTTGGAAAACACAATAGCTGCGTCCACAACCCGGTAGAAAACCGGGTTTCAGATTCAGGATAGACGTCAATGAATTCCTGCCCGGATAATTTAACCAGTAGCTGGTCGGCGTCAAGTTTCACGTCAAATTCAGCGCCGGGCGCTATCTGATAGACGCCTACATACGATTGCAGAATTTGTTTCGACAGCGTTATCGCCTTTTTTACAGGGGTGATTTTCGTGTTCGGATTGAAAAAATAAAACCCCAGATCGTCGGGCGATTGCCCCGAATTGTTGAGAATAATGATGGCTTTATTCGTTTTCTTACTGAATCCGGCAAATGTTCGGTAACCACCTGTTCCGCCATTATGCCAGATGATCTCATCATTATTGGCCGAACGAATATGCCAGCCAAGACCAATTTTCATGTCTTTTCCTGCATCGTGAATTGGCCGCTGGGTGAGGTCCATCGCTGGTTTTAAGGCTGAAGAAAGCAGGCCCATTTCGGCCTTTATGTAGCGCATCATATCTTCGACATTGGAGCGAATGGCACCGGCACCAGCAATTACGTCAAAATCCCAGTGGGCCGTAGGCGTAACACCAGCATATCCGGTCGTTAAGGAAGGGCTGGAATTTAAGGTACTTGTTTCCTTCATAGACAAAGGTTTGCAGATAACGTCCTGTAACATTTGCTCGTAGCTTTTCCCTGAAATAACCGATAGCGTATGACCGAGTAAACCAACACCCAAATTTGAGTATTCATACGTACCTACGGCCCGTTTGAGCTGATACGTTTTCAAGAAAGCATACAATTGAGCAGGACCGTAGTCGATGTAAGGGTTTTCGGGGTTTTTGGGATTAAAGTTATCCGGCATTCGGGGAAGGCCCGATGTGTGTGTGGCCAAGTCGGCAAAGGTGATCTTGTGACCGTTGAAACCGGGGATTTTGACTGAGTCGGGCAGGTACTTGTCAATGGGATCATCAAGCTTAATTTTCCCTTTCTGCACCAGATCGGCCAGGAGGAGCGAGGTGAATGTTTTGCTGATGGAGCCAATTTCAAATACCGACTTTTTGCTGAGTTGCTGTTTATTGCTGCTAGTACCATAGCCGTATACAAAATACGTTTCCTTGCCATTTTCCAGGAAAGCGACTACTGTTCCAACAGATAACTTATTGTCAATCCGAACGATTACCTGTTCCTTAATCGTCTTTTTGACCGAATCACTTACTGCTTGACCGAATGAAAAAGCACTCGACAGCGATAAGTATAAAACAGTTATGAATAAGTAAGAATACTTGCGTTTCATAGCGGAACAAGGCATCGTTAATTTGCAAGGTAGCAAATAGTTTGTCTCGTTTTCAAAGTAAAACAGGCCGTAAGCGAGCTTTACCATTAACAGATCATTGTTCACTCAAAATGCCATTACGCTCTAGAGATTGGTTTGGCCGCACCGGAAAAGACGGCTTTATATATCGCGCCTGGATGAAAAACCAGGGATTCCCCCACCACGAATTTGAAGGCAAACCCGTTATCGGAATTTGTAATACCTGGTCGGAGTTAACGCCCTGCAATGCGCACTTTCGCGAGCTGGCCGAAGCCATCAAGCGGGGTGTCTGGGAAGCCGGTGGTTTTCCACTGGAGTTTCCGGTTATGTCGCTGGGGGAGTGCCAGATAAAACCCACAGCCATGCTGTTTCGAAACCTGGCCAGCATGGACGTTGAAGAAAGCATTCGGGGTAACTCCATCGATGGCGTTATCCTGATGTGCGGCTGCGACAAAACCACGCCCTCGCTGGTGATGGGCGCGTGCAGCGTCGATATTCCTACCATGGTGGTGTCGGGCGGGCCGATGCTGGCGGGCCGTTTTCAGGGGCGTAAAATCGGAACCAGTGACCTCTGGCGTTTTGCCGAATCGTTTAAGATGGGCGAGATGAGTCAGGCCGAATTTATTGCTGCCGAAGCCAGCATGGCCCGTAGTCAGGGGCATTGCGCCGTGATGGGAACCGCGAGTACAATGGCTGCTATGGTCGAGTCACTGGGACTTTCGTTGCCCGATAACGCCACCATTCCGGCGGCCGATTCGCGACGTAAAGTGCTGGCCCACATGACGGGCGTTCGGATGGTTGAGCTGGTGAAAGAGAATGTCAAGCCGTCGCAGATTCTGACCCGAAAAGCATTTGAAAACGCCATTATGGTCAATGCTGCCCTGGGCGGTTCTACCAACTTTATTCTTCACCTGACAGCCATTGCCGGTCGGGTTGGTGTCGATTTGTCACTGGATGATTTCGATACGTTGTCCGCGAAGATACCACTGCTGGCGAACCTGCAACCGTCTGGCGAGCATTTCGTGGAAGACCTCTTCTATGCCGGTGGATTACCCGCTGTTATCCGCGAATTACGGGATGTCCTCAACAACGACGCACTTACCGTAAATGGACAATCGATTGGCGATAACTGCGTCGATGCGCATTGTTATGATCCGGCCGTAATTGCCTCGGTCGATAATCCATTTAAACCGGAGTCGGGCGTTGCTGTTTTACGGGGTAATCTGTGCCTGAATGGCGCGGTGATAAAACCGTCGGCGGCAACGCCCGCCCTGATGCAGCACACGGGTCGGGCTGTCGTATTCGAGGATATCGACGACTATAAAACCCGCATCGACGACCCAAATCTCGATGTTGACCCAAGCTGTGTTCTCGTCCTGAAAAACGTGGGGCCAAAGGGCTATCCGGGCATGCCCGAAGTTGGGAACATGCAGCTTCCGGCCAAAATTCTGGCACAGGGTATTCATGACATGGTGCGGATTTCGGATGGGCGAATGAGCGGCACCGGTTTTGGAACGGTGGTGCTGCACATATCGCCCGAATCGGCTGTAGGCGGTAATTTGGCGCTTGTACAAAACGGCGATTTGATCACGCTCGATGTTGAGAACAGGAGCCTGCATTTACACGTATCAGACGAAGATCTGGCTGGCCGGTTGGTTCATTTTAAGCCCCTCGATCTAGGCTATGACCGGGGGTATGTCAATCTGTATATCCGCCATGTAACCCAGGCTCACGAAGGCGCCGATTTTGATTTCCTGCGGGGTGGGTCAGGTAGTGAAGTGAAACGAGATTCCCATTGATTTACGGTATTAGGTATACGGTATTTGGTGTGCTGGCGCGAGCCTGTTTTCGCATCAGTCACCGTATACCGAATACAAAAAACATCTGACACTATGAAACGAGTAACGGGTATTGGAGGCTTATTTTTCAAGGCAGAAAAGCCTGACGAACTGCGGGAGTGGTATGCTCGCCATTTAGGGTTCAATACCGATCAATACGGCGCTATGTTTGAATGGCGGAAGACAGATGCGCCCGATGAGAAAGGGTATACTCAATGGGCACCCTTTTCGGCGGATACAACGTATTTCGCTCCGTCGACCAAAGAGTTTATGGTCAACTTTCGGGTTGAAAACCTGACCGAATTGTTGGAGACATTAAAACTGGAGGGGGTGACCGTTATTGACGAGATTCAGGAATTTGACTATGGAAAGTTTGGCTGGATTCTAGATCAGGAAGGTAACAAAATTGAACTCTGGGAACCTACCGATCAGTAGTATCAAAATATGGTTGACGGGAAAATAACTTTTTGATGATTGATTTCAGTAACCAAACCGTGTTGATTACCGGTGCAGGGCAGGGTATTGGCTTTGCCATTGCGCGCGCATTAGCTAAAGCGGGAGGCAAAATACTCCTCAATGATTTTGATGCAGCATTAACTAACAAGGCAGTTGAGACCATAAAGCAGGAGGGGGGCACTTGTACCGCCTGTTCAGGCGATGCATCTGACGTAGGGTTTATACAGCAATTGGTCGATGTTGCTGTAAATACCTTCGGTTCGCTGGATATCGCCATTGCCAACGCAGGCATCACAGTTTTTGGCGACATTTTTACGACAACGCCGGAGGCATTCCAGAAAATCGTAAATCTGAATCTACAGGGTAGTTTTTTTCTGGCGCAGGCCGCTGCCATCCAAATGAAAAAACAGGGCGCAGGTGGGAGCGTCCTCTTTATGTCGTCGGTGGTGGGGCATCAGGCGCATCCCGGATTACCCGTCTATAGCATGACCAAAGCGGGTCTGGAAATGTTAGCAAAGCAGTTAGTGATTGATTTTTCGCCCCTGGGCATTACGGTCAACGCCATTGCGCCCGGTGCCACCCTCACCGAACGAACTCTGGATGATCCGACTTACATTCCCATCTGGTCGCGTATTACGCCAATGGGCCGCCCGGCCACAGTCGAGGACATTGCCAATGCGGCACTGTTTCTGGTATCACCCGCATCCCGGCACATTACCGGCCAGAGTCTAATCGTAGATGGTGGCTGGACAAGCATTAGCCCACCGCCGGTTGAAGGCTGAAAGAGCGAAAGAATGAAAGAGCGAAAGAATCGGTAAACAAAGTTTACATTAACCATTCGCTCTTTCAGCCTTTCGCTCTTTCACTACTACTTCCTCCCCAGCGTAATCAGCACTACACCAACCAGCGCGATGGCGGCACCGAGGAACGATTGGCTTGAGAAGACTTCCCCTGCGAAGGTGGTACCCAACAACATAGCTACCACAGGGTTGACGAAAGCGTAAGTCGACAGGAGTTGCGGAGTTGCATTGCGGGCCAGCCAGGAGTAGGACGAAAAGCCAACGATACTCCCAAAAATGACCAGGTAAATCATAGAGCCAATGGCTTTGAGTGGGGCGTCAAAAATGCTTAAAAGCGTAACAGGTTCCAGCGCTAAACTAATAGGCAATAGCACAAGCCCGCCAATAATCATCTGGATGCCGCTCGAAATTGTGCCCGATGGCAGCGTAAGACGAGGAGTTAACAACGTCCCGATGGCCCACGAAAAGTTGCCGACAGCCACCAGCCCAAATCCTATCAATTTAGCATCAAGGCCACTTGTGCTCGTCAACCTGTCGGGTTTTACAAGCAGATAAATACCGATTAAGCCAATGGCCAGACCTGCGAGTGCCAGGTTACTGGGGCGTTTATGTGCGAACGAAATCCAGTTGAGAGAAAGTAAAAAGACAGGCATTAAGCCGCCTAATAAAGCGGCCATACTACTCGGTATGTACTGAATGCCTACTGATAAACAGCCATTTGCAACCGTCAGTAACAACACGCCAATAACCGCTAATGATTTCCAATCCACCAGGCTGGGTCGGGGCGTGCCAGTCATCCGGGCATACACATACAACAGGGTTCCGGCAATCAGGTAACGGGCAGATATCATGTAAAGGGGTGGCATCCGTTCAGTCATAAAATGAATGAACATGTACGTTGACCCCCACAAAATATAAACAGAAATCAAATTCGCCCAGAGTGTCAGACGATTTGGTGTGGTGGGAACAGGTGTAGAAACAGCTTGCATACAACAGATTAAAGGATGTTGAACTAACACCAAAACGTTGTATTCCTCTCCGTTAGGAGGGCACTTTTCCAATCTTTATAAGATTGATTATGAAAATTCTAAGAAGAATTTTATTCGGCTAATATAAAACTTCCATTTTACTCGCTTCCAGTTCCTTAATCAGCGGGCCATACGGGCTGGACAATGCCTCCTGGCCAAAGAGGGGGTTACTGCCTAAATACACTTTCTTTAATCCTTTCATGCTTCTGAGCATATCAGGAAATGCCTTTAACTCATTGTTGTTCAGGGATAACTCTTCCAATGACGACATTGACTTTATAACGGGCGGGGCTACCGAGAACCAGTTATAACCCAGATCAAGGACATGCAAATTAGTTAATCGCTCAAACTCGGCGGGAAGCTGGCTGATTCGATTATGGTGGGCAAAAAGGACGGAAAGTCGGCGTAGTTTTCCCAGCGACGCCGGTAGGTTGTGAAGTCCATTGTGAGCAACAGCCAGTTGTTCAAGTCGTTTCATCCGGCCAATCTGGCTGGGTAGAGACGTAAAGTTGTTGTAATATAAATCCAGTACCCGTACGTGTTTTAGCCGACCAATTGTTTTGGGTAGCTGCGTTAAACCCACATGGTAGAGGTTTAAATCACTTAGCCGACGTAAACGGCGCAGCGTCTTTATATCCAGTTCGGTTAACTTATTATTCCCCATCCATAAGCTTTCAAGACGACGGTTTTGCCGTATCGACGGTGGGATTTTTGTCAGTTTGTTCCCTTGCAGATTCAGGGACACCAGATGCTTGTTGCGGGTGATGAATACGCTGTCGTTTGGAATGGCATTGTAGAGTACACTGAGCCGTGTTAGGGTTGGAATGTCGGCGGTGAGACGAGCAGGCAATTCGTGAAGACTATTTTTAGACAGATC
Source organism: Spirosoma pollinicola (assembly GCF_002831565.1). NCBI lineage: Bacteria > Pseudomonadati > Bacteroidota > Cytophagia > Cytophagales > Cytophagaceae > Spirosoma > Spirosoma pollinicola. The sequence continues at coordinate 900,834 of NZ_CP025096.1, read as the reverse complement.
AAGTTCGTCCAGTTTAGGAAACCGATAGACCACTTCGGGGACGCTCGTAAGATCCAATTGATTAAAGGCGAGCATAGTCACCGTGTCGGGGCGGGTTGTTTTCTCGGCATCTTCCAGCGTACTGATAATACCTTTGCCCCGACGAACGGTACGTTTCTGAGGTATATTTCCCAATACCGTCGCGCCACCCCACCGGAATCCAGTAGAGGTTTTTATCGGAAACGGATGCTGGCCATACCACTCGGCAACAAGCTGAAGTAGTTGGCCTTCCTGCTGATCTGTTAGCTCCTTCCCCGAAAACTCGCAGAAGACCCGGTCGTAGGTGCCATCCGGGCGAATGAACTCATCGGTCTGAATCATGATTCCCAAAACGGGCAATCGCTTTTTGTTGCGTTCGATAAAAGTAAAAAACCGTTGATGAATGGCGTTTATTGTATCCATAAATAGCCTGCCATGACGCTCGAAAATGCCCTTCTCACCAGCAACCCGAGCAAAAGCGAGCGGGTATTTCTTTGCCAGTTCCGCTACGGAGAGGTGCAGCCGCGTGGTATCCCGAAGTAAAACGATGCGATCCTGCGCTAAACCCGGCAGTGTTAGTAACCCAAAAAGAACGAACAGAAATAAGGCTTTCATGGTCAAACTTGTTTTTTAGGTAAATAACGATATTTATAGTTAAACTGCATAAAAAGAGGACCGGGATTTTTGCAAGATTTGAAGGATTAAACAGGATTGCTACCTGACTATTCAGATGCTTATTCCTGCTGATTACGGGTAGCAATCCTGTTTAATCCTTCAAATCTTGTTAAAATCCCGGTCTTAGTTCTTCCCGCTACCTACCGACGAAGCGGGTTGCTTCTCGGCGGTTTTCTTAGCTGCCTTAGCGAAGTCCCCCGCTTTGATGATCGAAATCTTCGATGGGTCGATGTGTTTCTTCAGGGCGGCATTGACTTGTTCAGGCGTCAGGCTCTCCATTTTCTTTTCGAAATCAGCATCCCAGTTCATCGTCCGGTTCAGGTACAGGTAGTTGTTCAGCGTACCAACTAGCGAAGGATCCTGCGCCCGCGAAACCATCCGCGATTGCAGATAGCCCGAACGTGCGGCTTTAATCTCGTCGGCGGTGAAGCCCTCTTTTACCGCTTTGTCCATTTCTTCGCGGAAGGCTTTTTCCAGGCGTTCAGCGTTTTCGGGGTTATAGATAGCATAGGTCATAAACATACCCGTTTTGTCGAGTGGGTTGGCCGATAATTGCGAACCAACGCCGTAGCTAATGCCCTCTTTCTGACGGATACGTACGGCCAGGCGGGAGTTCAGGAAGCCACCACCTAACATATAGTTGCCAAGTACCAGCGCCGGATAATCGGGGTCATCGTCGCGCAAAGGTATGTTAACACCAGCTACCATAAAGGCATTCGCTTTGTCCGGAGCTTCTAAACTCTGTGGCGTTGGCTTGATATCAGTATAGGGAGTTACCAACCGGCTGAATGGCTTTTTGGCTTTCCAGGTACCCAACTCATCGGTTACTACCTTCCGAATCGGCGTCTCATCAAAGTCACCAACAACAGCGAAGGTTGCGTTTTGAGCCCCGTAGAAGTCTTTGTGGAACTGCTTCAGGTCGTCCAGTTTCAGGGCTTTTACATCGGCCACATCTTCATCGGGCGTTGACGTATACCGAATGTCTTCTTTAGGATACGGATTCATTTGCCGTTGAAAAGCCGTAAAGGCCAGCGACTGTGGCTCAGAACGTTGTGCTTCAATCTGTGCCAATTGCTCTTGCTTCAGTTTGTCAAACTCGTTGGCATCGAAAGCCGGGTGCTTGAGCATGTCGCTCACAACCCGAATCACGGCGGCCAGGTTTTCTTTAGTGGTTTTAATGGTTACGTTCACCTGATTACCACCACCAAATACACCAACCTGTGCTTTCAGCTTATCCAGTTCGTCTTTAATCTGCTGCCGCGTGCGGGTTGTTGTCCCTTTGTCGAGCATCGAAGCGGTGAAAACAGAGATAGCGCTCTTGTTCATCAGGCTTTTCTGGTCGCCATACCGCAGCGTCATACGGGCGTTCACTTCGTTGCCGCGTGTCGATTTTGGCAACAAGGCCAACTCAATAGTGTTGGGTTGCTCCGACCGGCGGGTACGACCGTCGATGTTGGCAGGCGATGGGTCGAAGGCTTCACCCTGCGCCACCAATGCCCGGCCTTTGTAGTCCTTCACCATAGCGGCAATGTCGGGAGCATTCGGCACATCGACACGGTCGGGGGTTTGTTCGGGAATAAACACGCCAACCGTACGGTTCGACGGTTTAAAATAGAAGCTGGCAACACGTTTTACATCGGCAGGAGCCACTTTTTCGAGTGCGTCACGATAGAGGAAACCTAGCCGCCAGTCGCCGGTGGCAATATATTCGCTCAATGCCAGGCCAACCCGTTCAGCATTTTTGAAACTCAGTTCAACATCTTTGAGCAACTTCGCCTTGGCGCGGTCTATTTCTTCTTTCGAAGGTGTTGCAATTGCAACCGAATCCAAGGTTGACAATAGAGCCGATTTGGCATCGTCCAGCGATTTGTCCTTCAGCATCTCGGCGGCAAAATACACATAGCCAGGATCTTTAGTTGTGAACGAGTACCCATATTGCTGCGAGGCTTTCTTGGTTTCAACCAATGCTTTGTAGAGTCGGCCTGATGGTTCGTTAGTCAGAAGTTCGATAACAACATCCATCGTTGGATAATCGGGGTGCGAACCGGGCATGATATGGTATAATGCAGATACTACTTTCGTATCGCCCACACGCCGGAGGGTCACCATCCGCTCGCCATCCTGAACAGGTTCCTGGCTGTAGGTTGGCTGTAATACCCGTGTTGGGCGGGCAATAGCACCAAAATACTGGTTTATCAGCGCCATTGTTTTTGACTCGTCAATTTTACCCGCTACAACCAGTACGGAATTGTCGGGCTGGTAGAATTTCTTGTAGAAAGCCTGAAGGTTGTCGATGGGCACCTTCTCGATATCAGTACGGTTTCCGATGGTTGAGTTGCCGTAGTTGTGCCACAGGTAAGCAGACGACACAACGCGCTCATTCAGTACATTTTGTGGGGAGTTTTCGCCCATTTCAAACTCGTTTCGAACAACAGAAAACTCGGTAGCTAGGTCTTCTTTTTTGATAAATGAGTTCACCATCCTGTCCGATTCCAGATCAAGTGCCCACTTCAGGTTTTCGTCGGTAGCGGCAAAGGTTTCGTAATAGTTGGTGCGGTCGAGCCAGGTGGTGCCGTTGGGACGGGCACCATGTGAGGTCAACTCCTGCGGAATGTTGGTGTGCTTGGTTGATCCTTTAAAGACCATGTGCTCCAGCAAGTGGGCCATACCGGTTTCGCCCAAACCTTCGTGCCGGGAGCCTACCAGATACGTGATGTTTACGGTAATCGTGGGTTTCGACGGGTCAGGAAAGAGCAGTACTTTAAGTCCATTTTTGAGGTTATACTCCGTAATGCCTTCAACAGATGCGCCCTTGGTGACACCTTCGGGCATGGCTGCCGGTTTGTCCTGAGCCGTAGAGAGTGTGAGGCTGCCCATGAACCAGGCAGCGGCCAGCAATCCTCTTTTGGTAAGGGTGGTTTTCATAAATAAACAGTTGGTTGGATGTTTGAAACTAACCGTCTAGTTACGAATAAATGAATGGACTTTCAATGGCTATTACAGTGACTTAACAAAATTTAGGATAAACGGTATTCGGCAGGGGCTAACCTTCCATCCAGTGTTTAAATGTCGCGGCTTTCTCTTTGCTGACCAGGAGTTCCAGCGTTTCATTGGGCTTCTTCAATAGCACAAGAAGTTTGCTGTTATCAAGCGGTCGATAGCTGGCAACGGCGTCGAGATGAATAATACACTGGCGATTTGCCCGAAAGAAATGAGCCGGATCAATCAACTCGTCCAGTTCATCGAGTGTTTTATAGTCCGTAATTAATTTCTTCCCGTCAACCGTGTGTAGGTAAATCAATTCGTTACGGAAGAAATAGGCGACTTCCTCCTGCGGGAGTGTTACAATCTGTCGGAGAAAATGGCCCGTAAATCGCCGTTTGTATTGGGGCAAAGTAGAGGGCGTGGCCATATGTGTCAGTAAATGCCGAAACTGATCATTAAAATCTGAGCTCCCGTTTAACGACCACCGATGAAATTTTGCCAACGCGTGTTGAAGGTCGCCAGGGTCGATGGGTTTGAGCAGGTAATCAATGCTATTGAGCTTGAACGCCCGGATGGCATATTCATCATAAGCCGTTGTAAAAATGACCGGTGCGTTCAGACCCACCTGCCGAAATGCCTCGAAACTCACCCCATCGGCCAGTTGAATATCGGCTATGACAAGATCAGGGGCGGGGCGATCCTCTAATTGATTCGCCTTAAAGTAGTCGCAAATGCTCTGCACACTGGCAAGTGGCCCGTGAATAACGGCACCCGGCTCCAACTGACGAACTAGTTTTTCGAGTTGCCGGGCAATGAGCGGTTCATCTTCGATCAGCAGAATAGTCATAGTTTATTTAAAAAAACTACTCAAGCCCTAATAAGGGTAACCGTACCTGAAACGTAGTGTCGGTTTCGTCAATAACTACCGGTCGATCACTTAAAAAACTATAAAGAAGTTTCAGGTTTTCTAACCCCTGCCGGTTCGATGTTTCTACCTGCCGCTTTCGTTGAACAGGATTCGTGACGGACAAATAGTCGTCTTTCGCGCTAAGGGTGATTGTTAGCGGACGGGCTTCAATGATAACGTTGTGTTTGATTGCGTTTTCAATTAAAATCTGAAGGGTTACAGGCACAATCTGCTTTTCCAGCGCACAGTTATCAACGGTGCACTCGACAATGAACATACCATCAAAGCGGGTATGCAGCAATGATACATAGTTTTTAATAAATGCCAGTTCGGTTTCGAGCGGCACCAGGGCTTTTTCTTTATGTTGAAGCACATACCGAAACACCTTCGATAATTGCTGCAGAAACTGTCGGGCCAGAACGGGATTGTCATCAATCAAACTATCCAATGAGGATAGACTATTAAACAGAAAGTGCGGACTTACCTGATTTTTCAGACTGTCGAGCTGCACCTGCACTTTTTCCTTTTCCAGTTGAGCCGTCCGAACGCTATTCTCCTGCCAGCGCTTTAGGAGATGACTGGCGATGAATCCCAGGCAGATTACCGTATTCACCAGGAAAATCATCATGCCAATAATAATGAAGCCAAACTTATTCAGTAAGGTTAATGCAGGAGGGAAGAACCGGTTGGCAATGAAATAGCCCGTGATGATCGCCACCGTTTTAACAATGCTCCAGCCACCTAATACTTGTACAATAATTCGCCAGCGTATATTTTTCTCGAACGGTAATCGCTGGTTCAGCCATTCGTTGAACTGGTAATGGAAAATCCAGACCAGATTTAACATGACAAATGACATGACAAACAGCAATGCCTGTACCTGCCAGGTAATGTCGGGAACCATCCACTGACGCGCAACCAACCCGCCCAGGGCTATCCAGAGAAGTAGGAACTCAACGTATTTATTGAACTTTATTTTCATGATTGCCAATGATCATTCCATCAGACATTTCGATAGTGCGGTTCGTTCCGGCGGCAAAGTCAGGGTCGTGTGTTACGGCAATAATTGTTTGCCCTTTACTGGCAAGGTCGTGAAAAATTGTAAAGACATTTTCCGTATTGGCTCTGTCCAGATTGCCTGTTGGTTCATCGCCCATAATAATAGTTGGGTCGTTGATGAGTGCTCGGGCAATGGCGACCCGTTGTTGCTGCCCTCCCGATAATTTGTTGGCTGGTTTACGGGCAAAATCGGCCATGCCGATAAGCCGAAGTTTTTCCATTGCCCGTTCTTCAACCTCTTTCTCCGGGTATTTGCCTAGTTTAAGGCCCGGCAACATCACGTTTTGCAAGGCCGAAAACTCGGGCAACAAAAAGTGAAACTGGAACACAAAACCCAGGTGCTCATTCCTGAAATGGGCCAGGTAATCCTGGCTACGCCCCGTTAGTTTAGTGTCGGCCATCTCAATTTTTCCTTCGTAGTCGGTATCCATTGTCGAAAGCAAATAGAGCAGCGTTGATTTACCGCAGCCAGACTTGCCTACTATCGACAAAAATTCCCCTTTCTGCACGTCGAACGTCACATCGGTCAACACCTGAAATTTCTCCGGGTCGTAGAAGGCTTTATTGAGATGTTGGGCAGAAAGGACGGTTGACATTTTAATGAAAAATGAAAAGTGGAGAATGAATAGTGAAGGAAGAAGAATAAATAACTTATTTGAGATATTATTCATTAATCATTCTTCACTATACATTAAAAAAACCTATCCTCTCAAGATAGACACAGGGTCAACTTTCGAGGCTTTTTTTGATGGGAAATAGCCTGCCAGAACGGTGGTGATCACGCCGAATGTAAGGCCCATAATGTAATACTTTGGCGCAAAAATGACGGGAAAGGTTTTTAAACTCAGAAAATCCCCCGCGTCGAATGGCGTTATTGATAAGAGATAACTTAATCCAAAACCAATTCCCAGACCCAGCAACCCACCAGAGAGGCCAATAAAGGCGGCCTGGAGCAGGAAAATAGCGATGATGTCGCGACCTTCAAAACCCGTGGCTTTCAAAATGGCAATGTCCTTGATTTTGTTGATGACAGTCATGTTCATGATGTTGTAAATCCCGAATCCGGCCACCACCAGCAACGTGATCGACACCACATAGGTGAGCATATTCCTTATTTTTTCACCGGCAAGAATGGCGGTGTTGGCAGTAGCCCAATCTTCTGTATAATAGTTATACACAGCCCGCAGTCGCTTGCCAAATGGGATTGCCTGTAAAGGATCAACCATTTTTATATGGATGTCGGTGATATAACTCGGGTCTTTCTGAAGCATTTCCTGCACCGTTGAGAGGTTTCCATAGCTCTTCGTATTATCAACTGTGCCAATGCCGAACCCGAACGTGCCAACAACGCGCAAAACACGAATACCACCTTTTGGTGTTGTCACGGTCACTTTGTCGCCCACCCGAACGTTGAGTTTTCGGGCCAGGACGTTTCCCATAATCAAGCCGTCGGGATTCGTTTTCAGGGTGTTCAGGCTACCTGATTTCAGTCGGGTTGTTAATTTGTAAAGCCGGTTTTCGCGGTCGATGTCCACGCCGGAAATTGTCCCGGAAATCTGAATCGGGCCGTTGTTGTAGAACGCCTGCGTAGCTACCTGGGGCGATACCCCAAGCACACCCGGCTCGCGCTCAATGCGTTCGGCAATGGCCATCCCGTTTTTTATTCGAGCCTGTTCATCTTTAGGCCGCTGGTGGTAGATCACGTTGAAGTTGCCGGGGTGCATTTCCTCAATCAGGCCCGGCCTGGGGGTGTTCACATCATTATACATCCGAATATGCGGACTGGCGTCCAGCGCCGAGTCTTCCAGAAACTGGTTGACGCCCTGCATAAACGAAATCATCGTGATGAACATCGCAATACCGAATGTTACGCCCAGCATAGCGACCAGCGTCTGGCGTTTCTTGGCCAGCAAGTGCGTTTGGGCAATTTGAGAAGCGATGTGTAAATCCATAAGTAAATTATAGAATGATAGAATGGGTGAATGGGGCTTATATTCTATTCACTCATTCAATTATTCACTCATTCGGAATTAGTTTTGACGCCTGTGTCAGCCCGCTCTTCACTTCTACGAGATCAAAGTTTTCGGCCCCTTTCTGGAATTTTACCTTTTGCTTTTTGCCGTCCTGCTCAATCATAACACTGTCGGTGCCAATTACATATGATTTCGGGATGGTAAGCACGTGTTTATTCTGACTGATGATGATGTTCGCTTCAACAGTTAGTCCGTAATAGGAGTCGGGGCGTTCGCCAACGAACTCGGCGTCGACCCGAAACGATTGATCGGTGCGGTTAAGTTTGGGGTAAATCTTGCTTACGCGGGCGTTAAATACTTTGTTCGGATATACATCGGCTTTCAGAAACACATCCTGACCCACCCGAATTCGCCCGAAATCGCTCTCGTCGACGGCCAGTTGAGCAAACAATTTACTGCCGCTGCCAACCAGCGCCAACTGATCGCCCAACCGGACAACTTCGCCGGGGTCTTTATAGACTTCATATACTTTACCATCCACAAAACTGCGAACGCGCGTGTTTCGACCCGCTACTTCGGTAGTTACCAGCTGGCTTCGATTGGCCGAAACATCGAGCCGGATTTGATCCCGGCTGCGTTGCAGCGTATTGGTCTGGGCGCGGTACGTATTGCGCGACAGGGTGTAATTCAATTCGGCCCGCTCCAGTTCTGCCCGCGAGGTAGCGTTTTGGGCGAACAACTCCCGAAATCGGTTGTAATTAATTGAATCATTGGCAACTCGCGTGCGGGCGTTTCGGAGCTGGGCTTCCTGTTCGGCCAGAACGGGGGAGTTGGCCCCCAGATTGGCCCGCGCCTGTCGATAAGCGTTGGCTGCGGCCTGCTGGCGGGCATCTTCGGAAGCACTTTCCAGCACGAATAACAACTGATTCTGGTGAATGGAATCACCTTCATTAATCAGGCGCTGTTGCAGCACACCGATGGCATCGGCCGTAACGGTATATTCATTCCGGGGATACACATTGCCCGACGCATACACCGCTTCGGTCAATTCCCGGTAGGAGGGGGTTGTTCCGTCAGTGCCTGACTTACACGAAATGCCAAGAAGGGCAACAAGAAAAAATAAGGAGAGGTTTGTTTTCATTGTGTCGCTATACCGTAAGTCGGGTTGCCTTCGTGGTGTAAAAAATCGAAACGTCGGTCTTAATTACGGGTCTGGTTAAGAAGTTATTGCCCGGTTCTGATCTGTAAGATCGTTTGATTGATGAATACATTCGACAGGTTGTTCAGGAATCGATTCTGAGCCGTCAGCGCTTCGTTGAACACGTTTAGATACTGATCGTAGGCAAACAGCCCCGACTTGTATTTGACTAAAGCAATCTGCACATTCTGATTGCTGAGTTCATAATTCTGCCGGTTCAGGTCCAGCGACCGAGTGGCCTGATTATACGTGTTTCGGACGTCTTCATTATCAACCTGTTGCCGGTTTTGCTCATAGGCCAGTTGCGACTGTGCCAATTTAACTTGGAGACGGGCGCGGGCCTGATTGCTGTTTCGCAGCCCACCCGAATAAAATGCCCAGTTGAACTGTAGTCCTGCCACACCAATCTGATACCATGGCTGGCTGGTGCTCAGGAAATTAATGGCACTTCGCTGGGCCTGCTGGGTATAGCGCCCGTATGCCGCAAGTGTTGGCCATCGTTGCAGCCGTTCGCGATTGAGTTGCAAACGTGCCAGTTCGATTCGGGCTTGTTGCAGGGTAATCTGTGGCCGCTCAACGAATGTTATTGCCGATGCCGGAACTGCCAGACTGGCAGGACGGATGGCTAATTCCTCGACCAGGGCTACACTGTCGGCCAGCGTCAGACCCAGGAGCAGTTTGAGTTGATTGCGATTCCGGACAAAGGCCAGTTCGTTTTGATACAGAACATCGGCCGTTGTTAACTGGATGGAATGAATTCGGTTGTATTCCAGCGGCTCAATCAGGCCTTTCTCCAGCCGATCATGGGCAATTTGCGTCAATGTATCGGTGGCCAATAAATTACGTCGGGTAATGGCAATGGCCGAGCGGGTTAACAGGACCGCATGATAGACGCGGGCCGTTTGGGTCGAAATTTCATCCTGTAATACCAGATTCTGGTCGTCTATAATCCGAATATTCTGTTCAACAATTCCTAAATCGGCCCGTGCAGGTCGATTAATTACCGGGACCGTCACTTCGGCACCAGCCGCCAGCACATACGGAAGTCCAAATTGCAACGTCCGAAACTCGCCCGGTTTCCCGCCCAGAAATTCGGCGGGCACGAGCTGGACAGGCAAGGCATAGTTGTAGTCAAAATTAGTGAAGAGCCTCCCCTGGGGTAATAAAGCAGCGCGGCTGGCTGTTCGTTGCTGGGCTTGTATGGTACTATTCTGGCGAGCGTTTAGTAAGTCCTGATTGTTGTGTCGTGCTACTGTTATCGCTTCCTGAACCGAAGAAATAACCGTTTGTGCGCGGGCAGTGAGGGAGCAAACTAACAAGCCGATGATGGCAAACCGATTCATGCTTTTCTCGAATGGACGCTCAAATGAACGGAATTGCAAAGTACGATACAGGCCTGTTTATACGAAACGGAGAAAATCACCTCTCAAGCTGATCTTTTTACGTGTTAAATCAGGTCCAAACTGTTTGGGCTTCGTCTGGTGCGGGTATCAGTCTGGTGAGTCTGGCGCGGGTATTTACCCGCGCCAGACGCGCCAACCCCATATCTGCCGCTTATTCAGTAGAAAACAGGCCGGAATCGTTTTAATTGGAGTACGGATTTCCTATTAATCAGCATGACCTCAAGACGATCCTTTTTGAAAAATACCAGCGGCTGTATGGCCCTGGCCAGTATAAGCCCGGGGATAGCACAGGCCGGTGCCCCTGAAACGCGCGGTTCCGCCACCGACGATTTATTCAAGCTGGGAATGGCAGGCTTCAGCTTCGTTAATTTTAAGCTGGATCAGGCACTTGAGATGATGAAAAAGACCGACGTACATTATTTGTGCATTAAGGACTTTCATCTTCCATATGCCAGTACCGCCGATGAGATTAAGGCGTTTCATGAAAAGCTGAAACAGTCGGGCGTAACGGGTTATGCCGTGGGGCCGATCTACATGAAAACGAAACAGGACATCGACAACGGGTTCGACTACGCGAAGCGCGTGGGCGTGAATTTGATAGTCGGTATTCCCAATCTGGAAGATTTGCCGTACATCGATACAAAAGTGAAAGAGTATAACATGCGGTATGCCATACATAACCACGGCCCCGACATTAAACTGTTTCCGAGTGCCACATCGGTATACACGGCGGTGAAGGACCTGGATGCACGCATTGGCCTTTGTTTCGATATGGGGCACGATAAGCGGTATGGCGATGACCCGATTGCGGATCTGGAAAAATACGCCAAACGTATTTTCGACATACACTTAAAAAACGTCACGGCGGCTTCAAAAGAAGGCACTACCTGCGAGTTGGGCCGGGGCGTAATCGATATTCCGGCGTTTGTGGCCATGTTGCGCAAGGTGAAATACGATGGCTCATGTAGTCTAGAATATGAAAAAGATATGAAAGACCCACTGGCTGGTATTGCCGAATCTGTCGGTTATTTCAAAGGTGTTTGTGATGCCTCCAGATCAGGCAAACGGAAGGTGTAAAAGGGGTGAATTGTACGTTGGTTCCGTGGCATAGAACAACGGAAAAAGGATTGGATAATACTAATTTCAGGTGAAGACTAATCATTCAGTCAATCAATAAACAATGGAAAATTCACGTAGAGAGTTTATTAAAAAAGCCGCTTTAGGAACAGCGGGTGTCACATTGGGTGGTTTGGCTACTGGTATGTCGGCTAAAAGTTATGCCAAAATTATAGGTGCCAACGAACGGCTGAATATTGCCATTGCCGGATTGGGACGGCGGTTACCCGCCTACTACGAACCGATTTCGAAAAAAGAAAGCAACGTCGAGCTGGTTTACTTATGTGATGTAATGAAGAAGCAGCGGGAAGCCGCCGTTCAGAAGTTTTCCAAACACATCACATACACACCTAAGCTGGAAAATGATATTCGCAAGGTCATTGCCGACAAGAATGTCGATGTGCTCATTAACGCCACGCCCGATCACTGGCACGCACCCGGCACCTGGTTGGCCGTGCAGGGAGGTAAGCACGTTTACGTCGAAAAACCGTGCAGCCACAACCCACGCGAAGGCGAAATTCTGATGGAAATTCAGAAAAAATACGGTAAGATCATTCAGATGGGCAACCAGCAACGGTCTTCGCCGGAGTCGATTGACATTATCAACCAGATTCATAACGGTGTTATTGGGAAAGCATTTAAGGCCGTTGCGTTCTATGCCAATTCACGTGGCGAAGTACCCATTCCGAAAAAAGCACCTGTACCCGAAGGTCTGGATTGGGATTTGTTTCAGGGACCAGCACCACGTACTGCCTATACGCACGACACCTGGGATTATAACTGGCACTGGTATGGCTGGCAATACGGCACCGCCGAAGCCGGTAATAATGCTACGCACGAGTTGGACATGGCTCGCTGGGCCTTACAGGTCGAATACCCGGAATTTGTCATGGTCGAAGCGGCCAAACGCTATTTCCCCGAAGATGGCTGGGCTGTGTACGATACGATGGATGCCACTTACCGGTTTCCGGGTGATAAAATTATTAAGTGGGATGGCAACAGCCGGAATGGGTATAAAACGTACGGTACAGATCGGGGTACGGTTATTTATGGCACCAACGGCAGCGTTTATGTAGACCGGGATGGGTATACGCTCTTCAGCCGGGACGGTAAAACAATCAAAGCCAGCAAGGCGAAAGGATCGGAGTCGGGAACGGCCTTAGGGGGCGGGGGCGATATGACAACGCTCCACATGATGAACTTCTTCGAGGCTGTTCGGGGCAAAGCCAAACAGAATTCAACGATCGACGATGGGGCCAAGAGTACGCTGCTCTGTCATTTGGCAAACATCTCCTACCGCACCAATAAATCATTTGCTGTAGATCCGAAAAATGGACACATTAAAGACGCCGAAGCTATGAAGTTGTGGAGTCGGCAATATGAAAAAGGCTGGGAGCCAAGTGTTTAATTGACATCAGCCCTAAATACGTAGAAAGGCCGGAACTTTTCAGTCCCGGCCTTTCTACGTATTTGATTCACTAACTCTATTATAAATCGGCAATTGCCTTATGGATTTCGTCTTTCGTTTTGCCGGTCTTCTGTTGGACTTTGCCCCACATTTCGTCTTCCTGGCCTTCCTGGTAGGTTAGATCGTCGTCGGTTAAGTCGCCGTAGGCTTGTTTGATTTTACCTTTCAATTCGTTCCAGCCTCCTTTAATGGTTGTCTCGTTCATGATCGTAGTGTTTATAACGTTGAATGATTTGTAATCACCCTGATTACACTAATATAACTAAGGCGTGACAAAATTGTTTTTGGCAATATGATTGGCGACCCGTTCCGAATCAAGGTTAAGGTGATAGAGAACGCCCGTTAGAGGTATGGAAAAGCCAAGAAAATAGATGCCCTGAAGGTCGTCTCCGTTAAACCAGAGTTTCTTCGGATACCCGCGTTCGTTCAAAACTTTAGCTGATAGAGCATCGCCCAGAATCGCCGACATACCCGGCCGATAGCCCGTTGCCAGAATGATCGCATCGAAGGGTAATTCGCGGCCGTCGGTGAACGTTACCGTTTTCTTATTTATGCGGTTAATACCGGGCAATACGGTAATGTTGCCTGCTTTGATCTGGTCGAGCGTGCCAACGTCAATGACCGAAATTTTACCCCTACGGGTATCGTAGGAGGGAGAATGCTTTGGTTTACCGAGCCCATAAGCCGATACATCGCCCACACTGAACCGCTGCGATAACCCCGCCATGAAGTCGTAAAACCAGTTAGGGAATTTGCTCAGAAAAATGGCCGTGGGTTGAGCCGGTCGGCCAAATGTATCCCGCCTGACAATATTGACCGGGCCCCTAATGGAAATAAAGGGTCTGGCGTTATTCTCCAGCAGGTCGAGTGCCAGTTCGGCCCCGGTGTTGCCCATACCTACGACCAGCACGTTTTCATTACGGAACGGCGACCCATTTCGGTACTCGTAGCTATGCCAGACAATACCCCTGAAATCGCGCTGACCGGGTAACTCTGGCTGGTTAGGAACCCGGTTATAGCCCGTTGCGACAACAACACGTTCGGCAATGAACAGATCCGTTTCTGTTTGCACCTGCCATGTTTTATCGGTCGGATTTTGCTGAATGCTAACAACTTTTTGATTGAATACAGGCTTAATACCAACGTGTTCGGCGTATCGTTCGAGGTATTCGACAAACTGCAAACGCGATATGTAGGTAGGGTAATCGGCTGGAAAAGGGAAATAGGGGAGTGCCGAGTACTCTTTTACCGTATGCAGGTGGAGCCGGTCGTAGTGGTTTCGCCAGGAAAGGCCAATGTGTTCGCTGGCTTCAAGCACCGTAAACGGCTGTTTTCGATGGGCTAATTGGCCCGCCATAGCCAGTCCCGCCGGTCCTGCACCGATAATAATCGTTTGCATAGGTTGATGGTATTAATTGGTTAACCACAAACGTCAAACGGCCTACTTTATCCTCGTCCAGGTCTGTGTTTTGCCGAAAAGGGAAATGCCGACATAGCCCCGTACATCGAGCGTATTCGGGTCTTTGAGGGTCATTTTACAGTTGTACTCTTTGCCATCTTCGGGGTTGTAAATTTTGCCATCACTCCAAACATTACCGCCATCATACTTGAAGTTGTACATGAGAAGCATGTTCATTAATGGCCGAGTCCGCTTCGATAGATCGGCGTTTTTGACGTCAGTTCTGGGTTTGCCCGTAGCCGGATCGGTTGGCTGTCCTAGCCAGATAAGCTTGCCAAAATAGGTGCCGCCCTGTTTATAGATTTGAACATGACCTTTCTTCGTACCATTCAGCCAGGTGCCTACAACGGCTTCGGAGTCATCGACGGGAGCAAAGGCAGTGAGGGAAATCAGGATCGAAAATAGGGGTAGGAGATAACGTATCGTTTTCATAAGTGCACAGGAATTGAAATAAAAAGGCAATTTTGTTGTACTAACGTAAAGATTGCACAAAATTGTCTTAACCAGGATTCATGGGATTGAAATGATTCTCATGATTTTCTCCGGAAAACAAGCCGGTATGGTGAGTTGATGTGTAATAAATTGAAGAGTATTGGTTAAAAGCCGTGTAAGGCTGTTTTACTAATCTGGAAAATCATTTAAATCAGAAAAATCCTGATCTATGTTTAAACGTGATCCAAACCGCAGTTACCCAACCGAAACCGAATCGCGGGTGATTATTCGCTTTCAGGACTGCGACCCACTACAGCACCTCAACAATGCCAAGTACTTCGACTATTATTTCAACGCTCGTGAAGACCAGGTTGCCAAGTTGTACGACTTCAATCCGGGTCAGTTATTTAAGGAGTTGAAAACAAGCTGGGTCGTCTACCAGCACCAGATTGCTTACGTGCGACCCGCTCGTGTAAGTGAGTGGGTACGCATTCTGTCAAGATTGATTTATGTAAATGAAGACACGACCGTTACAGAATATATCATGACCGACGATGGGAAAACGCACCTTAAAAATGTGCTTTGGGTAACGTCTAAGTACATTAGTGTCGCTACGGGTAAACGCATCCCACACGATGCGCCGGTAAAAGAGCTACTTGACACGATTCTTGTTCCAAACATAGATTTTCTGAGCCTCAACTTCAACGACCGCATTCACGAAATCAAGCAGCAGGTGGTGAAGACGCATCTGGTGTAGTGAAGAATGTATAGTGAAGAATGAAGAGTGTATAATGAAGAATAAATAATGGACAGTGACATATTATTCTTCATTCTTCATGAAACACTCTTCACTATACATTCTTCATTATCCATTATAATGTATCTTGCCATCAATGAAACTTCTTAATAACCTCACCGTTCGCGTTCTGATTGCCATTACGCTGGGTATCCTGACGGGCTATTTCTTTCCCGAAACAGCCGCCAAACTTAAGCCGCTCGGCGACATCTTTATCAATCTGATCAAGATGGTCATTGCGCCCATTATTTTTCTGACCATCGTGCTCGGAATCAGTAATATGGGTGATCTTAAAAAGGTTGGTCGCGTAGGGGGGAAGGCGCTGCTTTATTTCGAGATTGTAACAACCGGTGCGTTAGCCATTGGCCTGGTGCTGGCAAACGTGATTCGGCCCGGCGATGGTGTGCAAACAGCGGCCGTAAAAGGGGGGGATATCAGTAAATACACCGAACAGGGGGCCGGTATGGACTGGACGGAATTCTTTATTCATATCGTACCCAGCAACGCCGTTAAAGCCTTTGCCGAGGGCGAAATTTTGCAGGTACTCGTCTTTTCTGTTCTTTTTGGTGTGGGCCTGACCCGTATGGGCGAAACCGGCCGGCCGCTGATTTTAACCTTCGAACGGTTGTCAAAAGTGTTTTTTAATATTCTGGGAGTTGTTATGATTCTAGCACCCATCGGGGCGTATGGTGGAATGGCGTTCACCATTGGGAAATATGGCCTAAGTACGTTGTTGCCACTTGCCAAACTGATGGGAACCGTGTATGCAACAATGATCCTGTTCATTTTTGTGATCCTCAACCTGATCCTTCGCTACTATAAAATTAGCCTCTGGACAGTTCTAAAGTTCATCAAAGAGGAGTTACTGATTGTGCTTGGCACATCCTCGTCGGAATCGGCCTTGCCGCAGATCATGGAAAAACTAGAAACACTAGGCTGTTCGCGGTCGGTGGTAGGGTTGGTGGTTCCGGCAGGGTATTCGTTTAACCTCGATGGTACGACGATTTATCTGGTGATGGCAACGATCTTTTTAGCGCAGGTATTTGGGGTCGACCTCACCATCGGTCAGGAGTTAACCATAATCGGAATCCTGATGGTCACCTCAAAAGGGGCAGCTGGCGTTACCGGCAGCGGGTTTATCGTGCTGGCCAGTACGCTGACGGCCATAAAAGTAATACCGGTCGAAGGGCTGGCTTTGTTGCTGGGCGTCGACCGGTTTATGTCCGAAGCCCGCTCCATCACAAATATTATTGGTAATACAGTTGCGACAATCTTCATTGCCAACAACGAGGGTGAATTTGACCGGGCCAAATACGAGCGTATCGTTAAACTTGAGGATAAAGACCCGTTGGCGGATTATACATATTAGTAAGGGATTTTTTAACCACAGAGGCACAGAGAAAACAGAGCTTTAATCGACTTATTATTAACCCGTTAAAGCTCTGTTTTCTCTGTGCCTCTGTGGTTAAAAAATCCCTTACTTACTATAACTAATTAACCTTCTGATACTCGACATTAGCAGCGGGTACAGCCAAAACTTCTCCCGTTAGTGTTTCGTGCATGTTCCGGCGGATCGTCTGCGAAATCTGGTTGAGGGGCAAATCATTGCAATCCAAACCGAATGGCTCCTCAATTTCATCCCCAATCATTTCTACGCCCAGCAACGCGTAGGCTGCAAACGTGATGGCCAGAATGGTAAAATAAGCGTAAGTTTCCACCAGCACAAGGGGCATTAGCAATAGGTACAACGTGATAAAAAGCTTGATGAAAAAGCTGTAAGAAAAGGGAATCGGCGTATTTTTAATCCGTTCGCAGGAGCCCGTTATATCAAGAAAAGCCTGATGGTAACTTCTAATGGTGATCATGTCCTCTTCGCTAAGCACACGTTGGCGTTTTAAAGACTGTACACGACGCAATAGTAAGGCCGCCACCCGGCTCGGAACATGTTTGTAGGGAACCAATAGGGCCAGATCTCCTTCGCCTGTTTCTTCCAGATCGGCAAAGTCGATACCTGTTCGTAAATGCCCTTTTAGTACCATCGCAAAATTGGATAGCGTGCGGGCGAAGAAAAGCCGGTTTTCAATGTCTTTTTCGGGGAGGAGCGAGTCCATCAGGACGGCAAAGTTTCGGCTGTTGTTAACCAGTATCCCCCATTGCCGACGCCCTTCCCAATAGCGATCATAAGCGGTATTCGTCCTGAATACAAGTAGCAAACTCAGCAGAATGCCCAGTAATGAAAAGAACGTTCCGTCAATCGGGACCTCAACATTGACCCAATGCTGGTCTATCAGTGTAATGAGGGAGCCATAGCCGCACACGTAGACTACCCGTTTCAAAAGTACCTGTATAACATAACTGGTATGAAAATGCCGGAGAGCCCCAAGCCAGTCTTTAGCGTTGTAAATAACCACGGTATAAAAAATAATTGAGTGAACGTTTATCAGTAATGTGATGGATAACTAAGGTACAAATCAGCTAATTACAAATTCGACTTTACCCCTATTATCGCTTAATGATGATCAATTTTAGATTTATTTAAAGAATTAATTAAACCATTCGTGGGCGATTTGTTCAAAAGGCCAAATACAACCTGAAACAGTTCATAACCATGAAAAAAGTATTGCTCACTGCCGCCACCCTCGTTGCTTTACTTACCACTGGTGCCATGGGACAACGGTATGGCTATCCTTCACCCAATACCAACTACCCGCAGCAACCGGGTTATAATCAACAACCCGGCTACAACCAGCCAGGCTATGGCCAGCCAAATTACAATTATGATTATGACGATTACAAATTTGACCGTCATCTGGACTGGTGGGATCGTGAACTGAATTTAACCCGCCGGCAGGAACGCGAAATTCGCCGAATTCGGGATCGGTTCAGCCAACAAACCCAAAACATCGATGCCCGTGATCCTCGCCAGCGCGATTTCTTCCGGCAGGCACGTCAACGGCAATTTATTGATATGATGGCGGTACTTGGACCTGAGCAACGCGACCGGGTTATCGAACGCATGCGACCTTATGAACGCATGGCAGACCGGGGGCGTGGCTATGGAAACGGAGGATACGGTAACGGTCGTGGCTCAGGCAACAGGCCGTACGGCTATTAATTAAAAGAAGAGAGAGGAGTAAATAGCCGTCCAGATTGGGCGGCTATTTTTGTATTTCCACTTACCCTGTGCAACAACCGCCTGAGCAACATAGGATTGTAAAATCTGTCGTTGTTTCGTATTTTTCCCGGAAACTCATTACGCAAATCAGAATGTTAGTCCATCAACGAATCAAGCAAACGGGCGTGTTGCTGGTTGCTGCCGCTACTGCGACGTTGGCTCAGCCCTCGCCCACACAACCTAAAATGACCCAAAATCCATTCATGTCGTCTTATACGACACCGCACCAAACGGCCCCATTCGACAAAATAAAAAATGCCGATTACCTGCCTGCCCTCAAAGATGGACTGGCTCAGGGACGCAAAGACGTTGATGCCATTGTCGCCAGTACTGCTACCCCAACGTTTGACAACACCATTGTTGCCCTCGAACGCTCCGGCGATTTGCTCAATAAGGTGACATCGGTACTGTTCAATTTAAACAACGCCGAAACAACGCCCGAACTTCAGAAAATTGTGAAGGAAGTGTCGCCAATGCTGAGTGAGTATGGCAATGACATTACACTAAATGCAAAACTGTTTGCCCGTATAAAAGCGGTTTATGAGCAACGGGCCAGCCTGAAACTGGATGCTGAGAGTAGTATGCTACTTGAAAAGGCATACAAACGGTTTGCCCGGAATGGAGCCAATCTGGACGAAAAAGGGAAAGAACGTCTGCGGGCAATTGACAAGGAGCTATCTCAATTATCGCTCCAGTTTGGCGAGAATGTCCTGAACGAAACCAACGAATATGCGATGGTGGTAACGGACGAGAAAGACCTTGCCGGTTTACCCGATTTTGCCCGCGACGCAGCTAAAGAGACGGCCAAGCAAAAGGGTAAAGAAGGCTGGGTGTTTACTTTGCAGGCACCAAGCTACGGCCCGTTCATGCAGTATGCCGATAATCGGGAGTTGCGGAAAAAACTGTTCATGGCCTATAACGGACGTGGCTTTCACGGCGATAAAAACGATAACTCGGGCAATATCAACAAGATCGTAAACCTTCGCTACGAGCGAGCTAACTTGCTGGGGTATAAAACCCATGCCGATTTTGTGCTTGAAGAAAGTATGGCTGGTTCCCGAAATAAAGTGCAGAGTTTTCTGGATGAACTGGTAACCTATGCCCGCCCAGCCGCCGAACGCCAGCTTCTGGAGCTAACGACCTACGCCAAAGCACACGGCTTTGCAGATGATAAAATCCAAACCTGGGACAACAGCTATTATGCCGAAAAACTCAAGAAAGAAAAGTACGATCTGGACGACGAAACGTTAAAGCCTTATTTTAAGCTCGAAAATGTGCTGGACGGTGCATTTACGGTAGCCAACAAGCTCTATGGCATCACCTTTAAGGAGCGCACCGATATTCCGGTGTATAATTCGGAAGTAAAAACCTTCGACGTTTTTGATAAGGACGGTAAGTTTTTAGCTGTTTTTTACGGCGATTATTTCCCTCGTACCGGAAAACGCAGTGGTGCCTGGATGAATGATATTCAGGGGCAAAAAGTTGAGAATGGTGAAAACATTCGGCCGCATATTATCAATGTCTGCAATTTCACCCGCCCCACCGATACCAAGCCCTCATTGCTGACCTTCTATGAGGTCACGACACTCTTTCATGAGTTTGGCCATGGGCTGCATGGTATGCTGGCTAACGGAAAATATGAAAGCTTAAGCGGCACCAGCGTTCCCCGCGATTTCGTTGAACTGCCCTCGCAGGTGATGGAAAACTGGTGCTACGATCCCGAAGCCCTAAAGCTCTTCGCAAGGCATTACCAAACGGGTGAGGTCATCCCAAATGAGTTGATCGAGAAAATTCGTGCCAGCCAGAATTTTATGGCCGGTATGGCCAACCTTCGTCAACTTCGGTTGGGGTTGATCGATATGTTTTACCACGGACAGAAACCCTCCGGCGAAACTATTTCGCAGGTTGAAAGCCGGGTGGATTCTGTTGCTAATTTATTTCCCCATGTTGACGGAATCGCCGTTAGTCCAGCTTTCTCCCACATTTTTGCGGGTGGTTATTCGGCGGGGTATTACAGCTACAAATGGAGTGAAGTTTTAGATGCCGACGCCTTTGAGTTCTTTAAAGAAAAAGGAGGTCTGGATAATAAAGCAGCTGCCGACAGTTTCCGCAAAAATGTGCTGGAAAAAGGCGGTAGTGAGAAGCCAATGGAGCTTTATAAGAAATTCCGGGGGCGCGAACCCTCGCCTAAAGCAATGTTACGACGCAGTGGTTTGATTTTGTAAACAAGTTTTAAGCCTGGTAAAACAAAGCGGAGATAGCCAGTTAGTGGCTATCTCCGCTTTGTTTTACTAATAATCTTATCTAGCTAAAAACCAGCCACTTTAAGCAAGCCAGTATGGCAAAAATCAGCAGTAAGGGCCACAAGCTCTTTACAAATTGCCAGACAAACGAGCAGATGATCTCAAACTGACTCATATTATTGATAACTTATCGGTAGGATAAACACGCCTACGCCGATTGATACTGTGTATTAAAACTGAGTATTTGTACGACATAAAAGTATGGTCGAATCAAATTCGTTTTAACCCTGATCAATTAAATTGTAATTAAAATGATTTGTTGAAGCAAGTATATTTACTAATAAGTAAATACTGGTCTTTTCTATAAAAATTGGACGAGGATAAAGCGGGCTGTCAGCTAGTTGGCATGCTGTTTTTGAGCTCTTTTGCGAACTGGAAAGACTCAACACAAACGTTCGTATCTAGCCAATCGGTAGCGTAACGGTGAACGTGGTACCAACATCCTCTGTGCTGTCAATCTCAATAACACCATTTTGTAGGGTGATGTATTCCAGACAGATGGACAAGCCAAGGCCAGTTCCCTTAATATCTTTCGCATTGCTGGCTCTGAAAAATTTGCTAAACAAATTAGGGATGTCTTTTTTAGGAATACCTCTGCCATTATCCATTACGTCAATACTACACGTTTCTGGTTCGTAGCGAATGGTTAAAACTGGATTTCCCGTTGAAAATTTGAAGGCATTTGTAAGCAGATTCGTCAGAACGTGTACCATTAGTTTTTTATCAACGATCGCATCAGTAGCCTGTCCTTTCGTCTGAACAGCGACCTGCCGTTTATCCGGCCTATCACAAAAATCAAGTGCTATCAATGTCTCCACTAAGTCAGTTAAATCAGTTAACTCCAGGTTTACCTCCTGTTTTCCTTCATTCAGTTTACTGATCGTTAATGTATCGACAATTAACTCATTAAGCGCCATGACCTTCAGAGAGATGTTGTTCGCATGTTTATTAATTGCCGGTGTTATGGGGTTACCTGCCTCCAGATTAGCGTAGTATTTCAGTAGGTCAATACTGGTGCTGATGGCCGTGAGAGGAGTTCTGAATTCATGCGAGGCCGTGGCAATAAATTGTGATTTGAGGTCATTCAACTGTTGCTCCTTCTCGAGAGAATCTTTTAGAATTTGTTCTTTCTCTATGAGTGGGGTAATGTCAGTGGCAATACCAATCAGGCGGGTTTGCGCTTTGTTACCTTCCTGAATCCCTACCAACCGGGCACTTAGCCAGCGAAGACTCCCGTCCTGATGCCGGGCTCTGAATTGAAACCGCAGTCCTGGCTCTGGTTTCGTAAAGGCACGTATGAGTAAGGGTCGATCTTCTTCAAGAATAGTGGATAAGAAAATTTGTGGATTGGCATATATCTCCTCCAGCGGAATACCACTTAACTGCTCGAAAGCCCTGTTAATGTAAAGATACTGAGGGTTATTGCTATCACGTATCCAGAAAAGCTCATCAACGTTCTCGGCAATTTCCCGGAACCGCTGTTCACTTTCCTGTAATGTATCTTCTGCCTTTTTGCGTTCGGTAATATCGGTCAGTGTGCCGGCAGTTCCGGTGATTTGATTCTGATCATCCAGCGTTAGCTGCGCAAATACGTCGATCCAGCGAAAGTCTCCGTCTTTGTGCCTGTAGCGGACTACATGCCGACAGAATTTTTTCTGACGAGCAATCATTGGCTCAAATAATGCCTGATTGCGTGCCTGGTCGTCGGTTAAAACATGGTTCAGAAAAAGCTGTCCTATCGATTCGTCAACGCTAAACCCGGTTATCTCCTCCCAGGCAGGATTCAAATAGGTCCATAGACCATTGGAATCGGTTTGGAAAACGGCCTCTTTCATATGGCCGACCAGTGACCGATATTTGTTTTCGCTCGCCTGTAAAGCCTGTTCCGACATGCGCTTATGGGTGCGATCCCGAATCATACCCACCATTCTACTGTTTGCTCCGTCAATAGGCTGGGCCATTATCCCGTCTACCCGTATATAATGGGTTATCCGGCTGATTGGGTTAATCACCCGAAGTTCGAGGTTAAACGGGCTTTTACTTGTTCGAACAGCCTGTTCATACTGATTAAAAAAGAGCATGTCGCCCGGATGTACCAATTGCTTTATCTCATCCAGATGCTGAATTCTAATCGAGCTGGGTATATGCAGAAGTTTGTAGAAAAAGTCATCCAGCGTAAACTCATTGGTCTCCAGGTTCCACTCCCAAATACCCAGCTTCCCGGCACGTATCGCTAATTGAGCCCGTTCGTTGGCTTTGATGAGCGCCTGCTCAACAGCCTTCAGATTCGAAATGTCTGTTATGATATCGACAAAGCCCAATAAGTTTTTTTGGTCATCATAGAAACCGCTAATGGTTGACAGCACCGGAATTAATTGTCCGTCTTTGGTTAGTAGTGTATTTTCCCGACGTATAAAGTCATGTTGTTCAATATAGGCCGTTATAATAGCCTCTCCAGCCACTTCAGGCTTGTTCAGGTCGGGTTTTAACTGATCAATCTGATAATTATGGGCATTCGGTTCGCGAAGGGCTCCCGGTTTAACCTTGCCAACCAACTCATCGGCGCTATAACCCGTAAATTCTTCTAAAGCAGGATTTACCAATTGGATTATGCCATGTACATCGGTAGCGGCAATGGCCAGGCCGGCATATTGTAAAATAGCCCGATTTATGGCTGAAAGCTCTTGAATTGTGGTTGTCCGTTCGGCTACGTTACGCTCCAGATTGGCGTTGGTTTGCCGAAGTTCTTCTTCTATCTGTTTGGTATGGGTAATATCGTTGACCGAAAACAAAAGATCATTTTCCACTCGTACTAGTGAAAAGTCACCCCAAAATGCCCCCGTTGGCAGTTTATCCAGTAGTTGAAACTGCTGACTTTCGCCAGTTTGAATAACCGTGACCATTTTGTCGAATACGCCACTCGTCAGCAGGTGTGGAAACAGGGTTAACAGCGATTGCCCAATCATGGCATCCTGGCTTAAACCGGTAATTACAGCACTTTTTGGATTGTTTACCAAATAGACAAAGTCGATGATCTTGTGATCGACATAGATAGGTTTCAACAACGCTAATCCTGTAGGACTGGTATTGATGACCGCCTGTAACAACTGGTTGCTTCTGTCCAGTGCGTTGGCCTTTACCAGTAACTGCTGATGAACTTCATCCTGGTAAGTTGCAACTGGCACAATGAACGATGATTGCCCATTGGGGTTATTTAATAAATTACTTGCCTTCTCCGCTGGTAACCCGCCAAACTGCCTGATTTTATCTGGATTCCTAAACGTTACCTCTTTTAGATAAATAAGGCATGTTTCAGTATGTCTATAAATCGAGCTCTCTATCCAGCGGCCTCTTTCCGGTACATACGACTCAGTTATGTGCGGAGTACTCGTTTTCAAAACAGCGTAAACAGATTGAGCCAGTGATTTTAAATACGGATTCGTATCGAAAAAAAATGGACTCGGTGGACTATAATTAATCGCTAATAAAGCCGATGCATAGGGGTTACAATAAGTAACGACTAAATGTTGGCTGGATATAATATCAGAGGACAGTTCACACTCAATTACCCCAATTGGAAGATCGACAAGATCACCGGATAATAAATCATATTTGTTAGATAAGCTATTGACTTTCATGAAGTTATAAACTGTGTACTAGAACTAAAACAGGCCTTCGTTGAGTAAGCAAAATAGGAGAGATAAACGGCTGATAAATAAATGCCTAGGTTCATAATCAGTTTCTGTCGAAAGGATAGATAGTTTAATTAATCAACGTCGGTAAGTCGATCTTTACCGTTGTCACTCCCTGTGAAGCACTGCTCACCGTTAGCTGTCCCTGGTTTAGCTCAATAATTTTTTTGACGATAGACAAGCCCAGCCCAAAGCCCTGTTGTTCGTAGTAATCTCTATCAAATTGCTTGTAGGGCGAAATGTGAGGGATGTCTTCCTGTTTGAAGTGCTGACCCTGACTGGTAATGGTAATACGGTAGCCGGCATCAACGATTTCTCCCCGCAGCAAGATGCTTTGGTCGACCTGCGAGAACTTGAATGCGTTA
This sequence comes from Spirosoma pollinicola, assembly GCF_002831565.1. Classification (NCBI taxonomy): domain Bacteria; kingdom Pseudomonadati; phylum Bacteroidota; class Cytophagia; order Cytophagales; family Cytophagaceae; genus Spirosoma; species Spirosoma pollinicola. The sequence goes on along the minus strand of NZ_CP025096.1, from coordinate 875,810 downwards.
TCAATTAATTCGTCCAGACAGGTTTTGAGATTGGCTTCCGAAAGGCCGATTTGAGCTGTTTCCACGTCAAACTGACATGAAATCTGGCGGCTCTGTCGTTGCTCAACAGCCAGCACATAGTCGGCAATGAGTAACGATGATATGGACGTCCTACCAGTGGTATACGTGCTATAGGCACTGTGAGTGGGGTTAAGCCGCTGCAAAACGTCCATCAGTTGAACATTGTCCAGTGATCGTTTGAGCCGTATGCCGCTTAAATTGATCATTCTGGCCATCATCTCAGTGTCTGCGTCACTCAACTGCTGATGCCTGGTCATCAATATGCTGGAAAAACCAATGATACTGGTCAGTGGCGTGTTGTATTCATGACTCGACACAGCCATCAGGTTATGCCGAAAGGTCTCGATTTGTGCTTTCAGAGCGATTCTGCGGAGTTCTTCGCGCTGTAAACGGCTGTCTATCGCCGATTTTAGGTGCTCATATGTAAAGGGCTTGGTCAGGTAATCGTCAGCTCCCAGTGCCATACCTTGTCGGATATCGGCTGATTCCGTTTTCGCGGTCAGGAATATAAACGGGGTGTTGGCTGTCAGTCGGTTATTGCGGACCATCTTCAATACCTGATACCCATCAATGACCGGCATCATAATGTCACACAAGATCAGATCCGGCGGGTGTAGCAGAGCCTTACCAATGCCCTGCATACCATCCATTGCCGTTTCAACCTGAAATCCCTTAAGGGTTAGTAGTTCCTCCAGGTTTTCATTAATCTGGGGATCATCTTCAATAACAAGTAGTTGAATAGCCATTGGTTTTACTATAATTAGTTTTGGTGCCGTATCTGATTGACATGTTTTGGTTAAGGTCAGGCGTGAACGACTGAAGTTACCTCCACTTCATACGCCTGTTTGATTGGCAACGTAACGGTACAGGTGGTCCCTTTTTTTTCTACACTTTGGATGTCCAGATGCCCTTTGTGCAGATCAATAAATTGTCTGGTAATTACCAACCCCAGGCCGGTACCCGGAATAGCGTTTGTATTACTGGCCCTGTAAAAAGCCTGAAAAAGATTTGAGATATCTTTAGCCGGTATGCCAATTCCCTCATCCTTAACCTCCAGAAGCAGGCGGTCATGCTCAAAGCAGATGCGCAAACAGGGGCGTGTGTTCGAAAATTTAACCGCATTCGAGAGCAGGTTAACCAGTACATTACGAATCAACTTTTCGTCAAGAAACACGGGGTGGGGCGTTCCTTCCTGTACCAGCTGAACGCTATCTTGGTTTGACTGGCTGAAGTGAGTAGTTATGATTTCCTGGCATACAGATTTGATATCGACCCAGGTCGGTTTGAATTTTACGTTGCCTGATTCAATCGTGCCAATGGTCAGAATGTCGGTTAGCAGGATATTGAACTGTTCAATTTGCCTATCGATAACTGCCAGATGCTTTTTCACCTGAATGCTGGAGTTCTCAAACGGCATGTCCAGATACAACTTTATTAAATCGGCACTCGACTGAATGGTGGCTAGTGGCGTACGGAATTCATGAGAAGCCGTCGAAACAAATTGCGATTTTAATTGATTCAGATCCTGTTCCCGCAAAAGTGCTTTTTCTAAAATCAATTCCTTTTCCTTATGGATGGTTACATCGTTTGCAATACCAATATGACGAATGACTTTACCGGACGCATCGCGTATGATAAACGTGCGAACAAATAGCCAGCGAATGGGTTGATTCGTTATTATTAACCGAAAATACAGTTGACCTTCCTGCCCCGCTTTGTATTGGTCAATCAACGCCAGAACGGCCGTATGGTCTTCCGGTTCGATTATTTTTAATAATGAACTAAGTTTTTTCTCAGGCGAGTGGGGGTTCATATGCCACAGTCTTTCAAAAGCGGGGTTCACATAGAGTAGTTTAAATGGGTCGGCCTGATGCACCCAGAAAAGCTCATCAACATTTTCGGCAATTTCTCTAAAGCGCTGTTCGCTTTCCTGAATGGCTCTTTCGGCCTCTTTTTGCGCCGTGATATCCCAGATAATACCAATTTGACGGATGGGCTTCCCCTGCCGGTCATAGATTACGTGCCCGATTGCCTGGACATAGCGAACGGCCCCGTCTGGACGAATGATGCGGGTCACGTTCGCAATCGACCCGCTATCTAAGTCGTGTTGAAAACGATCCATAAAATCCGGAAGATCATCGGGATGGATTAAGGCTAAAAAATCCGGAAATTCAACCGGTGTTTGGCTTGGCTCCATCCCATAAATTTCCCAAACCCGATCGTCCCAGCTTAGCAGGTTGGTTTCCATATCAACTTCCCAAATGCCCTGGCACGCGGCCTGAGTAGCCAGTTCAAGACGTTGATTAGTACTGTGTAACCGGGCCTCCACTGTTTTCAATGCAGAGATATCTGTAGCGATACCTACATACCCCAGTAAGATTCCGTCTTCATCATGTAAGCTGCTTGTAGTTAATAAAGCGGGTATCCGTTGGCCAAATAGACCTACAACGTCACATTCACATATAAAATAGCCCTGAGCCGTTAGTTCGTCCAGGTTGTTGTTCAAGGGTGGGCAGGTTGGGTCATCAGGCTTGTAGGTAACGAACTTAAGTGGACTTTCTGGCGAATCCCGTTCAAACCGAGTGGTCCGGCCAATGAGTTCTTCAATCTCAAACCCCAGTAATTCGGCACAGGCCTGATTGGCTGTCTGAATGATCCCTTCATGGTTTGTCGAGATAATAGCCTGGCCGGCATGTTTCAGAATCGCTTTATGTAAATTAGACAATTGAGAAATCTCTCGCTTTCGGTCATCAATTTGCTGTGTCAATTGATTCGTTTGGTGATTGATCTGTTCGGTTAACTGCTGCTGATATAAGACCATACTCAACGAACCTGTTAACTCACGGGCAATCTGGCTGTACTCCTCGGTAAAAAAATAAGGACTTATAGATGCCATAAGGAACGCACCAATGCATTCTTGTTTATAGAACAAAGGAATAAGAAGCGCCGAGCGAAATCCCTGCGTATATAGATCCAAGGTATCGGACAGGCCGCCAGCATGAATTTGCAAGTCGGGATAGTCGAACAGGTCGTCTGGCTGCGGAAATTGATCCTGAAAGCCGGGGATCGAAAGAACGGTGGTTTCATCAGAACAGACAGTCATCGTCCCATCGGTCACGGTGTAGTGGACCGTTGTTATAGTTGCGTCAGCATCTAGCCGGAGTATGGTTAATCGATCAAAGGGAACCATGAATTGTAGGTACTTCATGGCAATGGATAGGGGAGACTGATTATTTAGTCGATAACTTAGTAATGCTTTATCGATTTCATTTAATCCTTCCAGCCGCTGGTTTGCCCGGACGAAGGCGGTTTCTTTCTTAAGTCGTTGCAGCAGGCTTGTGAGCAGAGTGGCTAATGTTTCCAGCAGCGAAACGTCATGGTTATCCCAGGTATGGGTTTCCTTCACCGTGTAGAAGCCAATAAACCCCTGCACTTTTCCCTGATGCACCAGGGGTACAAGGGTCATTGAATAAATCAGTGCTTTAGTCAGAATTGCTTTTTCCTGCCCGGCTTCGGGCGGTAGCTGGTCGACGGTTACATGAATAAGCTTCCCTTGTTCCACTTGCCTGTAAGTCCAGCCAAATTGCGTTACGGGTACTTGCTGGATAGCACTCTTTTGGGATGGCATCGTGGGCGCGCACCATTCATAGTTACAACTGCCTCGCTGGTAATCATCTGAATACAAAAAAACGGATGCCCGTCCGGCACCAATATGTAGACCAACCTGCTCTAAAGCATCAACAATTGTGTTGTCCAGCTGGTAGTCGTCAAGGTTGAGTAGCTTGTGTAAAATACGCGAACTGATGGCCTCCATTTCCAACCGTCGCTTCAAGTCATGTTCCACCCGTTTTTGTTCACTAACATCCTGCAGGCTAATCATAACCTGTTCGTCTACCCGAAGTAATGCCATTCCAAGACACCTCCCCTGATCATAGTGGAGCCACTGTCGGGGTTCTCCGGTCTGGTAAACGTATTGTAATTCATTGATGAGTTCAGTATCTGTTTCATTCGAAAATAGCTTGCCAATCGGTTGACCAATTAACTGGTTAGTTGATTTAGCAAGAATCCGGGCAAACGCCGGATTGACATACTGACAGCAAAATCCGGTTATTTCACTCCCCGTACAACTAACCGGTTTAACTATAGCAATACCCTGTAAATAGTTATCAATTCCTAGTTTAAATAGATTTCTATCCTGATTCATAATCTATATAGTATAGTAGCGGTAATAGAGAGTAGGCTAGCCTTGTAGCCAATTCTTAAAAGCTTTAAACCGGGCCTTGGGTAAAATCACTTCCTGAGTGTTACCAGTACTATTTATTTGTATGCAATACTTGCCTTTCTCCCAATAGTTATATTCCAGAATGCTGCTGCGGTGTAAAATAAAATGCCGGTTAGCTCTGAAAAATTGCTGAGGATCAAGTCCTTGCATTAACTTATCGAGGGTAATACTGAGATGAAAAAGGCCCCGTGAATGCCAGACAAAATAGCCCCTCTTTTGGGTATTGAAGCAACGGCACTCGTTGATCTTCAACAGCATATAGCCACGCTCATTGCGGCCCTTAACTGTAGTTAAAAAATTAGTTGACAAGGCTATTCGGCCTTGCTGTTCGACTCTTTTCAATCGGGTGGCAATGGCGGCCAACAAGCCGCTGATTGAAAAAGGTTTGGCCAAGTAATCGTCGGCACCTAACTCCATAGCCTTGCGTAGGTCAATCATATCCGCTTTTGCTGTTAAAAAGATGAACGGTATATGTGACAAAGCGGGAATGCTACGAGTGGATGTCAACACCTGATGACCATCTATATCCGGCATGGAGATGTCACATAAAATTAAATCAGGTACTACCTGATCGATTAGCCTAATTCCCTCCATTCCATCAGAGGCTAAGGAGACGTCAAAGCCTCTGAGCATCAGCAATTCAGCTACGTTTTCACGTACAAGTAAATCATCTTCAATATAAAGTATTTTAACCGGCATAAAGTGGTTAGTACGCCTGTGAGCGAATTTATATATAGGCCTGGTGGAAACCGGTGTACACAAACGAACTGTGCAAAAAGCAGGTCTACACCAGCGTTCTGAATTGATCCGTTAAGTACGTTGAGTAAGAGAAGAGAAAAATCAGTCGTATCACTGACTTAAGAAATCCATATAAGCAAGCAGAGATGCCTCGATTATATGGATTTGTACCAAGTTAAGATCAATGTTGAGTAATTAACTTTTAAGCAATATTGATTAACTTATAGTTAATTGTTTATCAACAAAAATAAGAATTATAGCTAAATAACACTGATTTATTTTATAATAAACTCTATTAATTGTATAAATGAGTACTAATCAATATCTTAAGTTTATAGAAAATTATATATATGGTCTTATAACATTGATAATTTTAGCTGATAAGTATATTTACTTGCTTGCAAAAGGGTGTAAATATACTTATTAGCTTACCTGAATAGGCGATCGGTTCGTTTATATACGTTTAGTTTCCTCATTCAGAAAATATAAGGCACGTCCGTTAGGGGCAATGAGTTGGTTTAGTAGGATCAAACGAAACGAAAAAATTGATCCAGGTCAAACGAGCCAGGCGGAAAACGGGTGGGGTCAGTAGAATGATAAGCGCCACTAAAATGAGTAGAAAAATTGTCAGATTCATATCCATAATTACCTCAAATAAAACAAAGCAGGTCACAATCAGGGCCACGTAGTAGGCGTAACTCACATAAAGAGCGCCCGTGTAATAGCCAGGTTCGCGGCTGAATCGCTCCCCGCAGCAGGGACACTGATCATTCATTTTGTCAAATCGCTTAAGGATATAGGGGTTGTTGACGGCGAAGAAATTGCCAGTTTGACAACGGGGACATTTATTGAAAAAAATACTATAGAGTTTACTTCCTTTACCCATGTTCTTGCTCCTCGATTAACTTGTACTTCGTCTGTGATATGCCCTCAACTGAACCAAACGTTCTACTGCTATGACTACTAACTTTATGGGTTTTTGTTCATCAAGGGCTTATTGTAAGGGAATGGGTATGAAAGACGATGTCAAAAAGATGAGCATATTGCTGAATTATCAATAAATATTTTGGGCAGAACGTAATTAAATATGAAATCAATAGCAGTGGCCCTGATGTGTATGTTGTTCCTGAGCGAACAACTTTTTGCGCAAAAAGTGATGAAGCCATCGTTTCCGGATGGCAGTCCGATCAGCAGCTGGTTTACAACTACCCTGAAAATGAGCCTGGCGCAACTTGGAAAGACGTATGTCATTACTGACTTTGGCGCAAAATCAGACAGCACACTTGTTCAGACCGACGCTATTCAGAAGGTGATTGATCTCGCAGCCCGGAAGGGTGGGGGTGTCATCGTGATCCCGAAGGGTACATTTATGAGTGGCGCTTTATTTTTCAAGAACAAAACCCATTTGCACCTGGCAGAAAAGGCCGTTCTTAAAGGCTCTGACAACATTGCCGACTACCCAAAATTACCGTCCCGAATGGAAGGGCAAAGCCTGGATTACTTCGCGGCCTTGGTTAATGCCTACCAGGTAAATGGGTTTTCGATATCAGGAAAAGGGACGATAGATGGGAATGGGTTGCGCTTCTGGGAAGCGTTCTGGGCCAGACGAAAACAAGATCCAAACTGCACGAATCTGGAGGTATCCCGCCCACGCCTTGTGTTTATCTGGAAATGCAACAATGTACAGGTTCAGGATGTAAACCTGCATAATTCGGGTTTCTGGACAAGTCATTATTATCAATGCCAGAATGTGAAAATTCTGGATGCCCATATTTATTCGCCCTACCAGCCGGTGAAAGCACCAAGTACGGATGCCATAGATATAGACGCCTGCACAAACGTACTGATTAAAGGGTGCTATATGTCGGTTAATGATGACGCAATTGCGCTGAAAGGCGGCAAAGGCCCCTGGGCCGACCGTGTGCCGAGCAACGGCGCGAATACCAATATCATCATCGAAGACTGTGAATTCGGGTTTTGCCATTCGGCGCTTACCTGTGGGAGTGAAGCGATTCATAACCGAAACATCGTTATGCGAAATTGTTTTGTGAAGGAGGCTAGCCGGGTGTTATGGCTTAAGATGAGGCCCGATACACCACAGCTTTACGAATACATTCTGGTTGAAAACATAAAAGGCCAGGCGCACAGCCTTCTGTATGTAAAGCCCTGGACACAGTTTTTTGATTTACAGGGACGACCGGATGTTCCTCTTTCCTACTGCGACCATGTGAGCCTCAAAAATATCGAGCTTCGCTGTGATACCTTCTTCGACGTGGCTATTTCAGAGTACGACAAGCTTTCAAATTTTACGTTTGAAAATTTCGAAGTTGAGAGTAAAAACGCGGCTATCAATAAAAAAGTTGTTAATGGATTTACGCTCAAAAATGTGAACGTCAACCACAGGATCATGGACTAAACAAGATTGACTCTTCTCAGTTTACCGTCATAAAACGGATCTCTTATGCAATCAGAACCAAACCTGAAGCGATTTTTAGACGCCCAGATAAACGATTATTCCACAGCCTTAAGGGAAATAAAGAACGGACGAAAACAGAGCCACTGGATGTGGTATATATTTCCACAAATTAAAGGTCTTGGTATCAGTGAAACGGCGAAATTTTATTCCCTGAACGATAAACGGGAAGCCAAAGCCTACCTGGATCATCCAATCCTGGGAAGTCGGCTGCTTGAAATTTCAAATGCCTTACTTGGCGTAGCCGGTAAATCGGCCAATCAACTACTTGGTAGTCCAGATGATATGAAATTAAAGTCGAGCATGACGTTGTTTAGCTCTCTGGACAATGCAGATCCTGTTTTTCAGGCTGTTTTAAACAAATACTATGAGGGAGCACTTGATCAGCGCACGTTGTCTATTATAAACGATGTCCCTTAGGGCGAAGGGTTGAAATCGGATACTGGAACCCTCAGTAACCGGAGGTCAATACGTCTAGCGAATTGTCAGAAAATCGCATCGACTTAGTGCAGAACAAACGTCAAATTAAAGACAAGCTGACCAACAGAATTCGATATCAAGAAACAAATAATAGGTGCCAATTTATTGCCCGGATGGCCCAACTGAAAGGCACCAGGCAACGTTCCAAGCTGATTATTGGTGCTTACCGGCACCTGCCGGGTACACTCGTTTTGTCAAAAAAAAGCTGACTCCAGTTTGGAGTCAGCTTAACTAATACGGGTTCAATGCATTTTCTATAAAGTAGTTGCTACGGTGGGTAGCTTGCAAAAAACTAGCTTGCAGGCTGGGCTTCATAGGTAGCCAGTACCTCTTGAGTAGGCTGACCGGCAATGATTGTCTTGATCATCTGCAAGGGTACGCGCACCCAGTCGGGGCGATGATTCAGTTCGTAATTCAGATCGGAAATGGCTTTTTCGAGCAGATACGTTTCGAGCATCATTTGCAGATCGTCGGTACTTTTGGGAATAAATGAGCTATTCTGAACCGTTTCCAGGTAAGCCCGGACAAAAAAACCACTCATGTAGTGCGCCCAGAATTCAGCATAAGGTATCAATTGTGTGGTTTCATCGACTGACACCTGGTTATTCCTCAAAAAGCCTTCGTGAGCTACGTAATGAAACGAACGGATCATAGACGCTACATCACGCAGGGGCGACCGCTTTAAACGCCGTTCGCTATAACTACGACTAGGGTCACCACCAAAATCCTGAATGGCAATGTCTTTGCCTGTCAGCAGAATTTTTTCCAGCTGCAAATCCCCGTGAATCCTGATTTTCGTAGCATCTAACTTTTTCGCGTAGATCCGTTTGAGTGTCGTTAATACATCGTCTTTGCGGTCCAGCATTTGGTTAACGTCCTGCCGAATGTCACTGGGTAGCCGTTGCAGGTTTCGTTTCTGGCTCTGATAACTTTCACGAACCAGCGACTGTAAGCCTGAAAACAGGGAGCGTTGATAATGAAGGGAAAATTCTTCAGGGGCAAAGTCCTTCAGGTCCTTTTCGGAGGCCATAGCCAGGTGCATCTGCCCTACACGAATACCCAATAACCGAGCCTGTTCAGCCGCCCGGCTTCCCAGCAGTTCCTGCGTTTCGACCGGTAGTTTGCTATACGCAACTGGCTGGCTTAACGTACCGCGCCGGGCCGCCATAGCCGTTGCCAGCTGGCTATTGTCCCGTGCCAGAATTCGTTCGATAAAATTGTTGACTCGATCCAGTACGTAGCTTTTACCATCGCCATGTTTAGCCACCAGTACCTGCATCGTACCTAACATGACCGGCTCGCCGGAAGCCAACAGTTCAATAGACCCGGCAAAGGCAGGTACGTATTCATACTGGGCGGTTTCGGACAGGAACCGCGTGAGTTCAGTATCAGGATTGATGGACAGCTCTACCTTTCGGTAAAGCTTTAACAGATAACAGGCATCGTAAACAATTGACACATAGCCATTACCATCGGTAATCAGTTTCGATTTTATATCGCTGTGTGTCTGCACATACGTACTTAGAGCAGGCTTACGCTGAAAGAGCAGATTTCCACTTGAGCGTGTGTTTTCACTTGCCATTTGGTGGAGCAGTGCCTGCTGAATTTCAGGTATGTATAAACCATCGCAAAGAATTCCCATCTGGTGACTAACTTCCAGTTTGGCCAGTACCGACTGCGGACAGTTATTGGTTAATTTGGTGGCTAGTGGTTCACTGGCGAAGGCGATGATCAACTGGAAAATTTCAGGTAACCCCTGTTCATACGACACCTCCAGCAGGAGAATGTAAGCCGACTCTTCAGTCAGGGGGAGTGTCGCATAATTCAGAATCGACACGCTCCGCATGGTTCGTTTTTTCTCGCTGAACCAGTCGACTTTAAGTAAATAATCGGGAAGGACTTTTGTTTCCAGTCGTTCGCGGGTGCCATGATTCATCAATTGACTCCAGATAGCTACGTTGAGCGTTGGCAATGATAATGGGTTGACTGTTGTCGATGCGACCTTCTCCAGCACAAACCACTGGTAATCATGGGGAGCCAGCGTAAAAAAGTACGATTCGTTATCGGGAACGGCCGGAAACGAATTTTTACTAAATGCCTCTACAGGAACATAGCCTTTAAAGTCACTTAATTCCACCTCGGCCGGTTGTGCATACTTCGACAGATTGACCACGATCAACAGCGTTTCGTCCTCGTAGGTACGGGTAAACGCCAGCACTTTGGGATTTTCGACGGGCAGAAATTTCATATCACCCCGCCCAAACGCCTTGTGCCGTTTGCGCAAATTAATCATCCGCTTCATGAACCAGAACAACGACGAGGTATTAGCCCGCTGCGTTTCAACATTGACCGATTCATAGTGATAGGCCGGGTCGAGAATAGTGGGCAGATAAAGTTTTTGAGGGTTTGCCTTGGAGAACCCGGCGTTACGATCGGGCGACCATTGCATGGGCGTACGAACCCCGTCGCGATCGCCCAGATATACATTGTCGCCCATCCCAATCTCGTCGCCGTAGTAGATAACCGGAGTGCCCGGCAGCGAAAACAGCAGGCTGTTCATAAGCTCTATTTTCTTCCGATTGTTATCCAGAAGTGGAGCCAGCCGGTGCCGAATGCCGAGATTAATTTTAGCTTTGGGGTCTTTGGCATAGGTTTTATACATATAGTCCCGCTCTTCGTCGGTCACCATTTCGAGGGTTAGTTCGTCGTGGTTTCTAAGAAAAATGGCCCATTGGCAATTGTCCGGAATAGCGGGCGTCTGATCGAATATATCGGTAATAGGATACCGGTCTTCCATTTGCAGGGCCATAAACATGCGGGGCATGACCGGAAAATGGTAGTTCATATGGCACTCATCTCCCTCACCAAAGTAGGACGCCGAGTCTTCGGGCCACATATTGGCTTCGGCCAGGAAGGCTACGCCCGGAAAATGGTCGTCGATGTGTTTACGCAGTTCTTTTAGAAAGGCATGTGTTTCGGGCAGGTTTTCACCGTTAGTGCCTTCGCGTTCGAACAGGTAAGGCACGGCATCCAGCCGGAAACCATCGACACCCAACTCGCACCAGAAATCAATAAGTTTAATTATCTCACTCTTTACCAGCGGGTTGTCGAAGTTCAGGTCGGGCTGATGGTGGAAAAAACGGTGCCAGTAGTACTGCTGGGCCTGATGATCAAAGGTCCAGTTGGAGTTTTCAAAATCCTGAAAGATGATCCGAACGTCTTTGTATTGGGTAGGGTCATCGGTCCAGACATAGTAATCCCGTTCGGGCGATCCTTTGGGCGCTTTTCGGGCGCGTTGAAACCACGGATGCTGATCGGAGGTGTGGTTAATGACCAGTTCGGTAATGACTTTCAGATTCCGCTGGTGGGCTTCGGAAAGCAGGGTTTTGAACTGGTCGATGGTTCCGTAGGAGGAATTGATTTTATAATAATCGGCAATATCATAGCCGTCATCGCGCAGGGGCGATGGATAAAATGGTAATAGCCAGATGGCCGTAACGCCTAATTCCTGGAGGTAATCTAATTTCTCAAGCAATCCCTGAAAATCGCCTATTCCGTCGCCATTTCCATCGCAAAACGCTTTGATGTGTAATTCATAGATAATGGCATCTTTATACCAATAGAGATTATCGGGTAATTCCTGCTTGTTGTTTATCATGGTTGCGTTGAGCTAAATAGTTACCAGACCGATTAGTAGTTGTGCTGACCCTCAAATTTTTAACAATCTCCTGCCTTGACCTGAAATTTGGCTTACAATCTGCTTAGAAATTAATTAGAAGTGACTGCACAAATCAGGTGTACAAAAGTTAAAATCTGGGAGCCTTATAAATTCGTTTCCGGATTAGTTTGTGTTTTTTTAAGCTTTTCTTACAGTGCTATAACTAATTACTATGGGGCGGGTTTGATATTTTACAAAACTTCTTCCCTACATGAATACCCGATTTCGTCAGTATTGGCAGCAACTTCAGGAATCACTTTGGTTTGTGCCGGGTCTGATGGTATTGACCTCTTTTGGCATGGCCTATGGCTTGGTGGAGTTTGATGCAACAACAAACTGGCAGGGGGCCAAGCGTTATCCGTTTCTGTTTGGCAACGGCGCCGATGGAGCCAGAGGCATGCTCTCAGCCATTGCAGGTTCCATGCTCACCGTTGCCACGCTGGCTTTTTCGCTTACACTGGCAACGATTTCACAGGTTAGCAGCCAGTATTCGCCCCGAGTACTTCGAAATTTCATGCGCGACCGTGTCAATCAGGTTGTTATGGGCTATTTCGTAAGTGTATTTGCCTACTGTTTGATTGTTCTTGGCACTATTCGCGGAACCGACGAAATTAAGTTTGTTCCGGCCACGGCGGTACTGGTTGGGTTACTGTTAGCCCTGGGTGGTGTGGCTGCCTTGATTTTCTTTATTCATCATATTGCCGAATCACTCCAGACAGGCACCATTGTTCAGCGTGTTTTTCAGGAAATCGACCACGCTATTATTGATCTGTTTCCCGAGCAGTTTGGCCAACCCATCGATGATCCGGCTAAAGCCAAAGCCGCCCTGGCCTATGCCGACGAACAGGTTGGCTGGCAACCCGTTCTCTCGAAAAAAACGGGTTATCTGCAACAGATTAATACTGAGGAATTGCTGAATTGGGCAAAACGCCATCGCGTGGTTTTGCGTATTGAACGCCCGATGGGCGCTTTCGTAGGCAACGGTACCGTGCTATTCAGCGTGCGTAGCGGCATGGAACGACCCGACCCAACGGAAGTCGACTGGCCAGATGATTTGATGAACTATGTTAGCATTGGTCGGCACCGTAACATCGAGCAGGATGTAGGGTTTGGCATTCAGCAATTGGTCGATATTACACTGAAAGCCCTTTCTCCCGGCATTAATGACACAACTACGGCTATTATGGCAATTGACTACCTGGGGGCCATTGGTGAACGATTGGCCAAACGCGAGTTTCCGGCGCGGCTACGTTCCGACGGGCAACACCTGCGTGTGCTGGTCCGTGCCGACGATTTTGAGAGCTACATGCGGCTGGCCTTCGATTTACCCCGAATCAATGCCAAAGGAAACTTTGCCGTATTCCGACGATTATTGAGAGCCCTTGCGCTGGTAGCCTCAGCGGCCTGTTCCCGTGACCGCTTGCCTGTACTGAGGGAACAGGCAAGCTTGCTGTTGACCTATGCGAAAGAAACGTTGACCACCGACTACGAGAAGAAACAGGTTCAGGAATTATACAAAAAACTCATGGAAACGTGGCCATAATTGACAAGTCGTAATGTCTAAAATTCAAGCCAAATTTAAGCTTCACAGAGAAGAGAGTAGTGATAGACAATGTGACGATGTAATGCCTGCCTCAACCGGTTTTACTCATTTGTAAACTGGATAATAAAGCCTCCTTTGGGCGCAAAAACGTATTGCCAGGTAGACGTGATTGGGTATGTTTCCGTTTTAAAGCTCATCAATGGATTTTCGCCTTCGCTGATGACTCTGAATTTAGAAAAGCCCTTAGCATACTTGACCAGATTCAGTTTGACTGGTACTGCTTTATTCGTACCATTGATTCCTACAATGTAAGAAAGGCGGTCCTTCTGCCGGGAGAGGATTATTTGCTCCCCTGGCTCAGCAACAATACTTTCCGTTTTATCCCAGGTTGCAGGCATGTCTTTCAATAATTGTCGAACCGGCAAAGGGAGTGAATCAAATATCTCTTTTGAATCCGCAAAATTAATAATCCCCGACGTATAGATCATAGCCGTAGCCAGCTCATGAATCGCCGTGTTCAATCGGGGAAATTTTCGGATGGTCAGGGCAAACGGGGTGTAGTCTGTTGGACCGGCTACATTTCTGGTGAATGGCAATACGGTATTCTGTTCGGCGGCTAAAGCCGGATATCTAGCTTCGTAAAAATAATGTTCCGTTCCTAATACCGCTTCGGCTGTCATGAAATTTGGCCAGGTTCGATGCCAGCCTCTGGGAACAGTTGTGCCATGCAGGTTGACCAGTAAATGCTCGTTGGCGGCATCTTCAAAAAGTGACTGGAAACAGGCCATCACCTCCTGCCGATCTGAGCACCAGAAGTCGATTTTAACCCCTTTGACGCCCATAGCCGCCAATTCTTTAAATTTCGATCTTCGTTTTTCTGCGTCGAAATAGGCAGCTGAATAGGCCCACACCATGGGTTTGATGCCCTTGGCTGTCGCCTTGGCAATGATGCCCCCTTCTGCGTTGGCTTTCTCCCAGCCAGCGTCAAACAGTGTATACCCAAACCCGACAGAGGCCGCTAGATCCGTGAATGTGTTGTACATGTCAGGGGATTGATCCTCGGGATGTGACCACCATGACCAGGTGGCTTTTCCCGGTTCGATCCAGGATGTATCGTCAAGTTTAGAGGCAGGAGCCAAATCCGTAATCAGGCTTGACAGCAGGATGTCCCCGGCCTGATCACCCATGATGATTACCCGCCAGGGCATCGTCCAGGGAAGGCTGAATGTTGGCCGGTTGTCGTTGCCCAAAGGAAGGTTATATTTTTCATCTTTTTCAGCAAAAGCGATCTTGTATAACCCACCCTTTGAGTCGGGTTGCAGATGACAACCTGGAAACGACCCATCCGTTCCGGATTCAGCTAGTAAAACCCAGCTTTTCTTCTCATTTACCTGGAAAAGAGCAGGCATGCACCACCCTACAGATGGGTTACGGGGATTACTGATTGAGTCGCCGGGATGTATGTTGACATAAAAATCTTCATAGCCTGGGGTAACCTTTCCCGCTTTGTTATAAGGCTGCAACCAGCCCCTGGCTTTTTTTTCAATCTGGAATCCTGTAATCTCGGCATTGATTACGCGTAGTTTCTTATCCTGATCAGGAAACCGGTAGCGGAAAGCAACGCCCTCCTGTCCGTTCACCAAATCAATGATCATGAGCGCGCCCGACCTATTTTTGACCGTTATACTTTTACGTTCAAGCGCATGATTTATCGTTTTGACGTTGCCTACCGTCAAATTGTATATCTCCCTTCTTACCTCGGTGGGTGAAACGCTAACGAGGGAGAGCCCGGACGTAAAATTCTGATCGTCGCAGGTGAGGCCAAGCGGAGAATCGGCGATTATGATTTTATCCCGGCGTGTTACCCTGTACCGCAATTCGCCATTTTTGGTCAACGACAAGGTAATTTTATTTGGTCCAAGCTTCGAACTGAGGTCCATCGATTGGCTCGCTGCGTCGAAACCGCTGAAAAGAAAAATTGCACCGGCTAAAACGGGCAGCACTTTGTACATCAATCCATTGATCATATTTCTGTTCGGGGTACTTAGAGCCAACGTGGGCGGCCCTTGAAAAACACAGGTTGGCACTAAAGGGGGTTATTGTCAATAGAGGCTATTTCCTGCAAAATTTACTCTGTTGATGCGTTACTAACTCCGAGGGTGACAGGCTACATGTTTTCAATCGACTTCTCAGCCAGTATTCGTTCTTAACTACCCAATGTTCCCCACTGGCGCTCGATTTGCATCTACCCAATAGCCCAACAGTACGGTCAGCCATAGCGTCTGACTACTCCAGGCCAGGGTGGATACGTCGGTCGGCGGTGGGCCAAAGGCCGCACCTAAGTAGATTGCCACTAGAAACAAAACCAGCCCCCACAGCGCAAAACGACCGGTACGATTTCGGGACCGGGTGGTGCGGGCATACTGCCAGAGGCCCAGAGCGAGCAAGCCTACTTCGAGGGCTAGCGTAGCAGGTAAGTTGTTCCACAGGCCCAGCCCCAGTTTGGGTGATGACCCCAGGTATAGAGGGAGATCGGGGCGGTGGACTATCAGGTCCAGCAACCAGTGACTAGGCACTACTAAGCCCACCAGCAACGCTCCACGCCAATTACGCTGGATTAGGCCATAGATAGTGCCTAATAGCAAGCCGAGCAGTAGTTGAGCTAACAGGCTATGGGAGAAAGGGTAGAAGATAAAGTCGAAGGGTGAAGCAGCCATCAGACCGGGGCGAATTTGAACCCGTTCAACACCCAGCAGTAACAGGGTTGGCCAGAGTAGATCGGCGAGTTGTGTCGCCAGAAACAAAGTTCCTAATGAGACGCGTGGTTGAAGGGGCTTAGTAGCGAATGCGACCCCAAAATGACCTAGAAACATGGACGTTGGTAGAAGAGTTAAACTATACGTTAAAAGTAGGTTAGCGAAATCGCGGTTCTGCTGACGGATTACGAAGATTGACTGACTTTTCACGAAGAAGTCTAGTTAGGCAGGCAACCGCCTATCATTCACTGGGCTCAAAGGTAGTATTGGCGCTGTTAGTCTTAAAAAAGAAGCGGCTACATTTTCAGGATTGAACCTAAATTGTTAAATAAACTTAACAGGTTCCAACCGATTCATTTATGCTGATGTCTCTGTGATAAACAGGAACACCATGAACTATATCTTCGCATTTTGTTTAGCTTTCAATTCAACTGGCTTTCTGCAGACGTTTTCAGATAAAAGACAGCCGGTATCAAGTGAAGAAAATTATAGCGCCTATCATCGGACTATCGCTCAGGCTCATATACGGATTGCCCATCAAGACTACAAGGAAGCGCTGGACCTCTACGAACAGGTGTTCAAGTCGTACCGCTTTGTGTTCCTGAAAGACTATAAAGTAGCCACACAATTGGCGCTACAACTTGGGAAACAAGAAGTCGCGTTTATTTACCTGAAAAAGGGAATGGCTGCCGGATGGAAGTTGAAAGAGGTCAAGAAAGTTAACTTTCTTAAGAACCTGCAACGCAATCCTGCATGGGAGATGGTTGAAAAACAGCGTGATTCACTCCAATCCGTTTATCAAAAGAGCGGAAACGGGGAACTGCGGAGCATAGTCAAACGAATGTTCAACAAGGACCAGCGAAAAGCACTCTTAGCTCTATTTACGTTCAGCGCCAAACGACAGGACCGGTATGCCGAAAAGAAATTTGCTCCTCATAGCGAGAAGCAATTCGCCGAACTTAGGCGGATTATCAATGCCTATGGCTATCCTGGGGAAAGGTTAATCCATAATAGGTATTGGGCATCCGTTATCCTGAGTCACCATAATTCGATTAGTAGAACTTATAACCTGAACGATAGCCTGTATCCAGCTATCAGACCAAAGCTGTTGAGGGCAATCGAGTCAGGTGAATTAACCCCCGAGGAATTTGTGCGAATAGATGACTGGTATATAGCTTCCACCAGTAGTGGACAGGAAAAGCATTTTGGCCATCTGATCAGTTCTCTGACCCGCAAAGAGTTGGAAAAGGTAAATCAGTTACGAGAAGAAATTGGGATGATTAGCGTTGAAACAGCCAACAGTCTGATTGATTTACAGTCTCAAACGGGAATGAACTTTTACTTCCCTTCGGATTTTGGAAAGAAGATAACTATCGTTAATTAATTCTTATTTTAACAAGATAAAAGTCACCGTCAATCACAAATTAATTTGATGTTTGGATGCTCGGCAATAATGGACAGGATAGTGTTAAAGTACGTTTCGCCATTGCCTCTCTCAAGGGCTTCCAGCTTTTCATTAAACATGATTTTATTATAGGGCGATCCAGGCCGCAGCTTTTCCAGATAATAAGCTCGGGTCGTCTGATAGCCTAATGCGTTCCGGCTATGATCCATATGATGCCAGACTAACTCAACCGATTGGGCTCCTTGCAGGGTGCCATAGCCCGCAAACAGCAAATCATTGAACGCGTCGAGGCTATGACCGATCAACCAGCTTTCTCCAATCATACATACCCGGTTGATCTCCTCATAAAAGGAGGCTATATCGTTGATTGAGTTGCCATCAATTTCTATCCGTTTGACCATAGTTAAATTCTGGTCCTGTAAATGCCAGGATTTTTATAGGTCAGTAATTCTTTAGTATCTGGCAAGTATAAGCCATTGCATACTACCTGTTTATTTCGTTAAATTCTGGCCTGTTATACATCGCCTGTAACGCCCAACTTACGAGTATATAACTCTCATTCGTCTCATATGGAAGCGTTTGATAAGAAGTCAAATTTTCTCTGCAAACTCCTTGATTCGCCGAACGTAGCCATCAGCAAACACCCTCTCTTTCCACACAGTGGTGCCTTGCAAATGATCGCCCTCATAAGTCAAAAGGCTGCGATTCGGTCGTTGTGCAGCCACCGCCTGGCTGGTGGAAAGTGGGGTTATTTCATCGTTGGTGCCGGCAAGTAGTAGCAAGGGACACTTCAGCTTACGAGTTGCATTTGGATAAGCCTCCACTCCTGTAGGTAAAGTAAGCTCCCGATCCGCTACCCGCTTCCAGTATGCAACAACAGCGATTGGATCACGTACATACCCTTCACCGATCATAAAATCAAAGGACTCCTGTTGATAAGCCAGCGTCGCTAAAAGCGTGCTTAGTGAAAACGATAAAACCCCGACCTTGTTGGTCGGGAACTGCGTTTTAGCCGCTTTAATGGCTGTCTGAAAGTCAGTTACAAACTCAGTATAGTACAAGCGTTTAGGATCTATCTCGAAGGGGGAACTATGGCCAAAGCCGCGATAATCAAATAACACAACATCAAAGCCAGCCTTCAAAAACTCATTGGCGTAATAGACACAATTGGCCATGTTACCGGTGGCGGCATACGCAATGATTAACGTCTTTTTTAACGGTTTTAGTGAGGAGGTCGGTAAGAACCACGACAGTAATTGTGCTTTATCCGGCGTAATCAATCGCTTCTCAACGTATGTCAATCCTAGTGAATCAGGCCGTGTCCAATACTCCGGTTCTGGTTTATAGGCCTTAGTGGTCAAGGCTAGCAAGCAGAAGAATAGAAAATGATACAGTCTCATTGGCCGATTATTAAATGCAGCCGTTAGTAGCAGGACAATTGTTTTCATAAAATGATTAGGTAATCAATCCGCCTAATGCTCCTTTAACCATTGAAAATAATCTTTTTCAACGGCTACCCCGTTGTAAACTTTGCTGATGACCTTGCCTTTATCATCAAACGTTAGCTTGTAAAAGGTGTGATCGTGATTGGGATAAGCTTTGATTTCTAAGTTTTTCTTGCCCCGCTTGGCAAATTCAAGCGGTAAAACATCATTCGAGGTAGCTCCTATATCGGCCGTACCATAGATGATTAAAATGGGTATCGTCAATGCCAGCAGATAGCCTCTAAAGTCAATCGAGAACGAATAGTGCGTCCGATTTGGATCCCCCACTTTAGCCGATGTGTTTAAGGAGTCAGCACAAATCTGGCTCCACTGTTGCTGTAATCCTTCTACACTTTGCTGCGCCTGCTCCTGTGTATATTCCCCTGTATACCCTTTCATCCGTTCCTCCCGTATAATGCCTTGTTGGCGACCATCCAGAAAGCCGGAAAAAGCAATCAAGTGAGTCACTGTAGGGTTGGCGTAAGCGGTCTTGATCGCCACACCGTACCCTTCCGAACCACCCGCCAACACCACTCGTTTAGCATCAGCCCAGGGTTGCTGAAGCACAAATTTCAGAACTGCGTTAGTCTGACGTACATAGTAGTCCAGGTAATTATGAGCCTGGTACTGGGGTGGATACATAGCTGGTTTAGGGTTATTTCGCGTAGTAAACAAGGTATCTAAATAGGCATCATTCTCAATAACTGGAACACCTGGCTTGGCAATCATGATGCTATAGTAGTCCGATTCATGATCGTAGCAACTAATCGGCAACTCCGTTAACGAAGGCCGATTATTTTTGGGATTGATAGTGAAAAGTGGAATTGGAAGTGAACCTTGTCGAAACAAAAAAACCGACTTTTTGGCTTTCAGCTCGCCAGGCTTAGCAACGACGGCAAATGTGACCGAATCGCCCTCGAAAGGAATGGTAAAGACGGCATAACTCCCAACCGCCCGTGGCGTAGATTGGGCATACAGGCTGTTAATTGCCGAGAAAATTAGGTAAGCGGAAATCTGGAAGAACTTCACAAGCTTAGACGGTCTCAGTGGTCAAGCAAAGGTGGACGGCCAGACTTTTGTCTCCAAGTTAAGATTTGTTAAATAAGGGCAAGTAAATATAAACTGTCTTACTAAATGCCCACTTCATCAATGATGAATGTTCTATCGTCTCACAAATGAGGGTTTTATGGGACACTTGATTTTACTACCAGCCCACTGTTTTCGTAGGCATATGCCTACGAAAACAGTATGGAAACTTAAACTTTAATAATATTCAAGGAAGCAAGAGGGCCTTTAGCCTGCTGCAGTTGGCCACCCACCGAAAGGGAGCCTAAATTGACGGCCGCAAAACCAAATTCCTCAATAAGACTACCTACTTCGGCATTCGCTTCCGGATCATTGCCTGACAGGAAAAGCACGCGTCTGCCTCCGGTTTGTTGCGGGGGCTGTTCTAAAAGCTTAAAGTAAAGCGTGTTGAAGGCTTTGACCACTCGGGCCCCGGGAAGATAGTCCGAGACCACTTCGGTAGAAGTGCGCCCGTTTAAGTCGGCAACCTGAAAATCAGGACTGATGAAATGATTGGTCGCATCCACAACGATCCGATTGTCCCATGAATTGATGCGACTAGCCAACTCGGGTACGCTCAACCAGGGAAGGGCTAAAAAGACAATGTCGGCAGCGGCCGCTTCGGTTACTGAACCTGCTGTTGCCCCCGTGCCCAGGGAACGGACAATTGCCGAAAGCTTGTCGGTGTTTGTATTGCTCAAGGTAACCGCATAGCCAGAGCGAATAAGATACGTAGCGACGGTCTGGGCGAGGTTACCCGCTCCTATAATCCCAACTGTTTTTTTCATTGTAGTACCATTTTGTTGCGGCAAAGTTGATGGATTGAGCCACCAGAACCCGATGACATTTATCAAATAATTTTTTGACCAATGTCAAGCAAACGCACAGCGATTCACCCGCGGCCGTCTTGATCCAGCCAAGGCAATTTATGGGTGCTGGAATTAGCGCACCCTTCCTTTCCAGAACGGGTTTATTTCATGTATCTTTACTAAGTTTACCAGTAAGAGGCATTCGATGAATACTGAGCCTTTTGATGAATTAGCCAGCTATATAAAAAGCAAAATCGCTATCCGGGAGGAAGAACTGGAGCACATCCGGTTATACAGCGTGATAAAAAAGCTGAAAAAGAAACAATTTCTTTTGCAGCAAGGAGACGTCTGGCAACTGAATGTTTTTGTGGCCAGTGGCTGTTTACGCATTTATTCCGTCGATGATAAAGGCACGGAACATATCCTCAATTTTGCGGTAGAGAACGGGTGGACCGGAGACCGGGCAAGCCTCCTTTCGGGCAAGCCATCTACCTTTAACATCGACGCGGTAGAAGATTCTGTCTTAGTCATCATCAAAGAAGAACATTTTGAGCGACTTCGAAGGGAGATACCCTTGTTTGACCAGATGGTCAACGAGATCTTACATCGGGGGTTTATAGCCGCTCAGCAACGTATTCATGCCGCCATCAGTTACAGTGCGGAAGAAAAATACCTTCATTTTTTAAGGAAGTACCCCAGCCTCAATACTCGCCTGCCGCAAAGTATGATTGCGTCTTATCTGGGCATCAGTGCCGAAACACTAAGCCGAATGAGGAATAAGGTTGCCCGAAAGCGATAAGCACCCGTACGGCGACTAGCAGAACCGCTTTCGGGCTACTTTTCACCAGCCATAGTTGGGTTTCTTTCTTTTTTGATAAATGTCAATGATGAGCTTATCCGATAGCCGCAACTTTGCGCCTAAACAAACGGACTAAGCACAACATTGACCCCATCAACTGGCATGGAAGAAAACGAAATAAATACGTTAATCGCGGAGCACTTTACCGTATGGAGCGACCGAAACGGGTTAACCCGAAGAGCGGCCATCGAGAAGTTATACAGTCAGGATAGTTTAGTCATTGCTCATTACCGATTTGATGGCCTGCCAAACATCGATGCTTATATTGGCGATCTGCTGGCTGAACGACCCGATTACCGCTTTGCGCAACGGACACCCGTCGAATCGCATCATAACATAGCCCGAGTGAACTGGCAATTCGGACCACCCGCTGATCCGGCACGGGTTACGGGCCAGGACATTTTTACCTTCGAAGCGGGGAAGATTCAGTCACTGCTGGTTTTTCTGGATAGAAAGAAAAACCAGTAAGGTACTAGAGAGGATACCATTCGTCGCTTGTCTTTGCTTACCATACCTGTTTCCCACGACTCAACCGGTTTTGTCCCGCGCCAAAAGTACCCGCTAGAAAAAACACGCGATCAACCATCGATACTAAGTTGGCCGTACCGACAAGACAACTGCCCCCACTAGGTAAAACGATCTAATCGGATCACGTAGAGCCCCGTGCTTCGGGAGCGAGTGCGTGCCAAAGGGGTACCCACGACTCAATTCATTCGTACAACTATAAACCAAACAAGGCCATGAATTCAATGAAAACCGCAAAAGAACTGCTGCTAGATTATCTTCATTCGATTAACGATGCCGACAAGGCGATTGAGCTCTTCGCGGAGGATGCCACCCTTGAGTTACCTTATTTAGCTACGCTGGGGATGCCCTGGCAATGGCACGGAAAAGACGTCCTCTACCAATTCCTGAAAAACCTGCCCAAAACCTTTCCTGGTTTTGAGTTTGAGAATATTCGGATCCATATCGATACGCCCGATCAGGCTTTTGGGGAATACGATGTCCGGTGTCAAGTGGCGGCAACCGGTCGGCCTTACCATCAAACGTATATGGGTCGATTAATAGCTGAACAGGGTAAGATTAAACTACTGCGAGAGGCACTGGATATGGCACAGGTGGCCAAAAGCATGTTTCCGAACGGAATCGCTGATCTGGCCGGGAGATAGTAAGGGATGACTAATTTTACCCTACTGGAACCAATTCGTTCCATTGAACCCGTATTGAAAAGCAAACGCCCTACCTCTGAACCCAGATAGGGGTTAGGAAAACAGACAAATCATAATCAGTTTATTGACATGGACGCCTACGCTTATTTGAACGGTGAGTTCCTACCCCTGGCAGAGACCCGCCTTCAGGTCACTGACCTGGCTTTTCTGCGGGGGTACGGCATCTTTGATTTTTTGCGGGTTGTAAAAGGCCACCCCATTTTCGTCGATGACCACCTGGACCGTTTTGAGCAGGCCGCCAAGGTCATGGGTTTACAGATGCCCGAAAGCCGGGAGTGTCTGCAGCAACTGATTGCCGAGTTGATTCAGTTAAACCCGCATGAGCTATTGGGCCTTAAAATGATTCTGACGGGTGGCTATTCAGCGGATGGGTTTACCCCGGCTGAGCAACCGAATTTGCTGGCTTGGGCCAGTCCATTCAGTTTCCCCGATGCCGCCTTGGGGGTAAGCTTGATGTCCTACGAATATCATCGGGAGATTCCGGGGGTTAAAACGCTCAGTTACTTGCCCCCCATCCAAATGCTGCCACAATTAAAGCGTCAGGCCACGGATGACTATTTATACTATTGGAACGGCCTTATCTCAGAGTCGTCGCGGAGCAACGTCTTTATCGTTAAAAACCAAACGGTGAGTACGGCTGCCACTGGTATCTTACCGGGCATTACCCGAAAACATGTCTTATCGGTCTGTCAGGGAATTTTTGCCGTCGAAGAACGAGCCATTCAGCTAGCGGAAGTTTTTGCGGCAGACGAAGTGTTTATTACCTCCAGCAACCAACGGATTATGCCGGTTCGCCAAATTGATCAGCACGTATTACCCCAACCCTACCCGGGACCAGTGACCCGAAAGCTGCAGGCTCTCTTTCTGGAAAGGGAGGGTATGCAACGGGTAGCCGTAAACAGGTAGTAAAAGAGATTATTAAATTAATCGTCCATATTTTGAAGCAAATACATGCATGCTCCTTCGTCTCAATCAGGAGCGTTTTTATGAGTCTTTTGTCGGGATGGCTTTACACAGTCATGAGCCAATAAAAGTGAGTTAACAAAAAGTAGACCAGGCTGCTTCTAGCCCTTCGTAGCGAAGTAGGAAAAACATAAATCACAAAGATGCCTAGTTTTAGGCTGTTCCTGAGTCCTCAACCCGTCTTATCAGCTTATTAGCTTATTTTCCAGAGGGGTTGCCCTGCCGACCGAAATCCTATCGATACGGACCGCTTGACGAGGTTTCGCCCTGTTTTTGGAACAACCCGGCTTTGGCTGGGTTATGTCGGCGTGTTGGTTTTCAGCCTTTCGGAATAGCCTGTCACTTGATTCATCACAAACCCTTACCCGCATGAGTACGCTACTGACCCGTTTCTACAAAAACCTCTTTGCCGATTCCATTCCCATGGCCGCTCCCCCAGAACCGGATAAAAAGGGATTCTGGGGAAATGCCTGGGCCGTGCTGCGCAATGCGGCCAACGGGTTTATGGATGATCGCTGTCTGAAGCTTAGTGCGGCCCTGGCCTATTATACCATTTTTTCGCTAGCCCCTCTACTGGTGCTAATGATTGCCCTAGCTGGTATCTTTCTGGGTGAAGAAGCTATCCGGGGCCAGATCTTTGGCCAGCTTAATGGCCTGGTGGGCAATCAGGCTGCTAAGCAGATTCAGGATATGATCAAGAATGTGGGCCTGTCGGGAAAATCCAGTATGGCTTTGGTCATTGGTATTATTACTTTACTGATCGGGGCTACCAGCATCTTCGTGGAAATCCAGGATTCGGTCAATCTGATCTGGCGGGTTAAAGCCAAACCCAAGCAAGGCTGGCTCAAACTAATCAAAGATCGACTCTTGTCGTCTTCCCTGGTGGTGAGTCTGGGATTTCTTCTGCTGGTATCGCTGGTCGTCAACGGGGTTGTGCTGGCCCTAAGCGATCAGTTGACGCGTTTCTTGCCGGGTCTGGGTGTATATTTGATCAGTGCACTTAATTTTGCCCTTAGCACCGCCGTGGTAACGGTGCTGTTCGGCGTCATTTTTAAAGTGCTGCCCGATGCTAAGATTGGCTGGAAGGATGTGCGATGGGGCGCTATTTTTACCGCCCTGCTGTTTATGCTGGGCCGGTATGGGATTGGGTTGTATATCGAGACGACCGGCACCGAATCGACCTACGGCGCGGCTGGCTCGCTGATTGTGATCCTGACGTGGATCTATTACACAGCGGCCATTTTATATTTTGGGGCCGAGTTTACCCAGGCCTACGCCAACCAATTCGGCATTAAGATTGAACCGGCCGAAAATGCGGTTTATATTGAACAGACGGAGCGGGAACGGGAGGTAAGCAACATCCCCACCCAGCAAAAAGTGTCGCAGGCCTCCACCTGAACGGGTGACTGACCAACCATAGCCGTATGCTCCGGATCGTATGCGACGGATTATGTTAAGAGATATATTTAAGAAAAAAGGCAGTTTGAAGACTAAGCTCGCTTCTAAAAATAGTTCTACTCTCTCTCGTACTTCATTGGTAGGAGATCGAGGACCGGCGTTTTGAAAATACCTGAATTATCTTCTAAGATTATTAAGGCATCACTCGCATAATCAGAGATTAGCTCTCGACACATACCACAAGGAGCTACTATTTTCCCGGTATGATAGACAGCTACAATTGAATCAATATCACTATCGCCTTGCGTAGCGGCTGTGCCAATCGTAACCGCTTCTGCGCAGACAGCTATTCGGCCAATGTAAGCTTCCAAATGAATGCCCTCGAAGACGTTTCCTGCCTTAGTTCTGAGTACTGAGCTGACGGCATGAATGTCAGGTTTATGCCGAAGGGCGATCAAATCCCGGGCTTGTTGAATCAGCTTATAATCGCTGTCATTGATAGGAAGACGGGTCATTTCAACTGTTGTATAAGCGGTAATTAGGTTGACCAGCTAGCCTGATTTACCATCTTCATAATGGTAGTGTTCTTGGCTAGCTGTAGTAAACCGCTGAATGAAAGTGGCCTTGGGGTCCGCTTCTTTCTCTGCCTCGAAATAACCCTTTTCAAGCGACCAATCGTATACGCCTGTATCGAGTGGATATAGAGTAAGCATACCTGAAAGCTGATGTTGACTAATCCAGTATTCCGCCTTTGCTTTACTGGAAAACACACCACTAGAGAATCGACCACCTTCCCCATGGAAGACCCAAATCCCGGTTATACCCTCCATTTTTCGGTTCTGTAATCTAAATTATGTCAAGTATTAATTTGGATTTGGCTTTTATCATACAATTTTAGCGTGGGGTAAATAATAAATGTTTCCCCCTCAATTTCAAACTTGTCAGGCCAACCAAGGAATGTATCGGATTGGCCCTCTAATTGACAACGCATCTAACTAGTCATTAAATCGTAACTAATTTGAGTTGGCAAACCACATATTGGCGCTGTACTGAGCAGAAAAATCAGGTCAAAACAGCGTCGTATCGAAACTTGACCCTTCCTTAAGCCACGCAGGGGAACGTTTCTCATAGGTCTAATTGAGGTTTGAAAAAGTAAACGCAATGCACGTTATCAATAGAATGTTTGGGCTAAACTAACCATCTGTTTTCTTGCCGTAAGCTAGGTGAATTTCTATTAATAACCTGGATTTTGGGTCAGCACACCCTGACCGCTTAAATCGATTTGGCGTTGAGGAATTGGGTAATAGTCTTTAGTGCCAGCGACAAATTTACCACCCCGGATATCCGTTGAAATGGTCGATTCATATACGAAATAGGCATTCAGGGTTTGCTCGGCAATACCCCACCGAACCAAATCGAAGAAACGGTGTCCCTCCATACCCAACTCTAATTTCCGTTCTAAATAAATTGCCTTCAACGCGTAGTCTTTCCCCTGGCTAGCAAACGTACTTGCCGGATATAACCCAACGGAATAATTGGCGGCTGGTGTCGTCGAAAATCCGGCTGATGGGTCAGCTTCATTAGCGTATTTGTAAACCCAGCCCTCTTTGTTGGCGGCCCGTTTGCGTACCTGATTAACATAGTCCTGGGCTTTACTTAAATTCCCAACCTGAGCCTCGGCTTCGGCGGCCATCAGCAATACGTCCGAGAAGCGAATCAGCATCGTGTTGATGGCACTGCCCGGAGCCCAACTGTTCTGATCTGAATATTGATCCTGCGTGGCTCGCCAGTAAATGTTCTTCTTGGGCGCATAAGGTCCTCCGTAACTCTGCGCACGTACCCAATCCTGACCTGGGTGATTGCCCCAATCCAGATACGGCAGTCCCCTACGACCAACCGTCCAGTCCAAGCGGGGGTCTACTGGTCCGGCGTCCGGCGTAAAAGGTTGAATGGATGTTATGCCCATATCGTTTTTGACGGCGTGTTGATTATACGTATCCAGATAGGGAAGTCCCGTGGCATCCGTACGGAACGAATTGACCAGATCCTGCGTAGGCTGATAAAATCCGCAACAACTGAATGGCCCGTTATACGGGTAGTTCAACATGTCGCCCTGATTTGCATTCGCGATGGTATTCGTGCCATCGTTGGCTACATTCTGAATGGCAAAGACCGATTCAGGGCCGTTTTCCATGGCAGGATTAAAGTTATCGAAGAACTTGGGTAGTAAACCATAAGCCAGTCCATTCGTTGTTTTGCCCTGACTAATGACCTGCGTAAAAAGCGCCTGCGCGTCGGCATATTTATGTTCATACAGATACGTTTTGGCCAGGTAAGCGCCAGCAGCCCATTTGTTAGCCCGGGCTATGTCCGCCTGTGTTTCAGATAGATTTTTAAAGGCATAGTTGAAATCGGCTTCGATCTTTGGCCAGATATCGTCTGTATTCGGCTGATTAAAGTTCGTTGTCGTCTCATCGATCCAGGGAACTTTATTGAACATCTTCTTCAGGTCGAAGTAATAATGAGCCCGCAAAAACCGGGCTTGTGCCTCAATATTTGCCTTTTCAGCATCCGATAAATCGGTTACGCCCTTTAAAATCCGTAGAACGCTATTCGTACGGGTGATACCTTCGAATACGGCTTTCCATTTGCTATTAAAAAAGCCATTGCTAGGATCGGCAGTGAACTTGACAATCGGGTCAATACTGGCCTGATCGGACCCGTCACTGCCTTTATGGGCTTCGCCCCCCGCCAGACTGCCGTAAATCCAGTTGTCGGGAGAGGCTTCCCAGGCCCCGCCCCCGCCGAAGGCAGTTGCATCGCTGGCCTGCCCATCCAAAGCCGCATAGGCGGCTACTAAAAGCGTTTCCACCCCTTTCGCATCGGTCAGGACCTGATCACTCAACGCCCCAAGTGCGGGTTGCTTTAAAAAATCGTCTTTGCAGGAATAAAGGAACGTACCACCGGTTAAACTGGTCAGTACAAGAATAGTATAGGAAAACCGTTTCATGTTTCAGTTTTTGAGAAGTTGGACTAACGACTAAAAGGAGAGATTAAGGCCGACCAGATACTGGCGCTGGTTTGGATAAACACCGGTATCAATACCGATACTGGTGTTGTTATTGGCCGTATTCGTTATACCTGTCAGTTCCGGATCTATACCTGTATATTTTGTGATGGTGAATAAGTTAGCTGCTTGTACATAGATTCGGAGCCTTGTCAAGCCTATTTTCTGAAGCATAGTACCGGGGAGCGTGTACCCTACCTGAACGTTTCTGGCCCGTAAATACCCTCCCTTCTCTATGAAATACGAGTTGGGTACACTAGCCGTACTAAAGGAACCTACCGTTTCCTGAATGGGCGCTTTGGCATCGTGGTGATCGGGTGTCCAGGAGTCATACAAAGCAGTATGGCTTTTGGCTGAGTAGAACGAACTGGAGAAATCATGCCACCATTTCAAGTTATTCCAGGTCTTGTTGCCCGATACGCCGTATAAGAAGATGCTGAAATCGAAGTTCTTAAATGTTGCCCCCACGTTGAGCCCGTAGCTAAATTTAGGGTTTGGGTTGCCCAGAAATGTTCGGTCATCGTCCGTAATCTTTCCATCGCCGTTGGTATCCGCATAACGGAAACGGCCAACGGCTACGTCGGTTTGATAGACCGCATTCGGATCGCTGGTCGCTTGTTGAAGGGTGGTATTAGCCGCATTTATTTCCTCCTGGGAATTCCAGAATCCAGCTACCTGATAGCCGAAGAACTGGCTCAGCGGGTGGCCGACAGCATTGCGCACAACGTAGCTTCCGTTGAAATTAAGCGATTGTTCATCAAAATAGGGGGTATCATTCGAAATACTGACAATGGTATTATGATACGAGGTAAAGGTTAGCGTTGTATTTAACTTCAGGTCTCGCGTTAGATCAAAGTCGGTCGTAGCCGACAAGTCGATTCCATCGTTTTTCATGTGAGCGATATTGACAAACGGTACCTGGCCCTGACCTGCTGTACCAGAGCGCTCCGGCGCATAGAGTAGATCGCGAATGTCTTTGCGGTAATAATCAACGGATAATTGAAGTTTTCCCTTGAACAAAGATGCATCGATACCCAAGTTCGCGTTGGCGTTCTTTTCCCACTTCGCGTCCGGATTGCCGATTCGATTTCGCTCAAATCCCTCGTTAATTACTGAATTGGAGCCGGTGATCGGATAATAGGACGACCCACGGCTGCTGGCATACGTAGTAAAGGCATTCGCCGGATCGACATTGATCTGATTTCCCATTACGCCATAGCCCCCCCGGATTTTCAGGTCATCCAACCAGGAGATCCCCTGCATAAACTGCTCTCCGGAGATGCGCCAGCCAGCGGTCATGGCTGGAAACCAACCGTATTGGTAGTTTAAGAACCGTGACGAACCATCGCGCCGGAGTGTAGCACTCAACAGATAGCGTTCCTTAAAATTATAGTCTACCCGACCCAGGAATGAAAATAAGGCATCCTGACTAAAGGAACTATAATTGTTCTTCGTGCCCGAGCCTGTTGATAAATTGACATAGTTGGGATCGAAGGAGAAGTAGCCCAGAGTAGTTCCACCAACTTCCCGGTAGTGGTTTTTGTACGCTTCGGTTCCCACCAATACCGTCAGGTTATGGATGTCCTTAAAACTATTTCGATAGGTTAGTGTGTTGGTCCAGGTCCAGTTATTACCGCTACTGGCATTCTCATTATAGGAATTCGTTTTGGCGTTTTCCGCATTCTCATATTGAGGGTAAGAAAACGAATGATAGCTGGATGAGGCAACTTCACCCCCGAAGCTGGTACGGGCCGTAATATGTTTCAGGAAATCAACTTCGGCGAATACATTTCCGAAAAGCCGACTGGATAAGCCCCGGTTGTTGAGTGTCCGGGCCTGCATAGCTACCGGGTTGAAGGCATCACCAAGGCCCGGGCCGTATCCACCCGCATAATTTCCCCGAATATCATAAATCGGGATAATGGGTTGTGACCGATAGGCCATGCCAATGGTTCCGCCGGGATCATTAATAGAAATCTGGGGATTATCCGTGATCGAGTACGCCAGATTTTCGCCAAGCCGGATGTGATTATTAACATTATACTGGCTATTGGAGCGAATCGTGTAGCGCTTGAGGTACGTATCCAGTAAGGTGCCTTGCTGATTGAAATAGTTAACCGAAAACAAATAGCTTCCCCGATCACTGCCGCCTGTCACCGACAGGTTATGACTGCTTATTGGTGCCGGTCTAAAAATGGCATGGAACCAGTCTGTGCCTTCTTTATTGGCTTTGACAATCCGGTTGAAATTATTGACATCATCTGGATTCGAGTAAGTTGGATTAACATTATAAATCGACTCATCTACGGTCTGCGCACCCGCCGGCGCAATGTAATTAGGCAGTAGGGGAGTAGCCCCGTTTCCGTATTGGGCATCATTGATCGGGTCGTTGGGGTTGGTATTTTTTAAGGCTACCCATTTGAGGTTGGCCATTTCCTGCGGAGACAGAATGTTCCAGACGTTCCCCTGCTTAACCCGCTGCGATCCGTAGTAGGCATCGTAACTAACTTTAACCTTTTCATTCTTGCTTCCCCGTTTGGTTGTCAGAATAATGACCCCGTTGGCGGCACGTGCGCCATAGATTGACGCTGCACCAGCATCTTTGAGTACCTGCATGGAGGCAATATCATTCGGGTTGAGGTCGTTAATCGTGGATGTTGGTACGCCATCGACCACGTATAGAGGGGAGTTATTACCGAACGTGTTAATCCCCCGAATGCGCACCTGGGGAGCCTGACCGGGCTGGCCTGATGTTTGGATGGTAACCCCCGATGCACGGCCCTGTAACTGATCGGTTATCTGGGCCGTTGGTTGCTGATTCAATTCATTTATATCGACCACGGCTACCGATCCGGTCAGATCGGCTTTCTTTTGGGTACCATAGCCAATGACCACCACTTCGCCCAGCGATTTGGCGTCGACTACTAACCGGATTTCCACCGTAGTCCGATTGCTCAAGACTACTTCCTGGGTGGCATAACCAATCGAGGAAATAATCAGAACGGGATCGGGACTCTCAGGCAGGTTCAGTGTAAACTTTCCTTCGCCATCGGTTGTGGTACCGGTTTTGACACTGCCTTTCAGCACCACCGATGCGCCAGGAAGTGGGGAACCCGTATCATCCAGTACGCGCCCGGTAATCGGATAGGCCGTCGCTGCATAGGCTTTACAAGTGGACATCCTGTGACGTGTAAATAGTCCATGACCGGTATGTGCATACGAGGTGGCTTTACCAGTCAACGTTATCAGTAATGTTAGAATGATCACGCTAAGGTTAGGCCACTCTTTAGGGAGATATAGTTGTTTAAGCATGCTTTTTACCTGTTTAGTCGGTTGTATTAATTGGCAGAATGAGTCTTGTACTGAAGGACGTGGCGTGGTTTATTACTATGCCATTACATGAGTATTAGCTCCTTTAAAAAGCCATCATACTGTGGTAGTACTATTAATTATTCGGATAAAACAATGTTATATGAATATATTGTCAATTATTAGCAAAAGTATGAATTTAGACAAAGCGGCCAAATATTATTCTAGTATGTTAAAATAAATTAAAATAATAGTACGGTATATTCTAATGACGCGTGTGGTCTCCTAACTACGAAATGCATGACAATTCTAACATTTCAAATATTATTACAGAGCTAAAACCGCTGAAATCTCCATCGCGAATAGTCGCTTATAGGGTTCTATAAGCAAAATTTAAACGTACTAAGTAGGCCATATGCAGAACAAGCGAAGAAGAGCGCTCAGGATTTATCTTTTGAAGAAACCCAAACGAATGATACCCCAGATGCGGAGGTTCTTCCTGTTCTTGTTTGTATTCGAATCTTGTTATTTGACCATTCTGTAAACTAATTTCTACTATATAATTCTATAGCCTTGTGGCTGTGGCAAAAGTCCGAATCGACCAATTATGAGGCAGTTTGCCTCTGTTTTCTATATCGAAATACGCAGAAATACGGGCTACTACCTGACCAAAGGAGCGACCCATTTACTTTTGCAACAGCCACCTCACTTATACAACACACTTGAACTAGCTCAGAGAGCCGCAGCTGATGTGATATAATAAGCCGCTACACAAATGGCTGTGATTAGGCCCACTACAACAGTGGCAGTTTTAGCAACATGCATTTGACTTGGCCTTAACCATTCTTGACCATACCAGTAATTAAATTTGTTGACTAGCCACATTAATCCAAACCACTCAAGATAACTGATTACGCACGAAAGAACGTACCAGAATTTATTGGCTTGACTACTGGCACCTCTATGCCACCGTAAATTATCTGGAATAAGTAAACTGTTAAGTCCTGTGCCGTGAAAGAAGAACAATATCCAAAGCAAGACGATTACGAAAAACAGCAACAGGACTAGGTGCAGTATAGCTTTGACAATCGTTACTGACATTGACGAGACGTTTAATTATTCCGCTATTGAAAAACAGATTGATGATATCAAAATGTTCTGATAGTTGAATAACATAATTATAGTGGCTGTTGCAAAAGTCTTTTAGGGCATTAGTAAGCCCAAAAAAGGGGTCAGTATAGGTCGCTTTTTAGCCGGAAACAATGTACTGAATAAAGCATCTTAAATCCATCCAGACTTTTGCACCAGCCACGTTAGTTATACAACAGGTCTGGGAAATGTACAGGTGGTGATGTCATATGTTGCAACCCGTACTAGTTGTACTTTGCTTGTTTTTTAGCATACACGAAAAACATTATTGAGGTGTTTTCAGTACAAGTAAATAGTTAGAGTCGTGTCCTTAAATTAAATTCTTTATCGGATGGCAAAAATGGAAGTATGGGCAAACATGCCCGTAAAAGACATCGAAAAAACTCACCGCTTTTTTAAGCAGTTGGGTTTTAAAGTCAATGGGCCGCATGAAAGCAACGAGGTAGCCAGTTTCATTTTTAGCAAGGATCACTTTGTAATTCATTTTTTTGAATATGATCGCTTTGCTCAGAACGTTGGTAATACCGTATCCAACCCGCCAGTCGGCTCAGAAATCCTTTTTACACTTGCAGCTGAAAGTAAAACCGTTGTGGACGAATGGCGCGCTAAAGTAGTTGAGGCTGGAGGCACGATTATTACTGAGCCAACCGAAATTCCGGAGGGGTATAATTTGGTTTTTGCCGATCTGGATGATCATCGTTGGAATGTATTCTATCGCAAACCACAATAGGCATTCTTCAGCCAAATCTCTTAACCCTCATGAACAATCAAGAGTACATTGAGCAATTAGTCCGCCAACAGGAGAAGGCTATCCGTAACAAGGATATTGAGACTGCCATGCGGCAGTATGCTCCCGATATTCTTTCCTTCGATGTGGTCAATTCTTTACAGAAAACAGGTCTTGAAGAGTGTCGTAAACGACTCCAGGATTGGTTAGCTCAGTTTCCAGGAGACATCACTTTTGACGTTGAGAACCTATTCGTAGTAACTGGTGAGACGTTAGCTTACTGCACTTCAATTAACCACGTCAATGGAATGACTAGCACAGGTAATACCATCAATATGCGTTGGCGGGCAACAGTTTGCTATCAGAAAAGAGAGCAAGAATGGTTGATTACTCATGAGCACAGTTCGGTTCCTTTCGACCCCAAGAATGGACAAGCTCTAATGGATCTCAGGCTTTAGCTGTTCAGCAAATGGCTTCTTTATCTGTTGTATAAGTGCAGTGGCTGTAGCAAAAGTAGATTTTATCCGAATTATGAAATACTATCTGGTAAGCATGACTGATCCAGTATGGACAAAACCATCTACTAATTGTATTTTATAAGCATATAAACCAGTTGACAAAGGGGATCCTTCATATGTACCATCCCAAGCAGTCCCGTACCCATTTGAGTGAAAAACTAGTTCTCCCCAACGATTGTAGATAACTACTTCCAGAACGGAAGTAACATTGAATAACTGCCAGGTATCGTTTAAGCCGTCTCCATTTGGGGTAAAAATCGTGGGTATATAAACAGGAGTCGTTGAGCAGTCTTTAAGAACAATCGTAATTTCATCGCTTGTCTGAAAGGTTTCACTGCAACCTAATTGATAGTTTACTACAACGGCTAGTTGAGCCGAATAACTACTAAGCCTTGGCAAAAAATTATAGTTTAATGTAGAATCGTTACTCCCCACTAATTGACCATTTACTTGCCATTGATAAGTAGGGGAATAACTTTTTGCTATTCCTTTTGCGACAAAAACAATGTTTTGATTGCTGCAACTAGTTGAAGGGGAAATAATATCAACTAGTTGACATTGCTGATTATATAAAGCCTTTACCTCATCTGCATTTAAGACTCGGTTATAGATTCGTAAATCATCAATTATGCCGTTAAAATAATTTTGTGTTCCGTTGGCATTTCGGTTGCCAATTTTGGCCTTCAACGTGCCGATGCCATAGAAAGCATCGTCATGGGAGGGAGCGGCATTAATTAATTTACCATCTACATATAATTTTTTGTCATGATTATCACGGGTAAAAACAGTGTGATACCATTGATTAAGAGTAGGTGTGCTTCCTAATGTGTTAAGACAAGACACGTCACCATTATTAGTAGTATTATAACCCCATCCCGCCCAACCGATGCAGGCTCCATTTAAGGCCGAGTTATTACTATTTGATATATTTTGATCACCTCCTGGCGAGCCGATAGAATACAAAATCAAGACTTCCCCTGTCTTGGGGTTGCGAGTGCTTTTTGCCCATAGAGCATAGCTATAATAGGTAGTTGCCAAAGAAGCTGGATTCTGTAGTTCGATTTCTGCATCACTGTTAAATTGGTAAGCAGCTTTAGCCTTGCCACAGCGGTCAGAGACCAAATCTGCATTTTCCGTGATCCCATCATGTCCATTACCCGTTAGATCTCTTGCTGATCCTTCAAAAGAGAAACAAGCGAGTAAACCTTTCTGAAGATCA
This sequence comes from Spirosoma pollinicola, assembly GCF_002831565.1. Classification (NCBI taxonomy): domain Bacteria; kingdom Pseudomonadati; phylum Bacteroidota; class Cytophagia; order Cytophagales; family Cytophagaceae; genus Spirosoma; species Spirosoma pollinicola. The sequence goes on along the minus strand of NZ_CP025096.1, from coordinate 840,559 downwards.
ACTTGAGCAAACGATCTTTTCTGTAGAAAACAGAGTGAAAAAAAAATGATGTACTTAACAGTATTTGACATTACGAATGTCGCTACCTCTGTAACGGTTTCTTTTTTGTTAACTAATCTCTTGTAGGTTAAGTACTACAAAATGTAAGACAAAAACAAGTTCTATCTGACAGCTGTCAAACAGAAGACGAGACCAGCAAGTTGAGTTTTTTCAAGCAGTTCATAGAAGCGGTTTTAAAAAAATGCCCAATTAATCGAGCAGATGCATGAACACTCGTTCGTCTCAGGAGGGAGCGTTTCCGGAGATTGTGTAAATAGTAGACCTGGTAGCATTCGCAGTCGTTAAACACTCATCTAAACAGAGCATTGATGCCATCCTTCGGGTTCGCCCTGGAAAGTCTTTTTGGCGACTATTCTTTTTGGGATTGCAGCCATATACGTTACTAGTTGTCCCTTGGTCCCGCACATGAGCCTTACGCTACTGATTGATTAGAGTTAGCGACATACGCGGCCAGTACGTCTTTTACCGTATGCCAGCGTATGCCCGAATAACGATTGTTGTCCAGAACGCTGGCTTTACCACGCCCATCGAGCATGTCACGCATGTATTGCATTCCCTGCCAGGCTGGGTACACATCGTCAGATCCGGGAGCGACAAATCGGGCCATACGAATAAGTGTGCTGAGGACGCCCAACCCGCCCAGCTGAACTAACCGGTAGGGTTGGCCGGTAACCTCGCTAACCACCGTCGTCAACTCCCGAATACTAAGTTCATCCCCGGCGATGCGCAAAAAACGGGGTGTCGCATCGTCCAGAGCCGCGCTTGCCGCGAACGCTGCCGTATCATCTTTGGTCGTAAAGTCGATGCGCTGATCGGCATTGCCCCACACGATTACCCGTTTTAAGCCGAAAAGAATGATCGGCATTTGCCCGGTGACCATATCGGCAAAGGGACCGTTAAAAATGGTCGTGGCAGCAATCGGCGCCTTGTCGAGGTACGCATGAAATTCCCGTCGTAAATCCAGATTACGGTTGCGACCCGCCGGTAGGTTGGTGAAATCAATCGAATAGTCGGACGGGATGAAGCGGGGCACGCCCGCAGCCACAGCGGCATCGAGCAGGATTTTCTGAGTATCGATCACCGTATCCCGCAGGCCCGACAACGCCGATACCACGCAGGAAAGCCGCTGACAGGCTTCGGCTAGCTCGGGCACCGTCCAATTCGTGATTGTAACGACCTGAACCCCCAGTTTTTCTAACTCGCTGATGGTCGTGCTGCTGCTGCTGGCGCGGACCAGTATCCGAACGTCGGCACCCCGGGCCACCAACGCCCGAACAATTCGTTGGCCCAGATCGCCCGTGGCACCCGCCACCCCTATTGTCTTGTTCATACTATACCTCGATAAAGCCTTATAATAGGCTAATAATTGATTTAACTAAGCGACACAAACATTTTCGATGGCTACTTTACGGAACAGATGCGGGGTAGCCGTTGTCCACTCAGGGTAAGCGGGAAGCCGTTCGCGGAAAGCCGGATTTTCGTAAGCTGCCCGGTAAGCAGCTGTACTTTCCCAGACCGCGTAATTCAGAAACGTGCCGCTACCCGCCGTTCCCCGGTGAAACTGGGCCGAAATAAACCCGGACTGGGACTTGAACGTCTGGAGGATATTGGCCCAGACAGCCAGCAAATCGTCGCCTTTTTCGGGGGCCACATGAAAAATATTTACCAGGACGACCGGCCCCTGATTGTCGTCTTTGAGTTGGTCCTGATGCGCCACAAATTGATCTAGTTCCTGTACGTTGAGCATGGCATTGATTGAGTTGACTTGTGAAAGTTAGTTGTTAATCTGACGGATTGCATTATCGGCTCAGAGCAGGCCGTTGTGGTAGGTCACGTAAGACACTGCCAGCACCACCAGTATAACCAGTGGAACTACGCGCTCGGACAACGGATCGCTCATCGCAATATGGCTCACCGAAGCCGAAATAAAGGTAAACGCAAAGCCGGCGTAAGCCCACTCTTCGAGTAACGGTCCTACCGGCGCTATCAGTAAGACTGCCCCCAGCAGCTTGGCTACGGCCAGTTGCCGGCGGAAGTGGGCCGGGTACCCTAAGTGCTCGAATGTCGCTTTCATCACGGGCTGCGTGAGGTAGGCATAGGCCGAGAAGGTCATGGCTGCGGCCAGCAGGCCGGTGGTAATCCAATAGATTACAGGTGTCGTTTCCATTTAGTTGAGTCGATTCGTCTGGTGCTGTGTATTGACTGGCGACCGGCAGCACCTGCTGACGCCATCACAAAGGTGGGCTTATCTATACAGGTAAAATAGTCGTATTATTGCTAAAAATAGTCTTATCGACCAATCTTGCCAGCTCCAATTGTCATGGTCTTCGAATTTTCTCCTGATGAACGGTTTGACTTTCTGGCGGCTTTCGCCCAGCATATCGGCACGGCCTTGCTGGATCATACTGTCACGTTACCGCACTGGTTAGGGGTTGGCTCGATCAGGCGCGTGAGACTGGCCCCCGGTTTCTCATTGTTAATTCATCAGTACACCCTGGCCGATGAACTGATTTTGCGACGCATGGCAGCCGATAACACGGCTGATCGAGTCAACTTACTCTTTCAAGCCAGTGACCACGGGGGTGAGCAAACCGATGCCAAAGACCCGGCATCCACTACTCATCGCCCGGATTACTCGGTTCGCGTTACTTCGCCGGACATTAATTCGGAACTCTATTTCCCGACGGGTCGTCCTATCGTATTCCTGGTGCTGTCCATGAACCGCGCTGCACTGCATGACCTGCTTCGACTTAGCCGCGTGAATGGGGTGGTGGAGCAGATCTTGAGGGGCACTCAGGCTTTCTTGTTTTACGAAACGCTGAGCGCCGATGCGCATCAACTCCTCAGGACGCTCGTTGCTGTTGATACCCGAGAAGACCTGGCCGAACTTCGCATCTGGCTACAGGTACAGACACTGATTTGCTGGCTGTTTGAGCGGTTACTGACGCGGGATACCCGCCACCAGCGGCCTATTCACCGGGCGGATGCCGACGGGTTGAGCCAGGTTCGGGCCGCGGTGGTTGCCGACTTGAGTGTACCCCCTCAGTTGACCCAACTGGCTCAGTCAGTTGGCATGAGTACCTCCAAACTGACGGCCCTCTTCCGGCAGGTATTCGGCGAGAGCATCTACGACTATTATCAGCAAGCCAGGATGGCCGAAGCGGGGCGTTTACTTCGACAGGCGGGCTATTCTGTATCAGAAACAGGCCACCGGCTGGGATTCAGTAATCTGAGTCATTTCGGCCGGTTGTTCGAAAAACACTATGGTGCTAAGCCAAAACGCTTCGCATTAGACAGGTAAATCGTAGGCTACGAACTGTACCGCGGTGGCGGGCCACTTGACAGGTATTAAAAACAAGCCGTCTCTTGAAATGCCCTTTTTAAACGACGATGGCTGATAGGATTACACGACTACCTACTGGAGTCAAATAATGTCGCAAATTGCCATCTCACGAATCAACGTCTCAGATTGACATTCGCGTTTGAGTATGTGATAAAGTTTTCAACATTTTAACAACCGAAATGGCAGACCGTGATTTATCTGGGCGGCTTGTATCATGCTTTTTTTAAACGCATCCAAAAGAATAAAACAGGCCACTGTGTATAGAGGTATAGTTGGTACTCCACTAACCAGGCAATACGATCCTCTATTTCGGTAATACAGTTAAGCAATCGAAGGTAAACATTATTCGTTGAGCTATTAGGTTGGGTAATATTGCCATTATGGTTTTTTCCCGGCTTCAGATAGTGTTGATTACATACCAGGAATGCCATGCGAGGTATCAGAAACATAAGTGTATCGGTAATACTTCTTTTAGTAGCTGGTTCTCCTTTAGATGCCCAAGGTAAATTGCCTGTAAGCAGTCATACCGTAATGTTCGAATTGACTAGTCGAATAGCCGATACAGATAGTTCGGTATCTATCAAGCATTATTCCCTGGTTCAGCGTCGAAACTTACTCAAGCAGCTTTATCAGATCGATCAACAATACCGGGATAGTCTGGAGAACGGATCCCGTTTAACCTGCAAACAGCAATTGTTTAGCCATAAAATGGTTGCCAATGATCAGGCCAACCAAGTGCTGCTCCGTAAATTGGTCGAGACATTTGGCTGGCCTACTCAACGAGAGTATGGTGAGCAGGGGGCTTTAACCGCCTGGCTGATCGTCTGGCATGCGAAACCGGATTTCCAGAAACGGTATCTTCCCTTGATGAAACGAGCTTATCAACAAGGCTTGATCAAACAAAGTAAAAGTCAGTTAGGCGAACGGTCGAATAGTTCCTCTAAATGATAACGATACTCTACACAATCAAACGTCTATAATATCCACTAAAACTATAAATTTAGTTTGTATTAATGTATTGTTTATATTGGCCTCTGAAATTTAAAACCTTTAACTATTGTCGACTATGAAAGGGTTTCTCTTCAACCGTAGGTCATCTTTTTTATCGGTCTGCATACTCACACTTTTCACGCTGGCTTCCTATCAGGAAGCCTCAAGTGTTGATCGTTCGACCGTTGTACAAACCTTAAACGGGAGAGTCATTATCAAACTGGAACCCCATGGCAGCGTTAGGGCCAGGGTATTCCAGGGAAAAAATTTGCAGTACGAATTTATTTTAGACCGAGAAACACAACAGGAATTGCTGACCCGGAACATTGATAGAGCTAACGTATACCTGGTTGGTGAGTATGAAGAAGAACTTGTTATTGACGACTTGAAAACGCAGAAGCGATATCTTCTGTCAATTTTTGACCGTAAAAGCAGGCTCAGAAATATACCGCCTGCAAGAAGCCAGACCATCACGATAAAAGGCTACTCTACAAGCTTAATTCATTAGTCAACATGGACAGCGAACGACTTCAAAAAGCAAATGCCTGGTGGGTCAGTCTTTTTAGTTGTGCTCGAAGAATAGGGTGTTTAGGTTCCAGACTCAGGAAACGTTTGAGGAGTTTGGCCACAGTCATTATATAGGTAGTGCTTGGTGCTGGCACGAGTTATACTTGTTGTGTATGTCCACCACCATAAGTTTCAGTAATGTTCTGGTTATAAAACAAATAATGCGCTGTAACTTATTCGTTACCAGCGCATTATTTGTTTTTCTGTGTGACCATGGGGAAGTTACAACATATTAGGTTCATTTGCGCTTAACTAAGCTAAACACATCAATTAAAGGCGATTAAGCAAGTTTGTAAAGTGCGCTAGTAAAGATAGTAGAAAATAAACAAAAGGGAATGTTGCAGTAAATGTTGCAGTAAACTACATTTAGCCATGCGCATCACCTACAAATTCAGCCTCAACAATAAGCCCAGAAAAAACGGCACCTACGATATTTTCCTTCGCATCGTGGCAGACCGGGTATCCAGGCGGGTTAAAACCGGGATCTCGGTAAAGTTAGGCGAATTCAATCCCCACGCCGACCGGGGCAACTGGATCAGTAAAAACCCCGAACGAAAAGCGTTTAACCTGACGCTGTTAAACCTGCTCCGTAAAGCTGAAGATGAACACCTGGACCTCAACGCGACGGGCGTGGCCACCGGAACCGGCCTGGTGGAGCGCATGACGGGCAATCGGCCCAATGGGGGTTGGACGCTGGGCAGCTTCGCCGACCGCATTATTGCGGAGGTGGGTACCAACTCGGTTGGGTATGAACGAAACGTTAAATCCAGGCTGCACAGTTTTGTCGAGTTTGCGGGAAAAGACATTCCCCTAACCAGTATTAATTTGGACCTGCTCAACCGCTTCAAGCGAAAACTTCAGGCGGAGGGCATGATGGGCGGCACCCAGAAAACCTATTTTGCCCGAATCAAGCGAATGACCCTGGAGGCCATGAAGCTGGAGCTTTTGGACAAAGATCCGTTTCTGCATTTTGATATGCCCGTCGAAAAGCCAGCGCCCCGCTTAAAGCTCAGTGATAAACAGGTGGCCGCCCTGGAATCTGTTGACGTGGAAGCACCCCGAACCGATACGCTGGGCCGAACCTATAGCGCAGGTGTCTGGCTCTTTCGGGCCAAGTGGCTCTATCTGTTTGCCTACCAGATGGGGGGCATCCGTTCCAGAGATGTGCTGCAGCTACGGTATTCGAATATCGTGGGGGAGACGGGTAGTGAACGGCTGGAGTACCAGATGAGCAAAACCGGTGAATTTATGTCGACAAGGCTTAACAAAAAAGCCAGGGGCATCATTGAGCTCTTCAAACGGCCCGGTACGACGACTGATAGCTATTTGTTTGGCGTGCTCTCGGATGAGGCTGACTATGCTTCGTACGTTAGTTACGAGCAGAAAAAGAAAATGCCCAGGGAGCTGGCCATTCAGCTGTATAATGATATCTCCAGTGTGCAGGCCGAGATCAATGGCGAGCTAAAGACCCTGGCTAAAAAAGCCGGAATTGCCGAACGGCTAACGTTCCACACGGCCCGCCACAGCTTTGCCGATAAAGCCCGTCGGATGATGAAGGAGTCAAAGAACATTTCGATTGATGATATCCGGCAGGCCCTGGGTCATACCAAGCTCGATACCACTCAGCGGTATCTGGACAGCTTCGATCGGGAAGGGCTGGATTCAGCAATGGGGGCAATTTTTGGGGAGGATTAAGAAAAGTTAGGGTAGTTGAAATGTTTCGGTGTGAATAACAAACTGATTTCTAATATCAAACTTATTTGAAAACTCGATACCATGTTTTCTTAAATCATGCTGATACATATCAATGTCAACAGAATAAATACAAAACACTTCATACACATTTATAACAGATGTTTTCTTGACAACCGCACATGACATAAATTGTTGAGTATTGGTGTCGAGGTTTTGATATTTTACTAGATAAGGTAAATTTTCAGATTGTGAAGTTACCACTTCAAACGGTATAAATTTTGCCCAATCCGAATTTGATACACGTATTGTCAAGCCATATCTTTCTAGAAATGTTAGAAACAATTGATAGGGGTTATAGTCATCTGATGCATTAACTTCCGATAAATAAACTCGCCAAGCACCCCTAACCACGAGCGAAGCTTTTTCCCTTGATGTAATTATCAGAAGAATGAATACATCTTCCGGCAATTCAGTATTAATCTTTTTTGTAAAAAAACTTATCGGTGTTTTAATATCCTCAACGTGAAAATATTTGTCTGATCTTAATATAGCATTAGAAATATGAGAAGTCTTTATTCCCATATCCTCAAATGATTTAAAAGTGTTTGTAAATTTCACTTTATAATCATGTATTGGTAAGATCCCGATATCGCCCAAACGCTCCTTTGCTTTCTTCTTTCGCTCAGGCGTTAACGAAAGGTTTGTCATTTCAGTTGTTAGAAATGAGAGTATTTTTGTTCGAGCTTTTAATGAATTGTCATCTTCTTTAACATAAGTCCTTTTTCTTACCTCCTGTAAAACTAACTTGTGTATATCTCCAAAAGAATTAGTTATATAGGAAGTTTCATAAGGATTGGGTAGAAAAGAAATGGTAATATCAGCCAAAACAGATTGAGCTTTTACCGACTCTATATTTCTTAATGATTGTAACATAATTATAATTCGATAATATCAAATTCAGCTCTGTTTAAATCATTTATTATATATTCTGTACCTAGTCCAGCACACTTGCTTGCTGGTACGGTATGTAAGCGAGTAATCAATGGCGCTTTGGGTATTACATATATTAAGGGTCTCCAATAGTTAATAGAACCATTGGTCGCAATATAAATAATGTCATCTTTAACCAAACTATTAATTACGCCATTTATCTCCCACTCAGTTGCCCGGGCTATAATTGAAGCTCGTTGTTCAACAATTTTAGCACTATGCGAATCTCCACCTGAAACATCTGCTTTCAATTGTCGATATATGTCTGCTGGATTGGAACTTGGCGGCACTAGTGATCCTGGCGAATAAATAGAAGCAGTTTTACTATCAAAGAGTTCGCTACACCAGACATAATGAACGTCATTAAAATATTTTTGTTGAATATGATATTTTAAGAAAACGTTTGTTGAGTACAAAATCATATCTTATGGTGTGGCTGTTATTGAAAACTCAATAAGTTTTAAGCTAAATCATTCTTTTGTATAGCCAATAATTAAATTTTAACTTGGAAATGAGATTTTGTTTCCATCAATCACAGCGGTAAATGAACTGCTTTGAAGGGAGGGTCTGGATTCAGCGATGGGGGTTATTATTGAGGATGATTGATAACTTAAAAATTCTATTTATTAATCTAAATTAAATAAAAGTTTTTCGAGTTTAATTTCATCCAAAATTGCGTTATAGGTTTGTTCAAATTCTTCACATTGTTTTTTGCGAAATTCAATATCACGATATATTTGATTTTTCAGATTAATTATTTCTTCACTTTTGGATATATTATTAACATCTTTTTCTAGTGTTTCTCCCAATTGATCTATTAAAGATTTTGCCTTCGCAATTTTATTTTCAAGTTCATTTTTTTTGTTTTCTAATTCAATTAATGGAATGCTCATTTACTTAGCAGTTATTTTTAAAAATAATTGTGATTTGGTAAAGCTTTTCATTAAAGATCCTCTATTGTTACGCCGGGTAAACTATCATTAATTTTTGCATATTTAAGACTTTCAAAAAAATTCATGACATTTGGCTCCATTGCCTTATCTTCTTTCATCATTAATAAAATACTTAAACCAATATTAGCTCTTTTGTCAAGTTTAAATTGAGTATTAGATAGAACTGGACTAGAGAGTTCAAATCGCCTAACACCCTCTATCACTAACAAAGAATTATTAAAAACACAATTTTGATAAGAATTGCCATCAAGAACAACTGTTTGATGATCAAAAACTTCATTGATATGCTTTTTTAATGGTTTATGTAGCTGATAATACTGAAAAGCTAGTATTGTAATTGATAAAAAAGCGTAAATAATTAATCCATAGGTAGCCCATGAAGGTAATTGTCGAATGTTGATACGCCTAATATATTTATTCCAAATATAAGACCCTGTCCAGGATAGACCAGCTAAAACTAATCCCGAAATTATTTCTCTAATTGTTGGTAGAAAGTCTTCCATAAAAAAATATTTCAATAAAGTTTGATATTAACTTTGCTTATAGGTATCCGATAAGGGTAGTAAGAACATATAACCTTTAATGGTAAATCCGTCCTTGTAATTTATATATTTCCTTAAAGATCTAATTAAATGGTACTATGAAATTTACAACCTTCTTTTTGTCTTCATTTAATAGGGAAAATGATTTATCGTCAAACCGAACAACTCTAAAGCTCGTAGCTTCAAATCCTTGTATTTTTGCCTCTAAATAAATCTGCCCACCCTCTATATAAGATCTATTTATAAGAATGGGCACATTAAAGTTTATTGTTTCATACTCTGATTTTGAAATTGACATTCCTTTCATTAATACGATCTGTTGTGGAGAAACCACTTTAGAAATTCCAGACATTCTTTTTAGGAATTCATCCTTATTCGGCATTACGTTTGAATAAGCTACGCCGGTATAAATCGTTTCAGCAGCTTTGGCAGCTTGAAAGTAACCCCCATACTGATTACCATCTGTTTTTTGATAAGCCATATAAACCAGATTGGCTCCCCGCATAGCGGCCTCCATTTTTAATTTTTTCATGGCTCGTTCCTTTACCTTATCGACATTGGAATAAACAGATCCCCCACGAGCCGATGAGCTTACTTCACCGAGTTTAAAAAGTCCCTTTGTATCACCCTCAACCTGGGTGATTGTCACCTTGTCAAAATCCTCGATGGAGCGTATCGTATTTAACGATGTTGACTCAGAAAAGAGTTGAGTCCTTCCAGATCGAAAAGCTATTTTGCTGATTGTGTTTTTATACAATGAGTTTGATAACGTTTCGCCGGGGTAAACAAACTGGACAGCGTCAGCAGTAACCTCCTTTACCGTACAGGCAATCTTTTCGGTGTTGGTGTAAATCGTATCCAGTTGGGCGAAACCGAAGAGCGGCAAGGCCAGCAGAAGTAAAGTAAAGAATGATTTCATGTGTTGTGGAAAAATAAGTAGTAAGGAATCGGGGTAAGACTTGAAAAATTAAAAATCATCGGCTGTTTGTAGAGCCTTTTCCAGAGAAGCCAGTAAACCCGTCAGGTGAGTATCCACCGACGTGTAGAGCGTGGTGTACATGGTCTGCGTAGTCCCGATATAGGGTAATTTAAAAAGAGGCAGGGGCTGATTGTTGAGCCGAACATTGGTTAAGGTGAGCCGGTAGCGGCCGTCCTTAAGCTCCGTCAGGAGCGTATAGCTCAGATCGGTGTCGAGCGTTACGCGGAGGATTTTAGTAAGCAGTGGAGTGATGGCCTGAGCAGACAATTCTCCGCTCTGGCCATCGCTTACCTGTAAAACATCTTTTGCTGATGAAAAACTTTTGACAAACCACTTTCGGCCCCGCTTATAGAGTTCATCTTTACTTACTCCCTCAACCGATTTGACGATCTGATATACTACGTTCCCTGACTCATCTAAAGGTAGAATGCCATTCAGTTTACCATTTTCGACGAAATTCTTTTGAGCTTGAACTAAGGGTAAGCATACTGAAAAAAGAAGGAGAGTAAACAGTATTTTCATGTAGGGTGTGGTTTAAGGTTTGCGTAGGCAAATATCCATACTATTAAATAGCATTTTGATTCTCATAGCCTTTTACCAAAAACAAGTTCAAAATATCAACACGGTCTACTGACCAATCGCTATAGTGCTTATTATAAGAGGAGAGGACAATCTTGGTCTCGTCACTAGGGTGGGGGTGGACGTACTTGAGCAAGCGATACCCATCCAGAACGACCAAATAAATTTGCCCGAAATCAATGTACTTCTTATTCGGCAGGTGGTAGACGTATAATCTTGATCCGGGAAATATCCGGTCATACATCGAATCTCCCTTCACGTTGCAGGCAATACAATCCCGGTACTGGGGTGCATAAATATATCCTTCCGGAATCTCATCAACATCATCAAAGTACAGTTCAATGCGGCCGGCAGTAATCTCAACATCGTAATAGGGGATGTAAAGATCGGCGTCTTTTTCAGGAAGTTGTGAAAAATAAACCAACGGCTTAACGTTCTTCGCTACTTCCGAACTCTGTTTATCTTTTGTGATAATTTGTGAATCAGATTTTACAAATTCCAGCATTACTGGTGAAATTCCGAATACATCAGCGATTGCTTTCTGATTATCAGCACCAAATCCACTTTTTCCAGTTTCAACTTTTGCTATAATTTCTCTTTTGACTCCAGATGCGTCGGCTAACTGCTGCTGTGTCCAGCCTCTATTTTTGCGCCCTTGCTTTATTAAGTGTGCTAAACTCATATTTATTTTTCACAATTTCTTTCAAATGTGAAAATTTGTGATTTACTTTGATTCACAATTCTGACAAACGGACAAATGCACGTTTGAATGTACACAAATATATATAAGTGATGATAGTAAGCAAGCAAATCGAGCAATCCCTTCGTAAGCGGCTGGCTAAAACGGAAGGAGGCATAAAAGCTGCTGCTGCGTTGGGTGGCATCTCGGAACGGGCAGCCCAAAAGGTCATGCGCTTTGAGAACGTCACTCAGCCTACGTATGATGCTTTTTGTGAAGGCATTACCCGCCTGGAACGGGCTGAAGCAGATCGGAAGATTGACAACGAACGTAAAGCTGCCCGGATAGCCCTTTGATCATGCAAATCCAGTTCGACAACATTACGCTCAATGTCCGTCCGCACCAGGTGCATGAATGGGCGTTAACAACGGCTGAGGTTGCTGATGGATTTGGCGTTGATGGTAGTACTATTCGTCAACATAAATCCAGAAACTCGGAGGAATTGATTGAAGGAAAGCATTTCGTCAGCGTGACAAATAGTCACGCCGTAGGAAATCAGGCAGATACGTACTGGACGAAGAAAGGGGTTGTTCGACTGGGTTTTCTGATCAAGTCGGAGCGGGCTAAACGGTTTCGGGACTGGGCGGAGGATTTAGTCATTAAGTCACTGGAACCCTCACCTTCTTACCAGATTGAGGATCCCATTCAACGGGCCCAGCGGTGGATTGCCGAACAGAGGGAGAAACAGGCGCTTGCCTTTGAGAATGCCGAGCTAAAGCCCAAGGCGGACTACGCCGAAGCGGTGCTGCTGAGTGCGACGGAGCTAACCACGACCAAAGTCGCCCAGGATCTGGGAATGACGGCCCAGAAGCTCAACAAACTGCTACGTGATAAGCGAGTCCAGTATAAACAGTCGGGTATCTGGAATCTGCACCGGGCCTACAATGGCAAAGGCTATGCCAAACTGCGCACGTTTCACCATCCGGGGCGGGACGGTACCAATCGAACGGAGCATTTATTGGTCTGGACTGAAACCGGCCGTCAGTTCATTCATTCGCTTCTCAATCCAACCCTCAGCCCAGCGCTACCTGCCGTTAATCAGCCCTCCTATGCGCTATGAAGACAGCCTTCCAGAAAAAAAAGGCCCGGCGACAACAGAAGATTCTCGCCGAATACCAGAAACTAATCGCTGTTCCGGGGGCTATGAAAACTGCCTGCGGGGCCATCATCATGAAAAAGTTTGGCATCAGTAAATCCACGCTTGACAACATTAAAAAAGGCGTACCCGCATGAGCTACATCGCCCTGGATTCAGAATTGGCCATCAGCCTGCAAGCCACGCTGGAAGCGGCCCGGCTGCAACTTGAAAAAGCGCAAAAGGCGGCTACGGGTAACCAGCCGCTGACCCTTAAACAGGCCGCTGCGTATTTGCACGTGTCGTATCCAACCCTGAAGGAGTATATCAGGAACGGAGCCATCACTCCCTCTGAATACGGCAGCCGGGTGTGGATCACGCAAAAAGAACTTGACAGCTTCATTGCCGCCCATCGGCGCAAAAGCTAACCAATACAACCCGAAGGGGTATGTGGTCGGGTAACTCCGATTAATGGTGTGGATAGAAAAAAGTAAGCCGGGAGTGTTTCGCTCCCGGTCTTCTTCTCTACCCGCCAAAAGACAAAACCCGGCCCATTGAGCCGGGTCCGTACACGATCCATAATCAATATAATTCACTCAAAATAATGCATTAATCCCCACAAAGTCAACCACTTACAATTATCCCTTTCCCCATAAAAGACAAAACCCCAGACAAGGTGTCCGGGGTCAGTGCAGAATTTCAAAGTTATATCAATCGTAAACCTAATGAAAAAGAACCATCTGTCCAACCCGGCCGCCTTGAAGCTCAAAATGGCCACTGAATACCGCCGAATGATGCGGCTGACTGGTCAGAAAACGACCTTACTGCTCATCGCGGACCACACCGTCAGTGAGCTGACCTGCCAGGTCGAAAATACGATGCCGGGCCTGAACCGAAAACTGGTGCTGTCGATGGAGCGGCCGGTTAGGCCCGTGCGATCGGCCAAACCGGTTCATAAACCCCAGTCGATTTATGACCGGGTGTCTCTTATGGCCAGGGGCGTTATCGCCAGCGTAGGTTCGTGGATCGTATATGGGCTTATTAACGTACTCAAGCGATGAGCCGGTTGTCTCGCTTTCTGATCAATTACCTGATTCCAGCCCTGATCATGGTGATTCTGATCTTCTGCGTTCAGGTGTACCTGATGCAGTTTTCCGCACGCTTTGGTGTTCCTCACCACCGGCATCATTTTTCGACTCCGATTTACGACACCTTAAAAACGCTTAGACGCTGATGCATCCGCTTTTACAACCAACCTCCCATGCGGAGGTTGATATTCTGGCCAGAAATCTGGCCCAGTCGGGTCTGTTTGGCCAAGAGCCCGCGCCGGTTCTTTACGCGAAGATCCTGTTTGGTGCTGTACTGAGCCTGACGGTTACCGAGAGTCTGCACGGGGTTATTCTTGCCGATGGCAAAGTGATCATTGAACCCCTGTTGATCGAAAGGGTCATTAACCGATCGGACGGCTACGAGGTAAAGATCGTTACCAGCAGCGAAGAGGTGTGCGACCTTAATTTTTTTGCGGGTGGAAAGATCTGTGGGCAGGCCCTCCTTAAACGGGAATAGGTAACTCACCGCTCACCGGTGGATAAGCAGCTTTTGTATCAGCTGACCATGGCCAAGGGGGCCCGTACCTTCTATCCTAAACTGTTTGGCTCTAAGTTCCTTATCACCAAAGAGATTCCCCAGGCGCCCGCTCCCTCGACTGACCCGGCTAAACCCCTCGACCATTCCCCGGCTAAAGCGAAGGTCAACGCCATCATGCAGCAGGCGGGTTTGCCATTGCCTGTTGAAGCTTCCACTCTGCCGGCAACACCTAAACTAAGCTACACCAAAAAGCAGCTAGCGGAGCACTCGCAGGCTTTACTGGACTGGCAGAATAAAATTGATCAGCTCAATGCCAATGATCCAGCTGAGTGGCATGATCACGCGCAGGCTATGCAAACGCTTACTTTTCTGGGCGAGGATGAGCTAAAGGACCTGTGGCGCAAGTACAAAAAGCACGCCGAGTCATTGGGGATAGGTTACGATTCAGAGTACCATGCATTTTATCTACTCGAGCGGCAACACCAATGAAAAACAGCGCACACAAGGCTGAATTACTGGCCGAGAAAGTCCGTAAACAGCTAATCCGGCAGGAAGCTCAGGATTGGCAAGGCCGCGAAAAAGCCCGAAAAGATAAGGAGGTGTAAATTCTAACCAACGTCAATATGTACCAACAGGAGTTTAAACTACCCGTCAAACTGACGGATGAACAGCGCACGGAGCTGGAGAAACGAAATGCCACCATTGATATTGATGTGATCGTGGCTAAAGAGCAGCTCGATGCCGCCAAAGGCATCTATAAGGAGAAAACGGAGGGCATTGCCAAGGAGAAAAAGAACAACCTCCAGACGCTTCGGCAGGGCTACCAGATGGAACTGGTCAACGCATCGGAATACTATAACGAGGATGAGGCTACGGTGGATTATTTCGGCGAAGACGGTCTCTTGATTCACACCCGGGCCATGACCATTGACGAGCGTCGCCAGTACAAGATCCGGTTTAATTCCCGGCAGATCAAAGAAGATTAATCAATTCACTTTTTTATCAATTACAAGCATGGCAGAGGAAAAAGAGTCATTACACATCAAATTTGAGGGAGCCTCGGGGAATGAGGTCATTATCCGGCATGGCCAGGCCGAACCCATTCACGTGCCCAAACCCATCAGTCTTTCGGGCAACTTTAAGGCCCCGGCTGAGTTTGTGGCCAAACGGTTTGTGTCGGTCAATGAGATGCTGGATCAATACCCGGCAGAGGAGTGCCACGTACTATTTAACGAAGGCGATCTGTCGATTACCCTGGTCGCCGGGGAACAGGAGCGGGATACCATCACGGTGGTGGGCAAGCTGACCATCAACCCCTTTTTAAGCTCGCTAAACATCAATGGTCGTGGCCATAAGCATTCGGACCTGTTAACCCTGATCCGGTTCGTGCCCCATTATTTTGCTCTACGGGAGGATCATAAGAAGCTGGTCATTGGCCTGCAAAACTTTGAGGTCAAGACCGACACTGAGCACAAGGCCCAGAACGATCGGCAGGGAACCGTAGAGAATCGCCAGTTCACCCGGGCCCAGTCATCACTCACCGGCATGAACATCCGGCTGATGGTGCCCCTGTTTGAGGGGTATGAGCCTGCGCCAGTTGATCTGACCATTGAGATCGAGCCAAACAACGGAACGGTTTTGATCTACCTGGTATCGGAGACGTTTCAGGAATTCTATGATGATGCCGTAAAGGCCCTGTTTGATGAACAGCGGCCTGTGTTTGAACCCTTCGTGATCATCGATAAATAACTTTCAATTTAATTCAATCAACTCTATGACCAAAGATCAGCTTGCCCAGAAAATAGTACGGGCCATCGATAAAGATGAGACCCTTATGGATGTCGATAAGACCACGGTCAAAGCAGTCCTTAATGCCTTTGCCGAGGTGGTGACGGCTACCGTGGCCGGCGGGGATGCCGTTACCCTTCGGGGCTTTGGCAGCTTCGTGCCGGCCCGAAAAGCGGCCAAGAAAGCCCGCAACATCGCTAAAGGTGAAACGCTGCTGATTCCGGCCCATACGGCCCCCCGCTTCAATCCATCCGATGAGTTCTACCAGCGGGTTCGTCAGTCGACGAGCCTGCCAAACTCGTCTCCGGCATGATCTGGTTTTGGGTAGGGTATGCGCTGCTTCAGGTTGTGATGGCCTATGAAGTGTTCACCGCACCGATGGTCGATGAGAACTATCAGCTCATCAAAATTAAGTAGCGTATAGACTGGACCGTTAGAGAATGATACGCCCATTAAGTGCTTTAATTATAAGCACTTAATGGGAAATTTAACGAAGAGAAGGGTACATGAAGTTCGATCTAAATATCAACCAGCGGGCCATCCTTGAGCATGGTTTCGACCTCGATCTGGTTGATGGGGCGATTATTGACTTTTGTTTGAATTTTTCGGCTTCGTGTCGGTCCTGGGTGGATGAGGGGGTTACCTATTACTGGTTTCAGCACGAGAATATCTGTAAGCAGTTGCCCATTCTGCGCATAAAACCCGACACGATGTACCGCCGGATGAAGGCGCTCTGTGAAAAAGAATTTCTAAAAGCACATCCCAAAAACAAACAACACAACCAAAGTTGGTATGCACTATGTCCAAATTCTTACCTTATCGAAAGTGCCATCGGAAAAAAATCCGATGGTACGGATTCTGATCCGATGGGTAGCCCGAAAGGAGCCCAAACCTCCGGATTTAAATCCGAACCATCGGAAAAAAATCCGGAGGCCATCGGATCAGAATCCGATGGGGCATCGGAAAATAATCCGATGTATAAGAATATAATAGAAGAAGAGAATAAGTTAAACTCTAATAAAGGGGCGGAAAGCGAAATTTTGGAAGTTGAGGTGGAGGAAGTAGTTGCTGACGCAAAAAAAAATACCCCCAACCCCTCTTTCCGCTCGCCCCCTTCCCCCGATTTGTCACCGGCTGACTTTGCGGAGCTCGAGCGGTTCACGCAAAAACTTCAACAGCACAGCCGGCTGCTCTTCAAGCTGAGTTCCCACTTGAATTTGAAAGGGGAGTTTGCCCAGACGTGGATTCAATGCTTTGTCCTGGAACAATGGACGGCTGACGAACTAAGTAAAAAAAACGACGCTGAATTGATTTTGCATTGTCAGCGGTGGATCGGAAAAAAACTTCAAGCCCAGCAAGATCGTGAACAACAATCAGGAGTTAACCACGCCGGCCGCTCAAAAAAAGGCCATCAGCAAAGCGGCACCCAAACCGGAACTGGAATTGATGAACTCGCTGAAAAATACTTCGGCACTTAAGCTCAGCGAAGCCCAGTCCCTTTCGGAGGAATCGTACATGGCCCTGATCGCCCTTCAGGAAACCATTACGCTGTCCACGGCCGCTACCGCTTCTACGGTGCAGCAGGTCATTGGGTTTCATGGCAAGCCAACGGTGCTCAAGCTGGTCTGCGCCATTTTGAAACTCTTCAATGACGGGCTCAATACCTCCCTTCGGATGGATGCCCGTCAGCTGTTCGAATACGCGCTGGTGTGGTGTGGCGAGTTTGAGAATGAGACGCTAAAAGATTTGATTTTGTGCCTCAAGCGCGTAAAAGCAGGGCGCTACGGGCCCATCTTCAATCGGATTGACGGCACGGTCGTATCGGATTTTTTTCAGAAGTATCTGGCCGAAAAAGCCCAGTGGGGGGAAGATCAGAACCGGCAGTACAAATCGGACATGATTCAGGCGGGTAATAACCTGCTGGGCAGTCTGGGTCAGGAAAAAGTAAAAGAAATCAAGCTGTTCATCCAGCGGGCCAAACTACAGCGTACGCCCGACATCAGTACGCCTGTTAGTTCGGATAAACAGTTTTCGGCTTACCTCCTTGAGCACGCCGAGGACATCGAATTTGAGATTCTGGATGATCTGGAGAAAAGGGCAAAGGCCCAGAATATACCGGATGTACTGGCCATTGTGGAAGCCGAAAAGGCCCGGCGAAATCAATTTAGTGACTAAATCCCCATAAACCAACTTTTCATCATGCCCGCAACAACCAACCGGGTTGGAACCTCCAGTTTCAAACCCTACACTCCGGCAGGGGAAAAACACCTGCCCAAATCCAGTATCGAAAACCTGATTCCCTGTATTCATTTTGGGCCCATCAAATCGGGGGTGATCTACGTCAGACCCGGCCACGTGCGCTACCAGATGGAGAAATACAAGGCGCTGAATGAAGGGTTTCGAGTGCCGGCCAGCTACGATGTGGACACGCTCGAGCCGACCGCAGTGACCCTGCCGTCTGCGGAACCCACTGCCCCCAGGCCACGGCCCGCTCGAAACGCTAAATCCAGACCCGTGATCTGTCTGAACACGGGCCGCTTTTTCGATTCGGTCTCCCAGGTAGCCAATGCCTATAAACTCAGCACCCAGATCCTCAACTACCACCTGTCGGGCAAAGGCGCTCAGTGCAAAGGCCGGCGACTTCGCTTCGCCACTCCGGAAGAAATTACCCAGGCGGAGGCCGATATGAACTGGACGTACCCCGGCGAATTGTTACCGATGGGTAAATAAGACAAGAACCAGCGATTTACCCAACAGGTAATGAGCCCATGTTTGCTTATCTGTCCGCTGGGCGTTCGTCAAAACCGTGCAGGACTACCAGAACAGGATTATGGGAGAATATAGGACTTGGAACTATTGCCCGAATAGCCCATTAGCCAATCCGGGTCTTGCTTCTCAGAGCCTATCTGCTCGGGTTCCAATGCGTCAATCAAGGTGTAGGCCAGCCCAAGCAGGGAGACCAGAAGCCAGTCGTAGGTGCGTGTCATATACAATAGACTGACTGGGCGGGGAAGCGTCACATACCTGCCATCAACTGTAGTAAACAATATAACGATGATCTTCTCCAGCATTAAAACACTTGACCAGTTCGAAGCTGAAATCAGCACCATCGACGACTGGATGGATTTGAACGAGGTGCGCATTACGGTGCTCGCCTGGAACAAACGCCAGTCCCCTCATCCGCTAATGGATAACAGCTTTCAGGCCGTTCTGGATGCGTTGGACAAACGGGCTGAATCACTGGGCTTCATGGTGTATTCCTTTGGCTATCGCAAACCCGCAACCCCTAAACAGCCATGAAAAACCTGTTTGGTGAGGAGATTCCTATGCCCGTCAAATCGGGCAAGCCCGGCAAGCCCAAAACGAATCCGCTCATTCCGGTGTATGGGGAGGGGCCTGCGGGAAAAAAGTGTAAGGACTGCCAGTTTCAGTTTTTCAGACAGTACGCCAAAAGTTATTCCAAGTGTGAAAAGCGTGAAGTTTCTTCCTCCCCCAAGACCGACCATAACAGCCGTTACCAGGCCTGTGGTCTGTTTCAACCAAAGCCGACGGGCACGATCTGGGAAAAGTTTCGCTGTAAAGCCTGTGGGCATGTCAGCAAAGCCAGCCACATCCCCCAGGTGCACCACGATGATCGGATGAGGGGCTTTGGCTGGGAAAAATCGGATGAGGTGGCAGAGAACGGGGATCCGGTCTGGATTCGGCCCATTATGAGTTGTTACTATTGCCCGCCTACCCCCAAAATCAAGCAAAAAAAGCGATGAGCAAATCACCTTCCCCCAATGACCTCAAAACAGCCGCCTACCTGCTCAAGGTCGGCATCGAGCTCTACATGGCCAGTCCCTCCCTGCGTAAGCGAACGGGCATTAGCCTGGTCGATCTGGAGAAGGCCAATAGTATTCGACGTAAACTATTAAGACAGATTCCCAAATGAATCAGCGACCTATCAAATTTATGGCCTGGCATACCCCGACCAAACGACTCTTCCGGGTCTACGGCTTTGACACCTACAGAATCTTTGAAGCCGACTCAGATGGCTTTTCTACGGTAGCAGATCCTGTAAAACGAAGTGATTGCCACCTGCTCCAGTTCACCGGCATCACCGATAAGAATGGAAAAGAGATCTACGAAGGCCACATCATTGAATCCACGTTTGAGGACTTAGGCGTTGTTAAAGGCCAGAGTTTCGAGTACAACGCTATTGGCTTTATAAACGGGGCTTTTGGTCTAGTCAGTAAATACCACGCAAATGAGCTTGAAACGTTCTATAATCTGGAAATTTTATCGACCCTACCCGATGCGGTTATAGTGGGCAACATCTTTGAGAACTATACCCTGATCGCTCCCGAGCATCAGGATGAGGAGGAGTTTGATCGTTGAGATGATGCCCGCTTTGCCCACGTGGCCGATGTGGTACCGGTGATTAAGAAAAACATCACCAACTGGCTGGAGTATCGGGATGCGTTTATCGCCTTGCAGCAGGCCGATAACTTCATTGAAGGCTCGATCAATAACACTGACTGGAAAAGTCTGCGGGAGGACTACTTTGCTGAGGGCAAATCGGTCAAGGAAGCGTTTCAGGAATTTTTCTATGAACAGTAACCTGGTAAGCTCAATACCCACGTATTGTAAAAACAGCAGCCACCCAAGGAGTAACTGCTGTAGGAAACAAGTTCCTTTAATTTACCACAAGATCTACTCTAAACGATATACCAATCAAAACCGGTTATTTAATGAGGAAAGGGGGAGATCATCTTATTTGGATCAGTAAGTGGGTCAAACCCCAGCCTATGATGCGCTGGAAAGACATATTGATTACACAGTAGAGTGTTATAATAATTCGCTTTTAAGATCATTCACAATGAAGTGTCATTTTAACCCAATTATGCTATAAATATATGAGATTAATATTAGAGCAGAAGTTTAAATCTTTTAATTCTTTTGCTATCGAACTCCCTAATTTAGTAATTTTAACTGGCCTAAACGGGGCTGGAAAAACTCAGTTACTTAATAGTATTGAACAGGAGATTTCGACGGTATATGATGATGATGGTATAGAAATTAATCCTAAGAAATTTGTTACATCACAAAGTCTTGCTCCAAATAGCAATAGAATTACAACAAAAGAAGCTGCAAGGCAAATTGTAGTAGAATACTGGCAAAGATTTAACCAAGTTAAAAAGTATTTTACCGATGATGGATTTATGGCTCCGCCTCATCTTGATAGAATGTTATCAGATGAAGACAAAAAAACAGCAAGAAAAATATCAATACTTGCCCAAAAGAATATAATAGATTTAACGATAGATGATTACTTATTTCATATACCATTAGATGCTGGCATTAAAGGGACAGATATTTTTCATCAATCTTTCTCACTACTATTCAAAAGCTATCAAGATAAGCTTGACGAAAATCGCTACCGTAAGTTTTTAAAAGAAAATAATCAAATTGATAATTATCCATATTTAGAAGAAGAAGATTTTATAGCTATTTATGGTGAAGCTCCCTGGGACTTCGCCAATAAAATAATTTCAGAAGCTCGGTTAGACTATCGTATTAGTACACCAAGCGTCTATCGTAGAGATGACGTATTTGAAATAAAATTAACAAATAACTTAACAAAAGCAGAGGTTGAATTCAGCGAACTTTCTTCAGGCGAAAAGATATTGATGTCTTTAGCTCTAGCCCAGTACAACTCTGAGTTTGACCTTACATTTCCAAAACTATTATTAATGGATGAGCCTGATGCCTCGCTTCACCCTGCTATGTCCAAACAATTTATTGATGTCATTCAAAATGTCTTTTTGGCCGCAAAAGGTGTTAAGGTTATTCTCACCACACATTCTCCCTCTACAGTTGCATTTGCACCAGAGGAAAGTATTTTTATTGTAAATAAAACTGGTGAACGAGTTCAGAAGGTCACTAAAGATAAGGCGCTAAAAATACTTACATCAGGTGTCCCTTCCTTTAGTATTAATTATGAGAATAGAAGACAAGTATTTGTAGAAAGTCCTAATGATGTTTTGTATTATGAAAATCTATACCAAAAATTATCATATCTCTTAATGCCTGAAGTGTCTTTATCTTTTATATCATCTGGTGATAGTAGGACAGATAAAAATGGTACCAAAGTTCCAAATTGTGACCAAGTAAAAAACATAACGACTATTTTAAGAAAATTTGGCAATAACTTTGTTTGGGGAATAATAGATTATGATAGCACTAATAAAAGTAATGATTTCATAAAAGTTTTAGGAGATGGTAATAGATATAGTATTGAAAGCTACCTGTTAGATCCCATTTTGGTAGGTGCTTTACTTTTACGAAGTAAACTTATAGATAGGAGTGATTTGGGTCTACAGAATGATCAAAATCATACAGATTTCAAGACATTGCCTGTAGGAAGACTTCAAGCGATATCAGACTTTATAGTAGACAAAGTGCAATCAGTAGCATCAGCTCAAGCGGGTGAAAAAAAAACCGTTCAACTAATAAACAATTTACAAATAGAAATTCCAATTTGGTATTTGCAATTTCAAGGTCATGATTTGGAAGAGTTAATTATTAAAGCATTTCCTAAACTTCATGAGATCAAGAGAGGAAAGGAGGAAGCTTTAAAACTTGAAATAATTAATAAAATAATAGATGAAATTCCGATGTTAGTATCTGTTGATATCTTAGACGCTTTTAAAAGTGTACAAGATATAGGATGATAGGCTTTTATTTAATAAACGACTCCTTCTAGATAGCCACCTTCTTAACCAGATCGCTGGAAACGACTCATAACGTTCCGGTATCCGCTCTGCGCTTAAGCTTTCGCTCTCACAAGAATAAACATCCAGTCAGCGTAAAGAATTTAGTCAATCACTAACCGATGCCTGCGAGTTTGACCCCGTTCTTCAACCGTCAATATGTAAACACCCTTGGCGCGCTTTCCCGACGCTTTCAACAATAGCTTGTTCGGCTCTACACTCACTTTCTGAAACGGCACTACCCGGCCATCCGCCCCGTAGATATTCACACTGGCCGTTTCGGGCTCATCCATACTCACCCGAAATGGCTGGTCACTAAGAACTGGATTGGGGAATACGCCATAGGCACCGTCTCGCAACACCACCGATACGACTGGGAAACTTGTTGTTCTACCACCTAGATCAATCTGAGTCAGTCGGTAATAGCTGGTACCCGTATAAGGGAACTGGTCAGTCAAGGAATAATGCTGCTCGGCATGACTGTTGGCAGCTACCTCACTTAGCTCGCTAACTTTCTCAAAGGCTTTCAGGTCTTTGCTGCGCTCAATCAAAAAGCCCTTGTTGTTGGTTTCCAAGGAAGTTGTCCACGCCAACTTAACAGAATGATCTGGCTGAGCCTTTGCGGTGAAGGAAACCAACGATACGGGCATAGGGCCCTGTATTCTAACTGAAGTTGTCCCGTAATCATTGGTGGGGATATTTGTACTGATTCCACTAGAGGTCACAGCTCCTTGCACATAAGCACCGTTGTAAAAAGGGGCAATAGCCAGCATGGATATAACCAAATTATAAGTAGCCTGACCAGGTATGGGCAGAGAAGTATCTTTTTGTTTTATGGTGAACCGGGTGACATTACCTCCAAAAGTAATTATAGGGGGGTTATAAGGAATAAAAACGGTGTCTGAGGTCACAATTAGGTTATCAGGGGTATAGGTTGCACCTGCAGACGCTGTCAGACTGAAACTAGTTACTCTAAGACATTCATACGGTAATACAATAAACGTGTAGACAAGTTGATCCGCCTTGTCAACGGAAACCGGGTTTGCACTCGCATTGCCAAACGGGAAAGTAACAACAGCGGTATGGCCGGTAACCAGATCGGGAGGGTTAATAACGGGTATACCTACAAACGGATCCTGAGCAAAAGTTGAATAGCCCGTGCAGAGACCCAACAGAATTATAAGTAAAAGTTTTCTTACCATAAAAGGGATACAATGTTTAAACGAGTGGATCAATGCATAATACGGTCAACAGACTCAAAAAGACCATTACGATATAGATCTACCCCGTTTTTATGCATTGACGTCTTTAGCTACTCCATCGGCTATCTTTTTGACTAAATCACCCGACACAACAGCTACAGTACCGCTGTCCGCTTTGACCCTGAGTCTTCCCGATTTGGTCCAGGTCAGCACCGTACCCGCATAATAACCCCGCCCATAACCGTTCACCAGTTTAATTACCCGCACCCGGTCACCCGGCGATATTACTGTTTTCATCGCTTGTTAGCCCTATATCAAAAATATTTTTCACTATACCATAGTTGCAATATATATAACAAAAGTATAATATAGCGTTTTGTCACGTAATGACCCGCTATGATTGACAGGATAGACCACCTTGAGCCAGACGCAATGGTGAAGGTAACTGCCTCCACCCGCTACCTGATGCCGTTTTTTTCTTCGCTCGTTCAGGGTGGCTTTCCCTCACCGGCTGAGAGCTATCTGGATAAAGTCTGTGATCTTAACGACCTGTGCATAACCAGCCCCGAAGCGACCTATTTTGTGCGCGTGACCGGTGACAGCATGATTGGCGATCGTATCGAGCCGGGCGATGTATTGATCGTGGACTGCTCGCGAACGCCCAGTGATGGTAAAATCGTGATTGTCTGGTATGATGGGGGCCACGCCGTCAAACGCATTCGGTACGTGGACAAAATGATCGTGCTGGAATCTTCTAACTCCAATTACACACCCATTTACGTGCATCCGGGCGAGAATTTCTCGGTCACTGGCGTGGTGACCTATAACCTTCAAAAATTCTGATCATGCTGGGCCTTGTTGACGCCAATAATTTTTACGCAAGCTGTCAGCGCAGCTTCGATCCGAGCCTGATCGGTCGGCCCGTCGTGGTACTCTCCAACAACGACGGGTGCGTGGTGGCCCGTTCCAACGAGGCTAAGGCGCTCGGCATCAAAATGGGGGCACCCTTCTTTCAACTGGCGGAGTTGATCGATCAGCATAGCGTCGCCGTGTTTAGCTCGAACTACACCTTGTATGGCGATATGAGTGCACGGCTCATGAGCACACTCACGCATTTTGTGGAGGATGTGGAGGTTTATAGCATTGATGAAGCGTTCATTCAGGCTGATGGTTACGAAGGACTGTACCCAACGTACCGGGGGCTGGGTGAATCCATTCGCGCCACGGCCCAGCAGTGGCTGAGGATTCCGGTCAGCGTCGGCTTTGGCGAAACCAAAACGCTTGCCAAGGTCGCTAACCGAACGGCTAAACAACGACCCGAATTAAACGGAGTGTGCGTACTGGATACACCCGAGTTCATCGAGGAGGTTCTTTCCGGCTTTCCCGTGGGTGATCTGTGGGGCGTGGGCCGTCGGTATGCTGGTATGCTCAAGCGAAATGGGATTGCCACCGCTGCCCAGCTGCGCGATGCCAATGACGACTGGATCAATCAGGTCATGACCGTCAACGGACTCCGGCTTGTTCACGAACTGCGTGGGTTTCCCTGCCGAATGCTGGAGGTGGGCCAGCCGCCCAAAAAAGTGATCTGCACGGCTCCTTCGTTCGGTCGACTGGTGCCTGATCTCAAAACCATTACCGAAGCGATGACCACGTATCTGATTAAAGCCAGTGAGAAGCTTCGCAAGCAGGATTCATTGTGCAGTACCCTGACGGTGTTTCTGCACACCAACCGGTTCAAAAAATCCCCTAATGGCCAGCCCGCCAAGCAGTACTATAATTCACGCTCGATTACCTTGCCCCATCCGACGGCTAGTCCGGTAGAACTCGTTCGCTACGGCGAGTCGGTACTGAAGTCTATTTTTATGTTCGGCTATGCCTATCAGAAAGTAGGGATTATTTTATCGGGCTTTGTGCCGAGTGATTACCGGCAAAAGGGAATTTTCATCGATGGGCCCGATGAGCGGCTGGTCAAACTCTCGGGCGTGATGGATCGGCTCAATCAACGCCACGGCCGGGGAACCGTTCGGCTGGCCAATCAGAGTTTCAGTCCCGACTGGGAACAAAATCGTAAGTATCTATCTCCGTGTTACACAACAAAGTGGAATGACATATTGAGCGTCCGTTAATTTTCATTTTACTACGAACTAGGAGAACGCTTTATCTGTATAATATTTATTTTAATGGTATACAGACCTAAGTTTATCTGTTAAAATTCTTTCTGAATTAAGGCTATTAACGTCCACACCATCAAGTATGAACATTATTTTTCAATTTGGCGAGTTTGCTGCAGCTGAAGAAAGTAAATTTTGGGACTATTTTTTTCAATTTCTTACCGTAATAACAGCCGTTGGAGTTCCACTATACATCTATTGGCGAGGGCAAGTAGACCAAATCAAAAATGAAAGACAACGCAAGTCAGAATTAGAAGAAAGTCGGCTTAAGTATTTGCAATTTTTAGTTAACGATGCTGTACTGTCATTGGGCACTACGTTTGAGATTATGCCTGGAATATATACCGAGCATGCCAAAGATCCACTGGAAATACCATCAATCACAGAAAAGCCCCCTGTTAGTATACAACGAATTGCCAATAAGATCACCCAAGAAGACTATTATCATGCCTCTATCAATCGAATACCAGGGGATGATATATCTAACATTTTTATATTATTCGATTTCCTGGATAACTCATTAATTGAATTTCAAAAACACCACAATAAGGTAGCTTCTGATACGGAAAGATTGCGAGTGGAGCAGGCCGGTGCAATGAATGAGTTTGTGAATCAGTGTAAAGAAGTTAGACGTAATTTAGCTAAGTACGATTTGAAGGGTAGGCATGAAGATATAAGTACAAAATTTAATTCTTTACTAAACAGATTTTGGGCCCTAATGGACCGTAAGGATAGGCATGATCATCAACGAATACCCAATCTACTCCTTTATCCAATTCGGGAGTTATTCGAAGAGTTTGATCATGTTAATGAAATTGCCAGCTTAAGACTGGAGGCACAAAACCTAATCAATAGACAGATTCTTATTGTCCACCAGAATAAGACGCATATTAGTGCTTTACATTCTATGATTTCTGAAATGCATAATGCCTATAATTCAGAAAGCCCCAAACTAGTACCTTTAAAAGAATACATAGAGACGCTTAAATCTGTAGATACCAGACGGCTTGATGTTTTGCCTACTTGGAGAGAATTATGGCTAATGATTATTAATAAAGTCAAATAATCCTTAGCCCTATGAGCTCAATTAAAATTTAAACAGTATACCGGGTAAAGTTAAGTGGCTGGAAGAGTTCAAATCCGAAGTGGAACGTGACCTTAAACTTCGAACGGAGGAGCCATTTATAGAATCTTGCCAGATGTAAAAAAGCCCGGTTTCATCACGAAACGGGCTTTTTGCATTTACCATACTATATTTATTTGATTGTCAAATTCAGATGCCCGTTATAGATTCTTTGTTAAATGGCTTATCATTCACTAGTATAGCATCAGCATAAATCTGTCCCCAAAACCATTCATAGTAAGCCTTGTGGCTATCGGCGACTGTTACCAATAGTTGAATGGTAGGCGTAAGACCCAAATTCAATAGTTCGCGTATCCACTTTGACTTTTCTGTATTGCACATCCATAAGTCTGGGTCGTTGTTTCGCTTGACAGTATTCGGAAAGTAAGGTTTTAAGTTAGCGCCGTTAACGTGTTGGTATAACCGACGTTTCAATTTATTGGTATACCCAATGTATTTTTCATCACCCGTTCGTGGGTCTATAAGTAGGTATATATGGGATGTTTTCATATTTACGTTGCTTATATTTGCACAACAAACATACTCTAAAAGTATATAATATGAAAGGGTTTGAGATTAAAAATCTACGCCTCAAGCTAGGTTTAAGCCAAGAAGAATTTGGCCAAATACTAGGCTATCAAAAACCACAGGTTAGGGTTTCAGAACTGGAAAATGGTAAGAAAGAGGTTTCTAATCAAATAGTTGCCGCATGCCGGTTGATTGAGGAGAACCGGCTTTTAAAAGAGAAATTGCAAAGCATAATTAATATCTCTCAATAAATTTGGATAATATACTCTTAGCGTATTAATTTGCGATAGAATCCGATGAGGTTAAACGAAGAATTCATTTCTATCTCGACAACATCAATACGGATGACGAAACGTTATTTACTCATGGAAATCAATCATGACATTCTGATCAGCCTGGGCTTTGTCGAACTGAGTGGCCGAAAGACCCGCTACGCTTACAAAGGGGTAACTGGTCGCTTATCGGTGGAAGCTGGGCTTTTCTTCTTTCACGGCTTCAATCCGGGCATTGGTACCGTTACGGATCTTCGGTATATGCTCATGCTGATCGATTATAACCACCAGGCTACGTTTGTGGCGTATCCAAGTCAGTTGAATTAACTTTACTTTTCCTATTCACCCGTTAATCAATCCTCATGAAAGTCTTTATTAGTTGGTCAGGCGTTCGAAGTCAGCATGTTGCTGAAATATTTAAAGTATGGTTAAAATGTGTGCTTCAGGCTTCGGATCCGTGGGTATCCACGCAGGATATAGAGAGCGGCTCGCTTTGGTTTACGGAAATTGGTAACCAGCTGTCCGAAACGTCTATCGGTATTATTTGCCTGACAAAAGAAAATAAAGATAAGCCATGGATACTCTTCGAAGCTGGAGCCTTGACAAAAGGACTTTCTACCAGTAGGGTTATACCTTTTTTAGTGGATTTGATGCCGCAGGATTTGATGCCGCCGCTTTCGCAGCTTAATGCCACCTCTCCCGATAAAACTGGATTGTATGCACTGGCTAAAACAATTAACCTTCAGCTAAAAGAGGGGCAACTTACGTCCGAAGTTTTTGCACGTGTTTTCGAAACGTATTGGCCTCAGTTTGAAGCTGATTTTGCAAAGGTTCTAAATGAAACGCCCGAGCCAGAAAAGGTCGAAAGTAGAAAAGATAAAGATATTTTAAGCGAAATATTGTTGACTGTAAGAGGATTTGATAAGCGTATTAGACAGCTGGAGAAAATAGACCCTACTGTAACTATATCAAATGCAGAATTTAACACTTTTAAACAAAGTGATTTAGAGATATACCTTAACGAAATAATAAAACACCATTTTGAAATCACGGGATCAATACCTGAAGTAGGAATACTTCTAAACCTGATCGATAACGATATTAAAAAGTTCTTTAGAAAAGATGTTATGGATAATACAGTAAAAAATGTACTTGCCAATTTTAAACTGGGGACTAAACGAAAATATCCTGGAACCACTCAGATTTAATTTATTTATGAATAGTATTTCAGAAGGCAAAATCAAACAGACCATTCAGGCCATTAGAAAACGCCTGAAAGATGCCCGGATGGACAAACCCATTAACCGGGCAGTCAAAGAAGGGTATACTGAAGTGATCGACATTCTGGTGGAGAATCGATCTGATTACATAGGTATTGACAAGCTGACTACCCAGCAGGGGAGGGCCATTGCAGTATTGGGCGTTGATTACCTGAAAGGGGATTGTACGCACAAGGTACTAGTGGAGGTACCCTTGAAGGGATAATCGGTAAACTACCGACTAAAACAGCCTATTTATTTGTTCTATAGAAAGGGGGTTATCTCCATTAAACAAACCAGTCTATGAATACCAAAAACCCCTATGCCGATAAAGACGGTGGCCCCAAAGCGGGCATGCTGGCCCAGTGGGATGCCTGGGAAACGGAAGCTGAACAGAAGCGCCGGGAATCGCTGACCCCACAGCAGCGGCAGGCGGAAGATGTTAGCCGGCGGTCCATTAAAGACCGGATGCAGAGCGAATCAGAGTTCCGTTAATTCAATGATTGTCTTGTCAACGCCTTTAGTCACCGAGTCAACCCGAAAGCTAGCGTTTTTATCAAACAAAACCTCCTGCTCACCGGGAAAGTGACTTAGTTTGACGATGTTTTTGCCCCGCTTGCCGGTGATGACAAAGCGGACATTTCCCTCAAAGATCAGGCCCGGATTCACTGACGTGGAGGTAAAAGAAGGAAAACTCAACGGTAGCTTCTTAAGCATTGCCTGCCGGATGGCCTCAATGTCGGATGAGGAATAATCCGCAATCCTGTACACTCGTTTTTTGGTGGAGGGCAGTTTGGCAAGGGCCGTCGACAGCGTTTCACTCATCGCTTCTACCAGTTCCTGATTCGGTACACTCACCCCGCGCAGGTACCGGTTCAGATCATAATAAATGGATCGGGTATAGTTGTTGACGGCCGCCTTTTCTACCAATGAGAGTTTGGCAGGCAGGCCGATGCCGATCCGCTGGTTCATGTCCTCCATCGCTTTTTTGAACGTCTCATCGGCCAGCAGGATTTGTTCCGATGAGGGCGCAGCGGGTTTACTCAGATCAAAGAAGGCTTTATTATCCGATAGGAAAAACGGCAGTTTAACCGCGTTGATCAGCTTGTCCCGGTTTGTCTGTACCCACGCATCGAAGCCGGCCGGCGTGGCACTGACCTGATTGACGCTCTCAAAGCCCGACGGATCCTGACCAGCCAGGATCTGTTTGTTGAGCAGGCGCATCTCCTCGGGACTGGCCAGTATGCTCACCGCATGACACCTACACTGGGGATGCCAGCCAATGAACTTAAACTCCTTGGGGTATTTGCCCGCCAGTGGTCCGCAGATATCACAATCGTAGGGGTTATTGCTCCGCCTGACCTCGATGCCCACCACGAAGTCTAAACTCTGCCAGCGCTGAAAGTCCGCTTCCCGGTAGGCCGTGTTGATCTCCGTCCGGGTAAGCCGCATCATGTTTTTATATGAGCTACGATAGACTCCACTTCCCGGATGATAGGCCTGGGCGTGTTTGCAGAGGACCAGACTGCCATGTTTGGATCTGACCCGCCGAAACAGCCGGTCGGGTTCCTTCAGATTGGCCCTGAGGTCCCGGCTCAGCTGATCGGCGCTGATACCTTTGCCCAGGCCCACATCGATGCCCATCTCCAGTTCCCGTTTGAACTGACCGGTGTACTTGACTACCCGATCGGAGAGGTTCAGCCCATTCGTTTTGCGGGTTTGGAAGGCGGACAATGCTTCCAGGTTGCGGCCCATGTAGTGGCTCAGCGTGTCTTGCGAGAGGCCAATGTGGCTGAGTGTGCCCACCAGCGTATCGTTCTTGTCATTGGCCAGATTCCATTCATTAGTTTGTCCATTCTGAATCGTCACCAGCAGCTGATTCGAGAGCGATTTCATCAGGGCATTGACGCGCTGGGCGGTCGCCGGAAAGGAAGAGAAGGAAAACGCTTTGTCCGGATCTACCTTCAGTTCAATGGCCAGCCGGGCCGCTTCTTTTAGAATTGATCGGTAGATGAGCTCGACCCGGTGGGAGTATTCTTCCGTTCGGGCAAAGTGCAGTTTGTCCCACTCGTCGGGCGTCAGGTTGCGGTTACTCATGAAATTTACTATTGACCTGCGTTATTGTCTATTGTATATTTGCAATGATCCTGAAAAGGAACAGCGTCCCTCACGCTATAGAAAATAGGACTTTTAGGCAAGCCGTTGAACGTGCACGAACAACGATTATGACTACAGGCTCCTTTTGAGGGGGAAATTTTCGCTAACGTAAAAATCCTGTTTACAGGTGTTGGCAAATGAGCCGATAAGCTTTTGTGCTGTCGATTATGACTAGGCTCACCCCACGAAAAAGCCTACCAATGCGTAGGCTTTTTTATTTTCTCAGTTGGTAGAGGACAGCATCACATCCGGGGCATCCGATAGCTCGAAATCATAATGATAGGAGCTGGTTATGCCGGAAATAACCTCATACAACAGCCCATCCGGACAGATCTTGATGGCCGTAATCAGGCGGGGAAGCTGGTCCTTATCGGTTTTGAGATAGACCGTCTGTTTGAGACCGAAAGCGTTATCTATTTTCATTAAATGGTCGACGGGTTGAGGATGTCAAAGGAGCGGGCTATCTTTTCCTCTTCCTGAATTTGTTTGTATTCCGCATCGACGTCGACGACGAGTCCCGATTGGGCAATGGCTGACTTTTGGGAGATGATGGGTTTGCCCGCCGTAGCTGCCATTAAATTATCAATGGTGGCCTTTTCATCGTTTATAATAAAGGGCTGAATTTCGGGCTCGATTTGTAGGGTAGAAGATTCCTTTTTTAAATCAACAGCCATAAAGGCCACAAATGATTTTAAGATATTGACCCGTCGTTGCAGGTACTCATCGAATACCTCCCGTTTATTCTGCACTTTCAGGTGCGCATCCAAAAACAGCATCTTCAGGGCCTCTCCGCTAATCTCACGAAGGCCCTTCACACTGTCAAAGCTAATGTCCGGTGTCTGGGTAAAGGAGAAGATAAACCGCAACAGGGTTTCGATCTCCAGCTTGACTGCATCCGTAGCGTGATTCCAGCTGAGGTAATACGCTTTGCTGTCTTTGGTTCCCTGAATGATCTGTCCGGGCTCGCCTTTGGCGGCAAAGCCATCGATTTTTCCTTCGATAAAGATTTTGGGAGCCGCGTGGTAATCGTTGGTATCGGCAAAGTTGCTTAGCAAATACTCCAGTCGCTCAATCGACCACTGCACATCCTGCCATTCGACCTGTTCCTGATGGCCATAGACTACCGGAATCTTTTTAATGACGTTCGCGATCCGGTCAGCCTGCTCCCAGGTGCCATTATTTTGGGACCACAGTATGAATTCCGCAGCGGTGTATGTCTCAAAATAATTGATGGTTCGCCCTTCATCATCATGGCGTTTGAAGGCCCTGCTAAAGGCGATCAAATCACCGGTCTCGTCATAAAGCGGATAAAATTCGTTCCCGTCCCACCGGTTGAACGCCACGCACCGAATCTTAAATTTGGTCTCAAAGCCGTAATCACTGTGAGCTTCATCCCCTTCAACCGAAAACCAGCATTCAGCCACCTGCGTAGAGCGGAACATTTCGCGGGCAATACGCCGGTTGAATGAATTGATCTTGTTGTCATACAGGATCCGGTTTATAGCCGCCACTACCTTCTTTTGTTTATCGCTTTTAGCCTCCGCATTAAGTTTAACGGGGTTGCCAAACAAAAATGACACGGCCCGTTCCACAATCAGCTTTTGCAGAGGAAACACCTGCCGGTTAACGGCCACATACGAAGTCTGGGTTTCCTCTTTGCCATCCTCCGATACTTTGCCCGTTGGTCGCTTGATCAGCTTGTCCTTTCGGATGGTCTTATCCAGCGCTTTATGGTTGGCTGGATTGTACTGTTTGACAAACTCTGCAATGTCAAGTGGCTCCTGCCGGGCTTTAAGGGTTTGAACAATGGCCGCAATGTCGGCTTGCTGGTCAGCCTGTGGGGTTAGAAGCTTTTTAAGGTCTGTTACATTCATGGAGTTGTGTCGTTAAAAAAATCCAGATAAATCCTGTGGTTCGAAGCTTTGGGCGGGATAAAACGTATTGGCCAGGGCGTCAAATTCATCCGTCGAGCGGCCCAGCCGGGCTTTGATATCTTCCTTAGGCTCAATGATGATGTTGCCGTTGGACTGAAATTTCCATTTGATCTCCGTAGCCTCCTCGATCAGATTATCACCGGGGGGCAGCATCGGCAAATACATCTCCAGGGTGCCTTCGGCATAGTTCTTCGGATTAAGCCAGTCGCGGACGGCCCAGAACAGGTACGCCCGCATGTTGGCAAAGGTGTATTCGCCGGTGATGTCGGTAAGCGGATCCCCGGTGTCTTCATCACTGGCCGATTCGGAATATTTGCACGAGAGGGCCCGCTCGTCAAAGCCCAGTTCCTTGGTCCTCGAATAGACTCCAGCTCCCTCACCAATCGTATCGATGAAGGCCAACGCCTTTCGGTTGGCTTTGAGAATACGCACCACCCGGCCCGCTACCTCCATGTGATCAGCTTCACCACCTGAATTGCTTTTAATGAATTCGGGAACGATGTTGCCGTGTCGAAAGCAGAATACCGAACTGTCGCGGCCCATACCGGCCACGTCGACGCCCAACCGGAGCGGTTTTGGATACTGTTCCACGCGTTTGGTTTTGTGGTAGCGGACCCACCGCTGCTGAGCCGATTCAATCCACTGCTCGGGAATCAGACTATCCTGACCGACTTTAGGAAATTTGCCGAGGACCTTGATGCGAAAGATATCCGAGGGCCGATACCAGACGCCTTCGAAGAGAAAATCATCCATTTCCTCCTTGACATCGCTGAGGGGAATAATCTCACACCAGTTCTCCAGCTTATCCAAAATCCAGTTGTAATCGACCTGACCGGGAATGACCTGACGGCGCTGAACAATGTTGGGCGCCGTCATGGAGTTAAGGCGGAATTTGCTCCAGCGATCGCCCTTCTGCGATTTGGCGGCATAACCTACCGTCCGGTTGGGGTTAAACACCAGCAGGATGCGTGAATTGCCTTGCAGGTTTCCTTCAATGGCCCCGAACGTATCATCTGATATACCACTGGCCTCGGTGACCACAAACATGGTGTTGACGGCGTGAAACCCCGACCAGGCTTCATGATCGTGCTCACTGGCTTTAAAGCCCGTCAGAAACCACTCCTCGTAATCAGTGCGGATATCATACACGTTGAGCCTGCCCGGAAGTAATACACCATTCTTTTTAGCCCGCCTAAACAGCTTGGCTATCTCGGGCATCATGATGTTTTTTACCTGCCGATCGGTTGGCGCTGTCATGGCTACTTTGGTGTTGCCTACCAGTTCCCCGTCTTCATCGAAAGTGGGCGTCAGAAACATAAAGCACACCGACGCCACGGCGGCGACAAAATCTTTTCCCCGGGCCGTGCCCGACGCCACACTGGTACGTGGGTTGACCTGAACACTACGCAGAATGTCCTCCTGTTCGCCGTCGAGGTTCACCCCCAGTACTTCCCGGGCAAACAAACACCAGTCGGAGGTGAAGGCCCGCATGGCGGCTTCCCCGGCGACTTCCAGCTCTACTTTCTGCTGTGCTGTCATCAGGCCCTGTTGACTTTTTTAAGAAAATCCAAAAATCCTTTGTTGAGCGATTCCCCCTTCGTGGTATGATCCTGCCGGTCGATGAGTTTGCCGTTTAGCTTCAGAATCGTCTGCATGGCATTGTCGGCTGCATAGCCTTCGACCGAGGGCAGTCCCCGTTCATTAAAGGAAATCTTTTTAATGTTGCCACGTTCCTGAGCCTTGGCCAGTTCGATGAGGTTGACACTGGGTTTTTTGATGAGGATCGGTTCGCCCTTCACAAATCGGTACGCCATGGGGTTCTTTTCCAGCTCGACCTCGTAGCGGACGATCTGACGCTTTCGTTTGGCCTGTTCCAGAAAGAATTCATCCTGCGCTTCAGTCAGTTTTTTGTCTTTCTTGGAAGTTTCCCCATTGCCATCGAATAGCCCTGTTCGGTCGGCTACTTCCTCTTCAATGTCTAGCTCCAGTTGCAGTTCAGCGATAAGGACTGAGAGATGTTTTTTAATCATCGGTGTATCCCAGACCTCCTCGACGGTGATGTAATCATTGAGACGGGTTGCGGCAATGTCCGAAAGTCGTTTGGTCGCTTCTTCGGCCGTCATGGCCAGCGATACCCAGCGTTCTTTAATGGCGTTGACTATTTCCTCATTTTGCAGTAGTTCGTAGGCTTTCTGTTTAGCCGTTTTTTTACTGTAGCCCGCCCGTACAGCCGCAGCGGCACCAATGCCATCGACAGTATACTCCTGTACAAAACGTTGCTGAATGGCCGTCATAAGTGACTTTAATTTACTTTTTCAATTTACTTGAGGTGGTTTTTCTGCCCGGCTGTCGGCTCATGAGCTTGCTGAGCCATAGCGGGGCATTAACATGGCTTAGACCGGCCAGCACACCTTCTTTTTTGACCGGCTGACTAGGCTCAGCTGTGGGTTTATTTTTCTCCACCAGGGCGAAACGCTCTAAAAACTTTTCGTTGGTGTGGGTAAAGAACTGACCTTTGCCTTTGACCTGTACCCACGATCCGGGCTTGACGTACACCAGCCGTTCCTCGATTTTGAACTGGGAGGAGAAGATGGCCGTGCCATTGGTTAGCTCCTCAGCGGGCTTTCCTCCGTTGGCCGTCAGAAAGGCATCCAGCATGGGCTTGGAGTGAGTGCCCAGGTAGTGAAAACAGGATGAAATGGTTCTATCGACGCAGTGCTGCATGTTGCGGTTGCTGGTTAATTACAGGTACTCATAAAGTTGTTTGCCCTTCACCCAAACCATTTTCATGACCTGGTTCCTCTCAGCCTGCCCATCCCGGTTATGGGCTACATGCACCCAGGCGGGATTGCCGTGGGCATCGGGGTTTTCCAGAATCAACTGATCAAACAGAAGATTTCTCCGTACCCAGTCGAAGAGCGCTTTGTTGGTGACGGTCGAAAGTCCATCACAATCAATATCGATGGCACAGCCGTACAGATGAGCCGATTTACTGGCTCCGCCAATGGCCGCATTAAGCTTTGGGGACCGATAAAACGAAGTGATGGGCAAGCGGCCAAAGTGAGCACAGATCGGTACGTAAAAATCCTGATACACCCGCTGCATGTTGGCGTAAATGGCCGGAGAGGGTGTATTGTCAATACCCTTTCGAATAGCCGTGTCGGATTTGATCGCCTGCTGATAGGAGAGCAGAGGGCCAAAATTTTGGTAGGGTTG
Source organism: Spirosoma pollinicola (assembly GCF_002831565.1). Lineage (NCBI taxonomy): Bacteria > Pseudomonadati > Bacteroidota > Cytophagia > Cytophagales > Cytophagaceae > Spirosoma > Spirosoma pollinicola. Next base: position 804,056 of record NZ_CP025096.1, on the reverse strand, counting down.
CGGAGTCGTCAGCATCGTCTAGGTCTCGATGAGTTTAGTCCGAAAACCCACGTACCACCAGCCAAAGCGGGCCAGAATGTAAAGATCGTAATAGATGGGATGCTCAGGGTTTGGCTGCCCTATCTGCTCTCGTTTGATGGAGATCAGCTGTTTTCCTGAAAACATAGCTTTCAGATCGGCCATGTGGCCATTTTCCACATCATTATCCGCTTGATAGGTGAGCCGATCTTCAGCATCCCCATCGGGCTCCTGCCCCCAGCGGGTATAACCGCTTTTGGTTTTATCGTAGAGTCGGTGCCAGGCCAGCCGTACGGGCTGCATGGGTTCGGATCCGTCCGACTCCCAGGTCATATCGGGATGGGCCATCAGCAGGGCCTGAAGCTGCTTGAGAAACTGCTTGTTTTGATACATACGACTTATCGTTTACGCTTTAAAAGTTCTTCCTGATTGCGAATGGACCGCTTAGCCGCAATGGAATCCTTAGCCGCCCGGGCATCTACCTTTTGTTCGAGTTTATTGACTTTTCCCGTCAGCGTGGTCACGGCTTCATGGAGTGATTTCACCTCATCGGCCAGCCGGTAGACCACGCCCGCAAAACCCAGCTGGATCCGGTTATCAGCGCTTTGACCCTGCATAAAGGCTACCCCGGTGGCCAGTACGACTGTAGCGGCCAGTCCAATGCCCAGCTGCCGAATGGTATTATGCCGAAGCTCGGTCCGCTCAGCTAACTGAATCTGGGTGAAGCCTGCGGGCAGGGGAGCCACCAGATAGGACAGCACTACGCAGCAGAGCATGACGGTGACGGAAATAATGAAGCTCATGCAGGGGTAGAGCTCGACCCGTGGCAGGGCAAAGCCGCCCGCACTGTAGGCACAGCCAATCATGCCAATCCAGATGCCCCGTTTCCAGATTTTTGATTTGGTCTCCACATTAAGTAGTAAGGCCCCGTACTGGGCCAGACCCGCCAGGCAGGTTAAGGCAAAACTCATAGTCGTTTCGTAGTTCATGATTCGGTTTCGTTGTTTTCATTCGTTGAGTCGTTTTTTTCCATGGCACTCCAGGTTTTACGGAAGCGCTTAATGTATTGGAGTACTGTGTTGGATGAGTTTTGGCCCTTCATCCATAGCCAGATAAATCGTTCGGAGACCGGACTCAGCAAAAGCGTCGCCAGACAGACGATCACTAAATTCCAGCTCCACAGCATCATCAGCAGGCCAATACTGACTACGGCGGTAAATAACCAGGCGTAAAACTGGGCGTAGAGCCGGGCCAGGATGGAGCTTGATTCATCATTTTTCCCCTGAGTTAAGCGGTAGGTCACACCGGCAAACGCCAAAAAAAGGATCAGGCCATATTCCGCTTTCCATTCCATTAGTTCTCATAGCTTTTTTTGTTGAGGTCTTTCTCCAGATCACTCACCTCATCAATTTTCTTGATCAGCGTGTCCGCTTTGGCCTGAATCTGCTTATTCTGTTTGACGGCCCGGTGGCGAAGGATGGGTATGCCGCCCTTTTGATTAGCCTGGGCCTGCCTGCTCAGATCGATAAGGCCGCCTTTTGCCATGACCAGCCCCGAACCCAGCCGCTCGGTGGCGGCTTTGTAGTGACCGACTGAATTGCCCAGCGTGTCAATGATATCGCGTTGGATCTTTTCCCGATTGGCCGTTTGCAGGGAGGCTTTCACGACAATGGGTGAGTTGAAGGTGAGCAGAACGGGCGAAAGGGGAAGGGTCCCGTTTTTCTCAAGAGCCGTTTGTAAAGCCTGCTGCCGCTGGGGATTTGTCATGATCTCCACCTGTTTGTCGGATGAGGCTACCTGACGGGTAAATTTGTCTTTCCAGCCAGCTCCGTACGCCAGGGCCTTTTGAATCTCCCCTTCGAGTTTTCTGTACTCACGACCCGCTTTGGCCAGGGCCGAATCCTTCATGACAATGACGCCCTCCAGATTAATGATGTCCAGATGCTTATTGGTCGAATCCGCTTGCAGCGTATCGATATGCCGTTTGAAGGCCTCCGCCTGTAGCTTATAGGATTCGGCCGTCCCATTCCAGTTCTCGGGCGAATACCAGAACCAGATCCATACCCAGCGCAGCAGCAAAAAGATGCCGACGCCCAGAATGATCCGGGTAAACCATTTGCCCATCAGGCCGAACTGGCTAAAGAAATTCAGCATCGCTTTAGGGTTTAGCCAGCTCGAAGGTGGCCGGGTCGGTCTCGATCCGGGTGGGCAGGATAGGCGTGGACTGTTCAAACGGCGTTTTGGCTTTTGCCAGTTCGACAAACTTTTTGCCGATCGCATAAATAGCCCCGGTGCTGATGGCAAACCAGCCCGCACTGTTGCCGATGTTGTAGCCGGTTATGACCAACGTAGCCGCATTGATCATCTCCACCACATCGACGATGGTGAGCGAAAAGGGAATGAATTTTGAGCGATTAGGCAATTCCATAGCCAAAGTGCATGTTTAGTTTTCTGCGTTAAATCCTGCTTGAAAAGTGGCTTAGTTTCCCGCTCAGTTTCTGGCGTAAAATCTATGGCGTATAGCCCTGAGCGTGAGACAAATCCGGGTGATTTTCAAGGCTGAAAATCCGGGCTCGTAGTTAATTAGTTTCGCTTACATAAACTTGAGAAATTTAAGGTTAAGTATCTGATTGATAGTCAATTAGATATTGTAAAAATAGTGGAAAAGTGCTTTCATTATAAGCAGGTATGATATATTTGCAGTCACTACTCTGTAAACAAAGCGGGTGAGATCATGAAAGAGAAGATTAGACTGGCACTGGTGAACAAGTATAAAAACTTGGGCTTCAGTGATAAGGCAATTGATGGGATACTGGCTTATCTGGAAACCAGTGTAACATCCGAGGATCAAATTGATGCGGCAGTGACGGCCGTAGAGGGGATGCTAAAAGCCTTTCAGGCAGAGGCCGATCGCCGGGCAACCGAAGCGGCCGCCAAAGCCAAAGAAAAGCCCGCAGACCCGCCTGCACCCGCTCCTGCCCCTGCACCCGTACCGGATGATACCCCAGCGTGGGCCAAAGCACTTATCGAACAGAACAATACTCTGTCGGCTAAGATCGCGGCAATCGAGATGGGCAAATCAGCCGACACGCGCAAATCACAACTGGAAACAGCCCTCAAGGACGCCCCTGACAAATTCAAGAACATGATCCTGAAGAACTTCGGCTTAATGAAGTTTGACAAGGATGAGGATTTTACCTCGTTTCTGGAAGGTGTCAAGACGGACTCGGCGGAATTTATTCAGGAGGAAGCCAATACGAGTTTATCTCTGAATCGGCGGCCGATTGTGGCTTCGAGTACAGCTACAGGTAAAACAGCTACCGATCAGGAGCTGGACAGTGCCATGTCAATTCTTTTGCCAAACGCTAAGTCTAAGTAAGTTATGTACACAAACCTCACCAATACGGGTTCGCAGATTCTGACCGGTAACGAGTCGATCGTTATCAAAAAGAATCTGGAAACCATTGAGGGCGGTCGCTCACTGGATGTCACCTCCTATACCCAGGCCGAGGTCATCCAGGCAGGGCACGTCATCATTCAGGAGACGAGTACGGGCAATTTCAAGCCCATGCCCGTCAACACCGGGGCAACGGCCTATCAGGCCCTGCCCACCGGCCACGTCTATGCCGGCATTTTAGTCGCAACGGTCACGACCAAACGGCCCATGGCGGCCATTATGGTCCGGGGAACCGTGAATCCATCGGCTACGCCCATGGACATCGCTACGATTCTGACGGCTGTGAAAGCAGCGCTTCCACTCATTTTATTCCGCGCTGATTAATGGAACAGTCACTCTTTCTCCAGTGGGTAGCCAAGTACTTTCCAGGCATCGTACTGCGCACCACGGCAACGCTTAACAATTCGACCAACGGGCCTACCTATCTGCATAAGACGATGCTGACGGAGGATCTGAGCGTTACCGGTAAATGGGAATCGATCAACACCCAGAACACGCTGGTAGCCGCCGATGTGGTTGCCATGGATTCGGCTTTGCCGCTTAAAAAGCGCGATTCGATCAGCCGTTTCAGTGGCGATATTCCCAAACTGGGTATGAAGTTGCAACTCAACGAGAAGCAGCTGACAGACCTCGACACGCTCATTGCCCAGGGGGCAACCGACGCCCAGATCGTGGCTAAACTCTTCAACGATGTTGTAAAAGTGATCGGCGGTATCGATGAGCGGAATGAAGAAATGTTTTTACGTGGTCTGTCAACTGGGGTAACCCTGATTGAAGATACCGAGAATGTCGGAACGGGTATCCGGGTTGATTTCGGCTACTACACGGCCAATAAATTCGGCGTAGCGGTCCTGTGGTCATCGGCTACAACCGCTACGCCCGACGACGATATCAAGCGGGTACTGGCTAAAGCCAAAGCGGATGGCAACGTCATCACCAACATCATGCTGGATTCGACGGCGCTAAATTACCTCTCGAATGCCAAACAGATCAAGGATCTGTTTGCCTTCTCGGCAGGCTTCACGGGCACCAACGTTCCTTCACTGGACCGGGATCAGATGACAAAGTTCTTCTCGACCCGCTATGGGTGCACGTTCACAGTGGTCGATCGTACGGTCCGCTATGAGAAAAACGGTGTGCAGACGCCCATTAAACCCTGGCAGGATGGCATGATGGTCTTTCTCAACAGCGAGCAGGTAGGTACGCTTACCTACGCCCGATTGGCGGAGGAGAATCGTCCCGTTTCGGGCGTGACCTACCAGAAGTCAGGCAACTACATTCTGGTGTCAAAATTTGGCAAGAATGACCCGCTGGCTGAATTTACCAGCTCGCAGGCACGCGTGGTACCGGTTATTGTGAACGTCGATCAAATCTATTCGCTCGACACCAAAACAGTTCAGGCATAATGGCTAAACAAGACAAAAAAACGGAAGGGGCCCCAGGCCCCAAAGCCACGGTGATCGCTGAGTTTCGCTGCATCAACAACTTCGATGTGGTCTACGAGGTAGGCGATGACGTCAGTGACTTTAACGCTGACCGGCTGGCCAAACTCGAAGCGGGTGGGCTGATAGAGATCGAAAAACCAGCCGAGCAAACTCCGCCACCAGCCCAGTAAGCCTTAACTCCCTTTTTCTACCTCGTCATGGCCAGCATTTCAGAGACCATCACCGACAGACTCGCCGTCTACTCGATTGAGCTAACCCCCGTTCGCCTGGACACGCTTTTAGTTGATCAAGACCTCAACGGGCCGGACACCTACAGCAAAGCGCAGTCGGCAGCGGTCAAAACGGCTCTTCTCTCGGTGCTGACTGATCTGCTGGCCATGCCGGATGTAACGGAAGGAGGCATGAGCCTCAAGTGGGATCGATCGGCTGTGCAGGTGTACTGCAACCAACTTCGATCTGATCTGGGACTGACTGCCACCAGTGAACCATCGGTTGTTGACCGATCGAATCTATGGTAAAACAGTATCCATATAGTCTGTGGGTGCAAACCCAGTCGGGCGGGGCCATTAAAGATGCCAATGGTAACTTTCTGGCCAGTAGCTCCGTCTGGGTCAACACCGCTCCCTGTCGGGATGAGGAGAGCGCAGCGGGTCAGACCCTAACGCTCGAGGATTCAACGGTCACGGAATTTGCGTCCCTGATTCAGCTGCCGACCTATTGCCCGGTTTTATCTGAGGGAACACCCATCGAGGTTCGGGAGGGCAATACGGTTCGCGTGTCGGGAAGGGTCAAGCGGTTTTCCAAAGGCCAGCTCCACTCCAGGCTATGGGTCTAACGCCTAATTTTTCCCGGAATGACATTCATTCGGTGATTCAAAAAAAGCTACAGACTTGGGAAAAAGCGGTGCTGAATACCCTGTTTTATCTGGGGGAGCAGTGCGTAAACATTGGCCGCTCGACCAACACCTACCGCGATCAGACGGGAAACCTGAGAAACTCCATCGGCTACCTCGTCCTGAAATACGGCGTGGTGGTCCGCTCGAATTTCAGGCCCACCGCCCAGATCACCGTAGCCGTAAAAGGCAACCGCAAATTCCGCTCCACCAGGGGCGGTCTTTCGGGAGCTGTTGCGGGACTGGCCATGGCCAAACGACTGGCCGCAGAATATGCCCAGGGGTACGTCTTGATTGTGGTAGCGGGCATGAACTACGCGGTGTCGGTGGAGAGTCGGGGGCTGGATGTACTCACCAGTGCCGAGCAGGAGGCCAAAACCGAACTGCCTAAACTGCTGAGAAGCTTAAAACTAGACGCACAGGCTCGATGAAAACGCCTTCGACAATGGTCTCCATCCTCTACGCTCATGTGTCAGTTACAGCCCTGACCGGTTTAGTCACCGGCTCGCTCTACAAGATGAGCAGGCCCAACGGGTCGACGCTGGAAGATATCGTCATTAACGGGTTACCCGTAAACGGGTCACAGGTGCAGCTGGGTACGGCGAATGTCAATATCTACGTGCCTGATCTGCTGATCACCGTTGGCGGGAATTCTCAGCCAGTGCCTGATACGGCCCGACTGGAGTACCTCGAAGGGCAGGCGGCTACGATACTTAGCGAGTCCTTCACCCAGACGCACAGCTTCACCCTGGGTAGTATCACCATCATTCCGGCGGAGGAAATTCCCATGCATTACATCAACGTCCGCGTTGATTTTCAATTCTTTCCATCTTAAACATCATTCCTGATCATGGGAAAATACACGATAGGTATTGCCAAGATTGAATTTGCCGATGTGGCCAGTGACGGCGGGCCCGGTACCACGGGTCTGACCCAGTATGGCCTCACGCTCGAAGGCACAGGCAAGCTCAATGAAGCCGATCCAACAAAAACCCAGTTCTTTGTCGAAGAGCAGGATGCGGCCGTTTATGAGAAGAGTAAAGCGGGTGATATCACCCTGACCTTCTCGATTGCCAACCCCGATACGGACACGATGGCCAAATTGTTCGGTGGCACCGCTGCGGGCACTTCGCCCAACAAGATCTGGAACCGGCCTGATACACTGCCGACCATTGAGAAAACGGTCAAGATCACCCCCGCCGATGGACTCATTATTATCATTCCCCGGGGGTCAGTCACGGCCAAACTGGACGGTGAATTATCGCGCACCAACCTGTTTGTGATTGCGGTGACCATTACGGCCCTTAAACCCACCAAAACGGGTGTGGGTGTCATTCAGTTCGGAGAATAATCCACCAGCATCCGGTATCGTAAAACCTACCGGATGCCTATTTTTACACTGCCATGCGCCCTTTTTTTCATCGACAGTTCCTGTTTACGTTTGTCTTTCTGCTGGGTAGTCTGGCCGCCACCGCCCAGCGCATTCAGCCCAGAGCCGTCCGGCTCTACCGGGTGGGCGATAACATCTTGCGGACCGATTCGCTGGGCAATAAGCCCGAGCAGTATTCCGCTTCAGCGGTGTCGGTTCGGGCATTTACCAGTTCTTTGGTAACGGTCGAAATTTACGGCACGGCCGACTATTACCCACCAGCCAAACTGCTCAATCAGTCCGGAACGCCCTACGGTACCACTGTTGAGGCAACAGTACTGGCCTATTTGGTCGCCACGACGGTATCTCCCTCATCGGGTACGGCTACGGTGGATACCGCTGTGGTGGCATCAAGAGCCTATACCGACCCACGGTTCAACACCTTGACCACCAAAGCGAATAGCCTGAGCACGGCCGTGGCAACTGCGCAGGTAACGGCCAGTAACGCCTTGCCTGCCAGCACCTACACGGCCAATCGGTCCACGGATCAGGCCGCGACCACGAATGCGCAAAACACCGCCAATACGGCACTAACCGCGGCTAACAGTGCGACCGCCGTAGCCAGTGCGGCCCTGCCTGCATCAACCTATTCGACCAATCGGACGACTGATCAGGCGGCAACTACCTCCGCCCAATCAACTGCCAACACCGCCCTGAGCACGGCCAATAGTGCCACGGCTACGGCGGCATCGGCCTTGCCGGCTAGCACCTATAACAGCAACCGAACAGCTGATCTAGGTATTGTCGCTGGCAAAGAGCCAGCCCTGCCAACAGGCACCTCGGCACAGTACCTGAAAGGGGATAAAACGCTGGGCACCTTGAATCAGGACGTTGTACCTGATGGAACGAATAATAAAGCCTATACAGCCAGCGAGAAAACCAAGCTGGGTACTATTGCCAGTGGCGCTACAGCCAACGATACGGACGCCAACCTGAAAAACCGGGCCAATCATACGGGTCCTTTGCCCGATGCGGCTCTTAGCGATGTAGGTACGGCTGGTACCGTAGGTGGAATAGGGCAGATGATTACGTCGGTAGTCCGGGATTCCAAAGGTCGGGTGATCGGTGTAACAACCGTAGCGGCACCGACTGGTGCTGCAGTCGATACGGTTAATACGTTAGCTACCCAGTACTATACGAATCAGTTGCTTACCAACTCGCTGATCGGCGCCTTGCCAACGTCAACGGCCAGCCTGACGCTCAATTCGGCCTTACAAATATTCTGGCATAATGAAACGGCCCTGCCCGGTGAAGAAGTCAGTATACAGGGTGCCTTTCCGGCGAATGTCACGGTACAGGCATCACTAAATGACCAAACCCCGTACTTTAGCCTACCCATTGTCAGCCAGACGACCAACTTCGTGAAGGTCAGGCTGCCGGGATTTCCGGCCTTGCCTGCCAATGCCGTTTATACGTTCTTTATTAAGTCAGGAACAGGCAAATCTTACAGCCGCCATATAAACCGGGCCAGAGCCACAAATTTCAACTCGCCTGACATTTATGCGGGTGGGCCGTTAGCAATCAAGGGCAGAAACCTGATTGTTCCGGGTTATACCCCAACCATCCGGTTTGTCTCGCAAACGAATGGGGTCAGCCTAAACGGTACGTATGTAGCTACCGGATCAGACCCCTACAAAATCAATGTAACGTGCCCTCTAGCCATTACAGTAGGGCAAACGTACAGTGTATTTGTGTCCAATGGTGTCGGGGGGTCACTAGCCGAAACTCAGGTTATAGATGAAACGGGTAATACGGCTACCGGTGTCACTGCCATTGTGGGTACAACCGACAATTTCGGTTTAGGAATTGGTTTTTCGAACCGCTTCCCGGTCTGTACCGGTGCCAATTCGACTACCCTTACTGGTTTCAATGCCCAGCAAACCGGCTTTTTATCGGCCTTAAATTCGGCCTTAAATACGCGAAGTAGTGCCGGGGGCGGGTGTCTGGTGTTGCCCGATGGCGTCTATAGCCTTACGGCCACCGGTAGTCCGTTCGCGGGGGTTGATATGCCTGCCAATGTGGTCTTGATGGGGACCAGTACGGCGGGTACAATCCTTCAGTATGGCGGGGCTGGAACCAGTATTAGTAAGGTCGTCTACTTTGATGGGAGTAAATCCAATGCGGGTTTATACAACCTGACCCTGACAAACCTGAGCACGGCAACCAGTGGGTTTAGTGCCGGGCTGGTCAATGGTCAAACCTTTTTTATAAAAGATGTCGTTTGGAATCAGGGCAAACAGGATGGGTTTGAGTTTAACAACTCCAGCCGAATCATTGTCAAAAACAGTACGCTGGTTAACGGCCCGAATACGATCCTGCACGGAGCCATCCGCAACGCGTCAACCAATTACCTGAGTGTTATTGGTACAACCATTCGTTGTATGACGATGCACATTTACGCTGACAAAGCGAAAAATGTGTTTCTGGAAAACAACGTGTTTGACCGGGACCTGTCGATTGGCAAAATCAATACCACCGACGACGTTCACAAGGTCATTATTAATAACGTCAAAGGTGCCTACATTGCCCGGAACGCATTCAAAACGACCAACGGCACGGTACCCCGAAACCTGAATGATGGGGAAGCCATCCTTGCCGAACAGCCGACGAACCCGGATTTTGATCAGGGGACCGTGGGTAGCGCGACCACCACGACACTAACGGATGCGACCAAAGCCTGGCCGACAACGTTTGATCAGGCTCCGGTCGTCATGATTATAAAGGGTACGGGGTTTGGGCAGTGGCGAACGATTACCAGTCGAACTGCTACCGTGTTAACCGTTAGTAGTCCGTGGGCGATTGTGCCGGATGGAACGTCTACGTATGCGATTTTTAACTGGGGCCTGGAGAACTATGCCATTGTTAACAATAGCTTCGACAATGAAGCCAGAGGGATTACGATGTACCACGCTCCGCAGTACGGGGGCGATATAGCCAACAATGTACTGACCAATTCGGGCGCGATTGACATTACCGCCATTGAGGAAGTACTAAGCGCGACCAAACGAAAGTTTACGCCGGTCATCAATTTGAATATCAATGATAACACGGTTTCGGCGGAAACCGATCTGGTCAATGGAGCCAGCATTGGTCTTCAGGCCATCCAGCACGGGGTAACAACGAGTTGGGGTACGATTTCAACGAACCTGCGAGTCGTCAGAAATACGCTGAACGGGAACGTGCCGACCAACAAGCCGGTGATTCAGGACGAGAACTTTCCGGAAAGTTTTAACGCCTACCTCGTGTTTCATAACACCGGAAGCAGCTACGTGGATGATAATACCCCGTTTATTCTGGGCAGTATCTTCATGAACAATACGACCCGGAATGTAACCGTGCCCTACACGCTCAACACCGGCAGTTATCATACCACGATTACCCGGCCAATTCAACTGACGACGGGTACCAACAGCGATTCGGCCATACCGAATACAGCAAAAGCGTCAACTTTAACCATTACCAATTAGTACTGGATTAGCTTCTAATGATCATGTGGAACGCTGAGTATCCCTACCAAATCCAGATTGACGGATGCACGCAGACTTACCGGTTTGACACCTTCGGGGAAGCTATCTGCTCCTTTTTTGAGATGAAGCGTCAGCTGGGTGAGGCCGCCGTCCGGTGGGTCAATCCGGTCAGCCCGCCAAAGAAAAATTCCGACCAGCTCCACCCAGTCGGAATTCCAGTTCATCCATTAAAATAACAACAGTAACAACAGTAACAAGATCAGTATAAGTAACAGTATGAAGATCAGTTTTTGTAACAGTATACTTTTTAGAATGCAAATGGCCATAAAGGTCACCTGCCTACCCTACTAATTATGCAATCTTTTGATGAGCGAGTGGCCGAAAAGCAGGAACTGGATGTGTTGATCGAACGGGGCATGCGCTTCTCGGTGCCCAAACGGAGCCTACTGCGGTATATTGGCAAGCCTGATCGGAGTTTTCTGCTTCAACAGCCTTATCTGGGTACGCTTGATAGGCTCAGTGCGGAATTTATTCACCTGGACCTAAGCGAAGAGCGGTTGGCAGCCGACTGGCTGAGCGAGACCAAACACCTGACCCGTGCGCACGTAACCCGCTGCGCCCGCATCGTGGCCATGGCCATTCTGAACAGTCAGTGGAGAATCAGGCTGTGCACGGGCCTGTTGAGTCGCTACTTACTGTGGCACCTGACGCCCCAGACGCTGCTGAGGCTGGTACTGGTCATTAACAGTTTGAGCAATATCGGGGATTTTATCAACTCTATTCGATTGATGTCCGCAAAGGAACGGACGACAATGCCGGTACGGATAGAGACTCCGGCAAAACCACGGGCCTGAAAAGCCCCTTCGGCACCCGGGGCAGCATCTGCGCCCACTACCACTGGAGCTGGCAGTATTTGCACTGGGGCATTCGGTGGGGGCTATTGGAACGCATGATGATCGATGCGCCGGGGTATGAAGCCAGCAAAAAAAAGGAGAAGACCGATGAGCAGGCCGAGCAGCCGCTGACCAAAGAAGTGGCTGAGAGGATTTTAAAGAATTTACCCGTATAGCATGCAAACGTCCGACGGCTCTCTATTTTTTGACGCAGGAATCAATGATGTCAACTTTCGCACCTGGCTGGATCAGGCCGAACGGCGCGTGCTGGGCTTTTCCAGTATTGTCGTCCGGGAAACCTCGCGCATCGATGAGAGCTTCAAACGGCTGGGCCAATAAATACCATATATAATATTTTCAACTAATAAAGGGTGATTTCCCCGTTTTTTAAATTTTTACAACTTGGTAGGTTGCAGCACTGAACAATTCTCATATTTTCATTTAAGTCAAATTATTAATTATGCGAACCTCTACCATCTTGTTTGCCTTTTTGCTTTTTACTTTCATGATTAATGAAAAGTGTTTTAGTCAAAAACTTGAGTATAGTAGTAATGGATTTGGTTTCACAAAAGGTACAATTAATACCGAAATCTTATCTGATATAATTGCTGCAAAACAAGAAGAGGTACAGATAAGGATTTTTAAAAATCTTATTATAAATAATTTCATCAAGTCTAGTGATAAAGAAAAGAACTTCGTATTATATTACTACATATATAATACAATGCGAAATTTGACCTTGGAGAAGAATAAAAAAATAATTACTCAAAAAACAACGAATAGTTTAATAGAATTTGCCTTAGTATATAGCTATACAGCGGCTTTGCTAGAAAAGTATGGGGATCCAAAAAATCCAGACCATGTAGACTTTATTGATAATTTACAAATAATTGCAAAAATTGATAATGACCAAAAAATACCAACTAATGAAAAATTAGTCATAAGTGATTTGTTACTTGTTGAAACAAATAAAAATATAAATTTTTCATTAGCCTCATCTGAATTCTTAAATGAACAATTTAATCAGATAAAAAAGGATCCTGCTAAAACAAATGAGGCTAATAAAAATCAAGTGGAGCAGCAGCAAGTGCAGTATCAACAGCAGCAATCACAGATTCAACAGCAGAAAGAAGTAATTAGTAATAAGAACAAATCTTTATCGAATAAAGCATTCACTAAACAATATTTGATAAATTTCTTAATAGATTTTTCTTTTGATTACTTGAGAGCCAGTAAAACCTTTACTGATAAAAAATTATTTGTTTCTAGTTTAAGAAATGAAGACAATTTTAAAAGTTGGTGGAAATCAGATAGTAAGTTTAAGCGGCTTTATAACACTGATGAAAAAGAAACAAATATTAAGGCTACACCAGAGTATATAGGTCTTTTTAAAAATATGGAAGAGTTAACTGCTCAAATCTTCACCGGTAAGATAGGCGAGCTCAATAACTTCGCTTTCTATATTAGCCGTATATATATCTTAGTAAGTGGATTAGAGAGTGATGGATTTGATATAAATAAGTTAGATAAAAAACAATATGATAACTACAAACAGCTATTAATCAACCTAATCAGTTTACTCAGACAAACTGATTTAAATAATACAGCAGCTAATGTTATTAACTTTACCTTAGATTATACCTTAATTGAGTATAAGGAAGCCACACCAAGTGAAAGTGGTGTATTGTATGTAGACATAGAGTCTCTAATTCAGGCACTAGATCAAAAATATAATAATATAGCTAGAAAAAGCAGTATTGGTCATCTGGCCTTAGTACCAAGGCCCTATTTCAATATCGGTATAAATGATGGTTTGTTTTTATATAATAATCAATTAAGTGAAAATAAAACAAACCTTAAAAATATATATTTAGCGTCTGAAAAGATTGGCCTTAGGGTCAAAGTTGCTGATTGGAAATATGTTAATTCTTTCCAGCCTGGGGAAACCTATAGATTTTGGGGAACGTATTATACAACATTAATTCCAAGAAAAGAGCCGCTTATCGCTGACATGTATTTCAGTATATATGCATCGGGCGTACTGTATAACGTGGCTAATTTAAGGACAGATAGTAATTTTTCATCTGGCTTTATAGGTGCCAATGTAGGGCTTACCTTTTTTAACGGTTTAGGTTTCAATCTGGGGTTAGCCCGGCCGTTTAACACAAACCTTTATAAAAGAGAAAATACCTTTGTAACACTTAGCTTTGATATACCGATAATTGAATACATAGTGGCTGCTAGGAAAAAGAAATGAAATAAAATTTCTGTATATTATAAGTGGGCAAGTAAGGTATTGGAGCTAGGGAAAACATCAATAATGAATGCCTGTAATGGCCAATAGTGGGACGGCAAAACCCGGCGATTTTACCCAAAAACTTCACGCGACAGCTATCTTTGGCAGTACGTACCGGAATAAAAAAAACAGCCGCAACCAAGTAGGTTGCGGCTGTAGGCAAACATTATAAGGCACTTAAACTATGTATTAACCAGTACTATTACATGGCCTAGTTGCAAACGCTTTATTGGTGAGTTTTTAATGAGGTAATGGTAAAACAGAAATCAATTGATTATTAGGCCTTAAGTCCTATATTCTAGGGTTTAAATACACGTACTATAGAATCGAAAGCTTTTGCTATTCTGTCAGACAACGGTATTTTAAGAGGGTCTGCCACCATATACTGAGCACCAGCACCCGAAACGATCAAGGTCGCCTGGGGATAACGACCTCTAAATTTTATTCCATTCTCATCTTTATAGTCATCTTCGAACGAAGTCGCAAAAAATGATATGCCAATGGCGGAAAAGAGTTTATGGGGCCTTACCAGTATTTTGGTATTGCTAAATGTTTCCGGTATCGCAAGAGGACTGTCTGGGTTTATGTCCTTACTGTTTCTTGACTGGGAAAGATCTCCGGAAGTACCGCCAAATTCCTCAACAATCTCGGCCCCATCGTAAACATGTATGTCTGTTATACGACAGTATTTTGTTTCGATTAATAGGGTGACGCTAACCAAGTAAGGATTCGATCGCCCAAAGGTCGTTAAGGTAGACGTCAGGGGTATATGAAACCAAGTTCCCGGACCCTGCATATCTCTAACGTCAAGATTACCAACTGTACTTTTAGGCGGTTCTTTCAATGAAATTACCGTTCCCCAGCCAACTTTCACAAATCCTGTCAGAACAGAAAGGTTTTCTGCTTCAACAGCCGTCCCGTGCGTAAAAACAGAGTATTGCATATCCAATGTTTTAAGGTGTTTATTAATCGTCTAAATCTATTGGCTGGATAAAAATTGACTTAAGATAAGTACTTAGTCGGTATTGCTATTCGTCTGAGCAACATAATTTTTGACTATATTTTTCTTTAATGAATTGATAGTCAATTGCTCAGTGCCCTTCTTGACGCTATCTATTAATAAAAGGTTTTTATTACCTTTAATGCTTAAATTATAAGCACTTTTAAGGCAAGGTCGAAATGAATTCAGTTGATGGAGCACTTTCATTCAATGCCAGTATCAATGATGTAAACTTTCGGGCTTGGCTTGAGCAATCTGAAAGGAAGGTGCTTGGATTTTCAAATACCGTCGCTCGTGAAAGTGCCAAGATAGATGATTCCTTTAAGCGTTTAGGCCAATTAGCCGCCGGCTATTTCTCGTTTCAGGCCCTTTCGGGCCTTCCCGAACAGATTATAAAGGTCCGGGGTGAATTCCAGCAGCTGGAAATAGCCTTTACGACCATGCTTCGCTCCAAGAGCAAAGCGGATGCCTTTTTAAAAGAAGGGGTGGCCTTTGCGGCTACCTCGCCCTTCTCGCTTCGGGATATTGGTCAGGGTCAGAAACAACTGCTCGCCTACGGTTTTTCGGTAAACGAAATCATTCCGGCCCTAAAACGCCTGGGCGATATATCCGCCGGACTGGGCCTGCCTCTGGAGCGGCTCACCTACCTCTACGGGACGACCAAAACCCAGGGACGGCTGTTTGCTCAGGATCTGAATCAGTTCGTTGGGTCAGGTATTCCGCTCATTGCGCAGCTGGCCAAACAGTTTGGGGTTGCCGAAGACAAGGTGCGGGCCCTGGTCGAAAATGGAAAGGTCGGTTTTGCCGAGGTTAAAAAGGCCATCGAAGGCATGACATCGGGCTCCGGTATTTTTGCCGGAACCCTCGACGCCCAAAGCAAGAGTTTACTGGGACTGAAAGAAAAGCTGGGGGATGCCTACGATGCTGTGCTCAATGAGATTGGCAAGAAGAACGAAGGCATTATTGCCAATCTGCTCAACACGGCGACCGATGTGGTTACGCATTATCAGGATATCATTGATATTCTGAAGGTGGGCGTGACGGTCTACGGCTCCTACCGGGCGGCTTTGTTGCTAGTGTCTACCGCCCAGCGGGCCAACCTGATTTTTACCCAAACGATGGCCCTTCAGCAGGGGCTGGCCAGTCTGTCAGGAACGACGCTCACTGCAACCCAATTACGCTTAGCTGCCTCCACCTCACTGCTGTCACGGGCCCAGGCGGCCCTGAACGCCACGATGCTGGCCAATCCGTACGTGCTGGTCGGCACGGCCCTGGCCGCCCTGGTCACCTACGTGGTGCTGTTTGAGGATGAGACCAAAAAGCTCAAGTCATCCCAGGAGATTCTAGCAGATTCGGGCAAAGAAGCCATCTCGAATTTCAACAAACAGCGCGGGGAGATTAAAACTCTGATCGGGGTGATTCGCAATCAGAACGTTGCTGAATCGGAGCGGTTAATAGCTTACGAGAAATTAAAATCGGTAGCTCCCGATGTGGTGGCGGGACTTGACTTTCAGCGGGCTAAAACGGTTGATCTGACCAGTGCGGTCAATCAGTACCTAATCTCGCTGCGCAAGAAAATCCAGCTGGAGTCGGGTCAGAATAAAGCCAAAGAAGCCTACGATCAGCAAACCGAAGCGGCCGAAAAACTCAAAAAAGCGGAAGATGATCTGATTGCCAATCAGGGTAAAACGGGGCGGCAACAAATCGGTATGGGGCTTACGGCGGACTCGCCGTTGGTACTGGCCCGGAAGAATTTGGAAGCGGCTCAGAAAACCAAACGGGAAGCCGATCAGGTGGTGGGGCAGGTCGAACAGGCGCTGTCAAATATCTACGCTGGCACCAACTCAAAAGCCGAAATTGAAGCCAACATCGCCCGGCAGGAGCGGTTGATGGCAGGTTTAGACAAATTAAGCTTTGGCTATAAAATAGCCGAGGGTAGTCTGAACGACTATAAAAAGCAGCTGGCTGAACTCACCGCCGGCGAAACCAAAGTACAGGCCGTTCAGGGCAAAACTATTGAGCAGCTGGGTGAGGAGATCAAACTCAAAAAAGAGTCGTTGTCGACCGCTAATTCCGATGCCCAGAACGCCAAAATTCGGGCCGATATTGACAAACTCGAAGCTCAGCACCGAAAGCTCAGTGGTGTTCTAACGGCGGAGGAGAAAAAAGCGGCCCGCAATGCCGATAAGGTGGGCCCCTATGGCTCGGTGACCTACTGGGAGAATATCATCAAGAAAGTCGATACGGTCCTGGGCAAAACGCCCAAGGACAATACGGCTGAGATTGCCCGGCAGAATGCCATTAAGCTCAATGCGGAGAATCAACTGGAGCTGGCCAGAAAAGCCACTGCCCTTAAATCCTTCGATGAGGAGCTGAGTGACAAACGAGCCAAGTATGAGCTCTATACCAAGTGGGTTTCGGCCTATGGCCAGCAGGCGGCGGATGCCCAGTTTGCGGGGTTACTAAAATCCGGCCAGTCGTACGTCGATTATTTGAATACCCAGATTCAAAAACTTGAAGCGAGGGGCAAATCGGGCAAACTCGATGAGAAAAGTGCGCTGAACCTATCGGCCCTGATCGATGAGCGGGATCAGGTAACGGGCAAAAAATCCAGTATTGATCGCTTTAATGAGAGTTTACGCACCGCCCAGACTGAAGCGGGCAGTTTATCACAGTATCTGATCGAGCTTAAAAAGCGCCAGGATGAGCTAAATAAAACCAAGCCGCTCTCCAAAGACGACTTTGACATCCGTCGCCAGCTGGCCGAAGAGACCGTTCAGGTCGAGCAGCAACTGCGTCAGCAGCTGGATCAGTTCCTGACGTCTTATGCCTCCTCGGGTCAGCAGCAACTGGCCATTCAGCGCGATTTTGCCGATAAGCGGGTAGCGCTGGATAAGCAGTATGCAGACAAACGCGGAGCGGCTTACCTGACCGCGCTGGGCGTCATTAACACCGCTGAAAAACAGGCGCTTCAGGAGTTTCAACAGCGAAAACTGGAAGAAACGGAGGCCTACAAAACGACTACCAAAGTCATTCTGGAAGAGGGTCGAAAGGGCCTAAAAATCCAGATCGATAACCAGAAGGCCGTCGTTGAAAGCGCCAGAACCTTATTTGGAGAAAACAGTGAAGCCTTTAAAAAGGCTCAGAAAGAGCTCAACGCCCTGCAAAAGCAGTTCAGCGAGGGTGATATTGCCATAGTCAATCAGTATGCGTCGGTCATTAATCAGTTCGGTCAGAGTCTGATCAGTATGGGGGGCGATGCGGCCCAGGCCGGTGAAGCCCTGGTAGCCCTTTCGTCAAACGTGGGCCTGATTGCCGATTCGTTTAAAAAGGGCATCGAAAAGTCCGAACTCTATAGTAATGCCATTCAGGGGGTGATCGGCTTGTTTAGCGCCATCACCACGGCCGCTTCCCAGCGCAAAAAAGCCGAACTGGATTATTACAATGCGGTCATTGCCCAACAGCAGCAGTACAATCTGTTGTTAAACCAGCAGCTGGGTACCCAGGCCAAAGCGAGGGAGAATATCTTCGTAAAAGATTATACGGGTGAATTAACGGACGCCTTTAAACAGTTCGATGATGCCCAGCTCAAGTATCAGGAGAGTCTGAAAAAGCTCAATCAGGGCAAAGCCAAAGCGGGCCTTCAGGGCTATTTCGATTCGAGTACATTCCTGAAAACTGTAGGGTCGGGAGCCGCTACGGGCGCGGCCATTGGTGCCATTGGTGGGCCAGCTGGCGCTGCAGTAGGTGCGATTGTGGGCGGCATTGTGGGCGGCATCGCTGGCTTTTTTAGCTCGAACAAAAAGGTTGACGAGTTCTCCTCGCTGCTTAATCTGTACCCAAACCTGATTCAGAAAACGGCCGATGGGGTCGATACGCTCAACACCAGTCTGGCCCAGACCCTGATCGATCAGGGTTTAGTCGACGATCAGACCAAGCAGCTTCTTCAGTCGACCATCGACTGGCAGAAGCAGATGGATGAGGCCCGGCAGGCCATTAAGGGCATTGTATCAGATCTGGCTTCGGGGCTGGGCGATAAACTGCGTGATTCACTGGTGGGCGCCTTTGAGGATGGCACCGATGCAGCCGCAGCGTTCCGTGATTCGGTCAGCTCGATTCTGGAAGATCTGGTGACCAAGATGCTGTTTTCCAAAGCCTTCAATGGCCTCTTTACCCAGCTTGAAGCCGATCTGACCAAATCGCTTAACGTCGCTGACGGGGGCGATGGGAACGTGATTGATGACTTTCAGAAGTTTACCGACAATTCCAAAGGTGCGCTGGACCTCTTTAACCAGTGGCTTCAACAGTTTCAGGATGCGGCCAAAGCCTCGGGACTGGATGTGTTGAAGCCGACATCGGGCAGTTCAGCTTCGAAGAATCCCAATTCGGTCTCGAATGCTATCGCCGGAATTAGTGAATCGACGGCGAATGTACTCGAGGGCCAGTTTAACGCCATGCGCATCATCGATGCCGATACCAATGCAGCCATTCGTCAATCCCTGATCGTTCTGTCGGGCATTGAGAAAAATACTGGCCGTACTGCCGACAATACCGATTACCTGAAATCGATAGATAAACGACTTCAGCAGATTGCCAACGACCCGACGCGGGGAATTGGCGGTACACCATTATAAATTTTTGGCTTGTAAGTGCTTATAATATAAGTATAAAGATAGTGTTTGATGGACTTAAATTATTCAATTAACGCGGTTCCTTTTTCTCAACTGGGCATTCATGTGACCCGCTCATCGGGTGTTGTGGACGGGCTGGAGCTAAAGGATCCGTTCCGTGTCGACTGGCCGGATGCACATGGGGAAGTAGTGGACCTCTCACGCCCCCGCTTTCAGGCCAGAACCATTACCCTCGAGAGCTGGATGGTAGCGCCCAGTGCCGATAGTTTCATTACCCAGTTCAACAGCCTTTTGACTGAACTGGTCCGCTCAAACACCCAGCGGCTCAAGCTCACTCCCGTTACGGGCAAACCCCTGGTGTTTGAGGTCTACGCCAAAGGAAATTTGTCGGTTAAAAAAGAGTGGCGGGACGGGGCCATGGTGGGCGAGTTTACCCTTAGTCTGATCGAGCCCCAGCCGGTCAAGTATGTACTGATTGGTACGGGCAACTCCACCGCCAGCATTCGCCTGACGGCCCCAACGCCCATTACCCTCTACTGGGGAGACGGGACTAAAACCCAGATGCAGGGAACCAATCAAACCCTGACCCATTCGTATGGCGGTTCCGGAACGGCCAAATACTACCTGATCATATCGGGAGAACTCGAGCGCATGAGCGTCCAAGAAAAAACCAACCTGACTGACCTATGGCCCCGCTTGTACTAAGAAAACCGGATGGTACCCAGCTACCCTTATTAAGTCTGACTGCGCTTCGCGGCCTATCGGACGGTGAGCAGCGGGTGGATCTATTGACCGGCGATACGCTCACGCTGGAGCTTGATTCGACCGCTGTGCTCGATATCGGTATTGGTGATACGCTGCCCATTTTCGGCCAGCTCTACACCATCAACACCCTGCCTTCCGAGACCAAACACGGCGAGCATCAGTTCAGCTACACGGTGGTGCTGGAAGGGCCGCAGTATCACCTGATCCGGGTAATGTTCTTCGATACGGATGTGCTGGGCAATGCCCTGAGCAGTACGTTCAGTCTGACGGGTAATCTGGCTTTTTTTGCGCAGGTGCTCTTTGCCAACATGGTCCGGGTGTTCTCGGGAGCCTGGGGGCTGGGGTCTGTGACGGTGCCGGGAGAAAGCACCCAGACGGGCGTTCCGGGCCAGCCGGTCGATGGCACGCTCACGGCCGTAAAAACCCTTTCGTTCGAGAATGAGAATTGCCTGACCGTGCTACAACGCTTGTGCGATGAGTATGGCACTGAGTTCAGTATTGAATACAGGCCCAATGATGCGCCAAACCGGATCCTTTCTATCGGCCCTGCTGGTAGTATTAAGTCTGATGTGTATCAGTATGGACAGGGCAATGGCCTCTATGAGCTCACCCGCCGGCCCGTTGATAAGACACCGTTTTTCACCCGGGCCTACGTATTTGGGGGTAGTAAGAATCTGCCCGCTGGCTATCGGAACTTTGCAACGCGGCTCCAACTTCCCAACGCCAACCCATCGCCTACAGCATCGCCCTGGGATTCGTATGTAGATGATTCGGCGGCAATTGCTCAGTATGGACTAATCGAAGGCACCGTTGTCTTTGAAGATATTTACCCCACGTTTAGCGGAACGGTGGCCGAAGTAGTTGATTCGCTGGCATTCACTAGCCTCGGCATCGGCTTTGATCCGTTCGAAGTCGATCATGTGGTAATTGATTCTGCTGGCAACCCCAAGCCCGTCTTCAAATACCAGATACCAGGCGTAAAGCCTAAAGTCTCGTTTCTGACCGGGCAACTGGCGGGCTATAGCTTCTATCTGATCAAGTATTTTACCAACAACTTCATTCTGCAACTAGAGGCATACACCGACGAAAACGGCTTGGTTTTCCCGGCAACCGATCCCGCCTCGCCGTTCAAAATCAGTGTCGGTGACACCTACACGCTGATTGATCTGCTCATGCCCGATTCCTACGTGACGGCGGCTGAGGAGAAACTGCTCGCAGCGGGCCAGGCCTGGCTGGCCGAAAACGGAGCGCCCTCGATCGAATATGCTCTGACAATCGATGAGCTGTATTTGAAGGGAAAAGCCAATGATTTTGGTCCCGTTCCGCTGGATAATCCGCCCAATTTCTTTACCGTGGGCGATGCCATCCGGCTGGTGGATACCGATCTGAACATCGACCGGCTGGCCAGAATAACGGCCTTCACCCGCGACGTGCTCATGCCATATAAGTACACGCTCACGCTGGGCGATATCCGAAAGGTCAATAGAGTGCAACGGGTGCTCTCGCAGCAGGCCAAAATCAAAACGTTGATTTCAACCGGCGGGCTCAATGACCCCACGGCTCCCGCCAGCAGTCCGGCCAGTTTGCCGCAGGACGTGGCAAAATCAATTGCTGATCAGATCAGACCCATTGCCCATGCAATGACCTATACGCTGACGGCCACGGCCCTGCCAACGGGTTTTATGAACCTGGCGCATAACAATCCGGTGCGGCATCAGCTGCTGGTGGATATCTATCAGGGCACCCCCGGCCAGGGCACCCTGGACGTTCAGACACTGATCGGCCGCATTTCGGGCATCGGTCGCAAAAAACCCTTTCTACCCGGATGAACTACACGATTGTTCCCAGAGGCACCGCAAGCGGCCCCGGCTGGCAATACCGACTCGAACAAAATGGCGTGTTCAGTGCCTGGCAAGACTGGACCGCGGATCTGGCCTTTACCACCGATCCGTCGGGCAGTGAGCTGCAAACGGGTGTACTCTACTGGCTTTATGCCCGCAATGCTGCTATAACTGCTTACGAACCCGGTTCGCTAGAATCCGAGCTGGCAGCCGCTTTAGAGATTTTGCCCAGCGGATCGGTTATTTCGGCAACACCGGATGGATCAGTTGGAGGAAATGAAGGCAGCGTTAATACGAGTACGGGAAAATCACTCTTGCAGCTTACCTGGGAAGCCGCCGTCGATACGGCCGACCATCCGTCCCAACTCGGCGCTGTCAAAGCGGGGCTGGCCATTCGCCTATCGGAACTGATTAATCTGGAAGCGGCCATGAACCTTCTGATAAGCGGAGCCGGCAACAACCTGATCTGGCGGGGGAACACGGGTGCCACCGGTGGTTATTACGCCCAGTGGACCGACGTATTTTCCAATATCGTCACCAAATTCTTTGCCGGAATCCGCTCGGACGGGCTGGCTGGTTTTTCTGACGATGCGGGCCGTGTCGCGGGTTTTCTGCGCGAAGACTTTATCGTGCAGGGTATAAAAAAGCTGCTCGCCGGTCAGGCGAAGGCCTTGTTTCAGGACGTGAGCTTATCCCGGCTATTGGCTAATACCGGTTCCATCACGGGTTTGTTTGCCCCCCAGACGGATGTCAATACGGGCGAGAGTAAACTGGTGCTGGTTAGCCGGGATCAGGTCTTTGCCTACATCCTCCCCAGCCTGACTGCCTACCTGGACAGTATTGATTATTCAAATGGCATGGATGGGGATTCGCGGCCCGTACTGGGTATTTACTGCTACGACGCGGCTCCGCCGTCGGGAGAGGCTCTGACCTATCAGGATATCGACATTACACCGTCCATGATCGGGGTCATGCAGTCGCATAATTTGCAAGTTTCGGGCAATCTGATTTACCCGGTGCTGACCGATTCGGAGTACCGCAATGCCTTCGACTATATGAGTATTGTCTTTACCGGTACGACCGGCTTCACCATCACCGGGGCCAGTGATTTCACCGGTCAACTACACCTTCAAAAACGTAACCTCGCTTCCTAGATGAGCCGCTATTTACTCCATATTCTCCTACTGCTTACCGCCCTGCCCGGATTGGCTCAGTTAGGACCAAGCCCCAAAAATTCGGGCGCTACGGGCATCTATAACCTGGGTAGGCGAGCCGACGGCATTCTGACCGAACGGGGCAAAACCGGCACGGCCACTCCCGTAGCCATAACGCCCTACATGAGTCTAACGAGTCTTCGCGCTAACAGTAGCCTGGCTATGCCTGTCTCGATTAACCTGACGGACAAATACCGGCAGGGGACGTTCGTCTATGACCCAACCGATACGTCAACGCCCGACAATGGAGGCACGGTGCTGGTGACGGCCAGTAACATGCGCTTTAAGCTGGTGCATAACGGCGAAGTGCCCATCACCCAGTTTGGCGCCATTCCGAACGATAATCTGGATGATACGGACGCATTACGACGGGCGCTGTCGAGCAACGTACCGTTGCTGGTACCCAACGGCCTGTATGAAGCCAATGACAGCTTAGCGGTTATCAACACCGGTTCCATGCGCATCCGGGGCCAATCGCCCTCAGCCGCCATACGCATGAATGCGGATAAGAATCTGCTCGTTTTTACATCCAATGCCGCCGGGGGCGGTATCGTCGATATCCGGGACCTGACGCTGATTGCCGGCGTGGACATGACGACTGGGGCCGCTATCAAACTGCGGGGGGGATATGCCCAGAAACTCGGCTCCGTGACGGGGGTGACCATCTCGCGGTTCTCGCCTGCCCACGAATGGAAGTTTGGCATCTGGTGTCAGAATCCCCTGGAGTTCGTGCAGAAGGATAACATCATGCGTGGCAACGGGCAAAGCAAATTCATTGGCTCGTATTATACCTCTTCCCTGGCCGCGGTCAGTCCGACCCTGGACAATGTGAAGGTATACGATGCCAAAACAGGGGTGAGCATCGTCAGCGCTTCGCAGCCGGGCATTGAAGGGGTAAAACTGCGGGGGTGTGATTTCGTGGGCGTCTCCAAAGGCCTTGACGCGACGAGTACTATACCACTGAACAGTTACGTACCGCCCGGTATCCAGCTCACCCAGTGCCACATCAACGCCATTGATTTCGGGGTGGCCATCGAGAATTACGTGCAGATCGGCCTGAGCGATAACATCATTTATTTAAACAGCATCAGCACCACCATTGGCACCAACCTCTACAAC
Source organism: Spirosoma pollinicola (assembly GCF_002831565.1). Taxonomy (NCBI): domain Bacteria; kingdom Pseudomonadati; phylum Bacteroidota; class Cytophagia; order Cytophagales; family Cytophagaceae; genus Spirosoma; species Spirosoma pollinicola. Next base: position 779,589 of record NZ_CP025096.1, on the reverse strand, counting down.
GTGGCCCAAGTGCAGATTCATAACAACCAGTACTTCCGGGTAGGCTCGGGAACGGTCTACGGCATCGTGGCCAGCTTCGGGCTCAACCTGGACATGCAGATCAGTTCGAATCTGTTTTCGATGAAGCCATCCGGTGTTGAACAGGCCATCTGGCTGGGACCCGGCACCACTTACAGTACGGTCATTAATAATACGACCTCGGGCCTGGGTGGAAATTCCTACACCGATACGGTGAACGGCGGGGTACTCAATCAGGGCAGTAACAACACGATCACCGGTAACGTAAGACGCAACTAGCTATGGCCAGAACTATTGTTATCAAACTAAACAGACTAGCTTCAGAGCCAGTACTGACCACTACCGATCAGGGCAGCCAGTTCGTCTATTATATCGTGCCAGCGGAGGTGATCCTCAACGTGGACGATATCGAATCACCCCGCCGATCAGGCTTTGGCCGCTACACCGGCAATATTGCTGACCTCTCCACCGATTGCGGTGTGGTAACACCGCCGGACGGACACGATCCGGTCTGGACACTCGCTAGTTTGCCTGGCGCTGTTGCCAGTGCCGAATACTCGATAAGTCTGTACTATAACGAGGTGGGCACGGCTGATAATGGCAAAACGATTGTCGGTATCGACTACAGCGGGGGCATCCCCTCGTGGCTGATTCCGAGTGTGTCGGTTTCCGATAACAAACTCTCCCTGCGTGGCACACCACCCCCCGGAACGGCCAGCTTTACGGTTACGCTTAAGCTTATTCAGTCCGATAACCGCACGGCCAGTAAAACATTTACGGTCGTTGTTACGACGGCTACCCCGTACCTGGTGGCTCGCTACAATCCAGCCGATGATAAAATTACGGTCTTTTCGGGTCCCGATGCGGGCGAAACAACGCTTCCCCTCCTGACCGATACGGATACGACTGGTCACGCCAGCCGCGAACAGATGCGCTATTTCGGCGCCAATGTGGCGAATCTAGAGACGAGGTATCGCTACGATAGTGCAACGGGCCCGGCCAAAGGGTTGCACGTTTTCAAGCTGGAGCACCTGGGCAAAACCAAGTATGGCAGCCTGACCATTGCCAATGCAGACACCGACTACCAGGTTATCACGCTTTCAGACACCCCGCCTGTAGTCACGCCACCCCCAGCGGTTTCGGGAGCCGTGATTGCTATGGATGCCCGCTGGATCCGGACACGCGCTGGCGATCCCTGGGGCGAAAACAAGGTGTATGTCTGGTTTAACGTATCGAACAGTGATGACCTGATTCTTTTCAGTAAATCCCAGGCATTCGGCTTTCCTTATGCGCAACATACTGAGAATATGCGCATCACGGGCGATGCAAAAAACTACACCCATAGCAGCAGTGTGAACTCGGTGGCGGGCGACGTAGTCACCTTTAAATTCAAAGCCAAAGGCCAGGCCGATTCGGCTTTTCAGGAGATCAGTGTAAACGTTCCCGGTGGAGCCAGTCAAACTACAGCCAGAACCCAGATCTACCCAGTTGTGGAAACCAACCCGCCGGTAACACCCGGCTCGGGTAGCGCCAGCATCGCTGCTCAGCAAATTGTATCGGGTGGAGCGGGTCTGCTGACCCCTTCGGTGCAGTGGTCATCGGGCAAAGCCCGGATCGCCAACCTGGCGACGCCATCGGTACCCTCGGGCTCTACACTCTACTACTGGATTTCGGGTCAGCAGCCAAGCACGAGCCTTCCGACTGGTTACGACTTTAATCCCGGCGATGACGTGGGTGTAATGGTGGCCATTGTGCCCAACAACATCAATCCCAACGACGGCATTAACTGGACCGGCAAAGGCTGGACAAACATAACCATCGGCCCCGCGCCGGTAGCCAACTAATTGTTATCTATGAGCCTCGCAACAAGACCTTCCTGGCTGACGCCAACTGATTTCTGGATCGCCAGGGCGCAGAAAGAAGCGCCCAATTTTACCCTGCCCGAGGGAAAACAGCATTTTGCCGTACGCAAACGTACTGATATTACCTCTGACAGTATTGTCGGCAAAGCCAGTGTCAATGCAGTCATGGACACGGCGGCTAGTAACGAAAAACAGATTAACTGGATTCACTCCAGCATCTGGGGCAATTCGGGCAAATCACCCGCCACCAGTGGACAGGCTATTTCGCAACTTACCCAGCAGGACTGTGAAAATGTAGCCATGACGCTTCCTTTATGTTATGCGGAGGCCAACGAAATTTATGAGGGCAATCCCTGGGGTAGTTCGGATCACCACCTGATTCAGTTTCGCTGGTTTTATAATAAGCGCCGGGCCATGTATGCGGCCGCAAACAACGGGGCTGGTTTGCCCTATCGTAACTACGGTACGTATGGAGCCTGGGACGTCTATAATGGCGACCCCTGGCAGTACCAGACCGGCGATGGTAGCAACAAGGCCCCAAACGATCCGTTCTTCAAAGCCAAAATTGCCAGTGTCTCTGCCGCCCGTGCCAGTTGTGATTACTTCACGACCAGAGAACCCGAAGGCGTTGGGGCAATCATCAAGCATTACGCTGATCAGATCAACTACGCCAGTCGGTATTATAACAAAGCGTTTGCGGCCGAGGTGATGGCGCTCGGTATGGGAGCCACACCCGGCATACCACCGGCGAAGCTGATTTTTGTGATGTGGCCGCACATCGAGGGGCTGAATGGCAACGATGGCTTTCAGCACAATGGTTACTATGTCGATCGGCGCATCGGCAATGTGGGTACCGTAAGAACCTTCAACAAGCATCCGCAAATCGACTATGATTATTTAGTTGGTAACGTCTTCTGTATCGGGTTCTGTCGCACGATCGGGTATCTGCCCTTCGACGAGCGGACGCACTACGGGGTTGATCCGATGAGCATGCGATCGGGTGATTCCAATTCAACCTGGATGCCTTTTGTGAATGGCACTCCGGCTCCGGAGACGGCTGATGGCTATCCTGATGAGCCCATGCGCTGGCATGATGCGGGTCCTGAAGCGGCTTATTATTATTCGCTCTGCACCAGAACCGCAGGTGAACCCTGGCGCTACTGCCGCTATCAGGAAGAAGGATCGGGTTGGGTCGATCCTAAAACCGATGGTACCACGATTCTGGAGCATGCTTCGGCCAATGATGGGGCCTATTCGGTCAACGGCAGACGCGGCCGGGCTGATGCCATGTACCGGGTAAAAGGCTCAGCGCTCGATGTGTGGGTGTTCGATCCTAGTCGGCCTAAAAACAGCAAAAAGACGATCACCCTGGAGCCTCTGCCGGGTAAACAGATTCAGTTATCGGCCCAGGGGAGCAAGCTGTATCTTTATAATGAAACCATTTAATGATCGATTGGCTTCATTGCGTTCGTCAATAAATTGATCAAAAAAGCCCGGTCTTTTCATCAGACCGGGCTTTTTTGATTAACCACTCGTTTGGCAAACATCTCGCCTTCACCCGTTAGTAACCACTGGGACGAGATGCCAAAGTCCCGCACCAGCCAGGTCAGAAAACAAAGTTCGAAGCCCATGGCCGGGTTTTTCCGAAGTTTGTAGAAATTTCCCCAGTTCAGTTCGTAGCGCGTGGCAAAGGTTTTTTTGCCCCGAATGATGCGCCGTTTTACGAGCTCATCAATGGCCTCAAAAAACCGTTTGTTAATGGCCTCTGATTCAGGACGCAGCATGTGTGTTGCAGTAAGGTTGCAGTAAGAAAACCAAAAACGCACTGTAATCAATTGATATACAGTGCGTTGCTTTATTCTTTGTGTGACCATGGGGAGATTCGAACTCCCAAGCCTTGCAGCACCACCCCCTCAAGATGGCGTGTCTACCAATTTCACCACATGGCCATTTACTGTATCTACGGTCATGCCGTTGAATCCGGGTGCAAAGATAGCGATCTTGTCATATTATGCCAAATGCCGCTGAGAAACTTTTAGTTTTTTGGTAAAGTATGGCCCAAAAACGGGCAAATTTTCGTACTTTTATCTTTCTAAATCACGTTTAAAAGTCCAAGTAGTATGGCACTGGAATTAGTCGGAAAACTTATAAAAGTACTGCCCGAAGTATCGGGTCAAAGCCAGAAAGGCCCCTGGAGTAAGCAGGAATTTGTTATTGAAACACTGGATGCATCATACCCCAAAAAAGTATGTCTGACGGCCTGGGGTGATAAAGTTGCAGATTTAAAACAATATGCAACCGGTGATACACTCAAAGCAACGTTCAGCGCTGAGTCACGCGAATATAATGATCGCTGGTACACCGAACTGCGGGCGTTTCGTATCGAATTAGGGGAAGGTGAAGGCGGTTCTGCACCTGCTGCCCCCCGGTCGGCACCAGCACAACAGTCGCGTCCGGCGCAGTCGAGTCAACCGGCTGCAATGTCGTTCAACTCTGCTTTTGAAGAAGAAAGTAATGACCTTCCTTTCTAAGTAGGGTTAACATGAAAAAAGCCGCTAACAGCGGCTTTTTTCATTACGTGATCCGGCTGGGATTCGAACCCAGGACCCATACATTAAAAGTGTATTGCTCTACCAGCTGAGCTACCAAATCGGGTGAACTTTGAGCCCCTTTATGGGTCATTGTTCTTAATTGTGGTGCAAAATTATGGCCTTATTCCGTTCATTCCAAGCCATTCCTCTTAAAATAAGCCTATTTTTTTATTTTTTGTCAGGACTCGCTGAGGCACAGATAGTTTCATCCGACTCCCTTCGGCGAGCCGATTCGCTATTTTCGGCTGGTGATCAGCTTAAAGCAGCAAGAATCTTTGAAGACGCATTAGCCGAGGGCCATACTGCCACCGATCCAATGCTGTTAAAACTTGCCAGTGCTTATGAAAAACAAAATGATGTACCCCGGCTACTTTATTACCTGGACGTATATTTTGAACGCCACCCCGACGATGTTGTGTTGCGACGAATGAACGACATCGCTCGGGCCAATAACCTGAGTGGTTACGAAACTGACGACCTAAATTATTTCTACCTTTTCTATCGGAAATATGGTCTCTATTTTCTTTTGTTTCTGATGCTTCCTGCGGTGTATGTGTTTACCGTTCTTATACTCAAATCGCTTAGGAAACAGGCAATATTGGCCCGACAAAAATGGGTGGTATTTATGTATCTACTGATGTTGTTCATCTTTACCAACCTCCCGGAAGGAATACAGTCGGGTATTATCAACCACGACCGTGTGCTGCTTCGTACCGACCCTTCGGCAGCGGCTCCCGTTGCCGAAATTATTGGCAAGGGTAATAAAGTTAGCATCCTGGGTACAGAGGATATCTATCTGCGGGTTCTCTGGCACAATAACCTCTATTTTATCAGGAGAGATAGTGTCTGGATAATTTAGAAGCAGACTGTTGTAAGAATATAGGCTTTTTAACGGCTTAAATAGCTACTTGGTCATTCACCCAATCACTCATCCGTTCATTCACTCATTGTTTAAGTGGTGAGTCTTTTTCCTTTGCCAGGGTATTGTAGACGAGTTTGTCCATTAACGTAGGGAGCCACTTGTTGAGAAAAACTGTAATCTTGCCCTGGGTTGTCAAGACAAGTTCGCGTTTGCGATTTTTTACCGCCTTTAAAATGTGGTCGGCACATTCTTCAGCCGTCATCATATTACCCTCATCGCGCATCGTTTCGCCCTTGGCTTGCCCATGGGCATCAAGGGCTGAGAAACGAATATTGGATGCTGTAAATCCCGGACAGGCTGTGAGTACATGGACACCCGTGTGTAGTAACTCCGTCCGAACCGCTTCCAGAAACCCATTCATGGCAAACTTCGAGGCCGAATATCCACTTCGAACGGGTAGCCCCCTGTAACCCGCGATGGATGAAATACCAACAATGGACCCTTTGGCAAGCTGAATATAGGGCAGGGCATAGCGGGTTGCATACACGGTACCCATGAAATTGATGTCCATCACTTTTTGAATAACGACTGGCTCCGTGTCAATTAGCATAGAGCGATGGGACACCCCTGCGTTATTGATTAAAATATCAATTTTCCCGAAACTGGTAACAGTTTGTTCGATCAGTGTCTTAACATTAGCTTCAACGCTGACGTCGGCAGTTAGAGCGAGAACATGGATACCTGCCTGACGCAATTCGTTACTGACTGCCTGAAGGGCATCGGCTTTACGGCCACAAATAACAACGGTTGCCCCTTCGAGCCCAAAGGCAAAGGCTAAGGCACGACCAATTCCCGACGAAGCACCGGTAATGAGAACTACTTTATCTTTCATAATTGCAACCGCGAAGATAAAGAATTAGTCGCAGTTGCCGCTAGTTAAACGTAGCAACTGCGTTCGTTCAACCGGCAATTACCGCATTAATGTAACGGTGCCTTTAACTGTTCGCTTTGACGTTATCAGCAGGTAATAATAGGTACCAACAGCAGCATCGGTGCCGTACCAGCGAAATTTAGGATCTGATGATTTATACACCGTTTGGCCCCAGCGATTTGTTACCTCAATAGAGTTAAACTGTTCGTCGCAGGTATTTTCGGGCAAGTTCCTGACCGCAAAATAATCGTTGAATCCATCACCGTTGGGCGTAAAAATATTCGGAACCTTAATGTCAGCATTAAAGGACGGGTTTTTTACGTGGAACGTGACGGTTGTTACAGCGGCATGATTTGGTTGGCAGGAGCGGTCATCAGCTACAAAATCCACGACGAAGGTTGCTTCTAATTTACCCGCCATCAACTCACAGGTTGGCTTCCAGGCAAATGGTGATTCCAGGGTGGGCAGACCAAATTTATCGGTGAATGTCATACCCGCAGCTTTAACATCGAACCCTTGTCCAATAGCGGTTAGCTTTAGGGTATCGCGGTCCGGATCGTTACCCAACACGTCGAACTGAGTGCGTCCAGCAGAGTCACCTGGGCTAACCACTAACTCAACTACCTGTTGAGCAAGCGTTGTTCGAACTGTGGGTGGTTGGCTGGGCAGGCCGATTGCCGCCAGATTTACCGTAACAGTATCGCGCAGGTTTCGATTGCAGCGAGTATCAGTCACGATAAAATCGACCAGGTATTCAGCCCTCGTTGCCTGCGTGCAGGTTGGTTTCCAGGTAAAGGGTTGTGACACCGTACCTATGCCCGATGCCGAACCAAAACTCATGCCTGCCTGTGCGAGTGTAAACCCTCTGCCAACTGCCTGAATAGTTATGTTATCATTGTCAATGTCTTTTCCGAAGGCATTGAATGTGAGCGATGCCCCCACCGAAACGCTGGCTTTGTTGGTTGGCAAATCGGTGCCCGCCAGTGGTTTGTTATTCGGTGATGGAATGATATTCAGCCGCACGCTTATCGTGTCGCTTAACCCCTGTGGACAGCCGTCGTCAGTAGCTCGAATAAGTAGTGTTATGGGGGTGCCGTTTCCACCAACGCACCGCCCGAAACAGAACTTGACTTGAAGGGTATCGTGACTGGTTCGAGTGAGCAGATTGCCGGGGGCAAGCGTGAGACCGGGTAGCGAACCACTCATGTTGGTAACCGTAATGCGTTGATTCGGGTCAATATCGGTGATGAACAAACTAAGGCAGTTCGTGTCTTTTTCGGCAATCGTTAATACGGTTCCCTGTTTGTAAAATTCTTTTTGTCCGTCGGGCTTAAAGAGAAGATTTGGCGCATTGTTTTTAGGGCAATCCAGCACCAACACCTGATAATCACGTCGCACACGTCCAATTGCCTTTTTAGCCCTATATTCTGTTACTTCAACCGAGAAGACGAAAAGGCCCGCCTGGTTAGGTGTCACGTTAAGTAAACCCGAACGGGCATTAACTTGTAAGGGCACCGTTCCCGGTATTTCATTAGCTGTAGAAATGCCGCTTTTCCAGCGAACAAGCGGATAAGGCCCGGATATAAAATAAGGCGTGGAGTTAAGTGTGACTGCGCCGGGATTTGGGGTTGCCGATGTGCTAAAACCGTTATATGGAGTCACAAGAGCGTATGTCAGGCTGTCCCCATCAGAATCTTTAGCACTGAAATCCAGCGTGAAAGGTTGACCAATACAGGCGTAATCGCCTTTTGGAATGGTGAATACGGGCGATGAATTGACAAAGCGGGTCTGGCCGCTCACGACCGCAGGAAATTCCAGATAAAATGTTGACCCGGCAGCTGCCGGTGCTTCAATATTAGTGATTGTGCCGTTGCGGCAACACCGTTCCCAGGTCATATAGTACCCGCCAGCATCGTTGAAAACGTTGGGATCGAGCGTCAGGTCTATACTATGCCGAATAAGCCGTGTACTCAAACTCGCATTCGTACAAGCAGGTTTAGTATAGGCTATGTATTCGCTGCCGATGCGATTAAGTACAACATACCCGATAAGTTGATTGGTGCGTTTCGCGAAAATACCAACAGATACTAAGCCATCATCAGCGCCCGGATTTCCGTTAACGACATCGAAGTAGAGGTTAAGATTGATGCGATGCGTGTATTGCCCCTGAGTGCCAAGATAACGCAGTTCGAGTTCGCCCCCAACAATATGTGTTGCGTGAGCCAACTGACTCATTGCCAGAAAGATGATGATCGAAAAGAGAGGTAGAAAAAAGGAACGGTACAGGTTCGGCATAAGCAGAATCAGTTGAGTATAGGGTCTGTCCGAAAACGACTGCTTAAATTAGCGGTTTTTTAGGACTTATGCGTAGGAAGATTCATAAAATACCCGAACGGTTGGCTGGCGTTCGTATTGATGCCGTTGCCGCCGAAGGGAAGTGCATAGTGCGTACTGAGGATGGTGTCATTTTTGTTGAAAATCCCACCGGCGGGCCGGGCGTGGCACCGGGCGATGTGGTCGATCTACGCATTACCAATACCAAAAAGCAATACCGCGAAGCCGTTGCCGAGCGCGTTCAGGAGTGGTCTCCCTTGCGAACGGAGCCTTTTTGCGAACACTTTGGTACCTGTGGCGGCTGCAAGTGGCAACATATTCAGTATCCTGAACAACTGGGCTTTAAACAGCAGCAGGTCGTTGACCACCTGACGCGTATCGGTAAAGTAGGGTTGCCAGCTATTCTGCCTATACTTGCGGCCAGCCCTACCCGGTATTATCGTAATAAACTGGAATTTACCTGCGCCGAAGGTCGCTGGCTGACTTCGACTGAAGTGCGAACCGACGAGCCGATGGATCAGCGGGCAGTGGGCTTTCACGTACCGGGTCGTTTCGATAAGGTGCTGCCCATTAACCACTGCTATCTCCAGCCCGACCCATCTAACGCTATCCGGCTGGCCGTGAATGAGTTTGTTTTTCAGAACGGTGTCACGCTGTATAATCTAAAATTGCATACCGGCTATCTGCGGACGCTTATTATCCGCACTGCCGATACTACGCAGCAGGTAATGGTAACGTTGCAGGTGGCTCAGGACAACCCGGAGTTGCTGGATGCCCTGATGAACCATTTGCTGGTTGCGTTCCCGCAGATTACATCGCTGAATTACATTCTGAACACCAAGAAAAACGACAGCTATCAGGACCAGGAAGTTGTCAATTGGGCCGGTAAGGGGTATATAGAGGAGCAGATGGACGCTGGTAACGACCAATTGCTAACCTTTCGGGTCGGGCCGAAGTCGTTCTACCAAACCAATGCGCAACAGGCGTATAACCTGTATAAAGTGGCACGGGAGTTTGCCGGACTAACAGGGCAGGAGCGGGTCTATGATCTTTATACCGGAACCGGGACTATCGCTCTTTTCGTGGCTCGTCTGGCCAAGCACGTTGTGGGGGTAGAATATGTAGAAGCGTCGGTGGCCGATGCCCGTGTTAATGCCGAGGTGAATGGAATTACCAACACGACCTTTGTAGCGGGTGACATGAAAGACATTCTAACCGATGACTTTTTTGAGAAGCATGGTCGCCCGGATGTTGTTATTACCGATCCGCCCCGTGCTGGTATGGATGAGGCCGTAACGCGCCAACTGCTTAAAGCGGCTCCCCAACGAATTGTCTATGTAAGTTGTAACACGGCCACGCAGGCCCGCGATCTAGGTATATTAGATGAAGGCTATACGGTAACGAGTGTGCAGCCCGTCGATATGTTTCCCCACACACACCACGTCGAAAACGTTGTGGTGTTGACGAAGCGGTAGGCTTATATCCTCGATTTTTTACGAAAAACTAGTGCCCCGCAGAGACGGTCCGTTTCTGCGGGGCACTAGTTTTTGAGAACAAGCAGAATTGCTTAGGTAGACGGTTAGTATGCACGTTATTTAGTGCCAACTGCAGACGGATGACTTTTCTTCCATTTGGAAACATAGTCCATCGCTTCCTGAAAGGTCGTTACCCAATACGTTTGCTTTTTGCCGGCCAAGTACTTTACAAGCTTTTTGTGCTCCGAAGCCGATACGGCAATCCATTGGCTACCAACGCCATGAAACAGGTAAATGCCTAGGCCGCCTTTCTGGGCAGTTTTCTCGGCATAAGCAATTAAATCGGCAGCGGTGTTCGTGGGCTGAACAGCCATTGAGGGCACTTGCAATAGGTCAAGCGATGCGAAATCTGTAACGACTGAATTCGCATCACCTACCATACGCCCATAACTCACCATCCCCGACCGACGTAGCGTATCCAGATATGAAACGCCCCCGGCAGTAGTATCTCCGCAAGGGAAGGCAAACGTGCGTTGGGTCTTCTTGCCATCCAGTAAATACAACTGTGTATTCATGGATTGAACTTCTTTTAAAACACGATCGAAGGTATAGTTGTCTAATGCCCAGGCAGCTTTCCATCCTTTTGCCGCCAGACAGGGGTGAAATAAGGTGTGATTTGCCAGTTCATGCCCTTTTAACGCTGCTTGCCGCCATTGATCGGCCATTCGATCATCGCCAACAGAGTTTAGGAAGAAGGTGCCTTTTAAGTTGAGCGCATTAAGAACGGGAACGGCCTGTTCAAGCTGACTGCTCATGGCGTCATCGTAGGTAAGGCAAATCGCAGCTTTTGCGCCGTTTGGCCATACGATGGATTGTTGCGCCATGCTTCGTCCTGAAAAGCAGAGCAATAAACTCAGGTAAAGCCCAATTGAATTTTTAAGGAAGTTTGTCATGTATTTCTGAACGCCATTAGCCAGTTTAAATTAAGCAAATGCGGCTTTCAATTTACCAATACTTTAATCCAATGGAACGCAGATTTTTATGATTAAAAATAATTTTTAAGAGCAAAAGGAGACTTTGCTGTGAATCTTTTTTGTCTTTGGACCTTTTTTCGTAAATACTTAAAATAGCATATCCTACTTGTCCTGACCCTAAAAAATCAGTGTTCTAACGTCAGGAAATAGACCTCTAAAATTCCAGATAAGGGGCAATTTTCTCAATTGTTTTTGCATCCAGAATCCGGATTGGTTTCAAGGATTCTGCCGACGTGTAAGCGCCATGTTGTTCGCGGTAATTGACAATGATCTGTGCTTCCTTACGGGATAAAAACGGGTGCCGATCCAGTTCCTCTGCCGAAGCCGTGTTCACGGGAATCTTGTGCACCGCCGACCGGATTTTGCCAAATTTCTGCAATTCGTAAAGCGCAAGGGAGTCGAGGCCGTAAATCTCGTGAAACTGGTCTGTCGAAATGAAACCGCCCATCGCATCCCGAAATTTAACGATGCGCCCGGCTAGGGTGGCGCCAATGCCCTTGAGGGCGATCAATTGAGTCGTATCGGCCGTGTTAATATCAAATGGTTGGAGGACGGGTTTGGCGGGTCGTTCCGGGTAGACAGGCCGGTCATTGACTTTATAGGGTTCGTTCGGGTAAGATTTGTTTGATCCAAAACGATTATCGTTAAACTGGCTCGATCGGGGCGTTTCTTTCAGTGTAATATACGGTTCGAGTTGATCGTATAGGTCGGGTGGAAAGTCATAGATTTTGAGCAGATCCTCTTTCCGGCGGAACTGGCCACCTTTGCTGCGGTATTTTTCAATACGTTCGGCCATCCATTTAGGCAGTCCCAATTGTTGCCAACCCGCCACGCTAACCGTATTGGGGTCAAAATTAAATAGTTTAGGCTCGCTGAACCGTTCGGCAGTTGTCTTCTCCTTACCTAAGCGATCACCAAACTGAAGCTGTTTGGCTTCTTCTGCCTGCATCAACGCCACAAGACTATCGAGTTTGCGCAGGTCGGTTACAGACGTATCGACGGGGGGACTGGGGATAATGAACCGGTATACAAACGGAATCAATAAACAGAGTACCGTCAGAAAAATAAGGACGAGAAAACCTCTAGTCTCTTTATGCGAAAATCCGAAATAATCACGGATGAGGGCGTGAAGGCGTGCAAACATGCCCCTTAGACGTAGAGTGGTCTAATCAGGTAACTATATGTGGCTAAATTGTGTAGTTTTGATAGTCGATCTCCTCTGGCCGGGCCACGGCTTGAGGTTTTATGCCTTCAAGAATCGGATGATTATTAATATCATTGCGCAAAGCCACGTCGATAACGATAGCGATTTTACGATGTGAAAGTAAAATTGTTTTCAAGTGCCAACGATCTTCTGCGTTACAAGTCAGACGTCTTTCTGTAAGCTTTGTGAAAATCAGTTTATTATGGGATTCGTTGTCAATGACTTTGAGTCGCCCCTGGCGTTGTAATAAGTCGGTCAAAACAGCGATGTTTTGATTACTTCGGCCATATTCGACCAGTAATTTTTTTGAAACTACCCAGCAGCCAATTGTTCTCAGCCATTGAAGTAGTTTTTTATACTCCGGGTCAAGTGGATTTTTAAAGTTCTTTGCGACGTTGGTATCAACAAACAGATCAGTTTTTAAGATTTTTTCTAATTCTTCTGCGGTGGGATTTTCCATTAGTGTGCATTCATGGCAATGTCCATTACATCAATTCCATAGGTATCAAAGAATCCCTGTGGCGCTCCTTTAATTTGCCCATCGGTAGCGAACTCTACATCATGAGCAGTGCTTTTTACTCCATCGTTCTCAAAATAAAGTACTCTCACTTGATTTGGTTTTAATTCACCAGTAACTAATAAAAGGCGTATTCTATTAAGCAAGTACTCGCTATGCGTTTCAACAATATATTGCTTTTCAGTTCGGTTAATTTGATTCGCTAAGTAATTGCCAAACTGAGCTTGAATTTTAGGATGGAGGTGAATTTCTGGCTGGGAAATAGCGAGGCAGGAGTTTCTAGGTAATTGTAAATCAGCTACTATAATTGGTAAAAATTGGCTAATTCCAAATCCTACGTCTGACAATGGAGTATAACTAGATTTTGAAGAAATCTTTACATTTAGCTCAAAACGTCCCCCCTTGCTCTTATTGGACCTAATTTCAGTGAAAAGCTCTATTTTTTGCATCACTTCAGTTAGTTCTATTAATTTCTCAGGACTTGTTTCTTCCCATTCTATAATTTGATCAATATAGTTATTACCATCAGGATCAATTTTCTCTTGGGCTTTTGCTTTCTGATAATAAGTCCTTTCTGGTGGTAAACGAAAAGATCCTATGTAGTTAAACAAGTGATACCCTAAAGCGATCGAGGATACTCCTATACCCCCTATATTGACAGAACGGAAAATATCTAAGACAGGTAAAATAAAATTTTTGATCATTTTATCTGCCGAAGAAAACTCTACATCATTAAAAACTAAATTACCTTCTTTAGATATTGAAAACTCATTCTTAGATATATTTTTTATTGACTTAATTAATAAATTTTCCGAAAAAAGTTTATCCTTAAGTAAAGTCATATTGATAAAATATCTTTCACTCTTTAGTCTAATAGATAATTCTAAACGCTTATTTTTTATGTCCAAATTTTGTAAAGTAGGTAATCCATTATCGTCGTTTTTCCAAATAGTGTTAAAATATAATCTATTAAGCTGACGAGACTGTAAATGAAATTCTAACAATATATTTTTACTAGAATCTTTATTAAATACTATCTCTTCAAAACTGCCCATATTTACATACTTTCCATTCGGAGATAGGTAAAACGGAAATTGCTCCGTTTGCAACACTGCCAGAATCGCATTGATCAACGAACTCTTACCACTGCTATTTGCTCCAGTTAAGAGCGTAATGGGTGCAAATTTTACGTCGAGTTCTTCGAAACATTTAAAATTCTTTAAGGCGAGCGAGTTGATAAGCATAGTTGTCAGTCAATAAAGTCACTGCCGAAAGTTAGCCATTTTCAGGGATTTTCGTCGCAAACGCTATCTTTGCGGTATCAGTAGCTGATTATGATAGAGCAGAAAATTTCCCCGGAAACAACTTTACAAGATATTATCTCCCACGCCAAAGAGTATGGCTTCGTTTTCCCATCTTCCGAAATCTACGATGGCCTGCAGGCTGTGTATGATTACGGTCAGAATGGTGTTGAACTGAAAAATAACCTAAAATCGCTGTGGTGGAAGGCCATGACCCAACTCCACGACAATGTTGTCGGGATTGATGCGTCGATCTTTATGCACCCGCTGACGTGGAAAGCATCAGGGCACGTGGACTCGTTCAACGATCCGATGATCGACAACCGCGATTCCAAAAAACGATACCGCGCCGACCAGCTTCTGGAGCTTAAAGCCGAAGCCTATGCCAACGCAGGTGACGAAGCTAAAAGTACAGCACTGTTGCAGGAAATGGGCCGTTTGCTAGGCAATAATGACCTCGAAGGTGTTCGCAACCTGATCATTGCCGAGGGGATCAAAGACCCCGTTTCGGGTACGGATAACTGGACCGAAGTGCGCCAGTTTAACCTGATGTTCTCGACGCAGGTTGGCTCTCTGGCCGAAGACAGCAGCCTTATTTACCTTCGCCCCGAAACGGCGCAGGGTATTTTTGTTAACTTTCTGAATGTGCAGAAAACCGGACGGATGAAGATTCCATTTGGTATTGCCCAAATTGGTAAAGCGTTCCGGAATGAGATCGTTGCCCGGCAGTTTACGTTCCGGATGCGCGAATTCGAACAAATGGAGATGCAGTTTTTTGTGCGCCCCGGCACCGAAATGCAGTGGTATGAAACCTGGCGCGATGCCCGGATGAAGTTCCACCAGGCTGTTGGTTTACCTGCCGATAAACTCAAATTCCACATCCACGAAAAACTGGCGCACTATGCCAATGCCGCCGTGGATATTGAGTACAAATTTCCGTTTGGTTTCCGCGAAATGGAAGGGATTCACTCCCGCACCGATTTTGACCTGAAAGCGCATCAGGAACTTAGCCGCAAAAAACAGCAGTATTTCGATAATGATATTGACCCCGCCACGGGCAAGCCTTATGGGAATTACATTCCGTATGTGGTCGAAACATCCGTTGGGGCCGACCGTCTGTTTTTGGCGGTGTTCTGCAACGCGTTTACCAAAGAGACCGTAGGGGAGGGGGATCAGCAAAAAGAACGGACGTATCTGAAACTGCATCCGGCACTGGCACCGATCAAAGCGGCCGTATTCCCGCTTGTTCGCAAAGACGGATTGCCCGAAAAAGCAGAAGAAATTGTGAAGAGTCTCCGATCGGAGTTCCGGGTGGTGTACCAAGAGCGCGACGCCATCGGCAAACGCTATACCCGGCAGGATTTGATCGGTACACCGTTCTGTATCGCTGTGGATTATCAAACCCTGGAAGACAATACCGTTACGGTTCGCTATCGCGATACAACCGAGCAAATTCGTATTCCAATTGCCGAGCTAAAAGCCATGATTGGCCAGGAAGTTTCGATGGAGCGGGTTTTGGAAAAGATGTAAAACCGGTAAACGACTATAAAGACAAACAACAGCCATCCCGCATTTTAGGCAATTACCTAGAATGCGGGATGGCTGTTGTTGTATCGATCCTTATGTATGTTTTTACCGTGTATATAAAGAACCTTTGGCAATCGTTGATTCGTACTCAAAATTGATAGTTTCCAGAAACTTACCGGTTACCCAGCCAACATCCGCATTTCGAACAAACACAAAACGTTTTGGCGAAGCCGAGGATGTATAGGCTTTCATAATCGATTCAAGCCACAAGGCTCCAGCAATGAGCTGTTTCTCATTTAGTTGATTCTGAATTGTAGCAATATCCTGTTCAGCGTGAGCCCGAATTGCGGGGTTTGCTATGGCATTCAAGCTGGGTTTTGTGAGTTCCCTGTAATCACTTAATGCCATCTTTTTAAAGCGTTCTACATCATCCATTGTGATAGCTACGGCAGTTACACCCGCCCGCTCAGGGTGTAAGTACGTTACGAGGGCCCAGGCTATGTCGCCACCCACACCCACTGTTTTGCGTTGTTGAAGTCCCTGATTGCTGGTACCAACCCGGGCAGGAAGTTCGCTGTCTGCAATGGATTTGATAACCCGCTGTGCTTCCCGCTTGAACGCATCCATGTTAAGTGAGCGCTTATTCTCGATCTGGCTAACCAGCGAGTTAAGGCCAACAGGTATATCTATACCATGAAACGTTTTGTTGTTCGGACCGGTACCTGGATCAAAATAACCACCCAGCGTACTATTGTTGCCGATGTCCAGCGCCGAGGTTGTGGGCCAGACTTTACGGGGAATAGCGCCAATCGTGAACAACTCAGCCTCCCGGCTGGCGGTTAATGTTGTATCGATTTTAAGATTGCTGTTGGGCAGCACCCTTGCCAGTTGATCGTATAGCCTCTTGCTATTCTCCGGGTTGCGGGCAAGCTCCTCCCGAACGTCATTACTCAGTACGATAAAGACACGTTCGTTGGGAATATTGTAGCGTTGAATCGAATCCAGGCATACTTTCAAGGCGTCCTGACTCGGCCGAAACGACCCGGATGCATCAGCGAACAAGGTAACCGATGGATTGGCAATGTCGACCGTCGATTTGATTTCTTTCTCGTAGAAATCTGTTTCGTACTGCGTTTTAAGAATAGCGAGTTTGATGGACGACGTGCCGATTTGTATACCCGCATACAAATTTTTGTTGGCCAGGCTTCGAGCTACCTCGTTTACGCCCCAGGCACTGGCCACAAATTTGAGCTTTAAATATTGATCGCGGGCTATCTCCAAATAGTGCAGGGCCGTGGTGCTGTCGCGCAAATCGCTGTAAGAGAGCCCCAGCATTTCGTTCGTGACAGCTTCCCAATACAAATTGGACGATTTAACGGCTGGCATAGCCCGTTTAAGGAGGCTTATCGACTCATCTGATTTGTCGACGGCCCTAAGTGTATTCGCTAATTTAATGTATTGAATAGCCTGAGCGGTGTTGCGGGCTGGCTGAGCCAGACTGGCAATTGATCCAATTACCAGTAAAAAGAAGACAGTGCATAAGCGTTTCATGAGCATAACGGGCTAGATGAGAGTTAGGATGGCTTAATCATAAGCACATTCGTACAACTACATCTACGTAAAAGCTCAGTATCGGGACTTAAACCATGACCGAAAATTTATCGTGGAACTGAAATACTAATCGACTGAAGCGATCCCTCCTGGCAATTATCAGGACTAATTGACCGCCTTAGTCAGCGAATCTGTCTTCGGTGCCAGGGGGCGCCAGCCACCAATTTCTTTTTGCATATCCCCCTTTTTGGATTGATACAGTGTCCATTGTTCAGGCGTAAGAATTGGCTTTAGCTTTTCTTCTTTTTCTTCGTTAAACATCAACATCACGTCTTTCACCTGTTTGATCGTCTCGGGCGATGGGCGGCCACCACCCGTACCGATAATATCCTTCACGGCATCCTGTTGCTGGCTGGCATACTCGTTGTTGAGCTGTTTCACCGCTTTAGCCTGTTCTTTTGTTAACTCCAGATTTTCTTTAAGCCATTTGGTTTCTTTTTGGGCCATATCACCGGCTATGTTCGGTATGGATGCTTTTGTAGGGGTACTCGGCATGTTTTGTCCCATACCGCCACCCATTCGACGGCCGCCCATTCCACCATAACCGCCACCACCCATGCCACCGTATTGGCCAAAACTATGAATGCTGATGAGCAGGCAAAGACAACAGAACCACATTGTTAGTTTATTCATGACAGTTACAGTAAAACAGTTGTTTGTACTCAGTTTAATTTTTTTATTGATCGCTTAAGTAAGACAAAAATACAGGAAGTTATCGGGCTTTTAGATGTGTAAAGACCTTAAACTTTTTTGTTACACCTGCCGTTGTCTTTGTGTATGGAAATGCTCGAAAAAATTCGCAAAGCGTACACGGAGTACGTACTTGAAAACGGTAAACAACCCACCTCAGTGTTCCAGTTTGCCAAGAAACTGAAAATAGCCGAGGCTGACTTCTACACCCACTACACATCATTCGATGCTATTGAAGCTGATATATGGCTGACGTTTTTTACAGACGCCAAAGCCACCGTTGATGCCGATGAAACGTATCAGAGTTACTCAGTTCGGGAAAAGTTATTGGCCTTCTATTACACCTGGATCGAGTTACTCAAATCCCAACGCAGTTTTGTGGTCTACAGTTATGGACGATTCAAGGCAGATAGTCGGGGGAAAGGCTTGCGGGCAATGACTCCTCAAATACCTGTTTTAACTGCCTTCAAGGACGAGTTTTTTGATTATGCCCGCGATTTGCTGGCCGAAGGCCGGGAGAGTAAAGAAGTTGAACCCCGCCCGTTTATAACCGACCGTTACCCGAATGCATTGTGGGGACAAACACTCTATTTGCTTGATTTCTGGGTACGTGACGTGAGTAAAAATTTCGAGAAAACTGACTCTGCAATTGAAAAATCAGTAAACACGGCCTTCGATCTCATCGGTCGTTCCCCGCTGGATACCCTATTTGATTTCGCCAAATTCATGTATCAAAATAAGTAGGCGAAGTTGCGGTTCGCTGTCGCTGTGGTTGAACGAATAGCAATTGATTTTTGCGAGCTATTTACTCAATCACTATTCACTCAATCACTCATCACAAATGAAGATTCAAACATCCGTTCCAACAGGTAAAGTTGCGCGTGCCAGTCAGTTCATGAAGGCTGGGGTAAAAGTTGGGGGTAATTACATCAAGCATTACAGCAAGAAATTACTTGATCCGAATTTGTCGAGAGATGAACTCCACAAGGATAATGCCGCCGATATTTATGATGCATTGAGCGAATTAAAGGGTTCTGCCTTGAAAATGGCCCAGATGCTCAGTATGGACAGGGGCTTGTTACCGATAGCCTACTCCGATAAGTTCACAATGGCGCAGTATTCAGCACCACCGTTGTCGGGTCCGCTGGTTGTCAAGACCTTCAAAACGTATTTCGGTAAAACACCTTCGCAGTTGTTCGATTCGTTTACTATCGAGGCCGTCAATGCTGCGAGTATTGGCCAGGTGCATCAGGCCTATAAAGACGGGAAAAAGCTGGCCGTTAAAGTACAGTATCCGGGCGTAGCCGATGCCGTGAGTTCGGACTTGAAAATTGCCAAACCATTGGCTGTTCGTCTGTTGAAGCTCAACGAGCGTGACATTGATCGCTACATGGGCGAGGTGGAATCGAAGTTACTGGAAGAAACCGACTATGATCTCGAACTAAAGAGGTCCATCGAAATTTCGGAAGCTTGTGCGCACATTCCTGGCCTTGTATTCCCGAAATATTATCCGGAGTTATCGTCGAAACGTATCCTGACAATGGACTGGCTCGAAGGTATGCACCTGAAAGAGTTCATGAAAACGAACCCCTCACAGGAGGTTCGAAACCTGATTGGACAAGCCCTATGGGACTTCTATGATTTTCAGATTCATACCCTCCGGCAAGTTCACGCCGATCCACATCCGGGCAACTTCCTGATGCGGGCCGATGGCACCATGGGCGTAATTGACTTTGGCTGTGTAAAAGTCATTCCTGATTTTTATTATGATAATTATTTCCGGCTTGTTAACCCCGATACGCTGGAAGACGCTGTCCTGACCGAAGAAATTTTCGAGAATCTGGAATTCCTGACCGATGCCGATTCGCCGAAAGAACGCAAGTTTTTCTCCGACTTGTTCATTGACATGACCCGGATGCTTGCTGAGCCGTTTGCCGTTGAATCATTCGACTTTGGCGATGATAGTTACTTTAGTCGGGTTTATGCATTTGCTGAAGGACTAGCAAATGTGCAGGAGCTGAAAAACTCAAAAGTAGCGCGGGGTTCGCAGGATGGTTTATATGTAAACCGCACCTATTACGGACTCTACGCTATGCTGAACGAACTGAAAGCCAACGTTGTGACCACCAAGCCCGAGTGGCTTCGTTCAGCAAAATTAGTGGTTTAGATTTTGTAGCGTGTAGCGCGGGTGGCCAACCGCACTACACGCTACATTAAGCCATTTATAGCAGCTTACTTTTCTGCCGATTGATAAATTCGCTCAACAATTTCCTGTAAAATCGCTCCTTGCTCGGCGGTACACACGTTCGATGGTTTGCCCTGACAGGCGTCCAGAAAAGCCGAGGTATTTTTCAGTTGTATGTCGACTTCCTCCAGATACGGGAATTGAACATCGGCTAATTCACCTGCCAGTTCTGTGTGCAAGGAAAAAGGGAAAAGTTTGACACCTCCTTTGCTGCCAAAGATTTCCAGATTCCGGTCTTTATCGACCTGTGTATTCAGCGCAAAGGATGCCGAGAGCATGATTGATGCTTTATTCGGAAAGGTCAGATAAGCCATCGCGGCATCTTCAACCCCAAACGCTTCCGGATTCCACGCACCCATCAGTCCTTTACCGCCGGTTTTGCCAATAAAATCATACGTATTGCCAATTACCTGATCGGGTGCAGGATAGCCCAGTGCGCACAGAGCCAGATCGAGCACATGAACTCCCAGGTCCATTAATGCCCCACCACCCTGCATGCCCTTGTCAGTAAAGTATCCCCATCCCGGAATGCCCCGCCGACGAAGAAAATGGGCTTTTATATGGTAAATGTTGCCTAAAAGACCATCACTCTGGCAGCGTGTTAGTAAACTCCACTCGCTCGTTTGCCGGAGTTGAAAATTATAAGCTAACGTCAAGCCCTTTTGAGCGGCCAGCGTTGACATGTCGCGGGCGTTTTGGGCGGATATAGCCGGTGGTTTTTCGCAGAAAACGTGGCAGTTATGGTTCAGCGCTTCCATCGTTTGCGGGTAATGCAGGTTATTGGGCGTGCAGATAATAACCAGATCGGGTGTACATTGATGGTACATTTCGCTGGTGCTGTCAAATGCATGTGCAATATCATGTTTGTCGGCTAGAGCGCGGGCTTTCGTCAAATCGCGACTGCACACCGCTACAAGCTTTACTTGTTCCGTCAACTGGATTAGTGCAGGAATGTGGTTATTATCGGCAATATTGCCCCCGCCAATGATGGCAGCTTTCAGTAGGGTCATAGGAAGAGAGATGGCAGTAAATCTAATTCGCTGACAACTTACTCACTTACCCAAATAGACACAATTTTTTACCGATGAAGATTTTACTGGCTCCTGATAAATTTAAAGGTTCGTTGACGGCTTCGGTAGTGTGTGCCGCCATGACCGAAGGCATCCGGTTGGCAAACCCAACGGCAGAGGTGATCGCGGTGCCGATGGCGGATGGGGGAGAAGGTACCGCCGAAGTGTTAACACAGGTTACAGGAGGAAATTGGTATACCACTACCGTTCAGGATCCGATTGGTCGACCGGTTGACGCGGGTTATGGAATTTCGGGCGACGGGACAACGGCTTATATCGAAATGGCGCAGGCATCGGGATTGCGGCTCCTTCATCCATCAGATTATAATCCGTTTCAGACCAATACATTTGGTACTGGTGAGTTGATGCAACAGGCAATAAATCAGGGTGTTAATCATATTGTTCTTGGTATTGGCGGCAGTGCTACCAACGATGCCGGAACGGGCATGGCGGCTGCGTTGGGCTGGCGGTTTATGGACGAATCGGACCGGGAAATGCGCCCGTGTGGCGGAAATTTATCGGACATTCGGTCCATACTGCCGCCTGAGTCTCCCTGGGCTGGCGTGGTTGACGTCGCCTGTGATGTTACGAACCCGCTAGTTGGCCAACAGGGTGCAACGTTTATTTATGGGCCACAAAAAGGAGCAAAACCTGACGATTTGCCCGTTCTGGATGCAGGAATGACGCATTTGGCTGAGTTGATTCATAAACAATTTGGCCTCAATCTGGCCATGATGCCCGGTGCCGGAGCTGCGGGGGGATTAGGTGCCGGAACCGTTTTGTTCTTAAATGCCCACCTGACCGAAGGTGTGAACCTGTTAATCAAGCATACCCAACTTGCCGAAAAAATGGCTGGCGCCGATCTTGTACTAACGGGGGAGGGGCGAATCGATAATCAGACGTTGCAGGGTAAACTTATTGCGGGTATTACACGCCTGGCAAATGAGCAGCGCGTCCCTGTAATTGCTTTGTGCGGATCGCTGCAACTAACACCGGATGAGTTAATTACCTTAGGGTTGACCAGCGCATTTTCTATTATGCCTGGCCCGGCTAGTTTAGACGACGCCATCGCGAATGCCGCCGATTATGTAAAACAGATGACCTTTCAACTCATACGGACGGTTTCGACTATCTGGCATAATACCATGTAATAGCTGTTTATAGGACTTCTCCCATCATTATTTTATTAAAAGATTTAGCCGATGTAAAGAGAAAAAAGAAGCCGGACTAACGAGTCCGGCTTCCTGTTATTACTTCTCAATACCTGCCGCTAACGCCTGCGGCTGGGTTTAGTATTTATAGAGATACTCGATCAGATCGGCAACCAGACCCGTCCACCCTGTTTGGTGATTGGCACCGAGTCCCATGCCATTGTCGCCGTTGAAATATTCATAGAAGAGATACAACCCCTGGAAATGGGGGTCGTCCTGCATTTTTTTGTCAGCACCAAAAGCCGCAACCCGCCCCGATTTGTCACGCTGGAAAATATTCAGAAGCCGTTGAATAACGAGCAATGTGGCTTCTTTTACGCTCATGATTTGACCAGAGTTGGTTGGGTATTCAACCTCGAAATCATCGCCGTAGTATTGGTAAAACTTCAATAGAGAATCAATGAGCAGGAAGTTGACCGGAAACCAGATTGGACCGCGCCAGTTTGAGTTACCCCCAAACATACTCATCTCCGACTCGGCGGCTACGTAACGAACCTGAAAAATTTCGCTGTTCAGCTCAAACTGATAGGGCGTTTTTTCGTGGTATTTCGATAAAGCTCGAATGCCGTAATCCGACAAAAACTCGGTTTCGTCGAACATACGTTTCAGAATCATTTTCATCCTGTGGCCACGCAGCAAGCTCAGCAGGTGTGTTTCGCCTTTACCCGGCTCGTGCCAGCGTGAAACCAGCGAAGCCAGATCAGGGCGGTTTGTGAGTACCCACTCAACACGGCGTTTAAAATCAGGCAGTTGCGACAGCAGTGATTCGTCCAGAATCTCCACGGCAAAAAGTGGGATGAGACCCACCATCGAGCGAATTTTCAGCAAACGGGCGTTGTGATCGGGCATGTGCAGCACATCATAGTAGAACTGGTCTACCTCGTCCCACAGGCTGATATTCTGCTTACCAAGGTTGTTCATGGCCGAGGCAATGTGCAAAAAGTGCTCAAAGAACTTGCTGGCCATATCCTGATAAGAAGGCCGCGTGAGCGAAATCTCGCACGCAATCCGCAGCATATTCAGCGTGTACATGGCCATCCAGCCTGTACCGTCAGCCTGTTCAATGCGCCCACCCATAGGCAGCGGTTGACTCCGGTCGAATACCCCGATATTATCAAGGCCGAGGAAGCCACCACCAAAGATGTTGTTGCCGGATACGTCTTTGCGGTTTACCCACCACGTAAAGTTCAGCAGCAGTTTATGGAATACCCGTTCCAGGAAATTGACATCGCCAACGCCGTTCTGCTCCTTATCTATTTCGTATACTTTCCAGGTTGCCCAGGCATGAACGGGCGGATTAACGTCGCTGAAATTCCACTCGTAAGCCGGAATCTGGCCATTTGGGTGCATATAATACTCACGTAAAATAACCGCAAGCTGCCGTTTGGCGAAGTGCGCATCGAGCCGTGCCAGCGTCAGCGTATGGAACGCCAGATCCCAGGCCGCAAACCAGGGGTACTCCCATTTGTCAGGCATCGACAGGATGTTTGCCGTATACATATGCCGCCAGTTTTCATTCCGCGCATAGACACGACCCTGAAATGGCACCGGCATTTTAGGGTCGCCCTTCAGCCATTCATTTACGTTGTAATAATAGAACTGCTTGCTCCAAAGCATGCCCGCGTAGGCCTGGCGCTGAATGGCCCGTAACTCGGCATCGAGCACATTCTTTTGTAGGTCAGCATAAAACGCATCGGCGTCAGAAAGGCGATTGTCCCAGATTTTGTCAAAATCGGCGAAGGGTTGCGACAGGGTAGTTTGCTCACTGAACCGCAGCCGAATACTTACACTCTCTCCCGCCGATACATTCCGGCTATATTGGGCTGAGGCTTTGGTGCCAATCTGATTCGGGTTGATAAAGCCCTTTTTGCCACCTGATACAATGAAGTTATTGATTCCGTCTTTAGTGTATTTCGACGCATTGGGCCTGCCATACAGCCGTTCGGAGTTCGTATCATTGTCGCAGAAAAGCAGTGCATCTGCCTCTTCACAGTAGAGCTTATACTTACCCAACTGCTTGTGGTTCACCTCTATCTGGTTATTGGCAATCCCATTGAGCATGGGGCGGGAGTTGTATTGCTCATAGCCCCAGGACCAGGTATTGCGGAACCAGATAGTGGGCAGCAAAGTCAAAGGAGCATCAACGGCTGAACGGTTATGCGCCGTAATCTTCACCAGCCAATCGTTTTGAGAGTCTTTGGCATATTCGATGAATATGTCGAAATATTCATCCTGGTCAAAAATGCCCGTATCAGTCAACTCAAACTCGGGTTCTTGCCGTCCTCTTCGGGTGGATTCGATAACCAGCCGGTTGTAAGGAAATTCCTGCTGCGGGTATTTATACAGCATTTTCATGTATGAGTGCGTGGGCGTACTGTCTAAATAATAGTACAGTTCTTTCACGTCTTCGCCATGATTGCCTTCGGGTCCGTTGAGGCCAAAGAGCCTCTCTTTCAGGATATTGTCTTTGTGATTCCAGAAAGCCAGGGCAAAACAGATGTGGCCTTTGTTATCTGAAATGCCCCCGATACCTTCATCACCCCAGCGGTAAGCGCGGGAACGGGCCATATCGTGGCTAACGAAATTCCAGGCATCACCATATGGACTGTAATCTTCCCGAACAGTGCCCCAGGCGCGGTCGGAAAGGTAAGGGCCCCATTTTTTCCAACCTTTATTGTCGGCTCGTTCGTAAATACGTTCGCGTTCAGCAGTAGGCATAATAATCAGTAAATATCAGCTATTACGGTAGGTAGGATGATCAAGTGAGTGCTAAAAACAATCAAAGATAGTATGCACACCGAGTATTTATGGCAAAAATCTACTGGACTTGTTCAACTTACTAGATCAATTCTTTTGTCAATTTGGCATTTAACACATAATAACTTCGGTTGCTAGTGGTATGTTGCCAAATCATATTAAAAAATAAAAAAAGTTTAATTTCCCGTTAATAGGTTAGACTGCGGACTTTTCCGGTATGTCACATTAAACAAAATTTTGTTCTGGCACTAACCGCCTAAGTCATTAATATACAGTGATATTCAGCACCTCTTTTTGGGGGATGTTTGCCAGATCGGAGTTGTTTTATGCAAGAGTCTTATCAATTGTATAATACAGTCGATGGCTTTATTGCCGATTTTTGTAGCATGAACCCACAACCAAATAATCCACTGCACGGAAAAACACTCGAAACGATCCTAAACGAACTGGTTGATCACTATGGATGGGAGCAGTTGGGGCAGAAAATTAAGATTAATTGCTTCGTGAGCAATCCCAGTATTAAATCGAGCCTGACGTTTCTGCGCAAAACCGATTGGGCTCGTAAACAGGTCGAAGAATTATATATGCAGATGTTGGACCGTCACTAAAAGAACACGGGTTTTTATGATCTTTATGATAACAGTTAGATTTGATCATTTTTAATCATAAGGATCATAAAAATCCGTGTTCCATTTGTGTTCTATTAGTTACTCAGCCACCAGCTTTAGTATATCCTGCAGGACGGCATCTGTCTGGCTGGGGCGTTTGGCATTCTCATCAACAACTTTCCCGTTTTTGTTGATCAACAGGTAACGGGGTATGCCCTGTATGCCAAAATATTGCACGACTCTGGATCGCCATCCCCCTTTCGACCAGCCCTGCTCGCCCGTTAGCTGAAGTGTCGCAAAGGCACGTTTCCAAACTTCCTCAGTCTCGTCGATGGATAGGTACAGAAAAACGATCTTCTCTTTTTGTTTCGCTGTCAGGCGTTCCTGAAGCTGTTTGGAAAACGGAAACTCGGCCCGGCAGGGTCCACACCAACTGGCCCATACATCGAGGTACACAACTTTCCCTTTAAAGTCATCGAACGTAATTTGGTCTCCGTTTTGATTAGCAAAGGAAAAAGTATTAGGACTAATTTCTCTCTTTTTAGCAGCTGCCACAATGGGTTCGTCTTTGCGGGCCATCACCTCACCACAACGGGCTTTGACAGCCGTCACATATCTTTCAGCAGCAGGCGTTTTGCTCAATAAATCAAATACTTTTCGAACCGAAGAAGGGGGCGCCTTATCGCAGTTTTCGGCCAGCACCCTGGCCAGCGCATATTGATAAGGTTTCCCTGTCAGGTGTTGACGTGCGTAAGCTGCTTTGTCGGGCAGGCTGGCCTGGATGTCGGTTGGGGTATATTTTACAAAATTCCGGGCTTTAGAATTGAAGTAGGTAACGTAAAAAAACAGGAAGTTCTGGTATGACTCAGCCAGCAATGCCGATTCATCATTTACATTAAGGCTACTCAATTCCTCGACCATAACAGACGGCAGCGACATCAGGCTCGCCTGGGCAGTTTGTGTATTGCCCCGAAGAATAGGGTAGGCTAGCAGCAGATGCCAGAAATTCCAGCGGATGCAGGCTTGGATATACTGTTTAAACTGTTCAGAAAATTGATCAGCCTGTGGATATCCTTCAAAAAAGGCAGACTGCGCTTTTCGGGCGTCGAAAAGGCTCATTTCCCAAGCGTCCAGACCTGTGTTATTGAGTTTGGCATATTGACCGGTAGCGTCAAAATCGGTCTTGAATTTCGCGTTGAAATCGGTCAGAAATGCTTTTTCGGTCGCTGTTGTAAATATAGCGTCGGCCTGCGGCCCCTGATAGATCGACTGTGCGAATACCTGTCCAAGCCCTAAAAGACAGAGCAACAGCGTATAACGGAAAAGTTTCATAGACGGATTCGTGTAAGGAAGTAAACTAATGCATACAACGGGCAAACATCGTTCCAAACCGAAAAATCAGCCAGTGCGGTTTTAATCCTTATAGCCAGCGGCTGATAAACTGCCCAAAAACATCCTTGTACTGGTCACTGACGGGAATCAGGGCTGACCTGATTTGCACAGAGTTACGGGTGAAGGCGTTAATGCTGTTCAACGCGACAATAAACGATCGGTGTACCCGCATAAACTGATTGGATGGTAATTTTTCTTCGAGGGATTTCAGGCTTGTTAACGACAACAGAGGCTTATCAGGGTCGCTTTGTCGATAGAGTTTGACGTAATCTTTAAGTCCCTCAATGTAAAGAATATCCTTGTAGGCAATGCGAACTAACTGGTACTCAACTTTCAAAAATAAGTAATCGTCGACGACCTCGGCTGGGGCAGGTAACTGAACTGCTACCGGTGTACTGTCGACCCGGTGAACCAGATCGAAATACTGACGCGCTTTACTGGCTGCCCGTAAAAACTCTTCGTAATTAAAAGGCTTTAATAAATAATCCAAGGCATCGACGCGAAAACCGTCCAGGGCGAATTGATCGAAAGCCGTTGTGAACACAATGCGGGTCGTGTGTGCGCCCCGATTACTCCGTTCCAGTACACGAGCCAGTTCGAGTCCCGTAAGGTCGGGCATCTGGATATCCAGAAAAATAACATCAACGGCAGGCCCAGACAACAAACCCTGTAAAGCCTCTACAGCACTGCTATATCGACCAGCCAGCTTCAGGAAAGGTGTTTTATCGATAAAAGCACAAACCAGCCCCAATGCGAGTGGTTCATCATCGACGGCAATGCAGGAAAGTGTCATGACAGATCGAGGGTTAGTTTTACCTGATATTCGCCATCGGCAGTATGCTCATTGATTTGTAGGGCATACTGGCCAGGATAAAGCAGGTCGAGCCGTCGGCGGGTGTTCGTTAGTCCAATGCCGTTTCCCGCTTCGAGAGAGGGCGTTTTGTCCAGAAAAAGGGTATTCCGAACATTGAGGAGTAACTGGTTCTGCTGTTGCTGAATAGCAATATGAATCTGGCTCGGATGCAGCGCACTCACCCCATGTTTGAAGGCGTTTTCTACGAAAGGAAGCAGAATCATTGGGGCAATGGGTCTGTCGTTCAGAGGGTTGGGCGGGGTGAGCGTAACAGTAACTTTGTCTGTTAACCGCAGTTGCATAAGCTGAATATAATCATTGACAAACGCCAGTTCTTTGCTCAGTAAAGTTGTACTTGTTTGGGTATCATAAAGCACGTAGCGCATCATGCGAGAGAGCCGGTGAAGGGCTTCACGGGCCGTCTCCACGTCGAGCAACGTAAGGGCATAGATGTTATTCAGTGTATTGAAAAAGAAATGCGGATTGATCTGCGCTCTCAGAAACGACAGTTCAGAGGTCGTTTTGGCTTGTTCCAGCGCCAGCCGGAGATTGGTATCAGTCTGCCATTTCTGCAGCAGTGTAAGGCTAGTGCTGATGCCCAATACCAGCAGCATCGTGAATACATTCGGCTGAATCCAGCCATAAAATTTAGGTTGACCTTTACCGTCCGGATGAAAAGCCCTGTGAATCAGTATTGGTAAGTTGAGCGAGGTTTCAATGCCCCATAGAATTAGCAGTATACAAAGAATGACACCGAGGAGGGTAGTCAGGTAACGGCTGGTTTGATCCTGTAGCAGCAATTTGGGCACCAGAATCTGCGAATTCAGGTAGAATATCCCTACCATCATACTAAAAAAAATACTTTGCCGAACCCAGAATAAAGTGGGCATTCGGATTTCGTTGCTGAAAGACTGGAAGAAAAAAAGCAGATAGCCCAGCAAACCCCAGCCAAGTACATGACTGAGTAGGGTAACATATCGGCGTGGAAATCGGGGAGTAGCCATACTGAGTTGAAACACGACAAGTTTACATCAAATATCAGATATCTCGGCTGTCAATCGTCGGTTAGCCCGAATTTGCCGATAGCGGGGATTATCCAGTCGATAGAATGAGTCGGAACCCCTTCGCTTAACACGATTGTGGTTCTATCGGCAAAAAAGGGCTCTCTATCGACGTTTATACCCCTACGGTCTATTCTATTTTTATGCCTACTGGAATAGGTGTTGCTTTGACCTGTTCATTAGCATGACAACCGACAATGACTAAGCAATTTATACTTCTTTTACTCACGATTGGGCTCTGGAGTGGTTTGACACACACCAAGACTGCATCGGCTCAATTTGGCCCTCCTGGTGGTGGTCCCGGTGGTCCAGGTGGCTTTGGCGGGCAGGACAACGGACGCAAAAAAGCTGAATTTACGGGTGTTACCGAAGATGCGCCAAAAGGAAACGGCAAAGTTTCCGGTATTCTGGTGGATTCAACAACCGGCAAACCGGTTGAGTTTGCAACCATTGCGCTTATCAGCACGAAAACCAATAAGCCCATCGACGGTACGACTACCGATGTTAAAGGGCACTTCACGCTGGGTAAGCTGGCTCCGGGCGATTTTCGCCTTCAATACTCATTTATTGGCTATAAAAACAAAGACTCACAACCGTTCACCGTTGTCAAGGGAACCGACCTGAATATGGGCTCGGTCAAAATTCCGGCCGATATTCGGCTGCTGGGCGAAGTGACCGTAACGGGGCAGGCCGCGCTTATCGAGGAAAAAGTTGATCGGCTCGTTTTCAACGCCGATAAAGACATGACAGCCAAAGGGGGCGATGCGTCCGATGTGCTGAAGCGCGTGCCGATGCTGTCGGTCGATCTGGATGGGAACGTTAGCCTGCGGGGCAGCCAGAATATTCGGGTGTTGATTAACAACAAGCCGTCTACGATTGTGGCGGCCAACGTAGCCGACGCGCTGAAACAACTGCCCGCCGACATGATTAAATCGGTGGAGGTGATCACCAGCCCATCGGCCAAGTACGACGCCGAAGGTGCCGCCGGTATTATCAACATCGTGACCAAGAAAAATACACTGCACGGCCTGACACTCAACGTCGATGCGGGCGTTGGCCTTCGTGCCTCCAACCTGGGTTTAAATGGATCGTATCGGCAGGGTAAACTCGGCATTACCCTTGGTGGTTTTGGACGGGCCATGTACAACCGAGCCTCCTCTACGCTAGATCAAACAACAATGACAGGAACAACTGCCCTGCGTACCAGCCAAATAGGTACAGCTTTCGACAAGCCAATTTTTGGCCAGTACACCATGGGGTTCGACTACGACCTGGCGAAAAACCAGTCGCTGTCGGCCAACATTCGGTACGGCAGCCGGAATTTCATTCAACAGCAAACGCAGTTAACCAATACCTATGCCAACGAAGCGCTGTTGAGCATGACCAACCGGGATGTGAATCGAAAAGACCTTTCCAATTCGGTCGATATGAACCTCGATTATATCCGCACCTTCAAGCCTCAACAGGAGTGGAGTATCTCGACGCAGTTCAGCCGTACGGGATTGACGAATAATTTTTATGCGGATATATTAGGGCAAACAGGCGAATTGACGGGTCGTCAGCGGAATCTGAACAATAACACGAACCAAGAACTAACGTTTCAAACCGATTACCAGACACCCCTTCGTAAAAACCAATTGCTGGAATTTGGCGGGAAAGCCATCATGCGGCAGGTGGACAGCCATTATCAGTATCAGGTAGCGGGCAGCACCGGAGAGTTAGTTTTCGATCCAACGAATCCATCGGGATCACTTGCCTACAGCCAGAATATCGCTGCGGGCTATATATCCTATACCTACGTAACGCCAAGTAAATTCACCTTTAAGGTGGGTACACGCTATGAGCGAACAACCATTTCGGCTAAGGCAAATGAGACAACTCCGTTGGCTATTCCGAATTATGGCAATCTGGTGCCGAGTATCAACGTGTCAAAAACGCTGAACAAAAGCACCCTGAAAGCTGCCTACAACCGCCGGATTCAACGGCCGGGTTTGCAACAGTTGAACCCGAACCCGAATGCGGCTAACCCGCAGAATATCAACGTGGGGAATCCAACACTGAGCCCCGAACTAACCGATAATATGGAACTGAGCATTAGCTCAACCATCAAGAAAACCTACCTGAATGCGGCAGTATTTGGCCGATTGACCAATAACGCCATCAGCCAGATCCGAATTCCTGCTGATACACTGTCGGGCTTCCCATCGGGCAGTATCATTACAACCTTCCAGAATATTGGTATTCAGCGGACAGTTGGGGCCAATGTGTTCTTTAATACCAGCATAACATCGAAATGGAGTGTTAATGGAGGTATTGATGGCTACTACATGTACATGCAGGGATTGACGCCGGGCGCGGATGGCAAGTCGATTACGATCAGCAATTCCGGGGTTAGCATAGGCGGACGTTTGATGAGCCAATTACAGTTGGATAAAGGCTGGAGCGCTCAGGTATTCAGCTTCTTCCGGGGACCAAATCCACAGTTACAGGGCACGATGGGGAGTTTTTACATGTACTCGGTGGGAGTTAGAAAAGACATTGCCAATAAGCGCGGCAGTATCGGCCTGGCGGCCGAGAACTTCGCCGGGAATGGTGTAACCATGCGCACAACCCTAAACTCTCCGTTGCTGACGCAGGTGAATGTTAATCATCTGTATAACTCAAATGTTAAACTAACATTCTCATACCGCATCGGTAAAATGACTTTTGAAGAACAGCGTCGGAAGGCAAAGTCGGTGAGTAACGACGACGTGAAAGGCGAGGGCGGTGGCGATCAACAGGCCGCGCCACCGGCTGCCCGACCAAGATAAGTTTAGTAAGCCATGTATTGAACTAGGTCAGCAGACTAGTCTAATACGTACCCTTCTTTTTAATCCGTTTAATTCAGTTTCCTTTTTCATTCACTTAACTATCTATTTACGCATGAA
Organism: Spirosoma pollinicola; assembly: GCF_002831565.1. Lineage (NCBI taxonomy): Bacteria > Pseudomonadati > Bacteroidota > Cytophagia > Cytophagales > Cytophagaceae > Spirosoma > Spirosoma pollinicola. Next base: position 747,508 of record NZ_CP025096.1, on the reverse strand, counting down.
AACATTATTTGTAGCCATTGTAAGCCTGTTCACATTATCTGCAACCTACGCCCAGACATGGTCGGTCGACAAAGCCCACTCGCGGGTTGGGTTTACCCTTACCCACAATTTACTGTCGGATGTTGATGGTAACTTCAAAACATTCGATGCCAAAATCACCTCGTCCAAAGCGGATTTATCAGATGCAGTTTTCGAACTTTCTGCTGATGTAAACAGCATCAATACTGACAACGAACGTCGGGATGGACACCTCAAAAGCCCTGATTTTTTTGATGCTGCCAAATTTCCAGCGTTGACATTCAAGAGCACATCGTTTAAAAAAGTCGAAGGAAAGCAATACAAACTAGTTGGCGACTTGACCATGCACGGCGTAACGAAACCAGTTACCCTGAATGTTGTTATGGCTGGTCCGGTAGCGATGAAAGGTATGGGTGGTAAAGAACAGGAAAAAGCTGGTTTTAAAGCGAGCGGTACAATTAAGCGGTCTGACTTCAGCGTGGGTACAATCCCGGTTGTGGTTGTCAGCGATGAGATCGAACTTAAAGTTAATGGCGAGTTTACCAGGCAGGATGCCGCATTAGCAGAAAAGAAGTAACTAACCAACCGATTTATAATCCCCTGACTGATGTATTATCCGGTTAGGGGATTTATTGTTTTTTAGTCCTACAGCCCATATGTAAATAAATGGCTAGCCGGTACAGGGATAGTTAAAAATCCGATCGAAACAGATTGAAAAATAGGGGGTTATGTGTACATTGCCTCTCTAGTCAACGGATTCATGAAACACTAATTTTTACAAACATGAAAAAAGCTTATTCAATACTCGCGGTTGCTTTAGCCGGGCTTATTCTGCTGGCGACAACTACCCGCCCCATTAAAAATCAGTATGGGTTTGTTACGGGGAAACCCGCCATTAAATCCATAAATGCATTGACGTTCGGCCCTGACGGAGTTCTGTTTATTGGCGATGGATTGAGCGCTACGGTTTTTGCCATTGATACTAAAGACGCCGTACAGGTCGAAAAATCGGCACCGGTTGAGATCAAAAATATTGATCAGAAAATTGCGGCCCTTTTAGGAACAGAGGTTAAGAATATAACGATTCAGGATATTGCGGTAAATCCGAGATCGAAAAATGTCTATTGCGCCGTTCAACATAGTGATGGCACCCCGGTTTTACTCAAAATTGAGGGGAACAAAATTACCGCTGTTTCGCTGGATGCCATTCCCTTCTCGACCCTCGCGCTGACCAATGCGCCTGCTGAAGACGCCAAAGATCGGCGGGGTGAATCCTTACGCATAGCGGCTATTTCCGACATGGGCTATGCCAATGGAAAAGTTATGGTAAGTGGCTTATCGAATCAGGAATTTGGCTCGACTTTCCGGAGTATTCCGTTCCCCTTTACGAACGCTCAGGATCAGGCATCGCTCGAAATTTACCATGCAGCCCACGGCAAATACGAAACGATGGCCCCCATCAAGACCTTTACAACAACCGTAATAAACGGCAAAAAATACCTGTTGGCCAGCTATACCTGCACACCATTGGTATTGTTCCCGCTCGATGAGTTGAAAGCCGGAAGCCATGTGAAAGGCCGGACTGTTGCCGAGATGGGAAGTGGAAACCAACCGCTGGACATGGTCACGATGAAGAAAGGAGACGAATCCTTTCTGGTCATGTCGAACTCAAGCCGCCCGGTCTTCAAGGTGCGCTTCAAGAATCTGGAAGCATATCAGGGTTCGCTCACGACGCCCGTAGTAGAAAACTTTGCTACGGCTGGTGTGGATTTTGTGTCTTTGCCCCTGACAAACGTAATTCAGCTTGACAAACTGGACGACAGCCGCATGGTCTTGTTACAACGTCGCTCGGATGGTAGTTTAGATTTATGGACTTCAAATGACCGATACCTATAAGAGTCTATCGCTCGAAAAAATCAGGTCGTGCGCGTCGTACGGCCTGATTTTTTTTGTCTACCTCCTAACCGTCGCCTGCTCATCGCCAGAGGAAACGGGGATCAAAATTCGTTGGCATGAAAAACGAGCGGTTGCCCTGTCTATTCCCGGTCAGCTTTTAGGCCCGATTTCGGCCAATTCTATGGGTCAACAGCTTTCGGTTCGTTTAGCCAACAGAGAGACGGCAATACTGGGGAGCTTTCGGCAGGAAAGCGACGAAGTCATTTTCACACCACTAATCCCTTTTACGCGCGGGCTACAGTATAGTGTGTGGTTGAACGGCAAACGAGTGGGTGATACGAGCATTCCGACACTTGAGGCTGATGACAAACCAGAATTGCTGGCCATCTATCCGTTGCAGGATTCTCTACCCGAAAACCAACTGAAGATCTACCTGTATTTTTCCCGACCCATGCGGGAAGGGCAATCACAGAAGTACGTTTCCTTAGTAAAAAATGAAGCTGATACGCTGCCCGGCGTCTTTTTGAATCTCCAGCCTGAACTTTGGAATGCAGAACGTACGATACTTACGCTCTGGCTGGACCCTGGCCGAATCAAACGCGATTTGCAGCCAAATAAAAAACTTGGCACTCCTTTACAGGCGGGCAATCACTACCAGATTGTTGTTTCTGACGCCTGGCCTGATCAACAGGGGGCAACTTTAAGGAAATCTACAACAAAAGTATTCGTGACAACTGCAAGGGATAGCCTGTCGCCAAAGCCTGTAAAATGGAAAGTACATGCTCCGTTAAACAGGCTAAAACCGCTTGACGTATCCTTTGGTGAGCCCTTTGATCATGGTATGTTGACCGAAACGCTGCATGTATTTACCGAAAAGGGGAGCGTTGTTAAAGGTAAATGGCAACTGCAAGATGAAGAAAGGAAGGCTAACTTTACACCCGCCGGGGGCTGGACGTCAGGAACCTACATATTGCGAATTGAGAGTAGGTTGGAGGACTTGGCGGGTAATAACCTGAATCGTCCTTTCGACCGCGATTTAACCCGAAACGATGGTAGCCTGACAGCGGAACCATTTATAGACATCCACTTTTCTGTTCTTAATACACCACCGTGAACATCACAACCGATTATTTACAAAAAATACTGACGGGAAAATTTGAATTAGCCCTGTTGGATGAACTGATCAAATACGGGCAATACAAGAAAGTGCCGATGGGTGCCTATTTGATTCGGCCCGGTGAATACATCCGATCTGTGCCATTTATCCTGAATGGGTCGGTAAAAATTATGCGACCTGATAAAGAAGGTCGGGAAGCGCTCTTGTATTATTTGGGAGAACTCGACACCTGTGCTATGTCCCTAACCTGCTGTCTGGGGAGTAAACAGAGCGAAATTACGGCCGTGGTTGAGGAAGAAACAGAACTCATTGCCATTCCGGTTGAGAAGATTGACGAATGGATATGCCGTTTCTCGTCCTGGAAACAGTTTGTCTTTCAAACCTACCAAAAACGATTCGACAACCTGCTGGCAACTATTGACGAGGTCATCTTTCATAAGCTGGATGAGCGCTTATTGACTTATCTGCACAAGAAAGTCGAAAGTTGCCAGTGTCGTAAACTGACAATTACTCACGAGGAGATTGCTCAGGAAATGGCAACATCCCGTGAAGTTATTTCCCGGCTGCTCAAGCAACTGGAGAAGGAGGGAAAAATTCAACTCATGCGGAACAAAATCGAAATGCTTTAACGCCTGAAGCCTCTGTAACTTTAGTCACAGAAAGGTATGTTGAGGCAGGCTACTTTTACCCACTACTTATCTCTACTTATGGAATCAGGACATGAAAATCATCAATGAGGAGATAGTAAAAAATTGTTTATATACCCTATGAAAGCATTACTCGAACCCTGGGGCTTTATGCGTATTCTTCGCCTGTTTATGGGCGGTATTATACTGTATCAGTCGTTTATGAACCACCAGCCATTGATAGGGTTGCTGGGTGGTTTTTTCGTGCTGCAGGTACTCCTGAATACCGGTTGTGGAGCTGGCGGATGCAGCCCTAAAATTGGGAAAATGAAAGAGGATTCTCGTGTAGACGAAATTGACTATGAAGAGGTTAAGTAATTACAAGTGGGGTATTTTGGGGGCGCTGGCAGGTGCCGTTATCGCATTTTTCTATTGGAAAGAGATTGGCTGTGTTTCAGGAACCTGCCCCATTAAATCCAACTGGCAAACCATGATTCCCTACGGCATGTTAATGGGCTATCTGGTAGCCGATCTGGCCGCTTCATTCTCGAAACAGACGTGAAGACGTTGTATCGTTTTTATTGATGATGGGTAAAGCCCTGTACCGTGAGTTGATTTTGGAACTGATGAGGTAGCATTGAAAGTTAATATACTTACCAATCAGCGAGTCTTTTGGATAAAGCAAAAAAGAAAACACAGTATCCAAAAAACCAACCGATAATCAGTTCTAAAATTTTATATGTCCTTTCTTGAAATCATCCGTCAACCCTGGCCCTGGTATGTTGCCGGACCACTTATTGGATTGACCGTACCGACGCTGTTGCTGATCGGTAATAAATCGTTTGGTATTTCTTCGTCATTACGGCATATCTGTGCCGCTTGCCTGCCGCTGAATATCTCCTATTTTAATTACAACTGGAAGCGCGAAGCGTGGAATCTTTTTTTTGTGACAGGTATATTATTAGGGGGTTTTCTGGCGACTCATTTTCTGCAAAACCCTAATCAAATCGAGGTCGCTCCAGCTACAGTAAGTGCCTTAAAAGCGTTTGGTATTCAGGATTTTTCAGGACTGATGCCCGCTGATTTGTTCGCTCCGGCCAATATTTTCACACGTAAGGGATTGTTTTTCTTCGTGATCGGAGGTTTCCTTGTCGGATTTGGTACCCGTTGGGCGGGCGGTTGCACATCGGGCCACTCGATTATGGGAATATCGAATCTGCAATGGCCATCGCTACTGGCTACCATCTGTTTCATGATTGGTGGATTCGTGATGACGCACCTGCTGCTTCCGCTCATTTTTAAACTTGTCTGATCTATGTCAAACTTAACAGGTAAATCAGATTCCGGGGTGGACGAACAACCGTTTGTTTGCGACGCGCCCAACGAAATGAAGAAAGCCGAAAGCTGGTCAGGCAACCTGAAATACATGCTGGTGGGCGTAGCTTTTGGCGTAGTGTTTGTGAAGGCCGAAATCATTTCGTGGTTTCGTATACAGGAAATGTTTCGTTTCGATTCCTTTCATATGTATGGGGTTATCGGAAGTGCAATCGCCGTGGGTATGCTCTCGATATTTATGATCAAGCGATTCAATATCAAAACCTTGCAGGGAGAAACGGTTGTGATTGCGCCGAAAAAATTCCATAAAGGGCAAATCTACGGCGGGTTGCTTTTTGGGCTTGGCTGGGCAATTACCGGGGCTTGTCCGGGGCCTTTATTTGCTCAAATTGGCAGTGGCTATCTCGTAGTGCTGATTACGCTACTGAGTGCTGTGGCGGGTACCTGGTTGTACGGCTATTTTGAAAAGCAATTACCCGATTGACTCATTTATGGCATTAATCAATGAGCACAATTCTTACTAGCTCTATCCTTACCTGTCCGGTTTGCAAAGCCAGCCATACAGAAAATATGCCCACAGACGCCTGTATGTATTTCTATGAGTGCCAATCCTGTCATAGCGTTCTCAGGCCTATTAACGGCGATTGCTGTGTATTTTGTAGCTACGGTACTGTGCCCTGCCCTCCGAAGCAGGTTTCGGGCGCGACCTGTTGCTGACATGGCAAAAGCGTTGGACATACCGCGTTCATGCCTAAGGTACAGATGGTTCAACGCTGGAAATAGAAAGAGCTGAGCTTTTTTTTCAATGCTCTGCTAGTCAGTTTATTACACTGATTCTGGCCTCTGATCGGATCGCATTACCTTTGTTGGTAATACCCTCTACAACCACGCGGTAAGTGCCTGTCTGGTCGGATGTGAAAAAGGAAAGCGCAGCAGAAGGCAGGGTAGAGGTTAGATTAATACGGGGATTCCAGTATAATGTTGAGCGATAATCCTGGATGTCGGTAGTAGGTGTCAAACGCTCATAATTGACAGAAATGAAGGGCACTTCACGATCGAATCCCCGAACTTTTAGGACCGATAAGGGCTTCGAATTGACTTCTGAAGTTCGTTTGGTGAATACATTGATAAGGCCGCTTGAGCCGTTTGCCCCCTGATTGGACGTTATCATTCCGTTCAATTCTATATGGTCGATGAGACTTGGGTTTAACTGCATCAGCCTGTCGCCTGTGGTTTCCCCAACTACCAGTACATTATTGACATACAAAGTAGGCTCATGCGAAGCCAGCGAAGAGCCAGTGCGTATATCGGTGCTGGTTGGCACACTGGCTCTGGCCCAGATCAGATACCAGTTCGTTTGATCATAAATTAGTTTATACGAAGGCAATTTAGCCGCAATGGCTTCGGCAATGGTAGCATAACTTTCTATGCTTTCTCCTGTAATTATCTGGTCGGGTTGCCCATACGAACTTTCATACTTGACTATTTTCTTTGCCGATACCGTAACGGCCTCCAGTATTTTTGCCTGAAGGCTGTCCAGTGAATAAACAACATGGGGTGTTTTTAGGGGTGTCTGCGGTAACGAAAATGCCGGTAAGTTTTCGGGTAATTCGGGTACATCATTCCCGAATAGTCGAATCTTGCCATCTGCTGGCTGAACAACAAATTTTGTACTATCGTAGATGGATAAATTTGTCAATGAGAATTGGCCAACAGATCCTGTAGTTACCGGATAAATACCGCCAAGATTTTCGGGTAGTAACGTGAATGTTGTTTTCTTTCCTTTCCCTTTTTTATCCTGGTAAACACCCTGAATGGTAATGCCGGTTTCGATAGGAAAGTTGAGTTGAGGGGGTGTGTTTTGCGATAAATCAGGTAATTCAAAATTGCTTTTTATGGATGTTGATTCGCCGAACGGGCTGGCGACTGTTTCATCAACTACCGATACCGAAAAAGTGCCTTTCATTATATCAGTTTGCTCAGTTGAATCAAGGCTGAAAACCATATTTACTTTGTCTCTTTTTTTATAAATATCTTTATCAAATGAAATTTTTAGTACAGCATCTGAAATAGCTTTAGACGAAGTGGAAACGACACCCTGATCAAGCGGTAGAATGCTAATTGGTTTATAAAAAAACTGGTCTATTCCGTAGTTTCTCATCCACTGCGTATAGGCTCTCAGAATATAATTACCGGGGGCTATTGTTGTGGGTAGTTTGAACGCACTGGCCGACCTTCCGCTATCGAGTTTAAGGATAAGTTGCTTGCTCGTTTTTCGAGACACGTTAATTAAGTCTACATAAAGTACTTTACTAAGTGTATCCATCAAACCGGGCGTTCGGTAGGTCATGTAGGCACTGAACCAGATATTGTCGCCAGGGTAGTAATAGGGCTTGTCGGTGTGCAGGTATACTTTTTCCTGTAGCTTTTTTGCCAATAAGCTGGTTGGAGACTGGATAACGATTCGGCTACCCGGTTTGTAATCGAGCGGCAGCATACTGGCAACACGAGCATCGGCCATCGTGCCCGCTATGATGACCTGGGTTGGGTTGAGCAGGGTGCCTTCTTTGTTGACCAGCACATAGCCATTTGTTGCATCGAGCCAGCTAACAGGATTGGGCAAGTCTGTATAAAAACTGGTTTGCGTAAAGTCATTTGTATAAATCACTTCCATTTTTTCTTTCATGGAAATTCGGTATTCATTTACGCTTGAACTGGCCGTAACGATGGCCGTTGTATCATAAGGAATAAGGTTTTGCTGAAGATCAATAGTAAAGTTCGTGTTATGGAGTTTTCCGTTTATTTTATCCCGATATACTGAAAAACCCTGTCTGGCTATTTGTTTATCGAGTATTGATTTCATTAAATGCTTTACAGACCCACGATAAGCCTGTTCCCGATTTTTCGTCCAGCTTAAAGCTGTTGATGCATCGGCGGTTTCTAATTCTGTGAACCGTACATCACCTACAATGAAAAAACCAGTGCTGGAGGAGCCAAATTTTTTCAATTGGAAGAAGAGTTTATAGCCTAGCAGACGGTTTTCAATTTCCAGCGGAAGCGATGCGTTGGCCGTAATGGAATTAGCTTCTTCTGTAAAATTCAATACCCACGAATTAAGAATTTTGCAACTGGACGTATTGCCCAGAAAAACCCGCTCGAAACGCCTAAGTTGTTTTTCCCAGGCTTTATCCCGACCCGCTTTTACCTGTACTTCTGATACCTGTTGCGCATCAGGAGTTAGCTGAATAGTGATTGTACTAATGGTCTTTTCACTTACAATAATCTTTTGCTTTTGCGGAATATAGCCAAGAAATGAGAAGACGATTTCGGTGGTGCCAACGGGCAGGTTAACCAGCGTAAATTCACCGGATGCATTGGCCGACGTACCAATGGTTGTATTGTTTATGTACACGTTGGTGAAGGGGAGTGGCTGTAGCGTCTTCGCATCGAGTACGCGACCCGAAAGTTTACCTGTTTGCCCAAATAGACAGGTGGCAATGCCAGCGAATAGAAAAATTAACGTACACAGCTTCATATCAGAACAATTTCCCTAGAGAAATATACGCCAATTTCCAGCGAATCGGACGATTGACCCATCTTGCAGAATTTAATTTTGCCTGCATGAGCCAATTTGAAGTTTCGATAGTGTTCTACCTAACTAAACTGTTTTAACCACAGAGACACAAAGAGCACAGAGATTCAGGGGTTACTCTTCACCCTAAAACCTCTGTGCTCTTTGTGTCTCTGTGGTTAAAAAACCTTATTGTAATAGAATAGCAGGTGGTTGAAAAAAGGAGTCTGAGAAGGGCTATTCGAAGGAACGCTAGTTCTCCTTCACCAGTTTACGGAATTCACGTTCCATTCCCTGTTTAAATTCAATGATATAGGTCCCCATTGGCAACTCAGACAGGTCGACGGAATGTGACATAATCTGATCGTTTTTCTGGATAGTTAATTGCTTATGCAGCCTACCCAAGTTCGCATCGAAGAGCGTCAACTCCAGATCGGCCAAACTCTTATTATTGACGGTAACCGTAAAACTGTTCGACGCCGGGTTAGGATAAACGGTTAGGGCTGTGTGCAGGCTTGGGTTTTCTGCACTTTCAGGGAGTTCAGTGGCTTCGCGCGCTCCTGAAACCGGTACAGCCATAACAAACAGGGGTGTTTCTGTTGCGGTGAGGGTGATTTTACCACCTGAAATGGGCACCTCTTCCACAGCCATGTCATCAGCACCCGATTTCGGGCGGTAGATTCGGGCGGTTGATCCTGTCGGTAAGCTGAGGGTATAAGGGGCTGTTCGGCCTTTCTCATCAGGGACTACGATGGCATAAACTGACTTGCCATTGGCTTCATAACGATCAACAATGGGGTCCTTATTAATCGTTTCCTTGTACACATAGTCGCCAAACAGTTTCGCGGTTTGATACATATAATCGGCAGCGGGTCGGCGGGCCAGCGTTGGACTTGACTCAACCAAACCGGATGAACCAAAGCGACCACCAGCCGAATTGTCGTCATACATCTCATAATAAAACAGCTTTTCTATGCCTAAGCGGGCACTAAACAGGCACATGCGTAAAATCCAGTCGCCCTGGGTTTGCAAGGCCGTTTTGGTACCAATCGGAATGGCTTTTAACGGGCTGGTCTGTGCCACGTCATAGCCTGCTTCGGTAATCCAGACGGGCATATCATAGGCATAATCGTGGGCCATTTGTACGAACGACGTTAGTCTCAAATTGTCCGTTGTTACCTCCGGGGCTGCACCCCGGGTTGCCGAGCCTGTTTGCGACAGACTGGCATCGTCTGTTACATATATGTGAAAGTTAATGATGTCCCAGCATAAATTAACGGTGCCATCAGGCTTATACCCCCGAAATTCCCTGCACCAGTCGATCATAGCCCGCACATATTCCGGGCCGCTTACCAGGCCTGCAATCACAACTTTCATGGTGGGATCGGCATTTCTCACCCCAACGCCCGGTCCCATTGTATTTTTATGGCCATCGTAAAACGCCGATAAATTGGCTGCGTACTCCCGGGCCGTCTGGTAGCCTTTGCGGCCTTTCCACCACTTGTCGCGTTCGTTATCACATTCGATATACTTGATTAATCCCAGACCGATTTTAATGGTATTGACCCGGTCGTTTGTCCATCGGGGTGTCTGGTTAACGCTCAATAAAGCCGGGTTTACGGCGGTGTTTCGGCCATAACGGGCTGCATACTGAAAACCGACTTTGGCCTGTTCGATATATGACAGCGGATTGGCGAAATCTTTCCCGTATCGAACCGGCACATTCTCGTAATCTCGCTGATCGGTGGGATAAGTGTCGACCATATACGTAGGTAGTGTTTTCAGGCAGGCCAGAACATCTATATTGGCGTCTTTGCACCGCTGGTACATCGCATCGTAATCCCAGCCACCCGAAATAGTTGGATTATAGGAATACACACCCGGCGCTGATTCGAGTTTGCTCCAATCCATATAATGCCGAATACCGGCAAAGCTTTTGACCATGTTCATCTTCGGCTCATTGATCTGCCAGGGCGAATTTCCATCCTCAAAATTCCACTCGAAGGCGTTGACTCCGAACATATCCCGTAGCTTAATGGCTTTTTTCGGAATGGGCGTTGCTACTGCGGTAGGAGGGGTATAGGAGCCATACAACTCCATTTCTGTGGGCATACCGCTCTGGATGGTCAATACCAGATACCGGATATTGGAAACCGAAGCATCCAGTTTAAACAACGCATTTCCTGCCAGTGTACGGCCGGGATAAGGGCCTACCCAGCCGTTATAAATCTCCCCGGTGAAGGTCGCAATAGGAATTCGCTGCCACGTATCGGTAATGACCGACAGGGTCATTGGTTTATCTTTGAAAATACCCTCGAAGTCGAAGAACTTAATGCTTTCTAGGGTCATTTTTTCGCCGTTGAGCAGGGGGTAATAGGCGTCATAGTTGTCCAGCACTTTTCCCCAGCCCGTCAGAACATTTACGTTGGTTACCCCATCAAACAGTTGATCCAGACCGTAGGTGGCATTCGTTAGCTGATACCACCGCTTGGGGTCGAGGGTAATTTTGCTGCCCAGCACCACAGAGGGAACGGCCTGAACAACCTGCGTACGGGTCACATTGTCGGCGGCTGCATAGGTTGTGCTGGCCACCTGCGAGGCCGTAATTGTAGCCGAGCCCACCGCAAGGGGCGTTGCTTTCCATACCCCATTGGTGTTCGAAACCGAAACAATCTGTGGATTGGATGAGGTAAACGTAATGGGCGTTTGAGTGTTTGTACTTGTAGCTGCCAGATTGAATGAGGCATCGCCCGCCGTTTTAGCAGCTAAATCCGCAAACGTGAGAACTGGTTTAGGCAATGGAGGAGCGGGCCGTACAACTTCGAACCAGTTGAAGTTAAACGCACCTCGGACGGCAACTATCCGCAACAACTGGTTTCCCGCTGACAGATTGGTTGTCAGGCTAACCGTTGTCCAGTTTTGCCAGCCATATGTTCGGGGAATGCCTACCTGACCCAGCGTGGCACCGGCGGAATTTCTGAACTCGATCAGTCCGTTGCCGTAGTTGTTGGCCACTCGAAAATTGACTGTATATGTGCCTGCCGTGGCAAGGTTAACATTAAAGTCCAGCCAATCGCCATCGTCGATATTGCCCATATCCTGCCCACCGTCAATATCGAGCGTGGTTTCGGGGCGAACATCGTTAATAGCGTCATAGTCTTCTGCCTGAATCCGGCCCGGCAATGCTTTGGGTCCCCGCACATTGAACCAGTTGATACTAAAAACGCCTTTCAGAGCAAACAATCGGAGGGTCTGCGTACCGGCAGGAAGCAAGGCGGTTACGCCTACAGTTTTCCAGCTCTGCATACCCCCCGTGCGCGGCACAAGAATCTGGGCGAATACGGTTCCGTTGGCCGCTCTCAACTGTAGCGTGGCATTATCGCTAAAGCCGTTTGCCAGCCGAAAGTTGAATGTATAGTACCCGGCAACTGGGGCCTGAACGGCATAATCCATCCAGCCGTTGTCGGCAATCCAGCCAACATCCATACCTCCATCAGTATCGGCTGTTATTTCTGTACTTACGCCCTGTTTGGCTATAAAACTCTCTGCCTCAAACTTCCCGACAAGGACTCGTTGCCCATAGCTGGGTAAGAAAAAAGCTATCAGTAGAATAGAAAATAGACTTTTAATCATACAGGTTACGGTGAAGGGTTTGTTACTTAAACTGTAAAATTATAACAAATTATCTACCTATTTTTCAATTTAATGGTATATTTATGTATTTAAAATTTATTATATTGGTTTAAAAATTGTTTAGTTCTTTTACTAACTATTCTTTTGATGAGAAAATCAATGCGATGAATTTGATTATCAAGTAATTGGTGAAACAGGTAATTTAACTGTCAATAAGCAGTTACTTAAACTTTAGGCAGAATCGCCTTCTGGGAGAGTTCTACGTAGACTATAGCACACTTCCCGAAAATCAAGCTATAACAATCTCAAGTGCCTTACTTAGTGTAATGCATCATCTTAAATAGGATTTGCTTGGCTCACCGAGTCAACGTGTTAAATTAGGGCGCTAAGTAAAATTTTATCCACAGAGGCACAAAGGGCACAGAGATCTAATAATCCGATAGTCGACTATCGGATTATTAGATCTCTGTGCCCTTTGTGCCTCTGTGGATAAAATTTACTTTTATTCCTGCGTGAATAGTTTAGGGATTTTTTCACACAGACTGTAGACCAGTAAAAATTCAGACATTTGTATATTCTTTCATTACAAAACCAATTCCCTTTCTGGTGTGAATTAGTTTTATATCGTGATCCTTGTCAATTTTTTTACGTAACGAATTAATATATACATTAAGCAGATTGGCACCTGCATCGATAGGCATATCCCATACATTCTCTGCGATTTCTTCGCGGCTCAGTACCGTTCCCTGATTGCGCAAGAAATACTCCAGAATAGCAAACTCACGGGGTGTCACACTGATCTGTTTATTACCGGCCCGATTTACAGTCTTTGTTCGTAAATCCAGTGTTAAGTCGGCCATTGTTAACAGTGTTGACTCACCTAAACCAGGCTCATAGGATTGATAACTGCGCTTGATACTAGCTTTAATCCGGACCAGCAACTCCCTGAACTCAAAAGGCTTGACAATATAGTCATCCGACCCGGCGTCAAAACCGGCCAGTTTATGTTCAATCGTTCCGTAAGTGGTAAGGATAATTATTGGGAGCTGATGATTATGAGCGCGGATGTCACGACATAGCTCATAGCCGCTCATATCTGACAAATTAGTTTCCAGTATAACCAGATTGACACCACCAAACTCGACCTGCTTACGAGCGGTGGCCCCATCCAGCGCTATGGATACTCTAAAGCCATACTCTTTAAGGCTGTGTTTTAGAGAGTATGCCAGTTTTATATCTTCATCAACAATTAAAATTCGCATGATCATAACGTTTAAGCACTGCCAAATTACTCAACTTAAGCCTTTCATTTAAACCTATTAAAAAGTTCTAATCCACTTTTAATATTGATTTCATGGGCCTTTAATTTGGCCTTATTAAGACTGATCTTTTAACAATTTATTGTTAAAATAGTACAATGTAAATGATATGAAATTTGCGAAAACATGTATAATCCCCGGTATTATCCTATAAATCTAATTGTTTAAAGAATTTCTAATCGGTCCTTAAGTTTTTTTTAATGTACCCCGCCTATGGGTAAAATACCTTTGTATTAATAAATCCTAAGCCCATTGGCGACTAAGCTCTTCGACTTCTTTCTGACCAGCAAGGCCTTCTTCAATGCGACGAAGGCGCCAATAACCTGAGTATAAATTAAGCGTGATTTATGGCATACCGCCCAAATTGGTTTCGTATAAAAAATAGGATAGTTATGAATAGATTGCTGATGCTCGTAAGCTTGTGCGCCATCTTAGGCCTGACAAGCTGTGCTGAAAAACAAGAAGAGAAGGAAGAAGAAGTCAACTATTTGGTGACCAGCCCACTGAAAAAAGATACCACAATCACAAATGATTACGTATCTCAAATTCGGTCTATCCAGCACATCGAAATAAGAGCACTGGAAAAGGGGTATCTGCAGAAAATTTTCGTGGACGAAGGGCAGTACGTCAAAAAAGGGCAGCTTATGTTTCAAATTCTGCCTATACAGTATCAGGCTGAACTACTGAAAGCCCAGGCCGAAGCCAATTACGTTGACGTCGAATTCAAAAACACAAAATTACTGGCCGATAGTAATATCGTTTCGAAAAACGAATTAGCTCTGGCCAAAGCCAAGCTGGATAAAGCAAAAGCAGAAGTATCTGTTGCTCAGATACACCTTGGCTTCACAGAGGTAAGAGCGCCCTTCGACGGGATCATGGACCACTTTCAGGTCCGGTTGGGAAGCCTTGTTAATGAAGGCGACTTGTTGACCACGCTCTCCGACAACAGTAAAATGTGGGTGTATTTCAACGTGCCAGAAGCTGAGTACCTGAATTACAAAACCCATATGCAGGAAGAAAACATGAGTAGCGTAAACCTGCTCATGGCCAATCAGCGGGTTTATGGCCATCCGGGTGTAGTTCAAACTATTGAAGCCGATTTCAACAACGAAACGGGGAACATTGCGTTCCGGGCCACTTTTCCAAATCCAAGCGGACTATTACGGCACGGCGAAACGGGCAATATTCAAATGACATTGCCGCTTAAGAACGCCCTGATTATTCCTCAAAAAGCCACGTTCGAGGTGCTTGAAAAGAAGTATGTCTACATAGTGGACAAGGATAACAAGATAAGATCAAGAGAAATAACGATAGCCGCAGAGATGCCGCACATTTTCGTTGTTCGCTCCGGTCTGACTAAAGATGACAAGATCTTGCTGGAAGGCTTACGTCAGGTGCGTGAAAACGAAAAAATACATTACAAGTTCGCAAAACCTGATTCTGTTATCTCGAATTTAGGGCTATACGCTGAGTAAAAGAATGAATAATGGAGAGTGTAGAATGAATATTGTAGAATGTAGAGTGAATAATAGTTTTACTCTGTAAATCAGTCTCTTATTTATCATACATGCATTTCGCTTCATGTATTATGCATTCTTCATTCTACATTTTTAATTCATTTTAAGTCATTCATTATTCATTTCAATTAAGATATGTTCAGTAAATTCATACGCAGACCTGTATTCGCTATCGTGATATCGGTCATGATTGTCTTTATCGGGGTACTGGCTATCACAAAGTTACCTATATCGCAGTTTCCCGATATTGCTCCGACGACGGTAAATATATTCATTGCTTATCCCGGAGCCAGTGCCGATGTACTAGTAAAATCTACGCTTATTACGCTGGAACAGGCCATCAATGGCGTTCAGGATATGCGGTATATTGCCACCGATGCTACAAGTGCCGGTGAAGCCACCCTCCGTATTATTTTTGAACCGGGTACCGACCCCAATGTTGCCGTTATCCGGGTAAAAACAAGGGTGGATCAGGTTATGCCGCTTTTGCCTGAACTGGTTCAGCGAGAAGGGGTTATCATTTCGCCTGTACAGCCCAGTATGTTGATGTACGTCAACTTGTACTCCGAGCAAAAGAGTATTGACGAAAAATTCCTGTTCAACTACGCTACGGTTAAAATGATCCCCGAAATCCAACGGACAAAAGGAATAGCCAGAGCGCAAATATTAGGTAGTCGGCGATATGCTATGCGTCTTTGGTTGGACCCTGAACGCATGCGGGCCTACAACATCTCCGTGGAGGAAGTGATGACTGCCGTTGGCGAGCAGAGTATCATTGGTCGACCAGGCCGGATCGGTCAAAGTTCCGGAATAGCAGCCCAATCGCTGGAATATGTGCTTACGTATAAAGGCCGGTACAACAAACCGGAAGAGTATGAAGGAATCATTATCCGGGCTAATGCACAAGGGGAAAGCATCCACTTAAGGGACATAGCCCGAGTGGAACTGGGTAGTGAGTTCTTTGATATTTATTCTAATCTGGATGGTCACCCGTCGGCGGCTATTGTCTTGCGGCAGAACTACGGCAGTAATGCCAGCGATGTTATTGAAGAGGTGAAGAAGAAGCTGGAAGTTATGAAAACTTCCTTTCCTCCGGGGGTTGATTATAAGATCAGCTATGACGTTTCTAACTTCCTGGATGCCTCGATCGAGCAGGTAATTGATACGTTGCGGGATGCGTTTTTTCTGGTAGCCTTCGTTGTATTCATCTTTCTGGGCGACTGGCGTTCTACGCTCATTCCGATTCTCGCGGTTCCGGTATCGCTGGTCGGAGCGTTCTTTGTCATCCAGGCGTTTGGGCTCTCCATCAACTTAATTACGCTCTTTGCCCTGGTGCTGGCCATTGGTATTGTGGTCGATGATGCGATTGTGGTGGTGGAGGCCGTCCATGCCAAAATGGAAGAGGAGCCGCATATAACCCCGTTTAATGCGGTTCGAAAAGTGCTTGGTGAGATTAGCGGGGCCATTATCGCCATTACCCTGGTGATGGTATCGGTGTTCCTGCCGATTTCCTTCATGTCGGGACCGGTTGGTACATTCTATCGCCAGTTCTCGATTACGATGGCTAGCTCCATTGTGATTTCGGCCCTGATCGCCCTGACACTGACGCCTGTTTTGTGCGCCATGTTGCTGAAAAATCATAATGGACATCCGCCAAAGAAAAACGTATTAACCCGAACGCTGGATAAGTTCAACCAGGGTTTCGATACAATGACCGGCTGGTATGTGGGCTTGTTGAAATTAATTGTCAGCCGTCGATTTGTTACGTTCGCCATCTTAATTGGCTTTTGCGCGGGAATAGTACTGGTGAATAAAATTTTACCGGCAGGCTTTATTCCGAACGAAGATCAGAGTACGATTTACGCCATCATCCAGACGCCACCGGGCTCTACCCTCGAAAAAACGAACGAGGTTTCCCGACGGCTTCAGAAAATTTGCGAAGAAGTTCCGGGTATCGAATCGGTATCTTCTCTGGCTGGTTACGAGATCATGACCGAAGGTCGTGGGTCCAATGCCGGTACGTGTCTGATCAACCTCAAGCCCTGGGGAGATCGTGACAAGAACGTGAAGGAGATCATGGAAGAACTGGAAGGAAAAACGAGAGGTCTTGGCGCGGTCGTTGAATTTTTCGAACCACCGGCTATCCCAGGCTTTGGTACATCGGGCGGTTTTTCCATGCGCTTGCTGGACAAAACGACCGATACGGACTACCGTGAGTTCGATAAGATCAACAAGGAGTTCATGCAAAATTTGGGCAAACGTAAAGAGCTAACCGGCTTGTTTACCTTCTTTGCCGCGAACTATCCGCAATACGAACTGGAGATCGACAATAACCTGGCCATGCAAAAAGGCGTGTCTATCGGGAAAGCGATGGATAACCTGAACATCATGATTGGTAGTACTTACGAACAGGGGTTCACAAAGTATAACCAGTTTTTTAAAGTGTATGTGCAGGCCGATCCTAAATTCAGGAGGCTCCCATCTGATCTTCTAAAGCTGTTTGTTAAAAACGACGCGGGAGAAATGGTGCCTTATTCGGCCTTCATGAGGCTTAAAAAAGGACAGGGACCAAACGAAATTACCCGATTCAATTTGTACAACTCAGCGGCTATTCAGGGCCTACCGGCTAAAGGATATACGACGGCAGATGCTATTCAGGCCATCCGGGAAGTTGCCAAAAAAACTCTGCCAAGAGGTTACGATATCGCTTTCGAAGGCTTGTCGTATGACGAATCCATTCGCGGAAACGAATCGCTGTATGTGTTCCTGATCGTGTTGGCCTTCGTTTACATGGTGCTTGCCGCCCAGTACGAAAGTTTCATCATTCCGCTGGCCGTAGTGTTCTCGTTACCGGTTGGGATATTCGGGTCGTTCCTGCTACTGAAGCTGATGGGGCTGGAAAACAACATCTATGCCCAGATCGGTCTTATTATGCTGGTAGGTCTGTTGGGTAAAAATGCCGTACTGATCGTGGAGTTTGCCGTTCAAAAGCGACAACAGGGTGATACGATCCTGAATGCAGCTATTGAAGGGGCCAGAGTTCGTTTCCGTCCGATCCTGATGACCTCGTTCGCCTTCGTGGCCGGTCTGATTCCGTTGATCAGTGCATCGGGTGCAGGCGCTATCGGTAACCGTACCATTGGTGCCTCTGCCATGGGTGGTATGTTGTTCGGTACCATTTTCGGGGTCATCATCATCCCCGGACTGTACTACATATTTGGTAGTCTGGCAGATGGTCGGAAGATGATTAAAGACGAAGAAGCTGATTCGCTAACCGAAAATCTGGTTCACTCAGTTGATATTTTTCCACAACCAGAAGAAATTGAAGTCGATGAGCAATAGAAAAATCATTAATTGGGCTGGTATCACGCTGATGGTGGGGCTTAATGCCGCCTGCAACGTGCCGCGCCTGGTTCAGAAAACAGAGAATAAATCAGTCCCTGTGAGTTTCTACAACTCGCAGGACTCAACAAACTCGGCACAAGCTACCTGGAGGGCCTATTTTACCGATTCCAATCTGGCTACCCTTATTGACTCGGCTTTGTATAACAACCAGGAGCTGAATATCACGTTACAGGAAATTCAGGTTTCCAATAATGAGGTGTTAGCCAGAGCGGGGGCCTATAAACCCTTCGTTAGTCTTGGCGGGGGGGCTGGGATCGACAAGGTGTCGCGTTACACCAGCCAGGGAGCCGCTGATGATTACACGGAAATAAGACCGGGTGTAAAAACACCTACTATTTTGCCAAATCTGTATTTTGGTCCAACTGTCAGTTGGGAGGTGGATATCTGGCGCAAGCTGCGGAACTCTAAAAAATCAGCTGTATACAGTTATCTGGCCTCTATTGAAGGAAAAAACTTCCAGGTTACGAATCTGGTCGCCGAAATCGCCACTAACTATTACGAGTTGATGGCGTATGATAACCAACTGAGTATTATTCAGAATAATATTGTCATACTGAATAACGCCCTGAATATTACAAAGCAGGAGAAAGAGGCCGCCAAAGTAACCGAACTGGCCGTTCGCCGGTTTGAGGCCGAAGTATACAAAACGCAAAGTCTTCAATTTGAAATTCAGCAGCGTATTGTTGAAACGGAAAACCGGATTAACTTTCTGGTGGGTCGGTTCCCGCAACATGTCCAACGGAATTCGCAGGGTTTTGGCGAGTTAACCCCTACTAAAGTTAACCCAGGTCTGCCAACGCAGTTATTAGCGAATCGGCCAGACATTAAACAGGCTGAATTAAACCTGGAAGCTGCCAAACTGGATGTAATCGTGGCCAGGGCAAATTTTTACCCTTCGCTTAATATCTCGGCCTTTTTAGGATTCATGTCTTACAATCCGCTGTATCTGCTAAACGCGCCTGAATCATTGGCTGCTTCGCTGTTAGGGGGTATTGCCGGGCCGGTGGTTAATAAGAATGCTATCACGGCAGCCTATAAAAGCGCCAATTCAAAGCAAATACAGGCTGTTTATAACTACGAAAAAACGGTGCTGAATGCGTATATCGAGGTGGCCAATCAGTTGTCTAACATGGATAACCTGAGTCAAAAGTACGTCCAGAAAAACAACCAGGTACAGGCATTGACGCAGTCGACCGGTATATCGCTCAAGTTATTTACCTCTGCCAGAGCCGATTATATGGAAGTTCTGCTCACCCAGCGCGATGTGCTGGAAGCCAGAATGGAACTGATCGATACCAGAGTGCAGCAACTAAATGCCCAGGTTAATACGTACCGGGCTTTGGGTGGCGGTTGGCGGTAACTACGTGAACATATAAGGAAAATGCAGTCAGCCCCAAATTCACTGAATTTGGGGCTGACTGCATTAGTTGAATAGGAAAATGATCAATTAAGGCTCATTTCTCTACGAAGCTGTTTAAACTTTCATAAATGAGTTGGTAATAAGTGGTTTTTGTCATCCCGAGGAAGGAGGGATCTTCGGTAGGAACAAAAAACACTACTACCGAAGATCCCTCCTTCGTCGGGATGACAAAAGCTCGTTCGGAAACATACCCTAAAACAGCTTCAATAATTCACTGCTGAGCCATCATAGACCATTTATTTTGCAGGCAGGACCTTGTTCAGGAAATTTGTGATATACGTCAGGGTTGGTGTAAACCAGGGGTTAAAAAACATGAATGTATGGGGTGCATCGGGAAAGGTGTGTACCTCGGAATAGATACCGAAATTATTGAGTTTTTTTATCAAATCGTCGCGTCCGCCGTGCATACGTTCAACAGAACTATTCAGGAATAAAATTGGGGGCGTATGCTTGTCAATATGGTTAAGTGCTGATGCTTCCTGCCATAAATCGGGCCGCTTCGTTTTGGAATAGCCGAACCAGTAGGTAGCTGCCGATATCGACTTCGAGTCATCGCCTTCGCCCGATTCCGGATGGATAAACGCCAATACCCCGTCAATATCGACAATAGCCTGTACAGCGCTCGAATAACGAGCGTTACCGCCTGTCCCGTCAAATGTTGCCTGCCCGTTGGTGGTGCCTACCAGCGCGGCCAACTGTCCCCCTGCCGAAAAACCCAGTACGACCATTCGGTTGGGGTCAACGCCGTATTTCTTCGCATTGGCCTGCACCCAGCGAATGGCCGCTTTAATATCATGTACAGCGGCCGGGTATAAGGCTTCTGTTGACAAGCGGTATTCGACCGGAACGGCCACAAAACCTTTGGCGGCCAGTTGACCAGCCAGCGTGTTATTATGCGACCGATCGCCCGAACGCCAGCCTCCCCCGTGAATCATGACAATAGCCGGACGAGCTTTTCCGGAAACAACGGGCTGTGCAAAGACATCAAGTTTAAGTTCTCTTCCTGCAATGGGTTTGCTGTATGTAATCGCTTTGTCAACACGGATTCCCGCTGGCAACGTTGAATCGGCCAGGCTGATGTCTGGGTAATTTTTCTTTTCACGCAGGTAAGAGCCTTTTACGGTAAATGACGTATCCCGGCCACCAGTTGGTTTAAGTTGGGCATCATACAACCATGCCCAACGCCTTGCCCAGTCCAGCAACACGGCACTACGCCATTTGAGTACCGTTTTGCCGCCTTGTTGTCTGTCATCAAAAAGCGATAAGTCTTTCCGATCGGAGTACCAGTGCGTACCTAACACAAAATCATTGGTACTGCGTTTGCCCGGCCAGGTGTTGTTTACAACAAATTTACCGCTCTGTGGAGGGAAGCCTGGAATCGGTGAGCTGATCGTATAGGTCAGTGTTTCAGTCTGTTTGGGAACATACTTGATTGCGTAGTTGCCATTGCCCAGGTAATAACCCGGCCATTTCTGCTCACCAATCTGGGCCTGAACGGTCATTGTAATGCAGGCAGAATCAGCCCGAATATTGATTTTGGGCCCTTTGAGGTGAAACTCCATTACCGAATATACACCGACTGTATCGGCAAGTGTGGTGTTGCGGGTAAACCGGGTTCGTGGACTGTGGTTAATTTTTTCAAAACTACCGCCCCAGCTTTCTTTGAGCGGGTCGTTTGGATTGCCATCCATCATATAGAGCAATGAAGGGGTGTCGCCCATCTTGATATTGCCCTTATAATAGTTCTTGAAATCTTTCCCCAACTGACCGGCAGCGCGTATATATCGGTCGTAATAGTTGCTGTTACTGAGGCTATCAGGTAAGCCATTCGTCGAAAAGAAGCCGTTGTACGATCCATTCGCTTCGATAAACCACAGGTTCGGAAAGTTCTGTGCGATATACGCATAGGCATTTGCACTCCACTTTTTATTAGGTCCACCAATCCAGTAAACCTTGATTTTGGTCTGGATCGAAGAGTCGTCGTGCAGCGCCTGTGCCAGATCTTCCAACCCACCCCAAACAAGCACCCACAAAGGCTGTTCGCTTTTTTTATGGGCACAGTGTATGATCCAGTCCGACCCTTCGGTGGCTGTGGTATAGCCTTTAAAGGGAGCCGCACCCTGTCGCCCCTGTTTACACACGGCCCGCAAGGCATCAGGTTTAGGATAGTTGTTCTGATGTTGGCTCAGTTTGGGAAGATCGCTCTTGTAGAGGTCAATCATGTTCAGAATATGCTGCTTCGTACCATAACCATAGGAGGGAGATGAAACAAGTCCTTCTGTTTCAAACCGGTTACAGTACATCAGGAAATGGGTCATTGACTGATTATCGTCGGGGTCTGTGCCGCCAATATCGGTGCTAATAAGAATGCGCGGTTTGACCGGCACGGGTTTCTGAGCAATAAGTGTGAAGGGAAACAGGGCCAGCAGGAAACCCAGTAGCACGTTTTTCATAGTCGATTTCTCATTAAAACCATTGAAGGCCAGAGTAGGGGTAAAAGTCAGCCAATATAGAGACTATGAAAGATAAGAAAGCACATTGCTAGAAGACGAGCACTTCTTTTCATCCCGATAATAGCCCTAATAAAAGAGATCTACTTCTCAATATATACTTCGCAACGAATGCCGATCAAATGCTTTAGTTGTTTCTTATTTTGTATATGCGCCAAACGGCGGCTACCTGAGTAACAGTAAAACAAAAAGCCCGCAGATCAATATGATTTGCGGGCTTTTTTAACTTTTAGTAGTCCCAACAGTTGAAAACTCGAACCAAATAGTAGAAGGTTTAGCTGTTATTTATGAGCTAAACACTATGGTTGAACTTTAATACAGATTAATTAAAAGATAACATATATTTAAGTTATTTCCGCCTAATTCCAAAAAAGCATTGTGGATAATAACGCTGATTTGCATTAATATTTACACATTAAAGATCTAAATTCTTAAGCCTAAGTTAAGTTCAAGTATTCCATGGACATATATATCTATGGTTTCATCTGAATATCCTTCAATATTAATTAGTAAGCTTTGGAATGATGGATGATCGAAATTTATATAATAAATTTGATATGAAATCAGAAGAAGTTTAAAATCTGTACCAAATTGAGCAAATTTAACTTCAATAGAATTTGTATCTTTAATTTTATCTATACAAATTGACAATTTTTTCGGAACTATTTCAGCTCTAATAAGTATTTTATCAATTTCTTGATGAACAATACTTCCGATGTTTATACATTGCATTCCATACTCAAGTGCAATAACTTGCATGGATTGAAATGTATTGAAATTTTGAGAGTTATTCAAAAACGGAGCAACCACATCAAGTGGGCGAAAAATGAAATTACCGATACCATTTAAATATTTCGAGTAAACTGATATTAATTCATTTAGCCCATTATCAGTGTTAATATAAATAGTATTAATTCCATAGTGATTCAATAAAACTAATATATCTTTTAAACTTTTAAATGAATATTTATATTCAAAAGTTAATGATTCACAACATATTTGTATTAATTCTTTTTTTGAATAAAAGTCTAAATAAGATTGATTCATTGTGTGGAAATTAATATCAAAATAAGCTAAATAGTATTGTAAATATATTAATATTGATGGAAGTAGTTCGGTATCTTTTGAATCAATAGCTTCTCTAAAAAGTTTTTTGACAGTAACAGAAATTGTTCTTCTAAAATCAATTGATTTTGCAGATTCCATAATATTAGTCCTAGATAAATCAAAATCAATAGATCTAGGAGTGAAATTAACTTCACCACTAATATTTGACGGAAAATAAGGTGGTAATAACTGTGTTGAATTGGTGTTAATATAAAAACCAGCATTTGATGCTATAAAATTATTGGATTGAGTTCCGAGAGATATTCTACATGTATACCTTAAATCATCTAAATTGAAAAAATATTTTCCACCCTCTGTATTCCAAGATTCATATCGTGATTGTGGTTGACCATTAAAGTAATATTCTAAATTTGATATGTGTCTACAATATTGTGTAACATCTTGTAATCCTTGTGCAGCGAAAAAATTAGGTTTTAAAAATACTTTAATTGATGTTCCTGTGTTCTTTGGTCTTATTGCTTCCCAAGTCGGTAAGGGATTATAAGTGAATCCTTCAAAAACGTTTTCAATTTCAAAATTTATCAAACCATCTTCCTCGCTTTCAGTTCTAATATATATACTTTTTGCTACAATAAAGGTGCTTATAAAGCCTATTCCGAACTGAGATATTAAATTGTTCTGATTAAGCCCCTGGTTAAATTCTTGACTAATACTTTTCCCAATTATTGCAAAATTTTCTCTTAACACTCTCTTATTCATGCCATCTCCTTCATCAATTATCTCAAAGGAGTTTTCCTGAAAATTTATATGAACAATAATTTTAGGCGTTAAGCTTGGATATTTTCCTTTGATTCTGTTACATGCATCAACAGAGTTTTGAATTAACTCTCTTACGAAAATATACTTTTTGGGATATAAAGAATCACCAATCAAAAGTGTAACTATTTTAGTTACATCTGCACTGTAAGCACTTGGTAGATTTACATCATATTGTTGAGTTTCATTATTTAGTAAATGGTAAGATGATTGTCCTAGAACACCAGATTTTTGTCCATTTGGTAGTGAATCAACGTCTTTTTCAAATCTAAATCCAGAAAGTATGAATTTCCTAGCATATAATGTATACCTTTTACTATTAATATCTAAATCGAAAATATTGTATCCAGGTTGATATTTAGATTGTAATTCATTTGAATTATTAAAAGCTGATCTGCCATTAATCATTAATAAACCGCCTGTAGAAGATTTAATAACCTGATAATTGTTTTGATGAATGTGCCCAAAAAAAGCAATATCAAATTTTTGATTTTGTAATATATTATTAATACTCTCTAATTCGTCGTTATTAAATGAATCAAGTGGGTGATGGAATACTGCTATATTAATTAATGTACTATTCTGTTCAAAAATGGATTTAGAATTAAAAAGCTGATCTGTTCCTATAAAATGGTTTTCTTTTTTAAGCGATGGAGAACATCTCCACGAATCATTGATAAGAGCGAATCCAACTTTTAGTCCATCTGATTCAAATATTGCTAAAGATTCGTTATATGAAAAGATGTAATCAACTCTATCTTTATGAAATGATTTTTCAAACTCTTTAAATTTTTCTACTCTTTTATTTGTAATTATAATCTTATCTCTTTGCTGTTTAAGTCTTTCATTCGCTAATTCCTTAGTTAATTTTGCTGTCAAAGCAAATTCGATATCGTCGTCAATATGCTCCTGCTGTATATCGTGATTGCCTGGAATGAATAATATTTGATTATTGTTTAAATTGAATTTAGATTGAATTTTATCTATAAAAATTTCCTTAAAAATTTCGTAAGGAGAATCACCTAGTTTTTCACCTCCTTTATCCACAAGATCGCCAGTTAATAAAATAATATCAATTGGTTTATCGTTATGAAATTTATCTAAATCATTTATTAAAGCTTCTAAATAATAATTGCGCAATTCAGCTATATTGCTACTAGACAAGTGAATATCAGAAAGTTGGATAATTCTCATTTTAGGTTTGACTTTAATTTTATTTCCTTTAACAATAATTAATTTAATTTATTGATATCTCATGTGATAAAATATCCAATTGAATATCTTTTGTCAAAGGATATCAAACAAGTTTACGTTTAATTTTAAGTTTACAATTTAGCTCCAATATTTGGAGCTATGCTCAATGATTTGTTTCTTATTAGATATAGTGTACTTATTGTTAAATAATTCACTAGCAATTAGAATTAATACACTGTAAAAAAAGACTTCGAGACAAGTTATAGCAAACAATTTAAGTTAAATAATTGAATAGCATACGTGATCTAGTGATATTATAGCGTTGATTTCTTATGTCAAATGCAGGGAAAGTACCTTCGAGGACTTCAATTAATAATTGATTTATGCTCTGATTCTCAATAGAACCTGTTGTGCATGAAATCGTATGCTTATAATATTTATCTATTTTCACATGTATAATTTGGTCTGCATCACAAACGACTGCTAAGTTTGGATTGTGGGTTATCAGTATAACCTGCCTACGCTCTTTCGCTTCCTGAATGAAAGGTACTAAAATTGAATATATGCTCTGATTATCTAGGTTCTCTTCAGGTTGATCTATTATAAGTGGTATTTTATCATTATCTAACAAAAGGTAAAAAATTAACAATAGAGCTTCTCTTTCACCTGGTGAAAGAGATTCTATTTCCTTGTCACCTAATTTTAATTGAAATTTAGGATTTAAGTATTCTAAATTAAATATAAAATCATAAAAATCTTCTATCCTGACATTTTGTTTAAGCTGAGAACTGATGGATTTGGGAATGAAATCCTCTGTTCTATGATCAATCAAAAAGTTTTTGATTAAATCATCTAAAAATGATATCAAGCCATCTACGCAGTTTAAATCATAGCTATCCAATATCTGATTAAGTTTTTTTAGACCTTGATCTCTTCCAAAAAAACTGCCAGACTTGCCAAAATTAATATAGCTTTCAAATTTTTCGATAAACTGATTGATACTAAAATTTGCATCAAAATCTATTTTATAGTTCTTAAGTTGTGAATGGTATTCACTTTTGAATGATGTTACGGGTTCAAATAATTCTTTATATATTTTTATTATTTCTTGTTTTTGGTAAAATAAATTCGTAAGAAGTTCAACTCTATCCTTATAATGACTAGCTAAAGCTTGAGGAAGTATTATATCAACATATTCTCTTCGCTTTTCAAGTAGGTTTGCTTCAATGTTTAAAATATCTATTTCTTGCTGCCATGTATTATACTTACTCAAATATAGTTGGTATTCCTTGGCTGGTAAGTCCAACTCTGATTGTAGGTCAGAAATATAACTCTCGATATCTTGTTTAATTTTGTATAAACTAGTTGGCTTTTCTATTTCTAAGGGGTCTAAATAAATTTTATCATTATAGTTGTTGAAAAAAGAAGCGTTAGGCTTAATTAGATAATTTATTTCTTCTAACCTTCTTTTTTTAAAAATCAAAATTTCTTCAATTGGTGATGTATTGACATTATAATTAAATACATCACCAATATCAATAGAATAGCCCTTTAACAAATTAATTTGTGGGGATATTAATCTATCTGTTTGTATTTTAAAAGACTTAAAAAATTTAATTGAATTTTGTAGCTCTTGAACCTCAATGAAAATACTTTCCTTCTCTTGTATAATATTATTAATCAGCAATTCAATACTTTCAAGTATTACTCTTTGTGACTCTAATTGTTGTGTAGCATCTGTTTTAATTGTATTTTTTATTTTATCTAAGTTAGAACGAGGCTCAACTGGCATTTTTTCATATAAAGCAATTAATTTTTTATTAACAGCATTTATATCTTCATAAATTCTTTGTTTATATTCAGATTGATTTTGGGCTTCAAATTCGATTATTCTTTTATTTAATAAATTTAGTTCTCCCTTAGTTTGCTCAATTGCTTGTCTATGAATTTCAGATTTGAAAGTGATTATTTCATTTAAAGAGCTTTTGCCTAATTTCTTCTCGATTGGTAATCTAGAGAAAATGATTTTTCTTAGTTCATTCTCAAATAATTCTTTTTCAGTTTCACCTAAGCAAAGTTTTTCGAGAAAGCTTTGCGGTAGATATTTTACTCGTTCATTTTCAAACTCACTAGCTTTGTGTGATAGCGAGAACTTATTTTCTATTTTATCTCGCCACATCATTGTAGCCTCGAAGTACTGTGACTTTCTTTCAGGCGGCATGTTGAAACGTTGGTCAGTCAAGAAAGAAAAATTCTTAACATTTTTTGTATTACCACACAAACCAATTATATCAGCAATAGCACTCTTACCACTACCTTTATTTCCAATTATGGCAACCAAACCAGGATTTAATGTAATATCAAGATTATTAAACCACTCCTCGTTTGATGGTAAATTAGAAGTTTTCTTTATTGATAATCTTTCGATATATAATGATGGATTTAAATCAATGTGCCTTTTGCTTTCTGGTTCTATACCTATATAAACCCTTTTTGGTTCATGTTTAATTTGCTTTAATCCGTCAAAACTTAAACTTGATTTTATCCATAGATATCTATCCTTATTTTTATGAAATAATTCGTCAAAGTCATGAGAATCACTTCCCCAAATAGATGGCTTTATCGATTTAAATTCATCTATATATGATTGCACATCTTTATGTTTTTTGCCTAATCCCCATTCGATAGAATTGGCATTAGATGTCATGAGACAATCTGATTTTTGAATTAAATTTTTTCTTGTGTTGTGGCCTTGTCCATCCCATGTTATACGATTTAAATCCTCATCACTAGGTATAGCTAATAGATATTTATCTTTAAATAAATTATTATCTAACAGTTCACATATCTGTGATGAATTTACACTAGCGTTTGTCATGCCAACTATTAGTGAAGATTGCGTAAATTTGCTATGCTGTTTTTTTAAACTTTGCCCAAGTTCAATTAAATTAATCACTTTAAGCTTACGTTTTTGATCTAAACCTTGCGGTTGGCCTTCTACTATGAAATCTATATTGTGTAAAAAGTTTTCTTCTATTTGGTATATGGGTACTTCTTCAGAAAATATTACGTGAAAATTTACTCTACTGGTTTTATTATTTTTATCTGTAATTAAAATATCAAGACGAAACTCGACATTTGGTAGTATTATTATTTCTTTTATTCTAGAAATTTCTTCGTCGGTTAATAAAGATTTCATTTTTTCAGAGTCATCTAAATACTCTGTTTTAATTTTTTTGTAACCATCTACAGTAAAATAATCTGTTATTCCTATTGCATATATATCGTTTGCTATGGCTTTTTGGAACAATGCTTTGACATATAAATCCCAATTTGTGCCAAAACCGTTGTTTAAAGATGAAAAAGGTGTATGCACATGAAGATCCCATTTTCTCCATATAGAGCCTAGCTTTTCAGAAGACATTATTGTAGGTGTAATTTTATATTGAATTTATTAACTAATGTATCACATTCAATGGGTTCACTTGAAATGCATTAATTTTTACACTATCGCTATGAAGAGTAAAACAAGTGCAGATTGAGTGCATTGAATAAGTTTATATTGTTATATGAAATTATGTGTCTGAGATGTTTGTTTTCGATTACAAATCATCTAGGGGTACTTAATTTGATATTTACAAACATACATATAACACAAATAATTAATACTACTGTGCAACAATAACATACAATCATTTATTAAGAGATTGATTGTTAGTTGCTTATGCCAATATCAACTAAGAAAATCAGCAACAAAAAAAGGATCCATAAATTGATTATATACGGTTATTAATCAAAAATACGTGATTCCCTTATAAATTAATGATCAATTGTGTTACATAAAAAATAACAAAGGCTCTAAATTTTGGTATTCAGAGCCTTTGTAAAATAGTTTAATTTAAAAACCAGTTTTGTGGAGTTTGCAAACCTTGCAAGCTTTGTAAAAGACCATTTACAAGTGCGAAGCTATTGACATTCCGATCTAAGTAAGTGTCTATGTAACTACTTTTGATAGCTCCTGTAAAAAGATTATACAATCTCCACAAGTTTATTGTCCCATCAGGCATTCGACAAAACGATTGATCTCTATAATAATCACGGGCTATACAACTTACCTGTTGATCTCCCATCAACAATAGTTGTATCTCACTTCTTTGAACTTGTGGTAGATATTGATAAAGACGGCAGCGCCCAATAAATTGAGCGAATTGATGTTCAGTAAGGTAATAATCTGTTAGCTGTGATAAGGCTTGTAATTGTTTCTCAGCTTGATAGCGAACGACTAAATCTATAATGGCTTTGGTCAACTGATCAATAGACTTCACCCGTAAATCTGATACATAGCCATCTGACCAAACACATAGATTCGTACAGACCTTATTCTGAAAACCAATAAAAAGCTTGAAATGCTCGTCAACTCCTTTCTTCTGGTGTAAACTATCGAGGTTATAAGCTTTAACACCACCAATCGTCAGTGATAATGTATTACCGTCAATCGTTTCATTAAGCGATGGAATTTCAATAGCGAAAGCTGCTCGCTCATAATAAAGCGTCTTTTCCCAATCCTCAAGGTCTTTAGCTGGCTTGTTACGAGCTGATGGAATCCTGCCTTTAATAGGATGTGATATGCGAATAGCTGGATTTAAAATTGTCTCAAATGGAAAAAGCCTTTGGACTGTCTCAACAGCTGCTTCAATAAAGTCACAATGACTAATCAATGGCTCATTATCCTTACTGTAAACAGGAATAATGTGATGCTCTTGAATTTCCTTCAAGGAAGTTGGTAATGTATTAGCCAAAATAAAAGCTCCTTCACTTGAAGGAGCTTCGTTAATTACTGTTGCTTTTAAGGGTTCATCCATCTCAGGGATTTGCCATCTAGAAGGCTGGATCTCATAATCTGTTATTGACAACATGATTGAAAGGGGTTAAAATGTGAAAAATGAATTAGTATGACCGTTTAACCTCTAGTCATTTTGATTAAAACCTATAGCAATATCTATCTTCCAGTTAAACAGAAAGAATAAAATGCTATAATGTCATAAACAGAGTAAATTTACTGCT
This sequence comes from Spirosoma pollinicola, assembly GCF_002831565.1. Classification (NCBI taxonomy): domain Bacteria; kingdom Pseudomonadati; phylum Bacteroidota; class Cytophagia; order Cytophagales; family Cytophagaceae; genus Spirosoma; species Spirosoma pollinicola. The sequence continues at coordinate 716,999 of NZ_CP025096.1, read as the reverse complement.
AACTAGAAGACCGTCGAAAAACAGTGTTTTATATTGCATTCAAAAAAAAGCTTACATGGCTAAATTTGAACCATTGAATTTTTCTGCCTATAAACTGACGGGGGGGATAGGAGGTCAATGTTAATGTGGGGCGAGTAATTAATACTGGGGAGGCATCTATAAATACACAGCGTACTTGGGGAAGATAAATTTGTGAGGTTTACAAATTTTGCAATCTAAACAACTTTAAAATATTGTATTTTCTGTCAGCAAACCGATAGGTGTAGGTAACTACAGTTTTAAGGACATGGAATTTATCAAAACCAAGTAGTTTCGAATAAACATATATAGTACTTGGTAAAAACGTAATCGAAAATAAGTCTATGTTTCATCAGCTTCAATGACAGTAATTGAGTTCAATTACATCTGTAGCTACAGCCTCTATAGTCTGAGTAGTGACTTTCCATTTTTTTCTATTTTTAAGAATATCCACTCATAAATCTTTAGGCGGTTTAGTATTTGTAGGATCCACAAAAATATTTTCCTCGTTTGGTGACATTTCTGGTTTTGATTTAATTCTTGATCTCTTTGAAGGGCGGAGGAGCTTAGAGGGAAAGTTAACCTCCTTCACTAAAGGCACCAAAGAAATTTTAGCTTCTTTTTTATCCATGAAATCAATATTATCGATATACACATCTGGCACAAATCCTTTATCTACTGATCTACCTTTTCCATCTGTAATAGCTAAATTTTCTTGCAACTGGTACTCGTTTACAATACCATCTTCCTCACAAACAACTGATGCTCTAAGTTCAAAAGATCCCCATATTTCCAAGGATAGGACTTGATTACCTTTGTACTTTACTGAATTCTTCTCGAAAGAAGAAGGATGTAAATAATATGTAACTTTTTTTATAGTTCTTAGTTTTTCAGGAGTGCCCACAATTTGACATGCAATATTATAAAAACCTGTCTTTTGTTCAGATTTACCTTGCATTAGATAGTATATTCTAAAAGGACTATCATCATCTGATTTACACTCCATAAGATAAGCTACTGAAGCAGAGTTAATTTTTTTACGATTTGCCTGCCCTTCTAACCACCCTTTAACAATTATTGCTTCACGTTTAATTTTTGCAGGATGTGTTTTGGTAATATTTACATCAACGTCGTTTAACGACGCGATAGCTATTTCCTGTGGTAAATTCATCAGACCCATTATATGCCCCGCGAATTTGTCGGCGTTAAGCTCGGCTTGGTGCCTTTTTTCTTTTCCAATCCAAGCATCTCCTCTTATAAGATGCCCAACCTCATGCGCAAAAATTCCATATACTATATTACTATCTGCGGAACTCATTAATTTTTCTAAATAAGTTGTACTATAAAAAATATAATCTCCTTCTATACAATGAACTGCGACTGCGTTTTGACAATTCCTATGTGTATTCACATTTATTTTGATGTCAGGATTGTTGGTCAAGCATAATATTCGATTTACAATCCTTTGTGCAGTATTAATATTTTCTAAAATACGGTTTTGGGAAGGAATATTTAGTATAGAATTCTCAGAAATAGCTCCACGTACAGGGGCCGCTCCATTTGGGTCAAGGGGTTGCTTTCTATGCTCTTTTTTCGAAACTAAATGTGGTGATGGAGGAGTCCTTGACTCTGTAGAGGATCCTAGATTGTATATCCTTCGACCAGATTCTATTGAAGGCTTAGCAACGTTGTCGCTAAAAAAACTTTTCACTTGCTCAAATGTCATATCTGATGAAGAATGACTACAGAACTCTAATCTATCGCAATATCCTTGCCCAGCCACATAAATCGGTGCTAAAATGCAAGTCATGAGGAGAAATAGCTTTCTCATAGATAAGAATATTAAGTACTATTAAGTAGTCACACTAATCTTACAAGCTAAGTAAAATTAGTATGACTACTTGGGCACATCTCAGTTAAAATTGAAACTAGTATGTTACGGTTAATTCCTAATTACCGAGAATCTGATCTTACCGAATTTTCAAACATGTGTGCAATATTATTTATTCGGGCAATTCAACAGGGCTAATATTAAGATTACTGCCTGATTTAAGTAGTTTGAGAGTGTTATTGAAAGTAACGGCAAGTTTCCCAAAATTGTCAACATTATATTCTCCGGCTGAGGATTGTAGGCCATCTGCTAATACATCACCATCAATGCCGAATCCCAAAGCTTTAAGTTCAAAAGATGCATTAGCCCTACCTAATTCAACACTTGCTGCGACTGAAGGTAATGATGTTGTTGCAAGTTTTCCCCTGAGGCTTTTCACATGAATAAAGCATCTTAATCCTATACCCATTTTAACCCGTTTACCAGCACAGTTTACGAAACTGTATCGGATATAGTCTTCGATAAATACCATCTCTTTCTTTCCGATGCTGCCAGTAAATCCCATAGCTGTTGCACTAGCCGCTAAATCTTTGTCAAATTTGTAGACCTTGAAATCTGTTCCACTATTTAGGCTACTAATGCTTTGTGGAGCAGAACAAACTGGAGCTGCTTCATTTACGAGGTGAGCAAGTTGTGACGAATCCGAATCATTTATGCTTTCCTTAAATTTAGGCACTGAACCTAATAAAGGATCTGCTTTTATAGCATCAAAAGTAGCCTGCGCTTCCTGCTCTGTAGGTTCTTGATCTGAGTCATTCTTACAGCTTAAAGTTAAAAGGCTTACTACTATAACAAAGGAAAATGTTTTGAACATTGTTTTGATTTATTTTGAATGTGAATACTAATTATGTGGCATTAGCCGAACTTTTTTTTCTCTTCTACTATCAGTAGCGATATCATCAGCATATACATCGGTGATATCTAATTTTGTTACCCTTTTGCCTGTTTTTTTATCAATAACAAGTATGGTTTCTCCTAATAAATACTCATTGGTAACCCCATCCTCTACACAAACTACAGATGCTCTTAATTCGAACGATCCCCAAATTTCTAACGGTAATACTTGATTACCTTCATATCTCAACGAATTTTCCTCAAAATAGTAAGGGTGAAGAAAGTACGTAATACTTTTAATCGTTTTCAACTTACCGCTATCGCCTTGAATAGCACATTGCACTTGGTAAAGTTTATGGCTATTCTTAGACTCAATAAGTGATCCATAACTAATTCTAAATGGGCTGTCTGAATCTAATTTACAGGCCATAATGTACTCTAATGAAGTAGTATCAATTTTTTTACGATTCGCTTGTCCATTAATCCACCCCTCTTCAATCTTTAATTCGCGCTTTACTTTTGCAGGATGTGTTTTAGTAGAGTCCACATTCACATTAGTTAATGTAGAAATTGCAACTTGCTTTGGGAAATTTACTAGTCCCATTATATGGCCCGCAAATTTATCCGCATTTAACTCGGCTTCATGCTTCCTATTTCCCCCAAGCCAGGCGTCGCCCCTGATGAGATGCCCAACCTCATGGGCAAAAATTCCATATATTACACTACTATCGGCTGAATTCATAACTTGCTCTAAATAGTCTGTACTAAACAGTATATACTTTTTATCAGCACAGTTAACAGCAATTGCGTTTGGACATGGAGCAGCTCTAACAGCTATAGCTACAGAAGATGATTTAGCAAGGCAAAGAATTCTATTGACAATTTTTTGTGCATTATTTACATTTTGTATCAAATCGCTGCGAGAGGGCATATTTAAATAAGTTCGTACTCTATTAGTTGTAATATCTGAGGATGCATGACTACAAAATTGTAACCGTGAACAGTTATCTTGCCCTCTTAAACAAATTGACACAAATAAGCACGATAAGGTAAATAATAGTAATTTCATGGGAGTGAATACATCGCTTTAATTGCTTTAATATCGCCTTGACTTAAACTGTCTCTCTGTCCAGGAATGCCGAAATTGAGTTTAACTCGATAAGGTTGTTTAACGCGAAAATAACTTCTCTCGGGATAGTGCATAATAGAATTGAAATCATAATTACCCATATCCATTGGACGGCCATTTGGGTCTGTGTCCTTTGCGAATTTGTACTGAGAAGCTCGTCCTCCTGCTTGTTTTGGATCAATTTCTACATATTTATCCCTGTCAGAGCGCGACTGCTCATGAAACAGCCCTAAAATATGGCCAATTTCATGAGCTATGTTACCTACCTTGCATTCGGATGAAAGGCTAACAGGCTGTTCTCCGCCTGATCTTCCTACTTGGTTTACAAAACAGCCTTCAGATGTCTCTACAAAAAATATAGAATGAGGGTCTGTACTTTTTCTTTTTCTAAAAACAACACCTACCTCTTTTGACCACATATCCATTGCTTGCTTAGTTCTGTCAGGATCAGGGAAGTTTGGAGCTATTTCATAAGGGATAGTCAGAACGCCATTCGGCTTTGACCACTTTCGACTCATAGTAGTAATTCCTTCAGCCAAGCCCATTGCATTCGTATCGGGGTAGTCAATTAGAATATCTCCTTCAAACAAAAATTGCCCCTTATATTTTTGTCCGTATAATATTGTAGTGTCAGGATCTCCATTAAGTAATATTTTTATTGAATCTTCAGTTGGGTTCTCCATTAAGTACCCTTCATAAAAATTATTAGTCACATCGTCCGCTTCGTCATGTATAGAATCTCCTTTACTATGAACGGATGATAAACTGACAACAGAGTCTATGGAACTATTTTCTTGGCCTTCCCTTTTATTTGAACATGCAAATAGGAATAGCAAATAAGAGATTAATAATTTGTTCATAGCTGATTGATAATTTCACCGCAATATCGCATAATGCAACCTGCTAAAAAACGGGAAAATTCCCGTTTTGGAAATCAAAATTCATTTGTTAGCATCCAGTTACAAATAATGAAAGTAAAAAATTTAACTTAGTTATTCACCCTACCTTGATATGGAATAACCAGCACTTATAAAATTGACCTCAATCGACAATCAGATCTAAATTTGTTCTGTTTACTAAGCCACCATTATAAAAATAGCTTTGATACGCTCAATATGGATTAAAGGGAAATCTTTGAAGTAACCACCAGCACGCTAGATCAATTTTACACTAGCCCAAAGACAATAGCTTTGACAGAGCTTCAGAAATTGGAAATAAGAGCTTGAAATTCAAATAATTAGCTTCAGCAGCCTAGCAGATTGTGCACTAAACATCTAATTGTAAACTTTGCAAAGTTTACAATCTATGCAATTTTAAAAAAGCTCATTTTCTGCCTAATAAACAGAGGGGGTAGATGAATGTAAAAATTAGGGCTAGGGAGGTAATTAAAACCGGGGAGTCTTATATAGACATATATAAGACTAGAGGCATACAGTTTTTGGAAAAAAGACTATCAGTTATCAGATTTACTTAAGTCTATAGCTATACGCAATGTTTACTACTCGTTCACCTGACGACGCGTAAGCCAACTAAAAGCTCGTTACGTTAAAATCCAACAGAAAACGGATTTAAGATAATGACTGTAACTAATTAAGTCGATATCAAAACCAATTTTTTTGCTTCTAAATTTATGGCCTAGAATTAATAATTGTTATATATTTGTAATTAAACATATTTAAAATGGATTTTAGATGGATTCCATTCCTAGCAGAGTTAGGAGTAAGTACTGTACCTGTAGCGGTTGTATTATTGATTGTCATTTTTCTTGGTAGACAGCTCATCGTTTACTTTTTTGGAGAAGCTATTGAGGTTAAAAAATTAGAACTAAGTAAATCTTTAGAAAATAATAGATTAGATCTTAATAAACAGCTTGAAATGTACAGGAATGAATTAGCAGAAAAAACAGAAGTTTATAAGAATAACTTGAATAGACTACTAGAAACTCATAAAAGTGAGCTAAATCTTATCAATTTAAAAACTTCAAAGCTTTATGAAAAGCAAAGTCTGGTTATCGCCGAATTGTACAAACTCATTTCTAGGTTAAATCGATCTTTTAATGATATGACCGCACTTATGAAGTTTGTTGTATCAGATTCTGAAAAGGAGGAGCAAGAGCGAATAAATAAGGCTACAAAAGATTTTAACGCATTTATTGAGTTCTTTACTGATAACAGAATATTTTTTAGTGAATCAATATGTGTAGATATTGACAATCTTAGTAATCTTTACAGAGACGTACACTGGGATTACCTTGACAGTAAGAACTACGGCAATACAGAGTTTTTAATTAAAAAAGGTTTACTTGATGAGGTTAGAAAAAAAACTCAAGAAGTTATACCTCCTATTTTGTCAAATCTTCAAAGCCAATTTCGCAATATACTTTCTGTAAAGTAGAATTTACATTTTTACTTAAATAATCGTACAATTATTGCTCTTGAATTCGTTTTTCAATTATACTTTGTAACGTTTATAAAATTTGCATATTAGCCTTTTTTTAAATAGTTATGATAGAATTAAAAATTTTAGATCTTGACCTTGATTTCTTTATCAATGAAAGGGCTACAGATAAAAAGTTAAAAGGTAAAAGAAGGTTGAACAAAACTAAATTCATTCCATGGGAAAAGAAACAAGTAAAAGATTTCCTGGAAAATAATTGTGGGCTAAACCCTAATGAGAAAATCCCTGGTAATTTATTCACTCATCATGATGAATTATTTTACTTTCTTAGATCCTTACAGGAGAAGCATAACTTCGAACTTCAATTTTCAATTGATCACGTTGATGCACATGCAGATTTAGGTTATGGAGATTTTAGCTTTTACCATATATCTTCATATATTCTTAATCAGCCGCTCCTTAAGAGATACTATCCAAAAATTCGGAGTAAAAGTAAGCGATTGACCTCGGGTAATTTTCTCTCATTTGCAATTGCGTGCCGTTGGATTTCAACTATTAATTATATTAATCATGAAGCCTGGTTCAATGACTTGCCACGATTCTTCTTTAAAGATTTCGATTTTTCTAGTAACTCTTTAGAGTTAAAAAGTTACAGTCCTTCTCAAATGAAGACGCTAATATTCTATGGAGATTTAATAAAGGCGGCCAAAGAAAGTGTTCCTCTACATTTAGAGCCTTGCGTTCCTTTTAAACAGATAATATATAATAATTTTCATAGTTCTGGCAATTATGATTTCATTTGTTTAACACAATCCCCTGCTTTCACGCCAACAACTTCTGATGACCTTATACCAACAATTATGCAATATGTTGACAGTAATAAATAAAGATTTTTATATTAATATCAATTTTAGTGCTTTTATATCTAATACATTTGTAAGCTATAGCTATATGAGATTTAAGGAAATGTAAGTCTTTACAGTTTAGTTTGATCATAAATTAGCGTATAAGTATATTCAAGTTAATTTTGGTTATTGGCGTGTTGAAACAGTTTTTCTCTGATTGAAAGGATATAGGATTAAGAAAGCCTTAAGTATTAGTAGGTAGGGGTATGATATTAAAATAAATTTATTTTAATAATTAGGACATTTGCGCTTAAAAATTAAATTGTAAGCTTTGCAAAATTTACAATCTGTGTAATTTTTAGGATATTGGTTTTGCTTTTTATAAACAAACGGTGTGGAAGAGACTTAGAGGGTAATAGACGTATTTCTAACACCAGGGAGTTAAAACATACGTATATGATATTTAGGAGTAATAGTCACTAAATAAAAGTATTTAAATCATCAAATCTAATGACTGTAATCAGATTTGATGCCTATTTGTATAAAACTGTAGAATTTAAACTTCAATAAACTCGAAATTTGCATTTTCATACATCATCGTTTTATTAATATCGCCTTGAATATAATCAACAACACTATATATAATATTCAGACTTAAACCATAGGTGGTAATATAACCATCAATTTCTAGATACGAGCCTTTTTCTATTCTGAAACGAGCATTTACATTTTTTCCATTCAAATTGTAAGAAGTTATGTCGGGCGAATCTTTATTAAACTCTTGATTTGATATATTGGTAAATATTTCACGATCACCAACCCCTCCTAATTCGAGTATAGCATCATACTCAGCTTTAATGACTTTTTCTGTATTAAATACTAAAACTAAAGAAATACATTTAATACATTCTCCTGTAATCTTCTTGCTGAATGTCCATAAATAGATTCCGTTCTTTTTTACATCATACATTTTTCCAATAACTAAATCTAGATTCTCATCAATTATAGCTGTATTAATAGGAGTTTGAAGCTTTAATCTCGGCAAATCATTTTTATGATTTGATTCTTTTGAGATGTTGTAAGCTAACCTTAGAATAACAATAATTACTAAGAAGCCAATATAAAAAAAATATAAATTCATGCTCATTAGTTAATTATTAGTTATGACTCACAAATATCAGGTACTTCTAATTCTAGCACTGAATGAATATTTTTAATGGTTCTAGCTAATTTATGAACTTGCCAAAAATCCGAAACTTCTACATATACCTCTGAAAGTGGATTTTCATATAAAAAACAAAAAATTACAAAAGGATAAGCTGATTTTTTAAATAAGGAGTTTAATTCTATGGAATATGACTTTAAGCGTTCATTAATAAATGAAGCTAAGTCATTTCGAACTAAGGGTATTCTTTTACAAACTTCAATATCTCGTAGTGTCTTGATCGCTGGTGTATATATGTCGATTTTCTGATTAGTAGGGGTATCTTTTTTTAGAACTCGTCCCTTAGCTTTGATTTTATTTAACGCAAATATTAAATCTATATCAGTACTTGCAGCTATAGTACTTTTTGCAAATGCTGTGGTACTTAGTATTGTTACATTATCTATTATAGAATTGCAGAGAATTTCAAAGTAAAAATCTATTATTTTTTGGCTATTTAATACACTTTTTTCCTTTAATACTTTATAAATTAAAATAGCTAATAATATATCACTTTCAATATGATGTTCTATTTTACTGTTATTGAATATATCTATATTGTAAAGACGATTAGGTGCTAGTGACTCTTCAAATTTATCTTCTCCATCCTTAAATAAAACAGAACGCATTCTTTCTGTAAGTTGCCAAAGAGACTTAGCTTTTTTCTCATATGTTATATTGTTGATATGAGCCATTTTTTAGTATGGTAAAAAAGAAAAACACGTAGAACGTCACTTGTTTGCCAGCCGAGGCCCTGAGAAGCCTACAAAGCAAAACGAAGCAACGTCTACGTGTGACCGTAGACGTTGAGACTTCGCTTCCCTGCTCTGTTTGAAATTTCTCAGGTTTCGGCTGGCAGGATGAAAAGCTCAACGCTAATAATATGATATATTGTTATAAGTCGTTTTTAGGGCATTTAAGACACTATATGTTGTTGTTGAGCAAATATATGCATTTTATTGACATAGCATGCTGTGATAGCTTTAAATGCTATCACAGCATGCTATGATATTATATTATTGACCCAATATTCTTTCTTAAAATGTGGTTTCATTCCAACTGCATTATATAGCTCCTCATTCATGATTGCTTCAATGTATCCTTCATTACCAATTGTTGTGCAAATAGAATCGTGAATTGTAAATATGGGTAGATCGGGTCGCTCATTCGTTATTCGAGTACAAATTTTATTCAAAACTAATTCGGATTCAATACTTTGTAATAAAATAGCTAGCGTATTGTATTGACGAGACTTTATTATATTGAAAATATTATATACAGTTGGAAACAATGAGCTGAATGAATCACGTTGCAGCTTGAAGTACTTATTCTGATCATTAGGATTAGCAAAAAATACTGTCATACACATTTCCTTGATCTCTTTTCTTGATAATTTACTTTTATCTTGACTTTGTGAGCGTTTGGTAAGCTCCTGCATGTATTCATAAAACTTCCCTGATTGAACTAAATCTAGGTATAATAAAATGTCTGGTATTTGCTTATCATCTGTTGATTTCACTAGCATAGGGAAGGGGCCACCCCCAGAACATAGAGAAGTAAAAGAAGAAGATAAATTAAATTGCTTTATTATTCGTATTAATGGGTTTATCTCCTTTATTAGGTTTGAAGGAAGATTGAACAAATTGATTCTACAATCATCCGCAACTGGTTCATAAAAATGATGATTCAATAAAGACCCTGCTAAATAGGGTTGAGAGTTACTAATATCTATTGACACTAATGGATGTCCTTTATAGGACAAATAAGACCTTAATTCACTCTTCAGATTGGTAAGGCATGTGTGAAAGCGATGGCCACAATTGTCTACTGCGTAAAGAAAATTCTTATTAGAAATTCGACTAACCATACTATTCCTAGCTGCATATCGAATATTAGCCATTTCGGTTGATCCTCTATCACTCTCAACATCCTGTATATATAAGCCTTCTAAATATTGAACTGCCGCAGTAGCATTAATTTCCAAACCTTCAAACCAGCCTGTAAGATTTGGATACAGTTCAAATGCATTAGCGTTTCGCTGCTTGGTGATTTGTTTGATTCGACTGAGAAGTTTAGGTGCTGTGATACGTTCCTCCTTCAGTTTAGTACGATAAACGGATGTAAGACGATAACCTTTTGACTTAACCTTAGGCAAATAGTAGTTATCACACTCTAAGATTCCGGTATTTAATAGATAACGAAAATACTCGTCATAATTCCAAACTGTTTTCTGAAGAGTGATTGCATGTATTGGTACGTATGGTATTTCATTTGTTTCAAATAATTCATTGTTCCATGAAGGAAGCTCTAAAATTAGATCTATGATGTATTTAAAGGTGTCAATACTATAACTGAAACGGGGAGGATTTTGTAATATAAGTTCCTTTAAGTCCAAATTAATAGGAATACAAATTGATTTACTAATGTTCATAACTATTATAAAGTTACGAAAAATATATGAAATATGCAAGAATATTTTATACTTATTTTATAGTCAACATAAGTTATGCGATACTTATCATTAGCTATTATTTCTCTTTTGTGATTGCATATACATCTTTTGGTAAGCAATCAAGTTTCCATCCATATCTATAGCATGTATGGATGGATGGACAAAAATTAAACTAGAAAATCTATTGATCTTTGGTAGCTAAGAAGGCGTGTATATCCTCGAAGTCCTCATCGTCCTCATTATATTCATTGAGCGCATCAAAGTCTATGTCATCAATCGTAAACAAAGGTTTATTCCCCTTGTCTTGCTGCGTGGCGTAATGCTTACTCAACTCTATACCCACAATTGACTTACCACAATTAGTATGTCCTTCATCTATTAATTGTTTAGAAATTGGTATTAGGGCCATACCAGTCGCTTTAAGCTCAATCGCTCGCGGAAGCCACTCCTTTTGATTAAGTGATTGTCTTTTTGAAGATAACATACTCACAGGCATACGCGCGTCAGTATTAGTAAACACTAGATTATCATTAAATTTTAGAATGTACGTTTGATCTTTAATTGCTGTAGGTAAGTAATTAAGTAATCACGCAGAATTAAACTTCACTTTATTTCGATTCACTAACCCGTCAAAACAGATCCGATATTCTTGACCAAATAAACGAATGATAGCAAAAACGGCCTTTTTCAGACGACTCCATGAACTGTAATGGAGCTTCTGCAACCACCGATACTTTAGGAACCGCCACAGAATTTCGATCGGATTCAGGTGCGGACTGTAAGTCGGCAAAAAGAATAGGTACATGTCCTGCTCTTCCCAGTTGGCCTGTTGGTCGTAAACAGCCTGACAGCGATGAATTGGACCATTATCCAATAATACACCGTCAAATGATTGTCTAGTCGCATCAAGCCAAACAGATTCAGGCGCTTACTCTTTGTACGGCACATAATCTGCACCTGATGCCCCTTCTTTTGCCAACCGTAAGGTACATAGGGTTGAAGAGTAATGCCCGTTTCGTCCGCAAAGTATAGCTCGATCAGTCCACACACCCACAGGGTTAGGAGCATTTGCCACCGACTTAGCCCATCAGCATAAGCTTGGGCATTTTGTTTGGGTTTGGTTGTACGTCGGATGCGTCGCCAGTGGTAGTCATTTTTTTTAGAAATCGTTTCACTGTATCACGGCTCATGGACTGGCCTAAAGCCGTTTGTAGATCGGCTTTAATCCGCTCGGCATCCTGATAATGAGCCGTAACGGCTCGACTCAAGGCTTGCTGATGAAGGCTGTTGGTCAAGTTCAGAATGGGTTTTCTGCCTTGCCCTTTTTGGCGCATGAGCCCGACCAAACCCAGTTCTTGCCAGGCAGAAAGCCACTTGCCAACCGAATGCTGGGAGACTTCGGTGTGGCCTGCTACCTCTTTGGCCGAGAAGCCTTTATGACTCCAAAGTAATGCTTGACAAGCCCGTCTAAACTCGTACTTAGGGTGGTTTTTGATGGCTTCCTGTAAAGTAAGTTTCTCGGTGTCAGACAAGGAGATGCAGCGTTTTGGTCGGCTCATACTGCAAGTTAATAAATGAAAGTTAAATTTGCGTGATTACTTAGTCCTTCGTTTTTACGGATCCTGCACAGGTGTCACCCTCCTCAATACCCGTTAGCCAGATGGTTAACGTTTTGGTTCGCTGTTGGGTGAGTTCGGTACGGTAGCTTGACTCACAAAAGGACTGCATACTGCCATAATACCCGGTCGGTCGGTCGGAGTACTTCATTTTTACGTCGGCATCCCGAAACTGAACCCAGATTCGTTGCGCTGTTTTTAAGTTTTTTATGAATTCCTTATCTGTGCTGTATTGCTTCAAAATCTTCTGATAAACTACATTGAAGGCTTTATCAGCCTGTTGAAATGTCTGCGCCTGAGCACTGTTCATTGCTGACTGTGTTTGGCCAAGCGAAATGGTAGTGAACGTCAAAAAAAGACAGACAGTGAGAATCTTATGTAGTTTAAAAAGTACTTTCATGTGAGTATGGATAAAAAATTAGTTATAACTAATGGACTTATAAATACGCGGTGCTCGTGCTTGGATGGTCGGTCGTAGCGTTGGACGTTTCGTCTGCACAGCTGAAGGCTAAAAAAGTAATCTTAATTTAGCCTACGGCTGTGCGGACGAGACGTCCACGCTACGCTAGTTTGCCAGCACCCCCACCCCCCGGCGTTTCTATTCGGATGCGTTCGCCTGTTTGCATGGCTCTGGTGAAAATACCGGGTAGCGTTTCTTCATGACCATCAACATGAACCAAGGTTTGCTGACCCACTGCTCCCGGCTCACCACCATCCAGCCCATAGGGAGCAACCACCCGGTGCTGACTGAGAAGTGTGGCCTGAACTGGCTCCAGAAACTCTATTTCGCGCACAATGCCATCACCCCCGCGCCACTGTCCGGCTCCGCCAGAACCACTGCGGATGCTGAACTCATGCAGCCGCACCGGGTAGCGACGTTCCAATTCTTCGGGGTCAGTGAGTTTCGTATTGGTCATGTGCTGATGCACTGCCGAGCGGCCATTGGCACCCATTGTTGCCCCTGCACCACCGCCTATTGTTTCGTAATAACCGAAGCTCGTTGAATTCACGGCCGATCTGCCGAACAGAAAATTATTCATCGTTCCCTGGCTACAGGCTGCCAGCCCGAGTGCTTTCAACAAGGTATCGACCAGCCGCTGACTCACTTCCGTATTGCCTCCCACAACAGCCGGGCAGGCAGACGTGTCCTCCGGGAAAATTGGGTTTAGGAAGGACGATTCGGGTAAAATCAGATCAACAGGAGCCATTAGGCCCTCATTCAGAGGAATTTCTTTTCCGCACCAGAGCCGAAGCACATACAGCACCGCACTATAGAGAATCGACACGTTTGCGTTTAAATTATTGGGATGAACGCCCGACGTTCCCGAAAAATCAATCGTCAATCGGCTATTTGAAATCGAAAGGTTTACGCGAATCGTATGACCATCGTCAAGGGATTCTTCAGCAGAAAACGTTTGGCCGTTGAGCGGTTTCAATACCGATAGAATGGCCTCATTGGCTGACTGCTGCAACCTCGCCATGTAATGCTTCACGGTTGATAAACCATGTTGACGAGCGAGTGAACGAAGGGCAGTTTCGCCTGCTTTTAGCGATGCCAGCGCAGCCTCAATATCGGCCTGGTTTTCGACCAGAGCGCGGGTCGGGTAGGGGGCATCGGTGAAATAAGTGGATAGCCCAACGTTGTTTTCCGTACTTTTCCATAAAAATTCACCAGCTTTTACGACATACATCGGTTCCAGTACGACGCCTTCTTCCACAAGCGAAACGGCGTCGGGGGGCATTGATCCTGGCACTTTACCGCCAATTTCGGCGTGGTGTGCCCGGTTGATGACATAGCCGATCAACTGGGGATCTTTACCCATTTCTTCTTTCGTAAAAACACCGCTAAGCAAGGTCACGTCCGGTAAATGAGAACCCCCATATTTCGGGTGATTGGTGATCACGACGTCACCCGGCCCGATGGCTATTTTAGCCAGAACCAGCCGTGCACAAACGCCCAGACTACCAAGATGGACGGGGATGTGGGGTGCATTGGCGACCAGCTCGGCGTTGGCATCGAGCAGCGCACAGGAGAAATCGAGCCGCTCTTTCACATTCACCGAAAAGGCGGTGCGTTGTAACTGAGCACCCATCTCCTCAGCAATAGCCCGGAATCGCTGCGTGAATAGTTCGAGTTGAATGACCTCGTTCGCCTGCGTTTCGCCCACTTCCTCGATATCAGCAATATAATCCACCAGAGCGTTTTTGTTCGCCTGTACGACCAGCCGCCAGCCGGGTTCAATGAAGGCCGACGAGGTTGTATTCAGGAGTAAAGCGGGGCCACGAAAGGTATCGCCTTCCTGCATTTGTGTCCAGTCGTAAACCGGATAAGCATCTGTTTCAAATGCGGGTACCGCGTGTCGGTGGCTTACTGGTGAATCACTTAGGGGCAATTCGTCGGAAAATGTACTCACCAGCACGCGTATACTTTCAACCTCGATAGAACGCGGTTGACCATTGGCATCGCTGGGAAAATGACCGTAGAGGTGTTTGTACGTTTGCTCGAAATCCTCCGCTAACCGATTACTAAACGGCACATCAATAGTCGCTTCCTGACCCGACAGGCGCAGAAATACAGAGACGGATTTGGTCTTGATGGAAATGCCTTCGTCAACATCCTGCCGAAGATTTGTGGTGGCCGAGTCTATTAAAGTTTGGCGTATATCGGCAAGTTTACCGTCAATTACCGATAAAGGCTGTAAAATTGTTTGGGCGGCCATCCGCTCAATTTGCGCCTGGCCGATGCCATACGCACTTAACAACCCGCCATCGAAGGGCAGCAAGAGCCGTTCCATGCCCAGCAATCGGGCAATGGCGCATCCATGCAGACCACCGGCACCACCAAAGACAAGCAGGGTATATTCCTTTGGATCGAACCCACGCGCTACCGAAATTTTCCGGATTGCCCCCGCCATAATCTCGTTGGCGATATGCTCGAAGCCGCGCAACACGTCAATTGGTGAAGCAATCGCACCTGTCGATTCGATTTGCGTTACGATTTCCGTCAAAGCTGTCTTGGCTTCCTTTGGGAAAATAGGAATGCCAAACTGTTTCGGGTGAAGTTTGCCCAGCAGCAAATTGACGTCGGTGATGGTTAACCGTGGTTTGCCAGTGGCGGTATTTTTAGCGCCATAACAGGCCGGGCCCGGACTTGCCCCCGCACTGTGCGGACCAACCCGTAATTGCTTGCCATCGAACCAGCAGATCGACCCACCCCCGGCCGCAACGGTTTCAATGGCGAGTGATGGGAGTTGCAAATCGAAGGGGCCAATTTTCGTAGAGAAACGGTAATCTAGCCCACCGCCGTGGATTCTAGCAACATCAGTACTGGTGCCGCCCATATCGAGGGTTAAGATGCCTGATGTATCCGACAGCATCTTGTTGTCGGTGGTAGCTAACGGCGACAGCAAGATGCTGTCGGATACAGTGACTGCGCCAATTACGCCCCCTGCCGGACCGCTTAATAAGCTGTCTTTCGGTTGGAACAGATCCGCCCGAACCAGTCCGCCCGAACTGGTCATGACGCGTACGGGACTGCCCCCAAGTTGCTGCTGCACATTGTCCAGATACAACCGCATAACGGGTGTCAGGTAAGCATCGACTACTGCGGTTTGCGTGCGCGACACATACTGCGGTGCTGTCGATACGCTGGTTGAGAGGGTAATATAGGCAAACCCGGCTGCGTGTAGAGCCGCATATAACTTCCGTTCATGCGCCGGGTTTCTGTACGCGTTCAGGAGCGAAATGGCTACGGCATCGGGCTTGCTTTGCTGAAGTTGCTCAACCAGGTTCGTTAGGGTTTGGTCTGATAGCGGTTTCAAAATCTGACCATCGGCTGCCATCCGCTCATCGACTTCCAGAACGGAATCATAGAGGACTTCGGCGGGGGGAATGGCTAATTGAAAAAGATCGGGTCGTTGCTGTGTCCCGATTTTGAGTAAGTCTTTAAAGCCTTTTGTTACGAGTAAGGCCACACAACCGCCTTTTCGTTCGAGTAGGGCGTTAGTGCCTTTAGTGGTGCCAAGTCGCATTTCTAAAGGTGGAAATGGCTGGTTTAAGGGCGTTTTCGTTAACAGGCGAGTGGCTAAAACAGGCGCTTCTTCGCCAGTAAATAGCTCGACTGTAACAGTATCGGTGTTGGTTGTGTAAGGCCGGTCGAGCGTGAGGATGCCATCTGAACCTAGTGAAGTGATTAGATATGTCTCTCCCGTGCCGATGACACGGAGTTGATAGCCATCGAAAATGGGGGCACTAAGCCAGGGAGCAATGAGTTTTCCATTTATCAACTGTCCACGCAGTCGGCTACTGCTCAGAACTTTGGCGCGGTTTATGGTGCCATCAGGGTATTGGGCAAGGCCATCCGTAAAGGTGCCACCGGTATCAATCCAGATTTGGTACATGGGTTAATTAATCAGCGTGATACCCGCCTGTCGATAAGCCGCTATTACATCCGGCTTGGCTTCTTTATCGGTAATTAATATATCAAACAGGCTTAGGGGCGCAAAATAGAGGTATTTGTTGGTTTCTAATTTCGAGGAATCGCAGAGAAGGTAAACTTTATCTGTTTGAAGGGCAATGGCCATAGCTATACTAGCTTCCTTTTCGCTGTTTGCACTCAGGCCGTGTTCAAGAGAAATACCATCAACACCCATAAACGCCCGGTTGGCCCGGTAGCGGGCTATGTGTTCTTCGGCCATTAAACCGTGAATCGCCTGTCGTTCTTTATCAACTTCGCCACCCACCAAATTGACAGTTACCTCAGACGACATCAACTCAGCTACCACCGGCAGCGAGTTCGTGATAACGGTTATGCGCTTGTTGCGGATGAACTGACACAGTCTAAACAAGGTACTGCCGCAGTCCATAAAAATAATGTCGCCTTCCTGAATCTCCTGGGCGGCCAGTTGGCAGATGTAATCCTTTCGTTCGGCATTGACAGCTGCTTTGTTTTCAAACCGGAATTGGTCGGTTGCCAGGCTCACTTTCATGGCGCCACCGCGCGTCCGGAAAAGTAACCCAGAAGCGGCCAGTTGTACTAAATCGCGCCGGACGGTCATCTCTGATGTTTGTAGAATTTCGGCAAGTTCATGCACGTCAACAGAACCCTGCTCATCGACCGTTTGTAAAATAATCTGCTTCCTGTGTTGGAAATTCATGAGAATTAAGTTCTTTTGCTCAAAAATAAACAAATTTAAACAATATCGAACAAATGTTTTCTGAATATACCGAACGTGTAGAAATAACGGAAGAGAAATTACTGTCGAACAATTGGTACGTCCTCAAGCGGTTTACGTTCAACTATCTGGGTAAAAATGGCGAATGGACGAGCCAGCAACGTGAAGCTTACGACCGAGGAAACGGCGCAACGATTTTGCTGCACAATCCTAAAACAGATACAGTTATCCTGACAAGACAATTTCGCCTGCCCACTTTTGTGAATGGGAATCCAACGGGTATGTTGATCGAAACCTGCGCGGGTCTGCTGGATGACGAAGACCCCGATGATGCCATTCGGCGGGAAACGGAAGAGGAAACCGGCTACCGGATTCAATCGGTAGAAAAAGTAATGGAAGCGTATATGAGTCCCGGCTCGGTTACAGAAAAGTTATTTTTCTATGTAGCCGAATACTCCGCAGATACCGAACGCCATGTCGGGGGCGGTATCGACGAAGAAGAAATTGACATCCTGGAACTGTCTGTTCGTCAGGCAATGGCGATGATTGACCGGGGCGAAATTATGGACGGCAAAACGATCATGCTATTGCAGTATTTGAGATTGAGGCAGTTGGCGCACCCTTGAGAACCTGTTACCGTTGGAACGGAGTTGCCTGGTTATGAGGAAACATATCACTTTTCCTCAGGAACCAGGATTTGTACCGCCCCTGGCTTGACCTCGGCTTTCAAGGTTGTAATCCGTCCACGATATTCGCCATCTACCTGAAAATAGGCTCGGCGGTGCGTCTCAATTGTTACGGATGTAGCCGGATAAATTTCAATTTTCCGGGGGTCAAAGGGTCGGTACCGCCAGAAAAGTTTAATGATTTCCCAAAAAGATAAGCGCCTGAAAATCACGACTTCGAATTGGCCATCGAAAGGGTTTCCCTCGGGATTAATAACGGCCCCTGTGCCATACATCCGGGCATTTGCCAGCACAACCATAAACGCAACACGCTGTACGCACTCATCGCCTACAGTAATTGATATACGCATTAATCGCCGTTTATGTAGCACTTTCACGACCCCCCGCAGGTAGCCTAACTTGCCCCGCAAATTATTTCGCTCATAATACCTGACCAGTTGCGCATTAAGTCCTATATCGCTCAGATGTAAACAAATGTCCCCCTCATTGATGGAGATAATGTCTGTTGCTCTGGGAACGCCATCGGTCAGCAAAGCCAGACTGCCTTCCACGTCGGGGGGGATACCCAGTTCGCGAGCCATGCCATTGGCCGAACCTGCCGGTAATACACCAAGTGGAATAGTTGTGTTCAGGAGGGCAGTTGCCACGAGTTTAATCGTTCCGTCGCCCCCAACAGCCACTACACGGTCGGGTTTGTGTTCCTCAATTTGCTGCCGAATCGTAGTATCATCTGTTTTGCCGTTGAGGTGGAACAGATGAATGACATGAGGTGTGTCTGCAAAGTGATTGCGGATACCCTCTTCCCAACTAGTTTTATCATTGCCACCCGAAACTGGGTTAATTGCAAATAAAAATATCAACTTATGAGTGAATTACAGGTTAATAGGTACCGAGTAAGCGTTTGTCGGCAAAGACATTAGCAATGCTATTAACTAACACTGTCTGAGCACCAAAAACAACGAATATCTTACTAACTACGAATCAAAAGGTAAGTTTCAAGTAATATGAAGGAGTTTGGTCAACCCCCTTTTCCCGATGAGCGAAAAATAAGCCTGAAGGCTAAGGTGAAGTTCTATTTTTTGAAATTCCTGCGACTGACAGACAGGCCAGTGGTGAAAGTTTATCGTGGTTTTGGGAACGATGAACACCTAAAAGTGTATGGGCATGTTTTTCGCCGGAGTGCCCTGCCCCGGCGAAAATACCGGGATATTGATTTTGTCAATCTGCTGGCTGTCATTCGCCTGTTTTTGGTGCGCCCTTATGCAAAAGCGTTGGTTCGGGTACGGTATGGAGAGCAGGTGATGGAGGTTCTTGCTGATAACGATGGATGTTTTCAGGTCGAATTGCCGCTGGCTAGCTCATTGTCGCCCGGATGGCATCGGGTGCTTGTTCAACTTATATCGCAAACCCTTACACCCGAAGCGGTATTGGCTGAGGGCGAAGGCCATGTGCTGATACCACACCCAACGCGGTACATGTGTATATCAGATATTGATGATACTTTCCTGGTTTCACATTCGGCCACGATTACGAAACGACTCCTGGTTTTACTGACCGAAAACGCCCACAGCCGCATGCCCTTCGACGGCGTTGTTGCGCATTATAAAATGCTTGCCGAAGCCGATAATGGGTTGCATGTGTCCAATCCGTTTTTCTACGTGTCGAGTAGTGAATGGAATCTGTATGATTACATTCTGGAGTTCTCGCAAAAAAATGGGCTTCCCGATGGCGTATACCGCCTGAGCAAACTTAAGCGATTGTCGCAAGTGCTGAAAACGGGCAAAGGGAAGCACCATACGAAGTTCGACCGGATTGTGCAGATTATTGACACCTACCCAACTCGTCAGTTTATTTTGCTTGGCGACGATTCGCAGGAAGATCCGATCATTTATGAGTCTATTGTCCGGCAATATTCTCAACAAATCCGGTGTGTATATATACGGCAAATTCACATCGAACATAAAGTCCGAACGCAGAGTTTAATGGCACAAATAGAGGAACAGGGAGTTGCTTCCTGCTACTTCGTTCATAGTGCCGACGCCCGGAAACATTCAATTGCTATTGGGCTGGTGGGCAGATGACAAGACCGAAACAGGTTCCGGCTGTTTCTTTATAACGATAACGTCGAGTTAAATGAAACAGCCGGAACCTGTTTTTGCCTGCCTATGAACCAGAATACGCCCCCGGAACAACTGACCGGCAAACTCGAAGTCGACGAACCTTATACAGAAGCTGCTGGCTTGCCCGCTATCCTTAAATCGTTTAAGCAAGTTCTTCAGGGGACAGATGCCGCTCGCGGTTGGAAAGCACTGATCAATATGAATCAGAAGGATGGATTCGACTGTCCCTCCTGTGCCTGGCCTGACCCGGATGGCCACCGCTCCCGAATTGCTGAATACTGCGAAAGCGGAGCCAAAGCTGTTGCCGATGAAGTAATGACCAGTCATACCGCATCACCGGTTTTGTTCCAACGCTATTCGGTAAATGAGTTGCTCCAGAAGCCTGATCTATGGCTGAGTCAGCAGGGGCGACTCACGCAGCCGCTGATCCTGAAACCCGGCGAGATACATTATGAGCCTATTTCGTGGGACGATGCCTTTCAGCTTATTGCCAACCAGCTCAACGCGCTGGATTCGCCCGACGAAGCCATTTTTTATACCTCTGGCCGAACTAGCAACGAAGCCGCTTTCCTGTATCAGTTATTCGTCCGGATGTTTGGCACAAACAACATGCCCGACTGTTCGAATATGTGCCACGAATCGACCAGCGTGGCCCTTGCTGAATCGATTGGGTTGGGAAAGGCATCGGTCAAATATGAAGACTATGAAAAGGCCGATGTGATCATGATTATGGGGCAGAATCCCGGTACCAACTCCCCCCGCATGTTAACGCCTTTAGAAGAAGCTAAACGGAATGGGGCCAAGATCATTGCCGTAAATCCGTTGCATGAAGCGGGCCTACTGGCCTTTAGGGACCCCCAAAGTCCTCGCGATATGCTGTTCGGGGCTCAGAAAATGACGGATGTATTTTTGCAGGTGCGCATCAACTCCGATCTCGCGCTTGTGAAAGCCATGTGCAAAATACTGCTGGAAGAGGAGACCAAGAACCCCGGCAAGGTGCTGGATCAGTCGTTCATTCAGCAATACACATCCGGCTATGACGCATTTGTAAAAAGTCTGGATCAGTTTGAACTAAACGACCTGGCGGCTCAATGCGGCCTGACGGTTGCTCAGATTCGGGAAGCGGTCGATTTGTTCAAATTTACGCCCAAGTTGATTATTTGCTGGGCAATGGGCCTGACCCAGCACCGCAATTCTGTCGAAACGATCAATGAGGTTATTAATTTACTCTTGCTCAAAGGCAGTATTGGCATTGAAGGGGGAGGAGCCAGTCCTATTCGCGGGCACAGCAACGTACAGGGCGATCGTACGATGGGTGTCTGGGAAAAACCTAAACCGGAGTTTCTTGATTCCCTTAAAAAAGTGTTCAACTTCGAGCCACCCCGCAACCATGGGTTTGACGCAGTGGCCGCCGTAA
This sequence comes from Spirosoma pollinicola, assembly GCF_002831565.1. Taxonomy (NCBI): domain Bacteria; kingdom Pseudomonadati; phylum Bacteroidota; class Cytophagia; order Cytophagales; family Cytophagaceae; genus Spirosoma; species Spirosoma pollinicola. The sequence goes on along the minus strand of NZ_CP025096.1, from coordinate 695,216 downwards.
AGGCCATGCATGAGGGAAAGGCAAAGGTGTTTTTTGGCCTGGGTGGTAATTTTGCTATGGCCGTTTCGGATACAAATTATACCGCCGATGCGCTGAAGAATTGTAAACTAACGGTACATGTATCGACCAAGCTAAACCGAAGCCATCTGCATCATGGCGAAACGGCGCTGATTCTGCCCTGCCTGGGTCGCACCGACCGCGACATACAAGCCACCGGCGTTCAGTTTGTGAGTTGTGAGAGTACCACGGGTGTTGTCGCCCAGTCGCATGGGGTTGTAGACTCCGTGTCTAACAGCCTGAAAAGCGAAATTGCAATTATTGGTGGACTAGCAAAAGTAACCCTGGGTGTCAAAGCTGATCGTGTAGATTGGGATAGTCTTGTTGCCAAGTACGATCGCATCCGCGACCTTATCGAACAGACAATACCGGGTTTCGACAACTACAACGAGCAGGTGCGCAAACCGGGCGGATTTTATATTCCCAACGGGCCGCGCGTTCGGGAGTTCAAGACGAACGACGGCAAGGCGCATTTTACACTAAACACGCCCAACCATCACGATCTGGAAACCGGCGAATTGCTGTTGATGACCATTCGGAGTCATGACCAGTTCAATACAACCGTGTATGGAAATGACGACCGCTATCGAGGTGTTTACAATGAACGGCGGGTGGTATTTATGCACCCGAACGATGTAGCCAATCTGGGCTTTAAAGAAAAACAGGTCGTGGATCTGCACAGTCACTACAACGGAAAACAGCGTACGGCTCATAAATTCATTATCGTTCCGTACGATATTCCGGTCGGTTGTGCGGCTGCCTACTTCCCCGAAACAAACGTGCTGGTGCCCATTGATTCGATAGCCGAAAAAAGCAACACGCCCACCTCAAAGTCGATTGTCATTCGAGTAACCCCGGCAGTAATGGAGGATTCCAGGCAAACTGTTGATCAATAACGAAAAGCAGCTTGAGTACTAAAACATGTGTGAGAACAAGGAAGCATCCGGACAGCTTGACTAGTTGGAGTTTAAGATTAGTAAATGATGAAACGATAAGTTTATAAAAATTTGTCAATGTGTTTAGAAATCAACGATTAGGTTGTTACTATTATAAATAAAATAACTTTAAGTGACCAAAGGATAAATTAATTATAGAGCAAAGAGCTTTAATTTTTATCTATTTGAAGAATTTAATCTTGTTTTACGTATAAATACATTCGTTACAGGCACATACATATTGTGTTTGGCTTGATTATATATGACGCTAGTCATACTATTGTCTGATGGCCATCACGTTAACATGGCAGGGGTGGCGATATTTTTGGTCTATCAATCACCCGATAAAGCAGCCTGATGGACTATTGCATTGTTTACCTCAGTTCGTTTCTAGTGCACAATGACGAGTTGCTCCATATCATGCATGAAAGCAAAAAAAACAATCGGGCGTTGGGCATTACCGGTGTTTTACTATACTTCAATGGTAGTGTCATTGAGGTATTGGAAGGGAAGGAAGAAAACGTGAAAAATGCTTATGAAACCATTAGCCGGGATAGTCGACACAAGCACTTGATTCAGCTGTACGCCAATCCAGTCAAAAAAAGGTATTTCCCGGATTGGTTTATGGGGTATAAAACGTCAACAACGATTCAGTTTGACCACTTGAAAAAGCTGATTCCGTTTAATGATAATCCATCGTTACAGATACCCCATAAAGACAATATAATACTGGCACTGGTACAGCTTTTTTATAAAAATAATTACCGAAACTAATACGAAGCCAATACCGCCTGGCTATTCACTCAGCAGGCATTATCTACCTGACAGAAACACTGGCATTTAAAAGTTTTCAACAGACTGAATCGGTTCGTGATTTGGTCAGACGATACCCTATTATCCGTACATGTAACAAGTTTTAACCTTTTAACATTTTGTCGTGATGAACATGTCTCAGTTCAACCAATTTTCTATCCCAGAAAAAGTCGTACTAATCCCAATTAAAGGGCGTTTTGTGGCAGAACGACTAAGTATGGGCCATCTTTTCAGGCTCTATTACTGGGGCGACCACTTTGTTGAGATTTATTATAGCTGGCCTGCTGGCCGGGGCGAAGGAGCACAGTGGGAGCCCTATTACGTAGGTTCGTTTACCGATGGGGCTGGCTGTTCAGACCGGTTAATGATGTATGTGGATCATATCAAATTAAGCGATTTGTCATAAGTAGGTTTAGTGTTTATACTGTTCATTTTAAGGTAGTTACCAGATAGCTGTTTTTGTTTTTTTACCGTGCTTATACTGTTCTTGTGCTTTCCTTAATTCATATCTAAATTATACTGACGATAAGAGTTAGCCATCTGGTAAGTAGTCTGGTTAGTTTTTCATAGTAGTTGCCTTGTACCGTACCCGCTTATTGCCTATAGGTAAGCGGGTACGGGTATTTTTTGCCCGGCCGTGTCTATACATGTCTCTGGAAAATGTCGTAAATCACCCCGTATATTGCCTTGTTTATACCTCATTAATGTTCGTTAAGAGCGGTAAATTTGTTCTGTTCGTTCACTAACTGCTTGATTTATTACGGCAAAAATTAGTCTGTAACCCCTACCAATGAAACCATGAAAAAGATAAACGTCTGGTACTGGATCTTCACGGGTCTATTTGCTTTCGCTATGCTGGGATCGGCCATACCCGATATTATGGTTGTTCCGATGGCGGTTCAGGGATTCAGGGAAATGGGGTATCCAACCTATCTGATTCCATTTATGGGCATTGCCAAACTGCTGGGTGTATTTGCCATACTGATTCCGGGATATCCACGCATTAAGGAGTGGGCGTATGCGGGCTTATTTTTCGATTTGCTGGGCGCAACCTATTCCGTCTACAGCATCGGCAAAGCCCCCAGCGACTGGCTACCCATGCTGGTTATCATTCTTGTTGGCGCTGGCTCGTATGTCTTTTATCATAAAAAGCTGGCAGCCAAAGCTGCATTAGACCAACCAAATGCTTCGGTAAACACACCTATTCGATCTCTGTAAAGAAAGAAAGTACCTGCCAGATTCGCAAACCGCTCGTGAATACATGCAAACCGTGGCTATAGAGCTAATTTGCATGTATTCACGAGCGGTTTTGTAACTTTATATAAAGATAGTAAAGTAAGAAATCGATTTTCGTGAATGGACATTCAACCTCAATCGAATGCAAGTGTTGTTCTGTTGGTCTTATTGATTTTTCTTTTAATAAATCAATCAAGTACATATGCCCAAACGGATTATGTTTTTCAAGGCAAGGTTGTGGATGCAAAAACTGAGCAGCCTTTATCTTATATTACTCTTTCAATGGCTGATGGGCAGATTAGTAGTGAAACAAATAAAAACGGTTATTTCATCTTGAAGGTACCTGAACACCTGAAGAAGGATACACTTTATTTAAGGGCCCTGAATTATCAACTAGCTCAACAACCTTTAACAGAATTAGCTCCTGTCAATTCTATTATTCGACTTAACGCTATTCCCTCCGAAAGCCAAGTTTCAACAGTTGATCAATATTTTAGCGGTGCCCACTCCTTCCAGGCAAGAGACACGCTTTTGAAAGCTATTGCACTCATTGCAAAAAATTATACTGACAGCCCAACTTTACTTCACGGCTTTTACCGAGAGATTATTGAAAAGTTACAGCCTAGTTTTTGTGTCTCCTACACAGAAGGGATAATTGATGTTTATAAACCGTCTTATTATTTTACCAAAAAAGACGATCAGATACACTTCGTCAAAGGTCGCAGAAAGCCACTATATACATTTACGATTCCTGTTTTGACTCCCGGGCCCTGGGCCAGTAATATGCTTGATATAGTTAAATATCAAGAATTTTTGTTTCGCCATGGTAAGCTAAATCAAGATTATATCTTTAATCTGGTAGGAAAAACGATAATTGGCGATCAGCCTGTCTATATTATTGATTTTAATCCCCGTTCTCACCAGGTAAGTAGTGGATTTTTTGCAGGTAAGCTATTCTTAACGACTAACGGCCTGGCGATAATTAGAAGTGAATATAGGTTAACAGAGCAAGGCCTTAACTTAATAAATAGGAGCAGTAACGCTCAGGTATATTCAACCAATTTGAAAGGGCGCTCCTATACAGCCACTTATACTAAATTTGGCGATCGTTGGTCTTTTCAAAGTGGCAGCATTACGAATAACTTCACAGACGTAGCAACTATTTCCTCGTTCGAATCTCGAATTGATTTCGTTGTTACCCATCGTCAATCAGATAATATTCAGCCATTTAAAGCAAAAGACCAAGCAGTATATAACAGATTGCCCATGCAGTCTTTTGACAGGAATAGCGATGAGTTTTTGAGGGGAGAAAACTATTTAATGCCAGTTCTTCCTTATCCGTCCCTAATTGAGAGCAACAAGTAATGGCTAGATTCAAGGCAAATGTTATATAAATTAAATAGAGTTTTAACTATATGATTTATAATTAACATAGGATTGGATTTACCCCGACGAAAATTTTGCTATTCTGTATCTATTTACCAAAATAACAACTAATCCCGACAAAGCCCCCGGCGACTGGACACCCATGCTGGTTGGTGCTGGCTCGTATGTCTTTTACTACAAAAAGCTGGCGGTCAAAGCTGCATTAGACCAACCAAATACTTCGATAAGCATAACCACTCGATCTCTGTAAAGAAAGTACCTGTTAGATTAGCAAACCGCTCGTTGATATATGTAAACTGAGAGTTCACCGGCTTCTTATTGAGGTAATTTGAATTCGATTTGTCGATTCAGACTCACACCCCTCTTCTGGTTGCTTATAGCGAATCCAAACCTTTGTATTTGGATTGTTGAAAGGGCTGGCCACACGATTGGTGAAGTATTGTTTACCACCGATTTGAACCCGATATCCTTGACAACAACCGCAATAAACTGTTTGTCCTAGTTGAAGATCAATAATGGTAGCAGGGACTTCTTGCCCAGGGTTAAAAGTATCTTTATGACAACTCAAAAAAGGAGTAAGTATGAGCAGAAGTAATATGCTTTTCACGGTCAATTGAGTTTATACTTGATAGATTCAATCAACCTTATTTTGGTTGGAAGGTCAGAAAATTTCCTGTTGTATAAGTAGTAATTACGTCAATTAAGTACAGCAGATTAGTTGAACTTTAATATGTTGACTGTAATTTTGAACCCGGCAAAAATTCAACTATTCTACTCTCGTTCACCAAAAAAATAACTCATCCAAGCTAATTCCCCAGCGACTGGCTACCCATGCTGGTACTCACTCTGGTTGGTGCTGGCTCGTACGTCTTTTACTACAAAAAATCTCATAGTTTACGTAAATTCAGATAAACCAACATCTCAGCTTACAGCATCAGATAACAGTCATAGCTGCGCATAGAAAAGTAGTCCTCGGGATCGAAGCTATATAACGCTATTTTTTCAGTAAAAAGAAGGTGTGCCCGCCGTTACCCTCATCGACAAAGTGGCTGTCAATAACGGTGAAACCTGCCTCTTTAAACCAGTACGTATAGGTTGCCGCATCTGTATGACTCCAGTACATAAGTGTGCCGGGTTCAATCCAGTCAGCCTCTGTACCAGTCCACTTGTCAGCGCCAAGGATACAAAGAAAGTAACCCTCTGGCTTAAGCCATTGATAGATGGCGTTAACCAAAGCTGGCTGTTCGGCTACGGGTAGATGAATGATGGAGTATAAAGCGATAACTCCGCCAAACGAATGGTCAGGAAACCGAAGGGTTGCCATATCTGCCACGGCAAAGTTCGCCATTGGAACGTTGACCCGAGCGTGTTCGATCTGAACCGGTGAAATATCGACGCCCAAATAGTTAACATGCTGACTCAGGTAACGAGCCGTTGGGATACCATCGGCACAGCCTAATTCGAGCACACGAGTGCCTGGGGATAAAAGTTGAGCAAAGGCGGTTAACCAGTTGGTATAGCGCTGCGGAACTGCCTGTTCATAATAAGTCCGATAGCGACTACCGAGCTTGTCATACCCAGCTTTTACAATGCGTTTTGGATCATCCAAGGGCTGTAATCTGTCTGTTGTTTGATGCTAGACGACGTCAATTTTGACTCGGCCCCGAATGACATCTTTCAGAAATGCCATTAATTGACCACCTGACTTCTTAAGTTGCGTACTTAACCTTGACTGATTCATGGGTTTTGCTATTAACCTCCACTTACTTCGTCGCTATATAAAAGAAATCCAGGCTTCCGGCGGGGTCTTTGCTCACCAAATAATCGGTGTAGTCGATTTCGGCGGCAATACCGTCGGCTTGCAGAAGTCGGTTGCGGTTCAGGCGGTTCATCAGGTCGTAGGGCACCTGTAGCAAACGGCGGGGAAGACGGTATTGCAGGTTGAAAATATCGAAGCGAGTTAGCTTCTTGACCGATTCCTTATTCTGTTCGTAATAGGTCATCACCTTCTCGTTGCCGTGAATGCCTTTTGTATCAACCTTCGGGAAATACTTTCCCATCAATGATTTTAACCCATCGGCATAATACTCCCGAACGTGCCAGGGATTGCGCGTGAGGGAGAAGGACTTATTAACGGTGGTCAGTAACAGCTTACCACCCGGTTTCAGGACGCGATGCGCTTCTTTAATAAACAGGTCGTCATTTTGAATATGTTCGATGACCTGAAACGTTACGATAAAGTCGAACGTATTGTCGGGTAAGCTACTGAGGGGCGGAATATTGGCCGCTATGAACGTCGAATTCGGGTATTCGGCACTGAGGCTGGTAATTAACTCCTCGTTCTTGTCGATACCCGTATAGTGATTAGCCGCTTTGGTCAGCAATTCAAGTCCCCGGCCCCAGCCACAGCCAATTTCGAGAACGTTGCCGCTTACAAGGATAGCCGCTTCGACATAGGGGAACAAAAGCCGTTGGTGAACAGGGTTATCCGATGCGATTTCGGCGGAGGTAATTTCAGTTGTCTTATACATGCGTTTGCAATTCAGTTGGCAAAATTACTCTTTTGCAGTAAGTAAAGAAAAATGAACAGCTCCGGTAAGCCAAAAGAGGGCTTTTTTTCGTTATTAAAAGCAACCAAACCTATAGGGTTTTTAAAACCTCACAGGTTTATAGATTTTACATCGTTGTTTATGCGTATTCTATCTGCTTTACTTTTTATTTGTTTCGTAGTTGCCTGTTCGACCGCAAAAAAAACGCAGCAGGCTCGTGCCAATGCGGCCTATGATGCCCGCACAGAAGCCCAGCGAAATCAGGCTAGTCGGCCAGCTGTTCGCCCCGACGATGCGCAGCGCAGTAACGCCACACCATCCCGAGACGATACCCGGCGCAACGATACCCGCCCGACTGTTGGCGTGGGACAAGCTCCCGCGCCCGTTAAAGTCATGACAGATGGCCCGGCCCTGGGTACAACCCCTGCCGTATCGGCCAAAACAGCCGGCGAGTGGGTGGTGACCTCAATTAAAGGCAAATTTCTGGCCGCCGATACCACCAGCGTTCGGGTGTATATGGACATAACTGCCAAGACGCCATCGGGCGATAACATGGTTAGTCCAACCGATTTTTCGGAACATTTCATGATTGCCTATGTCATGTATCCCGACTACAACAACCGCGAACGGTTGGGCTACGGAACCGTACCCCTTAATGCCCAGACAATAGGTACACAGGGCGATCACCTAACACTAACATTCGACGTAAAACGGCCTAAAGATGCGCCTAACGCGGTTCTGCTCACTGAAATTACCGAAACCACCAATGGGACAAAAGCGCGTAACGATCTGTCACTGCGATTCAAGGGCACAAAGTTGAGCGACCGGTACACGCTGTTTGATAAAAATGGGAAACAGCCGGAACTGCGTAATTATGTGAATGTGAACGACACGGTTGTTATTCGTGATGTAAATGGCACCAGCAAGAAACTGTTCGGCTTTCGGTACCGCCACGATTTCGAAGCGGCTTCGTCGCCCATGAACACCGCGCCACGCCCGGCGTCGAAATCACTGACGGAAGATTCGACCCTCACCATCATGACGAATCAGCCATTTGTTATACCGCACGAAGGGCTTTATTATTTCCTGGAAGATACAACCGATGCGTCCGGGATTGGCCTGGTCGTAACAGATAAACGCTTCCCTAAATTAACCCGCCCCGAAAAATTGATAAAGCCGGTATTGTATGTGAGCACCAGTACCGAAATTGGCGAGTTGAATCAGGCTCAGGATGTCAAAAAGGCCTTTGATCGCTACTGGCTGAGTTTAATGTCGGGTAATGAAGAGGTAGCCCGAAAAACCCTGAAAGCGTATTTCGACCGGGTCGAAGAAGCCAACCGCCTATTTACGAGTTATAAAGAAGGCTGGAAAACCGATAAGGGCATGATCTATATTGTGCTTGGTGCCCCAGACAGGGTGCAGCGGAACCGGGAGCGCGAAGTGTGGGTTTATAATCGCCGGGCCAATGTCTCGGAAGTAAACTTTACCTTTACAAAAAAACCGAATCAATTTGTCGAGGATCATTACGAACTGGTGCGCTTCATTGAGTATCAGCCTGTTTGGTACCCGATTGTCGAAGCATGGAGAACCGGAACAATTCGCGAGTAAATCGCCCAACTAATTCCCGTCCTGGTGGGCATCGGCCCGGTGGGTCAAAACCACAGTTCCGGCCAGAACCTGAGGAGATGGTGTTTGGTATTCAGTCAGTTATCGAGACGCTTAAGTCCGACCAGCAGATTGATAAACTATATATGGAGAAGGGGCTGAGCAATCCCGATATCCAGAATCTTGCCTTTCAAAAACGTGTCACTATTCAGCGCGTACCCGTCGAGCGTCTTGACCGGTTTACGCGTAAAAATCACCAGGGTGTCGTTTGCCTCATTGCCCAGGTACAGTATGTCAAACTGTCGAATGTAATTGCCGATGTATTTGAGCGGGGCGAACAACCGTTTTTTCTGCTACTCGACCGCATTACCGATGTTCGGAACTTCGGGGCTATTGCCCGCACGGCAGAATGTACGGGCATTCAATGTATTGTTATTCCCGGTCGGGGGGCTGCGGCCATTAACTCCGACGCCATGAAAACGTCGTCCGGTGCACTAAACCATATTTCGGTTTGCCGCGAACCGGATCTGACCGAAACGGTAAAATATTTACAACAGTCAGGCATTACGGTAGTAGCCTGTACCGAAAAATCAGCTCGTGATCTCTACGAACGCACCACCGATTTGACTGGCCCAATGGCAATTATTATGGGATCGGAAGAAGACGGTATCTCGCCCGAATTGCTCAAGATGGTCGATACGCACGTTAAAATTCCGCTTTTAGGCGCTGTCGGTTCGTTGAACGTATCAGTGGCAACAGGCGTGATTTTGTACGAAGCGGTACGCCAGCGGAGTGCCATTGGGTAGTGGTTGTATGGTGTACTGGTAGAATAGTAGTTTTGAGAACCCGCCGAATAGACGAGTTTTCCGGTTGGCTATAACGAACGACTTTAGGTTAATAAGTGCAAAAGGCACCAGATATCAGTCTGGTGCTTTTTGCATTTTAGACCAACTTTTTTTTGCGTAGAAATACGCTTTTTTGATTTCATTGTTATCCTGTCTAGCTATTGGGTCGACTAACTATTTTGTAAAAGAAAAGGTAGCCTACGTTTTCAAAAGTCAGCTACATTCTGTTTTTACATATTGAATCAACCATCATCCGACACAAAGCCGGATGAATTCTATCCACATCTTAATTACTAGTACAATGAAAGCAAATCGCTTATTTCCAGGCTACGGCACTTTATTCGTGCTAGCTATTTCTCTATTATCTTCTGCTGTAGGCAAGGCGCAGACCGTTACCTCGCAACAGACTCCAGCCGAATTGTCATCTGGCTTTGAAGCTGTCGTCTTTCCACTGTCAACTCGTCCATCCACCATCAAAGTTATTTTTAATAACCCAACTGGAGGGGCAGTTCAAGTGATGATCAAGGATCAGGAAGGCAATGTTTTCTATGACGAATCGGAGAGCATCACGCAATACCGTCGGAGTTTTGACCTGACTCCATTACCGGAAGGAAACTACACGGTGGTACTTAAAAAACACAAGGAGAATTTTACACAGGAATTTGCGATCAAGCAGCCTGTTATTGTCCAAAGTCAGATTGCTCTGGTAAATCCACCAACCCAGAAAAAATTTGATAAACGGGCTGATAAGAAGCTAATCGTCAGCCAGTAACAATCTTTTTTTATCATAGGTTAGGTTAAGTAAAAAAAAACACCGGATGCTGTCCGGTGTTTTTGTGTTTATGCTTTTTTGCTCTTGCTTTTTCCTTTTCCGGAACCCGCTTTTTTCGCCGGGCTGCCATCGAGCGAGTTGATCCAGGTAGCCAATTTCACCGCGTCTTCCTTTGGCACTTGTTTCATGGGTGCCATTGGTGGATAACCCGGCCAATGTGCTGGAATCGGGTTATAAATAAGGTTGACGATTTCCTCTGTGGAATATTTCTTTTTGGCTACATCTGCATAGGCAGGACCCACTAACCGTTGATTTGGGCGATGACAGGCAATACAGGTGTATTTCGTCATCAGGGTATTCATCTCCGCTGGAATATCGGATGGCGCCTGCGCATGAGCGTCAATAGAGGCTACGGCCAGCGAAGCCGAAGCGATGAGAAGGCCAAATATTTTTTTCATGAGAATCGGGTAAACAATAAATAAACAAATGAATTGAGTAAGGGCAACCGCGCAAAAATAGAGGGTTTACGATGATAACCCAATTTTGGCTTCGGTTTTTCCTATTAAACCACTTGTTTGACAGTTGTTCTCGAAAAACGTTTAAAATTGCCGAAAATAAAAAAATATGCAGCCTCTCGATCGCTTTTCGGGTCATGCCGATCTATACGCCCAGTACCGAATCGACTACCCCGCCGAATTATATGATTTTATCCTGAGTGTTACATCTAACCGGCAAACGGCCTGGGATTGTGCCACCGGAAACGGACAGGTAGCCAGTGCATTAGCCGATATTTTTGATCGGGTCGACGCAACCGACATCAGCGAGACACAGCTCATTCTGGCTGTCAAAAAAGCAACTATTCATTACCAGACCAGCCAGGCCGAACAAACTCCCTTTGCCAGCCAAACCTTCGATCTGATCACCGTAGCGCAGGCACTACACTGGTTCGACGTGAATGCCTTTCATCAGGAAGTTCGGCGCGTGGCCAAGCCCGGCGCCACAATCGCCGAGTGGGGATACGGACTGGTGCAGGCAGGGCAAGACCTGGATGGTGTCATGCTGGATTTCTACCGAAATAGAATCGGCCCGTATTGGGACCCACAACGAATGCACATTGATAACCGCTATGCAACGTTGCCTTTCCCATTTGCCGATGCGCAACACGCTACGTTTACCGCCTGCCGAACGTGGACAGTAGAGCGATTCCTGAATTACCTGCGTACGTGGTCGGCAGTACGGCAATATATTTATGAAAACGAGGAAGACCCCATTATCGGGTTGGGAGAGGAGCTACAGCCGCTTTGGGGTGATGGTGAACGTGAGGTTCAGTTTCCAATCTTTCTGCGAGTGGGGCGGGTTCTATAACTCCCAAATAATCCGAACAACTTTCCCCCGCACGCCGATGGTCTGGAAAAACTCCAGCCAGTGAAGCTGCTGTGGCCCGAGGTGATCGGTGGGCGATTTGACCTCTACAAAATCATACTCGCCCTGCTCGTTCCAGACCAGCAAATCGGGAAAACCGCGTGTGTGTTCGCGAACGTTGCGGGCCATTTCGAGCAGAATCAGGCGTAGTTGCTCAACATCAAGCAACTCGATCATTTGCTGTACTAACCTTAACAACTCATCCGACCAGTCGACCAGCACGTTGGTGATGCCATATTTGGCGTTGAACATCCGGCCCGTATGTCGTCGCCAATCGTCTTTGGTGTCGAGTTCAGTAAGGCGCTTTTTTAGTAAATCCTCTCGTTTCTGGTAAAAATCGGGCAGGTAAAAATCAGACGGGGCGCGTTGCAGCGGGTGGTGAATGGCCGACACATTGGCATCGTAGATAATATCCCAGAAAGCCAGCCCGAACAAACCGCGCCAGGGGTAATTTTCGGTGAAGGCCGCGTCGAAATCATTCTCTAGATAGTAATTCATGACCCCCGCTTCGACGTGGTGGCGGTATGCCGCCGGAATGTTGACGCTTTCTGCATCCGACAAAAAACGCGTGGTTGCTTTGCGCGTGCGTTTCTTCTCGCTCAGACCCAGAATCTTCTCTCGGAAATCATTGGCAAAATACCGCTCTTCGGCGTTGAGCGGGTTAACCGCAATTTCGTCGCAAAGGGCGAGGGCTTCCTCTATCGAGCCGTTTTTGAACAGTAGCCGAACGCGCCGTTCCCTTGCCGGAACCCGATCGGAGAGTTCATAAACAGCCAGCGCCTGATCGGGTAGTTTTTGGCGTTCCAGAAAAGCGCCCACGCGGCATACCAGTTTCTGATAACCCGGAATAGCAATTTCGGTTAATTCGGGGCGGGTTTCGTTCCAGTTCAAAAACCAGTTGTAAATATCGTCGGCGGGTGTTTCGGTTTCCTTCAGATCGTAGAATTCCTCGTTGGTCAGCGAGATCAGCAACTTGTCTTCTACCTCTTTCCGGGTGCGAAAACGGGCCGTAAACTTACTTTCGTCATACCGCTCGAAGTTGATCATGCCCAGGTCCCGCACCACAAATTCGGTCATGCTGCTTCCCCGATTGCCAAAAAACAGATACTTCACCATCATGCCCTCAGCCTCAAAATTCATCCTGACCACCGTTTCGTGGGTAGTCAAACTGATAACAATTTCGGCGAAGTCAAGCTCGTGGAGTGCATACCGAACAACGCTTTCCTTCTTTTCTTTGACCAGCAAACGATTCTCTTCCGGTTCGAGAGGAAGCAGATTCAGTAGTTCGGGTTTTGTGAAAATACCCAGTGCCGACTCGCCCATAATTTCGTGGTGTGCCGAGAGCCGTTCGACAAAGCCAGCCAAAATTAGCTCACCAACGGCTGCCGGTAAGTCAGTAATTTCGTTATACTGTAGCTTGTTGACGCGAAAAAATAGTCCTTTGCGGTTGCTGAACCGGACATACAGGCATTGGGCATCGACGCTTAAGGCGTCGAACCGCTGTATAAAATCCCGTTCGGCATCGTTTAACAAATTGCCGTATAGCCGTTTGACAAAGTCCAGCACATAGCGGAAATTGTCGAGGTAATAACGGGGAGTAAGGATAACTTTCTGACGTCCAATCATGCAGTAACGAGGGTTTTTACCCATAATACTATAACACAAAAACAATCATTTATGTCCCCGGCCGAAGTTCTGAATGAGTTGAGTAAACAAGGGGTTTTGCCACCGAAGCAACAGGCTGAAATAGCCGAAATAGAACGAATAAAGCCCTTTTCGCTGCATTGGGAATTACGCTCAATGCTCTACATTGGCATTCTGCTACTGAGCTCGGGGCTTGGGCTGTTGATCTATGATAACTTCGACAAAATTGGTCAGGGAGCTTTATTGACGGCTATTGCGGTTGCCTGTATCGGCAGCTTCTACTTCGCCTGGAAATATCGTCCAGAATGGACGCCCGCCCAAACCAAAAGCCGCTCTACCTTCGGTGATTATGCGCTCATTCTGGCTTGTCTGCTGTTCTTAACGCTCGAAGGATACGCACAATATGCCTACAACGTCTTTGGCAACCGCTATGGCCTTGTGACCTTGCTGCCCGCGTTGCTGTTTTTGCCACTGGCCTACCGCTTTGACCATCGGGGGGTGTTGAGTATGGCGCTTACCGCCCTGATTTCGTGGGTGGGCGTTACGGTAAGGCCGCTTGATCTGTATTTTAAAACCAACTTTTTCAATCAGGGAACGGTATTGTCGGCCATTGGGCTTGGCCTTTTGTTGATCGCTGTGGCCATCGGGCTGGAGCGAAAGCACATTAAACCTCACTTCACCTATACCTACCTCACCATTGCCGGAAACCTGCTTTTGGTGGCTCTGTTGGGCGGTTTGTTCAACTTCGGCGAATCTCGATTACTGTATGCGCTGGCCCTGGCCGTGACCTGTGTCGCGTTCGATCAGTATGCCCGACGTGACCGAAAATTTCAGCGGGTAGATATTGCCGATGGATCATTTCTATTCCTCTTGATGAGTACCGTTTACGGCTACATCGGCGTTACTTACTTATTTTTTCATTATGTGCGTCCACAGAGCGACGATGCCTATTACTGGTATTTTATTCTGACCGGTATTGCATTAGTCTACTACCTGATGAGCCAATTACCTAAAGGCAACCGAACGAATGAGAGCGTATAACGAACAATGGATATACAACCGCGAAATTCTCATGCAGGCAGAACGCTGGCATCGGCAGGGGCTTGTATCCGACGATCAGATCAATACCATCCGAAAAGCTTATCCGGTAGAGTTTCGCCGGACAAACAGTTTCCTGGAAATCGGCTTATTTTTATTTACAACCGTTGCTATTCTGGCTTGTTACCTGCTGCCCGCCAGTATCTTATCTGATGTATTCGACAGCGCAACGGCCTATGGTCTGTTTAATGTTGCTTTTGGCATCGGCGTTGGGATTATTGGCCATTTTCTTATCAACCGCCGACTGCTGTACCGTAATGGAATTGATAATGCGTTTGTCGTGACCCTGACAGGTTTTCTGGCTTTCGGCGTTAATCAGTTTCTGCCGAATGGCCTTTCCCTCGCTACCCATTGCCTGTTTACACTACCCCTGTTGTTGCTGGTGCTTTGGTACTACGGCGATACGTTGATTGCGTTCTTTGCGCTGTCTACATTTTACACCGCTATTGCCAATCGGTTGTTAAACGAAAGCTGGGGGAAAGATGTGTTGCCCTTCGTGATAATTGGCGTTTCGCTCGTGCTGTATGTTCTGGTCAGGCAAATAGTGAATCGGGATACCAGACAGGTTTATTATGCCGATCCTCTAAATCTGGTGCAATGGGTATCGCTTATTTTGCTGGCGGCCGGTGGTAATTATTTTGTTGTGCGTGAGCTCAATGGCCTGCTGCTAAGGTCGCGTCTGGGCGGTTACACTAGCGCAGATGCGCCCCAAATTGCCTTGGCGGGTTTGTTCTGGATATTAACCTTTGCCATTCCGACTGTTTATCTGTGGCAGGGTCTGACAAAGAAAAACAGAATGCTGAATATCCTCGGCATGCTTGGCCTTATAGCCGCTGTCATTACACTGCATGACTATACGAGTCTGATGCCACTCAATGTAGCGTTGACGCTCGGTGGCTTTGTGCTGATTGGGATTGCCGTGTTTGGTATTCGGTATTTAGCCACTCCCAAACACGGCTTTACGGACGCACCAGATGATGATTCGCCAAACGACATGTTCATTAACGCGGCCAGTATTGCCGCTGTGCAGGCAGCCAGCACCATACCCCACGGACCAAAAGATAACTTGCGCTATGGTAGTGGCGACTTTGGCGGAGCCGGGAGCGAAGGAAAGTATTAGTTATCAAGTATCCGGACAGTAGAACGCAGATTCTTATGATTACTATGATTTGTTAAGATGCTGCTAATCATCTTTTTAAAATCATAGTAATCATAAAAATCTGTGTTCTATCGTATCTGGATACTTACTAATCAAACTTCCTCAATTACTGGCGTCATTCTGTCGACCAGCATCCTGATCGTTGTTGTTTCGTATACCGCCAGATTAGCATCCCGAACGCGTAACATAATGGGTCGGATAGAGCAGGTTTCCTCGTCATCACAGTCATCGCAGCGAACATAAAAATTTAAGGAAACGCAGGGGGTAGGCGCAATGGGACCGTCAATAATGCGGATAACCTGTGCCAGCGTGATGCGCTCCGGCTCAACGCGCAATAAGTAACCGCCCCCTTTGCCTTTCTGACTTTGCAGGATACCGTGGTTGCGTAAGTCGAGCAAAATAGTTTCCAGAAATTTTTTGGGTATCAATTCCTGTTCGGCCAGTTGAGAGATCAAAACCGGCCCTTTTCCATAGGACTCTGTTAATGCCTTTAGTGCTTTGATCGCATATTTTGCCTTTTTCGAGATCATGGGATCGTGTAGTTTATGTGGGTATTCGATAGACTTTTGGTAGTAGTCCTTTTGTCCTATAAAGTTTGTGCAGTAATTTGGAAATTAAAAATTTTGAGGCTTAACTTTAGATTAATACCTTGTTACCTATGTTGAAAAAGTATAGTCCCTACCTTGTCTGTATTGGCATTATTCAGTCGGTTTCGGCTCAGATGTCACCTGTAACGATTCCCGCTGAGGCCCAACAAGCAGCCCGATCTGTACGTCCTACAGCCATCGAAGCCCATATGCGCTACCTGGCAGATGATAAATTAAAAGGTCGGAAACCCGGTACAGAAGGCTATGAATTGGCCGCTCAATATGTTGAAAAACAGTTCAAAACGCTGGGCTTCAAACCACTTGGACAGCGGGGAACATTTCGTCAGTTAGTGCCGCTTCGCAAAGCACAGGTTCGTGAAGACGCCAGTACGCTTGCTTTGATTCAGGAGGGGAAGGAACAGCTGTTTACGTACGGTAAAAACTTTATTCTCAGTCCCAACTTTGGCCAGCCGGTCAGTGATGTTTCAGCACCCATTGTTTTTGTCGGTTTTGGCGTATCGGCTCCCGAGTTGGGGTACGATGACTATGCCGGTATTGATGTGCGCGGTAAAGTTGTCGCCTGTTTTAACGGCGCTCCGGCTATATTTCCATCGAATCAGCGGGCGTATACAGGCTCGGCCAAGCAGGAAGTAGCGGCTTCGCGCGGTGCAGTGGGCATGATAACGTTTAGCCTGCCCACCGATGTTCAGGCACGTATCGAGTCAAACGCGCCCCGTAATCGACAGGCTACCTACCGCTGGACCAACGCCCAGGGAAAAGCCCAGCGGACGTTCCCGCAGTTGAAAGTTGTGGCTTTATTGGGCGACTCAACGGCTCGCTCATTGTTCGGAAAAGCAGCCAAAACGTTTGAAGAAGCCCGCGTGGCCGCCAATCAGAGTAAACCACAGGCGTTTCCAATGAATCTGGTGGTTCGCGCCCATACCGAAACCGATCTGAACGATGGGCTGGTGGGTGAAAACATCGTAGGGGTACTGCCCGGCATTGACCCAACTCTAAAAGATGAATATGTTGTTTATGTTTCGCACCTCGATCACCTCGGCGTAGGGCGACCCGTCAAAGGAGATTCAATTTTTAATGGTGCACATGACAACGCATCGGGTGTGGCCATTAACCTCGAAGCGGCCCGGCTCTTTGCGTCATTACCTCAAAAGCCGCGTCGGTCTATTGTGTTCGTAGCCGTAACGGGCGAAGAAATGGGGCTGCTTGGCTCCGATTATTTTGCCAGTAATCCGACCGTACCAAAGGCTAAAATAGTAGCGAACCTGTGTCTCGATATGCCGTTTTTCTTTCACCCGTTGCTGGATATTGTGCCTTATGGCTCCGAGCATTCTAGCATGAAGGGTGCCGTGGAGGCAGCCGCTACGTTTGTGGGTGTAAAAATTGCCAAAGACCCGATTCCTGAGCAGGCCGTCTTCATGCGCTCCGACCACTTTAGCTTTGTACGGCAGGGTATTCCGGCTATTTACATCAAAAGCGGTTCGACCACCGGCGACGACCGCGACGGTACAAAACTTAACCTCGCCTGGCGGGCAACGATCTATCACACCCCACAGGACGATATGAATCAGCCGTTTGATTGGAACGCGGCTGGTCGGCATGTGCAGTTGCAGTTCCTGATTGGTTACCTCACAGCTCAGGCGAATGGCCGTCCTGTCTGGAATAAAGCTGACTTTTTTGGTACCAAATTCGGTCCGGCGGCAACGGCAAAAATAGACTGAAGACCCGGTAATTTCAGCTAATCTGGCCCTAGTTCTGTCATGTGAGAAACAGGTGTCTATGCATGAACTGCAAACTTCGCGTCTGTGTCTGCCGAAAAACTGCTAAGTTTGGCCCCGTAAACCAACGACCATACGTAGTCGCATGAAAACCGTAGATACCTACAATTTTGCCGGTAAGAAAGCCCTCGTTCGGGTGGACTTCAACGTGCCGCTCGACAAAGAGTATAACATTACTGACGACACTCGCATCAAAGCGACCATTCCAACCGTTCTGAAAATCGTGAACGACGGTGGTTCGGCCATTTTGATGTCGCATTTAGGCCGGCCTAAGGGTGGTCCCGAAGAGAAATATTCCCTCAAACATTTGCTGCCCGCTCTGAAAGAAGCGTTTGGCCGCGAGGTGAAATTTGCCGACGACTGCATTGGTCAATCAGCTACTGATCTGGCGGCTAGTCTGCAACCGGGCGAAATTCTGTTGCTCGAAAACCTGCGTTTCTACAAAGAAGAAGAAAAGGGAGATGTCGCTTTTGCTGAAAAACTAGCGAAACTTGGTGATGTTTGGGTCAATGATGCTTTTGGTACAGCGCACCGGGCACACGCATCCACGGCAGTAATGGGCCAGTTTTTTGAGGATCGTGTTGCCGGGTATGTCATGAATGCTGAGTTAGCCAATGCCAAAAAGATTCTGGAAGAAGCTGAACGGCCGTTTACAGCGATCATGGGTGGTGCTAAAATTTCCGATAAAATTCTGATCATCGAGAAGCTGCTCGATACGGTTGACAACCTGATTATTGGGGGTGGAATGACGTATACATTCACCAAGGCATTGGGTGGCAAAATCGGCAAATCACTCCTCGAAGCTGATAAGCAGGATTTAGCTCTTGAGTTATTGAAGAAAGCGGAGGCTAAAGGTGTGAAAATTTACATGCCTGTCGATAACCTCTGCGCCGACGATTTTTCGAATACGGCTAATCGTCAGGTTGTTGCAACGGGTGAGATTCCTGATGGATGGGAAGGACTGGACATTGGTCCCGAAACAATCGAATTGTTTAAAGAGGTCGTACTACGCTCGAAAACCATCCTCTGGAATGGTCCGATGGGGGTTTTTGAATTTGAGAACTTTGCGCATGGTACCAACGCTATTGCCGAAGCCGTAGTGAAAGCTACCGAAGAAAACGGTGCCTTCTCGCTCATTGGTGGTGGTGACTCGGCATCGGCTGTTAATCAGGCTGGCTACGGCGACCGTGTGAGTTATGTATCGACCGGTGGCGGTGCGTTACTGGAATACATGGAAGGCAAAGTATTACCCGGCGTAGCTGCACTGGCCTAGTAAAAAGGGTAGATAAAACAAGGGTAAACGCCAAACGCCATATCTCCAAGATATGGCGTTTGGCGTTTACCCTTGTTTTATCTACCCTTTTTACTACTTTGCTTACAAAAAGACTATGGCCACCTATCGGCAGGAATATTTTCCACCACTGCTTGAAGACTGCTTCTATCACATCTATAACCGGGGCAACAACGGCGATAATTTATTTTTCCAGCACCGGAATTACCGGTATTTTTTGCAGAAGTACGACTACTATTTAAGCCCTTATCTTGAAACGTATACTTTCTGCTTACTGCCCAATCACTTCCATTTATTAGTTCGTATAAAAAATTTCGCTGACCTACCCAAAATAGAACAGACACTACGGCATGGTCAAGAACTTATCATATCACCTGAACGCATTATTAGTGAGCAATTCCGGCGTTTCTTTGTGTCCTACGCAAAATCAATTAAAGTACAGGAAGAACGAACAGTGAGCCTTTTTGAAAAGAATTTCAGGCGCAAGCTGGTTGATTCAGATGAGTACTTCACAAATTTAGTTGCCTATATCCATCGAAATCCTGAAACGCATGGTATTTGTGCCGATTTCAGGGAGTATCCATACAGTTCATATTGTAAGATGATGAGTCCTAAGGTGACTCGATTAATGAAATTGCAGGTTCTTTCGTGGTTCGGTGGCATTGAGGCTTATCAGCAGGTTCATCAAAATCGCGAAGAGCCGGGTTTGTTAAAAGAGTTGATCATTGAAACTTGAATCAGTTTTAGGGGGGAGAAACAAGGAACAAACGCCATATCTTGAAGATATGGCGTTTGTTCCTTGTTTCTCCCCCCTAAAACTGACTTAAAGCGGCCCTTGCTTTATTGTCTACGCTGTTTTTATACTCGTGGTGTTTGAAACTAATGGCTTTTTGAAAGAACGACCGCGCGCGAGTGCGGTCGTTCTTTTGTTTATAGATATAGCCCAGTTGCAAGGCCGCCGTAGCCCCGAAAGAAAGCTGCTCAGGCTCGCTTAGGACCAACGCACGGGTTAACCATGAAATAGCCGAATCAGGCTCATTTCGACGTTGGAAAATACGTCCTATGCGGTAGTTGTACTCTGCTTTTTCGGCTATTGTCGGGAATTTGGCTTCGGTGTAAGGCTGCAGATAGGCCAGAGCGCTGTCGGTAAAACCACCATCGGAAGCCAGCCGCGCCCGCATTAGGATTTTCTGATTGGCTGAAGCTCCCCGTTGTAAATAGGACTCGGCAAACTTCTGTGCCGCTTTATCTGATTCGACTGTTGTTCGGCCAACAGACGTTACTTTCTGTATAAATGGACGAGAAACGGCGTCTGGCTGATTGGCTAACCACTGACAGAGAAACAGTTTGTAGTAGGAGTCTTTCAGGAAGTTTCGGCCCTCATAAGTCGTCAGGAATTGGTTGAAATGAGTTATTGCCGTAGCATATTCGCTTTTTTGCAAATAAATATCGCCCAGCACATTCTCAATAACAGGTAAAGCCATATAGTTTTTACCCGTCGGACGACTAGCCAGATAGGCAAGGGCTTGTTCGCTATGCCCATTTTTTTGTTCGATAGTAGCGCCAAAAAAATGGAGCAGCAGGTTGTTCGGATGATCGCTAACCAGACGTTTTAGACTTTGCCCGTCGGCATCGGTAAATTTCAGGACATAGGCCCGTACCATCAGGTCTATTAGTCGGGCTTCAAGTCCGAAGGTTGGGTCTTGCCGGGCGCGTTGAAGTTCTTGCTGCCCTTCCTGAATGTTGCCATGCAGGCCTAACAGATTGGCAACCCACACGTAATTATCGGGTACGGAGCCAATCATGATGTGCAGTGTTCCCAGCGATTTGTAGGTTGGCAGGAAAGCAGGGAAGCGTTTCTGATTTTCGGCCAGCAGTTTATAGGCTCGAATGACATCCCAACTGGCACTGACTTCTTTCCCAAACTTTAATTTTACAAAAGCCCAGTGGAGTCTTACTTCGGCGAGTAGCACGCGTTGCCAGGGGGAAGTATTGTCTAACTTTTTGAGTGCGTCGAGCCGGTCGTCTTCCCGGTCGCTTATCGCGGTAAACAGGCGGTCGTCGTCGGAAGTAACGAGGCTTAGCATATCCAGATAGTCCTCTACAAAAATACGGACGCCGTTGTTGGCCGACTCACGGGCCAATACTTGTTGGGATGATTGCGTTTCCAGCTTTTGCAGGTCAGCATAAGCCTGTTGAAGGCCCGGTGTCCACACGAAACCCTGCGCCTGAACCAGCAGCGTACGCAGCAGCATACTGGCTGTGAGAACAATAATACGGCTAATGAAGGTGCGCATGATTTAATTTAGGCGGAAACTGTCAACAAAGTAACGGCAGGTAGTGCGTAATGGCACAAAAAAAGGTCGTCTGATAGACGACCTTTTTTTGTGTTCATTAGGGTGAAGCCTATCGGCCGCGGCCCGTTGGTGCTGGTTCAGGAACACCTTCCACATCAGCGAATATCCGTCCGCAATGCTCGCAGACAATGATTTTCTTTTTGTCTTTGATATCGGCCTGACGCTGTGGTGGAACTACGTTAAAGCAGCCACCGCAAGCACCACGTTTCACCATGACAACGGCTAAGCCGTTCAGGGCGTTACCACGAATTTTTTTGTAGGAGTTCAGCAAACGCGGTTCGATAGTCGTTGCCTGTACATCGCGTTGTTTGATGATTTCTTTCTCCTCCTCCTGGCTTTCAGACGTGATCTGATCAAGCTCCTGCTTTTTCGCTTTCAGGTCTTCTTTCCGTTCGTTGAGAGCCGCCTGGGTCGTTTTGATTTCTTCCTCTTTGCCCCGAACCCGGAATTGAGCTTCGTTGGCGCGTTTCTCAACCAACTCAATCTCAAGAGATTGTAATTCGATTTCTTTAGAAATGGCGTCGAATTCGCGGTTGTTACGGACGTTCATTTGCTGATCCTTATACTTGGTGATCAGCTTTTCTGCGTCTTTCTTTGCCACGCGATTGCGCTCAATTTCCTCGTCCAGCGTCTTGATCTCACTCTGAAACTTGCCAATTCGGGTTTCAAAGCCAGCAATGTCGTCTTCAAGGTCACGGACTTCTTCGGGCAAGCCACCACGAATTTTTATGAGTTCGTCTAATTGAGAATCAAGGGATTGCAGTTTCAGAAGAGCGTCTAGTTTTTGCGCAATCGTCAGTTCCATTCGGAGATTTGTGTTTTAATGTATAATGAATAATGTTTAATGTATAATGATATCTATGTCAACTAGCTGAACGTTACTGGTATTCAGTGTTTTACATTATTCATTATACACTATTCATTAGAAATATCGAACCGGATTCGTATCCGTATACGATAAAATTACCGCAAAAGTAGTGAATTTTTTTGCTAAATGCTCTCGAATTAAGTCTTTAGTGAAGACTTCGCTCTCATAATGCCCAATATCGCAGATACCGATGCGATTTTCGGCATCAAAAAACTCGTGGTATTTATAATCAGCCGTCACAAATACATCGGCTCCGGCACGTATGGCATCGGGCAACAGGAAACTTCCAACGCCCCCACATACGGCTATACGCTTTATAGGCTGGTCGGGTAGGGCCGTGTAGCGTATCAGATTTAGCGCCATATGCTCTTTCAGATAAGTCAGCCAGGCCATTCCCATCAGTGGTTCTGGCAAATCGCCAACCGCGCCGGAGCCCACTTCCTGATGCTGATTATCCAGAGCTGTAAGGTAATAGGCGACTTCTTCATACGGGTGAGCCTGACGCAACGCGTTTAAGAGCTGCCACTGCTGGTGAGCTGGTATGATAACTTCAACACGATTTTCGCTTTCCTCGTGGTACTCACCTGGTTCGCCAATCGTTGGCCGGGCCGTTTCCGTAGGTTGGAATGTTCCGGTCCCGGCCACGCGAAAACTGCAATTTTTATAGGCACCAATTTGCCCTGCTCCAGCAGCATAAAGCGCATCCAGCACAGCTTGCGTGTGAGTTATAGGAACAAACGTAACTAACTTGGTTAGCACCTGCGTTTTAGGGGCCAGTATGCTGACATTTTGTAGGTTGAGCTTTTCGGCAATCCTGAAATTGACGCCCCCAGCCACATTATCCAGGTTCGTATGCGCTGCATAAAGTGCTACGTCATGTTTAATAGCTTTTATGACTGTCCGCTCCACATAGGTTTTTCCCGTCAGTTTCTTCAGACCTTTAAAGACAACCGGATGATGGGCTACAATAACATTACATCCTCTGGCAACAGCCTCATCGACAACGGCTTCTGTAATATCGAGCGTAACCAGTACACCCGTAACAGCGGTATTGGGATTGCCTACCAACAAGCCCACATTGTCGTAGGATTCCTGATAAGCAAGGGGTGCCAATGCTTCGATGTGAGCAGCAAGGTGGCGGATTTGAATCATAGTGAGCGTAAATACAAAATGAAGTCTTCCAGTTGCTCCGCAAATTACGGAATCTGTCGAGAATGCTTCCTGCATCAGTATGACAAAGTCGCTTTGAACAGCCCACAAAAAGAAGATTAGTCAGATTGTCTTGACGGTAAATCTGTATCAATACTACACCCGTATATAAGGCTTACACTTTTCTTTTCAACTGGGTCAGGCCGTCTTCGCAATGGGACGGTCTGGCTTTTTTTATACCACTTTGAGTTGCTCTATATAATCTATGAAAGGCGGAATGGCTTTATGCAAACCGTTTATCAACCAGTGAACTACTAAAAGAAACTATAAATGAAATATTGACGAGTGCGAACGAAGAGCGATACGCCTACAAGGATTAGATTATCAAGACGGGTAAACAGCCGTAAATAAGTGGAGCAGTAGTCAGATAAATTTATATTAAAAAATCAACCGGCCCGCTATTTGCAGGCCGTTGAAAACCTTCCTCTTTTTATCCAGGTAATATATACGAGTAGTTTATTAAAACAGATTTATATGATCTAACTTTTTTTAGCGTATACATGTATTATAGTGTAGGGTGAGTATATAAATTTAACAGGTATTTGTTAGACAGTGGTTTAGGCGTTAGGTCAGTATTTTTTTTATGATCTAAATTTAAAGTAAACAAATATTTGGCTATCTTTATGGTATAAATAAAATATAATAATAGCAAATGTCAAATATAGGCAATGAGTTAGATTTGGCTAATTCGCGGGCTCTGGTACGTTACATGCTCTATACAGATGTTAATCGCCGACGGGCTACTCAGGTAGGGGAGGATACCTGGATGGACTATGAGGTAATTTGTAGTGGTAAATATGATTATGCCACAAAGCATGAACTGATTTTTAGGGAGCTTGATGATGAACCGGGTCAATATATAGTGGCTATGGTACCCTATATACGTCAGATTTCTCACCCAACAAAAGCAGGTGTTACGATACCCTTACGGCTTGTGTATATTACGTCTGAAGCACTGTGGCCATTTTTTGACCCGATAGAGGAGGAACCTCTTGACAGAGCTATGCTTCCTGAATAAGCAGATCGCTTATCATCGGGGGAGCGTAGTCATACAAAATACCCATTAATAGTTTCGGGGATTCAGGAGATGTATACCACAAACAGTATACGCAGGATAATTAGGCAGATGCTTAGGAAAAAGCCCAGACCACAATACCGACAAACGTTACGGTCAAGCTAATAAACAGGGCTATAACGTTCAGGCAAGGCTGAACAGACTCTTCACGTTGTTTTTCGGTCATATTCGGATGAAATTCGACAATTTGTTCGATTAATTGCCGAACCAGACCTTTTTTCAAAGCTGCAAATGTTACCATTTCCATTGCGTGTGATGTTTTCTGTAATTCTTAGACTGCAAGTTCTTCATAATGGGTACAAATTTTTTACCCGACTGTACTTATGTATGAAACTATACTATCTATAGAAAGAATAGGATATATTATTTATACTTAGCCTCCATAGTTCTTTATACATAAGCGATGAATTTTTCCCGGCTTCGTTTAAGCCGCATCTTAACGGCGCTGGGGTTAACAGTATAGTCGTAAGCAATTTGTTCAATACTCATGCCTTCTTCATGCCTCAAATGAAGTAGTGCCTGCTCCTTAGCTGACAAGGTTGTCATGGCCTGTTTAGCTAACAGCAGTGTTTCTTCATGAAGTTGTACTTCGGTTGATTCGGGTATATCGTGTCTGAAATCGTTATCAAGCGCAGTAAGGCTCAAACGCTTTGCTAACTGTAACTGGTCTGAGCAGTAATTGTATTAGATTGTGTAAAGCCATGTAGAAAAACTGGAGCGTTGCTGAAAGGCATCCAGTTTATTAAATACCTTCAAAAAAATGTCATGAGTAAAGTCTTCGGCTTTGAGAGGGTCTTTCGTCATTGATAAACAACGGCGATAAACTTTTTTAACGTAGCGATTGTACAAAGCCTCGAAACAGTGAGATGATTGATCTGTCCGAAACTGGCGAATCATTTCTTCATCCGTCAGTGGAGTATGCATAAAATTTATAAAAACAAGTCTTAGTTAAATTATGGAATACTTCAACTAAGACCAAGGTTCCTTGATCCGGGTACTGAAAATGTACTGAGCGGTGTACTGGCTGGATACAGAAGTACACGACACCGATACCGCTATACCCATGTTTCGTTCATTTATGTCTCTTTCTGCTAAAATCGATCTCTTACTTACTTGCTTAAATTAATGGTTAAGTAGACAGTTAAATTGGAAAATAATTAACGTCTATGAATTACAGATTTTCAAAAACAGGAACCCGTTTATCTGGGGTGAGTGCTGCAGGTGCCTTGATGCTCATGTTGGCGATAAGTGGCTGTCAGGATCACCGATTACCTCTTCCGGGTCAGCAGATTCAGCCTACTGATCCCAAACCGGATTACGCACCGACCATTACACCACCGATGCAGGCGGTCATCGAAGAATTAGGTTGGCTTAGCCCCGTTCCACTCAATGAGCTTAGTCCGCAACAGGCCCGAATGCAACCCTCTTTTAAGGATGCGGTGAATTCATCACTCGATAAAAACAACATCCCCAGAATAAATTGAAACAACCTATTTTTCACTTTTCTTAGTGGGGCTGTATAAGGTATCTTAAGAAACTATTCCAATAAGTGGCGGTAAGT
Organism: Spirosoma pollinicola; assembly: GCF_002831565.1. NCBI lineage: Bacteria > Pseudomonadati > Bacteroidota > Cytophagia > Cytophagales > Cytophagaceae > Spirosoma > Spirosoma pollinicola. The sequence goes on along the minus strand of NZ_CP025096.1, from coordinate 668,951 downwards.
GGCTGTGGTTGAAAACAAGAAACTCACCCCCCAATTTACGCTTCATTTAACAAAGGATTTTTACCCCAAAGTGGCCAATTGAGCTGGTCCTTCTTAAAGGCTTAGCGTGAAGGTGATCGTCCGTAAATTGCCGTCAATCGAGCGATCCTGAATCTTCATGCCCGTGTCCTCATCGTATAACCGATCCCCAATCTGGGGTAGACTTCCGAAGGCCATATGGTACTGCTGAACGCTGATGAAACATCGCTTGAGCCGGTCAAGATAGGGATCGGTGGCTATTGGGTCTTCGTCCCAATTCGTAACCAGAGATCGACTTTTGATCACTGAGAGCACTTGCTCGGCGAATAGAAAAACGATTTTAAATCCGTTGATTGTCCATTCGGCCTGGTGTAAGCTCTCAATAACCGACTGGGGAGACTTGTTGTCAAAGTTCATAGAGGATGTGTTTGGCTAATGAAGAAAGAAATTAGTACGACTAGATGGACGGTAATTAGCGACAAGAAGGCAGTAGCGGTCCGCCGAAAAAAAGGGGGTGAACCCGATGGGCAAAAATGACTCCCTACTGGGCAAAAATTACTATAACTAGTTAATTAAAAGGGAGTAATATGTAGATAAAAGGTTAGCGAATTTTATATTTTGTATCGTTAGCTGGTCCTGTTGGGGAAACAATCACTGAACCGGCAGGCCCCTAAAAGTGCAGCCCCAACCGATTACCATTGCTGGTAAACCAACATCCCTGTGGTGAGCTAGCAAAGCGTTTAGATGCCTCCTCCTCCTAAAGTACAACGTCTGGCACTCATTGATGGATGGCCAAACGTTGTACTTTTCCCCCTTTTGTAGGAGTCTGCGACGCGTTTATATGCTTGGGATTTGTGCCCCAAATCCCAAGCATATAAACGCGTCGCAGACTCCAAGCTATTTGATCATAGATTCGTAATCGCCGGGCATCTCAGTATCCGTTTTTAACGTAACCTGAGTAATAAGTTTAGTCGTGCCTTTAGGTTCTTCAGGCCAGTTTTCATAGACATAAGAAAGGTAAACAGGCTTCTCCGAAGAAAGGACTTGATAGAAGCCATCAAATAGGCTTGGATTGCAGACCACCTGAATGTCACTTCCATCGAAGTTCTCGCCCCCGACGTTCGTTATTTTCCCAACCCCTTTCCATTTCTGAAACAAATTTGAATCTTGAAAAAAAACGCTGGCCCGAACGCGGATACCGTGCGAAAGGTCAGGACTGGTAAGTTTGATAGAACGGTTGAAGTCCGTTCTACCCTGAGTAACGTACACCTGGTAGGATTCGATTTGAAAGTTGTTAGCCATTCCTTATTCTGATTAGATGATAGGTCAATCTACATCGTTGGATAAGTCCATTTGTCAAATTCCTTATTAAACGGTGAGAAGTTGTTGTCTCTTCAGGGTGCAGCGTGAAGTGGTCTTGCAAAGAATAATAAAGGGATAAAATACAAAAGTGCAGGTGGTGACATACCATGTCATCACCTGCACTTTTTCAAGAGGTGTTTTATAACTAAGGTGGCTGTTGCAAAAGTCTTTTAGGGCATAAGTAAGCCCAAAAAAGGGGTCAGTATAGGTCGCTTTTTGGCCGAAAACAAGGTACTGAATAAAGCATCTTAAATCCATCCAGACTTTTGCAACAGCCACTAAGATTATGTAAAGAGATTATACTAACAATTAAGCCTGTTTGACCCTTGACCCATTTTCGTAAGAAAAAACAATGAGACTCGCATTTTCCCTAATTGGCTTACTAGTCTGTTTGCAGGCCTGTGTCTGGGACCCACCGGCCAATAGGAAGTTAAAAATTAGAAACGGTTCTGATAAACCCATATTGGTCGTTTATGCCGTTGATGATCGATCCTATCATGCTATCAATGGGTTGAGTGACTACAATCCTTTCCATGAGTTTCAAGAGGCTGATACTACTAGTGGTTAACAAGCTGCATTACTTGAAGACAATCCCAACTATATTGGTCTTAAGCACACAATCTCAGCAAATTTAGGGATGGGTCAATGGGAGGATCATATTAGTAAGGGTAAACTACGGGTGTATTTATTTAGCCCTAAAAAGGTGTTGAATAACGATTGGGACCATATCCGGATAGGCAAAAAGTGGGATAAGATGTACTCATTCACGCTTATCCAAGTCGAGGCTATGAACTGGGTTATTAGTCTGTCGAAGACTGTTGTATAAGTGCCCATTTATTAATCAAGCCTATCGATACCCTTTTTCTGCTAACTAAGGCGCTGACTAAGTTCAAAGCCATAGCCATTTCATTTATCGAAGCCCCCAAAGGATTTACCCCTTCACCGTACCGAAAAGTTGATCGGCAAATTATAAAAGCAATCCACAGCCTGACCATCTACTTTACCAGGCAGCCAGTTCGGCATACTGGCCACCATTCGTATGGCTTCTGCATCGATCTCGGGGGAAACCCCTTTTAAGACCTTTACGTTTTCAATAGCGCCCTGTTTGGTAATGAGGAATCGAATAAATACCCGTCCGGACAACCCGGCCGCTTGGGCCGCTTTGGGATACCGGAGATTTTCACTGATATACTGACCCAATTTACTCATGCCGCCCGAAAATTCGGGTTGTTGTTGGACAACGGTGTAAATTAAATGATCAGGCCTTGAGCTTGAATCGGTTTGAACAGTTTGCGCCTGAAGCGGCAGCCAGCAGGTAGCTAGTAGTACGAGAATGAGAAGGGGCGTACGCATAGTAAGGTTGATTATGTAAGTAAACCCTATATTAAGCTAGGTAACCTCTAATGAGATAATATGTTATCAGCACTAAGAGCATTATATTCAACGATGGATAAAAAAGTTGTTTCTTCCAAAAGTAAACAGGGCATACTAGCAGATACAGTAAGACGATCCATCCTTTATTGATCTTCTCCTGCCATGGATCGATCAAGTACATCCCAAGGCTAATGAGGGTCAAAATCCAGCAGATAGTTTTCATTTAGTTAACCATGCGTGATGCCTACTTCTGTTTTATAATCTCTTGTAGGTTAAGTACTGCAAAATGTCAAACAAAAACAAGTGCTGTCTGACAGCTGTCAGACGGAAGACGAGGTCAGCAAGCTGAGTTCTTCCAAGCAATTCAGAGAAGCGGTGTTTAAAAAAAACGCCCCATTTGAGAAGCAGATGTATGCACACTGTTTGTGTCTCAAGCTGGAGCGTTTGTTGAGATTAGGCCAACAACTGTTTTTTGGCTATCTGGCTGTCTATTCATTTCGTACTTTGAAAAGTACGAAACCAAACGGCTGGGAACCGAAAAATCGTTCCTATAAGTGGGTCTATAACTAGTCGAAAAATCTATATTGATCTTATCAAATGAATATATGTATATTAAGTAACAAAAAACGTATTTCTGCTAATGAGGTATTACCCGAAACTGATTTGTCCATTCATAGTCGGCTGGCTATTTAGCCTGCTGCTAAGTTGCCGTTCTAAAGAAAATGTACTCCCAGGAGTGGCCTCGATTCAGATCATTCTATTTCAAAACAAAAAGCCCAGACCCTTCTACTTTCTGGAAGATTCTGCTCATAATCAGCTTCGATTTGAAGTCTATTACTTCGATGAGAAAGGCACCTTTATCCAACCCCTGGCAACACCCCAGTTTTTAGTCAATGGTAGCCCAATCGAGGCTGATCACTTTACCTTAACTAAAGCAGGTCAGTTTGTATTCACGGCTAAAATAGGCAACCGGATCAGTCATAATCAACTCCGTGTGGAGGCAGGCTCAGCCACTGATTATATCAGTCGCTTTGAGCTGACAACCGCCGTACCTTTCCTGAATGCAAACACAACGAGTCGATTACCTGTATTCTTTACAATCGTTGATAAGCAGGGCCGCACACTCGACACGACAGGGTATTCACTACCGATCAAATTAGCCGTTAATGGAGTTACTCAAGTCAAAAACCAATTCATTACAGCAACTCAAGCGGGCATCTACACCCTGCAAGCCAGCTTGTGGGGTGTAAAATCAACTAGCTTAACAGTCACGGCACGCAAACCCAGTTCGTATGAGTTAGTGCGATTCCCCGTTATTATCCATGTCCCCCAGAGCGCCGACGTATCCCAAATTGACCCAGCCCGTATTCTGGCTGAGGTGAACCAAACGTACCGGGCGAGAAAGGCCTCCGTTGATCCCAATCAGGCCGATGCCAATATTGAGTTTGTGCCGGCGACCACTGACCCGTTCGGCCAGCCACTGGCGGTAGCCGGCTTAGATCGCCTGTCATTTGACAACCCGGCTAGTGTTGATACGGCAGCCAGATTAGTTGACCGGGTTGTTCACCAGTGGTGCCCCCAACAATACATCAATGTGTTTATGAGTGTGGATTGGCTACGTATCTATGGTCGTGGGTTTTCATATGCGTATCTACCCACGAACTTGACTAGCTCGGCGCTCACCTGTGAACAGCTAAAAGAGATTACTTGGACAGCAACGGCAATCCCGGCTATTTATATCTATGATCAACATAGTTTCGAAGGATTATCTCATGAGTTAGGCCACTTTTTAGGCTTAACCCATACGTTTGCAAATGGCTGTTCGTATGTGGGCTTGTTTGCCGACATACCTCAGCACGAAGAATCTTTTCCTGACAGTAGGGGCTATAAATATAGTTGTCGACATATACCGTATGTTTCAGATTTTGTGATGGATTACCATGCTCCTCCCAATAGTTTCACCCTGGAACAGATTCAATATATACGGCTCATTCTAAGTCGGTTAATTTACCTGCCTGGCTCGTTGAAACCGGGCAATGCCCAGTTAAGGAAGGCTTTACCAAACGAGTTAGCACAAGGCACCACGATTGCTTGTAAGCCTGTTGCTCTAGGGGTTACCTATTAACATGTCCGCTTATCTGGTAGCCAGACAGTGATGGTTCATGTTAAAGCAACAGCCATTTTTTCGTTTCGTACTTTAAGAAGAAAAGTACGAAAATCGGTACTTGATTGACCTTTCACCCCTTGAAAGTTTCTATTTCCGCGTTTTGCAAAGAATTTATTTTTTTACTTCCTAAGATAGTACGAAAGGTAAGCTGAGTCGCATTAAACGCCCGTGGCTGTTACACAACTCCGCTTAGGGATATAAGGGACCTTTTCTGTATCTTGAGATATGCAAGGCCGAAAAGAATATACCGAAAAGCCCATCACTTATTTTCAGCTGTCGAGCCACATTCCGACAGATAACGGCCCCGGCCGCCCGGTTCTATCGTCGGCTAAAGGAGAGGTTTGACCTTACTTTCCTCTATGAATATACTAAAGAACTCTATGGCTCAACGGGCAATCCCTCGATTGACCCAGTGGTATTCTTCAGGTTTATGCTCATCGGCTATCTTGAGAATATTGCCTCTGACAGAAAGCTGATTGAGCACTGCTCCATGCGCATGGATATGCTGTATTTTCTAGGGTATAACATCGATGAACCATTGCCTTGGCACTCCACTCTGAGCCGGCCCCGTCAGCTATATCCAGAAGCACTTTTTGAGTTATTATTTGACAAAGTATTCAGCCTGTGTGTAGCCCACAACATGACCGTCCGCGGCTGCGGTAGCCGGTCGGCGGGTCGCTATCGACTCGGCTCCTGTCAAAGCTAACGCGTCGATGGAAACACTCTTAGAAAAACAGCCCCAGCGACCTGGGCCCAAGTTGCTACCCCAAGTTGAAGATCAAAATGGACCAGTAGATGCGATCCCTAAACTTAGCCCCCGTCAGGCAGCCTCGGTAATCACGGCTGCCGATCACCAGTTGAGACGCCTGAAAAAGCATCAACAAAACCTGAAGAGTGCGCCTATCACCTTGGGAGCCGGTAACGAAAAGGCGCAGTTGCTGAGCAATAAAACCCATTACAGTCCTACCGACCCCGATGCGCGCATCTCCATCAAGCCGGGTAAAGCCCGAAAACTCAACTACAACTGTAGCCTGGCAGTGGATACGGCCGAAGGGATTATCAGCCATGTACAGGCTGATTTTGCCGATGGCCGGGACAGCCAGTCTCTACCTGATATTACGCGGAAGCTTCAGCAGCGGTTAGTACACAATGAGTTGCGTCTAGAAGAGATACTGGCCGATACTGGCTACTCGAACGGCGGCAACTACGCCTTACTGGAGGGGTGGAAAATCACTGGCTGGATACCCGTTTTCGGCAAGTATAAGCCCCAGATTGATGGCTTCCCCTATGACCCAGTTGCTGACCAGTTCATTTGTTCCGCTGAGAAGCCACTACCCTTTAAGAATTTCGATTCGCAGGCCGATGGCGGTTTGCTGAAAATCTACCGAGCCGCTTACCAGGACTGCCAACAGTGCCCGCTTAAACCCACGTGTATTCCCAACAGTAAATGCCGACAGATAACCCGGACGGCCTATGATCCCTTCTATCGTCGAGCCTTGGAACGCCAGCAAAGTCGGCGGGGCAAACGCATGAAACGGCTTCGCCAACAGACGGTAGAACCGGTCTTAGGCAGTTTAGTAGAGTGCAATGGGTTGCGAAAGATAAATGTACGAGGCAAAGCTGGGGCTCACAAGGTGATGCTAATGGCAGCTGTGGCCTTCAATCTGAAGAAGTGTATGAAGTTCACTACCAAGTCTACTATCAGCCAAGCCATAGCCCTAAAAGTGGAGTGGTCATTGGCTTCTGGAAACACTTTTCTGAGCCTTACCATGCTTTATTTCAACTGAGATGGGGCAACGAGGGGAGAAAATCTGACCACTAGCCTATACAGAATGAACAACCGATGTAAAAAGCGGAGTTGTGCAACAGCCACGCCCATTTTATGAAGCAATGTCCTTCACTACTCAAACTTTATTTTCTTCCTTCCAAGCCAAATACCGATACACCGTTGCTAGGCTTACGTGAAACAGCTGACCTATCTCTAGAATTGTATGCGTCTTGAGAGCATATATGGATCTGACGGCCCGTGCCTTTGCTTGGGCCTCAACTGTGAGTCCCTTTGGTCGGCCGCCTATTCGTCCCCTGGCACGAGCTGCCGCTAGACCCGCTTTGGTACGCTCCCGGATCATATCACGTTCGAACTCGGCTAGCGACGCAAATAAGTTAAACACTAAACGGCCTTGCGCGGTCGTGGTATCGATGGCATCATTCAGACTGCGGAAGCCAATTCCTTTGGCTTGAAAGTCATTGATCAAGGTAAACAGCTCTTTTAGCGATCTACCCAGCCGCCGGGTGGCCGGTGCCATCTAGTTTCCAAACCATGATGGTGTCTCCTTCCCGACGTACCTCTAATAACTTTTGAAGTTGTGGTCATACTTTGGCCGAGGAGACCTTGTGGGGCGCCACCCCGGCCCTGAAAAATTTTCTGACAACCTACTTTTTAAGGTCATCCAACTGGAGGGCTAGGTTCTGATCTTGAGTCGAAACACGGGCGTAGCCAAACAACATAGAATTATCTCAAAAAAGGTCTGATTAAGAAAGTCTGGTTTTGGGAAGATGCAACTCGTAGTCAGGCGGTTGCATCTTCACAAAACCAGACTCTATCACTACATTTCAGAGGTAGATCACAAAATTCCTTTATCTCAGAGTAGCGTCCTTTTCGAGATTGTGATACCGGTAACGATACCCATTCATTTGGGAAGATTATCCAGTGAAGACCTGTTTGGATACACCGACCGTATCTACTTTTAGTTAACGAAAGAGGTAGAATAGATAAAAGTCACCATGTTTCGCTTGTACACGAGGCCAGGAAACCTTTAGTGCAAATTTGCTATTTATACTATGTAGTTTTGCACTATATAGTCACTCCGAACAGATGCAAGCGACTCTGCCAGTTACCAGCATAATCACCCAAGCCCGACAAGGCGTTTTACGCCGACGAGTCGATGAAATCGCTCGCTTGGTCGGCCTCACTGATAAAGAGATGGCCCGTATACTGAACATGTCTATCAGAGGTCTGCATGGAAAGGCCACGGCGACACGATTAAGTCTGGCCGCTAGCGAACGACTCTTGTTACTGGAGCGACTCGTCCAGCGAGGGCTTGCCGTCTTTGACGGGCGAGCCGACCTACTGGCTCGTTGGTTACGCACCCCACTGGCCGAATTAGCTTATCGTCCAGAAACTGATCGTAGTCTTGAAGAAATGGCTTCTGGCCCCCTGCAAAATATGGGTAGCTTTCATCAACCCGTTGGGCCAATTGTCAGCGCAATGACCCCTATGGAATTCACTCATGAACTCTCCGTAATAGTCCAATCCCCTTTAGCTGTGCTGGATACGGTATCGGGTTTCTCACTGGCCGAAGATGTACTGGGCCGTATTGAATGGGGTCTAGCAGGGTAAATGAATGGAGGTTTATTGCATCAACAAAGAGCCGTATCATCGGGAGCCTTTATCCGTTGTGGGCAGCTATCGACATGGAGGCCGTTGGAACCCAAAGGGCGTGGGTATCCTGTACACCAGTCGCACCCCCGAACTGGCCTTGTTGGAAACATTAGTACATTTGCCTCCCTTAACCTTAGGGGAACTCCCTCAATTGTGGTTAAGTACGCTGCGTTTGCCTGACGAAACTGATTCTATTTTTTGGCTTGATGCGGCCAAACTACCAGCATATTGGAAGAGCGGTACTTTAGGCGAAACGCAAACGCTCCTAGCCGAATGGTTGCAAGCTCCTTTTTGCTTAGCTATGGCGGTACCGTCGGCCATAATAGAGCTGTCCTACAATATATTATTACATCCTCAACATGCTTCGTTTGCAGAGGTGGAAGTTATCCGTCAATCGCCTATACCACTCGATACCCGACTCCGTAAATGAGCAGATATCTGAATAATACACCGTCTCAAGCACGAGGATTTTGTGAGAATAATCAACTTACAACTATACATGGTCTTCCTCCAAGGGATGGTAAGCCACTGCTGCCAGCTATACACGTTGAGTAACCTATACCTGTCAAGTGCAATAAACAATGGTAACCCCTATGTGCAAGAAGGTTACCCCGATACCATATCGACTAGCATAGCTGCGGTGCCTGCAAACTGCTCCCTACAGTTGAAGAATCAATTATGCAGACACCGTTCGCCAGCGTGTCAATCCCGATTACGTCATTGTTCTACCACACGGCATCTGCTAACAACGGAGCCAATTTTGTCCGCGCGAAATCTTCGAACCGGGTAGGGGGCTTCCGGGGTGCGGGGGGTGGCGTAAGCCCCATTTGGGTCGCTCAGGGCAACAAACAGATCAAGCAGTTCCTGCTGGACAGTTTCGGTAAAGCCCGCGCTTCGTAACTGGTCATTGACAGTTTCCAGGGCAAGCCGCTCGTACCGGATGGGGTGACCCAGGGCGTTCGACAACAGAACGGCCACCTCCCGGGGGGTGACGTTTTCCGGCCCCATCAGGTTGAGCGTCCAATGACCGGCCCAGGTTGAATCGAGCAGGTAGCGGGCGGCTGCATCGCCAATGTCATCAGTGCCGGACTATTTGGGCGAATTATTCAGAAACGGCTTTATGGAGAATCAAAATTTTTTAGACTTGCAGAAATCGTTGATGGTAAAATCCATCCTTGACGAAAGTTGTATCCTGAATCAGTCGCTGACACTGATCGCTGACAAGTGGACACTCCTCATTTTAATGGCTTTGATGCAGGGCACCAAACGCAACAGCGAACTCAATCGGCAGATCAACGGGATTTCGCCCAAAATGCTGACCCAAACCCTGAAAACCCTCATACGCTACGGCATGATCGAGCGGACTGTGTATCCCGAAGTACCACCCCGCGTCGAGTATACGCTAACCGAATTTGGAAAAAGTACTGCCGACCCGCTGATGGCTCTGCTGAAGTGGTCGGTAGACTGGGAAGAGCAGTTGACCACACTATACAGAAACCGCCAAACGGGGATAGCCGGTAAAGATCAATCGGCTACAAAATAAACTGGCAGGCCGATAGCTTGGTCATCATGACTGTGCGAACAACTATAGTCATGATGACCAAGCTATCGGTCAAAGCCCTGCGTTTTCTGACAGCATTAAGCCTGAAGAAGGTTTAATAGGGGTTTTGTATCAAGTAGAAACAAAATAGTAACTTACTTTTGATCGACTGCTTAACACCACCGGGTCAGCCTATTGGCTAATAAGCAACGACGTATGTCAAACCTATGCCACGCATAGAGTTATGGTGATCGGTCGGAATGCCAATCCAGGCCTTACCACCACAGTTGCGGGACGATTAAGCATGTATTCATATGGTACGTATTAGAGTTGACATGTATTAAAAACTAGCTTTCCACTTAATTGAGCCTTTTTTGATACACTTTAGATTTTACTTGCCTTTGGTGGGTTCTTTTGTTTTTGGGCAAAGAGCCAGTCTAACAAACCTGGCGTCTTTACGACTTCCTCCCAAATGCCGTGAGCGGCATCACCATACTCTGTATAGTGGGGAGTACCCCCCGCCTTTTTTAGCGCATTGACCATGTTGCGTGAACCGCTCACCGGTACATTCATGTCTTTTGCCCCGTGAAAAGCCCAGACCGAGATCCCAACCATACCAGGAGCCTGACTAGGATCGCCTTCTCCACAGACCGGAATGGCGCCCGCAAACAACTCCGGGTGCGTGCCAATAAGATGCCATGACCCATAACCACCCCGAGACACGCCCGACACGTAACGCCTTTGGGCGTCAATCGAAAACGCCTTGTCCAGAGAAAGGATGGCCTCAATGGCCAGTGGCGCTACGGAAGGGGTATTGGCTACTCCACCCCAGCCCGTATGGGGTGGACAGCGGGGCACAAAAACAAACGCAGCATACTTTCGCCTGTTTTCATCCGTGGCTAACCATTTGGCGATGGGACAGGCATCAATCTGGCGGGTATTGTCCGACCAGCAGGAGGCAGGCAGACCTACCACCAGCGGATAGCGTTTACAGGGATCGTAGTGAAGCGGCTTCATGATCCGGTATAGCAACGTATCGCCCTGGGGACCAATATAGCTTCCCTCCTCAAAAGGCTTTGCCAGGGCCGTTTCTCGGGGAGAAGCATTCGTATAGCTGTAGTTATCTCCGATTAGCTGAATGGCGAGTACCGTTGTACAAATGGCCAGAATCGCCACCATCGCTTTGGCAATAAGTACCCCAGTTGGTAAATTGATTGGCTCCTTATCGCTGGAAACGCTCTTTAACTCATTGATAAAATTGAACAGCAGGAGAACCGGAACGATCCGGTCAGCCAGGCCGAGGTATTGCTGAATTAAATCGAGGGTAGCGTTTGGGGGATAAGGGGGTATATCCTTAAACCACATCAGGGCTGCAAGCTGTACTGCGGATAGGATAGTCACGACAATACCTGCCTCCTTAAGCCAGGGTCTGGTCCTGGCGCGGGAAGTAGCCAGGGTTACCCCATACACCCCAGAAGCTAAAACCCCCATCACTATAGCCACTCTGAGATACTGACCAAGCAGCGGGTAGAGGGTTGCCAGTAGCAGATAGAGCAGGGTTGCCAGAGAGATTACGGTAGCCACCAGCCCAGCCTGGAAAGCCGCTTTAAAGCATTTGTGGTGATAATAGGTCAGTAGCAGACTAGCCGTTAGGAGGGCAATGAAGTCGCCCACTAAAAACCAGCTCCGAAACGAAGCTAGCCTATATAGATCAATGCCCCGCTGAACATGGAGCCAGCTTTGAAACAAGCCAGCCGCCAGGGAGAGCCCTAAGCTAGCGCAAATGGTTTGGTAGAAGGACTTTGTCATAAAGCCAGGTGTTGATCCACAAAGGCTTTATCCCAGAAGCTTTACTAGTACTGCCTTTATAAAATAGTACCGGACCGCCGGCGCGGAGCACGAGTTAGAATAGCAGTCATGTCCGTTTCGCTGACGGTCATCCCGCACCGGCGGACCGGTTGCTGTGCCATTCGCTATAGCTTTAAGACTCCAAACCTGATCGACTTTCGCTAATTGTGAGAAGCTATGTGAATCTTGCAGAAAGAGCAATTGGTGAGACGAATAATTTATCCGTAGTTAGCTTACGTTTTTCGTACTTTGGCTAAACGATGGCTGGTTAGACAACACGGCTGTGAATAGCGCTAACTTGCTATAAAATAAACGGTTGTACTTAACCCATATCGTCCTTACAAGTAGTCCTGCGTCTTTTAGGAGTTAGCTCGTACCCTTTTACGCCATCAATCATCCTCTTTTCTGAACTCTATGAAAAAATGGTTTTTATTTACCCTGTCTGTCCTCGTACCCCTGCTAGTACGATCCCAATCAACGAAGCAAATTGTCATCGGTCAGATTGACAGCCTAACCTCAAAAATTCTCCATGAGAAGCGTAAACTATGGGTGCATGTCCCGGACAGTTACAGACAGGAAGGGTCATCCAAACGACGGTATTCGGTCGTCTATCTGCTGGATGGCGAGAGCCACTTTCCATCGGTGGTGGGTATGATCCACCAACTAAGCACCGTCAATGGCAATACGATCTGCCCGGAGATGATCGTGGTGGGCATTCCTAATACCAACCGGTTCCTGGATCTGACACCCACACCGGGGGGCGGCATGATTCCATCGGCTGCCGACAGTACCCGCCTGAAGAACTCGGGCGGAGGGGAGAAATTCACCGCCTTCATCGAAAGCGAACTGATTCCTCACATGGACTCTCTGTATCCCACTGAGCCCTACAAAATATTCATCGGCCATTCACTGGGTGGGCTGTTGGTCATCAATACGTTGATTCATCACCCAAACCTGTTCAACGCCTACGTGGCCATCGACCCGAGTATGTGGTGGGCAAATCAACAGCTGCTCCATACCGCTCAGCAGGTTATAACCAGCCAAAAGTATGCGGGCAAAGCCCTGTTTGTCGGTATCGCCAATACGATGGAGTCGGGGATGGATACCTTACGAGTACAGACGGATACGAGTGGCTCGACTAAACATATTCGCTCCATCTTAGCCCTGGATCGCTTACTAAAAGCTACTAGACAGACCAGCTTACGCTACCAGGGGAAATACTATGCCCTGGATGACCATAGCTCAGTGCCACTCATCGCCGAATACGACGCGCTCCGTTTCATTTTTGATTTTTACCGATTAACGCTGACCGACCAGGACTATGAGGAAGACAATACCGGGTTAGCCGATAAACTGACAACCCATTTTAGGGCCGCCACCCGGCAATTGGGCTATACGGTGAAGCCCCCCGAAAGTCTGGTCAATGAACTGGGCTCGTATATGGTATCGCAGCAGAAATTTAAAAAAGCCGGAAGTCTGTTCAAACTTAATGTGGCGAATTACCCAGCCAGTTTCAATGCCTGTGACTCATATGGTGATTACTTTGTGACCCAAAAAGACACCGTTCGTGCCATAGCCAATTTTCAGAAAGCGCTTTCGCTGAAAGAGGCATCGGCAACGCGAAAAAAATTAGTGGCTTTACAAGCTCAAAGTGGCACTCACCTATCCCCCGCCAATAAGCCGAAAAACTAACCGTCTACCCAGCGATAGAATCAGGTAGCCCAACGCGCTCCAAGCAGTCATATAAGCAGGGCGGCCGTCAGATTCGTATAGACGTGTTTAACTAGACGACCTGTTTACCAGATAGGATAGGCCCCTCGTACAGGTAATACCGTAGCCGTAGCGGTGGAACATGCCCAAAAAAACGATGACTAAAAAACGCGTCGTCTCCTCCTCTTACCAGGGTTATGACCTTTACGTGAGGTTAACTACTGTTGATCACAAAATCGAAGTGACTCATCCCCTTCGTTGCTCACTGAATATAGCGTGTAGGCAAGTTAGCGGTAAGCCCTCATGAAGCGCGCTTCGAATGAGGGCCGCGAAGAAATCCCTTTCGGTCATTTCTTTTTCATCTACCTGTTTTAGTACGTTAACAAATGCCTTAATTAAGACCGCTTCGGATTGAGGTTGGGAAAGATGGGCCCTCAAAATAAGGCCCCATAACTTAGGCGCGTGAAGGTCGTAGAGAGACCCTTGATTTTTCTGATTTTTTGCTGGTACTATGGACGACTGTAGCGACATTTTAGTCTATATCTAGCTCATTGTCAGCTATAAGTTTACGTCTACCTAGATTGTTCCCACCTACTTAGCAGATAGATTTAGTTAATCTTTGACATACAATTTCCGCTTTAGCGTAAAGTTGTCAAGCTCGGGGTGTGCGTAGGGTGTCGGGTTGGTTGTGGATTAGCCTGAGTCCTGACTAAAGTTGATCCTTCCCTGTGTATAAGCGGTTGAAACCCTTTACATTTTGTCCTGACCCGTTAAGCGTACATGACAGCTTAAGCCCTAGGACTAGGCGGATGGGAGATTACTGGACAACTAAAACCCGATTCAAGATGCATATATACGAACGTCCTTGCGTATCAAGCGGAAGCGTTCAAAAAGACAGTGATTTTTACTGGCAGCCTAACTCAATAAGTCGCATACGAACCAAAATATTGCCAGATGGACATCCGTAACGTTGTCTAAAGTGTTAAGTTGGATTACGCAGTTAATATCGGTAATACTTAACCCGGACAATGCTGTACGCTCCGTTCGGATTTTTTTGAAAACGGAGTGAACCGGCTTTGTTGTTTTTTACACCGAACGCGCCAATTCCCCCGCCCCCGGTTCCCTCATCGCCATTCAATCGACGGCTGGGCACCCATTTGGCGTTAACGAACGAACCTTCCTCCATAAAAGCCAAATCGACACGCGGTTTTTGTGGGTCAGGGCTGGTGGGCGTAAACGTCAGTTCAAAGTCACGGCCGACGGCAATGAATTCGTCGGGGCCTGTAGCAAATAGAATTCCGCCCGCAAAAGGGGCTTTCTTCTCCGTCGAAGGGGCACCGGCAAACCCTCTCGGTACAACCAGATTCGCCTTTACTGTAAAGCCATTCAACGGAAAGCTTTGCGAGGTAACCGTTGAATCGACAAAAATACCGGCCATGGTCCCTTTTCCCTGATGGCGAAGAATGAGCTCTTGTACCTGCGCCACGGCCGCAAAGGTTTTCGTAAACGGGTCTTCCTCGGCCGGGCTATCGTCAATGCCGAACGGGGCAACGCAGAGCGCATCATGCTGACCATACAGCCAGAACGTCAGATTGGCGGCTTCTGGCCCCTGCTTGATTTCCGGAATAAATAACGGATTGCCCGAGCGGTGGTATTGTTCGGCCAGGGCATATATCCCCTGTTTGGACGCGTACACGTTTGGCGTGATAAAATCAATGGCCGGGGCATTGGCGCGCCAGACATCGAGCAGGTGCGGCACTGGCCCCCCACTCGGGTACTTACCAGGGGTACTCATTAGCCCGGCGGCTTTTGGCCAGGCGTTTATGAACAGGGGAATCGGGTAGGCTTCCTTACCGGCGGCCGCTACGTTGCCAATAAATTTAGTGTAGTGATAAGCCGTGAATAATTCTTCCGGGAAGTAGGACAGCCCATTGGGCGTTTTATCGTCCAGCACACTTTTACCAAACACATCTTCCCAGCCGCCGGTCATCTTATACCCGTTTGCTTTCCAGACACTGTCCAGACCGGGTTGCAGGTTGGCTTTATTCGCTGAGAGATAGCTCATCAGATCGGCCGGGACGCCTTGCTTGTAGGCTTTGCTGGCTTCGTCGCTATAGTCGCGGGGCGCATAAAACAGGCCGGGCTCGTTCTCCACCTGAGCCAGTATAACGGTCTGCTGTTTGGCATCGATCTGCCGGATGTGCTGCATCAGCCGGTTAAACGCCCTGGCATTGGCCTGTAGCGCGTTGGCCGAAAAGACCGAAACGACTGGCGTGGGCTCTCCTTCTTTGTTTTTTACCCTTGGAAACCGGCTCAGGTTGGCTTTAACCCACAACGGAGCGTAAGTCGAATAAGTGGTTTTGAACAGGCCAAACCACAGGATGCCCAGATGCAGGTTCTGCTTCCGGGCTCCCAGAATCAGGCTGTCTACCAACGCAAAGTCAAAGATGCCCTCCTGGGGTTCAATTAACTCCCAGTACACGGGTGCCAACAGGGTGTTCACATTCTTGGCCTTCATTTTCGACCAGATCGGGCGCATGTAGGGTGCTGTCGACACACTGGAGTTATGTAGTTCGCCACCCAGGGCCAGAAAGGGTTTGTCTTTGACAATCAATTGTGTGGTATTACCCTGCTGCGCCAGATGGGGCGGCTTATACGACTGAGCCCTGACCGCAGTGCCGACAACCAGTAAAATGGTTAGAAACAAGTAATTCTTCGTAGGGGTAGTCGGTGTCATAGTCGATGCGGGAAAGTGAGCGAATACCCAAATACGCAGAAACACGTATCGGCGGGCCAGCAGACCAAGCGTTAATCCTTGATTTTCACAGAAAAAACTTGATTTACGACAAAATTAGGCCGTAAAAAGTAGTCCGACGAGTCAAAACAAATCCGATAATTGTCAAAAACAATCAGAAAATTTGGCGATTCTGCATTTTCATAGTAAACTCACTGGCTACGTTGACCACTTGTTTATTGACGACCCTTTTGTATGCCCGACAAGACAACACCTGTTCCCCTTCTCACGCCCGGTGCGTTGTCCGAAGTAACGTTTAAGCAGCCCGGCTGGCCAACAATGCATTTAAAATCGCTCCCTTACTTTCATATCAATCCGCTTGAGGATGTCCGGGAAGCCATGAACTTTCCTACGCTGCCCCATCGCAAAACGGTCATTGACTTTATGATCGTTACGGAGGGCCAGCTCATTCGACGGATTGGATTGACCCGGTATACGCTTTCCCGAAACCAGATCGTCTTTATTCCAGCTCATCAAATTTATAATGAAGAGTGGATGAGCGAGGATGTAAAGGGGTATTACTGCCATTTCGACCCTGATTTGATCAGTCAATCCGGGCTAAAAACTGAAATGGAGCAGGAGTTTTCGTTCCTCCAGATCGGCCGGGAGTCGATCCTGGTGCTGAGTGACGAAATGCTTGCGGCAACCCTCTCCCTTTTAGAGCGGTTAGTGGCACTTGTCGACAAAAAAAGCGCCGACTTACCCTTGCTGGTCAGACTGTATGTGTTGACTCTTTTAACCGAATTGAAGCAGGCTAATACGCTGGCGATATCGCGGGACGCCAAACACCGGAATGCCGCCTTTCGGATCACTCAGCTCTACAAAGAAGCATTAACGAAGTATATTTATGAAACGCACACCGTTTCGGCTTACGCCACGCTATTGAACGTCAGCCCGAACCATCTGAACAAATCGGTGAAGCGGGCTACCGGTCTCTCCGCCCACGATCTGCTAGAGGAAATGCTCCTGCTGGAGTCCAACGTATTGCTGACACAAACCGAGTTAAGTATTGGCGAAATAGCGTACCTGATTAAAAAGCAGGACCCGGCTAATTTCACGCGCTTTATCCGAAAAATGACTGGACAGACCCCTAAACAGTACCGGTTGAGTCATGCTGGATCTATTTAAAATTTTGTAAACGATTTTTCAGCAAGAGAGGAAAACTGTATTTCAAATTAATTTTCATAAGTGCCAAGCCGATTCAGTATCATAAGGTCTCAAGCGGGAGCGTTTTCGTTAACGAAGAGATTTGAACCATTATTTGCACTAATGCAATAAATGGAGTTGAATCAAGTATCAAAAATTTCACCACCATAATGGTATGTTATTAAGATTGAACTTACTGCCCTTTTACTGGGCAATACAGTAAACGATCTTAAAGCCGTGTCCAGTAAAAGGTAGCAAATCTACTTCGGCGCTCCGATCTAGCTCGGCTTGCTTTAACTCTTTTTTCAAGCGCTGGATCTACTATTGGTCTTGGCTCAAGCGGGTTCCTCCACTGGCGTTGGTACTTGGGGGGAGCCCACTTGTTCGCGTCGCCACCGGGTTAGAATTTGGGGCGTAATCCCCAATTCAACAGCTGTCACCTTCAACAATCCTTTGACCAAGGATAGCTCCACTGCCATTTTTTTGAATTCTTCAGGGGCCGCCCGTACGGTCGTACTGCCTTCTGGTTTTCATGCAGGGCCGCCTGAGCGGTACACTAAGTTAGATCATGCTTAATCTAATATCCAGTTAAATGTAGCAAGTCCACTATCTGAGGATAGCTGAATTTATACCCGAAGGTCAGCCTTAAGCGAGGCCTAGCCTGAGTCGACGCTATAAAAAAGCGGGGCAGCAGGGCCAGTCGTTTCCTTTTTATGAACTTTATGGGAATAGCAACTTATAATTCATCTCGAACTTATTACTATATGTATTAATTTTCTACTAAAAAATAACTGAATTTCAGAGGTTTATTATCAAAAATTATACACTTATTATACTAAATTTTTTACTTTTAAAGCGAATTTTACTTACAGTTATCTCATTCAGCAATAGGCATGCTGAATTGAATCTGTAATCCTTCACCTTTAACCAGTTAACTTTTATGAAAGCAATGAACTACAGGCCAGGTTACATCATCCTGCTGGGAGCAGGGTTATTGTGGAGCCTGAACACACAGGCTCAGGACAGCCAGGTAACAGGTAAGGTTTCCGGGGCGGATGGTCCCATTCCCGGTGCCAACGTGCTTGTGAAAGGGACAGCCATAGGCACCTCCACTGATGCCACCGGTAATTTTTCGCTGACGGCCAGAGGGAGTGATCCGGTACTTGTTATTTCGGCCATAGGCTTCAAAGGGCAGGAAGTACGTATTGGCAATCAGTCGTCCATTTCGGTTCGACTCGAAGACGACGCTACGGCTCTGAACGAAGTTATCGTAACGGGTTACACCACCGATAGCCGCAAAGACAATACGGGAGCCGTTTCGACGATTAAAACCCGCGACATCACCGCAACGCCAACAGGTAATGTGGAACAAGTATTTCAGGGGCGCGTATCTGGCGTCACGGTCATTTCCAGCGGGCAACCCGGAACCAACAGTATTGTCCGGATTCGGGGATTTGGATCGTTTGGCAACAATCAACCCCTTTACGTAGTCGATGGGGTGCCTGTCAGTGATCAATTCAATGGAGTTAATTTTCTTAGCCCCGATGATATTGAATCGACGACGGTACTTAAGGATGCGGCTACCGCTTCGATTTATGGCGCACGGGCCGCCGGTGGGGTCGTTGTTATTACAACAAAGCGGGGAGCCCGAAAAGCAGGCAAACTAACGGTTACATACGACGGGCTGTTTGGTATTACAACACCAGGACACGGCCAGAAAATGCTTAATCCCCAGCAGCAGGCAGACTGGACATGGCAGTCCCGGCGAAACGATATTTTCCAGGCCGGTGGTACAGTTGGTCCCGACAGTTTCACGGGTTTAGGGGGTGGGCAATATGGATCGGGTCAAACGCCGGTGCTGCCCGATTACCTAAACGTAGGCGGTACGCCAGGCGTAGTGGGTACAGTTGATCTGGTTGCCGCCAAAGCATTGTATAATATTAATCCGGCGGCCGGGCTAATCTATCAGGTGGTGCGGGCCAACAAAATAGGTGACGGTACCGACTGGTACGGGGCCGTCACACGCAACGCGCCCCTGGCCCGCAACACGCTGGGCGTTTCGGGTGGATCTGAGCACAGTCGTTATTATTTTGGTTTAAGTGCTCAAAACCAGGCTGGTGTGCTGAAATACAATCAGTTTAACCGCTACACATTTCGAGTCAATTCTGAGTTCGACCTCCTGAAAAATCTGCGGCTGGGCCAAAATCTTCAGCTCACCTATCGGCAGCAGCTTGGCCAGGTGGGGAATACAAATGGCCAGAGTACCCCTCAGGATGAGAACGTTATCTTACAGGCTTTTCAGATCAACCCCATCATTCCAATTTATGATGAGTTTGGTGGATATGCCGGTACGGCTGCCAAAGGCTTCAATGGCTCACAGAATCCGGTGGCTACCCTTGATGGAATCCGCAACAACAAAAGCTTTCTGGCCAGTGCTTTCGGTAACGTTTACCTGGAGTACGACCCCATTCCGGGCCTTACGTTGCGGAGTAGCCTTGGTGGTCAGTATGGAAACAATTTCTCCAACGCTTACAACCGGGCAACCTACGAAACCGCCCAGAACAACAGTACCTTCAGCTATACGGAAAATTATGGCTATAGCCTGAACTGGACGCTGAGCAACACGGCCAATTATAAACACCAGTTTGGGCTGCACAGTGTGGATGTGCTGGCTGGACAGGAGGCCTTGAACACAGGATCAGGCCGTAATGCCACAGCTTCGGGCATTGACCCCTTCTCCACCAATCCGAACTATGTCACGCTTAGCTCAGTGTCGGGCACGGGGCGGCAACTGAGCGGTAATTATGGGTTAGGCATCAATTTTTATTCGCTGTTCGGCAGGCTACAGTACACCTATAACGACAAATACACCGTAACGGGTGTGGTTCGACGGGATGGGTCATCCCGTTTCGGAGCCAATAGCCGTTATGGGGTATTTCCGGCTGTATCGGCGGGCTGGACAATCTCCAATGAGTCGTTTCTGAAGAATGTACCGGGTATTTCGTACCTGCGGCTGCACGCAGGCTATGGCACGATGGGCAACTCCAATAATGTAGACCCCAACAATCAGTTTAACCTCTACACCCAAAGCATTAATCGCAGTTACGACATCGCCACGACTAAAAATAGTGTAGCAGCAGGTTTTGCCCGTAGCCAAATTGGTAACCCCGATGCCCGCTGGGAAACAGCTGTAACGACCGACGTTGGGCTGGATGCTTCCCTGTTCAATGGTAAACTGGATGTGCAGTTTGACATCTGGCGCAAAGACACCCGTGACCTGCTTTTTCAGGTACCGCTACCCGCTGTAGTGGGCGACAATGCCAATGCGCCAGCAGTTAATATTGCCAAAATGCGCAACCAGGGAATCGACCTGCAACTCACGAACCGGGGTAAGATTAGCGGTGATCTGCGATATGAGGTCATCGTGAATGGTAGTTTCCTCTCGAATGTGGTGCAGGCGCTGGCACCGGGCGTATCGAACTTTCAGCCCGCTAACTTCCGTAACATCAGCCCTATTCAGATTCAGCCCGACCTGCCTATCGCTGCCTTTTATGGCTATAAGGTGATCAACCTGTTTAATACCAAAGAGGAAGTTGCCGCTGCGCCCACGCAGGATGGGGCCGCGCCGGGTCGTTTCCGGTATCAGGACATAAATGGGGATGGGAAAATTGATGCGGCTGACCGAACGTATCTAGGCAGCCCGGTGCCCAAATTTACGGGTGGCTTAACATTCACCCTGCGTTTTAAGGGGTTTGATATGAGTACGTATGCGTATACTTCACTGGGCGGAAAAATCTATAATTTCTCGAAGTGGTACATTGATTTCTACCCCTCCTTCACGGGGCAGGCTGTTAGTGCACGGGTGCTGGATTCCTGGACACCCCAGCGTACCAATACCGACCAGCCCATTTTTGAGAACACCTCTAATTTCAGCACCAACACCCAATCGAACTCCTTCTATGTTGAAAACGGCTCCTACCTGCGGCTACAGAATCTGACCCTTGGCTACACACTGCCAACGTCTATGCTAAACAAAGCTCATATCCAGCGACTGCGGTTATTCGTGCAGACAACTAACCTGTTCACTATTTCGAAATACAAAGGCCTTGATCCGGGTGTGGGTGGAACAGCAGATACCAACTTCGGAATTGACATTGGTAACTACCCCGTAACGCGTGGGTTCAATGCAGGCATTGGTTTTACATTTTGAGTGTTTATCCTACCTGTCCGCGATGAACAAACATCGCTGGCTCTAATGCTATAATTAACATGAAAACAATATATAAAAAGAGATTGACAATTGGGTTTGTATCCCTGCTACTTGTCGTTGTTGGTGTTGCGAGTAAGGATAGTTTTCTGAACCAGCCACCCACTGGAACGCTCAGCAGCGACGAGATCACCAGTAATGCGGGTATACAGTCTACGCTGATTGGTGCTTATGCAGAACTTAACGGACGGGATTATGGCTGGTTCGGTTCCAGCTTTAACTGGCTTTGGGGATCAGTAACAGGGGGCGATGCCAATAAAGGGTCTAACGCGGGGGACCAGAGTACAGCCGTGTTCATTCAAAACTTTACGGTTATTCCTTCGGCGGGTCCGATCAATGATAAGTTTCGGGCCATGTATGAAGGCATCAGCCGGGCTAATACGGTATTACGGGTTTTGAAATCACCCGGTTCTGATGTCACGCCGACTATTGCCACAAATACCGGCGCCCAGGCACGTTTCCTGCGGGGTCATTACTACTTCGAGCTGAAACGGACATTTAACAATACGCCCTACGTGGATGAAACCCTCGATTACAGTAATGGTGTGACGAAGGTGACCAATCAGGCTGATTTATGGCCGAAGATTGAAGCGGATTTCAAGTATGCCTACGAAAATTTACCCGAGACGCAGGACGCAAATGGACGGGCCAATAAGTGGGCGGCTGCGTCGTATCTGGCTAAAACATATTTGTACCAGAAGAAATACACCGAAGCGAGATCCCTGTTTGATCTCATCATTGCCAGCGGCAAAACGCCGGGTGGGCAAAAGTATGCGCTGGTCGATAATTTTACGACGCTTTTCAACGCAGCCAACAGCATTAACCCGGAAGCTATTTTTGCCATTCAAAATGCAGTCAATACCGGCAGTGTCAACAATGCTAACCCCGACATGGTGCTAAATTTCCCCTTCTCGGGCGGACCCGGTAGCTGCTGCGGCTTTTTTCAGCCTTCGTTTGAGATGGCCAACTCCTTCCGGACCAATGCCAATGGCCTTCCCTTGCTGGACGGGTCGTATAATATAGGGGCTAACCAGATAAAAACCGATCAGGGGTTGTCTTCCGCCGATCCGTTCACGCCAGATGCCGGACCGCTCGATCCCCGGATTGACTACTCAGTGGGTCGGCGGGGCATTCCTTATCTGGATTGGGGTCCTCACCCGGGTGCCAACTGGATTCGCGATCAGGTGTATGGCGGCCCGTTTGCACCGAAGAAGTTTATCTATCCAAAATCCCAGGAAGGCACATTAACCGACGGAACGGGTTGGACACCGGGCTACACAGCCATTAATTATAACATTATCCGCTATGCCGATGTGTTGCTAATGGCTGCCGAAGCAGAGGTTGAAGCAGGTAGTTTGGAGAAAGCCCGTGGCTACGTCAACCAGATACGGGCGCGGGCGGCTAACCCGGCTGTATTTGTGAAAGGTACGGATGGCAAACCGGTAGCCAACTATGTTATCGGTCAATATACCACTCCCTGGACGAATCAAGCATCGGCTCGTGATGCTGTCCGATTCGAGCGCAAACTCGAACTGTCCGGAGAGGGTCATCGATTCTTCGATCTGGTGCGTTGGGGTGTCGCAGAAAAGGCCGTCAATGCGTTTTTGGCTTACGAAAGTTCTAAGCTGCCGGGTACATATGCCGGTGCCCGGTTTACGGCCAATAAAAATGAGTATATGCCGATTCCACAGCAGCAGATTGATCTTCAGGGTACGGCTGTTCTAAAGCAGAATACCGGCTATTGATCTATGCTGGGTGCTGCAGCCCACATGGTATTAAGCAGAATAATTCATAATAGGTTGGTTTTATATCCTCTATCGGCAATGCTGACAGAGGATATTTTTTTGATAGAGGGTTCGTAAAATTACTTTCAGATTAAAATGCGCCTGCTACAAATTGAGTTGGACCGATGTTAAAACCATGGTTTTCCTGAGAACTGGTCAATCGGCGTTCACTTAAGCTGCGCTTGCCTTTTCTGATCGATCAGCTCAGTTCGTTAGGTCAGATATGATTCTGTCGACGGACTCGAACAAATGGATATACGGCTACACGTACACCACAGTATATGGCGCTTCATTACATACTTGTTAAAACCGGCCCTGTAACAGAAACTGATCGGTACGGGCAAACAGAAGTGAGAAAAAACTAAAATCCGATTTATTCGTGTCGATCCGCTTCTCCAGACGAAGAACTGGATGCCCTACGTCAACCCGGAGTTGAGTGGCAACCCGTTCATGGGCAGGTAGGGCCTGTATCTTTTGCTCTCCTCCCGTTACGACTAAGCCATATTTGGCCCGTAATAAGTCAAAAAATGATCGGTTGGCCAGGCGTTGGCGGGTGAACGTGGGCAGATACCGGTTGGGTAAGATCAGCTTTTCAACAAACACCGGGGTGTCGTTCACCGACCGTAATCGCTCAACACCGTAAAACTCGGCCTGTGTGTCTTCGCCAGATGGGTAGAACTGGAAGTCTTCCGGAAAGGAACACAGATACGGTTTGGTAAGGATAGTGGTGGTGATCCGTTCAGCCGTGAGGTCATCCGAAACCGTCGGTTTATCCTCGCCTGTGATGGCATGTGTTTTTAGAGACATCACGCCAAGCCCAATTGGAATGGCCTGCACAATACTGCCTTTGCCCTGGTGCTTTTTAATATAACCTTCCTGAACCAGCAACAATAAGGCCTGCCGAATGGTGGGCTGGGTTAGCCGGTATTGCTGCTGTAATACACTTTCGGAGGGCAATAAGTCGCCAACCTTAAAAACACCCCGGATAATATCCTGCCGGAGCAGTTCATATAAATAACGGTATTGCGGAATGCGCGATGGCTGGTCGGTCATGATACTCACAAAAGTAACAAAAGAAAGAATATAAGCTTGAATCGAAAGGATTTCCTTTAATAATAACTCCTTACATAGTTGACACATATTTCTAATAATCAAAATTTTATAAAAATTTATAAAAACTTATTATAATAAGTTTTGGCTTTTAAAATGAAGTTATATACCTTCGGATCAGGAATTGACACTGGATTGATTACATCGTATGGATCGGAGGTTGGCAGACAAGCGAATTGTCGTTATCGGTGGTACAACGGGCCTGGGGCTATCAGCCGCCAAAGCGTTTATAGCCGAAGGGGCACAGGTGGTTGTCGTTGGGCGGGATGCTGAAAACGGTCGCCGAGCCGAAGCTCAGCTTCAGGGACGGGGGATTGCCCTCAGCGGTGACGCTATCGATCCGGCAACGGCCCAAACCGCCATTGCCCGTTGCCAGCAGGAATTTGGCGGCTTCGATGGCCTGTATCACGTTGCGGGTGGTAGCGGCCGACGGTTCGGCGATGGGCCGCTGCACGAATTGACGCTGGATGGCTGGAATTATACCTTCAACCTGAACCTGACCTCGCTCATGCTATCCAACCAGGCGGCAGTACAGGCGTTTCTGGCGCAGGGAACAGGCGGTAGCATTCTGAACATGGGTTCGGTGCTGGGTTACTCGCCCTCCAAAATGTATTTCGCCACCCACGCCTATGCCGCTACCAAGTCGGCCGCAATTGGCTTCACACGATCCATTGCCAGTTACTATGCCGCCAACGACATCCGCATAAATCTCCTGGCTCCCGCACTGGTGGAAACACCTATGGCGCAACGGGCCGCGCAGGACGACACCATTGTCTCCTTTATCAAAACCAAACAACCACTCGATGGGGGGCGTATCGGTCAACCCGATGATCTGGATGGTGCCGCCGTTTTCTTCCTGTCCGACGAATCCCGCTTCGCAACCGGTCAAGTCCTATCCATCGATGGCGGCTGGAGTGTCAGCGAAGGACAGGTGTAGGAAGTAGTGTAACGAAATAGTTTAGTTTATAAATGTTTGATTATAAGCAAGTTGGTATGAATTATTTTTTGTCATCCCGACGCAGGATGGATCTCCGATAAACTGGGAATTTTATATCTGCCGAAGATCCCTCCTGCGTCGGGATGACAAAAAGTAGTTGATTAGTTAACTGGTCAATAGCTACTTAACTACTCCACCAATTAACCAGTAACCACATTGAGTCAGGCAATAGGCATCGATTTAGGGGGAACACGCATCAAAGGGGCGTTGATCGACACACTGACGGGCGTTGTGATTCACCAATTAACTACCCCAACCGGCGACGGCGACAGCAGCAACTGGCAACGGGCCGTAGCGGATACCGCACAGGCGTTGACGCAACTGGCAACGGAACCTATTCAGGGTATTGGGTTGTCGGCACCGGGCTTACCGGCTCCCGATAATCGAACGATTGCCTGTATGCCGGGCCGGTTGCAGGGACTGGAAGGCTTCGACTGGTCGACGCATTTGGGCAAACCTGTACGGGTGCTGAACGATGCCCACGCAGCCCTGATGGCCGAAGCCCGATTTGGTGCCCTGAAAAACATACAGCATGGGCTGATGCTTACCCTGGGTACCGGCGTTGGGGGAGGTCTGCTACTGAACGGTCACCTCTATCAGGGATTTTTCCAGATGGCGGGTCATCTGGGACACACCACAGTACAGGCCAATAGCACGCAACTTGACGTGACAAATATGCCCGGAAGTCTGGAAGACGCCATTGGCAATGTGACGGTGGGACGACGCTCGTTTGGGCGATACAACACCACGCATGAACTGGTGGATGGCTACCGGCAGGGCGAGCCGCTGGCTACCCAGGTGTGGCTGACCTCAATCCGGCAACTGGCGGTGTCGATTGCCTCAATGGCCAATGCCTTTTCGCCCGAAGTGGTCGTGTTGGGTGGCGGCATTATGCAGGCCGACCAGGCGTTACTAGCTCCACTTGAGACATTCCTTAACCTGTTCGAGTGGCGACCAGCGGGTAAAAAGACAACCATTTGTAAAGCACATTTTCAAGACTGGGCCGGGGCCATTGGTGCCGCAGCTTTCCTGAACGACTAAACGAAACCACCATGACCCTCACAGCGGAGTACATTCAACGATCAAGAGACATTCTCACCACTATCGAAGCACAGGCGGGAGCTATTCAGCAGGCGGCCAACTGGTTTAGCCAGACAATTCTGGCCGGGCGCATGGTTCACCTCTTCGGCAGCGGTCACAGTCGAATCATGGTTGAGGAAATGTGGCCGCGCTACGGTTCGTTTCCGGGATTCAACCCCATCGTCGAGCTGTCTCTGTCGTTTCATAATCTGGTTGTTGGCGCCAATGGACAGCGGCAGGCTATGTTTCTGGAGAACGTACCTGGACTGGCCGACCGGATTCTGCGAAACTATGAATTATCAGATCTGGATTCGGCGCTGGTTATCTCGTCGAGCGGTTCCAATGTGGTACCCATCGAAATGGCCGAATTGTTTCAGCGTCAGGGGGTAAAAGTGGTAGCACTGGTAACGAAAGAACATGCCGATAAAAGCACCAGCAAACGGACCGATGGCAAAAAACTGAGCGATTTTGCCGACCTTATTCTCGACACGGGTGCCCCCGTTGGCGATGCCATGCTCACAATTCCTGGGCTGGACACGCCCGTAGCGCCCGGCTCAACGCTGGGTGGCGTGGTGCTGGTGAACTGTATCAAAGCCGAAGTGGCGCGACTGTTAACCGAAGCGGGACAACCGCCCAAAGTACTATCTGCCGCCAATGTAGTGGGTGCCGAACGGGCCGTAACGCTTTTCGAAAGTGCCTACGACGAACATGCCCATCGACTCGCCAAACTGTACCAGCACGTTGGCATTCCTTCATACGTAAGCGAGCAAACCCGTTCACTAACAACCCAGCAATCCTGATGAACCGTCGCGATTTTTTAGGCGCCACCACCGGGGCATTGGCCCTGGTACAGCAACCGCTGCTGGCCGGGCGTATGCCGCTGGCTCGCAAACCGGTCGTAGGAGCGCATGTCTGGGTCTTTTCATCCGACAAGCCCAGGTACGATTGTTCCCCGGTTCTCGATCAGGTGTTTGCCGACGTGAAATACGCCGGTTTTGATGCGATTGAATTAATGGGCGTTGCCCTGGAGCACGATGATGCAGTCTCGAAAATTGGCGATCTGATTCAACAGACGGGGGTATCGGTGATCGGAGCTTCCCACGGGCAGAACCTTTGGGACAAGAAGAAGCAGGCCGAAAATGTGGATAATGCCGGGAAAATCATTGAACGCATTGCTCAACTCAAGGGCCGTGTACTGGGCCTGTCGGTGGGTGATGCCCGACGCAAAAAAACGCCCGAAGAATTTAATGTACAGGCCGATACTCTGCGTCAGATTGATGCCATTGGCAAGCAGTACAAGGTGGTGCCGAATCTGCATAACCACACGTATGAAGTGGCCGACGGGATTTTTGACCTGCAGAATACCCTCCAGCGAATCCCCGATCACAAGCTTGGCCCCGACCTCGACTGGCTGTTTCAGGCCAAAGTAGACGTACCCACGTTCCTGAAAACCTACGCCGACAAAATCGTTTACATGCACCTCCGCGACCACCTCTGGACGGGCGTCTGGCCCGAAGCCGTGGGCGAAGGCATCATGGATTTCGGGGCTATTTCCCGTCAGTTAAAACAGCTTGGTTTTGCGGGCGATATGACCGTTGAGCTTGCTTTCCCGGCCGGATTTACGCCCACCCGGCCTATTCGTGAGAGCCTGAAAATGAGTCGGCAGGTGGTACGCAAACATTTTGGCGTGTAACATGGCAAACGTTATCAATCACCTCCACGTGCCGCTTCTGGCCGAAACCGATCTGCTCGTTATTGGGGCCGGTTCGGCAGGTTGCGTTGCGGCCTTGGCTGCGGCCGGTCAGGGCCCGGAATTATCAGTCATGCTGGTAGAACGCTACGGCTTTCCGGGAGGCACGTCTACCCAGATGCTCGATACGTTCTACGGTTTTTTTACGCCCGGCCAAACACCCCGCAAAATCGTGGGCGGCTGGCCCGACCGTATCGTAAACGACCTAGACAGGGCAGGAGCAGTGTTTCTGCGGCCCAACACCTATGGAGCCGGAACGGGCGTGAACTACAACCCCGAACGACTGAAACTCGTTTGGGACCAGTTGATTCAACAGTATGGTATCCAGTATCTGCTGCACACGACCCTCATCGACGTGGCTTCCGAAGGCGAACGATACGCCTGTGTTTTCTGGAATAAAGGCGGCTTTCAGAAAGTGCTGGCCCGCCGGGTAATCGACGCGTCGGGTGATGCCGATTTTTGCCATCTGGCGGGCTTCGCCTACGAAATTGCCGGTCAGCGTGAACCCGCGCAAAGCCTCACAACGACCTTTCGGATGAGCAACGTCGACCTGGACGAGTACGAACGGGCGGGCGGCAAAAAGATGCTGGCCAAAAAAATGAAAGAAGCCGTCGACAGCGGGCGGCACCCGTTACCGCGTAAAGAAGGCTCGGCCCACGAGATGAACGCCCAAAAGTGCATCTCGACTGTAGCCGTAAAAGTAGCCGGACTGTCGGCCCTGAATGCTGATGAACTGACGAAGGCGGAGATAGAAGGGCGCAGGCAGTCGTTCATTTACGAATCCTTTTTTCAGGCCGATGTACCCGGTTTTGCCCAGTCCAATATCATCGGCTTGTCGCACCAGATTGGCGTTCGGGAAACCCGGCGCGTATACGGCGAACATCGGCTAACGAAGGACGAATGCCTGGCCGGATTGCTGCCTGACGACCGTATTTTTCTCTGTGGTGCGCCCATCGAAGACCACCGGTACGACCAGAACGGAGCCGCCGAAACCTACTGGGAATATATTCCCGGCTCCGGCGTGTATGGCGTTCCTTACGGCACCATTGTTCCCAAAAACAGCCAGCACGTCTGGATGGTGGGGCGCTGTTTTTCGGCTACGCACGATGCCCATGCTTCCTGCCGATCTATGGCCCAAACCATGTCGATGGGACAAGCCGCCGGGCTGGCCGCTGTTCAGTCGTTGCAGTCCGATGAAGCCGCCAATGAACTGACGATAGCTCGATTGCAGGAGGATTTGCTGCGAATCGGAGCCGTTTTGGACATACCAGATGACTTGGCTGATACATCTCGTGACGGCTGGAAAAATAACTTTCCGAGCCGGATTGCTTCTCCTTCTTCCCTGTAAACGTACCTGAACGTACCCACGCTATGGCCTTTATCCGAACTGTTTTGGGCGACATACCGGCCACGCAAGCCGGGATCACCTATGCCCATGAGCACCTGATTATCGAGGAAAGCTTTCCAACATTGGCGAACCCCGATTTTTTGCTCAACGATGTCGATAAAGTAGCCCACGAGCTGACACGTGTGTATGGAGCCGGGGGCCGGACGATGGTCGATACGATGCCCGCTAACTGTGGCCGCAATGTGCTGAAACTGGCCGACGTGTCGCGCCGGACGGGTATTCAGATCATCGCACCAACGGGCATTCACCTGGAGCAGTATTACCCGCTGTCACACTGGCGGTATAAGTATTCCGAAGACCAGCTCACGCGCCTGTTCATGGCCGACGTGATCGAAGGCATCGACGCCTTTGATTATAACGGACCGATTTTGGCGCGAACTCCGCACAAAGCGGGGATGGTCAAACTGGCCACCGGCGACGATCCCATAACACCGCATCAGGAACTGATTTTTCGGGCCGTAGTGAATACCCACCTGGAAACGGGCGTCCCCATTCTGACCCACACCAATTCCGGGCTTCATGCGCTGGAACAGGCTGAACGGTTTGCTAAGTTGGGGGCTAATCTGCGTCACGTGGTCATTTCGCACATGGATCGACACCCTGATCTGGCGTATCATCGTGATTTGCTCCAAACCGGCATCCGCGTTGAATTCGACAGTGCGTTTCGCTGGAAAACCGGCGACGATAACCAAACGTTTCGGCTGCTGGAAGCGCTCCTGCCCGACTTTCCTGACCAGATTACGGCCGGGATGGACGCGGCCCGAAACACCTACTGGCAATCGTACGGCGGCAAACCGGGACTAACGTACCTGATGACGACCTTCCTGGACGAGCTTAACAAACGCGGTCTAGGAGACTACTGGAATCGACTGATGATTGACAACCCGGCCGC
Source organism: Spirosoma pollinicola (assembly GCF_002831565.1). NCBI lineage: Bacteria > Pseudomonadati > Bacteroidota > Cytophagia > Cytophagales > Cytophagaceae > Spirosoma > Spirosoma pollinicola. Next base: position 638,262 of record NZ_CP025096.1, on the reverse strand, counting down.
GCTCTACAGTTTTAGCCAACCCCAGTGAACAGGCTTCCCTAACCCCTTATTTCTCATGAATTCAAGACGTAAATTTCTCCGCCAACTGAGTGGTACCACCGCCTTGCTGACGGGTGGCGCAACACTGGCGAATGCCGGAAAGGTAGGCATGCAGGCTGGTTCCGGCCACCTTATTACCCCATTACAACCCCGATCAGCGGCCGACACCATCAATATCGGTTTGATCGGCGCAGGGATCATCGGTCATTACGACCTCGATTGTGCGCTGAAAGTGCCGGGAACAAAAGTCGTTGCCGTGGCTGACCTCTACGACCCGCGACTCGTTCGGGCCAAAGAAGTGTGGGGCAACGATCTTTTTACGACTCGCGACTACCGCGAAGTACTCGCTCGGAAAGACGTGGACGCCGTTCTGATTTGCGTACCCGATCACTGGCACGACCGTATCTCGATTGATGCGCTACAGGCGGGTAAGCATGTCTACTGTGAAAAACCCATGGTTCACCATATCGACGAAGGGAAAGCGGTGATCAGTGCGCATAAGAAATCAGGAAAAGTCTTCCAGGTGGGTAGTCAGCGGGCGAGCAGTGCGGCTGTACTGGAAGCTAAAAAACGATACGAAGCGGGCGATATAGGCGAGTTAACATCCGTCGAAACGTTTCTCGACCGTACCGATGCGCTGGGTGCCTGGCAGTATACGCTGCCGCCAAACCTTAACCCGAAGGATGTGGATTGGGATCGGTTTCTGGGCGATGCGCCCAAACGCCCCTTTCAGGCCGAACGCTTTTTCAGATGGCGTAACTACAAAGAATACGGAACGGGTGTGGCCGGCGATTTATTTGTCCACCTGCTCACCGGCGTGCATACGATTACGGGCTCGCAGGGGCCAACCCGGATCTTTGCGCTGGGCGATTTGAATTTCTGGAAAGATGGCCGGGATGCCTACGACCTGGTTACCGCCATTATGGATTACCCGAAAACTGACAAAAATCCGTCGTTTCAGTTCACAACCCGCGTCAATCTGGCAACGGGCGCTGGTGGCGATATTCATACGCGCCTGGTTGGAACGGAGGGGGTCATCGATATTGGCTGGAATTCGTTCGTCCTGAATCGGCTTAAACGGCCCAACGCACCCATGTACAGCAAGGGCTATGATGCCCTGTTTACTTATCCGCAAGCTATGCAGGAAGAGTTCATCAGGCAGTACGACCAGAAATACCCGGCAGCACAATTTACCCGGCAGGTGCAGAACGAACCGGCCGTAGCGTTCAACACGCCCGCTGGCTACGACGACCGACTCGACCACATGATTGTGTTCTTCAATGCCGTTCGGGAAAATAACCCGTCGCTAGTAAAAGAAGATGCCGAGTTTGGCTTACGGGCGGCTGCACCCTCGTTGGCGGCCAACATGAGTGCCGAGCAGCGAAAGGTGATTAACTGGGACCCTGTAGAAATGAAACTGATCAAAACCGCGTAGTTATGCAAAAAATTGCCATGCTTGGGGGCGGCTTCATTGGCCGCTTCTACGCCGAATCGCTCCACGGTCAGCGCAGCCGCGACCGGGTTATTGCCATATACGCCCGCCGGGAAGAAACAGCGCAGAAATTCGCCACCGATTACGGCTGTTCCATCTGGTCGACCAATATGGAGGAAATCATTGCGCATCCCGATGTGACAATGGTTTGCGTGGCCCTGCCCAACAACCTCCACGCCACTGCGGTTGAACTTTGCGCCAAACACAAAAAGAACGTCGTCTGCACCAAGCCGCTCGGCCGGACGGCGGAGGAAGCCCTGCGGATGATGAAACTTGTTGAAGAAGCGGGCATTTTCGGCGGTTACCTCGAAGACCTGTGCTATTCGCCCAAATTTCTGAAAGCCCTGGAAAGCGTTAAGAGCGGGGCATTGGGCCGGATTCTATGGGCCAAATCGCGCGAGGCACACCCCGGCCCGCACTCCAACTGGTTTTGGGACAAAGAGCAGGCCGGTGGCGGCTGCATGCTCGATCTGGGCTGCCACTGCGTGGAGATTGCCCGTAGTTTTATCGGGAAAGATGTTCGGCCGGTTGAGGTCATGTGCTGGGCGGCCACGCAGGTAAAGCCCATCGACGCCGAAGACCACGCCATTGCGCTGGTCAAATACGAAAACGGAGCCATAGGGCAGTTCGAAGTAAGCTGGGTTTTCCGGGGCGGCATGGACCTGCGCGATGAGGTGATGGGCACCGAAGGCACGATCTGGATCAATAATTTTCTCCGAACCGGGTTTGAAATTTACACCTCTGGAAAGGGGGCCGATTATGTGGCTGAAAAGGCTGAATCGAATACGGGCTGGCTCTTTCCGGTGGGCGATGAAGTGAACGACCTGGGTTACAATCACATGTTTACCGACATGTTCACGTCCTGCGAAGAAGGCCGCGAACCCGCCGAAACGTTCTACGATGGGTACGTGGTGAACGCGGTTCTCGATGCCGCGTATAGGTCGGCAGAAAGCAAACAGTGGGAGCCCGTCGACTTACCCGTTTGGCGGGGGCAGGAAGGCCTGAGTCAGGAGAAAACGCTGGTCGATTACGACGCCGATTATTACCTGATCAAGGAAGAACTCACCCACGACGGACGGCACAAGCTGATTTTGAAAGATAAAGTGAGCGGAAAAATCATCGAAAAAGACAAGCTATAATCGCATGAATCTGACCGAAAGACTGAACCACTACGACGCCATTGTCATTGGCTCGGGCATCAGCGGTGGCTGGGCAGCTAAAGAGTTAACGCAGAAAGGCTTGCGGACGCTGGTACTGGAACGCGGACGACCCGTTGAGCACGTCAAGGACTATCCCACCACCCTGTCTAGCCCCTGGGAAATGACTCACCGGGGCCGCTACCCGCTCGATGTGCTGGAAAAAAGCCCAACACAGGCTAAGGTTAGCTATGCGTTCAATGAGTATTCCGGTCAGTTTTTTGTGAAAGATGTCGACCATCCCTACCAGCAAACCAAACCGTTCGACTGGATTCGGGGCTATCAGGTGGGCGGCAAATCGCTGAGCTGGGCCCGGTGGACACAGCGTTGGGCTCCATTTAATTTTGAGGATAACCTCAAAGACGGTCACGGCGTCGACTGGCCGATTCGGTATGCTGATCTGGCTCCCTGGTATAGCTACGTCGAGAAATTTGCGGGGATCAGCGGCAACCGAGACGGCCTGTCTACCCTGCCCGATGGTGAATTTCTGCCGCCTTTCGAGATGAACTGTATCGAGAAAAGTGTGCGCGACGCCTGGAAAAAAACCTATGCCGACCGCCATCTGATCATCAGTCGCACGGCTAACCTGAGTAAGGCGCAACCCCACCATCTGGCCCTAGGCCGGGCCGATTGCCAATCGCGCAACTGGTGCGGCCGGGGCTGTTTGTACGGGGCTTATTTCAGCAGCAACTCAGCCACCTTACCCGTTGCGGCAGCTACCGGCAAACTGACCATCCGGCCTTTTTCGGTTGTGCATTCTATCATTTATGATGATGTGAAAAAACGGGCTACCGGCGTTCGGGTCATCGACACCAACACCAAAGAAGTAACGGAGTATTACGCCAACATCATCTTTCTGAATGCCGCTACGCTCAACTCCACACTGGTTCTGATGAACTCTATCTCCAGCCGGTTTCCAAACGGTTTGGGTAACGACAGTGGCGTACTGGGCCATTACCTGATGGATCATAATTACCGGGGCCGGGTGGCTGGCGTGTACGAGGGCCACGACCTGGACGACCGCTACTACTACGGCCGCCGACCAACCGGCACCTACGTACCCAGATTCCGCAATGTACTCGCCGACAAACAGACCGACTTTGTGCGGGGCTATGCTTTCGCCTGCGGAGGAGGCCGGTCGGGCTGGGAGCGCGGAAGCTGGACAGAGGGGTTTGGCTCCGATTTCAAAGAGTCTTTAACCCAGCCGGGCGGATGGTCGTTCAGCATGACGGCGATGGGCGAGATGCTGCCCCGTTTCGAAAATCATGTAAAACTTAACACCGACAAAAAAGATCAGTGGGGTATGCCAACGCTCGACATCGACTGCGCCTGGGGCGACAACGAAGACCGGATGACACGCGACGCCATTGCTCAGGCTAAACTGATGATGGAAGCGGCCGGTATACGGGTTACAGCCGCTATTGACAACCACCAGGCTCCGGGTCTGGCCATTCACGAAATGGGCACCGCCCGCATGGGTCGCGACCCCAAAACGTCGATGCTCAACCAATGGAATCAATTGCACACCGTCAAAAATGTATTCGTGACCGATGGGGCGAGTATGGCCTCCTCGGCTTGTCAGAACCCGTCGCTGACTTACATGGCCCTAACGGCCCGCGCGGCCGATTATGCCGTTCGGCAACTAAAGGCGGGTAAGCTGTGAATCGTTGGGTGTATTTAAAGAAAGTTACAAAAATCGTTACAACTAAGGCGGATGCTACGGATTGTAGTTGACAGTTATTAAAACAGGCCGTCCAATTAAACGCCCTTGGGTTTACGTTTTCTACTTGCTAAATTCAAGAAACAGGATGCTATGAGCGGGTAAGTTCACTTGCCCTTTTTTTAGGGGTTTACCCTGAATAGGCGGTACATTATCCGTAGCGGTCAGTTTCAATTCTGTACCATTAAGTTTTACTTTTTTGGTCAGCAATTCATCGGCGGTGAGTAAGTATTGCAGGGCGTCGGCAGGGATAGTAACCGAAGTGACTTTCTCATTCGTATTTAGAATCAGGACACTTTTGCCAGTAGACCACTTTTTTGAGTTATGGACAAACAGATCAACACCAGGCTCTAGCTGTTCTCCGTCAAATACCTGGCTTCCCATAAGTTTATTCCAGAGTAAAGCCGCCCAATAGTTCGGTCGTGGATTATGGGTATCCTGATCCAACAAGGCATATTCGCTTCGGGCCAACGTGTTGTGCATCACGACCTGCACGCCTTTTTTAGCCAGGCGGCCCAGTTGCTCCAGATACCGAAAACTATCAATGTACGTTACTGCCCAGGGGTTGCCTCCACAGGCGGTTTCGGCCGTTTCGGTGAGCCAGATAGGGGCTCCTGGATTATATTTATCTCTGGCCCGTTGGTAAAAATCGAGCCCTTTTTCGGTTTTACTCAGCCAGTCTGCGGTCAGGGCCAATTCTGGTTTCTGACCACCCAAACAACGTTTGGATACGGTGCCATAATAGTGATACGTAAAGACGTCGAAGGTAGGTTTGGGTGAAGGTGACAATAAGGCATCTACCGAAAGATCCAGGCCCGAAGGAAGGATGCCCCCTTCCCCCGTAGAACCTGGGCCAATAATAGTCATGTTAGGAGCAGCCTTAGCTACGAAGGATTTAAAGAGAGCGAACTCCTGAGCAAACTGGGCGCCAGTATAGCCCTTTGGAGCATCGCCATGTGAGGCATGGGAGGGCTCATTAAAAAATTCAGCCGCACTGATTTCACCACCCATTGCTTTGGTGTACTCTAAAATGGCTTTTACCTGCTTAGGCTGCCAGGTTCCGCTTTCATCCCGCATGCCATCACTAATGGGAAATGAACTCACTAATTTGCCATCGACAGCCTTGCAAAAATCAACCACACCTTTCCACTGTTGCCGGGTAAGTATGTTTTTGAAGCCGGTCGGTGGACTACTCAATGCAGGCTCATCGTTGTTCTGGAAATAAACACCATTGGCCCAGGTACCACTCACTCGTATGTAGGTAGGACCCAGGGCTGATGCCAGTTTCCGAAGTTTTTTTTCATACAGGTTAATGGGGTCAATTTTCCATTTCAGGGCTGCAAATCCAGTTTTAGTAGACTGCTTTTTTACTGAATCGACCAGCTCATACGGTATCCAGAAGTCGCCACCGATTACCTCACACATTTCGACATTGAACGATTGATACCGCTCATCTACGTTACCGATACGTTTCATCGCTTTCAAATCGATCGCGTTTTGTTTTACCCCCACTTGCGCAAGGGTATTCTTATCCTGAGCCGTGCTGACAAGACTGACAAATGACAACAAATAAACAAGCAATAGTTTGTTCATAAAAAACAGATCGTTATTGTTTTGATAAGCCTACGTTTAACTGGGTAGTCAACCGAAACACTTCTGTCAGGTGAAGGTCAAACCTGGTAGCCGCTTGTCAGTCACGAGGGGAGTAGTCGAGCCCGGGTATGCCTGGACGTGGTACGCTGAATACTACTCTTTCCAACCTGGGGGTAGACCGTACACAGGGGCTATTGTCAGCGTACGAACCTACCGAAGTACACCCGGTACACCGGTCGGAATGCCACGAGACAGGTCAACCTCAACGTTGTGTTTACCAAGTTCTGCCTGAATCGTCCCGGATGACGTGCTGGTTACGCTGAACCTTACGTTTTGGGCTTTTAAAAACCCGGTTTGCTTGCCGCTGACGTTTATATCAGCGTCCCAGGATACAGGCTTAGTATACCCCCCTGTACCGACTGTTGATGACTCGGTACCATTTAAAATATAAACACCATCATCCGTAAAGTCAACGTATCTAATGACTCGTCGAGGTTCATCGGATGACCCCTGTGCTGGTTTTACTGTGCTGATTTCAGCATAACCAGCGACTTTTCCTTTCAGAATTCCCTGTTCCGGGTAGGTTGGGGTGATCCATTTAAAATCCTTCAGGTCAGGTGCCCAGTTGATAACAGGTACAACTGGGGTTAAGGGTTTTGTGGGCTTTCTGGATGTAAATCGAAGCATACGAAGCCGCCCGGTTGATTCGCCCTCTTTTACGGTTTTAGGATCTTTTTGTTCCCAAAAAATGCCATGTGTACTGGACGGGTGCCAGGCAAAATTTCCCAAATGATGATAAAGCGTAAAATCATCTTTGTCGGTCATCAGATTTATGCCCGTATAGCCTTCTTCAGGTAACCTGGCTCGGTCGCCATATTTGTCCACCATGGTAAGCCCGTAAAAGCGTGTTGCCTTAGGATTGCCTTCATGCTCTGCATTTCGCTGCATGGCAACACCGGCTGCTTGCGGCAATCCGGCAATAAGGGGTCGAGGAATTAGACCAAAAGCATCCATGCGAGTGGTGTGCCTATGGGTTTGAAAAATGACCCAGTTGCCATCGGGTGAGGGATAGGTACCTTCGTCATAGCTGAAATGTTTCGTGAGACGAGTCACCTTGCCATTGGTAAGGTCAATCTTGGCTAAGTCGTAGTTATTACCTTCAAACAGGGCGAGATCAATGAGCGACTTTCCGCCGTCAGCAAAACTTTTCACTTCTCCGGCTCCATCTATTTTGGGTCTGAATGCCGAAAAATCAAATCCATCCGAGCCCCCTGCAACCACCTTTCCGTTGTGCAATTCATAGTGGTCGCCTTTGCCGTCTGATACTCTCGTTAGTTCACTGACTAATACAATATATCCTTTCGTGGTTATTATTCCCGATGCCACATGGATGCCATCGGGCGACATATTGGTGGCAATATGCATAACCATAGTGGCTTGTGGGATAGCCGGATAAACCAATGGAAGAATACGAGCCTGTTGACAATTAACGATAGACGGGCTGCATTCCAATATACCATCCGGTGTATACACGCGTTTCCCATCCGGTAGTGGCACCGGCATTTCCCCGCCAATCTCTTCCTTCAATTCACACGTCAGACATTTGAAATCGCTTCCGTCTTCGTTCATGACGGCGATATCCCCCTTTTTTTTACCCGCAAAATGGACCTCCGCGATGATATGCTTCCCGTCCGGGAGATAATTGACCAAGTCACTTTCAACCACATTCGTTGGTAAGGGTATTGTTGAAACGGTAAACGGTTCCGGCCTGGGTGGAGAAGGAAGTTTGGGAATAATCGAATAATTCTGGCTCTGGTTAGTAACAGTCTGGCTAAAACCAACGGTGTTGGCCCAGAGAAGTGCAGCAGCAAGATATACACCTATTAAGCAACTGGCCATTTTCATGATTCTCGTTCTAATGAATTGATTTACATTTTTTAAAAATTGCAAAGGAGCGATTTCTTCCTATTCGTCATTACGATGGCTACTTGAGCACGACCGCACCGATTAACCCGGCTGACATAAGATAGATAGCCACAGATGCGCTGGTAAGACACTGAAAACAAAAGACTTAAATCTCGTATTCATGAGGATTTTCAAATTCTATATCAAAAGTAAAAGAAATAATTGTTATTGTGTAAGTAAGTACACAATAATTTTTTTGCAATTGTATACCTTTGCCGTACAATCAATGTGTATATACTTACACATTGATTGTACGGCAAAGTAGTTGGCGAAATTGGCTGCTAGTTTATCTCGCCTTAGTAAGTTATAAGTTATCTGAGTTAACAGAGGCCCGTTTGATCGCTGTACAGGGTAGGCATGTCCGTTTCGAATGAGTGTTTTACAGGATCGATTTCACACTTGACTGAAAGCCTACCGCAGCGGTCTATTGTCTATGGTTTCGCTGGACGCAGAAACGAACCAAATGAAGGGACCAGAAGATGATGTATGCAAAGTAACCATAACTTTGTACCGGCGAGAACGCTCAGCTTTACCGATGTAATCCTTCTAATTGATGCTCCGTTAAGTATGCCCACAACCCAACCGTTACCGATTCTCAGTGAGCAAAATTACATTCAGCAACTTACGATTGACTGTGTCATTTTTGGCTATCGAGCCAAACAACTAAGCGTACTGGTTCCTAAGCTTCGCTACGAAGGTGATTTCTGGGCTTTACCCAGTTGGTTTGTGTTTCAGGATGAAGATATTGATGAGGCCGCTCAACGAATCATTCGGAGCAGAACCGGAATTGAAGAAAACTATCTGGAGCAGTTTCAGGTGACGGGCAAAGCCAACCGTAACGGTAAAGCCTTTCTAGACCGGTTAATTGAGCTGAATTCTGAATTAATTGGGCCTACTGCGACGATCAATGACGGAGAGGGCCGCCGTGAGTATGAATGGTTTACCAGACGATTCGTTTCCATCGGGTATTATGCCCTTGTGGATATGAACAAGGCTATACCTCGGAAAAGTGAGCTTGATCAGTCTATTGAGTGGTATGATATCAACCAGTTACCACCCATGATTATGGATCATAACGCGATTGTGACCAAAGCGCTTGAAATGCTTCGACTCAAGCTCGATCAGGAGTTGAATGTGTTAAACCTACTTCCCGAAACCTTCACCATGAAAGAGGTGCAGGAACTTTACGAAACCATCTTAAATAAACCCTTCGAACGAGGCAACTTTCAAAAGAAAATCCTGAGTCTTAATGGATTAGAACGATTGGAGAAGAAGTATACAGGTGCTGCTCATAAAGCACCGTACTTGTATCAGCTGCCAAAACCCACTTTGTATGAAGGGTATACTACTGATTGTCATTGACAGGTATTAAAACAGACAGTCTGATTACCCCCCGTTCTGGAAGCAGATATATGAAGCCTACTTCGTATCAGGCAGGAGCGATTAATGAGCTATCAACCTTAAAACAAAAACGCTAGTAGATTGACCAAGTTTTTGAAGGCTACCAATTCAATAAGGGTGATTTCAGACGTGGTGCCAAGCCTGAACGGTGGCCCCCAAAATCCTGTCCCGGCATTTGTATACACCCACAGGCTACCCCATTTCTTTAGGCCAACGGCGAAAGGTTGAAAAAGTCGGATCAGTATAGACCAGGGAAAAAATTGACCGGCATGGGTAGGGCCCGACAGTTGCAGGTCAAAGTGAGCTTCGGCGGCTTTCGCCAGATTGGGCTGATGAGCCAGTAGGATTCGTAAATCGACCGGCGGGCTTCCGGCTAATGATTGGTCTATATCCGGACCTGCCTGCGGATCAATGTCCCTGGCGGCCGGATCAACCACTCCCGCAAAAAGTATGGAATTGGCGTTCTGGACTTGCAACAGTGTAGTGAAGATTTTTTAGGCGGCCATTGAGGAAGTGTAAAAATAAGATTCCTGCTGGCTGGGCGTGCGGTAATTTAATACCGAATGTTTCCGTCGACAGTTGTACCAACCCTCGATATACTCGAAGATGGCCAACCGAGCTGCTGCCCGCGTGGCAAAATAAGTATGGTTGACCATCTCGCACTTGAGGGTCTTGAAAAAGCTTTCGGCAACTCCATTATCCCATCGGACCGCCGACGCGGCAGTTTCCCTTCCGACTCATACTTTGCACCACCGGCAAGTCCTTTAGTCATCCTTAAAGTTTGTGCAGGCAAATTGAATGCCACGGTCGGAATGAAACAGAAGTTGGCCACTTATTGCTCTATTTGTGAGGGCCATACGCCAAGCTGCCACACTCGTCTCCAGCGCTTTCATACTATCGCTCATGGCCCAGCCGCTTAGGCGGCCCTGTCTTAATCAATGGGTCGACAGCGGTCCGCCGTGGCGGTTCGAACCTGTCCGGGGTCACCAATAAACCAACAGGCCAACTCTAACACATTGTGTTGTAGCTGGCCTGTTGCGTTTAGTCTCATTCCTAAAATCAAACCAGCGTTTCAAGAGATTGAATCGTATAGCCCGTCTTTTAGAGCTGTACGATTCAATATTCCGTGTATGGCAACTAGTCTTTCTATAGATATGGACGCGCCATGTCATCAGCCGTAGCCAGATTGTCAGCTCGTTTACGGATGTCAGCTTGTTGTAAAGCGGATGTCAACGTGCCTTTGTCCAAATCCTGACAATAAGCTGGCTCACCCGGCTGCTGTCTCCAGGACTCCGAAAGTAAACCACCATCGATGGCGTCGAAGCCTATTTCATCAATGAGCTTCATAACCGCCCATTTTTGCGGCTTATCATCACCGGCGACTGATAAGGCAATTCGATTTGGACTTCCAACAGAAACTGCTTTTGTTGCCAAACTTGGGGCAACGATATTGTTAAACGCCTTGATCACTGAGTGGCCAATCACGTTCGCTACCCACTCACTATCCGTCAAGCCAGCTTCAATAGCAGCAATTTGCCCGTCACGGGAAGGATAGTAGTTACCCGCATCCACAATAATAGCTTCCGAAACAGACAGTATGTCAATGGGAAGGTTAACGGCGGCTTTATTAGGAATGGCGATAATGACAAGATCCTTCGCGCCTGCTGCTTGGGCGGTTGTCACGGCCGTGGCACCGGTTTTCCGGCCTACTTCACCCAATGATTCAGGCCCGCGTGAATTGGCTATGAAGACCTGATGACCCAGCGCGGTTAAGTAGCCAGCCAGGATACTCCCAATGTTTCCGGATCCAATGATGCCAATTTCCATAGTTGATGTAATTTATTTACCAGGGTTGTTTTAGTGCTTCGAAACGCGAGGATCAAGGCCATACTGATCGGGAGCACCCAGATGGTGGCGTAACGTCTTGCCTTCATACTCCTGGTGGAAAAGGCCGCGCTCTTGTAAGATGGGAACTACTTCATCCACAAAGGCATCAATGCCGTCGGCATTCACGTCGGGGGAAATCCAGAAGCCATCGGCTGCACCGGCGTCAAACCAGGCCTGCATATGATCAGCCGCTTCAATGCCCGGCCCCACAATCACCGGGTGATAATCAATCACTCCGTGAGCCAATATATCCCGCAGGCTCCAGCCTTCTTTAGCAATCTTCAGTGCATGGGTGGAGCGAGGGTCATGACGAGATGGGTGGGCATTCGCCAACTGCTGTTGTGACAGCGGTTCAGTCAAGTGAGCAGCATCGAGAGAGATGCCCAGCATATGTTGCAGATAGACCACTCGTTGCGGGAACAGATGCTGCGTTAACTGAATTCGACGATCCAGGGCCGCACGCCTATCCTTCGCTATAGTAGTCATCAAACCAGGAATATACTTAATCTCATCCGGGTCACGTCCATACCGTTTGGCAGCCTCTCTAAATGCTTTCCGCTGGGCGCGGGCATCGTCGATGGTAAAGGCGGCCCCGATGACTAGACTCGCGAACCGTCCAGCCAGTTCATGGGCATTTGGACTTCCTCCGGCGTGAACGATAACCGGCTGTCCCTGCTCGGAAGGAGGGATGTAAAGCGGCCCTCTGGAGCCAACGAACTTACCTTGTAAATTGATGGGAACGATCTGCCCTCTCTTGGTAAACTGACCACTCTCCTGGTTGTGCACCCAGGCGTCCTTTCCCCAACTACCCCAAAGGGCTTGGATAAGTTGTATTACTTCATGAGCCCTGCCGTAACGGTCCTCACTGGAGGGAATGCTTATGCCGTAGTTGGCCGCAACATCTTCCCCGCTTGAGGTAATAGCATTCCAGCCGGACCGACCGTGGCTCATGATATCAAGCGCCTTGAATTGACGGGCCAGATTAAAAGGCTCATTGAAGGTAGTAGAACCGGTAGCGATTAAACCGATGTTTACCCATTCGCTTGATTTATCTATGTTGGACTAGATTGTTTTGCAAAAGTAGGTCGTTTTGCTTTCCTTTGTATAGCACTTTCCCAAAGGAAAGCGAAATAGTATGTCAAAAGTCATGGCGGTTAAGAGAGGTCATTGTAATTGTCTGGAAACGGTGAAGCCGGTTCGGGATACGTTAGAGGTGATTAATGGCAAATGGAAATTACCCATAATCATATCTGTTTCAGTTGGTAATGAGAGGTTTACAGATATTCAGGAAAGTATTCCTGGTATTACGCCGAAGGTATTGGCGAAGGAACTCAAAGAGCTAGAAGCGCATCAACTCATCAAGCGAAACGTGGTAGGGGATTACCCGGTTAAGATTTTGTATACAGCCGAGGCTTATGCCGACACGTTAACGCCCCTCATCTATGCCCTGAAGGATTGGGGATTAAACCACCGGAACAAACTGTTCACGCCGAATAAGGAGTAGGGTACCGTCTCCTTAAACGCCCCATTTAGGGAGCAGACCTACAAAGCCTGTTCGTCTCAGGTAGGAGGGTATTCTGAGACAGCGATTTTTTAAATTCTGTCTAATGCTATCCATAGCACACGATCTGGCCATTCCTAGTTCGGGTAGTCAATATTTAATGCTGGAGCAGCGCTTTTAAAACGATCCAATCTCTTTGAATGACAATGAGAAAATTCATTTGGACGTTTCGTTTACCAACTGCCAAGGAAGCTACCTTTTACAATCTGACTAACAATAAATTCGACATCGTCCTTAATCCCCAAAATTATTGCCGATTGCCGTTTCCTCAACCAGGGGAGCCCGATAAAATAAAGGCCGTCCACTGCGCCAACCCCATTTCGATGCCTGGGCAACTGCTCGTTAGTGAGTACGGACAGGGGTAGGTAGCTGAAATCACCGCTAAACCCGGTGGTCCAAATGATTGAGGTGATCGACTCCTGGACAAGATTCAGTTGCGTCAAAGCAGACGCGCAGGCGGCTTCTTCATCCGGCACATCATCCAGATCAATGTCAGCAAGCTGAGCCAACACCTCATTTTTTTGAATGTACGCGTCGATGAGCTGTTTCACATGCCGGGAAAATTCGTCAGCGTACCTGACGTTAGAGGACGAATTGGGCTGAAAAAAAATAGTATCGGCTTCGGCTCTGTCCGCCCGACCCAGTATGACGGCTCCACTTCTGGCTAGGGACTGTAAGCTCGAGGTTTTCCCACGCTGCCCAGCCCCCGACACCTGCGGGTTTTTGACCTTTAACACAGACGGGTCAGTAACCTCCTCAGTAGCCGTATTATAAAACCCAATCTCAACCAGCCAGTCAAAAATATCTTTGCCCCGGTAGCGTCTTGGTATCCGGCCAACCCGGGCCGTCGAGAGAAAAACGTGTCGCCCCGAACCCAGCAAATCCTGGGCGATCTGGGTTCCGGATTGGCCACTCCCTACCACCAACACATTTCCAGCAGGGAGTTGATGAGCATTTTTGTACTGACTGGCGTGAAGTTGCACCACCGACTTGGCCAGGTGATTAGCGAAGTCAGGAACCCAAATCCTATTTTGACCACCCGAAGCGATAACTAGCCGTCGGCTGAGATAAGCTGTCTCTTTGCCCTCCTTGGAGACAATAACCCGAAAAACACCTTGTTCCTGGTCGATAAGTACGGATACTACCGGACAGTATTCTTTAACGGGCAGATTTTCCTGGTAGGCGTAGGTTTCCAGCGCCAGCGCAAATTCAATTGCCTCAGCAAAGGCATTGGGGTCTTCAAAATAGGGCGCCTGTTGGGGAAGCAGATTTAATTTGTTAGCCGAGTTCATCTTAAAGGAATCCCACCGCTGGGAACGCCAGGTTTCCCCGATTCGTCCCTGCTCAAAGACCAGATGGGGAATACCCTGTTTGGCTAGACAATAGCTGACGCAAATCCCGGCATGCCCTGCACCAACCACAATGACATCCAGTACCGGCTTATTCATAGGCAAATCGAGTCCACGTTAACAGGGTTGGTTACTAGACAGTTATCTAGGTTAAGCAAGTAGCTAAGATCATTAATTCTTTCCGGTTAAAAAAGTGAACGTCCAACTAAGCGCCCCATTTTCGGGCAGGAGAATTCACTGTATCGCACTTAGGAGCGTTTTTTCAGGTACAATATTTTTCTATTATTTAATTTCACCCAACGGGTTAATTGTTAATGATCTTTTGAACGCGCTAGAAAGTCTCAACAATCATACCACAGACGATTAGGAATTTTTTCCAGCAGGTTGTCCATTCCTACCCATCCCGATCGTCATTCGTTTTTAACCTGTAAACATCCTTGCAATGAAAGACTTCTTATTAATTTTCAGATCTCCCGAACAGGCCCGCCCAACTGCATCACCGGAAGAAATGCAGGCGAACCTGAAACGGTGGATGGACTGGTTTGGCAGCATCGCTGCGCAAAACAAACTGGCCGATCGCGGAAACCGATTGGCGCATGAGGGGAAAGTGGTACGCCCCAATCAGGTGATCACGGACGGTCCCTACACCGAGATCAAAGAATCAATCGGCGGCTACATCGGTGTAAAAGCCGAGTCATTGGACGAAGCGGCGGCCATGGCCAGTACTTGCCCGATCCTGCTCGAGGGCGGAAATGTAGAAGTGAGAGAAATTGCGATTTAAATGAACGAACCAGACCTGATACCCCATCTTTTCAGAACAGAATACCGGAAAATCACCGCCGTTCTTTCAAAACGGTTTGGTCTGGAACACATTGCAATTGCCCAGGATATTGCGAGTGATACGTTTTTGCAGGCTTCGGAAACATGGGGGATAAAAGGGCTTCCTGAAAATCCAACGGCCTGGCTGTATGCCGTCGCTAAAAACAAAGCAAAGGATTATCTCAAACGCAATACGCTGTTTAACCAGAAAATCGCGCAGCAGATTACCTATGAGCTAAATGGTGTAGAAAATTCCGGTTCGGAAATCGACATTGATCTTTCGGACCGGAACATTACAGACAGCCAGTTACAAATGATGTTTGCCATCTGTCATCCGTCCATTCCGGCGGAGGCCCAGATTGGGCTGTCGCTCAATATCCTTTGCAGTTTTGGTGTAAATGAAATCGCAGCTGCGTTTTTGACGACTAAAGAAACCATTACTAAGCGACTTTTTCGCGCACGGGAAAAACTGCGTTCAAATCAGGTAAAAATAGCGTTTCCGCAGGCCTCTGAAATTCAGAACCGTTTGGAAAATGTGCTGACCACCCTGTATCTGCTGTTTAATGAAGGATATTATGCTTCCGGGTGCGATGTTACCTTGCGCAAAGATGTTTGCCTGGAAGCTGTCCGACTCACGAATTTGCTTTTGGAAAGTAAGCTCACGAGTCAGCCGCCCGTCTATGCCTTGCTGGCATTAATGTGTTTTCATGCCTCGCGGTTCGAAGCCCGGACTGATTCCGAGGGGGAAACGGTGCTTTATGAAGATCAGGATGAAGGGCTTTGGGATGAAAACCTGATCCGCCAGGGCGAGCATTTTCTAAACCAGTCATCATCAGGCAATACGCTTTCAAAATACCATTTGGAAGCCAGAATCGCCTATTTTCATACCATCAAAAATGATACAAAGGAAAAGTGGGAGCGTATTCTGCAACTCTATAACCAACTGCTGATCATCGAATATTCCCCCATGGCCGCCTTAAACCGGACTTATTCATTATCAAAAGCAAACGGAAAAGAAATCGCGATCAAAGAAGCAGAAAAATTGAACCTCACCTCACACCATCTCTATCATGCCTTACTAGGAGAATTGTACACGGGCATCGACAACGAAAAAGCGGTAAATCATTTCAAAACGTCCCTGGAACTAACCCATTCCAAAGCAGATCGGAAGGTGATTGTCAGGAAGCTATCTGCTCTGGGCTATTAGGTCTTCAGTGCAAAACGGCGGGGCCGCCCGTGCGGGCCATCCAGTCGGACTGCCGAAGCAGCCGGACCAAAATGAAAATAGCCGCGCCACGGTGGCCCCGTAAAACGCTGATTTATAGAATTAGTAAAAAAAACGAGCGTTTACGTAAGACCGTGAATTTAGGTTCATTTACAGTCTACCGAGCTTATTTTTGCCAGTATAGAAGAGAGAAACGGCTGCAATCGCCAGAATCATTACTCCTGCAAAAGCGACTAAACCAATGGTTTCCGTTTTGGCTTCATACCCTTTTTCGACGACTGCTTCCCAGATCCCATTTTTGTTTTTGAAGCCCATCATCCATTGACCGAAGTTCCAGGCACTATGAAGCCCTACCGGCAAAGCTAGTCCACGAGTTTTGAGCGCTGAGATACCAAATAAAAGGCCACCCAATCCTGAACCGACTAGTGCCATCGTCCAGCCCATGCCAGCCAGCACATGTTCACTAATGAAGATCACAAGAATGATCAGTAGGGCTATTGCTGAAGTCATGGAGTAACTAAGACTTCTCAACGCGTAGGCGCGAAAAACCAGTTCTTCCCGACAGGCCACCAACAAATAGAGCAAAGCTGATAAACCAATCTCCGCCGCCGTCATGTGTGGATTAAAAATAAGCCGAAGATGACCAAAAAGCAGTACGAAGCATGCCTGCATCACAGCCATAGAAGCCCCAATGACATAACCTGTTACAAATCGGTTAGCACTCTGACGGCCGGGTTTGAGACCCACATAGGCTAAACGGAGTTTTTCCCATCGGGCAAATACAACCACCAACCCGACAGTCAAAAGGGAGGCCAGTGCGATTGACAGCAAATTGGCAATCGTTGTAGGCAGGCTCTTTGTCAATCGGGACGTAAAGAGCAATATAGCCACACTAAGTATGTAAAAGAGCCATACACGAAGCAACGTGTAGACTGATTTCTGATTGAAGCTATTAAGATCGGTTAGCATCTAGGCTGTTAATGTAGATTTTGCAAGGCAACAAATTATTTATTCAACAAATTAAAATAAATAACATAGTACTATGCAAAGCATACTACTCAAATGGTAGCTTTCAGGGATAAAGGGTTGTTTGTATTTGATATTTCATCTTAAAGTGATTAAGTTATCTCTTTTGACGCCCGTATTGTCGAGTCAAATAGCTGAATATTGCCCTGTCTCATGTATGAGCGTTTTTTGAGAATATGTTACGATGGTCGTTTGATTTTTGATAACTGTCAAACACAATCCTTAGCATATGCCTTTAGGCATACAGTATATGATTGACAGATATAATAATTAGCCCGTCCTATCAACCGCCGATACATCGTTAGAATAAGACAGACATCGGTTTGTATAACTTTCCGTTTCAGCAAACCCTATTTTGCCAGTTACTATCTTTAGCACCTGAAACGTTGTCTTAGACTTTTTACTTTGTCCGCTGGTTGATGGTTAATCCACTTATACAATATATACAAGAACGCTCCACCATACCACTTTCCGAAACCGATATCAGCCTGCTGGAGGAAGCGTTCATCCCCAAAAAATTAAGAAAGCGGCAATTCCTGCTGCAGGAAGGTGAAGTCTGTAAATACATCGCCTTCATTGTGAAGGGAGCCACCCGGCAATATACGGTCGACGAAAAAGGGTATGAGCACGTGCTCAATTTATGCATCGAAAACTGGTGGACGTCGGACCGGGAGAGCTTTCATAAAGAAACACCGTCTATTTACAACATAGATGCCTGGGAAGAAACCGAGTTGCTCTTACTGCCCAAGGCAAATGGCTATTACGAACGCGTTAATACCATTCCGGCCTTCAACGAAATGCGGATAAAGCTGGATGATAACCAGCACATGGCAGTTCAAAAACGCCTGAACATGGCCCAAAACTACACGGCCGATTACCGCTATGAGGAGTTGACTAAACTATATCCCGAATTCCTGCAGCGTTTTCCCCAGCATATTATCGCATCTTACCTGGGTATAACCAAAGAAACGCTGAGCCGCATTCGCCATCAACATCTGAAAAAAGCAAGCTGATTCAGTGTCAATCAACGCATGGCCGGGCAGGGTGACGACTTTATTGCGTTATAATCCAACCCATCAGGTAGTTTCCCAATGGTGGACCAGGTACGCATCCACCGATGAGAGTGGAAAGAACATCGTTTCCAATTCCGCTAGGTTGGCACTATAGCCAACCGATTCAAACCAGCTAAACATCAGACTCATCTCGTCACCGGCCTGTTCACGGAAACGGTCAAGCGAAAGTTGCTGGTACCGCACGGGTTTGTTGAGTACTTCGCTTAAGGTTGCTGCCAGCTCAGTCATTGAGATACTTACACTGGCCAGGTCTAGTTCTTTTCCTAAAAAACGGGCGCTATCAGCAAACACGGTCGCCACCATGTTGCCATAATCGGCCTCGGATAATTGCTGTAGTTTCGTGTCGGGGCTTAGGGGCAAAGCAATCAGGCCATCATCAATCATGGCCTGCATGTTCCTGTAATTGTACATGAAGTAGACAGGGCGCAGGATGGTATACGGCAACCCGATTGCCCGGATATACGCTTCTATCTGGTACTTGCTGTCAAAATGCGGAATACCCGTATGGCGATTGGCACTTCCCACAGACGAATAAACAAACTGCCTAACGCCCACTTTTTTAGCCAGATCAGCTACTGTTTTTCCCTGATTAACTTCCGCATCGACACCGTGGGCAAAATCCTGCATGGAAAATACACCCCAGACGCCCTGTAGTGCGTTTTCCAGTGACGCCAGGTCCTCATAATCACCGGCGACTAACTCGGCGCCCAACGTCTCCAGCGCGTTGGCTTTCTCGCTCGCCTTGTTCCGAACCAGGGCACGAACCGTAAATTCACCCTGCTCCAGCAGGCTTTTTGTGACAGCACGGCCCTGGTTACCGGTGGCTCCGGTAACCAGGATTACGGGTTTTACGGTCATTTTGCGAATTACTTTTGGTGATTTAACCTCCCTTTATTGAGCATCCATGAATACAAACAGATGCGCTACTTTCTCCTTTTCTACCACAAAAAAATCCATGCCGGTCAGGACATTCGGCTGGGGGCCGGTCCGTATTTCCCAGTATAGGCGGGCTCCATGCTGGGTGCTTTCCATCGGTTTTGCTATGGTGAAGGTAAAATTGGCATCACCCGCAAACAGCGTATCGATAAAATCAGAAACGGCTGCGCTGCCGCTCAGGATAAACGCCTTGTCGTACATTTTTATATCGTCGGCATAGATGGTTTGCATCAGTGCGTCACGCGTTGTACGGTCTTTCTCGTTCCAGACAGCCAGGTGGGTTTGCTGGAGCGTATTCAATAACTGGGTATCCATAGGGAATCTGGCTCGTTCGTTTCTTAACATTGCACGAAGCTGTTTGCGTTGAGCGCTTTGCGCTCAACGCAAACAGCTTCGTGTGTCTTGCTACCCAAAAGTACGCGTTGCCGTCGATGCAAAACGTTGATGTACATCAACAAAGAGCACGCATCACGTGGTTTGGCCCCCGTCTACGTTCAGCGTTATACCGGTGATGTATTGAGCGTCATCGCTCGCCAGGAAGGCCACCGCAGCGCCAATGTCCGTCGGGTTACCATACCGCCCCAGGGCTACGGATTGCAGCATGGACGAACTGTACGGACCATCGGCCGGATTCATGTCGGTGTCGATCAGCCCCGGCTGTATGATGTTTGCGGTGATGTTTTTGCTGCCCAGATCCCGGGCCCAGCTACGGGTGTAGGCCGCGAGGGCCGCTTTTGTAGCCGCATAATCACCTATACCCGCATAAGCCGAGCGACTGCCGCCGGTAGAGCCAATGCTGATGATCCGGCCGCCAGTACCCATATACGGCAATGCCGTACGAACGGTATGCACGACGCCATGCACATTGACCTCCCACTGTTTCTTGAAGGCCACTACATCGGCTTCGGCAGCATCGATGGTGCCGGTGATAAATAAGCCGGCACTGTTGACGACGATGTCGATACGCCCGAACGTATCGACTACTGATTTAATGGCCGCATCAATTTCTGCATCACTGCTGGTATCCGCTTTGATCGCCAGCACATTGACACCCAGGGATTGACTTTCAGTGGCCAGTTTTTCTGCTTTCTCTCGTGAACTGACATAGGTGAAGGCAACACTGGCCCCTTCTTCGGCTAACCGTTTTACAATGCCCGCACCAATTCCCCGGCTACCGCCGGTAACAAAAGCGACCTTTCCCTGAAGTTTAGTCATGGTATTTCTTCGTTTCTATTTTTTTGAGACGTTTAGGCCTTTAAAGCCGCTTTGATCACTGCAGCTGCCTGCAACATAGCCGTTTGTACTGCCGGCACGGTGGCAATGGGATTCAGCAGGCCGTAGTCGTGAATCAAACCACCATACCGAGTGTGGGTTACCGGCACACCCGCTTCGTTCAGCTTACGGGCATAGGCTTCGCCCTCATCCCGCAATACATCGTTTTCGGCAGTTTGTACCAGCGCTGGTGGCAAGCCTGTCAACTCCTCGGCAGTAGCTTGGAGGGGTGATGCATAGATCTCGTTGCGCTTAGTGGTGTCGGGCAGGTAGTTATCCCAAAACCACTTCATCATGTTTTTGGTGAGGAACCGACCGCTGGCAAACAGGTTGTACGAGCCGGTATCAAAATCGGCATTGGTAACGGGCCACAGCAGCACCTGTAATTTGAGTTTGGGACCGTTGTTGCGTTTAGCCATCAAGGCCACCACCGCCGACATATTACCACCAACACTGTTGCCGACAACGGCCATGTTGCTGCCATCCACCCCTATTTCAGCGCCATGTTCAGCTACCCATTGCAGGGTGGCGTAAATCTCGTTGATAGCCGTTGGGTACTGCGCTTCGGGCGAAGGCGTATAATCGGGGAAAACGGCCACAGCACCACTGTGCACTACCAGATCACGCACGATTCGTCGGTGGGTCGGGTAGTCGCCTAGCACCCAGCCTCCCCCGTGGATGAAGAGGAACACCGGTGCACCATCCTGACTCTGTTCGGGCTTTACGATGTGAACGTTTACCTGGTAGCCGTTCTGTGAGATCGTTTTTTCGGTCTCGGTAATACCCGAGTAATCGACCTCGACCGATTGCTGAGCACCGGTCAATACCTGCCGGGCATCGGCGGGGCTTAAGGCTTCCACGGGCTTCCCATCGCCTGCATTCAATGCCTGCAAAAATGTTCTAACCTCTGAAAAAATCTGTGGGTCCTGCTCGCCTTTAAACGGGCGCTCCTGTGCCGTGCTACTCATTGTTTATAGCCGTTAAGTTTGTGAAGATGTTGAAACTGGTAATCCCTTTTGGGACGCGACAAAATTAGCGCCCCGGAAAGCGGCAGGCATTGAGGTATGATAAAAAGCACTGTTGATGTACATCAACGAAACCTGACCGTATATCCCACTTATTGGTTTCGCCCGTTAAAACAGTACATCCTGATAGTCAGGCGTTTTATCAAATATAGCTCGGGCAAAGGGACAGAGCGGCAGAATTTTCAGCTGTTTTCCCCGCGCCCAGACAACGGCTGCCTGCACCAGTTGTTTGCCAATACCCTCGCCTTTGAGGGCTTCGCTTACGCCGGTATGGTCGATGATGATTCGTTGATCGCCCGACCATACATAGGTCATTTCGGCTTCTGTTTTACCGTCTACCGCTACGTAAAACAGTCCCTTATGTCCGTTGTCTTTATGCTGAATGTCCATGAATGACGCGCGTTGTCTACTGATTAATGATGGCCTTGTACTACTGCTGGCGTAGTCAGTTGCTTACCGGTTTACCTTAATAAGTTCAATCCCGGACAAGGCCCCGCCCACATCCTGAAGGTGGCCGCCCTGCCTGAACGTGCCCAAATCAATCGGTTCAAAACTCATTGCTTTGGTAATGTCGGCTACTTGTTTTTTCGCATCGCCATCATCACCACTGATAACAATGACTGTATTTCCAATACCGCTTTGTGAAGGCTGAGCCAAGGTAGCAGCCGCCAGGGTATTGAACGCTTTAACGACCCGATGGGTCTGAAACAGGGCCGCTACGTGTTCACCCGTTGGTTTGCCCGCGGTATCAGCCAGTTGGAAAGGGCTGACCGACAGAATATTATTAGTGGCGTCGACCAAAATCTTCCCATTATGCCCCTGTAGTTGGCTGGCCAGATCCGATAGCTGTGACCAGGGGACGGCGATGAACAAAACGTCGGCCTGGGCAATGGTTTGGGTAAAGTCGGCGGCCCTCAACGATCCGCCAATGGAAGTCACCAAGTCTGTCAACGACGCTGGTCCCCGGCGGTTGGTGATCAGCACCGGGTAAGTTGTTTTTGCTAAATGTGTAGCCAGTCCACGCCCGATATGGCCTGAACCGATAATGCCAATTGTGTAACTCATGCTTGTTGTGTAAAAATTAATAGGTCAGTTTCTGTGCTTCCGGTACGGTGGCGATGTGCTTCATGGCCCCGCTTCGGTATTGTTTGTACAGGTCGGTAATCTCAGCCTGGGTGTCGGCGATGAAAGGCCCGTAGGAAACAATGGCCTCGTGGGTTGGCTTGGCCGCATACAGCACAAAACGCACCCCCTGTTCGCTCGCCTGCATCGTCAGTTGGCTGTCTTCTTCGGTATCGACTACATCCAGCCAGGCTACCTGATCGTGGTTTATGTCTTTACCCGCGATTTGTAGGGAACCGCTGATGACATAGAGAAACGTGTTAAAGTTGGCCGGCAACTGAACGCTAGTGCCAACGCCTGCTTGCAGCTCAAACTCGGCGACAATGAGCGGTGTGTAATGTTGTATGGGTGATTGGATACCGGCCAGTGAACCGCTGTACAGCCGCATGTACACGCCCTCTTTGTTTACCACCGGAACATGTTCGGCGGGTAGAATCTGAATACGTGGTGTAGCCTGGCGGTCTTTGCGGGGCAGGTTCAGCCATAGTTGAAACAAACGCCCTTTTGTGGGGCCTTCTATGGTTTCGGTGTGGATCGTACCGCTACCAGCCGTCATGATCTGAAAGTCCCCCTTTTTCATGGACTCCAGCATTTCCTTTATTTCCCCATCAATCAGAAGAGACACCGTTTCAAAACCGGCGTGGGGATGAGGGCCACCGGCGGGTTCGTCATTTTTCTTATCCAGCCAGTCGTCCATCAGGAAAATAAACGGATCTGTTTTTTGAAAACCGCCGGTCAAAACACTACGTGCTATATGACCAGCCCCCAGAAAGCCGCGTTCGTCAGGCGGTGTATACAGGCTGGCAATGGTCCTTTTTCTCATTACGTTGTTCCTTTTATTGAGGAACAAACTTACGATTGCCCAGCTCGGCCAGCCATTGAGGTATGGTAATAAAAACTATTGACCTAGATCAACAACGTCCCGGTAGCACATGGGACGTTATGGGTGATTAGTGAGTAGACTTGAAACGATTTATTATCAGGTACCAATAGTCACTTACCAACCATCAGCCAACAAATCATGGCGTCGACAATGCCATATGCTTTTCGGTCTGATTTGTACTATTGTTTCCAGGTTTAGCTAATTAGTTTTAGAAAAATGTAAGCTACTTGTCTTGCTGCTTCGGTAAGCTATAAAGTGTTGCCTTAGAGCGTATGTCAGGTACGGCTCCCGGGCGACCTGGCTATCCGTAGCCCTGAGCCTATAAAGGTTTCTCCGAATACCAGATTCAGCGTGGTGGCCCGAACCAAAGATATGAGTGGCTAGTCAAACGCCCGTATTGTCGAGTCAAATAGCTGAATGTTCCCCTGTCTCATTTATGAGCGTTTTTGCAAGACACCAACTTTTTAATATCTGTCCAATTCAGTTCGTAGCATACGCTGTGGCAGACCGATAAACGGTAACAAGTCAACAAACCGAACCCCCTATAAAACGCGGACCATTATAGCCAAAGCAGACTAAGCATGGTGGGTAAGTTCGCTCATTTCTTGATCAGTTTTACGCCTGATCCAGCAAAACATCCCCTATAAACGATCGGTTAGTCTCTTGATCAGTTACATGATTCTTATGACCGCTAATAATCCATTTCAACGGTACGACGAAACCGACGACCGGCAATTTTACGGGCAGCCCCGCCTGGTCAACCACATCGACGATGCTGCCGTCCGGGCTACCACCAACTTATATGCCGAATATTTGCCCGTTGGCGGTAATATTCTCGATCTGATGAGCAGTTGGGTAAGCCACCTGCCTACCAACATACAGTACGGACGCGTAGCCGGACTGGGCATGAACGAGGTCGAGTTGAAGGCCAACCCACAACTCACCGAGTACGTGGTACAGAACCTCAACCAAACACCCAGCCTCTCTTACCGCGACAGTACCTTCGACGGGGGCATGGTAACGGTGTCGGTGCAGTACCTGACTCAGCCGGTGATTGTTTACCGGGAGGTGGCGCGGGTGCTGCGGCCCGGCAGTCCGTTCCTGACCGTGTTCTCCAATCGCATGTTTCCTACCAAGGCCGTTGCCATCTGGCAATCGCTTGATGATCTGGGACATCAGCAGTTGGTCCGTTCGTATTATGAGCAAACCGGCCTGTTCGACCAAATAGAGGTCCTTGATCGTAGCCCGCGTGGCTGGAGTGATCCGCTATTTGCGGTGGTAGGCCGGGTTAAAGAGGAGATTGGCTCAACAGACGATTAATACGGTATTCATTTGATAAGCAACTATGGGGGAGCGCGCCCATTCATACGAAATGGTCCATCAACAATAATTTGTACAGCTAGTCAATGTAGTACGAGGTCAAGTAAAGAAACGCTTGGCCAAATGGACGATACTGGCTGAGTTGCGGCCCAGCTTGCCCTTTGCCGTTATCGTCTTAAATCGTACACGAAACCGTTCACTTTAATGGTTTTTCAGCCAGTGGAAACTATCCTGTTGACCCGAGCGAAAAGGAAAATTCGCGATCAAAAGTTTCTTTGTTAAAGAAGCTCAGGTATCCATTGCACCCGAGGCCAACAAGTATATACTGGCTTTTGTGACGCCCTATATAAGAGCGGATAAAAGTGAAGCTTATTGTGAAGTAGCTCAAGCCGGGTTGATCCGGAACACTTTTACGACAGCTACAAGATTCCACACTGCTTTTTAGTGGAAGTTAAATTCAAGTAAATGGCTAATTGAAGTATATCTTAAAAAAGGTACCGCAACGGCCGGTTCACCGGAGTGGGATCGTAAAATAATCAAGAGGGGACTCGCTTTAGCTACCTACTGGTCTGTAAACCCAATCGCGTTCGGCTATTTTGAGATGCCTGCTAAATCTCGACTTTGGATGATTTTCATGAGAATAAAGAAAAAGGGGTTTATAACCCCTTTTTGAAAGAATTCAGATGTGAAGTTGTTCCTATTACTTTAGGAATGAGTACTCTGTTCACCTGGTTGAACAAACTACTTTACGACAATCAACTTCCCTTTAGCATAGTCCTGCACGATTATGGCCGAAATTTTCCATTGGCTTCCTTGTTTTTCGAGGACAAAAAAGTCGCGGGAACTTGTCTTTTCTCCGCCCATATCCATTTCACCGGTTGCACTGACCCAGGCTGTATTACCGTTGACATGAACACGGGGATCCAATTGGGCATATTTCCCTTTGGAAGGCTGAGGGTGTTCTTTCACATAGCTACCCACCATGTGGCTCATGGCGGGGTAGCCATGAGCCAGAATCAATTGACCAGAAGCCTCATAAACCTGGTAATATAAAGCCTGTGATTTAATGAAATAGTTGAAAAACGTGTTTAAATTTCGCTTATCAAAAGCAGCCTTTGAATCCAGAATAACTTGTTGGATCGCGGCCTGTTCCTGCTTCGATACGGTCGGTTGCTGCTGGCCATTGGTGATGTTGAACAGCATGGCTGCACATCCCAGTAAAATCAATTTTTTCATGATTAGTCGATTTTGTTTGGCCAAAACTACATAGACTACCTACCAGCATAGGGGTAAAAAAACGACAATCGATCCGTTAAAAACTGTGGGAACTGTAAGGATGTAGTAGCGAACGGGTTTCCTCTTCCAACAACAAGGTGGGAGTCGTGCCCGAAAATTCTTTAAAATCTCGACGCATGTGCTGAAGATCATAGTAGTTATTGTGAAGGGCAACCTCGAGCCAATCCAGGTCGGGCCGTTGCTCTTTCAGACGAAAGGCTTTACTAAATCGCGCTAGTCGTCGGAACATTTTGGGCCCCAGTCCTAACCGTTCGTAGCATTTGCGTTCGAACTGCCGGGAGCTTAGACAAGCCTGGTCAGCCAGATAATCCAGTGAAACCAATCGGGTTGGGTCTTCTAGGAACTGAAAAGCCCTATCAATGGGGTGCTTCAGGGCTTGCTTTTTCTGAAACTGACGTAACAAAAAGGCTTCGACGATTTGCTGCATCTTGTCATAGTGTGTTGTTTCCCGGAGTTGTTCGTTCACCCGTCGGATTTCAGCGTTCCACAGTAAAGAAACATCTAATGGGAAATCAAAGATTTCGGCCATCGGAATGCCCAACAGTCGGTGTAAGCCGCCCGGCTCAAAAAAGGTAGCAACAATTAGGTGATCTCGCCCCATCGTCAAATCAACTCGCGAAATCTGGGCGCCAACGCCAATACAGGTGGGGGCAGTACTTGTCTGTCGGGTTTGATAGTAAAATACATCGACTGAATCGCGTGGATAGTATGATAAATTCTGCACCGCATGGGGTGGAAACGGGTAGGTCAGTAAAGGCGATCCGGCTGGGGTCAGCACATGAACAACTTGATACCCCTTGATAAAACTGATCAGGGCAGGATGTGGAGCGTAAATTCGATTGATCATAGTTGGCGAATTTCACTTTCAGGAGAAAATACCAGCGAACATCTAAAAGTAATGTTACGGTATAAAATCCTGATTTACAAACGTGTTAGGATTGAGGGACAATCGCTTAAGGGACCCGTCTTACCAATTGATGCCATCCTTGCTTCAGATAAGAAATTTGATAGACACTAGTTCATCTGCCACTTCTCTCTACCAATTTATTGTTGCAACGCCTTGATTGGCCATCCAGTAAAAGGCATAGAAATATGGGCATCTTGTCGTCTCAAGCGGGAGCGATTTAGCGAGACGGTTGGGCTTGTCCCACTAATAGAGTCTTCGCGTTAATAACTCAAAAATCTTATCTAAAAACGAGCACTCGTTCGCTTATTTAGATAGTTACAATAACTTAGCCGACTAAAAAATTACCGCTTGTCAGCTAAGCCAAACTCGTTTACTACCGATGACTGAAACCCAGATGTTGATCAATCAAACCGATAACGCGTATCAATGGGTTAATAAGCTGGTTGAGTCAGTGCCGCTTGACAAGTGGACGATCATTCCTCCGACAGTAGAATCCAGTATTGATTGGCAGCTTGGACATTTGATTATAAGTCATTATTTTCATTCCATTATGGTAATTCGGGGGCACCAAATGGATATACTTCAACAGTTGCCAATCCGAGACTACAGTGAGTTGTTCACAGCAGCAGGCCCTTCCCTGTCAATAGGTAAAGTAGATTCAGTTCAATTAATAGCTGACTTGCAATTCATGCAACAAAAGTCGTTGGCTATCTTAGCAACTCTGGAAACTTCAGAACTAGATGATCTGCTAGAACCCACTCATACACCTCATCCAATCGCTACCACAAAACGGGAGGCCGTTGATTGGAATATAAAGCACACCATGTACCACTGTGGCCAGATTGGACTCATTAAGCGCGTGGTGGATGAGCGCCATGATTTCGGCCTACGATTAGCAAAATGAGCGAATGGTAGAACTTTCCATTTAAGAAACAGGTACATAATAATTTCTTCGTCCCCATTAGGAGCGATTTAATGAGAATTTTCTAGTTCGCTCTAGCTTAGCTATGACACCCGATTCGTCAGCTCCATAGTGCTGAACTTAGGGTGCCTGATCAACTGGCTCGACTTTACTTGCGCCCAACTTGTTGATATAAATTGACTACTTCCTCAATCACTAGTTGAGGGATCTTCTCCCAGACTCGGTGGTCGGCATCTTTAGCGACGATATAGCGATGGTTGGGCATTGTCCCGAAAAACTGACTGCAAGTAAGCCACTTCGCTTTTTCGGCTTCTTTGATCATGGGCTGAATAGTTCCAGCCCGGATTAGGGTAACTGGTGTGTGAGACGTCAAAAACTTGTCACTCATATATGTGGCCGTAGCTGTAAAATGGGCTATCACATAATATAACCCAACTTTGTATTGCCTGATCAGCTCCCAATCCGTTGGCTTGATTGACCTGACAAAATCATCGGACCATATTTTGGTGAAAAAGCATGGTGTCGCAATATCAACGCAAACCACACCGGTTACTTTCCCTAAACCGGACAAATCGTGTCTTGACCTACTACTGTCAAGGCATCCCCACTAACAGTTCCATCCAAGTAAAGATATTAAGGTGCTCCCAATTAGTTGGACAACTTTCACGTTAATTTAAGCTTGGGGAGGCTGATACAGATTTGTACATTTTTCATTCCCCCTTCGTTTGTTCGACGTATAATTGAGCAGGTGTCTTGTAGTCTAACGATTGGTGCTTACGCTGGTAGTTGTAAAAGTGGAAGTACGTATCCAGCCCTTTAAAAAGGATAAACCATCTGGATAAGCCCGCAAATAAACATGTTCGTATGGCTCCGGCCACCCGGTTGAGCGTTCGCCAAAATCGCTCGACAAAAATATTGTCTAAGGCACGGCCCTTCGAATCCATGCTTATGGCAACTTCTCGCTCTTGTAGAGGTGTTAAAAAGTCTTTACAGGTGAATTGACTTCCTTGATCAGTCGGGGCCGCCCGCGCGGTTGAAAATACACGGTTGTCCCCATTTAGCAAAAGCATCGGCTAAAGCGTCGATACAAAAGTCGGCCAGTAGAGTATTCGATAAGCGCCAACCTAAAATGAAACGTGTGTACCAATCGATGACTACGCACAAATATAAAAATCCATTCGCCATTGGGATGTACGTAATATCGGTGGACCAGACGTGGTTAGGCTCCTGGATGTTCACCCCTCGCAGCAGGTAAGGATAAATTTGATGACCTTGAGCATGTTTTGAGAGATTGGGTTTCTGATAAACCGCTTCTAGAGCCATCAAGCGCATTAATCGATGTATACGTTTGATATTGACTGGATTATCTGGCGTGCTGATTTCCTGATGCATTCGACGCACACCCATCTCCGGCCGTTCGGTAAACAGTTTGTCGATGCGCACCATCAAGGCCGGATTTTCGACTGACTCACCTAACGGCTGGTAATAGTAACTCGACCGAGGGAGGCTCAGTAGGTTACATTGCTGAGCGATACTGAGGTGCTCATGTTGAGGGTCAATCAGTCGACACCGGTCACCGATTAATTCGTCCGTAATTTTTTTTTGAGCCAATCGTTTTCCACTTTGAGTTGCCCGATTTGTTGAAATAGAGGAGCTTCGATTTGTTCGCGTTGCTCGGCGGATAAGACCGGTTTGTTGTTACCAGTCTCGAAGGCTGTCGGTATCGCGTCTAGTAGCTGTCGTTTCCAATCGGTGATCATCTGGGCATGAATACCGAATTAGCTGCTCAACTGGGCCAAAGTTTTGTGCCCTTTGAGCGCTTCTAAGACCACCTTGGTCTTGAATTGAGCATCGTGAGTGCGTCGGATGGAGTTGGCCATTATTGAACATTTCTTAGTTGCAAGATAAGTTGTTTCAAGTTATTCTTGCTTTCCAGTTTTTGGGGAGCACCATACGATGCCCCGTCCCCAGCAGGTTTGGCCTAACCGATACCCTACTTCAGCCGAACAACGCTCAATATCGTCGTGGAGCACGAAGCCTATCCCTCAAACAGCTTCACCCTCAACAGTAATCGCAAAGCTGGTTTCGGGATAAGTGCTCTCTCCAGACTCAAGCCGTTGTCGGGCATCGGCCTGGGTATAAGGATAGGGGAAACGATCGCGCATGTTTAGCCAAATCTCTTTGTTATTCCCGTGTAATTGAAGTGACTGCTCGTCGCCCAGTTGCCAGGAGCGGATACTTCAAATGGTACAATCGATAGACATAACCATATTAGTTGTTTTTAAATAACTGAATTTACACCCACCCAAATCGTTCCATCAGACGGTCTTTCTGTTGTCGGGCAACGGGTATATTGACACCATTGGTTAACAAAAGATAGGTGCCCTCTCCTTTCACTAATTTTTGAATGTGCTCCAGGTTGACGATATACTGTCGGTGAACACGTACGAAATCACCCGTTTCGAGTACGTCCTGGACATCCCCCAGAGTTTTGGCAATCACATACTGCTCGCCATTGGCCAAATAGAAACGCGTGTAGTTACTATCCGATTCGCAATAAACAATCTGCTTTGTTTCCACAAAAACCATCCCGCTGGCATGTGGTAAAGCAATCCTCCCTTTCGTAATTGGGCTAACACCTGCCGCACTGGCAGGATAATATTGCCGCATCAGATCCAGTTGCTGGGGGTTGATGCGGGCTGTGGTTTCGGCCCGACGTACGGTCGCAATCAGATCCACGGTATCAATGGGTTTAAGCAGATAATCCAGCGCACTAAACCGAAAGGCCCGCACCGCATACTGGTCATATGCGGTCACGAACACGATATGAAACGTAATTTCACCAACCTTTTCCAGCAGTTGAAACCCATTCATGAGGGGCATCTCAATATCTAAAAAAACCAGTGCCGGTCGGAGGCTCTGAATCGCTTTCAGGCCGTCGATGCTATCCGTAAACTGGCCTATAACGTCAACCTGCGGACAATGCCGGGCCAGTTGCAGGGCCAGCAGCCTTACATTATCCGGTTCGTCGTCAATGATGAGGGCTTTCATAGGCGAATGAGTGAAAGGGTGAATGAGTGAAAGTGCGAAAGAGTGAGTGCCATCTGGTAAATTTTTGCGTCAGCCATTCGCTCCGCTTCGGCGGTCTGATTTCACTCTTTAAATAGGTATTTGTAAAACAACTTCGGTTCCGACAGGCTGCCCGCTGGTGTCCATCAAGTCCCTGATCACTACCTGTGTATGGGTCTGATAAATCTGGTTGACGAGTGAAATCCGCTCGGAGGTCATCTTCAGCCCAAACGATTTTCGGTGACTGGCCGATTTGCTTTTTAATTCGGCAGACCGGGTTCGCCCCACGCCATCGTCGGTAATGGTCAGCTGGAGCAATGTTTCCTGGGGTAAGGTGGCTTGTACATGCACGGTACCACCCGCGGGTTTGTGCATCAGCCCATGCCAGATAGCATTTTCGACGTAAGGCTGAATCAATAAAGGGGGTATCTCCAGAAATTTCGCATCGACATCCGGTGCTACGTCGATCTGGAATGCTAATTTGTGTTTGAACCGCATCGCTTCCATATCCATATAGAGCCGTAACGTTCCCAGTTCGTTTTGCAGCGTCACGCGTTCGGAGCGGGAGTTTTCGAGGACCATCCGGA
Source organism: Spirosoma pollinicola (assembly GCF_002831565.1). Classification (NCBI taxonomy): domain Bacteria; kingdom Pseudomonadati; phylum Bacteroidota; class Cytophagia; order Cytophagales; family Cytophagaceae; genus Spirosoma; species Spirosoma pollinicola. The sequence continues at coordinate 606,577 of NZ_CP025096.1, read as the reverse complement.
TAAGACGGGAGAATTTGGTTAAATACTCCGACGCTTTTTCTGATTCATTTTCAATCGCGTATAACTTTATGGAATTGAGACAATTAAAGATAAAGTGCGGATTCATCTGCGACCGTAGTCCGGTCATTTCAGCTTCGGCTACCCGGCGTTCAAAATCAGAACGTAGCTGATTAACGCGCTGCTCTTCGAGCTGACGTTCCAGGATAACTTCATTGGTTTGCTGAACTAACTGCCGTTCCAGAATGGCATTTTGTGTCGCTAATAGCTGTTGCTTTTCCTGAGAAAGGCGTTCAACCTCTATCAGTTGATGGTGTAGAGCACGGTGGGCGATAGCTGATTCATAACCCATATACAGGGCTACGGCAATGGGAATGCTCAAATGCGCAATGCTGAACGTATCAACAGGCGGGGGAGGAATGTAGCCCAGCACTGCGATCGTAAACAAAGTCCATCCTAACAGGAAGCTAAGACTTCCTCCCAAAATAATCCAGGACCCTTTTCGCTGTTGTTTGATCGATCTGATCACGATTCGGAGGACATCCAGATTGATCAGATTCAGAAAGAAAAAGCCAAAGAGTAACCAGCCCCATCCGTAAATAAAGTTGCCCGCCATCATGCATAAAATGCCACAAACGGTAAGCGCTTTAAAGGTCCGGCCTTTGGGCTGCTCCAGGAGCGAATAGATGGACCATAGCATCAGAACTGTATCAAAGACGGACAGATTAAACTCGACAAGGTGCAGCAGGTATTGTACGTCGACCCGGGGTTGAAAGCGGATATATAGCTCAATTGACCAGACACAGGTTTGAAAAAAGCCATAAAAGGAAAAATACAGGTACACGCGTTGTACCGGATAAAAAAGATAAAAGGCCAGGTATAAGATGGCCAGAATGAAAATGACGCCAATCCTGAAACTGCTCCTTTCAAAATCGTTGGCCTGATGGTACTGGTCAAGGGATTGTTCCATTGTATTAACGACCGCCTTGAACCCCCGGTTTTCATAGAGAAAAATGGTTGTATATGTAAGGTTAGGCTGTAAGGCGTACCGCACCGCCAGCACATGACTAGGCGATGGGCTAACCGGGAACGAAATAGGTTTGCCTGCCGGATTAACTGCCCGAATCGCGTGTGGATCACTGGTTAGGTTTCCTAGCTGATGAATACGTTTTCCATCCAGGTAAATCTCCGATGCGCCAATCTGCCAGACCAGCAGGGCCAACTGATGCGGGATGGAATCTTTCAGTGAAAAATGCAGGCGAAGCCAACTAATGCGGGACTCATGTAGCTGCGGCAAATCCATGATGTCTTTTGTGGGATCGATGGCCTGCCAGCGACGATCATTGAATGTCGGATTTGCCCATTGTGGATCATCACCTGCCTGCCATTTCCAGTTCTTGTCCAGCAAAACGCCATCTGGCGGTATAGCATGGATAGGAAAGAGAGCCGACGTTTGTGACCACGCTGTCAGGCCGGACAGCCAAACCAGCGCGGCTATTAAACAGATACGTAACAGCGTCTTCATACGGGTATCTCTAAAATAACCTGTGTGCCACAAGCCTCGCCGAAACTATCGACCAGATCCAGAATCCGGGCCTGCGTATGGATGTTATATAACTGATTGATCATCCTGATCCGGTCCGCTGTTACCTGCATACCGAACGACTTGTGCTTACCTGCCGACTTACTCTTTAACTCATCTGCTCGCTGCCGTCCTACGCCATCGTCGGTGATTTCTATATGCAGTAGATTCTCCTGTGGCTGAGTCACTTCCACGGTTACTGTGCCGCCTTCAGCTTTGTGCATCAGCCCATGCCAGATGGCGTTTTCGACGTAAGGTTGTAGTAATAAGGGCGGAATATGGATAAACCGCTGGTCGATTTCGGGGGCAACCTGAATGCTGAACTCGACCTTTTGTTTGAAACGCATGGCTTCCAGTTCGATGTAGAGTTGAAGGGCTTCCAGCTCGTTTTGAAGCGGGACTAATTCAGAGCGGGAGTTTTCCAGCACGAGCCGAATCAGTCGGGCAAACTTAGTCAGGTAGTCGGAGGCTTTGTCGGCTTCGTTGTCGAGGGTGTAGAGTTTGATGGAGTTAAGGCAATTGAAAATGAAGTGCGGATTCATCTGAGCCCGCAGAGCAGTCATCTCGGTATCGGCCAGTTTCTGTTCGAATTCGGTTTCGAGTTGACGAATGCGCTGGCTTTCCAGCAGGCGGCTTTGTTGTTCAATCTCCTGAGTGCGCTGGGCCAATTGGCGTTCCAGAATTTGGTTCTGCGTAGTTAATAACTGCTGTTTCTCCCGTGAAAGATTTTTGACTTCGATTATTTGTTGCTGTAACGAACGGTGGGTTAAGGCAAACTCATAGGCCAGGTAGAGTGATACCGAAACGGGAATGCTCAGTAGAGCTATATTAAATAATATACGGGAGGGGATGAGCGGCTTAAGGAAATCTAACCATTGCAGCGAAAATAAGGCCCAAAACACGAGGAATCCCATGCACCCGACCATTATAATCCAGGCTCCTTTTCGCCCATTTCTAACCGATTTGACGGCTATCCGCGTGATGTCAATACTGATTAGATTACTGTAGAGCGTAGCATAGATTAGCCAACCCCAGCCATAAATAAAAGCATCGGCAAATGAATTGAAAACAGCTAAAACTACCAGCCATTTAAAACTCCAGCCTTTAGGCTGTGCCAATAATGTATAAATAGCCCATAGCATAAATAAATCCGCGATTATTTCGCTGATCAACAATATAATATGCAGCAGATATTGCGGTTCAATCTCATCATGATGAAGCGTATAAAGTAATACAAACCAACCTGTTGCCTGCAAAAAAGCGTAAGCAGAAAAATACAGATTTGCTTTCTGCACCGGATAAAACAGGTAAATAGCCAGAGACAAGATTCCCATGATAAAAAACACGCCAAGCCTGAAGGAGTCTCCTTCAAAATCTTTGAATTGACGGTCTTGATCAATGGCCCTTTCCAGGGTGTTTAGAATAGCCTTAAAGCCTCGACTCTCGTAATTAGACTTGGGCGGATAGGATAGGTCGGCTTGAAGCGCATACCGTACTGCCAGTAGATGTTGGGTAAAGTTGCTGATAGGGAAAGAAACAGGCTTGCCAGCGGGATTGAGTGCTTTTATCTGGTTCGGATCGCTACTTAGTTTCCCTAAGCGGTGAATGCGCTTTCCATCTAAGTAAACTTCAGTAGCACCTGACTGCCAGATCATGAGGGCTAACTGACTATCAAGGGAGTCGGCCAGTGAAAATCGCAACCGAAACCAGCCAATTGAAGCCTGGTGTAACTGAGGTAACTCCCTGATGTCTTTCGTTGGATCAATACCCTGCCAGCGACGATCATCAAATTCCGGCTTTGCCCACTGCGGATTATCCCCTGTCTGCCACTTCCAATTTTTGTCTAGCAGAACGCCCTGTTGGGGTATCTCGCTGATTATAAACACGGGCGGAGCCTGCCCTGATACGGCAAACCAATTCAGCAACAGAGCCAGGAGAAACAGTGAGCGCATATCATTATAAATAATATACAAGGTACTGATAAACAGCCTCCTCTTTCTTCATTCTCAGGCTGAACAACCTCCTCTTTTGAGTGAATGGTCATTTTTTTGAGTGAGCTATTTTCCTGACCGTTTACAGTCGCCACTCAGAATTATGACGGTTCACGCAGAATACCATACCGCTCACGCTGCCTTGTTTTTAGCCCGCCAGTCAACTCGCTACGTTTGAGGCTATTAGCTGTATTTACTGGTTACACCAATCATGAAATCTCCTGTACTTCTATTCCTAATTCTATCCACACCCTTCACGCAAGTACGGGCACAAGCGATTCTAAGTGGGACCGTTCAGGATGGAGTTGGTAGTTCAATGCCTTTTGCGAGTATAGCTTTGGTAAACATCCGTGATTCGAGCATTTCCAAAAGTACTTCCAGTGATGAGCAGGGTTTGTACAGTTTCCAAAATCAGCAACTTAAAAACGAATGACGACGGCGCGCGGCCTCGGAGGATAAAAGCCGCCGGGCGAATGAATACCAATCCTTTACAAACCAATAAACCCAACTAAATCCAATGAAAATTACCCTGATCTCCTTGGTATCAGCTACCATGCTGCTGGTATTTTCAATCTGTTCATCTGCCCAAACGACGGGCGAAGAAGCCGCCATTCGGCAGGTGCTCCACGCTTCCCACCTTGCCTTCAATAAGCGTGAACTAAAGGTATTTTCCGGCTATTTTATCCAATCGCCAACGCTCTATTACCAGGTCACTACTGCGGATAATCACTTGTATATGGCACGAGGCTGGGAGGCTATGACGCACATGGTCGGGAATCACATGAAAGATGATCCACAAGATTTCCCAGCCGATCCTACCCCTATCCCCAGCACAGATACCCATATTCACGTCAATGGCAACACCGCCTGGGTCGATGAAACGACCCACTGGGAGGGTGACGGTAAAAAGTGGAATGGGCGTGACCTGCTGATTCTGGAAAAACAGGCGGCTGGATGGAAGATTGCCGCCCTGACGACCCAAGTATATTCGGAAGGCAATCTGATAGAAATTAAGTAATCCAGCACATTAAAAAACTAAAATTATGGCCATGAATCTTGAGCAGGTATTGGCTACTGCCAAAGACGGCAGTTCAGTCCACATTACACTGGTAAGTAATCAAAACAATGGCATCGCCAGCTATGCCGACGGATCGCTGATTTTTCATCCACAATCGGGCGGGACAGAATTTGGTGGACCTCCGCTTCGACCAGCGCATATGGAATCGGCCAGTCCAATGAAAATGTATTTCAGCGACAGACGGCTTTCCATCGATCCAGTCCCTGCGGGTGGGTTTGCACCGACCCCCCGGCAACCGTTCAATGCCAATGCTACGGAGGCCCTTAGCGTGTCGGTTGCCATGACTGCCAGCGATCACAAAACAATCAACGTCAGTATCAAAGTCTTCGGCAATACAGTGAAGTTCACGATGGACCGGATAGGTGATCTCTACGCGGGTGTAGGGCCCTCGCTTAGTCAATCGTCGGGAGCCGTTTTTGTTCTTGCTTTTACGGGTGTCTCCCAGCTACAGATTATCCACTGAGTTTACCTACTTAACCCGTTACTGCAATGAGGCTAAAAGATCGGATTGCTATCGTTACGGGGGCTGCTCGTGGCATCGGCCAGGCATACTGTCTGGCTTTATCCCGCGAGGGTGCTCTGGTGGTGGCAGTTGATATCCTGTCCTGTGCACAAACCGTTTCGGACGTACAGAAAGCGGGTGGGCAGGTGTCGGAAATAACAACCAATATAGAGAATTGGCAGGCCGTTCAGGCCATGACCGACAGTGTCCTGCAACACTACGGCCGGATTGATATTCTGGTTAATAATGCAGCCCTGATTCCTAAGCTCGCTCCCTTTGATGAGGTTTCGGAAGACGAATGGGATCAGGTGATGGCTGTCAACGTAAAGGGGATGTGGCTGTTTTGTAAGGCCTTTATTCCCATTATGCGCCAGCAGGGAAAAGGTAGGATCATAAACATCTCCTCCAATACGATATGGGCGGGCACGCCAATGCTCTTGCCCTACGTAGCATCGAAAGGGGCAATTCTGTCGTTCACCCGTACCCTGGCCCGCGAGTTAGCCGGCTCAGGCATCAATGTGAACTGTGTTACGCCCGGCCTTACGTTGACGGAGGGGGTCCAGCAAATGGCACCCCCGGAAACGGTTGAGTACATTCAGTCCATTACGCTTGACCAGCAGATTATCAAGCGCCGGGAAGAACCGAATGATCTCGCGGGCGCAGTGGTATTTCTGGCTTCGGATGACAGTGATTTCATTACCGGCCAGACGATCAACGTGGATGGCGGATGGACCCATCATTAAGCAGAAAATCAGTCATAACGGACGTTTCCCCAGGCAGGCCAAAATCCGACTACTACAACGTCTATCAATTTCAGTAGGACAGTTTTGTTTTTCCCATTGACCAACAGATTCTATGACACAGCACCGATGAATAAAACACTAGTCAGCAAACAAGTATAAGCTGCTGCTATACTTCTATACCGGATTTTTCAATCTTTCCATATCATGAAAAAGCAATGTAAACCCAGGTGGCTCATCAAAAGCGGCATCATTTGTTGGATACTGGTACCCCTTTTTCTGAGCGTAACCGCTGACGCTCAACCTATAGCCGACCCGCAGGATCACGTTGCCCGTAGCTTCATAGCGGCTGTTTTTAATGGAAATTATAAACAGGCCTGGGACCTTTTCGACCCGGAGGCCCAGAAGGCCACCCCGCTGGAGCAGTTTTCCCCAATAGCCAGGAAGATCGATTCTGTGGCGAAGGGATTTGGATTTGGCCAGGAAATAATGGAGTTCATGAGGGGCTTTCGAACGTATCAGACCGGGCAGAGCATCTGGGTTTATACGTATAAATTTAAAGGAGATGTGAGCAAAGGAATGCTGCCTTCGGCGCTGATTGATGTAGCGTTTAAGGACAGGCAAACCACGTTGGTCTATGGCATTGTACCTAAGTTTCCGGCTCTTTCCCAGTCCCAGCCAACCTCAAACTATATTTCGACAAGCAGCGGAAAAGAAATAACGCTGGAAAAAGAACAGCAATGGCTGGTAGACAACAAGACTATCAATGTCAATGAACTGGCGCTGATTCTGGATAATACCACCGCTCTTTTCGCCATAAAAGTCTGGGATGAGGAAGCAAAGGGCATTACCCAGCAACGGGCCAAAGAAAAAGCGATACCGATTGTAAAATATGCCATTGCTAACGGGTATTTACCCAAAGCAGAAGCAGGAGCCAGTCAGGCAAAACGGAAACTATCAGAAGGGATTGGCGTCGCTTTCATTCAGCCGGGTACGCATGGGGGCTATCGGATTATAATCGCTCCGGCAGATATTAAAAATTAAGCCGATCAGACCGGCTTTCCCCTGGATTCGTCGGCGTAAAGTTTGCCTTCATCGAACAACATCAATTCGAATTACTATCCATAAACTAATAAAAACCGGCCTGCTTTTACTGATGCTGTCAGTTGCTGCACTGACTGCCTTCGCAACGAATTCATTGGATCAAACGTCGGGCGATGAGGCCGTCATCCGCCAGGTTTTAGAAAATAGGCAGCTGGCATTTGATATAACGCGACATCAAAAGTTTTGGAAGCCTTTTTGTCCAATCGCCGGATTTGTATTATCAGGCTGCGCCCGGCGGAGGAGTAATGATTGAAGCTCATGGGTACAACAATAGGGTAAAAATGATAGGTAATCGTTTGATCGAGCTTGTCGATGTACCACCTACCTAAAACGTATTCACTCAGTATAAAACCCACATCAACGGGCATTGGGCCTGGGGCACGTTTACCCTGACTGCCGACCTGCCCGATGACCAGCAAATCAACGCCTGTCAGTTTTCGGTCTTGGAAAAGCAGAAAGGCATCTGAGAAATTGCCGCTATGATTTGGCAGGACTACCCCGAGGGGAAACTCATCAATGTAAAATAGCTAATACATAAGGCTAACGCTTAACTAATTCCATAAAACCATGGCTACTGAAAAACAAACCAACAAAGCGCGTAAAATGCTCGAAGCCATTCACGGCCCCGCATTGTCAGAAGCAGAATCGGGACAAGTGACTGACGTGATGAGCGCCCGATTTGCGCGCGAAGTCGAACAACAACAGACTCAGCAAAAGAAGTTTCGTGAAATCACCAGACCACTAAGCGAGGCACTGGCGCGGACCTATGCGGAATTAACGGACAAGATGCGTGCTGAGCTCGAAGCGTCTTTTAGCAAAATTCCACCCGTCAAGCCGCCTGATACGCCAACATTTGATTCAGCACTATTGCCCGGTTCCATTATCGCCATTTTTGCTCCCCCTTATGACTTTGGCGTCCAGCATGGAGGGCAGGAGGCCTCAGGGCGGGCTGATATTGGCCAGATTCACGTTCGTAGTCAGGAAATCGGCGCCGGGGCCATTTCAGCCAATGCCCAGATTGGTAAATGGTTTTGGCCGATCACCAATGGTATTGTTCGGTTTCGGACCGTTGTTGACTACTCTTTCTCATGGTGGGACAAATCGCTCTTCTATACCGCTCACAATCATGGCTTCGTCGGCGTCTTCGTTTTCGAGCAGACCAATTCTGTAAACAGGCTCATTCTGGACAATCGTGTACAGCTCTGGAATGACGGAACTGGCTGGGTAGAAGGCCATAATGGTTCAGGAAGTGGCTTTCACGAGGTGTTTGACCTTCCCTTCTTTGCGAGACAGGGTTCAGCTTATTTTCTCGGCGTTTGGTGTGGCTGTTCCGTCGATGCAGACAGTGGGTTTGGTGGGTTTAGTGCGGCATCGGCAGAATTTACCGGCAACGTACCGCTGATTGTTGTAAAAACTCAATAAAAGAGCCTGGCACTTACCAGATCCACTTAACCGGCAAATCATGAACACAACAAACTATTCCAAAACCGGCTGGCTCACAGTAGTCCTCGTTCTAACGTTCGTAATCGGATGGGAACGCTACTGGCGGCATGAAAATTATGTCCTTTCGTATAACGACGACGAGAGTTTATGGTCCAGCAAACGAAAACAGGTCTATCAGAGCAGCCATAGTCGACCCGTTCTGATTGGTTCCTCGCGCATCAAGTTCGACCTCGATCTGGCTACCTGGGAGCGCATCACGGGTGAGAAACCGATTCAGTTATCCATGCCAGGTACATCTCCACGGCCATTCCTGACCGATTTGGGCAACGATCCGAACTTCAAAGGGACGCTACTTATCGACGTCACCGAGCCCTTGTTTTTTACGCCAACCGGGTCTTTCCCGGAACAGGAAGCGATCAAACGGGTCAAGGCATATCCAAACTGGTCACTTTCCCAGCAGATCAGTTTTCAGATCAACCACGTTCTGGAGGCCAATTTTGTGTTTCTGGATGACCTGAATTTGGCGCTGGGGCCCCTGCTGACTCATCTGCCCATCCCTAATCGACTTGGTACGTGGGGTGGACCGACATTTCCTTATGAATTCGGGTTTAACCAATTCGACCGGCAAACGAAGATGTGGCCCGCCTTTGTCGCCGATACCAACCTGCAGCGTCAGGTAAAGAATGAATGGGTAAATATCGGTTCACATAGCCCTAAAGAAGCCATTGCGGGGCCTCCCCTGGAGGAAATCTTTAAAGAAACCAGGCAATCGGTCAATCAGATTCGGGCGCGCGGTGGTAAGGTCGTCTTCATCCGGACGCCTTCGGACGGACCGATGCGGGATATTGAAAACAAGATGTTCCCCCGTGCGGCCTACTGGGATCGACTGCTTTCGTATACGAATACCCCCGGAATTCACGCAGCCGACTACCCGGCCTTGAGCCGCTTCACATGTCCGGAATGGTCGCATCTGACGCCCAAAGATGCCGTGTTCTTCACACAGGATCTGCTCCCGGTTATTGAGCAGAAAATGGGCTGGTCGCTGCAACGAAATCCATCTGTATCGACTTTCAGAACGCCTTCCTCTACGCTTTAATCAACCCTGACAATGGTCTTCAATTCCTACACCTTCATTCTATTTTTTGCGGTCATTCTGGTGCTGCACAACCTGCCTTTTTCCTGGAAGGTAAAAAAGATAAACCTGCTGCTGGCCAGCTATCTGTTCTACGCCCTATGGAACCCGCCCTTCATTCTGCTACTGTGGCTGTCAACGGTCGTCGATTTCTACATGGCACGCCTGATTTCGGTTGAGCAGCGGCCTCGCAATCGAAAACTCCTGCTAACCGTCAGTCTGGTACTGAATCTGGGTATGCTGAGTTATTTCAAATACGGCGGGTTTCTGCTGGAAAACTTTACGGCACTCCTGTCGGCGATGGGCATCGTGTTTCATGCCGTAAAACCCGATATTATTCTACCCATCGGCATTTCCTTTTACACCTTCGTTACGCTCTCGTATACGCTGGACGTGTATCGACGCAAATTTGCGCCCGAACCTTCGTTTCTGAACTTCGCGCTGTTTGTTACGTATTTCCCCCACCTGGTGGCTGGCCCGATTGTGCGTCCGGAAGACCTGATTCCGCAGTTCAAAACACCGCGCCGGGCCACGGGGCAGCAACTGAGCTGGGGGCTATTTCTGCTTTCACTAGGCTTATTCATGAAGGTAACGATTGCCGACGGGCTGCTGGCAGCATCTGCTGATCTGATCTTTGGCCTGCCGTTTCCGGTGCAACCGCTCGATGCCTGGATGGGCGTATTAGCCTTTTCGGGGCAAATTTTCTGCGATTTCGGTGGCTATTCGACCTGCGCCATTGGTGTGTCGTTGTGTCTGGGGTTTGAACTGCCCGATAATTTTCGGTATCCCTATGCGGCCATTGGGTTCTCCGATTTCTGGCGTCGCTGGCACATTACGCTGTCAACCTGGCTGCGTGATTACCTGTATATCCCCTTGGGGGGCAACCGGCACGGCACCGTTAGAACATATATAAACCTGATGATTACGATGCTGTTGGGTGGGCTCTGGCATGGAGCGTCGTGGACGTTTGTTGTGTGGGGGGCGCTACATGGGTTGTTTCTCTGCATCGAGCGATTCTGGCGCGACAGGTCGGCTCAGCGTCGGGCAATTCGGGCGGAGGCAATGGTCGACGGGTCGATGCTGAATCGTGCCGCTATTATTCCACCCATACACGTTTCCAGTCCGCTTGCTCAGTTTGGGCTGGCGATGCTGACACTGCTTTTGGTAAACATTACGTGGGTCTTTTTCCGGGCTCCTACGTTCGGTGGTGCTACCTTGCTGCTGCTGTCGATGTTTGGTGTTATTCCCAATGGCGCGCCTATGCTCACGAACCTGGCCATCCTGACGGTCAGTAGTATTACGATCGGCATTATTGTCTGTCACTGGCTGATGCGGGACAGTTCGCTGCTTGCGTTTTCGAAACGGCTGCCCTGGTGGGGGCTAAGTCTTGGCTGGTCAAGTCTGCTCATTCTGGTAATTCTGACCCAGAAAAGTAGCGGGTCCTTTATATACTTTCAGTTTTAGGTTCTTGGGACTGCGTTCCTAATTCAACGCTTGTTCAGGTGCAAAAATATGCTTTCTATGATCCATTCACCAGTTGAATCAGTTGCTGCCAATCGACCCAATCGTCGGGGACACTATTTTTTCGTCAGCATGGAGATCGTCTTTTTTATCATTTCGATAGTCTGGTTTATGCCCAGTTACCAAGGGGTATCCAGCGAATCGTTAAAGTCTCACAGGTTCACGCATGCGCATGGAACTGTGATGACCGGTTGGCTGACCATATTTCTGATTAAGAGTCTATTGGCCGCCAGAAGTAATCTGAAATATCACCGAAAATTAGGGCAATTCGGCTTCATTTTGGGAATACTTGTCTGGTTCGTGATGATTGCTGCCAGCACACGGGCGCGATTATGTCCTTGTACGTACTGGCGACCGGAATGATTCGCTTATGAGACTGACCGACTTTTGCAACCGCACCGGCGGCCCGGAGCCACTCTGATTATACAACAAGAATCACCGTAGCTTAAAGAGCTTGCAAAGAGTATTGGTAACTAGCCTTTATTAGCACTTATTAATGCGGCCCTAACACACCAAAAACTATGAAAAATCGACGCAGGTCTCTTCTCCAGTTCTTCGTGTTTACAGTTATTGGAGGCTTCAACTTTTTAAGCCTGTTAGGTCGTCCCTTTTTTGAGAACATGACAGGGGGAGATATTGCACACGTAATCGGCACAGTTGTGGCGTTTGGGTTTGCAATCTTGTTTCTTAAGGAATACTTTTTCGGCCGTCGCTCATAATGAAGACTGGGCATCCCCAGCACTAGTAATTAGTAAGTGTCTGCGACGCAGACTCCGCTTTACATAATATCTTTTTCATATTATTCTTAAGTAGATATGTTGAAATCTCAACCCCTACTGACATCGACCTTGGTATATCTGACTTAGCTTTGACGTAGTCCAGATGATGTTTAATGTCTTTGTTAATAAATTCTATTTATGTCTAATAAAAATAGTATGTATATCATAATTGCAGTTATCATTTTAGGTTTAGTCTACGCCCTACTTGTACAAAAAACTGGCATCTGGAAGCGAGCGAAGAGACGACAGCTCCTGTGGAAACAGTATGAGCATGGTATGAAGCCACTGATATTGCTCCTACCTGGGATCCTTTGGTTGGAAAAATCAGCTTAAATGGTCCTTTCGCCGTAGTCACAACCGGTACTAATACCGCTCCTAATGGAATGAAGTTCAATATGATTTTCACAGAGGTAAGTCGATTCAAAAGCTATACCGAGGTAACCAGTTTATTGGGTGCAAAAATGAGCTTTATTCATACCCTAATTGTCAATGATCGCGGCTGCACTATTAATCACGAAGTAGTTTGTACAGGGTTTTTATCCTCATTTTATGGACTGCTTTTGAGAAAGGAGTATAAAACTAAATTTCCAATAGCACTAAAAAACTTAGCCCGTTTGGCGAGTAATGGCTTGCCGATAAGTCTTAAAAGTTAATTACAGATCGGGTTGACCAGCTACAGATTTTTTCATCAATTTGTCACATAACCTAATCATAGTGGCTCCGGGCCGCCGGTGCGGTTGCAAAAGTCCGGCATGAGTTTGAAAAGCCCAATTTGTTAGCCATTTTCTGGCTATTAACCGGCAGAAAAACCGTTTATAGGATTCATTCAAGTAAGTATTGACTTTGGGTTGCTTTGCCGTTTCGTACAAAATCCGTCACTTGGCGTTAAAAAGTCTAGTCCTCGAAACAAGAATAGAGCGTTATTGCGAGATACTCACCTTCAACTTGTTGCTGCCTAATGGGGGCGTCTCAAGAAATGGCAAACTAGACAATCTGTAAATAGAAAGAGCAGAAACACTCGAGTGTAATCGAATGTTTCACAATTTAAATCGTCGATTTAAACTAATAAGCCAGGTTCCCAACTGGAGTTGCCTGACTTATCCGTTGTCCGGTCCGGGAGGAAAGGCGAATGTCGTCTATCAACTTGTGCAGCCAAACAGCCTCCTCAAACGAGGGAGCTGTTTGGGTTCCGTTCAGTATATCACTAGCCAGCCTTCGGTAGATTTCTTTGACGTTGGTATGGGGCCCAAAATGGTCCATACCGGCTATCTCAATACGTTCTGGCTCCTGCCCGGAGGGAGAATAACGCGTAATGGCGATATTCGCCAGTTGGGTATGTCCGGTGGAGGCTGTTATAACCAACTGCCCCGTTGTTCCCTCAATTTGCCAACTAAAAGCGTCCCCATAAACCGGATGCCCACCCGTATACTCCATAGAAAGCGGGGCACCGTTGGTCAGGCTGGCGATCACCGAGATATAATCAGGCGCGTCAGCCTCGATATATGTACCCGAATCGAGCACTTTTACCCGTGGATAGCGCGTGTGAACGTTGGCGGATAATTCACGGATACTGCCCAGCACATCGCAGACAGCGGCAAGCGTGTGCGCGAACGGGATGGTCAGCAGGTCAGCCCCACTGGCTTGCTTCCGTAAATATGCCTCGTTTTTTGTATCGCTGATCGTAGCCCCCAGGGGGTGGCCCAACCGTGGATGCGACTGGATACAATCGAACCGATCGAATTCGTTTGGATGAGCTCGGAGAGCGTACGGATCGCCGGTGATACCCGTGCCTGCGTTCCTGCCACCGCCACCACGGAACGCTCGCGGGCCATAGCGGCCAGCTCTTCGGCTTCGGCCAGGGTGCGACCCAGCGGCCACTCACAATAGACATGCTTCCCATGCGAGAGGATGCTCTTGACGGCCTCATAATGCAGCGGTACGCGAACCGTCACGACAACCAGGTCAATATCTTCCGATGCGGCCATCTCGTCAATAGTGCCGAACGCGCGAGGAATAGCGCAGGCCTCGGCGGCCGCCCGTGAACTTTCCAGGCTGGAGTTGACAACGCCAACGATCTCATAGTGGTCGGTCAATTGGCGGAGCGCCGGTAGATGGGCAACAGCCGCCCAACTTCGGCCGGCCTGCAAGCCAACCAGACCAACTCGTAGTTTCTGTTTTTTCATCGTTTAGGCTTTTCTAGACAGTTCCTGTTCAGTTGAACCGAAAAAGACTAAGCAGCCTTTCAAAGCCCCTGCCAGGTGGTGGCAAACGAGTTTAAAAGCTTGCTTATTACTTTACTTATGGTTAGGCGACTACAGGCTCCAGCTGTTTGACCAGTTGAATTTCACTTGTAAGCTTTACTTCTTCACCTAATGCTACCCCGCCGGTTTCCAGTACGCCATTGAAGGTAATGCCCCAATCACTACGGTTGATCTTTCCACTGATGGTATAGCCCGCCCGAACGCCACCCCAGGGGTCTTTCGTTACGCCACTATACTCAACCGATAGTTTGACCGGTTTACTAACGCCTTTCATCGTTAAATCCCCATAAACGGTAAAGGTGTCATCGGATAGTTTCTCAACTTTTGTCGATTGGAAGCTTAACTGGGGATAGGTTTCGGCTTCGAAAAAATCGGAGTTACGCAGGTGATGGTCGCGTTGCTCATTGTTGGTATGAATGGACGCAATTTGGGCGGTAGCTCATATTTGAGCGGTGCTAAAGTCGTCATCCTGGGTTTCAACGTCTACCTGAAACTGTTGGAAAGAACCCGATACATTACTGATCATTAAATGTCTGATCTTGAAGCCTAATTCGCTGTGCGTGGGGTCAAGAACCCATTTAGTAGTTGACATGTGACTGAAAATTATTGAGTTGTAATAACGAAGTTTATGTGAAGGCTCTCCAGCAGGCAAAGCCATTTTAGTAAAGAAGCCGTGGCTGGCTTTACCAGAGAATCCGTTGCGAAGCCTCCACGGTGGCGATGTGGTGCAGTTTGCCCTGTCGGTATTCCTGATAGAGTCGTCGAATGTCATCCTGTGTATCGCCAATGAAAGGGCCGTGCGACACGATGGCATCCCCTTGCGGCTCTCCAGCATAGAGAATGATCCGGGCTCCGGTTTCACCGCCTGTGAGCTTGAGCTCGCTTAGTGTCTCTTCGGCGTGTCTATCCAGCCAGCCCACTTGATCCCGATGGAGTTCGTTGGCTTCATCGCCCAGTTGCAGACTTCCCTCAAGCACATACAGGAACGTGGTGAAGGAGGCCGGCAGGTGTTGCACAGTCGTCGTGCCGGGCTGCAAGTGGATATCGGCAAGAATAAGCGGGGTATAATTCTGAATGGGTGACGTCATTCCCGCCAGAGATCCGCTGTATACCTTTATGGTTGTTCCCTGGTGGGTTGCCGTAGGAACTTTCTCCAAAGGCAGATCCTGTACCCGTGGCGTAGCCCAGCGATCTTTCTTGGGTAGATTCAACCATAACTGCAACAGGCGCATCGACGCTTTCCCTTCGATGGTTTCGGTATGGATGATCCCACTCCCCGCCGTCATGAGCTGCAAATCACCACCCTTCATCTGGTAAGCGTCGTCGCCTATGCTACCTTCCAGGAGCAAGGATACGGTTTCAAATCCGGCATGGGGATGCGGACCGCCCACAGGCTGCTCATCTTGCTTGTCGAGTCGATCATCCATCAAGATAATGAACGGATCACTTTCTGTAAAATCGACCTGAATAACCGGACTGGCTAAGTGGCCAGGTCCTAAAAACCCCGGCTGAGTAGGCGGAGTATATGTTTTGACGAGTTTCCGATGACGGTTCATATTCCTGTTTTATAGATGGCGCTACATATTGTTCATCATTGATGATACAAATTTACGGTTCTTACTATACTTTTGTGAGTACTATACTAGAGTATAGCACTATACTCCAGTATAGCTAACAGGGCTAGATTGTAATCCAGCTAACCATGACAACTATATAAAATGGAAACGACCGATCTTAAGCACGCCGAGTGTATCAGTATATTGCGACCTATCCGGGATGCGCTGGATGTGTTGAATGGCAAATGGAAGCTGCCTATTATTGTGGCCCTCACCTTCGGGGAAAAGCGGTTTGGCGAAATTTCCAAGGAAGTCCACGGGATTACGGACCGAATGCTCGCCAAAGAGCTACGGGATATGGAGGTAAACGGTCTAGTAAAACGGAAGGTGTACGATACCTATCCCGTCAAAGTCACGTACATGTTGACCCCGCATAGTGAGACCCTTAACGGGGTAATTGAATCACTACGTAGCTGGGGCGAGTTACACCGGAAAAAAATCCTCTCGGGGGACGTGTGAATGAACGTAATTAGAAACCGGTTACAGTGTCTATCATTGGGGTTAAGGGTTGATGCCCTTCAGAATGAGCGTCCGCAACTGCTCCTCATGCTGATCGCCCCATTGCCCGATAGCACCAATAACAGGGATGAGCGATTGGCCCAAATCGGTGAGAAAATACTCCACTTTAGGAGGGACAACCGGATAAATTACTTTCCCCACCAATTCGTGGCTTTCCAGTTCTTTTAACTGTACGTTCAGTACACGCCGGGAAGCGCCCGGAATTTTTCGCTGGAGCTCGCTGGGGCGTTGAAAACCTTCGTGGATAAGCCACAAAAGCCGCATCTTCCATTTTCCGTAGAGTACTTCGCCAATCAGGTCGAGCCCGCAGTTCAACTCAGGCAATGTCTTTCGTTCGTACATACGACAAAGATAACCCGGTACATGGGCCCCTTCAATAGGGATAAATTTATCCCTATCTGAATCGTAAGTCCGTACTTATCAACACCTGTCGTACTACCGAAATTTGTCCTGAACAAAACAACAGCGTTATGGAGGCTACTTTTGAAAACGAACTGACAGGCAAACTAGCCCTGGTTACCGGTGGCAGTAAAGGAATGGGTAAGGCGATCACCGATCGGCTGCTGACGGCAGGGGCCACCGTGATCGTTACGGCCCGAAACAAGCCGGAAGACCAAACGAATGGCATTCATTTCATCGCTGCCGATTTAAGGGATCAATTCCAAAAGTTGTGAAGCATCTAGGATTAAGCATATAACTGAGTTAGGCGGTAGAGAAAGAATTCCACGTTTCGAACCCCTCTAAATTGGCTCCTGAATGCTTTGATCTTGGCATTGAAGGACTCGGCCGAGGCATTCGTACTGCGATTGTCAAAGTAGTTGAGGATGGTCTCGTAGTGGTGCTGGATCGACCGGGCCACCGGGTTGAAGGCCTTGAAATCGGCTTGGCGTACTTTTTCATGCCACTTGGCCAAACGGACTAAGCCATAGAGTTTGTCGGTCGTCTTCTCAAAGATATGACTCAGCGACTGACTCAACTCATAAGCCGTCTTCAAATCAGGATAGCGATCAAATAGTAAAGTGGCCCGCTCTTGCTGACTGGCCGTCCAATCTGTCGGCTTTTTATAGAGCACGTACCGACTGCGAGCCAGCAGTTGTTTCACCGTGTCCCCATTGGTCAGTACTGCTGGTTGATAAACCAGTTGGTTCCCCTTTTCTTGCTCAAGGGCCTCATTGTCAGCATTCAGGGCTTGCCAGCGGTAGTGGATGCGCATGTCCTGAACAGCCTCCAAAGCCAGTTGCTGCACATGGAAACGGTCGGTTACCTGGGTAGCCTTCGGAAAACATTTTTTGGCGATCAGCCCCATGTTCCCTGCCATGTCCAGGGTAATCTATTTTACCTTTTTGCGCTGTTTGTCAGGCAACTTACGCAGAATGTCAATCACCGTTTCGGCCTTAGTCCCTGCTACAATGGCCACAAGGCTGCCAGATCGGCCTTGGGCGGCTTTATTGGTCAGAATCGTGTAGAACTCAACCTGTGATAGGCTTGTTTCATCCAGCGACAGATGCGGACCCAGATTTTGGGGATACAGTAGTCAGTCCTTGGCATGTGCCCGTTGATCCCAATTCGTAAAGCCACGTTGACAATCACGGTATTGACGCAACAAGGCTTGGCCACCAACGCCATAAAATCCACCAATAGCTCGAATGCTAGTCGGGTTGGTATCGACTGATCTGTTTTAAAAAAGCCCGCAACGGCGGACCGTGCGAATTCACTCGTCATTCGCGTTCCATCAGCCACTTGGGTCCAGTCTCGGTAGACCACCTTGCCGGTCCTGGTGTTCAGCCAGCGACGACGCTTGATATGGAGGAATACTTGCTGACCACGGATGGGAAAGTCCTGAACAGTAATGACCGGAAAGAATCCTTTAGAGAGTAAGTTTTTTCGCTCTGGGTCCGTCTGATCCGCATTTTTCTCTTCGATATAAACGTGAAAGACGCCCTGGGGACGGTCAATGGATGTCAATTCGAAATTTTCCAGAATAAACTCAGGCAACAGGAACTGGATGATGGGCCAGAAACTCTCCAAAGCAAGTAGGTTTGATTAAGAGCACAAACCTAGAAAAATACAACGCTCTCCACAACTTTTGGAATTGATCCAAAAAAAGTACTAACTAATTGGTTATAAGTAAAAAGGCCTTGCAAATCAGAGAATTGCAAGGCCTTTAAATTGTACTTTGGTGCACTCGTAGGGATTCGAACCCCAAACCTCCTGATCCGTAGTCAGGTGCTCTATCCAATTGAGCTACGAATGCATTGCTATGTAGCATTTCCCGTTGATTGGGAGTGCAAAAGTAGGTAGAAAAATGACGTTTGTCAATCTATTTGCCGGAAAAATTTGCTTTGCGCTTCATCAGAAAGGCGCCAATACCCTCCATCGCATCCGTCGAACGGCCTAATACGTCCTGACTGTCAGCTTCTTGTTCGAGCTGGTGGTCGAGATCAGAGTAGAGTGATTGATTCAAAACTTTTTTCATTTTCCCAATGGCAAGGGTAGGGGCAACCGCATAATAGGACACAACGGCATCTACGGCCGTGTCCAACTCCGCCGTTGCTACCGAACGGCTGACCAGACCAATCTGGGCGGCTTCGGGTCCGTAAACACGTCGGCCGGTGCTGCACATATCGAATGCCCGTTGCGGGCCAATGAGTCGGGGTAGAAAGAACGTTGACCCGGCATCGGGCATAAGGCCGATGTTTACAAAGATCTGGCTGAAATACGCTTCGTCTGTGCAGATCACCACGTCGCAGGCCAGTGCCAGCGAGCAGCCCGCTCCGGCAGCCAGGCCATTGATACGGCCAACGACGGGCTTGGCCAGATTGCGGATGGCCTGAATCATAGGGTGGTAAGTTGCCCGGAGAGAATCGCCAAGGGCAAGCTGACCGCCCGCCGATAGACTCGTGGTAATGCCTTCTTTCAGGTCAGCACCCGACGAAAACGCCTTATCGCCCGCGCCGGTAAGCACTACTACCCGAATTTGTTGGTCGGCACCGGCGGCTTCTATGGCAGTCGTTATGTCCTGAATCAGGCCGGGGCTGAGGGCGTTATATACTTGTGGACGGTTGAGGGTAATACGGCAAACCGCATCTGTAACCTCGTAGAGAAGATTTTCGTACATACCAATCATAAGTCTTTAGACAAACCAAAACACCGTGAGCAAACTAACCACCAAGCCAAGCGCCAGGCCGGCACTGATCTGGGCCGGTGTGTGTGCATTTAATTTGAGCCGGGCACTCGCTACAAAACCCGCCAGCACGATTAGGAGCAAGAGTGGTATAAACAGATCATTCAGGCTGAATCGGAGCATCAGGCCACTGACAACGCCAACCACACCGCCAATACCAACCGTATGCGCACTTATTTGCCAGTTTAAGCTAACAAGGCCTACCAGTAGGATCGACACTGCAATGCTACCGATCAGGATGCCGATCTCAGGGGCAAGGGTCGATAATACCTGCATGTGAAAGGTAAATAAGTAACCCGTGATTGTATAAATCACGGCCGTCAGGAAGTATGGTAAACGCCGATCTGCCAGGGTAGTCAAGTGAAGACTTTGGACATACCCACCCCTGAAAAGGTAGTAGATAACCAGCGATGGTACCATGAAGGTGCCCACAAAAATCAAGACAAGAATGCTGCCCCGCAAAGAAGGCGAAAAGACATCCAGCCCTAATACGCCGGGGACGCGGAATAGCAACAGACCGAATAAGAACGTCGGCATCAGCAACGGATGAAGAAGAACCGACAGAACACGGGCAAGAGGAATACTCAATGGAAAATGAATAATGTAGAATGAATAATGCTGTAAAAATACGCGCTATGTCTATTGCATTTTACATTATCCAGTATTCATTTTTATAACTGTTTCCGCAGTCGCGCTACCGGAATGTTCAGTTGTTCGCGGTATTTGGCTACCGTTCGGCGGGCGATGTTGTAGCCCCGGTCGTTCAGGATTTTTTCGAGTTTATCATCAGAGAGCGGATGAAGCTTAGGTTCGGCATCGATCAGGTCTTTCAGAATGTTTTTTACCTCTCGGCTGCTGACGTCCTCACCGGTATCGGTAGAGATACCCTCCGAGAAAAAATATTTAAGCGGATAGATGCCAAATTCTGTCTGAACGGCTTTGCTGTTGGCCACCCGCGACACTGTCGATACGTCCATGTCGATCAGCGTGGCAATGTCTTTCAGAATCATGGGCCGAAGCCGGGATTCATCGCCGGTCAGGAAAAAATCATATTGGTAGCGAACAATTGCGTTCATTGTCCTGAGCAGGGTTTGCTGACGTTGCTTGATAGCGTCGATAAACCATTTGGCGGCATCCAGCTTCTGCTTTACAAAGGAGACCGTTTCCTTCAGGTTCTTATTCTGCTTCTTGTTGCTTTTGTCGTAAGTGTCGAGCATATCGGCAAACGAGCGGCTGATACGCAATTCGGGCGCGTTTTTGGAATTTAGCGTCAATTCAAGCTTACCATTGCTGTTCGACAGCAGGAAATCGGGAATCAGGTATTGAATGTTACCCGATTCGCCTTCCATAGAGCCGGGTTTGGGATTTAACCTGATAATGATATCGATAACCCGCTTTAGCGACTCGTCGCTGATGTTTAACCGTCGCTGAATTTTGTCGTAGTGCTTTTTAGAGAATTCGTCAAAGAATTCGTCGATGATTCGAATAGCCAGAATGGTATAAGGGTCTGACTGGTCTTTGCGCCGAAGTTGTAGCAACAGGCATTCTGGTAGTGAGCGGGCACCAATACCTGCCGGATCGAAAGACTGAATTTTATGCAGTACATCTTCTACCTCTTCCGAGTCGGTGAATACGTTTTGGGAGAACGCCAGATCGTTTACAATAGCCTGAATTGACCGACGGATATACCCATCTGATTCAATACTGCCAATGAGTTGCATGCCAACGACACGTTGATCTTCCGTTAAATTCAAGTACCCGAACTGTTGCAATAGGGAATCGGTAAGGCTGGAACTGGTTGCCAGTGGCATATCGCGCTCCTCTTCACCCTGGTTGCCATCCCCTTGCATCTTATACCCGGCATAGTCTTCGTCCTGAATATAGCTATCTATATCGAGGTCATTATCACGGTCTTTGAAGTCATCTGTATCATCGAAGGAGTCGTCATCATCTTTTTGGTCATAGTCCTCATCCATACCCTCTTCGAGCGCCGGATTAATTTCCAGCTCTTCTTCAATGCGTGTGTCCAGTTCAATAGTAGGAATCTGTAACAGCTTGATGAATTGAATCTGCTGCGGAGATAACTTCTGCTGGAGAGATTGAGAAAGACTTAATTTCTGCATGAATGGTGCTACAGTCTGTAGATTAGTTCGTTACGTCGAGTGGGTGAGCATTCAATAAAAGTGCCCTCACAATTATTAGGCCAAATTAATCAAAAAATCTTTTTCTATGTACTATTTTCTGCGAAGCCTGGGCTTAATTACCTTCGCAACCTATGACAAATAAGCTCTACGATACATCCCTGAGTTTGCTGACGGACCTGTATCAGGTAACGATGGCCTATGGTTACTGGAAAACAAAAACAGCCGAGAAAGAGGCTGTCTTTAACCTCTATTTTCGAAAAAATCCCTTTAATGGAGGGTTTACTATTGCCTGTGGTTTGGCAAATGTCATTGGCTACATTGATAACTTCGGGTTTTCGAAAAAGGATTTGAGGTACCTGAAAACGCTGGTTGGGAACGATGGAAAACCCTTGTTTGAAGAGGCTTTTATCGACTACCTCGCTAATCTGAAACTTACATGCGACATAGAAGCCATACCAGAGGGAACGGTCGTATTCCCGAATGAGCCACTGGTGCGGGTACGCGGCCCGATTTTACAATGTCAGCTACTCGAAACGCCCTTACTGAATCTCATTAATTTCGAATCACTCATCGCTACAAAAGCAGCCCGGCTTCGGCTTGTGGTCGAAAATGACACCTTGCTGGAGTTCGGTTTGCGTCGGGCACAGGGAGTTGATGGGGGGATGACAGCAAGCCGAGCTGCTTATATTGGTGGGTGTGATGCTACATCGAATGTGCTGGCCGGTAAGCTGTACGATATTCCGGTGGGGGGGACGCACGCGCACAGTTGGGTAATGTCGTTTACCGATGAGCAACAGGCGTTTGATGCCTATGCCGATGTACTACCCAACAATGTGACCCTGCTGGTTGATACGTATGATAGTTTACAGGGTGTTCGGCACGCCATCGAGACCGGGCACAGGCTGAAACAGCGTGGGTATAAACTGGCCGGTATTCGGCTCGACTCAGGCGATTTGGCCTATCTGAGTATCGAAGCCCGGAAGTTGCTCGATGCGGCCGGTTTTGAGGATACGGCCATCGTGGCCAGTAATGACCTCGACGAAACGATTATTAGCAGTTTACGGCAGCAGGGGGCAAAAATTAACGTTTGGGGCGTCGGTACAAAACTAGTTACGGCCTTTGACCAGCCGGCTCTGGGGGGCGTATATAAGTTAGCCGCATTACGACGGGAACGGTCCAGCCAGCCGGATGAGGACGGCGCATTGGCCTGGGAGTACAAAATGAAGCTCTCGGAGCAGGCTATTAAAATTTCAACGCCAGGCATTCAGCAGGTGCGCCGATTCAGCGACGAGCGAGGCTTTATTGCCGATATGATCTATGATTCGGAACGTATGGATGGCTCAATAAGCAAAGCCATCACGATGATTGACCCGCTGGATTTTACGAAACGCCGACGTTTCGACGCCAATCAGGATTTTGATGATCTATTGATTCCTGTATTTCGCCTGGGGAAACGGGTTTATGAAATACCGGACATTCACAGTGTGCGGGCCAAAGTACAAACCCAACTGGCTAAGCTGCATCCGGGTGTAAAACGCTTTGTCAATCCGCACACATACCCCGTCGGGTTGGAGAAAGGATTACATGAGTTGAAGACGAAGTTAATTTTATCACTTCGGGAGGGTCAGACGCAAGTATAAGTCAGTATATCAATAAATTTAACTTAATAAATTATTGGACACTTGTTAATACATTATTTTAAATAAATAGATACTTATCTTTGGGTTTCCACCTACCTGTTCAGTATAGCTATTCTGCTGAGCGTAACCCCTGGATGAGTATGAAATACGTTTATTTAATTGTGAGTTTACTGATAAGTAGCGTAGGCTTTGCGCAACCTGATTTAGACTTTCAGACTACTGATGGCGGCTGGACCACTCACGACTTGTCCAAATCATATACCGGGATAGGTAATCCGGTTACCAATGTCACTGTCGTAATGGGGGGAACGACGTCTGGTTTGCAAAGCAATTCTCCACAGGCATTTAGCCGGGGGCTTCAGTTGGCAGTCAACCATACAACAAACTCAGCTTGTGTGACCACGACCATTAGTTTTAGTCCTGGCGTTCAGGGATTAACGTTCAGGTTATTGAATATTGACAGAGGGGCGGTCAATGGGGCTTTGTTTGATTTTATCGATCAGGTAAGCGTTAGTGGTAAGAACGTTGGTGGCAACGTAACGCCAACGATCAGTGCGTCGGGCACGGCAGGTACATACTCAAGTATTTCGGGTAGCACAATAACGGGTACCGGCGATGCACCGCCATCGGCCTCAGATCCGGGTAATAAGGTACTATTTGCAGACGTCGTCACCGAAATTACCATTACCTATTGTAACAATGCTGCCCAGGTCATCGCTAATCCTGGAGCGCAAACCATAACGATTGAAGATTTAACCTGGTTTGCACCCCTACCTGTGCATTTAGTTGATTTTCAGGCTAAAACTGTTGGTAGTCAGGTTGCCTTAAACTGGGAAACAGCCTGGGAAACAAACAGCGATTATTTCGAGGTGCAACGCAGTCACGATGCACATGAGTTTAGTGCCGTAGGGCGGGTAACTGCTGTTGGCCAGTCGGATGGGAAGCAGACGTATTCGTTACTGGATCAGGAGCCACTGGCCGGAACAAGCTATTATCGACTAAAGCAAGTTGATAAAGGCGACGATCAATCTATAGTTTATTCTCAACTCATTGCCGTTGTTCTCGATAAGGTAACGCCATCGTTTAGCCTAGTTGGAAACCCTGTGGCGGGTGATTTTATTCGTGTTGCGCTCCGAAATATTGACCCATTGACTTTGACCTTACAAAGCGTGACGGGCGCACCAATTCCAGTTCAGCTTCGTCGCGAATCGGATACACGGGTCATTTTAGTGCCCACTCAGCAACTCGCTCCCGGCTTGTATTTGCTCGGTGGTCAGCAGGGCGCAACGCGGCTGACATTGAAAATTATCGTCTTATAAATCGAACCATACATCCTGTGCCCGGCTTCTCTGGTAGAGGCCGGGCTTTTTTGCGCTCAAAAACTGCGTATTCTGTGTACTCTGTGCCTCTGTGGTTAAAAATTTGTTTAGTTTCTTAACAGACGTGTTTACGTAGGTGATTCGAGAATTCGTTATGAAAAAAGTGCTCATTCTATCGGGGCTAAGCGGTAGCGGCAAATCAACGTTTGCCAAACGGTTTTGCCTGGAGAATCCAAACTGGCTGCGTGTCAATCGCGACGACCTGCGTCGCAGTTTGCTCCCCGTTTCGCTGACTGAGTATTGGCAAACCTGGCCAGATCGTGAGAAAGATCGAATCGAAGTCCTCGTTAGTGAATTACAAAAAACAACCATTCTGGAAGGTTTAGCGCGGGGCTGGCACGTGCTGATCGACAACACGAATCTGAGATTGAGTTACTTCAATGAGTTCCGACGGATGCTTACGGCCAAATTCGATGCGGTCGAAATCAGCTACAAACTGCTGGACATACCTGTGGCTGAGTGTATTCAACGCGATAAGTACCGTGACGATTCGATAGGAGAGACCGGTATTTTACGGCAAGCCGAACAGTTGGCCGCCTTGAAACGAACGTTCAATTTTCAGACGGAGGTACTTACGCGCAGCCCTGCCTTTGTGCGTAAACAGGATGAAACCTTAACTCGTTGTGTGCTTGTCGATATTGACGGTACGGTTGCGCTGCGGGGAGATCGCTCACCTTTTGCCTGGCATCGGGTAGGGATCGACGCACCCAATTGGCCAATTATCCGACTGGTACAGGCATTGCGGGCGTCGGGTTATCTGGTTGTGTTTCTCTCGGGTCGAGATGCTGTCTGCCGAGCCGAGACGATGGCCTGGCTCGAGCAGTATTTTAGCTGGCAACCAGCCGATTACCAACTCCTCATGCGTCCACAAAACGATAACCGGAAAGACGCACTGGTCAAACATGAATTATTCGACCAGCATATTGCCGGGCAGTATTATGTCGAACTGGTTGTTGACGACCGCCAGCAAGTTGTAGATATGTGGCGGCAAACCCTGGGGCTAACCTGCGTGCAGGTAGAATATGGTAATTTTTAGGGTGATAATTAGGTGGAATCAGGGTATCTTTAATACGCAATTGATCTGAAATAACCTCTTATGCTTCACAACCTGACCGCTAAACAAAGCCGATGGCTTTTATGTATTTTATGGCTTGCGTTTTCGCTTGCGGGCTATGCCCAGGATGCGCCCGCCTACCAAACCCCACCCAAAGCGCTGGCTGATCTGGTGACGGCACCCCTCACCCCGAACGTGAGTATGTCATCGAAAGGGGATATGATGCTTATTCTGGAACAGGCTGCAGCTCCCGGTATAGCCGAACTGGCACAGCCTGAACTCAAACTGGCGGGTCTGCGGCTGAACCCGGCCAACACCGGCCCCAGCCGTGTTCGCTACGTTACGGGGCTAAAAATTAAAAAACTGACTGATAAAGACGATAAAGCAATAACGGGCCTGCCTGCTACGTCCCTCATTAGCTTCGTTCAATGGGCGCCCGATGGAACGAAGATTGCCTTTGCCAATTCGACTAACAGCCAGATCGACCTGTACGTAGCCGATGTTGCTACGGCCACAGCCCAAAAAGTTGGCTCCCTGGCACTCAATGCAACACTGGGGATGCCGTATCATTGGGTATCAGACAGCAAAAGCCTGATCGTGAAAACGGTTCCGGCCAACCGTGGCCCCGCTTCGGAAGTGAGCCGGGTGCCCAGCGGACCAACTACGCAGGAGAACGTGGCGGGTTCACGGGGGCAGGCACCCACCTATCAGGACTTGCTAAAAAGCCCGTCCGATGAGCGGCAGTTTGCGTTCCATACAACCGCGCAGGTCGTTCGGATGAGTCTTGACGGAACGACGACCAATATTGGTCAGCCGGGAATCATTCGGTCGGCTGAGCCCTCGCCGGATGGTAAGTACGTTATGGTTGAGACTGTCCATACGCCGTTTTCGTATCTGGTGCCCGTTGGTCGGTTTCCGCTCAAAACAGAAATTTATGCTATGGCCGGTTCGCTGGTTAAGAGCCTGAATGATGGGCCTTTGCAGGAGAGCGTGCCCTACAGTCCCGATGGAGCACCCACTGGCCCACGCGATTTCAACTGGCGGGCTGACGCCCCGGCTTCTGTGTACTATACGGTGGCTCAGGATAAAGGCGACCCGAAAGTGAAAGCCGATATTCGGGATAAGGTGTTCATGATTGACGCGCCCTTCTCGGCTCAGCCGAAAGAAATTTATGCCGCTCAGTTCCGGTTCGAGAACTTTGATTGGGGCACTGAGTCGACAGCACTGGCCACAGAACGCTGGTGGCAGACGCGTAAGACCATCACAAAGACGGTTAATCCTGCCGATTGGCAAACGGCAGTCCTCTTCGACCGTTCATACGAAGACCGGTACAACAATCCCGGCCAGCCCGATATGAAGCACAATCAGTACGGTCGTGAGGTGTTGAACCTGTTGCCCAGTGGCGACATTCTGATGTTGAACGCCGTTGGTTCATCGCCCCAGGGTGACCGCCCCTTTGTGAGTCTGCTGAATCTGAAAACAAAACAGAGTCGCGAACTCTGGCGCTCGGCGGCTCCGTATTTCGAGCAGCCCATTGCCGTTCTGGATGCGGGTAGACAGGTAATCCTGACTACCCGCGAAACACCTGACGAAAATCCGAACTATTTTGTTCGCAACCTGAAAGCGAGGATTGCGCCCATTCAGGCTAGTTTCTTCCCCCATCCTTATCCGCAGTTGAAAGGGATTCAGAAACAGCAGCTTCGCTACAAGCGGGCCGACGGTGTTGAACTGACCGCCACACTCTATTTGCCCGTTGGCTACAAGAAAGAGCAGGGGCCGTTACCTACATTTTTATGGGCGTATCCTGCCGAATTTAAAAGTAAAGAAGCCGCCAGTCAGGTATCTGGATCACCCTACCAGTTCAATCGGATCAGCTATTGGGGCGGGGCGGCCTTCGTGACGATGGGCTATGCGATTCTGGACAATGCCAGCATTCCTATTGTGGGTGAAGGCGATAAAGAACCAAATGATACCTACGTGGAGCAGCTGGTGTCGAGTGCCAAAGCGGCCATTGATGAGGGCGTTCGGTTAGGCGTTGTTGATTCGAGTCGGGTGGGTGTGGGCGGTCACTCGTATGGGGCCTTCATGACAGCCAATCTGTTGTCCAATAGCAAGCTTTTCAAAGCGGGCATTGCCCGCAGTGGGGCTTATAACCGCACGCTGACGCCGTTCGGGTTTCAGAATGAACAACGCAGTTACTGGCAGGCACCGGATGTCTACAATAAAATGTCGCCGTTTATGAACGCCGACAAAATGAAGACGCCCTTATTGTTGGTTCACGGCGAAGCCGACAACAACACCGGGACTTTTCCTATTCAGTCTGAGCGCTACTACAATGCCCTCAAAGGCTTCGGGGCCACTACAAGACTGGTCTTTTTGCCCTACGAAAGCCACGGCTATACGGCTAAAGAGTCTCTACTACACATGTTGTGGGAGATGAACGGCTGGATGGATAAATACGTCAAAAACCCGGCACCCGCTGCTCAGACCAACAAGGCTGGTAAAGTGGGAGGAGGGAATAATGAGAAGTAGTTTTTCAGGATAGACAGTAAAGACGAAGCCGGGTCTGGACGTACCAGCCCGGCTTTCGTCTTTACTAACCCAATCACTAATTATATATCCTGTAAAGGGCATTACTCCGCTGCATTAATTTATGGGTTATTCATATTTTCGAGCAATGCGATTTGTTGACAAACCCATTTGCCAACAATCTTTGTTATCCTTGCAGCATCATACACAGTACCGCGTCGGCGATTGAGTGAATCACTCTTTCGCTTTTCGCTCTTTCGCCTTTTACTTATGAAACTCCTTAAAGTAGCCGCTGGTGTCCTGAATCAAATCCCGCTTGCGTGGGAGCACAACAAGCAAAATATCATTGATGCCATCGAAGAAGCCCAACGGCAGAACGTCAGTTTGCTGTGTCTGCCCGAATTCTGTATTTCGGGCTATGGTTGCGAGGATGCGTTTTTTGCTCAGAATACCATCGACCAGTCCATTGCGTCACTCCTGGAAATCGTTGAACATACGAATGACATCGTCGTGGCTGTGGGACTGCCCCTGCGCCACAACAACCGAACGTTCGATACGGCCTGTTTAATTGCCAACAAGCGGATTCTGGGATTCACGGCCAAACAGTATCTGGCCAATAACGGCGTCCATTACGAAACGCGCTGGTTCCAGCCCTGGCCTGCCTATGTTCGGGATGAGATCAAAATCGGGGAGTTTATGTATCCCTTTGGCGATGTGGTCTATGATTTGTCAGGGGTTCGTATTGGGTTTGAGATTTGTGAAGACGCCTGGGTGGCCAGCCGTCCGGGGCGGATTCTGTACGAGCGGGGAATTGATATTATCCTGAACCCAACCGCCAGTCATTTTGCCTTTCTGAAATCGCAGGTGCGCGAACGGTTTGTGGTCGATGCCTCGCGGGCGTTTGGCGTTAGCTACGTGTATTCCAATATGCTGGGGAACGAATCGGGCCGGATGATTTACGATGGCGATGCGATGGTTGCCTCCAATGGTGAACTGCTGGTATCGGGTCCGCGCCTGAGTTATGAAGATTTCTTGATCGTTCCGGCGGTTGTTGACGTCGAAGCTACCCGCCTGAACCAGACTCAAAATCGCGCAAATATTGCGCTTGCCTACCCGAATCTGCGGGTTTCCGATCGCTTCGACTGGCCCGAAATCGCACCCGTTATTCAGAAAGCACAACTCGAAGGCTGGGAGCGGGGCGGCTACCTGAAAGAAGAAGAATTTGCGCGGGCTGTTGCGCTTGGTCTGTTCGATTACCTGCGTAAAAGCCGTTCGCAGGGCTATGTGCTCTCCCTGAGCGGTGGCGCCGATTCATCGTCCATTGCGGCCCTTGTTTTCCTGATGATTCGGATGGCGGTTGAGAACATCGGCATGGATGGTGTCAAGAAAAAACTTGGCTATATCAAAGCGATTCAGGACTGCAAAACGCCTGAAGAGGTAATTGGTAAACTGCTGACAGTGATGTATCAGGGTACCGAAAACTCATCGGACGATACGTACAACTCGGCGAAAGAGCTGGCCGACGACATTGGTGCAAAATTCCTGAACATCAATATCAACGGGTTGGTGGAAACCTATACAGGCTTGATTGAAGAGCAGTTGGGCCGCAAATTGTCGTGGGATACCGACGATCTGGCGCTGCAAAATATACAGGCACGGGTGCGGGCTCCGAGTATCTGGATGCTGGCTAATATTAATAACGCTTTGCTGCTCACCACCTCGAACCGCTCTGAAGCCGCCGTTGGTTATGCGACGATGGATGGCGATACGTCGGGCAGTATTTCGCCCATAACCGGCATCGACAAGCATTTTTTACGGGGCTGGCTGCGCTGGCTCGAAACCGTGGGACTGAACGTTAAAAACGCGCCCGAACCCACCGACCGAACCAGTCTGGCTACCAGCCCGACGGCACCTGATGAACTGATTAAAGTGAAAGGGTTGAATGCCGTGAATAGCCTGCAACCCACCGCCGAGCTCCGGCCGCTGGACAAAAAACAAACCGACGAAGACGACCTGATGCCCTACGATGTGCTGAATTCTATTGAAGAGTCGGCCATTCGCGACAAGCAATCGCCGGTTGAAGTATTGAAATTGATGGAAGTACGCTATGCCGGTGCGCACGACCGCGACAAGCTGGTGATTTGGGTGGAGCGATTCTTCAAACTCTGGAGTCGCAATCAGTGGAAGCGTGAACGCTACGCCCCCTCGTTCCACCTCGACGATCATAACCTCGACCCCCGTTCGTGGTGCCGCTTCCCAATCCTGTCGGGCGGTTTCGAGAAAGAACTCGCCGAGATGCGCGATTGGGCGAATGAACAGAAGCCCAATGGACGGAAAGGCAATCCAGCCCGGGGCAAAATTGGGTTTTAATGTATATTTGTAAAAAATGACACGATCATGATTGATGTAAAATGGCAGGACTATATTACTGCTGATCCGGCCATCATGGTCGGAAAACCCATCATTAAAGGTACCCGGATTACTGTTGAACTGATTGTTGAGAAGTTAGGGTTTGTTGAAACTGTCGAGGAAATTCTCGATGATTATCCACACTTGACTCGTGAGCAGATTTATGCCTGTTTGCGGTTTGCTGCTTATACGGTGCACAGCAAACGCAGCCGCAAACTGGTCGCATGATTGAATTACTGGCTGATGAAAATGTGGAAGCAGGAGTGATTCGCCTGCTACGTTCTGAAGGATACAGTGTCGTTTCCATTCAGGAAACAAAAAGTGGTGTGGCTGATGAAACAGTGTTGGAAACAGCTGTTTTGTCAGCCACTGTTTTGTTGACGGGTGACAGCGATTTTGGGAAGTTGCATTTTCAAAAAGGTCATGTTCATTCGGGCATTTTATTTTATAGACTACCTCGAACGACTACCGAAGAAAAAGCTCGGATTATTTTAAAAACAGTACAGGAGTTCGGTGAAAACTGAATGATTCCTTTACAGTTCTCACGGTGAAAAAAGTGCGAATTCGAAAATTATAATTGTGCGTCAACTCCTCCCCGGTCTTCTCTTTGCCGCCCTATGGGCATCGGCCTCTGTGGCTACTAAATTTGGTG
The DNA here is from genome assembly GCF_002831565.1 of Spirosoma pollinicola. NCBI lineage: Bacteria > Pseudomonadati > Bacteroidota > Cytophagia > Cytophagales > Cytophagaceae > Spirosoma > Spirosoma pollinicola. The sequence goes on along the minus strand of NZ_CP025096.1, from coordinate 575,321 downwards.
TGCAGTCGGTGCATCCGCTCATCCTGGCTACCGTTCGGTTTTTTATAGCCGGGGGCGGCATGCTCATGTTTGCCTACGGCATTCAGCGTGTACAAAACGCCTGGCCGAAGGGCATAGAATGGCGGCAGCTTACCATTTTTGCGCTGCTCAATACAACTATTTATCTCGGTGCGTTTGTGCTGGCGCTTAAGCAGGTATCGGCCGGAATCGGTAGCTTGTCTACAGCAACGAATCCGCTGTTTATCGCGCTGCTGTCGGCCCTCTGGCTGCGCAAAATGCCGACCTTATATCAGATTAGTGGGCTACTGCTGGGTCTGGTGGGGGTTGGCGTAGCCACTTACCCACTGCTTCAAAATAGCTACGCTACAGTTGAGGGCCTATTGATCCTGCTGGGTGGAATGGTTTCGGTTTCGGCTGCCACAGTCTATTATGCCAGTATCAAATGGCGGCTTCCTGATTTGGTTATCAATGGCTGGCAGGTATTACTGGGTGGTATATTGATACTGCCCTTCACGCTCCTGACTGCCGATTTTAGCAATGCGCACTACGACGAACGATTCTGGTTGTCCGTATTCTGGCTTATTGTACCCGTGTCAGTAGGGGCTTTGCAACTTTGGTTTTACCTCGTTCGTCAAGATGCCATTCGGGCTTCTCTGTGGCTGTTTCTTTGCCCGATCTTTGGGTTCGCCTATTCTTACTTCCTTATGGGTGAACCCATCACAAGCTACACCATTGTTGGCACTGGGCTGGTGATCGGGGGGCTTTGGCTGGGGCGGAGGCAGTAGAGTCGGTTTATGGTATTTGGTTTAAGGTGATCCACCGCTATGGTAGTAGTCTCATGCGCCAGCCACTATAAACCAAATACCGTAAACCGATCCTACTGCTTCACGACAATCATCTCTACCCGGCGATTCTGTTGCCGCGTTGTTTCCGAGTTATTGCTGGCAATGGGACGCGTAGGGCCGTAGCCGCGTGTGGTAATTCGATTGGCAGCTATTCCACTTTTTACTAAATAGTCTTTCACAACATCCACCCGCTGCTTTGACAGTTTCAGATTTTCGTCAAAATCGCCCTGATTATCGGTGTGGCCGGATAGCTCGATTTCAACGGTGGGTTGGCCCTGCATGAATTGCAGAAGCTGTTCCAGCGCCGGTTGGGCATCGGGCAGCAGTTCGGTCTTGCTTTGTACAAATTGAAGGGCGCGTAACTGCGTCGTTTTACCAACCGCTGCCACTATGAGCGGTGGCGTATAAACAACCTTTGCATCAAGCGTTTTTGGTGGAGCTACCCGCTGATTATCGGCGGTTGGCGCATTGCCAGCGATCGGTTGGCTAGCTACAGGTGGCTGGCTGGCTGCCTGTGTAGAAACCGGCGGAGTTGGAACAGGTGGAGCTTTAGCAGTCGGTGAACTTGCCGCCTTGGCCTGTTGTGCATTAAACCGAAAGAGAAGCGTTGGCTTGCGAATAACTCGGTCGGCTTTTGAGGAGGTGAAAACCCATTGTTCATCAAGCGTAATGTACCCGTCGGCTTTAGTCGTAATGATATAGGTTTGCTTGGGGTCCAGGATAAGTTGGTAGGCGCCATCAGCAACGGTCGACTGTTGCGTCCGAACGGCGCCTTCCTGGTTTTTAGCGATCACAATCGCTCCGGCAAGGGGTTGCTTGGTTTGTGCATCTACTACCCTTCCTTCCATTGAGGCCGTCCCCTCAGTCGGGGCTACTTTGTGCTGGGGCTGAGCCCATAAAACTGACGTTGTCAGGCTACTTAAAAACAGGTACCCAACGAGCAATACATAATTTATCCACTTCATGTGATAAAACAACGTTGAAAAGTCGGTCAAAAGTACATCTAAATAAGCAAAATCAAACGTCTTGTCTATATACGAAGAGGTCATTTTTCAGCTCAATTTTTGAGCTGAAAAATCGAATATAACTATCTGATTATCAATTATTTATATAGCTAAAAAAGTTGATGAGAAATGAACGACGAAAGCCACTTTTTCGTTAATAAAATATGACACAGATAACCAACGTGACGATGCATTCCCAGGACGCACAGGCACCCCTTGCACCGGCTTCGACGGGTAATTTACCGCTCGACGACAACTGGCGGAAATCCATTCCGGCGCAGGTATTTCTGAACCATTTTTTTGCGATGGACTATCACATCCATCACCAGAACGACCTTTTTGACCTCGCAAAGTTTCCCGTCTTTCAACAGTTTTACGGACGTGCAACCGACGAGAGCCGTAAGGCATTGGAGAAATTATTATTAAACAGCTGGAGTGCTGAATATGCGTTGCGGATCACTCCCGTCGTCAATGACGAACAGTATCTGCAAAGTTCACTGCACTGGACATTCCCGCAGGCTTATTACAGTGCATTGTTTAGCGCACGGGCGTTTTTAGCTGTGCAGGGCATTAATGTAAGTAACGAAGAACTGATTCGGAAGCGGATCGGCAATTCGGTTGTTCGGGGCTATTACCCAGCCTCCATTGGCTATTATGCACTTGGTCCTATAAACAGCTATCGCATCCAGCGATTGCCCATGTCGAAGCGATTTAGTGTTGCCTCAAAAACTGATCTGTTGCTGCCTTCGCGGGCGGCTTCGGCGCAGGCTGAATTGTCCCAGTTTTTGAAAACTACCCGCGATCAGCGTGTCCGGGCGTTACGCAACGCTATCCAGACAAATCCGAAAACGGCGCTACGTAGTCCCAAAACGGGCGAGATTCTGCAAAAATTCAGCGTAGAGCAGTACAAGCAGCTGGCGAAGCAAATTGGCTATACCACCTACTTCGATATGCTGAGTCGACTGAGAATCTCATCGACAAACCGTGAGATCGAGCGCTTTGTTGATTCTGAAATAGATGTCAAACTATTCCACCAGAGTTTGGTAAACATCGTTGCTCACGTCAACTCAGTGCATGAAGCATACATTGCCAAAGCACTTGGCATTCAGGCTTATCGGCAATTGGTAGCGAAATTGCCTTCCTATTTGCAGGAGAGCTTTGTGCGTGAGCGGATGAACACGATTATAGCACCTATGCTGGCAGAACCCCAGTCGGGAGAAGAACCTTATATGCGTATGGCTGCTTAACCGGAAATTGGTTTTAGATGAGCCCGATAGACATAGCTGTTTATCGGGCTTTTTTGTTTGTATCGGTAAAATTATAATTAGGACGTATTTAATTAATTAGATTATTCTTTTAAGAATATTTCCATCGCCCTGCTATATTCCTTTTGCGCAAGTAGTTGAATGTCATAATAATTGCTGATAAATGATAGATTTTGTCTATTGCTTGATTGATAAAAATCATAAATCATCTGAGAATTGCTAGCGTACTTTGCACTCAATCAAGATGTACGCTAATTACAACCTCAATAAATTCCATGAAAAACCATATTATTTCCGTTGGTTCAGATTTTCCTGAGTTCAAAAAACTGGCTGTTGTTTCGCTCGATAAAGGCAATGAGTTTTACGAAGTTTCGTCGGATGATTACAAAAATTCCGGCAAATGGTTGGTTATGTTCTGGTGGCCTAAAGACTTTACGTTTGTTTGCCCGACTGAAATCGCTGAATTCAACAGCAAATTCGAAGATTTTCAGGATCGTGATACGATGGTTATCGGTGCTTCGACCGACAGTGAGTTCGTTCACCTGGCATGGCGCAAAAACCACGACGATCTGCGTGGATTGAAATTCCCAATGCTGGCCGATACATCGAAATCACTGGCCGAAGAATTAGGCATTCTGGAGGCAAATGAACGAGTTGCTTACCGTGTAACCTACATCGTTGACCCACAAGGTATTGTTCGTTGGGTAGCTGTCAACGACCTATCGGTTGGCCGGAACGTGAACGAAGTAATCCGCGTATTAGACGCCCTGCAAACCGATGAGCTTTGCCCTTGCAACTGGGTTAAAGGCGAAGAAACACTATCGGCTTAATCAATGAGCGAAAGAGTGGAAGAGTGAAAGAGTGAGTGGTCTCCCACTGACTTTTCACTCTTCCACTCTTTCATTCTTTCACTCTTTAAAGAATGACAACTACCCAAAACGAAACTGTTGTATCGCTGCTGAATTTGGTAGGGCTGGATACCGCTGGCGAACATCCCGCGCTTGATGCGTTGGCGCAAGCCGATCATCGCTACCTGCGTGATCTGAAAATCAACGTTGGCAATGTGCTGAACAGCACCCAGACGCTAACGAAAAAAGAAGCCTTGTTACTGGCTTTGTCTGTTGCTGTTAATGAAAAATATCAACCTCTGATTGATTCATTGACGAGTGCCGCCAAGCAGGAAGGTACCAGCGACGCCGAAATCGCTGAAACCATTGCCTGTACGTCTTTGCTGAGCACAAACAATGTATTTTATCGGTTCCGTCACTTCATCAGCAAAGATTATTACCAGCAGACACAGCCGGGTATTCGCATGAGTATCATGATGAATCCGGTGCTGGGTAAAGAGTTTTTTGAACTTATGAGTCTGGCCGTATCGGCGGTTAATGGTTGCGAATTGTGCGTTCGGTCACACGAAGAGAGCGTCCTGAAACACGGTGCCACCGAAGCCCGCATTTTCGATGCTATTCGACTTGTGTCGGTAATCAAAGGCTTTATTACGTTGCTGTAAAATACCGGGAGTCAGGTTAGCTTCGGCTGCTTGAGTTCTAACTTGCAAAAAGCCCGTTAAACCTTCATTGTGAAGGTCTAACGGGCTTTTTGTATACATTTTATTGAAATCACCCACCGCTTACAAACATTGACTACCAGCTTTTTAAAATTTATTTTATAATTGCCTGTAAACCATCCTCTCTGCAATGAAAAAACGAATTGGAAAAATTGTTCTGAGCGTCCTCGGCGCATTCATCTTGCTGGTAATTCTGTGTGCGGTCTATCTCAAACTGGCTTTACCTGGCGTTGAGGCTGCGCCTGAAATGGCCATTAAACCAACAGCGGCTCAAATTGAGCACGGGAGCTACCTGGCAAATCATGTGGCTTCCTGTATGCATTGTCACTCTTCCCGGGATTTCTCGAAGCTAACCGGGCCTAATGTCGCTGGCACCGAAGGAAAAGGCGGGGAGGGCTTCCTGCGTGAAATGGGGTTTCCCGGCAATTACTATGCTCAAAACCTGACACCAGCCTATCTCAGTGACTGGACCGATGGCGAAATCTACAGGGCAATTACAGCCGGTGTTAGCCGCGATGGACATGCCTTGTTTCCGGTAATGCCCTATTTAAGTTACGCGAAAATGGACCCGGCTGATATCAAGGATATCATTGCGTATTTGCGAACACTGAAGCCGATTGACAATGTGATACCAGCGGCCGAGTCGGACTTTCCAATGAACTTTATCATTAATACAATGCCGGTTAAACCTGAAGGGGGCAAACTTCCTGATACAACCGACCCCGTAGCGTATGGCAAATACATCACCACGTTTGCTGCCTGTGCGGATTGTCATACACCCGTCGACGGGCAGGGAAAAGCGTTACCAGGCATGGACTTTGCCGGTGGACGTGAGTTCCCGGTACCCACGGGCACGGTGCGGTCAATGAATATTACAGCCGATAAATCGGGTATTGGCAGTTGGACAAAAGAGACATTCGTTCGTCGATTTAAAGCGTATGAGCACAAGGAGCAACCCGCTGTTCAAGCCGGTGAATTCAATACAGTTATGCCCTGGACCGTGCTAAGTGGCATGACTGAGAGCGACTTAGGTGCCGTGTACGACTATCTCCGAACGCTCAAACCTGTTGAACATAAAGTAGAGCGGTTTACGCCAGCAACAAAATTGGTAGCCAATCGATGACGGAGACTAAACAATCTCTTTAGTCTATTGTTAAGGAAGAGATAACACAGTTACAGCAGGGTATATATACATAAGCCTTACCGTGTTGCTATGGCGTTGTACCCCAAATCTATATAAGTGCATTAAAAAGACTTTTCGTGCTGTATCTGCCGTAATGAAAAGCCCGCATTCTCCAAGCGAGAAGCGGGCTTTTAGTTTTTTCTAGTCGATTGGTGAAATGGTTTGTTCACTCACTAATCAACCATGATTGACCAGATCAACCAGCGTTTCAATCCAGAGTGGGCTGTCGTTCAGACTTTCAACCAGTTGCCAGTGTTTACCGCCAGCCTGTTCAAATAATTCTTTGTATTCAACACCCACTTCGATGGTTGTTTCGAGGCAATCGGCTACAAAAGCGGGCGAAAAAGCGAGCACACTGGTAATGCCTTTGCCGGGTAATTCTTTAATGATATCGTCGGTATAGGGCTTAATCCAGGGATCGCTGCCCAAACGCGATTGAAAGCAGGTTGTGAATTTGCCTTCGGGAATGCTGAGTGCCTTCACCAGTAAGCGTGTGGTTTCGAAGCACTGCGCCCGGTAACAATGCTGATTCAACGCCTGAAGCGACCCACAGCACTCGCCAAATTGACAAACGCTTTTCGTGACGTCGCCTTTCCGGATTTGCCGTTCGGGCAAGCCGTGGTAGCTGAATACAAAATGGTCGTAGTCATAAGCGGCCATGTGTTTTCGGCCAATCTGGGCAAAGCCTTCAATGAATTTCGGGTGTTCCAGAAAGCGGTTTATAAACCGGATGGCTGGCATTACCTGCCAGGTTTTCACAATGTCCATCACTTTCTCGTAAACCGAACCCGTTGACGCCGAGGCATATTGCGGGAAAAACGGAATGACGATGATATCGGTTAATCCAAGTTTCTGAAATCCGTCTAGTCCAGCGTCAATGCTGGGGCTTTGGTAGCGCATTGCCAGCCTGACGACATAGTCATCGCCCAGTGATTGCTGCAGCTCACGTTCAACAACATGACCGTAGTATTTTAAGGGTGAGCCGGTGTCGGTCCAGAGCTGCTTATAAATTTTGGCCGATTTAGGGGCCCGAAAGGGCGCAATAACACCGTTTACAAGTAATGAGCGCGGAATAGCCGGAATGTCGATTACCCGACCATCCATCAAAAACTCGCGCAGGTATTTGCGTACATCCGGAACAGAAGGGCTGTCGGGAGTGCCCAGATTAACGATTAAAACGCCCGTTTTGCCGTACGATTTTTTGGCACTAACGGGTGGTTGCAAAACAGAGACGTCCATGTTCAGAGAAACAGTGAAGATAACGAGTAAGTTGCAGCCTGTTTTTATACAAATCTGCATTCAGGTCGGTTGAGTCGGATTCTTGACCCCACAAAAATACGACAGAGAAAGATTTGTTTCGTTCAATGTGATTTAGATTTGTATTGATTTTATCTATGAAGCTGTTTAAACTTTTATTTTTATATATAAATCATAACGTTTTTTGTCATGCTGACGAAGGAAGCATCTTCGGATAAATCCATTTTAGCTTATCCAAAGATGCTTCCTTCGTCAGCATGACAAAAAACGCCCAATTCGAGCCTGATTTTAAAAGTTTAAACAACTTCTATACTTTTAAACGTAATGACTCTTTCCCAACTCGATTATATTGTTGCCGTTGATACCTATCGGCATTTTGCAACGGCAGCCGAAGCTTGCCACGTAACGCAGCCTACGCTGAGTATGCAGATTCAAAAGCTGGAAGATGAACTGGGCATAAAGGTGTTTGATCGGTCGAAGCAACCTGTTGTACCTACCGAAACGGGGCAGTCGATTTTGGTCCAGGCAAGAGATGTGCTCCGGGCAGCCCGGCGGATACCTGAAATTGTGAGTGAGTCGAAGGAAGACTTCAAAGGCGATTTTCGTGTTGGTATTATTCCAACGCTGGCTCCGTATTTGTTGCCCTATTTTATCGGTGAATTTATTGGAAAGTATCCCGCCGTATCGGTGCATATTCAGGAACTGGTAACCGAGCAAGTGATTGAAAAACTGCGGAACGGGCTTATTGACGTGGGGTTGGTCGTCACTCCCCTTGACGAGGATGGCATTACAGAAATTCCGCTGTTTCAGGAGCCGTTCGTTGCTTATGCCGCTGAGTCAAACCCAATGTTAAGTAAATCAACCGTTTCGCCAACGGACCTGCTGTCGGATGGATTGTGGCTGTTGACCGAAGGACACTGTTTTCGTACGCAGGTTATGAATCTGTGCGGTGCCGACCGTCATGCCAACGGTAAAACGACACTACGTTACGAAACGGGATCGCTTGAAACGCTCATTAAACTGATTGATAAACAGGACGGGTTTACACTTCTGCCTTATCTGGCTACGCTCGATATGGATGCCGTTCGCCAGTCGCGACTGCGTCCATTCGATGCACCTGCCCCTGTTCGTGAGGTAAGTCTGGTCATGCACAGAAGCTTTTTGAAACGACACCTCATCAACGCTTTCAAGCAGGATATTTTGGCGAATTTGCCCAGCGAATTGGCTGGAACGGTAAAGCGGGGAGCTGTTCTGAATGTGCGCTAGCCAGACTTATTCTTTGTCTATTATACGCTAGAGATGATGATGAGCTAGCGTTTACTGTTCCGTTTTACTCGTTCAAGCCGTCGGTAGGTTTCGCCAAATTCGTTGCCAATTTTTACCGCGTTGGCTAGTTCCGGAACACCAGCCCGGCCAACTACGGCGAGCCAGCGGGCTAGTTCTTCGACGGCTGTCTGGTAGGCCAGCATGGTGTGGGTATAGTCGCCACCAAAAAAATCGCGGGTGGTTTCCAGGTCTGCCAGCTTAAGCATAGGGCGTTGCGGGAAGGGGATTATGGTCTTCTCACCCATAAAAGGCGTGGTTTGCTCGGAACTGTCCGGTTGCTCCCAGACGGAGGGACTGCTGAATCGGTAATCGACCATCAGGGCAAGCCCCTCGTTGAACCATTGCGGAATCTGCCGTTTAACGCGCCACCAGCCGAGTCGGGCAAAGAGTTCGTCGTGGCAAAGCTCGTGGGCAATCACATCGGTGTTATTTCCGTCTGGTCCCAGTATCAGATACGATCTGCCCCAGGGTGTTCCAACGCTGCACCCCGCGCCTTCGCCCCCGGCGCAATACTGCTCGTAATCGTCCTGAGTTGGGCAATAAATTAAACTAGCCTTACCCTGTTTATTGCCCCAGAACCGCCGTATTCGGTCGTGGGCTGCCTGCGTATGTTGCCGGAGCGTTGTTTCCTGTTTAGCCGTAGCTGTTCGATTTACGTAGATGCCGCTTATTCCCTTGAGTTGCCGAAAGTCTGCCGATGAGTCGACGCGCATACACCTCAGTACTTGCGGATACAGCATGAAGAAACTAATCGGTAAGGCAATCAGGACGAGTAAAAAATACCGAACGAACACAAATACGTTTCCACGCATGAACAAGTCAATAAAGCAGTTTGGCAGTTTTTAGACTATAACTGCTGGCTTTCTGTTATAAACCGATACAAATAAGGGGCTTTATGCGCACCTCCGCTATAGTGTTTATCCAGTCGCTCTAAAATACCCAGGCTAAGCATCTTGCGCTGGAAGCCGGAGCGATGTTGTTTTTGATCCAGAATGGTTTCGTAAAGAGATTGCAGGTCGGCCATTGTGAACGTTTCCGGCAGTAAATTAAATCCGATTAGTTTCCGGTCAAGGTCTGTGCGTAAAGTGTTTAATGCTTTCTGCACAATAGTTTTATGATCCTGTATCAACGGAGGGAGGTTGGATAAATCATACCAGCCGCAACTATCCGACAGTGAATCGGGGATGGGTACAGCTTTTGTAAAATCGACCAGCGCATAATAGCCTACCGAAATAAACCGACCCAATAACCAATGGTGTTCGGCAGGGATTAGGCCCTTGGCAGTCATAATGGCCCGCATGGGGGCCGGGTCAGCGCGATTGAGATCGCCAAAGACATAAAATTGCTCCAGGTAAATATCATCGAGCCCCGTTCGCTCCGATAAGACCCGCCGGGCGGCATCGTTCAAATTTTCGGTTGCCAGAATAAACCCCCCCGGCAATGCCATTAGCCCCGTATTGCGGTATTCAAGCAGGAGAATTTTCAGTTGATTTTGATGAAATCCAAAAATAACCGCGTCGATGGCTATGCCTGGTAAAAAGCCTTGTCCATTAGGTGTGATCTCTACCGGGTGCAACTGATCGCTCATGCCATTAAAATTTAGCCGCAAGTAACAAAAATTTTGGTCGTTCCGAGTGATGGGTGTATTATTGTATCAAGTTGTTACAATAATAGAAGTAATTCATTATTTAGTTTCCTGATTTATCCATAAATCATAACTAACAGATTCCTTTTTTACGAATACACTAAACCAAATAAGATGAAAACCCTGCTTATCCTGTCGCTGTTGACTATGCAAGTAGCCCATTCGGCCCTAGCGCAAACACCGGCTCCACAGGCCAAAACGGCTAATGGCCTCGTTGAGGGCATAGCCGAACCCAGTGGCATTCGTGCCTTTAAAGGCATTCCCTTTGGCCAGCCTCCGGTAGGTGAGTTGCGCTGGAAAGAACCCCAGCCCGTCAAGAATTGGCAGGGCGTGCGTAAGGCTGATAAATTTGGCCCCCGCGCTATGCAACGGGCTATTTTTGGCGATATGGGTTTTCGCTCGAATGGCATGAGTGAAGACTGTCTGTATTTAAATGTGTGGACGCCCGCCAAATCAGCCAATGAGAAACTGCCCGTGCTCGTGTATTTTTATGGAGGTGGTTTTATGGCTGGCGATGGTTCGGAGGGGCGTTATGATGGCGAAAGCATGGCCCGTAAAGGCATTGTGGCCCTGACCGTAAATTACCGGCTTGGCGTGTTTGGCTTTATGGCCCATCCTGAATTAACGAAGGAGTCGCCCCATCACTCGTCGGGTAACTATGCTTATTTGGATATGGCTGCGGCTCTGCGTTGGGTGCAGCAGAACATTGCGGCCTTTGGCGGAGATCCTAAACGGGTAACGATCGCGGGCGAATCAGCTGGTTCCATTGCAGTAAGTGGACTTATGGTGTCGCCACTCTCGAAAAACCTGATAGCCGGAGCTATTGGCGAAAGTGGCTCGTTGCTCGGTGGCTTACCCCCTACACCCCTTGCCAAAGGAGAAGAGTCGGGCACTACGTTTGCAACGGCTGTTGGTGCCAATTCACTGGCCGAACTTCGGGCCATACCGGCCGACCAACTGCTGGAAGCTACGGCTAAACCAACAACACCTCGTTTCAACTCGACTGTTGATGGCTATTTCTTCCCAAAGGCTCCGCTCGAAATTTTTGCCGCTGGTGAACAGGCACACGTCCCCTTGCTGGTTGGCTGGAATTCGGAAGAAATGAACTATCGGGCTGTTCTGGGCAAAGAGCAGCCAACACCGGAAAGTTATGCCAGCGCCGTAAAAAAACTCTATAACGACAAAGCCGACGAGGTTCTGAAACTCTATCCGGGCACAACCGAAGCCGAAGTTCTACAGTCGGCAACGGCTCTGGCCAGCGACCGTTTTCTGGCCTATAGCACCTGGAAATGGGCCGATATGCAGAGCAAAACGGGTGGTAAACCTGTTTACCGGTATTATTACTCGCGGCCACGTCCGGCTATGACCCCCGAAATGGGCAATGCCACACCGGGTCTGGCAGGTGGTGTTGTGAAGTCGACGGATACAAACGCTATGAAAATTGCACCGGCAACGGGCGCTGTTCACTCGGCTGAGATTGAGTATGCTATGGGCAATCTGGCTACGAACAAAACCTATGCCTGGACACCGGATGATTATAAAGTGTCGGAAGTGATGCAGAATTACTTTGCAAACTTCATAAAAACAGCAAACCCAAATGGACCGGGTTTACCGAAATGGTCGGCGGCCAACAGCGGCAACAGTGTTCAGTATATGCACATTGATGTGAACACCCGCCCCGAAACAGAGACCAACCGGGCACGTTACCTGTTTCTGGACCCACTCATTAGTAATCAGTAATTTGGTAGAGTGGTGGAATAGTGAAATGGTGGAGTGCTTAATTGGTGGTGTATTTGGGCCAGCCAGTTAACCACTCCACCATTTCACTACTTCACCATTCCACCAATCAACAACTCTGCCACCTCCCGACCTGTTTGCATGGCTGCATTGAGAGAGGGGTAGGCCGTTTGATCACCGCATTGGTACAAGCTATCCGTTAACTGAAGCGGTTGCCGAATGGCGTCGTTCCCCGCTTGTTCGGGCGTGTAGTCGGGCAATGCGTGAGGGATATGATACGTTCGCAGATGCCGCCACTTCTGTACGCCTTCGCCAAACCATCCATTCAGTTCTTCTCTGATTTTCTTCGTCAGTTCGGCTTCATCGAACATGACCAAACTCTGTGTGCTAACGGAAATCAACGTTTGCCCGGTTGGTGCATAACCGGGTGCTACATCGCTCAATATAGCTACGTTGTGTACTGCCGAGCTGCGGTGGGTGTTGAGCAATAAGAGTTTTTTCTGGGTTGGGCCGTTGGTGAACTGAGCAGACGGTACGGCAAAATACGTACAGGTCGTGTGGTTGAAGGCTTGTTCTGGCGGCACCGGTCGACCCGTCAGGCGGGCGGCCTGCGTGGCATCGACAGCCAGCACAATGGCCCGGCCAGTCAGGGTTTCGCCGGAGTCCAGATATACCGTATTCCCGTTAACCTTATTAACAGACGTTTTGAGTCTGATTTGCTCGGGTGCCAGCCGACCGGCCAACTGATTCGGAATGGCTTCCATGCCCTTTGCAGGTATAGCCGCTCCGCCTACAAAAAACATCCGAAAGCAAAACTCAAAGAAATTGCTCGATGTGGTGAGTGCATCCTCCAGAAACACCCCCCCAAAAAACGGGCGAAAAAATCGTTCGATAATCTGGTCAGAAAATCCTATTTCGTAAAGCAGGGCGAGCGTGGTTGTTGGTGTTTGCCGAAAAAGCTCGCTGATAGGCAACTCCTGGGTTCGTCGCAGAAGCTCGACAATACGCAGCTTATCGCCCAGCGTGCCAACCGGCGAGGCCAGCGTTTGAAATACTGAGAGAGGTTCCTGAAAGGAATTCAGTAAACTCATCCATTGCGGCTCTGCCTGCTGACGAATAAGCGCCCCCGACCGAAATGAGCGTAGATCAAGTGCCGAATAGTTTAGCAGTCGCTGCGCTTCGGGATAGGCCGTTAACAAAATCTGAAACCCCCGGTCGAGCCGGAAACCATCCACAACATCCGTGCGAACCCGGCCGCCAACACCATCGGCCGCATCGAGCACAAGTGCGTCGATACCGGCTTGCTTTAGATAAACAGCACACGTCAGGCCAGCCATACCGGCGCCAATGATGATGACAGGTGCACCGGTCGGTTTGACTCCAGCGTTGGTTGAATCTATAGGCATACCCAAAAGGAACAGGTTCGTGAATAAAAGTCAAATTTAAACGCTGTGCACACCAATCAATGGGTTCCATTGAATTTAGGTAGTACTTTTTTTATAAAAATTGACTATTTCCAAGTTGTTTATTTTTTAACATATTGATAATCAAAGGCTAAAAAATAATACTTGTTGTTTTTTTTTAGAAACATTAATTTTGTCAAAACGATTTGTGTTATAGCGGCATGAACGTGCTGGTGGTTGATAATTTCGATTCATTTACCTACATGCTGGTAGACTACCTGCAACAGGCAGGCGCAAACTGCCGGGTTGTCAGGAACAATGACTCGTGGAGCCGCCTTACCGATGCCCCGGTTGATGCGGTTGTGTTATCGCCCGGGCCGGGTATACCCCGACAGGCGGGCCGTTTACTGGATATTGTCGCTCATTATCATCAGCGCGTACCGATATTAGGTGTTTGTTTGGGCCATCAGGCACTGGGTGAGTTTTTTGGGGCTACCCTCGCACTGGCTACCCGCCCTATGCATGGAAAAGTGTCTGTTATTCAGACCCAGACAGACGATGTATTATGGCGGGGATTGCCGACAGAATTTGAGGTGACGCGCTATCATTCGCTGATTTTAACGGAATTGCCCACGCAACTGGTCACTACCGCAGCAACAGTGCAGAACGAATTAATGGCCATGCGGCATCGAGCATTACCCATCTGGGGCGTTCAGTTCCATCCCGAAGCCGCATTGACACAGCATGGGCTGACGCTCATCGAAAACTGGATTGATTTTGTCTTTTTTACGTATAAAAATAACCACCCTACCACAACCTTAACCGCGCAATACGCATGAACTATCAGATTCGGGAAGAAGCAGGTTTCCGCTATGTAGATGAAGGCCAGGGCGAAGTGCTCCTTCTGCTGCATGGCCTGTTCGGTGCTCTCAGTAACTGGGACAGCGTTATTAATACGTTTTCGGATCGGTATCGGGTTATTATTCCGCTGTTGCCTATTTACGAAATGCCCATTCGGCAGGCAAGTCTGGAAGGGCTATTGGTCTATATCGAAAAATTTGTGGCGCAGAAATCGCTGGATGATATGACACTGCTGGGCAATTCGCTGGGTGGGCATTTAGCCATTCTCTATACCTTCAAAAATCCAGAACAAGTGCGTCGGTTAGTACTGACGGGCAGTTCGGGGTTGTTTGAGAACGGTATGGGTGGCTCGTTTCCCAAGCGTGGCAGCTACGATTATATTGCGGAGCGTGTAGCCTACACATTCTACGATCCCAAAGTGGCCTCGAAAGACCTGATCGACGAAGTGTTCGAGATCACCAGCAGTATTCCTAAATGTATGAGCATTGTGGGTATTGCCAAATCGGCCCAGCGAAATAACGTAGCAAAAGATTTGTATAAAATTCAGGTGCCCACGTTGCTTGTTTGGGGTCTAAATGATACCATTACACCAGCCGAGGTGGGGCACGAATTTAATCGATTAATTGAGGAGTCAGAGTTGCACTTTATTGACAAGTGCTGCCATGCGCCCATGATGGAATGCCCGGACCAGTTTAACGAATTACTGGATAATTGGCTTGCCAGAAATCCAGTGAACGAGTTAGTTGCGTAAGTTTGTTTATATAGCAGATAGCATAAATTCTGTTCCCTGTGCGAAAGTTGAAAACTATGGAAGAATTTCCGTAGTTTTCGGCAGACAGTTTCTCTTTACCATACGACTTTCTATTACTTATGTTGGCTGCCGAACTTATAGATCCCATGCTGCCGGCTCTGAAGCCAACCGACCTGGTCGGGCAGGCTTTGGCGTGGATGGAGGAGCATCGCGTCGGGCAACTCGTACTGACAGACCAGGGCGAATACCGGGGCATCGTAAGCGAAGAACTACTCATGGATGTTGCCGATGAGGACTTGCCGCTGCGCGATGTGATGTGCCTGTTCGAGAAAACCTTTGTGAACGAAGATCAACATTTGCTCGAAGTCATAAGCCTGGTTGTGCAACATCAGATGGATGTCATCGCTGTTATCACGGAGGGACGCGAGTTTAGCGGGACAATTTCTGTGAATGAACTGCTCAAAAAATTTGCACAGGAATTGGGTGTACAGGAAGCCGGGGCTATTTTGATCCTGAACATGAATGAGCGCGATTACTCATTAACCGAAATTAGCCGCCTGATCGAGACAAATAATGTTAAAATTATAAGCAGTTATTTTGCCAGCGCTGCCTATGGAATGCCCGACCGCTCGCGGTTGACGCTTAAGCTTAACCGGCGCGACATTACTTCCGTTATCTCAACACTCGAACGCTTTGGTTATCACATTGAAGCAGCCTTTGCCAACGCCCCCGTCGAAAGTATTGACCAGGACCGGCTCGATTCGTTGCTTCGTTATCTAAATACCTAAAAAGTGGCAAGTCAATAAGTGGTAAGGTATAAGTGGATGACGCATGTATAGCTTTCGCGCCAGCCACTTATACCTTACCACTTATTAACTTGCCACTTACTCACTACTTCTCTATGAAAATCGCCATTCACGGGCGCAACTTTCCCGAATCGGCACGGCCCTACATTCAGTCGATGTTTGAGGAATTGGCCAGACGGCAGACCGAGGTAATTATTTCGAAAGGGTATCGCGAGTATTTGGATAATACGGGCGTAGCTCACTACAGTCAGGCTACTTATACCGTTGAAGAGGGCGTTTCTGATGCCGACTTCATCTTCAGCCTGGGGGGCGATGGTACGCTTCTCGACGCTGTTACCCATGTTGGCGCACGCCAAATTCCAATTATCGGCATTAATATCGGTCGCTTGGGCTTTCTGGCTACAGTCGCGCCGGCCTCAGTAAGGCTTATGATCGATGCCCTTTTTAATGGACAATACACCATCGACGAGCGAAGTCTGGTAAGTGTGCGCTCAACGCAGGATATTTTTGGTAATCTGCCGTTTGGGTTAAATGACTTCACAATTACGCGAACCCAAACCTCGTCGATGATCACCGTGCATTCGTACCTCGACGGCGAATTTCTAAATTCGTATTGGGCCGATGGGTTGATTATTTCAACGCCGTCGGGTTCCACAGGCTATTCTCTTAGTTGCGGAGGTCCGGTTCTTTTACCCCAAACAGAAAGTTTTATTATCACCCCCATAAGCCCGCATAACCTCAATGTCCGGCCAATGATTGTGATGGATACCTGCCAACTGGCGTTTGAGGTCGAAAGTCGAAGTGGCAATTTCCTGGCGGCTCTGGACTCCCGTTCGTACACGGTCGATACCTCTGTTCGAATTAGTGTTCAGAAAGAAACGTTCAAGGCGCGATTAGTTAAACTAAGTGATGATAATTTTCTGAACACCCTGCGCAGTAAACTTAACTGGGGCTGGGACATCCGTAATTAAAAAACGGGTATCGGTGCTGAAATTCTGCCGAATGATCGCATTTCATTTCGTTGTTTTCCCTGTGTGACATAAATTTTAGGACCTATTGCCAATAAAAGCAACGGCCCTTCCGTTTCGGAATTGGCTGGCTTTTGGGTTAGTTGTGTTGATTCACGTATTTAATGAGTATGAATAAGTATAAACAGGTAGTAATAGGCGCTGCGGCAATCTGTTTGCTGTCAGGTTTGGTTACGGAAAGTTTGGCACAACGGCGACCAAACACCCATTTCGCACCCTATTCGTCAATTACGTTTGGGGCAGGTACGTCCACCTATTTTGGTGATCTGGCCGGTTACCGTAAGCCATTTAAGGCATTGACTACCTTACCCCGCTGGAACGTGGGGTTAGGCTATACGCGTCAGTTTACTCCTCATTTTGCTGCTCGGGCTATGTTCACCTGGGCGCGTATTGTGGGTGATGATTATACATTCTCAAAAAGCAATATTGAGGCTAACCTGCCTCAATATGCCCGGAATCTTCACTTCCGGAATGATTTGAAAGAGTTTGCCGTAACGGGTATTTATAATTTTATTGAGGATGGGCGGAATTCAGAATCACGAGCAAAAATTACACCCTATATATTCGGGGGTATAGCATTACTGGCGCACAGTCCCGAGGCTCGCACGCCTGTGGCAGAGGGTACAAATGCTAGTCCGTATGCAGGTCAAGACTGGGTTAAACTCCAGCCCTTACATACAGAAGGCCAGGGGCAACCCGGATTTGATAAACCCTATTCGCTGGTAACACTGTCAATTCCTGTTGGCTTCGGCGTTCGTTATAAACTAAATGAGAGCTTTAACATTGGGGCCGAGATTGGCTTCCGGTACACCTTTACCGATTATCTTGATGATGTAGGCTCAGGGACTTACCCAGGTAGCACCAATTTGAATGGGCTTGCTCTTGTCATGTCGGACCGGCGGCAAACGGAGACGTTTGCTGCACGCTATGTGAAAAGTCCGCCTGATCGTTACACTACATTGATCAATATGTACAATAGCGGTACTCCTCAGCAGCAGGCCGCAATTTCAGATGCGTTGAATACGCCTGTGCGTAGTACTGATGGTTTATTTAATGATGGTTATTTATTAACCAACTTCTCAATCCATTATATCATTCCGGGCAAAATCAAGTGTCCGCCTACTAAGTAAACAGCGGCTGGCACCAGTTATGTATGAAGTTGTTGGTTAGTATGACCACGTTTCTAGAGCCTGGTGGTTACTGTCACCTGATTTATGCATCAATATGGAATCAAGAAAGCCCGGCTTATTGTAGCCGGGCTTTTTATCAGCCTGAGTGTACAGGCGCAGAAAATAGAAATTGGGGGTGGTTTGGGGGGCATGCTGTATAAAGGCGATGTATCTCCGGCACTTAATCCCCGCTTTTACAGGCCTGCCGGTAGTCTTTTTTTTCGGTATAATGCTACCCGTTCTTTCTCAGTACGGGGAAGTGGTGCTATTGGTGGTCTTCGCGCAGATGATCAGGCTAGCTCCGACCCATTACAACAAGCCCGCGACTATTCATTTCGAACAAATATTACCGAAGCGGAAATTGACTTTGAATATAATTTTCTGAACTATCAGGGATTGCCTAAAGTAAAAAACTGGACGCCTTATATATTTGGTGGTATAGGTTTATGCAGGTTTACTAATGCCGTGGTTCGGATGGGTGGCGTTGTTACTTATCCGCTGGGCATAGGCCTCAAGTATGAGATAAAGAGGCCGTGGAGTGTGGGCGTTGAGTTTGGCACCCGCTTTACTCGGAATGACTATTTGGATGGCCTGGGTGAATATACATTTGGACCGGCGGTCACCAAAGTATCGCAGAGCAACCCGGCACTAAAAGACAGCTATACCTACACGACGATAACACTGAGTTATACATTTTATAAGATCGTTTGCCCTTAACAATCGGTACTAAGCAAATTTTTCTAACCACAGAGGCACAGAGAACACAGAGCTTTAATATCCTGATAGTAAATCAATTGAAGCTCTATGTTTTCTATGTCTCTGTGGTTAAAAAAATTTGGTTAGGCGATTAGTGTCGCTATTTCCTGAATAGCAACGTTGAATATCAGACTACACCAATGCAAACAAATCCTTTACACCCAGCATTCGTCTGCTGATAAAGCCTTCGCCAAACTCTGCCCCAATCATGTGACCGTGTTCCCGCATCCGGGATTCCAGAAATTTCATAAACGGTTCGCCCGAAATGTAGCTTTGAGGTTCTGTACTTTCGGGGTTGAAAAACTGACTTTTATACGCTTTTATGGCGGCTAGTTTTTGATCCCAGTAAGGTGTAATATCGACAATAAAATCAGGCTTCAATGACCGGTCCTGAATGAAGTTGTAGATGTATTTTGGGCGATGGGCCTCCTGTGGTTTTCCATCTTTGCCTACTGTTTTTATTTGCCGCAAACCGGCATAAAAACAGGCATCGGCAACAAGTTCAGCTGCCCGTCCGTGGTCGGGGTGGCGGTCGTCCGGGGTATTCGTCAGGATGATTTCGGGCCTATACTGTCGGATAATAGGAATAAGCGCTAGTTGGTGCTCTTCGTCATTTCGGAAAAAGGCATCCCGAAACCCCATGTTTTCACGAGCAACTAAATGCATCAATCGGGCACCTTCTTCGGCTTCCTGCGCGCGAATTTCGGGAGTTCCACGTGTGCCTAATTCGCCCCTTGTTAAATCAACACCTGCTACTGTTTTGCCTTGTGCAATAAGCGAGAGAATTGTGCCCGAGCAGGTCATTTCAATATCATCGGGATGGGCCGCAATGGCCAGTACGTCAACGGTCATGTCTGTATTCTTTGACTGGTTGGTGGTTATGTAGGTAACTATCAGTGCCCCTCAACAGGTAAACCGCTTTGGGAAATCGGGGAGTAAAAAATTAGTAACATTCTGTCCGTATTAATTCCGGACAAACCCGATGAGTAGGTAATCAACCTGACCTCCGATTCGTTCCTGTTCGACCCCGAAGGCAACGGTTTGCTAGTATATCGATGGAAACGCTTTATTTTAGCGAACTAACCTGTAAGCCCGCTGTAACTACATTTCCTATCAATTAACTATGTCTTATAAAGCCCTTGCCCTCCAACTAACTTGCCAGACAGTAAACGTCTATCAAACTCGCGATGAAGCCGAATCGCTTATGCTTCAGTCAATTGAGCGTATTGAACGCCAGATTGCCGCATCGGTTGGTTTGCTAGGTCGTGACACATTGCTTGTTACCGTACCTGAATTTTTCCTGACAGGCCCACCAGTAGACGAAACGGTGCACCAATGGCGAGAAAAAGCCGCTCTTGAAATTGATGGCCGGATTTATGAAGCCCTAGGTGCAATGGTACAACGGCAACAGATATACTTTTCCGGGAATGCTTACGAACAAGACCCTTTTTTTCCTGAACTCTATTTTCAAACCAGCTTTATTATTGGACCCAATGGCGATATTCTTCTGCGTTATCGCCGGTTGAACGCCATGTATACACCCACCCCTCATGATGTTTGGGAGTTATATGTAGATGCTTACGGCTACGATTCGTTGTTTCCGGTAGCGAAAACGAACATTGGAAGTTTGGCGTGTATTGCATCTGAAGACATTTTGTTTCCCGAAGTCGCCCGCTGTTTGTCCATGCGTGGGGCCGAAATCCTGATCCATTCAACTTCAGAAATAGGCAGTCCGCAAGCAACACCCAAAAACATAGCCAAACAGGCACGGGCCATCGAAAATATGACCTACGTTGTATCGGCCAACTCGGCCGGAGTGGTGGGCAGTTCGATACCATCCGGCACGACCGATGGGGGTTCCAAAATCATTGACCCTAAAGGAATAATACTGGCTGAAGCTGCCTATGGAGAGAGTATTGTTGCTACTGCTGACATTGATCTGGCTGCCTTGCGGGAGTTTCGCCAACGGCCCGCTGTCGGGAATCAGCTTGCTCGTCAGCGGGTGGAACTCTATGCCGAGAGTTATGCAAATCATAGCATCTACCCGCCTGATACACTCTTGAACCAACCCGCCGAACGACCTCATTTTACCCGAACACAGCAGGAGGTCATCAAGAAATTGTATAGTTAAGCATTTGTCTCGGTTACCACGACTTTTCGTCGGCGTCGTGGTAACCGAAATAGATTACTGCCTGCTTCTTCGGGGGTTTGGTCACCTAGCAAAACGCCCCAAGGACGTAGACCATCAACGCGGTCGAAAATTACTTTCAGGATGGCAATAGCGGGAATAGATAGAAACATGCCTGATACGCCTGCCAGTGCGCCACCAATTAACACACCCACAATAGACACGAGCGCATTGACGCGGACTTTAGACGCTACAATGAGTGGAACCAATACATTATTATCTACAAACTGAACGAACAGAAAGACGCCAATCACCCCGACAATAAGAGAGGGTTCAGGATTATTGCTAAACGTGACAATGACGGTCAAAACCGTGGCTACCAAACCGCCAATGTAGGGCACCAGATTTAGGATAGCTGCCATAATGCCCAGTAGAATTGAATACTGGACCCCAAGAATAAGAAGTCCGACCGAATTAAGGGCGGCTACACAAGCGGTTTCGATAAGCAAACCGACCATATAACTCTGAACAACGGCTTTCACCTCACCCAACACTTCACGCACCCGGTCGGTATGCTTTTCGGCAAAAAGAACGACCACAAAATGGAGCAACATGGTGCGGTAGTAAAGCAATAAAAAAACATAAATGGGCACCAGTGTCAGAGTGCCAAGTGGCCCCGTAATGAACCCGAGCGTATCAGTACTCTGCAAACTATCGAGTGTTTGCGCCTGCGCCTTTTGGAGATATTTCTCCTGCTGCCGATAACTCACATTGTATTCACGTCGAATCCACTGTTTAGCATCGCTGAAAAAATCAGTTAAATTCTGCCGAATTTTAGGTAGATCGTCTGTAAAGTCGGACAACTGCATAGACAGGGCAATGGCTATTCCGGCCACGATAATAATGGCAAACAGCAACGCCAGGCTAATGGCAATGACTTTGTGAATACCCCACCGAATGAGCCGGTTTTCAACTGGCCGTAAGAGCACCGCGATCAGACCCGACATGGCCAGCGGCACCAGAATATCCTGTCCTAAATAGATACCGACAGTTATAATTGCCAAGGCAAGTAGAGAATGCGAAAACTGATGGTAGTGCGGTCGTAAAGGTTCTGCAGACATAAGCGGGCGTATGGTTCATGGAAATTGAGTCGTTTGGCGAACCAGAGTCTCAACATCGCATTGGTTTTTTTGTTCATTCAACAGAGACTTACCCGCTATCTTCCCTATGGCTGACCGTCTTTCTCCAAACTTGCTGTATTTTTGTGGTTTATTCAACTATGACTACAGACATTCGCGATCTCGCTTACAAACTCAGACAGGGACAACTTATTGCGCTTGCCGACGAAACAGGCTGGTCTGTGGTTGCCGACCCCGTTAATGATTCGGCTGTGGAGAAACTGTTGACCCTACAGGCGTTTATACCCGCTGGTTTGCAGCCAACTGTGCTCATTCATAGCGCCGATCAGTTGGGCATGTATGTAGCGAAACTCCCGGAGATAGCCTACGATCTGGTTGATTTTACAGAAATTCCGTTAACTGTTATCTTCGAACAGGGCAAGAACCTGTCAACGGTTTTGTGGCGGTCTGTGGAAACAATAACGGGTGCCGCCGGACAACCAACGGGCGAAGTAGCTGTTCGACGCCTGTTGAACCCCGATTTACAGCGCCTGATCAGCAGTTTCGGGCGGGGAGTGCTCTCTATTCCACTGGAAGCGTTGAGTTTGCCCCCTGCCGCCGAAGCCCTCATTGCCGAGAGAATGGGGTCACTGCCGGGCATGCCAAAACGATCACGCATTATGCGATTGGCAGTTAATGGGGAAATTAATTTTATCAGAAAATAGGTTGTCAGTCGGGCGTTGGTTAAAAAGGCCAGTAGAGTCTGACGTGTGACAACAAAACTTTGTACATGAATTTTAGCGACACCTTACATAAGAATCCGGTTTTTGATGTCATTGCTCAACAAGCCGATGCGCTTGGTGTGCAAACCTACGTCATTGGTGGATTTGTGCGTGATCTGGTTTTGGGGCGTCCGTCGAAAGATATTGATGTAGTATGTATTGGCAGCGGCATTGCCCTGGCCGAAGCCGTTGGGAAAGCCCTTCGAACAAATGTAGCCGTGTTTCCTAATTTCGGAACGGCCATGCTCAAATCCACCGTGCCAGCAGGTGAAGAGGAGTGGGAGGTCGAATTTGTTGGTGCTCGTAAGGAGTCGTATCGAAGCGATTCGCGCAAACCGATTGTAGAAGATGGTACGCTCGAAGATGACCAAAATCGCCGGGATTTTACCATCAATGCCATGGGTATCAGCTTGAATCGCAACGCCAATTCGTCTACAGCGTTTGGTGAACTGCTCGATCCATTTGAGGGATTAAAAGACCTCAAGCGAAAAATTATCCGTACGCCCCTCAACCCCGATATCACCTTTTCCGACGATCCACTGCGCATGATGCGGGCCATTCGATTTGCCTCGCAGCTGGGTTTCGATATCGAGCCCGATACGTTTGATGCCATTGTGCGGATGAACGAACGAATTACCATTGTTTCGCGGGAGCGTGTTACAGATGAACTGAATAAAATCATCCTGTCGCCCACGCCTTCGTATGGATTCAAACTGCTTTATCACGCTGGCTTACTGGAGCGGATCTTCCCGGAATTGATCGCTTTAAAGGGTGTTGAAACCATAGAAGGGAAGGGTCACAAAGATAATTTTTACCATACGCTTCAGGTTCTCGATAACATTGCCAGTCGCGCTGAGCCAACGAAATATGCCGGGGAGGCTGACAATGAACTTTGGCTACGCTGGGCGGCTCTTTTGCACGATATTGCCAAACCGGCTACGAAACGTTTCGACCAGAAAGTTGGCTGGACATTTCACGGTCACGAAGATATGGGCTCGCGTTGGGTGCCGGGTATCTTCCGGACAATGAAACTGCCCCTAAACGAACACATGCGGTTTGTACAGCGGCTCGTGCGCCTGCATTTGCGGCCTATTGCCCTCACAAAAGAGCAAATCACCGACTCTGCCCTTCGACGGCTGCTTGTTGACGCAGGCGATGACTTGGAGGGACTAATGGCCCTCTGCCGCGCCGACATTACGTCGAAAAACTATGAGCGAGTCCAAAAACACCTGCGTAATTTCGATCGCGTAGAGCGAAAGCTTCAAGACCTTGAGGAACGCGATAAACTTCGTAGTTTTCAGCCGGTTATTACGGGTGAGTTTATCATGGAAACATTTGGATTGCCCCCATCGAAAGAAGTAGGGGAGTTGAAAGCTGCTTTACGCGAAGCCATCCTGGATGGTCTCGTTACGAATACACTCGAAGACGCCTATCCATTCTTACTTGAAGAAGGCCGTAAACGTGGATTGAACGCAGTTGCATAATGTATACTGTTGGACAGTATCTGACAGAGATTGCTCTTTCTCGCTCAGATGCACGCCACAGCATACATCCGGGCTTATCATTTTTGATTAAAAACTTATGGAGAATAATAATACTAATTTCCGGCGCTTTTTTGGCGCATCGCTTACCATTCTGGGCGTAGTAGTCGTACTGTTTGCTTTAGTGGCTTTCCTCTCCGAAGGCAAAGCAGTATTAGGGTTACACGTATCGAAAGCTGAATCAGCTGCCCCTTTCATCGTAGGCATGATTTTCCTGGTTACAGGTGTCAACCTCGTGCGTGAATCGTAGAAAGATGTAGGATGTATTATATATAACGTATGATATGAAAACTGGCGTAAGTAATACATCCTAAACATCTCACATCATTTCGCTGGTTTTGCTGTAAGCAGCCACTCGTAGGTATTGATAGGTTGAGGGAGACCGTCGGGCTTGATCTGCAGATACATTAGGTGTAGGTGCGTTGGGGAACGGCTTTTATACGCATTAAAGCCGCTTCTGCCCATTTCGGCGAGTTTCTGCCCAGCTGTTACCCACTGTCCCGGCCTTACATCGACCTGGCTGTTGTGGGCATAATAGAACAAACCGTGGAGGTTGGGATCATACACCCAGATCCAGTTGCCGCCCCGGTACTCGGAGCCGGGTTTCCAGGAGGTTTCAATAGCCAATACCAGCCCCCGGCTCATCGCCAGAATATCGACGGGTTTACCCGTACGGTCGTCGATGATGTCCTGATTGCGGTCGCTGATGAAAATATCTTGGGCGGGATGGCTACCGCGTACGGTATAATCGAACAGGTCAAAGCCATTGCCCCGATAGCCTTCGCCATGTGTACCACCAATGGCACTTGTCGAATAGCCACGAATGGGAAAGCTGAAATACAGGCCCGTACGGCGCAGGCTGTCTCGTTGAATTGAATCTTGTTTGTAGGTTTCCATACTACGAAACCGCGTTTGCAGGCCATGCATGATGCCACTGAACTGTAATCGGGCCGAGTCGGGCGTTATGCTTTGTTCACGAATTTGCGTGTATAAAGTTTGAAACTGCTGGCAATAGCTATAAAGCGTAGGCTCATCGGAATTGCTGAGAACTACCTGCGACGAGGCCGCGTTTAGTCCCCCAATTAACAATGCGCCTAAAATGCCTACTATCCGCATGAACGAAGTTACGTCAATCTTCACTACTGGTTGTATTCTATTAGGACGGTAAAAATACATAAAGTAGCGCGATAGGCGCATATAATATGGCTAGTGAAGTCGATTGTAACGGCCAATGAGCACTATTTTGACCTATTTGAAAAAATATTTTCGAATCTTTAAAGAAATTTTAGAAATACATTTGGAAATGAACTTGATAGTACCGTCCTTCGCCTAAATTTAAAATAGCAATGCAAACAGGAACTGTAAAATTCTTTAATGAAACCAAAGGGTTTGGTTTTATTAAACCCGATGACGGTGGCGAAGACATTTTTGTACACGCTTCCGGTCTCATCGACCAAATCCGTGAAAACGACAAAGTTAAATTCAATGTCGAACGCGGTAAGAAAGGCTTAAATGCCGTAAACGTCGAAATGGCTTAATCGTAAGATATACCAAGACACACACTATTGTAAAAAACATGCCAGTTGGCATGTTTTTTTTTGCCCTGTCGGTTCGTATGGCCATTTTTGCAGGACTTTTTGCGCTGGATTCAATTTAGGTCCATCACAAAAGGTCTTTTTTAGTTTTAGTATGACCCAATCCATTGAACAACGTATTGCGGCCCGGCTGGGCTTGAACATTCGGTCGGTAACCGCCACTATCGAACTACTCAACGGCGGGGCCACTGTTCCCTTTATCGCCCGCTATCGTAAAGAAGCTACCGCATCGGCCAATGGTTCGCCCCTTGACGAAGTCGAAATCGGGAACATTAAAGAAACGCTGCAAAAAATCCTCGACCTCGATAAACGCCGGGAGACAATTATAAAATCCATCGATGAGCAGGGGAAACTTACCTCCGACCTCCGCCGGAAACTCGAAGCTACCGACTCGCTCACCGATCTCGAAGATCTCTATTTTCCCTACCGTCAAAAACGGAAAACCCGTGCCACAATCGCAATTGAGCGAGGACTGGAGCCTCTTGCCAATAGTATAATTGCCCAACGTGAAGTAAACCTGGATCGAATTGTTCAACGGCACCTTTCCGATGCCGTTCCAACGGTGTCTGATGCGTTGCAGGGCGCCCGCGATATTCTGGCTGAGCGGATTAGTGAAGACGCCGATGCCCGCCAGCGGATTCGTAACCTCTTTGAGCGGGAAGCGATCATACGCGCTGTTGTCAAAAAAGGTAAAGATACGGAGGGTATAAAATTCAAGGACTATTTTGACTTTGCCGAACCGCTCCGGCGGGTACCTTCACACCGGTTGCTGGCGTTGCGACGGGGAGAAACCGAAGGGTTTCTGGCCGTTAGTATCGGTCCTGACGAAGAAGCTGCTACCGAACGGCTCGAACGGCAGTTTGTAGCTGATCGGACGGGTACGCCCGTTTGTAAAGAGCAACTTGTGCTGGCTATTCGTGACGGCTACAAACGCTTGCTCAAGCCTTCGCTCGAAACCGAATTTGCCAATGCGTCTAAAGACAAAGCCGATGCAGAGGCTATCCGAATTTTTGCTGACAACCTGCGCCAGCTTTTGCTTAGCCCGCCACTGGGTCAAAAGCGCGTGCTGGCCATTGACCCCGGCTATCGAACGGGTTGCAAAACGGTTTGCCTCGATGCACAGGGAAATCTGTTGACCGAAACGGTGCTGTATTTAGCCCACTCTGAATCTCAGCGGCAGCAAGCCATCAGTACAGTTCAGAAACTTGTATCGCAATATGCTATTGACGCTATTGCCATTGGAAATGGTACCGCCGGGCGAGAAACAGAAGAGTTTGTGCAGGCTTTACAACTCGACAAGCCGATTTTTATGGTGAGTGAACAGGGAGCATCTATTTACTCTGCTTCGGATGTAGCCCGCGAAGAGTTTCCTGATCGTGACGTTACCGTTCGGGGAGCTGTTAGTATCGGCCGTCGACTTATGGACCCGCTTGCCGAATTGGTGAAGATTGACCCTAAGTCGATTGGTGTGGGGCAGTATCAGCACGATGTGAATCAAAGTGATTTAAAAACCAGCCTTGATACTGTAGTGGAGAGCTGTGTTAATCAGGTAGGTGTATCGCTCAATACCGCCAGTGCTTATTTGCTTCGCTATGTTTCGGGTTTAGGGCCGCAATTAGCTGGTAATATTGTCGCGTATCGGGCAGAAAATGGGGCTTTCACTTCGCGCGAACAACTTAAAAAAGTGCCTCGACTTGGTGCCAAGGCGTATGAGCAATGTGCCGGTTTCCTTCGTATTGAAGGGGCTAAAAATCCTCTGGATAATAGTGCGGTTCATCCAGAGCGGTATGGGTTGGTAGAGAAGATGGCTGTTGAAGTAGGAAGTCGTGTTAATGATCTTATCCATCGGCCAGAGTTACGCCAGCAAATTAAAATCGAAAAGTACGTGACCAGCGCCGTCGGCTTGCCTACGTTGCGCGATATTCTGGCCGAACTCGCCAAACCCGGCCGCGACCCCCGTGAACAACTATCCGTGTTTGAATACGATGCCCGCGTTCGTTCGGTCGATGATTTGCACGAAGGGATGGTGCTGGCGGGTGTCGTAACCAACATCACGGCTTTTGGGGCGTTTGTCGATATTGGCGTTAAGCAAGATGGGCTGGTACACGTGTCTCAATTGGCCAATCATTTTGTGTCTGACCCCAAAACGGTTGTAAAAGTATTTCAGAAAGTAAAAGTTAAAGTCCTGGAAGTCGATAAGGCCCGTAAACGGATTGCATTAACTATGAAATTTTGATAGGTTGCAATACGCGAATGTGTCACAACGTTAAAAAATTGCCTATACTGCCTTAACCCAATCCCTGTATGCAACAACGCTGGTTTCGGGATGTTATACGTCCCGTACTGCTGAGTGCCTGCCTGCTCTGGCTACTTATTGCCTGTAATGCGCTCCGTTCCTCTGGCCCATCCGTCAGTCGTCGCCCACCGTCGTCTAAGCCGGTTGCCAATCGCCCATCGACTGGAAAAACACCTGTTCGTTCACCGGCTGCTCCGGCAAAGCCGACAGGTAAAGTAGTCGATAGCCGTACCTACGAAAATCGTTATGTGCCCGAAGTAGTAAAAATTGCCCGCACCTATACAGGAACCCCCTACAGGTCGGGTGGTAATACATCCGACGGTATTGATTGTTCGGGGCTTGTATATGCCGTCTTTAATACGGTTGGTCTGAAAATGCCCCGTATTTCATGGCAACAATCTGAAGTAGGGCATGAAGTGGAAGTTGCTGAAATACTACCCGGTGATTTGATTTTCTTTGTACCTGATAAGGGACAGGCGGGTTACGTTTCGCATACGGGTATTGTGACAGAGGTGAATGGTTCACAGAATATTCGGTTCATTCATGCGTCTTCATCGCGGGGCGTTCGGGAGGATAATTTATATGCCGATTACTTCAAAGGACGATTTGTTAAAGCACTGCGCCCGTTCTAATTTGTATTGATAGCCATAAAAAAAGCCGCTTTCGAAAGCGGCTTTTTTTATGAGAAGGGATCTAAACGGCTGATTGGGTGCTGTTAATAAGCTCTTCCCAATGTGTGCGATCCTTCTTTTTGAGCTTCATTTCTAAGCTTAAGGCTTCATTTCTCGTGTCAAATGCCCGTGTGAATCGTACTTCCCAAGGCTTTCCATCGGCCGTAACCGGGTTTGTTTTAGCGTTATGTTGCCACAGCGTTATTTTCAAATCTTTGGTCTGACCGATGAAATACCGGTCAGCTGTTGGGCTATAGATAATATATACTGTATGCATGGGTATCGGAAGTATTATCAAAACTACGCAATTGATAATACAAAACCAATATTGGACTACAGGGGCACTATGTTATGCTGTAATGTCAAAAAAAAAGGAGTTTGCGTTTGGGTCAGGATTATTTTTTACGCATCTTTGCACCCACAAAACGGCACTATAGGCGTTTAGGGGGGATTAGCTCAGCTGGCTAGAGCGCTTCCATGGCATGGAAGAGGTCATCGGTTCGACTCCGATATTCTCCACTTCTGAATACAGAAACCACTCGACTAGAGTGGTTTTCTTATTTACTGGCTTCTCATCATAAAAAAACAGGGCTCTCGCTGGGAACCCTGTTTTTTTATGATGAGAAGCCTTATTTACTGAGCAATCATTTCGGCATCAGCCAAGATATAATTGAGCTCGTAAATATTATCAGCATTCAGTTTCAACGTGCCTCGAAATGTCCGGCGTTCATCCGTTTTGAATTTCTTATCAGACTTTTTGAATTTCAGCGACACAACCGATTCAGGTCCTGCGCCCCCGCAGAAAAAACAGGCGCTATACGGGAAAGCCGATAGCACATATATATTTGATTCCAGATCAACAGGCAGGACATAGCCTGTCAGATCAACCGTTTTTCCGTTTAATTTCTGGATGCCTTGTCCAAACGTTGGGTAAAGCATGTAGACAGATTCTTCGGCATACCATTTTTTCTTGAAGGTCACATCTCGCAAAACTTCCCAGGAGAGTTTTACGGGTTCGGCAACTGCAGAAACTGATACGCCCGGTTTTACACGGTCAACAGGTGGCAGGGCCGGACGAAAGGCCGGGGCTGCAAGTGATACGAAAAATAAGGCAATCAGTAAACGAGCCATATTGTTGAAAGTCTTAACGAGAGGTTGTAATTGGTAAAAATACAAAAAATATTACTTTTACTAACTCACTTTTGTATCGACAACGCTACTCGTGCCTGACACACTCAACGACAACACAAAAGACGGCTCGGTAATTCCCCTTCGATTTACCCGCCTATACTTAAGCCTTCTGATTTTTCTTGCCGTTTTACTAACGGTAGGGCAGGGGCTGACCCAATGGCGACTTCGCGCAGCGCAAGATGAGTTGTGGATCATTCGCTACTCTGCCATACAGCGGCATCAGAGCCAGCAGATCGTAAAAGAGGTATTACAGATCGCTGACCCTAACGAACAGGAAAATTTCTCAGAGAACGTTACTGCATTAAGACAGGTATTTCCTGTTTTTGAGCGCTACCATATGCAGGTGCGTCAAGGTCAGGCAGATAACCCCAGAGTATCCATTGTAAACTCCAGTACAGTTCAACAATTATACGAAGGTATTCGGCCACAATTCGACGCTTTCCGCCAAAGCGCCCATAGGCTAATGCGGCTGAAACAGTATGAAGAAGTTAAAAGTCCTGAGATTCAGTCTAGTATTAAACTGATGCTGGCCAATGAAAAGCCATTTCTAGAAAAGATGGATGGTATTGTCCGGGAGTATACTACCGAACTGAGGGCTAAATTAACCTTGCTGCAATCCATAGAATTGTACTTGTATATTTTTACAGTATCGGTACTAATCGGCATTGGACTGTTGATTTTCCAACCGGCTGCTCAAAAACTTAAGCAGACATTTGCGCAGCTTATTGAAGCCGAAAGCCAGACCACCGCTGCCAATAAGAAATTGCTCAATGCGAACCGGGTATTGAAAGAAACACGTCAGAAACTATTTGAGGCTACCAAACTGCAATACCAGCAGGAGATTGACGAGCAAAAATTGCGAACGTCGTACTTGATTGCCGGTCAGGAAGAGGAACGAAAACGCCTGTCGCGCGAACTGCACGATGGACTGGGGCAAATGCTGACGGCTATCAAACTGCAAATTGAGGGACTTGAAGCCAGCTTAGCCAGGGCCGCAGCATCCGAACAAACGGGTGTAATACCACACACCAAAAACCTGAAAACATTGAAAACGCTGGTTACACAGACGATTCAGGAGACGAGAACGATTTCTAATAACCTTATGCCTAGTGTGTTAAGTGATTTTGGTATAATACCGGCTATAAAAATGATTGCTGAGCATGATCGAAGCGAATTGTTTGACATAACGTTCGAGACGAATTTCACACCAGATATGCCACGACTAAATAAAAACGTTGAGATTATGCTGTATCGGGTCACTCAGGAAGCGGTAAGTAATGCCGTCAAGCATGCTAAACCGTCGCATATTCACATTGAACTAAATGAACTGGGTAATACGCTGCATCTGCTCGTGAGCGATGATGGCCAAGGATTTCAGGTACCCAGAAAAAAGCAGGAAAACGGGTCAACGAAGCAAAAAACGGAAATTAACGATGATACACCCCATTCATTAGAACTACGGCCCCCTTCTCAGGGTTTACAAAATATGCAGGAACGAACCAAGTTGCTCAACGGCAAATTTAAACTTCAATCTGCGATTGGTAAAGGCACTAAAATACAAGTTAGTATTCCCTATAAAACGCAGTTTGCATCCCATGACACCTACTAGATTAATGTTAGTGGACGATCATTCAATCGTTCGTGACGGTATTCGACTTTTGCTCGAACAAGCCGATGGCCTTGAAATTATTGATGAAGCCAATGATGGCGAAGAGGCCCTCGATAAGCTGAAAGTGCTTCAGCCTACACCAGCCCTTTTGCCTGATTTAATCCTGATGGATATTTCACTGCCGGGCATGTCGGGTATTCAGACGACTCAGGTCGTCAGTCGATTATATAAAAACGTGCGTGTGCTGATGCTGTCGATGCACAATAATGAAGATTATATTTTGCGGTCGGTGGAAGCAGGTGCTTATGGCTATATTCTGAAAGACTCATCCTCCGATGAAATGATCAAAGCCATTCGTACCATTGCCTCTGGCGAAAAATATTACAGCTCACCGGTAGCCTCCATTATTCTGAGTGGCTATATGCAGCAGTTGAAAAAAGGAGATCGCCACGGTCGCGCCGAACGTCAATCCAAGCTTTCTAACAAAGAAAAAGAGATTTTGCAGTTTCTGGTTGATGGTATGAGCAGTCGCGAAATTGCCGAAAAACTTCAACTCAGTGTTCGGACAGTTGATAACCATCGGGCCAATATGATGCGTCGGCTTCAGGTGCGCAATGCCGCCGAGCTGGTCAGAATGGCCGTGGAGGATAAGCTAATCTGAATCTGAAAATTGGATACTTGAAAAATTGCGAACCTGAGAATTCTTTTTTAGGTTTGCTCTATAAACCGGCTAATAGCCGGTTTTCCATTTAGTTATTACTATATTAACTAGATAGGATTTATGCACTAATAAAAAACCACTTAATTATGTCACTGCGCTTAGGAGATATTGCTCCCGATTTTGAGGCCGACACAACACAAGGCCATATTCACTTTCATGAATGGCTCGGTAATTCATGGGGAATGCTGTTTTCGCACCCTGCCGATTTTACGCCCGTTTGCACCACCGAATTAGGCAGAACTGCCTTGCTTAAAGATGAATTTGGCAAGCGTAACGTAAAGGTCATTGCCGTATCGGTAGATGATCTGGATTCGCACAACCGCTGGACACCCGATATCAAAGAGGTGACGGGCACTGAAGTTAACTTCCCTATCATTGCCGATGCAGATCGGACAGTGGCGACCTTGTATGATATGATTCATCCCAACGCCAGCGAAAAAACAACTGTTCGCTCGGTATTTGTGATTGGGCCTGATAAAAAAATCAAGCTGACACTAACGTACCCGGCGTCAACGGGTCGCAATTTTAACGAGTTGATCCGTGTTATTGATTCACTTCAATTAACGGCCGATTACCAGGTGGCAACGCCTGCCGATTGGCAACAGGGCGACGATGTAATTGTTACGCCCGCTGTTACAAATGATCAACTGGAAGCTAAATTCCCTAAAGGCGTAACGTTTGTTAAGCCTTACCTCCGTACCACGCCCCAGCCTAATAAGTAATAGTTAGTTGGGTTTGCCGATCCATTCTGCCGGATCAGAATCTGTATCTGCTACCATATAATATGAAGGCAGTGACTATAGATTCTGATCTGGTTTTGTTTTAAGACACCTTAAATTGGACCATACGCATACTATCTGTTTTGAACGCATCCGGCATAAAACTTTCTAATTCATTACTGAGTTAAATGCGCTGGTACTAACTAAAAACAACTTAACGTTATGGCAAAAAATAAAAATAATAACCCCGAACATTCCGAAGGACCAGTGGCAACAGCTATTGAAGAACAAACCGCCAAACTGCCCTCCGACATTTTTTTATGGGCCGCGTTAGGCTCAATGGGCGTTTCGCTCTATTTGCAGTCGGTCAATAAACGCGACAAAAGCCTGTTTGTTGGTCAATGGGCGGCTCCCTTCCTGTTGCTGGGTTTATATAACAAGTTGGTCAAGCTGGAAGGGCATGACTAAAAAGACTCAAATGAGAGTTTGTGAAAAAGCCCTCTGCAATTGCAGGGGGCTTTTTTATGTGCGGTTTGTTTATTGCTAATGCTGTATTTTTGGCACGCTAATCAACGACCTGAATGAAAAACCGCGTTCTATTTAATATTATCGTTCGACGATATGGTCTATGGATCGGGGCATTTTTACTTGTATTGATCACATTCTTCGTTGTTCGGTCGCGTCGCGCTGCTGAACTCGACTGGCAGTTTGTGCGGGCCTTTGGTATCCGGTTGCCCATGCGTTTCGGTATTCATGGGATTGACGTATCCCGGCATAATGACCGTATCAATTGGGAACGTGTTCGAGAGATGGAGGCCGATGGGGTTCGACTCCAGTTCGTGTTTATTAAAGCGACAGAAGGTGCTACACTGGCCGATAAGCATTTTGAAAAAAACTGGCGTGAAGCGAAGAAATCAGCCTTACGTCGGGGTGCCTACCATTTTTACCACCCCACCCGCGACCCACTTAAACAAGCCAATAATTTTATAAGAACGGTCGATTTGAGTGAAGGTGATTTCGTTCCTGTCGTTGACTTTGAGGTCATAAACGGCCAGTCGGATGAGACGATAATTAATGGGTTAAAGCTCTGGCTCGAAACGGTTGAGGAGCACTACCACGCCCGGCCAATGATTTATACGAATGGCAATTTATATAAACGATATATTAAGGGTAACCTCGACGAATATCCTCTTTGGATTGCCGACTATTCGGCCAAACACCTGCGCAATTATAATCCTGATAAACTTTATCTCTGGCAACATAATCAGAGTGGTTGGGTGCATGGTATTCGGGGGCAAGTTGACTTTAATGTATTCGTAATGGATGAATATCGCTTAAAGGATATTTGTTTATAACTATCAAAAGAGAAGGATTCATTGGGAAATAGTAAAGACTACAAATAAAAGTTCTGAAAAAATCTTAAGAAGTTCGTTTGGTCAGATAACACTAGTATGTGCAAAAGTCCCTAATTTGGTGGGGTTACTTCGACAATCTGACTAAATACCTCTATGATTCAAAAAGTTCTCCATTCGTTTATGTTTGTTTTAGCTCTGGGCTTGCTAGCTACCCAGGCACAGACAATTCCCACCCCTAAAGAGCATTTTGGCTTCAACATCGGCGATGATTATCAACTCGCCACCTACACGCAAACCGAGGCTTATTTCAGAAAAGTAGCGGCAGCCTCAGACCGGGTGAAACTTGTTGACATTGGCCTGACTGAGGAAGGGCGTCATCAGTTAATGCTTATCGTTTCTTCGCCCGAAAACCTGAAGAAACTGGACCGGTACAAGGAAATCTCGCAGAAACTTGCCCGCGCCGAAAACCTCTCCGACGAGCAAGCGCACACGTTGGCAAATGAAGGGAAAGCAGTTGTCTGGATTGATGGTGGCCTGCATGCCACTGAAACCGTTGGCACGCACCAGCTCATCGAAACGGTTTATCAACTGACAAGCCGCAAAGATCCTGAAACGATGCGTATTCTAGATAAGGACATTATCCTGCTCACGCATGCCAATCCCGACGGGCAGGAAATAGTGACGAACTGGTACATGCGCGAACCTAAAGCTGAAAAACGCGTACTGGATAACTTGCCGAGGTTATATCAAAAATACGTGGGCCACGACAACAACCGCGACTTCTTCATCATGAACATGAAGGAAACCCAGAATATCGGGCGCCAGTTGTTTGTTGAATGGATTCCGCAAATTATGTACAATCACCACCAGAGCGGCCCGGCTGGGTCGGTGCTGGCAGGTCCGCCCTATCGCGATCCATTCAATTACGTATTCGATCCATTGATGGTAACAGGCATCGACGCCCTCGGCGCAGCCATGATCAATCGCCTGAATGCCGAAAACAAGCCTGGTTTTACTCGTCTCGGCGGCTCCGTTTTCTCAACCTGGTATAACGGCGGTTTGCGTACTACAACACACTTTCACAACATGGTTGGCTTGCTGACAGAAATAATTGGTGGCCCAACGCCAGAGGATATCCCCCTTGTTCCCAAACGGTTGATCCCGAATGGTAATACGCCATTTCCTGTTACGCCCCAAAAATGGCATTTCAAACAGTCAATTGACTATTCGATCTCGCTAAACTACGCGGTACTGAATTATGCGGCTCGTTATGGCGACGAACTGTTGTTCAACATCTATCGGATGGGTAAAAACTCCATTGAACGCGGCAGTCGGGATTATTGGGCTCTTTCGCCCAAACGTATCGACGCCATTGATGAGGCTTTCAAAAACGATCCGAAAAAAGTTGTTCCCCCTACAAATGCAGCCCTGGCCCAATACGGCTTTGTGCCTCGCGGTGGCGGTATGCCAATCAAGTATTATGATACCATCATGAAGGCGCCGGTTCTGCGCGATCCACGTGGGTTTATCATTCCGGCCAATCAGCCCGATTTTGCAACGGCAGTTAAATTCATCAATGCATTGGTTAAAACGGGTATTCAAATTCAGCAGGCAACCGCCGATTTTACAGTAGCGGGCAAGAAATATCCGGTTGGCTCCTATGTTGTTAAAACCGATCAGGCATTCCGTCCGCACATATTGGACATGTTCGAACCGCAGGATCACCCCAATGACTTCCAATATCCGGGTGGGCCACCGGTTCGCCCATACGATGCGGCAGGCTGGACACTCGCCTACCTGATGAACGTTCAGTTCGACCGTATTCTGGATGGTTTCGATGGCCCATTCAAGAAGTTACCAATTGGCGAACTTCAGTCGCCGGAAGGGCACGTCAATGGCGCATCAGGCGCGGGGTATGTATTGAGTGCCAAAGCTAATAATTCCTTTATTGCTGTTAATGACCTGCTCGCGTCGGGTGTTGAAGTATATAGATTACCAAATGGTGTTGGCGAAAAATCGACTGTGGAGGCAGGTGCTTTCTTTGTTCCGGCTTCTGCAAAAGCAAAATCACTGCTGGATAAATCGGCCAAAGAACTTAGCCTGGAAGTAAGTGGCCTTTCCAAACGGCCAACCACGTCAATGACCAAAGTGTCGCCAATGCGAATTGCCCTTTGGGATTCTTACGGTGGGTCGATGCCGTCGGGCTGGATTCGCTGGCTGATGGAGCAATACCATTTCCCGATGAAGGTTATCTATCCTAAAGACATTGATGCCGGGGATCTGCGTAAGAAATTCGATGTAATCGTTTTTGTTACCCGCGCTATTCCACCAGTTGGTGCCAAGGACGATGATATTTTTGCTGCGCTGGAACGTGCGCCAAAGGAAGAAACAACCCCTGAAATGTACCGTCCGTGGATGGGCAAAATTACGGCCGACAAGTCGATTCCACAGATAAAAACATTTATGGAGTCGGGCGGAACGGTTGTGACTATTGGCAGCAGTACGAATCTTGCCTACCATCTAAAACTGCCCGTGAAAAATGCGCTTACCGAGATGACAAACAGCGGACAGGAAAGGCCGCTACCGGGTGAGAAATATTACATTCCCGGCAGTGTATTACGGGTAAGTCTGGATTCGACACAGCACGCTACCTGGGGTTTATCGAATCAGACAGATGTTTACTTCGATGCTAGTCCAGTCTTTAATCTGGCTCCTGAAGCCATTGCTAAAGGAACGGTGGTGCCGCTTGCCTGGTTCGATACAAACAAACCGTTACGCAGTGGCTGGGCATGGGGACAATCCTATTTGCAGGATGGTGTTGCCGCCTTTATGGCCCCGGTGGGTTCTGGAAAACTCTATGCATTTGGCCCCGAGATCACTTTCCGCGCTCAATCGCAAGGGACGTTTAAGTTGCTGTTCAATCAGCTTTACGCGCTTAAAACGCCGTAACAGTTAACATAGCGCGGACCACCCACGCTACGTAAAACACAAAAAGCCTGACCGAAATTCGGTCAGGCTTTTTGTTGACTAACGCTTTTTGTTAGTTCGAGTTGTTGAGCTTGTTGAGAAGCATTTTGTTGAACATTTGTTCGGTTTTATACAACTCCGCTAATTGCGCCGGGCTGATGACTTTCAGGAACCGACTCATATATTCTTCGTCGAGATCAGCCAGTTTCTGCTTCGTCGCATTAACTTCCCTGAGGCCGTTCACCAGCTGATTATCATTCAAGTTGGTACGCGACGGTTCGTTATTAAGTTGCCGAATCCGACGGTTCAACTCCTGTTTCTTCGCGTTGTATTCATTATACACTGCCCAAAACTGGGGTGCCTGATCGGTTGTCAGGTTCAGTCGGTTGGTAATCAAACCAATCTTTGCCGATTCAATTTTCTGGCGTCCATTGAGATCATTCTGCGCATTGGCGAGTTGCGTCGTCAGCGTCAGGGCAATCATCCAGCCAATCCATGCGTGTTTCATCTTGGTAGAGTTAACCATTCTTTATAAATCAGGAGCCCATATTTGGATTGTCGAAAAATTCCTCATCCCTAATATGTTGCTGAATGTCTTGAGGCTGCACGTTCAGATACTGAATCGCCGTTGTATCATTTCCCATAGATGAGTGGAGTTGTTGGCTGTCGGCCAGTTCATCGGCGTTGACTCCCTGCTCATCCAGGTAGGCTGTAATAACGTCATTGCTTACACCGGCTAAAGCTTCGCTTGGCAATGACTCCTGGCGCTGGGGCAAGGTTTGCCAAACCAGCAAGGCAATCATACTAGCGCCCACTAACGATGCAGTTGTGCGCTGCCACGACCAACTGATGCTAAATGCCGGTTTTGCTTTGTGCGTTACACGCGCCTGTACCCGAGATGGCAACGTATCGAAATAGCCATCCGGTGCCACAAACGGGTGTTGCCGCATTGGGTGTTCTGGTGGTAGTTCGTCAAGTCGGAAGTGTTTATCCTCGTTCATGGTAAGTGGTGTGTGTATTACACAATTCTGTCTCAGTTTAGGTATTGGACAGTGTCAAGCGGCTGAGGTTTAATCGGTCGTATCTGTTTTCGTGATATAATCCTCAATTTTTTTGACAGCTAAATGATACGACGCTTTCAAAGCACCAACCGATGTACCGGTAATCTCCGAAATCTCATCATACTTCATATCGTCGAAGTACTTCATGTTGAAAACAAGCCGTTGCTTATCGGGAAGTTTAAGCAGTGCCTTCTGCAATTTCATTTGCACTTCCTCACCAGTTGGTTCGCTACCCGATGTCACATAATTGGAGTTGCTTTCCAGTTTCTCCATCAGCTCACCCTCTACGTCGCCAATAGGCAGAAAAAAGCGTCGGCGTTTCTTGTTCAGGAAATTAAGGCACTCGTTGGTAGCAATGCGGTACACCCATGTATATAACTGACTATCACCCCGAAACTGTTCCAGACTGTTCCAGACTTTTATGAACGTTTCCTGCACTAAATCATCGGCGTCGTCATGGTCGATAACCATCTTGCGGATATGCCAATATATTTTCTGCTGGTACTTGCGCACCAGCAGATTAAAGGCGTAGTTCCGGCTCGACGGATCGCGGTATTTGGCGAGGATTTCTTCGTCAGTCATTCGTTATTTGTAGAGACGTATCCCTTTGCGTCTCCTGTGCGTCAGCTAAAATCACCTGGTCATAAGACGCAAAGGGTTGCGTCTCCACTATTTTCTTGCCATTACTTTCTTCACCTGCTCAACGATTTTGTCGGCAGTGAGACCGTATTTCTGCATAAGCTGGTCAGGTGTAGCGCTTTCGCCGAAGGTGTCATGAACACCTACGTACTCAAGTGGGGCAGGGTAGTTGCGAGCCAGCACCTGTGCGACGCTATCGCCCAAACCACCATTAATCATGTGCTCTTCGGCAGATACAGCACAACCCGTTTTCTTCACCGAAGCCAGAATAGCCTCTTCATCTAACGGTTTAATCGTGTGAATGTTGATAATGTCGGCTTCGATTCCTTCTTCCGCCAGCATTTCGCCCGCTTTGATGGCTTCCCAAACAAGGTGACCCGTGCAGAAAATCGAAACATCTTTCCCTTCGTTCACGGTCCATGCTTTACCAATCTCAAACTTTTGGTCGGCGGGGGAGAAAACCGGAATCACCGGCCGCCCGAAGCGCAGATAAACCGGCCCTTCGTGTTCGGCAATGGCAAGAGTAGCTGCTTTGGTCTGGTTATAATCGCAAGGATTGATAACGGTCATGTTGGGCAACATTTTCATCATGCCCAAATCTTCCAGAATCTGGTGCGTAGCGCCATCTTCGCCGAGGGTCAAGCCCGCGTGGGATGCGCATATTTTAACGTTCTTGTTTGAGTACGCCACCGACTGGCGAATCTGGTCATAAACCCGACCCGTAGCGAAGTTGGCAAATGTGGTAGCAAAGGGGATGTGACCACCAATGGTTAATCCTGCCGATACACCAATCATGTTGGCTTCGGCGATACCGCACTGAACAAACCGCTCGGGATTTTCTTTGATGAAAACGTCCAGTTTGAGCGATCCGGCCAAATCGGCGGTTAGGGCAATCACGTTAGGGTTCGTCCGGCCTAACTCGGCAATGCCCGCGCCGAAGCCCGAACGCGTATCTTTTTTCTCTGTGTATTCGTACTTTTTCATGGTCTATGTAGAGACGCAATCCTTTACGTCTGTTAGTTCGCCGAAGCGAGGGTTTGCAATTTGGTTAAAAAATAATTGGCACTGGAGCAATTTGGGTGTCGAGCTGCATTTTCGATGGTAAAACCATATTTCAGCATTCGACGGGCTAACATCGGTTTTGTCCCAATACCTCGCTGGGTTTTTAATTTAAACAAGTGCTTTAGCGTCGCAAATGGGTTTTGTTCTGCTTCTGGATTATTAAATTCAAAAGTATCATCTGAGAACAGCCTGCGTAACGTAATTGTATCACCCAAAAACCAGGACTCTATTTGTTGTACAGCTACAATCACGACCTGATTATTCTGGTTAGTAACACGTTCACGAGTGATTGTAATACATTCATCTTGATCAAGGTCAGTGATAACAACAATTACACTTGCTCCATTTCTAAATAGCGTTTCGCGAATATCGGTCATACGATGAGGAAGTAGATTCCCACTTCCGGCAACGTCAAAAACAGGACTTACGCAAGTCAACCCATTTCGATAGAGCCACTCTTGAAAACTGGCTGACTCAATAATATCTTGTTCTGTTTTTCCTTCACAGACAAAACCGATATTTACCACGGAAGCCCCCCTCCGAAAGCGTTCATTAATAAAGCTTCGTCCATCCGCCAGTTTTTGAAATCATCCTTTGAAATCTGCTTAATACGAGTCGCTCCCTGTTTTTTATCAACGATAACTATCTCCTCTGGTTTTAACCGGGCTATCATGGATTGTGAGTGCGTATTTAACCAAATGTGGTGACCTCGCTCTTCACACATAATTCGGAAGAAATCAATTAATTCAGCTGCTACTTGTGGATGAAGGCCGTTCTCAGGCTCCTCAATGCATAGAAATTGAGGTCTATCATCACTCTGATAAACAGCAGTGAGAAGAGCAAGAATATTGTAAGTGCCATCTGAGATTAAATCCTTTGTGAAGTATTCCGGAGAGAACTCTTCAAACCAATGCAACTCGTCACGGTCATCTATCTCGACTGCTTTGAATCCCGGTACAAATAATTCAAGCCACTCGAAAATCTCTGATCTCAACACATCTTCAGTTAAGATACGTTTTAAAACGGGTTCGAGGTTGCTAGCATCTAAAGCAAGTCTGCTGTCATCTTTAAAAGGTTGCTTTAACAGCTTTTCATTACGGATGAAAATTCGGCTAAATCCATTAATGTATTGCTGGTATTCGGCAAAGTACTTAACTACTTTACGCCTGATGTCCGGCTCATAAAGGAGTTCAGAATTTTCCTCTATTTTAATTCCAGTTCGCTGTGAAATGTGGGACTTAACAACAATAAATTCCTCTAAATCGCAACTAAAACTAAAACTGTCGGCCATTGCGACTCTCCTCCTGATTTTATCTACGCCGAATAAATTGATAGCTCTGTCAGATACGTAATCAATATTCACAAATTCCAAAGCCTCGAAAATATTCGATTTGCCCGACCCGTTAGGGCCGACAAAGACCGTGAACGGATTCGGCTCAATGAGCTCGATCCGTTCAATGGACTTGAAATTTTCGATGACCAGGCGTTTAATTTTCATAAGGCTATCTACTAAACAGCATCTTGCTGTTCGGTACGATCAATAATCCGTTACACCTATCGACAATGGCAATCCGTTCAGGGCTTGCGTCAATTGGTCAGCGTTGGGAGCCGTGCCGTGCCATTTGTAGTTGCCCACCATGTACTCAACACCGAAGCCCATTTCGGTATGCATTAGAATCATTGTTGGTACTTCGGGATTTTCCTGCGCTTTTTTGAGGGTCCGAATGACATCAGCAATGTCGTTACCTTCCATCTCATCAACAAACCAGCCGAACGCGCGGTATTTAGCCGCCAGGTCGCGGTTGCTGTTTACGTTGTCGGTGGTGCCGTCGATCTGAGCGTGGTTAAGGTCGATGATAGCGGTCAGGTTGCCAAGTTTTTTGTTAGGAGCAAACTGAGCCGCTTCCCAAACCTGACCTTCCTGTTGCTCACCATCGCCCATCAAAACATACACGTGGCTTTTATCGCCGTTCAGTTTTTTGGAGTAAGCGGCACCGCTGGCTACTGACAAACCTTGTCCTAAAGAGCCCGAAGCAATGCGAATACCAGGCAGGTGTTCGGCTGTAGTTGGGTGCCCCTGCAAGCGGCTGTCAAGCTTACGGAAGGTGGCCAGCTCGGCAATTGGAAAGTAGCCCGCCCGCGCTAACACCGAATAAAATACCGGAGATATGTGCCCGTTCGACAGGAAG
The DNA here is from genome assembly GCF_002831565.1 of Spirosoma pollinicola. Lineage (NCBI taxonomy): Bacteria > Pseudomonadati > Bacteroidota > Cytophagia > Cytophagales > Cytophagaceae > Spirosoma > Spirosoma pollinicola. Next base: position 533,074 of record NZ_CP025096.1, on the reverse strand, counting down.
AAAAGATCTTCATCGCGCCCATCCATGTCGAAGATAGGAGTGCCATCGGCATCTTTTTTCAAGTTCATTACCTCAAAATAAAGAGCGACAAGGAAGTCAGTGCAGCCTAATGAGCCGCCTGGGTGACCTGAATTAACGGCCGCGACCATGCGGAGAATGTCACGCCGAACGGCGGTTGCAGTGTTTTCGAGTTGTTCTATTTCCATGTAGTAGTGCGGGTAGAAATCCGCTTTTTTAATCAAGAATAACGGGTTTTAAACCGCATTAAGGTAAAATCTGTGCCGAGTGATTTTTTGTGTCTATTTTACTGATGATGTCCATGATGATACCGTTCTCATCAATCAGAAAGGTGGTACGGACTGTGCCCATATACGTTCGCCCGTACATTGATTTCTCTTTCCACACACCATAAGCTTCGGCTACCTGCATGTCGGTGTCGGCTACGAGCGTAAATGGTAACTCGTATTTACTGATGAACTTCTGATGCGACTTCTGGTCATCTACACTGACGCCCAGAACTTCGTAGCCCGCTGACCGTAAATCGGCATAATTATCGCGTAGACTACAGGCCTGAGCGGTGCAACCCGGCGTATTGTCTTTGGGATAGAAATACAAAACCACCTTTTTGCCCCGATAATCAGATAGCTTTATTGGCTGGCCGTTCTGGTCTGTACTCGTAAAATCAGGGGCGGTATCGCCGATATTTAGGCTCATGCTGGTTTACGATTGCAAACCTATACGATTTTGAAAACCGTATAGGTTTATGATTTATCTTCTCTTTCGCCCTTTTTTGGGAGCGGCTTTTTTACGTACAACTGGTCGGGGTACATCAATAGTTGTACTGTCGGAACCAATGTTGCCAGATCGGTCCTTAACCTGCACAAGCACTTCGGCCCCGTCCTCAAATGGCTCGTCGGCATTCAACTTATCCGACCAAAGCAAGGCCCGTTTGTAATCGTACTGCATCAATACCCACTCACCATTTACCAACGCCCGAAACTCGGCAATCCCTGATAGGTCATCCCTTATTTTGGCTGTAATGCCCTTTGGGGTAGCACTTAAAATTTCAACCGTTGGCGGATTGGCATCTGTCATTAACTGAAAGCGCCCCAGCGAACGGGTTTTAAATTCAATCTTTCCCTTGTTCCACTTGCCGCCCAGAAAACTTTCGCGGCCGCCACTTACCCAGTAAGCTTTGGTACGCATGGTATCAATGGCAATCGGGTAGTTCGGTACATACTGAACCGTCAAATACTCGTTGAGTGGAATCGTTGGCTGGTTAATTTCAACACCTCCTCCCGGCAATGCACGCATAGCCAGATGCAAGGTATCGAACAACGTTTTCGGACTGAATTCAAGCCGGGTGTTGCCATCGGTAACCACCTCTGCTCGACCCGGTATTATACGCTTCTTGAAATTTGTTCGTATCACACCTCGCCCAAATTGAACGGAGTCTGGTAAAGACTGACGCAAATCTATGAGATAAACGGCTTGATTGTTACGAATGTAACTAACCGGTTGTTCCGTGACGGTGCGCCCGGTAATAAGTTTCGCGATAGGTGCGTTGCCCGCCTGTATATTCCGGACCGTTATCTTCAGTACATTTTCGTCGGTTGTCACGGTGGCCTCGGTTTCGTTATCCGTTTCTTCTGACGAATAACCCGCGGGTTGAACGGCTAGCGAATCCAGTCGGGGTGGGTTTGTGGTTACTTCGGGTAGAAGCGTAAATGTCAGTTTGGTCGAGTGGTCGTAAGCGTCGTAAAGGATTAACGTAACCTCGTGCGGTTGGCCATCCAGCAAAGGCAAACGCCCTCGATAAGCCGCATTGCTCTGTAGCTTATACAGATTCAGAATATTACCATCCGCAATGTACCCCCGGTGGTAGCGTTGCCCGGTCATTTGCTCCACTTCGTAATTTTCATGGATGTTCATGAACCGTGTTTGCTCGTTCGGGAAACTGTTCATGTTGTAGGCAAACACCTCTTTGCCATCGAGCCTTACTTCCAGACAGCTTATCCCATTGCGATATGGAGAGCCACTGGTTTTATCGTATGCCAGCACCTCAAGCCCAACGAGCCCCGATGCGGTTATAGGCTTCGTAAGTATATATGAACCATCGGACTGACGAATGGGCGCATAACTAACGCGCTGATACTCGCCATTGATGCGCGATGTTGGGGTCATGGTTTTCAGGGCGATGCGCTCGAAATACGGCGGCACGTTATCCTGAAGCTCCGAAAAATTGTATAATAGTGGATTGATGAGGTTGTCTTTGGCGTCGCGAATTTCGAAGTGAAGGTGCGGCCCGCCAGAACCACCCGTATTGCCCGATGCTGCCACGACATCGCCCTGCTTGACCGGGAACTGACCCGGTTGCGGACGTAGGTCAATTTCAAAAGTTTTTTTCTCGTACTGTTGTTCCCGAAGGAAAACGCCAAGCGTATCTTTCAGCGCTTTCAGGTGACCGTAAACGGTAGTCAGGCCATTTGGGTGTTTAATGAAAATAACGTTACCGTAGCCACCCGTAAAAACGGCAATGCGCGATACATAGCCGTCGGCGGCTGCATGAACGTCCAGACCTTCGCGACCACCCGTACGAATGTCAAGTCCCGCATGAAAATGGTTCGGACGCAAGTCGCCCATCCCACCCGACAGCGAATTGGCGCTACCAGGCTGAATCGGGAATTGAAAATAACCGTCTTCAATAGTGCCGGGTTGAATGTAGCCTGTTTGGGTCGTTGAGTTGTTTGCCGTTGAATTCACACTAGTTTGACCATTGGCCAAATTCGAACTTAACAGAGCAACTGCTACCCAACTATAAATCAGTAATTGTCTCAAAAGCTAAATTAATTGAACATGTTCGCGTTTGTTAAGCCGAAAAACAAGGGGCTTAACAGATGTATAACGCTTATTTTACGTCAAACGTGAGCATAGGTTTGTCTTCAATGAAAGCTGTCAGTTTATCGCCAACATGAACAGGACCCACACCTTTGGGCGTTCCGGTAAACAAAATGTCGCCCTGTTGCAGCAGGAAGTACCGCGATACAAACGAAATCAGGTAATCAATCTTGAACAACATCAGGCTTGTGTTTCCCACTTGACGGGTTTCACCGTTCACATCTAAGTGAAAGTTCAGGTTCTGTAAATCAGGGAAGTCTGTTTTGGATACGAAGCCCGAGATAGGTGCAGAGCCGTTAAACCCTTTTGCCAACTCCCACGGTAATCCTTTTGCCTTTAATTTACTTTGCACATCGCGGGCCGTGAAGTCAATACCAATGCCAATTTCGTCGTAATATTTATGCGCGAATTTCTCGTCGATGTTTTTCCCGACCCGATTGATTTTTACCAGAATTTCAACTTCATGATGAACGTCGCTGGAGAACTCGGGGTAAAAAAAAGGCTCGTTCTTTAGGGGAATAGCCGTTTCTGGCTTCATGAAAATGACGGGATCTTCCGGCTGCTCATTGTTAAGTTCCTTGATATGATCGACGTAATTTCGGCCAACGCAAATAATTTTCATGGAGTAACGCGGCTATCCTGTCCGCTCTTATGAGGTAAAAAGCGGACAGGATGTCCGCCCAACATTAAACCTATTCAAATGCCACAAATCTAAGGACTAAAGAGGGGTCAACCGCATCAGTTTAGAAAAATTTGAACAATTCAGGTACTTTGCACGTCATATAACGTCAGAATACTCTACCAAACAATACACAAACAAATGAGAAAAGTCATAATTATCATGTTGTCGCTCGCTTTTGCTGTTACAGCCTGCGAGAAAGTGCCTCTAACAGGACGGAAGCAACTGATTTTAGTTCCTAATAATGATATGCTTTCGATGAGTTTTACTCAGTACAAGGCGTTTTTGGATACCAGTAAAGTAATTAGCACCAGCAATGCAGATGCTGAGATGGTTAGCCGAGTTGGCGACCGTATTCGTCGGGCTGTTGAAAGTTATATGAATAGCAACGGATACGGCAAACGGCTCGAAGGTTTTAAATGGGAGTATCATTTAGTGCAGAGCGGCCAGGTAAATGCTTGGTGTATGCCTGGTGGGAAAATCGTTGTTTACTCTGGTATTTTGCCTTATACGCAGAATGAAGCTGGTCTTGCTACCGTACTGGGGCATGAAGTGTCACACGCTATTGCCGAGCACGGAAATGAGCGCATGAGCGAAGGGTTAGTGGCCAACGGCCTGTTACAAGCGGGACAAGTAGCGGCAGGTATTGCGACATCTGCTAAAAGCCCACAAACGCAGGCTTTATTTCAGCAGGCTATTGGAACAGGAGGACCGCTCATGTATCAGTATTTTGGGGCTCTTCCACACAGCAGAAACCAGGAATCGGAAGCTGATCACTTAGGTCTGATCTTTATGTCGATGGCTGGCTATGACCCTGCTGAAGCGATTACTTTTTGGCAACGCATGGCTAAAGCAGGGGGTGGAAAGGCTCCTGCCGAATTCCTGTCGGATCACCCATCCGACGAGCGCCGGATTGCCGATTTGAAAAAAATACTACCCGATGCGCAAAAGTATTATGCCAGCGCACGGCGGTAGAATTAGTTAAATACAAAAAAAGCCGAAGCGTGAGCTTCGGCTTTTTTTGTAGTACCCGACAGCCTCTGGCTGTCGGTGTTATGCTTATTTATATACCGACAGCCAGAGGCTGTCGGGTACATTACAACGCTGCTATAACCTGACGTACTTTCTCAGCCGCTTCTTTCAAGAGCACAGCCGATTGTACTTTCAGGCCTGATTCGTCAATAATTTTGGCGCCTTCTTCTGCGTTGGTGCCTTGCAGGCGAACAATGATTGGAACGGGAATATCGCCGATAGCTTTGTAGGCTTCAACAACACCCGTTGCTACACGGTCGCAACGAACAATACCACCGAAGATATTGATCAGGATCGCTTTTACGTTTGGATCTTTCAGGATAATACGGAAACCGGCTTCAACGGTTTTGGCATTTGCTCCACCCCCAACATCTAGGAAGTTGGCCGGTTCACCACCCGATAGTTTAATGATGTCCATCGTAGCCATAGCCAGACCGGCACCGTTCACCATGCAACCCACGTTACCGTCGAGTTTTACATAATTCAGGTCGTTTGCCGAGGCTTCTACTTCGAGGGGGTCTTCTTCGGCCAGATCGCGCATGGCTTTCAGGTCGAGGTGACGGTACAGCGCGTTGTCGTCAAGATTCACTTTGGCATCAACAGCCAGAATTTTATTGTCCGACGTTTTCAAAACCGGGTTGATTTCGAACATCGACGCATCTGTATCAACATAAGCTTTGTAAAGGGCGGTTACGAACTTAACCATCTCTTTGAAAGCCTCGCCTTCCAATCCTAAGCCGAAAGCTACTTTGCGTGCCTGGAACGGTTGCAGGCCAACAGCCGGATCAATCCATTCTTTAACGATTTTTTCGGGACTATGTTCCGCTACTTCCTCAATGTCCATACCACCTTCGGTACTTGCCATGATGACGTTGCAGGCTTTAGTACGATCGAGCAGAATACCAATGTACATTTCCTTGGGCTCCGAAACGCCTGGGTAATAAACATCCTCAGCGATCAGAACTTTGTTGACGCGTTTACCTTCCGGTCCTGTCTGGTGGGTGACCAGAATATTGCCAATTAAATTTTTTGTGATGTCGCGAACGGCATCAACCGATTTAGCCAAAGCAACACCACGCTGCTCAGAACCAACGATTTGGCCTTTTCCGCGCCCACCAGCGTGAATTTGGGATTTAACTACCACAAACTTTTGACCTGACTGGGCAATCAGGAGCTTGGCGGCTTCAACGGCTTTCTCGGGCGACTCAGCAACGATACCCTCTTGAATGCGGACACCGTACTTTTTGAGAATTTCTTTGCCCTGATACTCGTGTATATTCATGACAACTGCAACAAGGAGGATTGGAAATCGTATTTTTGTGCGGCAAGTTAACAGGAAATGAAGAATGATGAGTGCTGAGTGATGAATAATTACTCCTGATCGTCTATTATTCATTCTTTACTCATCATTTTTCATACTCAATGAGTTCGCTTCTTCAAACTACTGATATTCGTCGCAACTACGGCGATCTCCCTGTTCTTAAAGGTATTAATCTAGCCATTGAACCGGGCGAAGTTGTATCTATTGTAGGCGCTTCCGGGGCCGGCAAAACCACATTGTTACAAATTCTAGGTACACTCGACCGGCCCGACTCAGGCGAATTGCATATTGCCGGTCAAAACGTGTTCACCCTAAATGACCGTCAACTGGCACAGTTTCGGAACGAGCGCATTGGTTTCGTATTCCAGTTCAATAACTTACTGCCCGAGTTTACTGCTTTAGAGAATGTTTGCTTGCCCGGTTTTATTGCTGGCAAGGAAGAACGCGCTGTTCGGCAGCGAGCCGAAGCATTGTTAACGACTCTTGGGTTACAACACCGGCTAACAAATTTACCATCACAACTGTCGGGAGGGGAGCAGCAGCGGGCCGCTGTAGCGAGGGCATTGATTAACGAACCCGCCATTGTATTTGCTGATGAACCCAGTGGTAATCTCGATTCACGAAACGCCGAAGAACTGCACCAATTGTTCTTCCGACTTCGGGATGAACTTGGTCAGACGTTTATTATTGTTACCCACAATGAAGCTTTGGCAGCTCTGGCAGATCGCACCGTAACTATCCGGGATGGGCTTTTGTTTATGTAAATAGTAACATATGCAAAGCTATATTTTGATTATTTTTTTAAGTATATATACTTATCTATTAAATAAAAATTGAGTATTTTTATATTGTTAACTACCTGTATATCAGAACATTATTTTTGCTAGTAAAAAATATTTAAAGGAAAGAATCAATTTCCAATGAAATTGTTTTATAATTGTATCGAAAAGAAAAGTTTTTCATAACGTTGAGTAAATCAGAAAGCCAAGAGAGTGTCTCGCTTGGCTTTTTTGTTTGCCTATAGGTCTCAAAACGCCCGGTGTTTGAGACTATTTTTTTGCACTGTTGTTAGTGCACTTTTTTTAGAAAATGCTTCTCAAGTAAGGTATCTACGCTCCATTTCCCTGGCCCGGCAAAAAAGAAAACCAACGCGAGCAGGACAAATAAAAACGGGTGCTGATCTTCGTACCAAATTTTCCCGTGGCCCACAAAAAAGGATATATATAGCATCGTGCCAATAATGATCAGGCAGGCTAGCCTTGACAATAAACCGATTGTAAGCAGCGCTCCGGCCACCAGCTCAGAACCTTTGCCAAGATAAACCATAAGAGCAGGCGATGAATCCTGCTTGAAGACATCCCAGGCCGCGTACTCTTTCATCTTTGCTGCATCAAAGACTTCCCACCCATGATAGACCAGGAACAAGCCTATTAAAACTCGCACAAGGGCCAGGCCCGTGTTTGGTAAAATAGCTTCTGTTGAAAAGAGTTTCTTCATGGATACTGTAAGCCGTGACGTAAATAAGTGGAAAAGTTAATGAATCATTGTGTAGCCTAAATCGCTCGTTGCAGCATTTATTCTGGCTGAAAAAGCAAAAAGCCCCCAATCTCTCGATCAGGGGCTTTTTTGTAACAATCAGGAAAATCTTTTAAATCAGGAAAATCGCGGTTCAGATTACATCATACCGCCCATGCCACCGCCACCACCGTGACCATGACCGCCACCAGCTGGCGCTTCTTCTGGCTCGTCAGCAATCACACACTCGGTTGTCAGTAACAGACCGGCGATAGACGCTGCGTTTTCCAGAGCCAGACGGGTTACTTTCTTAGGATCGATAACACCGGCTGAAAACAGATCTTCGAACGTATCGTTCTTGGCGTTGTAGCCGAAGCCACCCTGACCATCTTTCACTTTGTTCACGATAACAGAACCTTCGCCACCGGCGTTAGCTACAATCGTGCGTAGTGGCGATTCGAGGGCAACACGGATGATATTAACACCGGTTTTCTCGTCTTCGTTGATCGTCGTGATACCGTCCAGCGACGAGATAGCGCGGATCAACGCGATACCACCACCCGTTACGATACCTTCTTCAACGGCTGCGCGGGTTGCGTGCAGGGCGTCGTCAACGCGATCTTTCTTTTCTTTCATTTCTACTTCGGTAGCAGCACCGATGTAGAGGATAGCCACACCACCCGACAGTTTGGCCAGACGCTCCTGCAATTTCTCGCGGTCGTAATCTGACGTCGTGTTTTCGATTTGGGCTTTGATTTGATTTACGCGGCCTGTGATGTTTTCTTTCTCACCAACACCATTGACAATAGTTGTATTGTCTTTGTCGATCAGGATTTTTTCAGCCTGACCCAGGTATTCGATCGAAGCGTTTTCCAGTTTGAAACCACGCTCTTCGCTGATAACCTGGCCACCCGTTAGAATAGCGATGTCTTCCAGCATAGCTTTCCGACGGTCGCCAAAGCCAGGAGCTTTGACGGCAGCTACTTTCAGGGCACCACGAATTTTGTTAACAACCAACGTAGCCAGAGCTTCGCCGTCAACATCTTCAGCAATGATCAACAAAGGACGGCCGGTTTGAGCAACCTGCTCCAGAACTGGAAGCAGTTCTTTCATCGACGATACTTTCTTTTCCGAAATCAGGATGAACGGGCGCTCCAGTTCAACTTCCATTTTCTCGGTGTTGGTAACGAAGTAAGGCGACAGGTAACCCCGGTCGAACTGCATACCTTCAACGGTTTTAACTTCCGTCTCGGTACCACGAGCTTCTTCAACCGTGATAACGCCTTCTTTGCCAACTTTTTTCATGGCTTCGGCAATCATCGTTCCGATCTCTTCGTCGTGGTTAGCTGAAATGGTAGCAACCTGTTGAATTTTGCCGAAATCGTCACCAATCGTTTGTGCCTGTTCGCCAAGGTTTTTAACAACGGCAATAACGGCTTTCTCGATACCACGCTTCAAATCCATTGGGTTAGCACCAGCCGCTACGTTTTTCGCACCGATCGAGTAGATCGCCTGTGCCAATACCGTAGCCGTCGTTGTACCATCACCAGCCGAATCAGCGGTTTTCGAAGCAACTTCTTTTACTAACTGGGCACCCATGTTTTCCATGGCATCCTTCAGTTCAATTTCTTTGGCCACCGTAACACCATCTTTGGTGATTACAGGAGAGCCGAATTTTTTATCCAGAATTACGTTCCGGCCTTTAGGTCCGAGGGTAACTTTTACCGCATCGGCAAGGGTATCAACACCCTTTTTAATACGCTCACGCGCTTCGGTATCAAAAAATATTTTCTTAGCCATTGTTTTGGGAAAATGTAGAATGAAAAATGGAGAATGGAGAATGAAAAACGAGGAATGCAAATGAAGCCTTTATATCATTGTACATTAATCATTATGCATTATTCATTCAACTTACAGGATTGCGAAAATGTCAGATTCACGCATGATAAGGTACTCTTTACCTTCTACAGTGATTTCTGTACCAGCATATTTGCCATACAAAACTGTGTCGCCCACCTGAACTGTTAGCGGCTCATCTTTCTTTCCTGCACCAACGGCGACGACCGTTCCACGCTGGGGTTTTTCTTTTGCCGTGTCAGGAATGATAATTCCGAACGAGGTTTTTTCTTCGGCCGGTGCGGCTTCTACCAGCACCCGGTCGGCCAGCGGTTTCACGTTCACTTTAACGCTTTCCGTTTCTGCTACCATGATAATGAGTTGATTAAGGTTTTAAACTGTTTGTGTTTGTACTTACACGACGGTTCTTGATCGCCAATTACTGTGCCAATGCGCTAAACTGCCAAATTTTCCGGTTTACGCCTGACATACTGCCATTTGCTTTGTTTGCTAAACTTCCTTTGGTCGAGGACACACTTTTAGCAAACAGAATTTGGCAATACAACAATCGTTGGTTAGTTTAACCAAAGCATATGCCTTAAAATGAATTTTTCCGGTTTATGAAAAAATTACAACCTGACTGGTTCACGCAAAATTGGCTTGACGCCGAATATCAAAAGTATGTCGTGATGGCATACTTACAGGCGGTTCAGAAGAACTTTGTTGATCACAAACTCTGCCCGGACCTACCTGAACTGCGAAGTCACTACGACGCAGGTATCCGTTTTTCGAGGGGCAAAGGTACGTTAAATGCCGCTTTCCCCAAGCGAGTGAGCCGAGTTACCGGCCCACCACCCCGAATCGAATACAAATCTGAGGTAACGGACCCGGCATTTATGACAGAAATGGACGCGATCATGGAATTTGCTTTGCCGCGCTTTCAGTCTATGTTGACCGAAGGGCAACAACGCTGGGCCGATATTGCCCAATCACTGACACTTGCACCAGTGGGCTTGTTGCCCTTACGCCCGGAAGAAGGCTATTTACTTGTCCATGCCACTAATCAGTCCGAAACGCAGGTGTATTATTTTTGTCTGACGCTCTATTCCGATCAGGAGCCGGGTGGACGGCTGGTGCAACTGCGTTTTGTGGAGGCTGTGCGAAAGAGTTTGTTAAATACCTTCGAGAATATTAAACTAGATTTGATCCGGCGGCATCAGTATATGCCCAATCCGGCCACCTATATGCTGGAGAGCCAGAAAGAGTATCCTATTCAGGAAACCTTACTGCCCATTGCGCGGCAATTGCTGGCACAGGCAGCCGCCTGACACCAACAAAAAAAGCCAGGATTACAAAGTCCTGGCTTTTTTTGTTGGTGTAAAATCTTACTTCTGTGGCGTCAGAGCAGAAGTTGACGCTCCGGGGGTCTGCGCCCCTGGGACTGCCTGACTTGGAGCTGCACCGTTGGCCGCGCTGGGCGCAGGTGTTGGAGCCGCTGACCCTGGTAATGTTTGTGTCTGTGCCCGATCTACGTTTGCACTGTTGATACCTGCCGCCTGTGTACGGTCAACCATAACATAAGTGGCCATAGATAATACCATCAGAGCGATACCAAGACCCCACGTAATCTGTTCAAGCAAATCGGTGGTTTTCTTAACGCCCATAAGTTGGTTAGACCCTAAGCCGCCAAATTCGCCGGTCAGTCCGCCACCTTTAGAGTTCTGAACGAGTACAATAAGAATCAGAAGAACGGTGATAATACAAATGATGACAATAGTTGCCGTTATCATGAAATCAGTAGTCACCGGATCGCCGGTGCGTTAAACAGTTAAGAGTAAATGACTTATAGCTTATGCGAGTGACTTCACGATTCCGTCGATCTTCCGTCCTCCCTCGTTAATTCGCTTATTTTTGCCGCAAAGTACGCCTTTTTTTCTGGGTTTTTCACCATAAGTTTCTCATAGATTTCGCGAGCCTTATCGATCTTACCCTGCTTCTCCAGAATTTTAGCGAAACTCTCTGTTACTAAACTACCCCCTACAGGCTTTGTGCGTTTGGTTAAGTCTTCCTGATTGAGCGGTTCACCGGGTTTTGCCCGTACCTGCGAGATTCGGGGTTCTTTCTTAATAAAACTATCAATAAGATCTAATTGACGCTGACGTTCGATGTCGGCAGGAGAAAGGGTTGGTAGGGCAGGAGTCGCTTCGGCGATCTGTGCAAGGTCGTTTTGCAGGTTCTTTTCGGTTAACGTTGGGTCTTCGGGCGTTGGTATTGTTACCGCAGCTTCGGTTGATTCCAGATCGGCAGGCTGGATGTTCTGGCCAGGTAATCTAAGAAGGGGCAGTTGTGAAAATCCATTGCCCAAACCAGCCTTCGATTTAAAGAGCGCGTAGCTTTCCTGCTGGTAATCGTCGGGAATAGGGACGTGTTTGGCCGATAGTTCATTTAGTTTGGTCAGTAGATTTTCTGACCATTGGAACTCGTTATCGATTAATTTCCGCAACGCATTGCGACTCAGTGCATGGGCTGCTGCCTGACGAACGATGGGAATAGACTGACCGCGCTGATGTACTGACGCGGCCTTGGCCGTTAGGGTATGCAGCGTTTGGCAGTATGGATATGTCTCCAGACTTTCCTGCAACTGCACAAAGTCAGTGGGAGCGAGGTCGTCGGGATGAGTGACCCAATAGGAGAATGTTTCTTTGTCTAGGGCGAGCACGTGTTCAAGTTACGATTTACGATGGATGATTTTACAGAATAGGAGAATCTATAGAGTAAGCATGCGAAAGTACTTCTTTAGCTCGTATGTTATTGACCGCAGGCCGTAAATCTTTTACCAGTCGGCGGCAGTTTTATTGAAAATATCCAAGACGATCTGATCCAGAATTTTGGGTACTAACCGACTTTCGTTCTGGCTGAGCGTTTGGCCTTGGGGGAAATCCTGATAAAACGAAAACGATTGTTCGAAGTTCTTAGTCTCGTCTTTGTTATTGTAAAAACGGGCCAGAACCGTGATTTGAAGGCGGTTAACACCAGCCTGGTCCTGTGCGGTTGGGGCCACTGCCAATAGATCGTAGCCTGTAATATTACCTTCCAGTACCATATCGCCATTGGTTGGTACAACCTTCAGGTTTGTGTATCGCTGGTAATATTCTTTTAGCCGTTCATTGAAGGTTAAAGGCAAATTGGCCGGGCCACCAGCTGTAGCCAGCGTAAAGTTGTTTACCGTTACCGTTTTAATGTCGGGCGACAAGGTTGTACCCGTGAACGAATACACCCCACAGGATTGAATGATGAGTGAAGAGTTAAGAATGAAGAATAGAAAAAACACGGGTGTGAATTCTTTATTCTTAACTATTAACTCTTCATTCTTAACTAAAAATTTATTCTTCATCAATCTCATACTGTTTAATTTTTCGGTATAACGTGCGTTCGGAGATGCCAAGTGCCTGGGCGGCATATTTGCGTTTGTTGTTATTACGGCGGAGGGCTTTCAGGATCATCTCTTTCTCCTGGCGTTCGAGCGAAAGCGAGTCATCTTCTTCTGTTTCGTGTGTTACATCTTCTACCTCAGTCATGTCGTTCACGTCGCCATCAACATCATCATAAATTTGCACCGGCGGGTGGCTGCCGTAGGTTTCTGACGGTGGTGCGGCATGCGTTTCGGTTCGCACGGTCCCATTGACAGGCGGAAGGAGTCGCGTTATATTGGTGTCGGAGGGAGGACGATTGTCGATATCCGTTGAAATAGAATCGAATAAATCTTTGTGCGTATGCAAAATCTGCCCCGTGTCCTGATCATTCCCAAGCAATACATCCCGAACGAGTTTTTTGAGGTCGTTCACATCCCGACGCATATCAAACAGCACCTTGTAGAGTAAATCCCGTTCCGAGAAATTGTCGCTTCCCGAACTGCCGTTTGCCTGTGGAAATAACGCCAGCGACCGATTGGGTGCTTGCTGTTGAGGCAGGTATTTGGCTAGTATGTCGGCGTCAATTGGCTTTTCCTGTTCTGATTCAAGAATGGATATTTGCTCGGCAATATTTTTCAACTGACGGATATTTCCCGGAAATGGATACCGAACCAGGGCTTGTTTGGCACTATCGGTCAGTTGAAGGGGCTTGATGCGGTAACGCTCGGCAAAGTCGGTTGTGAACTTCCGAAACAATAATTCAATGTCGGTGCCGCGTTCGCGCAGGGGGGGGACAAATATGGGGACGGTGTTGAGCCGATAATACAGGTCTTCCCGGAATTTCCCCTTTTCAACGGCTTCCATCAAATTGACGTTTGTAGCCGCCACCACCCGCACATCCGTTTTCTGGGTTTTCGAGGAGCCCACCCGAATAAACTCGCCGTTTTCGAGCACACGAAGCAGTCGAGCCTGGGTGCCCAGTGGCATTTCGCCAATTTCGTCCAGGAAAATAGTACCGCCATTGGTGGTTTCAAAGTACCCTTTCCGTGAATCAACGGCGCCTGTAAATGAGCCTTTTTCATGCCCGAACAGTTCTGAGTCGATGGTTCCTTCAGGGATGGCTCCGCAGTTGATGGCAATAAACTGACCGTGTTTTCGGGCGCTTAGGCTATGGATAATCTTGGAAAATGATTCTTTACCACTACCACTTTCACCCGTTATGAGCACGGTTAAATCGGTCGACGACACCTGCATGGCTACGTTAATGGCGTAGTTGAGGCCGGGAGCGTTGCCAATTATGCCGAAACGTTGTTTAACGCTTTGAATTTCCTGTTGATTCATAACTATGTGTAATGAATAATGTAAAATGAATAAAGAATAATGAAGCGTGTAAACTGGGTAATGAGGGGAGGGACTACTCGTTACTCATTATCCGTTGTACATTATTCATTATCAATTATCCATTATTCATTAACAACCTCTCCCCGCAGGGTAGCTGATGTGCATTCTGTGACTAATACATTGACGTACTCGCCTTTTTGGTGAGTACCTCTTGGAAAAACGACCACTTTGTTCTGGTCATTTCGTCCGCTGAGAAAATCGTCGGAGCGTTTTGACGGGCCTTCGATCAATACGCGGTGTACTTGGCCAATATGGCGTTGGTTGCGCTCGGCCGAATGCCCGCGTTGACGATCAATGATTTCGTTCAGTCGACGCTTTTTGTCGTCTTCCGAAATATCATCTCTATATTTTTTTGCTGCCAGCGTACCGGGCCGTTCCGAGTACGCAAACATATAGGCATAGTCGTATCGCACATAATCCATGAGCGACAGCGTTTCCTGGTGTTCATCTTCGGTTTCGGTACAGAAGCCCGAAATCATATCGGTCGAAATACCACAATCTTCGCCCAGAATTTCGCGTATACGGTCAATCTTGCCTATATACCAGGGGCGGTCGTAGGTTCGATTCATCAACTTCAGCACCCGGCTGTTGCCACTTTGGGCGGGCAGGTGGATGTAGTTGCAAATGTTGTCATACCGGGCCATGGTATGGAGCACATCGTCGGTAATGTCTTTAGGGTGCGAGGTCGAAAAGCGCACCCGCAAATCGGGGTGGATTTGTGCCACCCGTTCGAGGAGGTCGGCAAACGTGACGGCGGGCGAATCCATCAGGGCATTTTCTCCCTTTTCTCCATCCTCCCTTTTCTCCCCTTCCTGCCATTTATAAGAGTCCACATTCTGTCCCAGTAACGTTACCTCTCGGTAGCCCTGGTCAAAAAGATCCTGCGCTTCGCGAACAATGCTGTGTGGATCACGGCTTCGTTCGCGGCCCCGTGTGAAAGGTACCACACAGAAACTGCACATATTATCGCAACCCCGCATGATGGATACGAAAGCCGTTACACCATTGGAATTCAAACGAATAGGCGAAATGTCGGCGTAGGTTTCTTCGCGAGAGAGAAATACATTAACTGCCTTTTGACCCGATCCGGCTTCTTCGACTAATTTCGGAATATCGCGGTAAGCATCAGGGCCAGCTACAATGTCGACTACTTTTTCTTCTTCCAGAAGCTTGGTTTTCAGGCGTTCGGCCATGCAGCCAAGAATCCCGACCATTAGTTCGGGTTTCAGCCGTTTAAGCCCTCTTAGATGGTTGAGCCGGTGCCGCACTTTTTGCTCGGCATTCTCGCGGATAGCGCAGGTGTTCAGGAAAATTACATCGGCATCCGTAGCCGAAGAGGTGGTCGCATAGCCTGCATTCCGCATAACAGCCGCAACTACCTCACTATCGGCGAAGTTCATCTGGCAACCGTAGCTTTCGATATACAGCCGTTTTTTGCCAACAGCGAATTCATCTTCCGACGTGCGGGGGAGGTCAATTTGCTCTTTGTCTTCGGGTTGCAGTATAGTCAGTTCGGGTATGAGCGTCATAATAGTCTATCGTCGTTGATTATAGGCCGCTGGTAATCAATAGCCGAAAACCATTAATTACTGACGGATTGCAAAATTACAAAGAAAGCCCCGATAGTGCTGTCATTTTGTCAGCATTTGGTCGTTAAAATACCTTAAGGGTGGTTGTCGATTATTGGTTACTAGTTATTGGTTAATAGTATAATCAATAACTAATAACTAATCAAAAGGGATAACCTATACCAAAATTGATGACCAGCGGATTGGGCCCTTTTGTCAATTGTTTGAGAGAAAATTGAGGCAGAATAAATCGTTCGTCTTGTATAACATTATCCTTGTCTGGATAAAGGCGGGCAGGGTCCCAAACCTTGATGCCACCATCGAAACGAATGACGAAGAAGGAGAAATCAATACGTAAGCCTACTCCGGTACCAACAGCAATCTGAGGAATAAACGAGTTGAACCGAAAGATAGACCCTGGCCGGGAGATGTTATCGGTTAATGTCCAGACATTGCCTGCATCTACAAAAATGGCCCCGTTAATGTCTGCACCAAGATGAAACAATCGTCCGCGCAGTTCGGCAGAGCCTTCAAGAAGAACATTGCCCGGTTGTTCAAACAGATAAATGAACTGTTTTGTGGACGTAAAAGCCGGTGTTGCCGGATCCGTTTGGTACGGAAATGCAGAACCCGGCCCCAGCCGCCGGGGTAGCCACGCCCGAATGCTGTTACTACCGCCGGCGAAAAAGAATTTTTCGTACGGAACCGGCCCGCCATCTGGTCCATAGCCATAAGCAACACCGGTATTGATGCGGAAGGCCAGCGTTGTCCGACTACGGATAGGAATGTAATGCCGATAATCGAAGTTGCCCCGTAGAAACTTATAGAACTGTAAGCCTGTGCCACCAATAGTGTCACTCCACCGAGAAACGGTTTTATCCGAAACAAAGTTGAGCGTTGTTCCACCCGACTCAACGACTGTGCGCAGAAAGTTTGCCCGACGGTTTTGCCCTGGAACGTTTGTATTATAGGTATAGGCAAAGCTAAAGCTTGAACTGAGCGAACGCCGAAAACTCAGATACACAGTGCTCCCCTGAGCTTTTAACGAATTCAATTGCTGCTTGAACGCCTGGCTAATTACCGATTCGGCGCCATCCCCAGTGTTGATCAGATTGATGTCGGCAATCAGGAAACTAAACTGCTTGGTTGGCGTCGTTTGCCAATTATAGGACATAGTTGCCCGCAGGAGCGACCGCCGAAAATCGGGTCTGAATGTATTGTTATAACTCAGACTGATTTGCGTTCGGGGAGCGAAACGGTTGAACCGGAAGCGAAAACGTCCGGGAAATAAAAGCTGCGGGAATGTAAGTGAGCTGCTAACACCAAGCTCTTGAGATGTATAGACCGCGTTTTTAGGATTGTTTGGGTCGGAAACAAAACCGGTTTGCGCTTCCAGACCATAACGAAGGGTGGTTTCGAAGGTTTCCAGGCCACCAAATAGATTTCGCACGCGAAAGATCAAACTACCAAAGCCACCGGGGAATGGCTTGCCTTGATACAAAAGACCAGTGACTCCGCCCTCGGCAGTGGTTTCGTATTTATCTAAGGGCGTGGCCGTAATAAGGGTACGTAACCGACGATTGGTTGTATCAACGAAATTAAGATTGACGAACTTAAACTGATTTAACAGAAAAAGCTGTCGCTGTGTATCGCGATAATCACTTTGGCTGTAGAGTTGGTTTGGCCGCAAAAGGATCTTTGAATCCAGCAGCCGTACCGAAATATCGCGCCCACCGAGTAGATAGGTTACACCATTGCGACTCAAGGTATCAAAGGTGGGTCTGGCTGTTGCCGATGGATTTACGGTGAGCGGGTCTACGGCAGCAGTCTCTTCGGCAGCGGTAATCTGCATTTCTACATCGCCAACGTGGTAGATTGGATGGGCAGATTGACCCGGTGGGTTTACGATCTGGAGCTTAACATCCACATTTCGCCGGGAGGAGTCGCCAGGTTCGAGACCATCGCGAAAACGGCGGTCATTCCCACGACGAATCGTATCGACATCCGTGGCCCGGATGTACTGCCGGGAAAATGTGTAATACCCCTGGTCACGTAATATGGTCTCAATGCGCAGACGCTCGCCTGACATATTGTCGAAATCGAACCGGTCACCTACCTGAAGCTTCGATTTGTCAAAGGATTTTCGAACGATGGAGTCGACGCGGGGATCAGCAATTTCATAAAGAATATTTCGCAGGTAAAAGCCTTCATTTTCGGCAACCAGATAATTGACCCTGATCTGGCTTCGACGAAGGGTGTCGAGTTCATAGGCCGTTTTTGCATTGAAGAAACCCTTGTCCGATAGGTACTTCTGCATTTTGGCTACATTGGCTTGTGCATCTTTTTCGGAGAAGTAAGAAGGAGGTTCGCCCAGGTTGCGCATAACCCAGTTGCCTTCCTCAGCTTTTTGTCGAAGATGTTTTAACTGACGACCATACCGACTGTTTAGCTTTTTAAGTTCTTTTGGCTGATTGGCTACCAGCTGGCTTTGCTGTTCAAATTCGTTAGTTTTGGCCTGAAACTCGCGCAGAGCTGCTTCACGGTCATATCGGCGCAGGCCGAGTTGATAAAACCAAAGTTGCGTTGTAATGGGCAAGCCCAGGAGCCGCCGGTTTGGCTTTTGCGGAATCAGACTCAACAGGTTGTCGTCTGATATGGCACGGTTGCCCTTTACCGTCTGAGCAGTGAGAATATATCCATTTTCCCGTAACTGCTTGGAACTCAAACAGCCCGATAGGGAGATAACCAGTGTACAATGAATAATGTACAATGAATAACGAAGGAGGCTATGGCTGCGTCTTACATTAGTCATTATCCATTGTACATTATTCATTTTATAAATCATGCTTTCTAAAAATCAACTTAAATATATTCAGTCGCTGCATCAGAAAAAATTCCGTCAGCAACATGGTGCCTTTCTGGTCGAAGGGGCCAAGAGCGTGCAGGAGGTTTTACAGTCCGACTTTCAGACGGAACTGGTTGTTGCAACTGAATCATTCTACAAAGAAAACGCTCACCTTACAGACAACCAACGAACGCCGGTCGAAATCGCGTCTGTGGCCGATCTGGAACGGGCTGGCACGCTGGAAAGTAACAACGCGGCTCTCGCTGTGGTCAGAACGAAAGAGAACCGTCCTCTATTGGCCGGACCTAATGAGATTGCGTTGATTTTAGATGATATCCGTGATCCAGGTAATCTCGGTACCATTCTTCGTATTGCCGACTGGTACGGCGTTCGTAAGATTTTATGCTCCGAAACCACCGCCGATGTGTACAATCCGAAAGTTATTTCGGCCAGTAAAGGTTCGTTTACGCGGGTGAGCTGGTGGTATGGCGACATTACAAAAGTCCTGGCCCAGTCGACGAGTGCGGTATATGGCGCTTTTCTGGATGGTGCCGATGTGCATTCGCTTGCCTTTGGGACTTCCGGCTATCTGGTAATGGGGAATGAATCGAACGGTATCCGCCCCGAAGTCGGTACGTTTGTTACGCAACGGGTCACGATTCCGCGTTACGGTGATGCCGAATCGCTGAATGTAGGCATTGCTACGGCGGTGTTGCTGGATAACTGGCAGCGGGTAAAAATGGACAATGAATAATGTAGAATGGCGTGTAACGCAGTCATTACTCATTCTACATTATTCATTGTTAATTCTACATTCTTTTACTTATGTATCGGCTAATCGGTTTGTTTTTGTTGGCGCTAACGATTCCTGCTTTTCTAGCCAAAGAAGCAGAACCTGTTGGCCCACCGGTTTACGATCAGTTTCTGGCCGATAACAGCAAATTTCACCAGCAAGTACAGCAACTCGCCGACTATGTAGCCACTGATTTGCCCGCTGATTCGCTCCGGGCGGCTTTCATCCGTAGTCGGCTGGCTTACAAGCGAATCGAATGGTTGCTGGAATACTATCAGCCTTTTCTGGCAAGTCATATCAACGGTCCGCCAGTGATAGAGGTGGAGGGAACAGAACCGGGACAAACCCCAATTTTACCCACTGGACTACAAGTTCTGGAACCGTACTTGTTCCCGGTGTATAACGCTGACCGTAAAGCCGATATCACCCGAGAGTTGACCGCGTCGCTTACCTATGCGGCTCGTCTGGAACAAGGAATTCCCGCCGATAAAATCACGGATACGGATGTGCTGGAGGCTATGCGCCAGCAGTTGTTTCGACTACTCACAGCCGGCATTACAGGCTACGATGCGCCCGAAACCAGAACAGGTTTGTCAGAAGCGGCTTTAAGCCTGCGTACTCTGCGCGACGTATTTCGACCTTATGCCGCGCGGCTCTCAAAGCCGATGGCTACCGAACTGTCACAACACTGGACGGACGCGATTCGGGTATTGGAAACGGCGTCTGATTTTGCTGATTTCGACCGGGTTTCGTTTATACGGGAGCAACTTTATCCACTCAGCCGGGCTTTACAACAAGCACGTAAATCACTTACTATTCCGTTGGCTACGACAAGGCGATTTCTGTCGCCAATGGTCGCGACGCTGTCTGACTCAGGGGCTTTTAGGGCTGACTACCTGATCAACTTCGGCGCGTTTGTCAGTACACCGCAAAAGGTAGCCCTTGGGAAAATTCTGTTCTTCGACCCTTTATTATCGGGTAATAATGCCCGATCCTGTGCCTCGTGCCATCGGCCAGAGCAGGCCTTTACGGATGGGTTTACCAAGAGTCATTCGTTCAGTGGTCGGAAGCGGGTACTTCGAAATGCACCTACTTTGCTAAATGCGGGCTTGCAAAATGCTCAATTCTATGACTCAAGGGCGTTTTATCTGGAAGACCAGGCGCACGACGTACTGACGAATGCGCACGAAATGAAGACGTCGCCAGAAGACATTGTGCAGAAACTGATGACAAGCGCAGACTATAGAAAACGGTTTGCTGACGCTTTTCCGGCTGGCCTGACTGCGCCAAACATACGGAACTCACTAGCCTGTTACATTCGAAGTCTTACGTGTTTGAACGCCCGCCCGGATCGCTACCTGCGTGGCGAGGCAGTGGCCTTTTCTACCGATGAAAAACTTGGTTTAAATCTATTTTTAGGAAAAGCACGCTGTGCCACCTGTCACTTCTTCCCGATTTACAATGGTTTCGTTCCGCCCCATTACGAAAAAACAGAGAGCGAAATTATTGGCGTACCCCGTCGTCGGAAAATACGAAACGCCCAGATCGACACGGATCCTGGCAAGTTCGATACTTATCAGAAAGACCGTCATCGGTTTGCGTTCAAAACGCCCACTGTTCGAAATGTGGCCTTAACGGCCCCATACATGCATAATGGCGTGTATAAGACGCTGGAGCAGGTGGTTGATTTTTATAATCGGGGTGGGGGGCGGGGAATTGGTATTCAACTTGATGGGCAGACGCTGAACGAAACGCCACTCAAGTTGACAGGCGTTGAGCAAACGGCGCTGGTTGCTTTCCTGCGCTCATTGACCGATACGACCGGCCTTACCCAGCGGCCTTACCAACTCCCGCTGGTTGACGGGAACTCTGTTTTGAACCGGCGGAGAATTGGTGGACGGTATTAGTCGCTACATAAATGAACTCATCGCCGACTCGTTAGCCAGTTCTTCTGCGTGTTCTTTGCCTAAATATCGGTCAATAAAATAGTGTGCTATATACAGTACCGGTGTCAGAATAATAGCCGAAGTCGCTTTATAGATGTAATTGATAATGCCTACTGCCAGCACCTGCGAGAGCGACCAGTTTCCGAAAATATAGAAGGCAATACCCAACACGACAAAGGAATCGACTAACTGCGAAACCAATGTTGAGCCAGTAGCACGAAGCCAGATTTGTCGGCTGCCCGTAATTTTCCGGAGCGAATGAAAGACATATACGTCCAGAATCTGCCCGATCAGGAAGGCTGTTAATGAGCCGATAATGATGCCCAGACCCTGCCGAAAGATCATCTGAAACGCATTATTGATGTTGATTGGATTGCCAGCCGAGTCTTTGGCATTAACATCGAGCCAGAACTGTGCCGGAGGCAGCGACGTAACCGCAAAGATGACCAGGAAGCTAAAACCAACAAATCCGGCCGTCAGAAATGAAATCCGCCGAACGCCCGACTTGCCAAAGTATTCGTTGATAATATCGGACGTGATAAACACAAACGGCCAGATGACCGCCCCCGCCGTGAGGTTAAAGTCCAGAATGAAATCGCTGAAGACATGAATCTGAGCCGGTTTTGTGCCAAGTAATGTTTCGACCGAAAAGATTTTGACACCTATGATTTCGGCAATGAGCGCATTGGTCAGGAATACCGCACTCAGAAAAATATACAGGTTTGTACGCTTGTTGGTAAAAGAGGAAGCCATGCAGATATGGTTTACGGTTTATGGTTTACGGCGTACTGTGGGGAGTTACAAAGTTGTCGAAAAACCGTAAAACCTTTAACCGTAAACCATACTTATTTTCGTTTGTAAACGCCCGGCGTAGCTGTTTTTTCGTAGCGAAGAGCCAGTGCGGGGGCGCGTTGAAAGAGTTTCTCGACAACATTTTCCCGATCTATAATATAGTCGGGTGGATCTTGTCGAAAATGGTCGAACACGTTGATGACCGATTCGTAATTATCCAGGTTCTTGAGATCATACTTAGCCAGGTCCCAGTTTAGATAAGGCGTTGCCAGTTGATTCTGTCGATACGCACTCAGGTCTTCGCCAATGATGAGTACTCGCTGATTTTTAATATCATTGGGTAACGGTGATTTTCGCACTTGCAAACTACTTAATCGACCCAGACCCGCCCCCGGAATCAGGCCCAATGCGCCTTGATAAAACAGCAAAAGCATCAGCGAAAAGGCAATCGTGAATGTGATTTCGGCTAACCAGGCTTTGCGGATATTCTCAAAATAGTAATAGGCAAAATAGGCCATTGGCGGCACAAACGTTAGAAACACCATTGGAGCCAGAAACGGCATCAGTGCAATTGTCAATACGGCGATCAGAAACCAGATGGCCATAATTTGCTGTACCCGCTGTTGAAAGTTAACGTACCGCCCCGGTCGGTTGAACAGGCTCAAAAAACCTAATACGCCCAATCCCAACGGGATAAAGAGCGAAGCTGCCAGCGACTGGAAATCGGACAGCGAATATTGCCGAACCCGAAACACGGACGATAAGAGGTTACGGTTGAAATCGTCGAGACTATCCCAGAGGTAATAAAACAACACCGTAGCCGCAAAAGGAAACAGAAAACCGAATAGTGATAGTGAATATTGCCGAAAGGTAGCGCCCGTATAAAACAGCAGCGACATGATGGCCCAAAGAAGAAACAAGGCCGAAGGCAGATAAAAGAGAGCCGCAATGCCAATATAGAAACCCACTTCAAACACCTCATCGGTAGCACCTCGTCGATCCATCTGCTTAATGAGCGTACCAAAGGCCAGAAGTAAAAAACTCGTTGACATAAGCACTGGCGAGAGCGTCAGGCAGTCGAACGAGAGATGCATAAACAGCATATAAATCAGGCCGGGCCAGAACGATCTGTCCGGATATACATCCCGATTATTTGTCAGGTAGTTAAAATAGACGATCTGGAATATAGATACCAGTGTTGCCGCGCCGTGAAGTACCAGTGAAGACCGACCAAACAGACTGTCTATACCCCAGTAAACCAGCGCAGACAATGGACTAACGCTATCCCAGATGTCGCGGTAAAGCAAATTACCCTGACTCATCTGTTCGCCAACAAGCATCCAGTTCAGTTCGGGAATTAGAAGCGGCAACGGATGCAGCAGGAGCGGCAACCGGATAAGCAGCAACAAACCCAGCAGACTGATGTATTGGTAGGGGAAATAAGATTGAAAGAAACGTAGCAAAGGGTAGCGAAAATAGTAACAGTTAGTATATACAGAGGCAGTTGATTGGACAAAGACACTGGCAAACAGGCCATTTATTATCAACTGTTCGTGGTAAAATTACAGTCAATTTCGGCAGAACGGAAAAATGGGCGGATATTTGCAGAATAGAGGTCTGGATGAATGTAAACCATTCGTCAGTTCAGGCCGTTCAGTGAGTACCCAAGTACCGATAGTATGGAATCGAAACGACAGCAAAAAGTATCCCGGCAGTTACAGAAAGATTTAAGTGAAATCTTTCAGCGTGATGTGCCCCATTTGTTCAATGGTGCCTTTATCACAGTCACAAGTGTGCGCATATCGCCCGATTTGAGCGTAGCACGGGTATACCTGAGTTTTTTGGCTACTAAAAATAAACACCTTTTGCTGGAAACGATTCAGGAAAAGGGTAAAGTGCTTCGGCAGCACCTCGGCGACCGGGTGCGGCACCAATTACGTATCGTTCCCGAACTGCATTTCTTTTTGGACGACACCGCCGACTACGCCGACAAAATGGATAAACTTTTCTCCAGTATCGATATTCCCCCCGCCCCGGTGGAGGAGGATGAGGATAGTGAGTAAATTTTGAATGAGTAAATGAGCGAATGATTAAATAGCTATAGTGTGTTCAGTCATTCGCTTATTTACTCATTCACTCATTCAAAAATAGTGCATGAACCTCCCCGTCTGGATTGCCCGTCGGTACTTTTTCTCCCGTAAGAAACGCAGTTTCATAAGCTGGTTGTCTATTTTGTCGATGCTCGGAGTAGGCGTTGGCACAATGGCGCTCGTGGTGGTGCTGTCGGTGTTTAACGGGATGGAAGAACTGAACCGGCAAATATTTAAGACATTTGAAGCCGACATGACCGTTGCCCCCAAACAGGGAAAACGGTTTTTGGCTTCACCGGATTTGTTGGCAAAATTACGTCAAACGCCGGGTGTAAGCCTGTTGACCGCCATTGCGCAGGATAATGCCCTAGCGCGTTACAAAAATGCACAGACGGTTGTGCGCCTGAAGGGCGTAGATGATAACTACGTTCAGCGGCAGCAACTTGACTCCGCCATGCTCGAAGGGAAGCTATTGTTACGTCGGGATGGGGTGAACTATGCTATCGTGGCCGATGGTGTGCGAAGTGACCTCTCTGTTTCGCCGGTCGATATTCTGACGCCCCTGGAGATTCTATATCCGCAAAGCGGGCAGTCGTTCAATGTGCTTAATCAGGATGCGTTCAACCGCGAAGCCTTTACGGTTTCGGGTGTTTTTTTCATTGAGTCGAAGTATGACAACTTCGTGTTGGCGCCTATCAGTTCGGCCCGGGCGTTGTTTGACTATAAGCCCAATGAAGTGACCAGTATCGAAATCCAGCTTCGGCCCGGCACTAACGAAGACAAAGCAAAACAGGCGTTGCAGGATGTTGTTGGTGAGAATTTAATTGTTCAGAGCCGGGATGATTTAAACCTCGATTTGTACCGGGCTATTCGTGTGGAGAAGTTATTTGTTGCCCTTACGTTGTCATTTATCATTCTGGTGGCGTCGATCAATATTTTCTTTTCTCTGTCGATGCTGGTCATTGAGAAAAAGGCAGATATCCGAATCATGTATGCGCTGGGCGCAACAAGGCAAATGGTTCGCCGGATTTTCCTGACCGAGGGGGCCATCATTGCTTTAACCGGGGCTATTTCCGGGTTGATTCTGGGCGTTGGTCTTTGCCTGGCGCAGGAAAGTTACGGCTTTGTCCGGATGGGTATGGTGAGTTCTATCATTGATGCCTACCCTGTGCGGCTTGATACCAGCGATATTCTCTTAACAGGCGCTCTCACGATCGTGATGACCATTCTAACCTCCTGGTTCCCAGCCCAACGAGCCGCTAATGTTCGTTAGTGTAGTGCCGCCCGTCGGGTTGGTTAGCAAGGTTTACGAGACTATACTAGTTAATCACAAAAAGATTTCAACCACAGAGGCACGAAGCACACAGAGGTTCATTGGGGAAGAATGTGCCCTTTTAGATCTCTGTGTACTTCGTGCCTCTGTGGTTGAAATCTTTTTATAAATGTGAATAGTTGAGTGAATTTTAGCCCGATGTGGCCATTAGTAACATTACTTGGTTGAGATCGTGGTCCCCTCAGCAACATTAATAATAAAGGCTTTCCCACCTTCACGTTCGATGGCTTCGGCAACTGCTTCGGGTTGTTCGGGTGCGTACGCAAACATACAGCCTCCGCCACCTGAGCCGTTAATTTTGCCACCAAGGGCACCGGCTGCAAGGGCAGCGTCGAGCATTCGGTTTATTTTAGGCGTCGAAATACGTTGGGCATCTCGCAGGTTCGCCTGATGGTCGTTCAGGAGTTGGCCAAAACGGACGTGATCGAAATGCGCTACTGAGCCATCTGACGAGTGTAATAGACGTAGCGCATCGCGCAGAATATCACGGTTCGATACATTGCCTTTGAGGAGAATGTATTCGTCTTTGGTCAGAAAGTCCTTGAACTCAGCAACCTCGGTACTATCGGAGGTTTCCAGCGAAAAGCCTGGATTGATCGTTTTCAGGTTCTTGATAATCGCCAGCATACCAAACTTAACCCGCTGCAAAATGCCGATGGTATCTTTCGGCTCCTGCGAATCGCCAAGAACAAATGTGCTTAAAGGGGGGCTGAGCTTCTCTAACCGGATTTTTGGCTGTGATTCTAAATAAATGACATTGCCAACAGCCGTTGAGTAATGGTCCATCATGCCGCCGGGTTCGCCAAATTCCAGTACCTCTGCCACATAGGCCAGCTCTGCAATCTGTTCGGCAGGGAGTGTGCGCGGATTATCGGCGAGTTGCGTGAGCACGGTAAGCCAGGTAACAAGTAGGGCCGATGAACTCGATGTGCCCGAGTTGATCGGGATATTGCCATGTACCTCGCCGTCGATGCCTTTCCCGAACGTAAACCCTTCCCGCAGCAGAACATTGACCGCTGACCGGAAGTAATCCCGAATCTGCGGATAGGGCAGCGGTTGTCCATCGAACGGAATATCGACCGAGCCGTTTATATCGGGCAGATTGAGCCGAAACCCACGATTATCCGACTGATGAGCCGCCACCTGAATCCGGCGCGAAATGGCAGCCGCAATAACGGGCAAACCTAAGTAATCCTGATGTTCGCCAAAAAGGCAAATACGGCCGGGTGTAGAGGCTATCATGAAACGCAAAGGGCGCTAAGGGTTTCGCAAAGGGCGCTAAGTAAATATAGTGCGGTCCTGACGAAACCCTTAGCGCCCTTTGCGGTTAGAAATTAATTACCAGTTCGTCTTCTTGTGTCCCGAAACGGCATAGTAGAGAATATAGCCAAATAGGGGTAAAAGTAGGGCGTAGGCCATTTTTGGGCTAACAGCATCTGTTAAATAGCCATGAAGTAGCGGCAACAAAGCCCCGCCCGAAATGCCCATTATCAATAGTGCTGAACCTAATTTCGTGAATTTTCCAAGCCGGTTCAGCGCCAGTGGCCAAACGGCGGGCCACATTGGAGAGATGGCAAATCCAAGCAGAGCGACGCAAAGAATAGAGGTAAAGCCATCGGTTAGGATAGCGGCTGTGGTCAGAATCAACGCCAGAATGGCCCCAACGCGCAAGGCCATTTGCTGCGAGATGTATTTGGGAATGGCTATAATGCCAAGGATATAGCCGCCCAGTAGCCCATAAAGCGTGTAGGTCGTAAAGTATTTAGCTTCGTCATTCGAGAAGCCCATAGCCTTGCCGTAGTTAATAATCGTATCGCCCGCAATAACTTCGGCCCCAACATAACAAAACAAGGCAAGAACACCCAAAACAAGACTTGGGAACTGCCAGATACTGGTTCGCATCGTCAACTCGGCGGGCGCATCGTCTTGTTCTTCCGATACTTCGGGGAGGTTTGAATAGCGAATAAGAATGGCCAGTACGACCAGCACACCCGTTAGAATTATGTAGGGCGTCACCACTTTTTCAAGCGATGCCGCTCCGGCCAGGGCATTACCGCCCGTTAGTAGTAAGCCGCCAAAAATAAACTGACTGAATATACCGGCCAGCTTATTGGCAACGCCCATGAAGCTAATACGCTGGGCAGCACTTTCGCGGGGACCAAGAATCGTAGCATACGGATTCGACGCTGTTTGCAGGACCGTCAGGCCAATACCGATCAGGAATAAACCAACTAGAAACAGGGGGTACGAAACGGCTTTGGCTGCGGGTACAAAAACAATGGTACCCACTGCCATGACCAGCAAACCCATTGACATTCCGTTTTTAAAACCCGTCCGCTTCAAAAGGGCCGAGGATGGAATAGCCATCAGCGTATAGGAAATGAAAAACGCGAATGCTACCAGGTTGGAACCAACCGTGCTAAGATTGAAGGCTTGTTTAAAAAACGCAATCAACACACTATTGACCCACGTAACGAAGCCGAAAACAAAGAATAGGGCGCCGATAATAAGCAAAGGGCCCGTGTAATTTTGGGTTTTAGGCGGAGCAGTAGGTGTCATTGGCTGATTCGTGAGTTAAGAGCAGGTGAAGGGGTAAAGGATTTTAAAAATTTTTACAAATTAAAAATAGTAATTGACTTCTCAGCAATTATCTGTTTTTAATTCAAGGGTTAGAATGGGTTTTCTCACCGGTATACGTGTATATGGGTGAGAAAATACCTTCTTAATAATTATCTGTCAGTCCAAAAATTGGCTTATTGGTTTTCCACTTTCCCCGTGTGAAATCAGGAATTTCCATCGGCTTGCTGCCACCGGCAATACTCTGCTCCGATAATGGACTGATGGCACTCCAAACGGCTGCGTCATACACGTCGATGGGAACAGGGCCTTTGGCTTTTATCGATTCGATGAAGGCCCGCAGAACGAAGAAGTCAATGCCGCCGTGGCCTGCGTTTTCGGCTGTTTGGGCGTGGCGTTTCCAGAGGGGGTGGTCGTACTTTTCCTGATAGGCCGCAAAAGGCTCCCAGCTATGTGGTTTGGGCGAAACGCCTTCGAGGTAAATCATATCGTTGTCGTCCATCCAGATGCCGTTGGTGCCTTGCGCCCTAAATCCAAGCGAGTAGGGGCGGGGTGAATTCGTATCGTGGATAATGACAATGTTTTCGCCATTAGCGCACTGGATTACCGTCGTCACCACATCGCCGAGTTTGAAATTGACTTTTGCATTCGGGTGATTTGGCCCTCCTTTATCGACTACATATTTGTGTAGTCCACGACTTTTGGTAGCTGTTGACGTGAGGTGAGTAAAGCGGTTGCCCCGGTTAATATCGAGCCAGTGCGCAACGGGGCCAAGCCCATGTGTTGGGTATAGATCTCCATTGCGGTCTACGGAGTGCTGAGTTCGCCAGTGCGCTTCTGAATAGCCCTTTTCGCCAAATTCGGCACCAACGCCACTAATGGATTTACCGTCGTTGAATTTGATATTGCGTAGGTCGTGCTGGTAGCCGCAATGTGCATAGGTCATCTCGCCAAACATGCCTTTCCGAATCATGTTTAGTAAGGCCAGCACATCGCGACGGTAGCAAACGTTTTCCAGAATCATACAGGGCGAACCCGACTTTTCGGATGCGTTCACCAGATCCCAGGATTCTTTGAGCGTCACCGTTGCCGATACTTCTACAGCCGCATACTTGCCCGCATTCATGGTGGCTACGGCCATAGGCACGTGCCACTCCCAGGGCGTGGCAATCACAACACCGTCAATATCATCGCGTTTGAGCATATCCTTAAACGCTTCATCACCTTTGCCATACGCTACCGGAGCTTTCTTGCCCGCCTTTTCAATCATCGCTGTAGCCCGGCTGATGGCTTCGGGAGCAGGATCGCAAATGGCAGTTATCTCGACATCATCGCGGTAGAGTGCCTGTTCTACATGGCTGCGCCCCCGCGAACCAACGCCAATAAACGCCAGCCTGACTTTAGTGTCGGCGGGTTTGGCACCTGTTAAAATAGCCGGAAAAACAGAGGATGTGGCAACTGAAGTGACTGCGCCGGTTAGCGCGGCCGTGCGAATGAATTGGCGCCGGGTAGGTGTCTGCATCGTTCTTTGGTACGTAAGAAATTTTACGTACCAAAGAACGATGTTTCACAGCAAAAAACATACGTCATGTAGAATTTGCCTATGAGTATGACGGGATGTCTGCGATGGCGCAAGGCTCCAGCCTTGTGTCTAGTATTCTCCGGCCTCTGGCCGTTTTGTCATTTTTTTTTGTTTAACTCAGCCAGAGGCCGGAGAATACTAGACACAAGGCTGGAGCCTTGCGCCATCGCAGCCGGAGTCTTGCGCCATTCCCCCTAATAACGCCACCAGGTCGATTTTGGGTAGTTTATGCCTACCGTAAGTGGCTCGCCAATCATGGGTGTTGTAACGTCCAGATTTTGTTCGGATGCCCGTTTGGTGAATCGCTCAATGGGTTCAGTCCAACTGTGCATAGCCAGCGAAAATTTGGCCCAGTGTACGGGTAAAACCGTTTTGGCATGAAGTTCCTGCGCGGCTGTGGCCACTTCTTCAGGAAACATATGGATGTTCGGCCAGTCTTTTCCGTACTGTCCACATTCGAGGATGGCCAAATCGAAGGGACCGTATTTACTGCCGATTTCCTTGAAATGCGTGCCATAACCCGAATCGCCACCCAGATACAGCGAATACCCGTGTAATTTCAGTACGAAAGCTGACCAGAGTGTTTTACCACGAGCGAAGCTGCGGCCCGAAAAGTGACGGGCTGGCACTGCGGTCATGTCAATATCGGTAGCGACGTGATTGCTTTCCCACCAATCAAATTCAACGATATTGTCGGCTGGAACACCCCAGCGTTCGAGGTGAGCCCCCACGCCCAGCGCAGTGTAGAACTTTTTGACTCGAGGAATAAGCTTCTTGATGGTGAGGTAGTCAAGGTGGTCGTAATGGTCGTGGGAGAGAACCAGCATATCAATGTCTGGCATGTCCTCTACACTATACACATTGGAGCCGGGAAATGCCTTGCCAAAAAACGAAACGGGTGAGGCATTGCCACTAAATACCGGGTCAACCAGAATGGTAACACCCTTCGATTTGATGAGGTAAGACGAGTGGCCGAACCAGACAATTGTAGGTGCAGAATCGGGTAATGCCCGTAGGTCTGTTCTAGTGGAAGGCAACGGTTTTGGGGGTGTATTATCTTTGTCTTTATTGATAAAATCACCCATCATGCCCATGTAGGAGGCATCTTCCCGCATAACCTCGGTTTTCTCTAAATTCTGGAATACACCGTCGCGGTAGTTTGGCGATTGTTTGATTCGTTCCAGTCGGGTGGCGGTTGGGTTACTGCCAAACGTGCTTTGTTGCATAAACAGGAAGGTGGCAGCAATCAATCCAGTTACAATAAATAGAGTCAGTAGCATAGGTTTTCGCAAGCGTTTCATGGGGGCACAACGGGTGTTGTCTATATCTGGTTCCGCCCTTGCTAAGCGAATAGATGATAGGGAACATTACCGGATAAGCGGATGTTATTTATCTGGATCGGCAAAAGTTTTGTTTAATGTTTTCCCGCAAATCTTGAACAAAAAATATTTAACGTCGGTTTATACAGTATCAATCGCATACGAAAGAGTGATTTGGCTACTCGCTCTACTGTCTGCCTGTGTTGTGCACAAACTTTGTAACGACAGGTTGATCGAACCCTATTTCGATTCGTTTTTATGGATAATTCTCGGGCTAGTGCCCCACGGGTTGCGGTGTTTCGGAAGGAACACTTCAATGCGGCTCATCGTCTGAACAACCCTAATTGGTCGGATGAGAAAAACACACGGGTATACGGAAAATGCAATAACCCCAACTATCACGGGCATAACTACGAGTTAATTGTGCAGGTTAACGGCCCAATTGATCCCGAAACCGGTTATGTGATCGACATGAAACAACTTGGCTCAATTATTCAGGAGCACGTTACAGACCGATTCGATCATAAAAACCTGAATCTCGACACCGAAGAGTTTGCCGACTTGAACCCATCGGCCGAAAACATTGCCATTATCATCTACAATATTTTACGTAACAAAATAAGCGAGGGCTTAGACCTTAAAATCAGACTTTATGAAACTGAACGGAACTTCGTCGAATACCCCATCTAATGGACAGGCGGTGAACGGTCATCCAGCCAATCCGGTTGGTATGCCTGCCTGGGAGGTCGACGAATTAGTAGATGAAATTGGGGATGCCCACGGTGCCGCATCGGTCGACACACCTATGCGTGCCGATGCGTTTGCGATGGATGACGACCTCAAGATAGACCTCATTGAAGAGCATTTTCGCGAAATCATGACTATTATGGGGCTCGACCTGACCGACGATAGTCTGAAAGGATCGCCCCGGCGGGTTGCCAAGATGTATATAAATGAAATCTTTAGCGGCCTGAACCCTGCCAATAAGCCCAAACCGACTTTGTTTGACAATAAATTCGGTTATGATGAGATGCTTGTTGAAAAAGACATCACGGTTCAAACCTATTGTGAGCACCATTTTGTGCCTATTCTTGGTAAAGCGCATGTTGCCTACATCTCCAGTGGCAAAGTGATTGGCTTATCGAAACTAAACCGGGTTGTTGAATATTTCAGTAAGCGGCCACAGGTGCAGGAACGCCTGACCATACAAATCGCCGACGAATTAAAGCGGGTATTGGAAACGGAAGACGTAGCTGTCATTATCGATGCTAAACACCTATGTGTGTCAACGCGGGGTATTCGCGACATTAACAGTTCAACAGTTACGTCATCCTACAGCGGTAAATTTGCCGAAGATGCTACAAAGCAGGAGCTACTTCGCTATGTTTCCCAACCGAGTGTAACAATTTGAGTAAACACTTCATTGATAGTGCGGGCTTGTGACTAATCACGAGTCCGTTTTTTTTATTCCAAACCGTTTTTATGCAAGGTAAAAATATCCTTATCATTGGCGCCAGTTCAGGTATTGGACACGCGCTGGCTCAGCAACTTCAGGCGCAGGGGGCCACTCTCTTTACGGCCGGTCGCACACAACCCGAGGGCATTCAGTCTACACATATGACGTGGGATGTTACCCAAACCCCCGCCGTTGATGCCCTCAACCAACTACCCGATACCTTGCATGGGCTGATTTACTGTCCTGGCAGCATCAATCTCAAACCGTTTCAACGGCTTACGCTGGACGATTATCGGTGTGATTTTGAGATCAATGTGCTGGGCGCGGTGAGCGCCATTCATGCATGCTACGCATCGATCAAGAAGTCAAAATCGGCCAGTATTGTCCTCTTTAGTACGGTAGCGGCTAAATTAGGCATGGGAATGCACTCATCGGTAAGCGTAGCCAAGTCGGCAGTTGAAGGACTGGCTAAATCGCTGGCGGCCGAATTGGCTCCGTTCAATGTTCGGGTAAATGCCATCGCTCCTTCATTAACTGATACACCTCTGGCGGGTTTCCTGTTGGGCGACGATACAAAGCGCGAAGCGGCCAACAAACGACATCCGCTCAATCGGTATGGTTCTCCCGAGGACATTGCCAGTATGGCTGCCTACCTGATCACCGACCAGGCTAGCTGGATTACAGGGCAGATTATCGGCATAGATGGCGGGATGGGAAGCTTGAAATGAAGACAGTAAATGGGAGCGCAGTTAATTGAATTTACTGCGCAGGAAGGTCAAAATTTCCAGTTGTGTCTGCTCTAATCTCACTTGACCAGCTTTTAGCTCGTCAAATCGCCGGTCTGTTGATACTGTCAGTGTAGCTACTGCTCTAGCCGTGCTATCCCCTTTCATTTCAACTCTGGTTACCGTTTCAGTTAAACTAACCATGTTATTGGTAAGGCCGGTTACATCTCTAGCCGTACTTTCTCCCTTCATTTCAACCCTAGCTACATTTTCAGTTAAACTATCCATATTAACTGTAAGGTTAGCTACATTAAAAGCTAAATCATTCGTAGTTTCATTGAGCGTATCGACGGTTCCTACAAGGCCAGTAACAGTAGTTGTTAGGGCTTCAACGGTACCGACAAGACTATCGACAGTACCACTAAGACCATCGACGGTACCGACAAGACCATCAACGGTACCACTAAGGCCATCGACGGTACCGACAAGACCATCGACGGTATCACTAAGACCATTAACTGTACCACTAAGGCCATCGACGGTATCACTAAGGCCAGTGAAATTCTCGGTAAGACCATTTAAATCTGCTTTGGTACCTACGGCCAAATCTAAAATTTTACCATTAGATTCGATGAGTCGGTCTACTTTCTGAAGAACTTCAGCAAATTCAGGCTCTAGTTGGTTAAGTCGCTGTTTCGGTGTCATGTGCCAAATATAGGAAAATATTATATTTAAGTAAAGGCCATACCGTACAAAGAACTGTTAAGTCAATTTCTTTGTACAGTATGACCTTTAAAGGTTATTCCCACATTTACGCATTCTACTTCATCATTTTTCCATCCACATTTCGCCAGATATCCAGCGGATTAGCATCCTGTAATGCGGATGGTAATAACTCGTCGGGGAAGCTTTGGAACGTAACTGGCCGAACAAACCGCAAAATAGCCCCTGTACCAACGGATGTTGACCGGCTATCGCTGGTAGCCGGGAATGGGCCGCCGTGAGTCATTGCTTCAGATACTTCTACGCCCGTAGGAAACCCGCCAAACAGTACTCGCCCGGCCTTTGCCTGAAGAAGCGAAATCCAGTCGATGTCTGCATGTGTCAACTCGGTCGGAGTAGCGTAAATCGTTGCCGTGAGTTGACCTTCCAGCGAACGTAAACATTCTTCCAATTCCGTTTCTGTCGCACAAACAACGATTAGTGAAGATGGGCCAAAGACTTCTTCACTCAGGAATTCGCTGCTTAGAAATATAGGAGCTGTAGTGCTTAAAACGATGGGTCGTCCCTGCGTCTGGCTGCTTTCGCCATCAACGTCGGCTTCCGCCAGCACATGAACGCCGGGAACAATCCTATTTTGTTGAACGCCTTTTTGATAGGCACTGCAAATGCCTGCATTCAGCATCGTTGCCGGTGACGACGCCTTGATTTTCTCGGCAACTGTTTCCAGAAAACTAGCTGTATTCGGCGAATCGAGCAGAAATACTAAGCCCGGATTGGTGCAGAATTGACCCACACCCAGGATTACCGAAGCAGCTAATCCGGCCGCAACAGTCGTGGCCGAATTGGGACCACTATCCTGACTGATAGCGCCCGGCAGCACAACAACTGGATTAACGGCACTCATTTCGGCATAAACCGGAATAGGCTCCGGTCGTCCCTGGGCTACGCGAAGCAACGCCAGCCCGCCAGCCCGTGAACCGGTAAAGCCAACGGCTTTCACCAATGGATGCGCAACTAACTGCTGGGCAACTTCATTATCGGCGTGAAGGAGCGAAAAAACGCCATCGGGCATTCCCATCTTCTGGGCAGCTACCACAATTGCCTGACCAACCAGTGATGACGTTCCGGGATGCGATGGGTGAGCCTTCACTACAACCGGACAACCAGCCGCCAACGCTGAAGCCGTATCGCCACCCGCTACCGAAAAGGCAAGCGGGAAGTTACTGGCCCCAAAGACTACTACAGGGCCAATTGGCACCAGCATCCGGCGCAAATCGGTGCGGGGTAATGGCTGGCGGTCGGGCATGGCCGGATTAATACGGGCGTCGACCCACGAACCCTCGCGGAGCAGGTTAGCAAACATACGCAACTGCCCTGTTGTGCGACCCCGTTCGCCCGAAATACGGCCTGTTGGCAGACCACTTTCAAGAACTGCCCGTTCGATGAGTTCGTCGCCCAATGCTTCCAGCTCGGAGGCAATGGCATCTAAAAAATCAGCCCGTTGGGCAGGCATAAGTTTGATGTAAATGGGGAACGCTTCGGCAGCTTTGGTAACGGCCTGATCCGCTTGTTCGGGAGAAACGTTCGCAAACTCGTCGGCAAGGTTCTCGTGACGGGCGGGCGCAAACGCGCGAAATAGGTTGCCATCGCCCGGAGCGGGCTCATTGCCAATAAAACTGACGTTGAAGGATTGTTGCGTGGTTGACATGATTTTTGAACAATAAATTAGCCAAAAAAGTGGCGTGTGCGACCTAGCGCGGACGTCTCGTTCGCGTAGCCGAAGGCTAACTAGTTTAATTAACTACAGAATTAGCCTTTGGCTACGCGGACGAGACGTCCGCGCTAGGTTCGCATTACCTTTTAAACCGTTGGACCAACGCGCTCCAAAACAGCTTTGGCTTGCCGAATACCAGCGTATTCCTCTAGTTTGTCGCCTTCATATTCGATACCGATAATGCCTTTGAAGCCGCTGTCTTTCACAATTTTCATGATCCGGTTATAGTCGGTTTCAACGCAATTACCACTCGCATCGAAGTCATAGAATTTAGCCGATGCGCCTTTAGCAAACGGCATTAGCTCGGCGGTGCCTTTGTAGCGATCGTATTCTTCGGCGCAGGCGTGTCCTTCGCCCCGTTTGAGACAGAAGTTGCCAAAGTCAGGTAACGTGCCTACGTTTTTCATGCCTACCTGCTTCATTACCCCCGAAAGCCACTGCCCGTTTGAGGAGTAACCACCGTGGTTTTCAACGATAACGTTGATGTTCATCGTTTTGGCAAATTCGCCCAGCTTGCTCAGCCCATCAACGGCCGCTTTAGAAACCTCTTCGGCTGTACCCTGCCCGGCGGCATTGACCCGAATGGTTTTACAGCCCAGGTATTTAGCACATTCAACCCATCGGTGGTGATTTTCAACGGCTTTGGCACGTTCGGCGGCATCAGAAGCGCCCAGATTACCTTCGCCATCAATCATGATCAGGTTGTTGGTTATACCATTGTCTTTACAGCGGGTAAGCAGGTCGTTGAGGTACGTTTTATCCTGCGCTTTGTCTTTAAAGAACTGGTTCACATACTCGACAATGCTGATGTCGAACTCTTTCCGGGCAATACCGGGGAAGTCCAGGTTCGTGATCTTTTTGGCGAACAACGCTTTATGCAATGACCATTCGGCCAGCGAGATGTCGAAAAACATCTTTTTCATGGGAGCTTCGGCAAAAACAGTCGGCATAATAGCCATGCCAGCCAATGAGCCAGCAGCTTGTTTCAAAAATGTACGACGATCGGAGGTCATAACGAAACGGGTTTACGAGAAGTGAGTTTTGGGAAAGCAAACGACTGCTTACCGAACAAAGAAATAAAACAAAGATAAATTACTCATTCGATTTGGATGCGGACCGTAAGTTTAACGATACCGAATGGTTTTCTTCCGTAATTTGCCTGAATCTGAAAACGACTCAAACAGGCTCTGGCTGTTTGACATCAGGTTAGTAATACCCATACAAACAGCCGGAGCCTGTTTGAGCCGTTGATCAATGATTACAATCGATACTATTCAGGAAGCGCACGACCGCATTCGGCCACACATCCACCGCACGGCCGTACTAACGAACCAAACCATTAACGACCGCGCCGGGGCCGAGTTGTTTTTCAAGTGCGAAAACTTTCAGAAAATAGGTGCATTTAAAGCGCGGGGCGGATTAAATGCTGTGTTACAGGTAGCGCAAAATAAAGAAGGATCAGCCGTTACGACGCACTCATCGGGCAACCACGCCCAGGCTGTAGCCTTTGCCGCCCGGCAGTTGGGTATGCCCGCTTATATCGTTATGCCCCGCACGGCGCCACAGGTTAAAAAAGATGCTGTTCGGGGATACGGTGCCGAAATCATTGAGTGCGAACCC
Source organism: Spirosoma pollinicola (assembly GCF_002831565.1). Taxonomy (NCBI): domain Bacteria; kingdom Pseudomonadati; phylum Bacteroidota; class Cytophagia; order Cytophagales; family Cytophagaceae; genus Spirosoma; species Spirosoma pollinicola. The sequence goes on along the minus strand of NZ_CP025096.1, from coordinate 495,836 downwards.
ACACTGGAGGCTCGTGAGGCCGGTGTTCGTAAGGTAATGGAGCGCACCGGTGCGGTACTGGTACACCCGTTCGACGATGATCGGGTTATTGCCGGACAAGCCACAGCCGCCAAGGAGCTTATTGAAGATTTCGGACAGGACCAAAATTTTGATGTTATTCTGGCACCCGTTGGTGGGGGAGGACTACTGAGTGGAACGGCTCTGTCGACTCATTATCTATCGCCAACAACCCGTATTATTGCCGGGGAGCCGGAGGGTGCAGCCGATGCCGTTTTATCCTTTCGAAGCGGCCATGTTGAAAAAGCGCCTTATATTAATACCATTGCCGATGGCCTGATGACGAGCCTCAGCGAACGGACATTAGCTATTATTCGGACACACGTTACCGATATTTTGACCGTTTCGGACCCCGAGATTATAGCGGCTATGCGGCTGGTTTGGGAGCGGATGAAAATCATTATTGAACCCTCATGCGCCGTTCCGTTGGCCGCTGTATTCAAACACAAAGATCAGTTTGCCGGTCAAAAAATCGGGATTATTCTGACGGGGGGAAACGTCGATTTAGGAAAGCTGCCGTTTTAACATGATTCATATTCAGTCCATTACTCCCGAACAAACGTATGCATTGCGCCACTCGGTGCTTTGGCCCGACAAGCTCCTTGAGTACGTAAAAGTTGAGAATGACAGTGACGGATACCATTTTGGAGCTTATCGGAACGACGAGTTGATTGCCGTAATTTCTCTATTTGTCAATGGGCCGGAAAGTCGCTTTCGCAAATTTGCGGCCCGGCCCGATTGCCAGCGGCAGGGTGTGGGAACGCTCTTGTTAAACCATGTAATGGCCGAAGCCCAACGCTTAGGGGCTAGTACACTCTGGTGCGATGCCCGGTTGGATGCGGCCGACTTTTACCGTCGGTTTGGGATGGAGGCCGTTAGCGAAGTATTCTACAAAGGGCCTATTCCCTATGCCAGATTTTCGCGTACCTTGTAGCGACTGTCAGGTCGATCAGGCTTGACTGCTGGTTTGGTATAATCTTTTCCCTCAACTCCTCCTAAATCTATGAAATCGGTTCGTTCACTCTTCTTGCTGGTTTGCCTGTTAGCTGTTGGCGCTACCGCCAATGCCCAAATGGCATCAACTGACTCAGCCTCTCTAAAAGCCTATACGGGCATTTATACGTTTGCGAGTGGCAGCCCAATTCAAAAATATACCATCACGGCCGACAAAGGTGAGCTCTATGGAGAGGCCGATAGCTACGGAAAGAACAAGCTGGTGAAGCAAACGAAGGCAGACACTTTTCAGTCTACCAGTTCATATGGGTCGATGATCACCTTCGTTCGGGATGCTGCTACCAAAGCGGTTACCAGCTTGTCAATCGCTGCGCAGGGAACCGAATTGACAGCCAGAAAAGACAATCCATAACCAAACGATTGCTCAGTGAGTTGAGTAACTAGTGCTATAATTGACTCAACTCAACGATGAAAACAACAAAACTTTTCCTGTCAGCCACGGTGCTGTCAGTAAGCCTACTGGCGTGTAGTCAGAAAAAAGAAGCCGATCAAAGCGGGGAAACGGTAGCTACTGCCGACACTACGCTTGATCTGCCCGCGCCATATGCTACAAAATCAAGTCAGAAATTTAGTAATGTAGTGGGTTGGCCAGCTGGTAAAATGCCTCAGGCACCAGCCGGATTTACCGTTACCGAATATGCCCGCGATCTGCAAAGTCCGCGCTGGATATACGTTGCGCCCGATGGTGATATTTTTGTGGCCGAAGCCAATACAGAACGGAAAGGTATCAAAACGGCTGTTGTCAATGCTGTAACCGGAAAAAGCAACTCCGAGCGAACTGAAGCTAGCGCCAACCGAATTACGCTTCTGCGCGATACCAATAAAGATGGCAAGCCCGACCTGCGCGAACCGTTCCTGACCGGCCTCAACCAGCCATTTGGTATGTTAGTGATGGGTAATAGTTTCTATGCGGCCAATACCGATGGGCTGATGCGATACGACTATAAACCCGGTCAAACGAAGATAACCGCCCCCGGCAAGAAAATTTTGAGCCTACCCGCTGGCGGCTACAACAATCACTGGACACGCAATTTGCTGGCGGGTCCTGATGGGAAGAAAATTTTTGTTTCGGTTGGATCGGGGAGTAATGTGGGTGAACACGGCCCTGAGAACGAAATCCGGCGGGCCAATATCTTGGAAATCAATCCCGACGGTACCGGTGAGCGCATTTATGCCAGTGGATTGCGTAATCCGGTGGGTATGGGCTGGCAGCCTACTACAAAGACGCTCTATGCCGCTGTTAATGAACGCGATGAACTTGGCGATGAACTCGTGCCCGACTACATGACGAGCGTGAAAGAAGGGGCGTTTTATGGCTGGCCTTATTCATATTATGGTCAGAATGAAGACCCGCGCCGGAAAGGTGAACGCCCTGATCTGGTGAAAAAAGCCACCGTTCCCGATGTTCCGTTGGGGGCGCATACGGCCTCACTTGGACTGGCCTTTTATGATAAAACAGCTTTCCCGGAAAAATACCGGAATGGCGCGTTTATAGGGCAACACGGCTCCTGGAACCGGTCAACTTTTTCGGGCTATAAAGTGGTATTCGTCCCTTTTCAGGATGGTAAGCCCGGCAAGCCAGAGGATTTCCTCACTGGCTTTCTGACTGGTAAAGACAAAGATGCCTATGGTCGTCCGGTGGGTGTAGCCGTACTTCCCGACGGGTCTATGCTGGTTGCCGATGACGCTGGCGGACGGATCTGGCGGGTAACGGCTAACAAGTAGCCTCGATATAGTTTACACAAAAAGGGGAGGGCATATTTGCCCTCCCCTTTTTGTGTTTGAAAAATTTACGCTAAAACTGAAACAGCACCCGTGCCCGTAAACCAACTGTCGTTGATTTCTGCCAACTAGGGTCGGGTTGAAATTCGTTCGCTTCAATAGGCATGGTTAGTACAGGAGTTCCCTGTACAACCCAATGACCCTTTTGCCATTCAAGACCGGCACCAAGAGCAAGGCTATTTATTAACTCAACCGATCGAACGTTATCACTCTTTAGTTCTTCGTATCCACGTTGGGGTATTAGCCCCTGACAATAGAATGACGCATTTTCTTTGCTCGATAAATTTAGGTAAGTACCCACATTTGGCGTTAACGTTAGGCTACTTGTAAGCGGAAACCGGTAGCCAATGGTAATAGGGACCTGTATGCGGGTTGTGCGGGTATCAATATTGAGAATCTGACGATAGGGCTCAATGCCACGGGCAAACTCTTTACGGAAGTTCCGACGCATATGTTCGTCGAAATCATAATCGTTCGTGAACTTACTCGTATAAACTGCCTGCGAAAGCCCTGCACTTACTGCCCAATGTTTACCCAGAAGCAATTCGGTAAATACACCGGCACTCACTACTTTCGTTGATACTTCTCCTCCTATGCCTGCCCGGAAATTCGTGGCCACGTGCACAACCGGCTGACTCTCTGGGGCCTTTGTCTGCTCCACACCCGATACGACCGTTGTGCGTGCTGGCCGCATACGCTTCGCCTGCTGTGCAAGCATCCCATTCCAGTTGGTGCTTTGAGTTGACAGAGGCAAACTAGTAACAAACTCATAACTGGCCGATGTTGCCGATTCTTGTGGTTCTGCCGGAGCTATAGGTATAGTCGACTCTTGCTGAGGCTGGGGCGTTCTGACAACACTGGTTTCGTCTGTATAAACCGACTTGTCAACCGAACCAGCAGTTGACCTGATTCTGTTTTTTATTGATCGACTGCCCGCGTAGTCGCCTTTCGGGCGTTGGGCGCGGGTCGATTGATTAGTTGCTTCTGTTAACGGTATAGATGAATTGTCGGTGTTGTTTTTACGAATTGTTGTATTGGGAGAAGTAGAGGGTTCACCATACGTGTCTGTTTTCGGGATACTTGTTGAATTGTCCGATTGATTTGGTTGAGCCGTTGCTTTGGGTGTGCGGTTGTTCGTCACGTATCGTTGTTCTGTTGGCGATTCTAAACGGTCAACCGAACGTTCGTTTTCGGGCGGTACCACGTGCGATTTTGAGGGCACGGCAATATAGCGGGTTATATATACCGTGTCGCGCTGGCCCCGTTGGGCTACTTTAGTATCAGATGTTGTTGGCAACTCCTCCCGACTAGCCTGAGGCTGTTTTTCTTCAGCCTGCGTTACTGTCGGCGTATCCGTCCCGGGCGCAGCGAGGGCAGGTTGCTTCGGCGCAGTTTGGTGCGTTGGCTGTTTATGTAATTGCCCCATCGTCTGGCGAAGCTGGTTGATTTCCTGATGCTGCCAGAAGCTATACCCAACCAGCACCACTGCGCTGACAGTAGCCGCTGCCATCAACCATGGTTTTGCCGACCAAATGCCACCGCTGAAAGGGTGGCCACTAGGGGGCGTAGCGGGCTGTGGGAGGCCGGTTTGCAGTGACGACTGCATCCTGGTCCAGTCTTTTTCGGAAAATTCCGGCCGAATACTTTCCAGTTTTCGCCGGATAATATCGGAAAATCGGTCAGTTTTCATGATACGGAATAGAGGCTGTAGAGCCAGTTTTAGTGTAGTGGGCTTGTTTGACGAGTACCTGTAATTTTTGCCGGGCCCGAGCAAAGTTGGAGCGAACGGTCGCTTCATTATGGCTAAGCAGACCGGCAATTTCGTGTAGACTGTATCCGTCCACAACATGCATCATAAACACGGTACGATAGGTTGGTGTCAATTGCTGCACCAGAGCAAGGATTTCCTCGGCTGCAATCTGATCAACCACATCCTCATCAAAGGCCACCTGTTCGCCTGTTTCCAGCGAGGCATGCTGTTCAAAACGATGGTTTTTTCGGTAATGGCTAATGGCTGTATTAACTAAAATTGTTCGCAGCCACGCTTTAAAAGGTAATGTTTCGTCATAACTGTCTAAATGTTGGAATGCTTTCAAAAACCCTTCGTTCAATACGTCCTCGGCTTCTTCAACGCTCGACGTATAGCGCAAACAGATGCTTTTTGCATAGCCGAAGAACTGCTTGAACAGCGTTCGCTGCGCACGCGGATCGTTGGCACGGCAGGCCCGAATGACACTCAGCAGGTCATTATCGGCGAACGGAGACGATTTTCGGAAAAACAAAGTTCGGTCGGATTTACGTAAACATTCCTGACTACATAAAGACTACGCATCTACAACGTATAACGTTGCAACTACTAGTCAGGTTATTAACTATTTTTTTTAACTAAGCAACGCTTAGGCAACTCGTTACGTACTGGCTACAAATGGGTTTACTCACCCCGTTTATGGTTGACGAATGAAGGTGTTAGTAATAGGCGACGAACATACCTATGGATATGGGCTGTCGGGAGGAAATCTTAGTTATATAGGTCATTTTATTCGACAGATCAGCAGAGCAGGGCGGGCGGTATCTGTTGAAGCATACGCGCACCTGACAATGGCGCAAACAATAGCCACGCTGGCGCAATTGCCCTTAAACCGGTATGATCTCATTATACTTCAACTCGACTATACCCTTATTCAAACGGCGGCTTCCCCTTTTTTGTATTCGTCGGGGGTGACAGTGCCCGTGTTTCCCAATTCGGCCAGCCTGTCTCGTCCTTCATTGTCAAGCCGGATGAAAGCGCTTGGTGCCGGGTTACTTTCGCTTGTTCGAACACCCCGCGACCTTACATCAATTTCAATATTACTGAATCAGCTGAGACCTTATCGCCATAATGTGTTGTTGCTCACTCCTTTTTCGCATCGGGAGCCGCTAAGCCGGTGGTTGCGAAATCGGAGCCGGGCCGTGTTGCTACAGGAAGCTGACAGACGCCTTGTCAGTGTTTTTGATACCGATTCAGTGATTCGGCCGCGAGAGGAGTACTTTTTGCCGAATGATAAAGAGCATCTAAATGCCATTAGCCATGAATTGTTAGGACGGTCGTTGTTTGACTTTTATCAATCGGCACCCACCATCGTTACGATTCAGGCCTTTCGAAAAGACTAAAACGGCAAAAAAAGTGGGGTGTAAATGTGGTGGCAGGTCCGAGAACCTGCCACCACATTTACACCCCACTTTTTTTGCCTTAGTGCTTTACGAGCGAAATGCGGGTTTTTTGCGCAGTGCATCGTAACGCAACAGCGCTTCCAGATAATAGTAATCTGCATAAATGATTGGTGTATCCACTTCACTTTTTTGCGGTTTGTGACCCACACTGTGCTTCAGAATAAAGTTGTTATTCTCGCCCAGGTTGGCTCTATAAGTCGGGCTGGATAAGCTTTCCAGCATCTTCACTGCCGATTGATAATAGGTCTTCGCCGATGGTCCGCCATAGGTGCAGAGTTCGAGTAAGGCCGCTGCGGTTATAGCGCCCGCCGAGGCATCCCGCTCTTCGCTTGGAATATTGGGCGCATTAAAATCCCAATACGGAATTTTGTCGGTAGGCAGGTTGGGGTGGTTCAGGTAAAAATCAGCAATGTGCCGGGCATGCTCTAGGTATTTTTTGTCTTTCGTTTCCCGATACATCACCGTGTAGCCATACAATCCCCAGGCCTGGCCCCGCGCCCAGGCCGAGTTGTCGGCATATCCCTGCGCTGTTTTTTTTGCCGCAACGGTGCCATCCGGATTGTAGCAAACAACGTGATAACTACTATAATCAGGCCGATAATGGTTTTTCATCGTGTTGTCGGCGTGGGTTACCGAAAGGTTATAATAGTCTTTGTTACCCGACGTTTTAGCCGCCCAGAACAAAAATTCCAGGTTCATCATATTGTCGATGATAACCGGGTAGTCATAGGTCAGAAATTTATTCCAGGATTTTATGACCCCTCTCTTTGGGTCAAATCGCGTGCTCAGCGATTTGGCTCCGGTCAATAGAATGGGCGGATAAGCTGGGTTTTTCGTGAGCCGGTATCCATTCCCAAATGGGCAATAGAGCATAAAGCCCAGGTCGTGCGTGCCAGTATTGTTTTGTTCTTTGGCTACAGCCATTGTCCATTTATTGGCGGCTTCCTTCCAGACCGGATCTTTTGTTCGTTCATACAAATGCCATAGTGAACCGCCAAAGAAACCGCTGCACCACCAATCTGACGTCCTGTCATCCGGCGAGCCATCGGGTTTTGTTGACTGGGGGAATTTAGTAATGTCGGGGTGAGATTTGAGCATTAAGGCATATTGTTTAGCCGCAAAATCAAATTCCTTATCGACGTTAACAGGTGTTTGGGCAACGGTCACCTGTGCCAGTAAAAGTAAACAAATAGCTAGATAGCGTTTCATGCGTGTTTTATGTAAGAATACAGGTCACATCTTTTTTTATAGCAGACTCGTCGTAGTAGTAAGTAAAGAGACTCTGGTTTTTAACCTGCCAGTTGTGGCTTTCTGCTAAATAAACCTATTCTTCGAGGTACAATGAAGACTTTGTTTGCTTGATAATCGATTGAAAAGTAATTTCTTTGCTCTTTATTTCTTAAGTATAAATACTGACTCACAAGTCAGTTATGACGAATAATAAATATAATCTGTGCTGTACCAGTATGTACAGGAGTTTTATCAATTTAATGTCTTTTACCGACATCTTGCCCTTCCTTGTACCCATTAATAGCCTGTATGAGTCCAATATTCATTGTACAATACAGGCCAATAAAGAACGATAGAACGTTGAAGACACGAATACATAGCCTGCTGGTTCTTCTGTGGTTAGTACTCATATGGGCTGGAACTGCTGCGCAGGCGCAAACAGTTTACACCGTTTCGGGGCTTGTTACAGATGCAAACACGGGAGAACCTATACCTTTTGCCAGTGTGGCACTGGTGGGGCGCCGGACTGGAACCGTTACCGACGAAAAAGGTCGATTCACATTGGTGGCCAAAATTTTAACCGATTCTATGGCCGTTAGCTCGTTAGGCTATAAAATGCTGCGTCGGGCAATTGACCCGGAACGGCTTACGCAATCAGTTGATTTTAAACTCGAATCGGGCGGTAATTCTTTACAGGAGGTAACCGTAAAAGCGGGCGAAAATCCGGCCTGGCGGGTACTTCGGCAATTACGTAAAAATCGCTCAATCAATGACCGTAAACGACTCTCGGCTTATGAGTACGACAGTTATGTGAAGACCGAAATTGCCCTTAGCCACGTTTCAGACCGCATGCGCAAGAATCCGCTTATTAAGCGGATCAACGAAGCCATGAGCCAACACGACTCGATCATTGATAGAGAAGGCCATCGGGTGTTGCCATTGCTGGCGTCGGAGTCAGTATCGCGATATTATTTTAAGGCCAGTCCCGAACGTAAACGGGAAGATATCCGCAAAACACGCATTAAAGGCGTTGCCGTCGACGATGCCGGGCTAAGCTCGCAATTGCTGGGTGGCACCAATCTGGTCAGTCAGAATTTTTACGACAACTACATTCCCATTCTGGGGAAAGATTTTGCCTCACCCGTCGGCGATAACTGGAAAAACTGGTACGAGTTTTTTCTGGCCGATACAACGCAGATTGGCGACCATATTTGTTACGAAGTCCAGTTCGATCCCAAGCGCCCGGAAGATCTTGCGTTTACGGGTAAAGCCTGGATTGACACAACGACGTTTGCCCTCTGCCAGATTGAAACCCGTATTGGAAAAGGGGCCAACCTGAACTATGTTCGCGAACTGACTATTGAGCAGGAGCTGGAAACAACGACCGATTCGACCACCAGTAAATCGGTAACAGCAGGGTGGTTGCCGATAAGTATTCGTCTTAAAGCTGACCTTACCGGGGTGGGTAAACAATCGCTTGGCCTGCGGGCTCAGGTCACTCTTCGCAACAGTAACATTGTGGTGAATCACCCCCACGCGGCTTCCTTTTACGAACAGCCTATCGAGCAAAATGATACCATCGCTACCAGCAATGAAGCCTACTGGCATACCGTTCAGGGTACACTGGCCGGTGCCGATTCACTGAATAAAGAGGACCAGAAAACCCGGCAGGTCATTGAGAAGCTTCGGGCTGTTCCAGCCGTAAAAATGGCCGAAGCGGTAGGGCAGGTGGCCGTTACGGGATTTTATAAAGTTGGTGGTTTCGACATTGGACCATACCCTTATTTATTCGCAGTGAACAGCGTAGAGGGCTTACGGACACGGATCGGGTTTCGCACCAATGAGCAATTCAGCCGAAACTGGGTTTTGCGCGGGTATGTTGCTTATGGGACGCTGGCCAAGGAGTTTAAGTACGGCGGAGAAATAAACTATCTCTTCTCGAAGCAGCATTGGACAATACTAGGCGTGCGGATGGCTAACGATCTGGAACGACTTGGCCTAACGCCCGAGCTAATTGGAGGGAACCGGATATTTTATGCATTGAGTCGGTTTGGCCGCTACAGAGGAGGCTATCATAGCCACCAGAAAGAGATTTTTTTTAAGACAGAGCCCGTAAAGGGCGTTTTGTTTACGGCTGAATTAGGCACCCGCACATTTGATCCACTCTTCCCGTTTCACTACCGAACGCAGCCTGAACTGGGCGATCAGTCGGAGTTACGGTCCGATGTCTTCGATGCCTTCTGGTCACTTGAAGTAAGGCTGGCGCGGAAAGAAAAATACCTTATGGAAGGGAATGACCGCATCACGCTGGGTACTAAACGAGCCCCCGTTCTCACCATTCGCTACACTCACGGGTCAAAAACGTTGGGTGGGGAGTATAATTATGACCGGTTTACGCTGCGGGCGCAGCAATCATTACGACTCGGGCCACTTGGCCGCATGACCTACCTGCTTTCGGCCGGATACATACCCTCGACCTTGCCCGCACCTCTGTTGTTTCCGCATATAGGCAACCCAACTCCGCTGCTGACAACCAACACTTTTAACCGGATGCAGTTTTATGAGTTCGTCAGTGATCGTTTCGTAGCTATTCACGTTCAGCATCGGTTTGAAGGCTTGCTATTCAATCGAATCCCCGGCATTCGGAAACTCAACTGGCGGCTGGTAGCCAACTTCGATGCGCTCTGGGGGGCTCAATCAAAAGCCAATGAGGCCGTTCAGAGTTATAAGCCACTGCCGGGTGGAACAAGACCCATCTATTTTGGGTCACTCGATGGGAACAAACCGTATATGGAGGTGGGATATGGAATCGACAATATTTTCAAAATAATTCGTGTTCAAGCCATTCACCGACTAAATTATCTGAACGATGGCCCCAATGGTATTCCCCTGAACTCATTTGCCCTGAAAGCATCGGCTTCGTTTAGTTTTTAATCATTTTGGATGAATCATTGGTTATAGTATTTTTAGTAACGTGGGTGGAAACCCGCGATTATGAGTAAGACAGCGCGGGTTTCCACCCACGTTACCAATAACTAACTTCACCCAAAATGTCACTCGTTGCCCCTGTTACCATCCATAAAATAGCTGGCGAAAGCCTCTCTGAGGCCCCCGATCTGCTGGCTGTTGAGGAGCCGTTAGAAATCCGTTTGGGTTTCGGACCAGCAACAGACCGGCAGCAACGGCCCGTGTCGGTTACGATGCGCACGCCCGGCCACGATGAAGAACTGGCTATGGGATTTCTGTTTACAGAAGGCATTATTCAGCAGCCTGCCGATATTATTTCGTGCCGTCACTGCGTGCAGGATTCACAAAAAGAAGGTAATGTACTGCGGGTCGAACTGCACCCGGATGTAGCGGTGGACTGGTCGCGCCTGGAGCGAAATACATTTACGTCGTCAAGTTGTGGCCTGTGCGGAAAAGCTACCATCGACGCTGTTATGGCAGTATCGCCCGGTACTATTACGGCTGACTTTTCGGTCGAACCGGCGATCCTGCATGCGCTGCCCGAGCGAGTCCGGCAAACGCAGCTGGCCTTTGCCTACACGGGTGGTATTCATGCGGCTGCGTTGTTCGATGCCGACGGCAAATTGTTGATCGTTCGGGAAGACATTGGTCGCCACAATGCGCTTGACAAACTCATTGGGGCGGCTTTCTGGCAAAACTGGCTACCTCTGAGCCAATTCGGGATTTTTTTGAGTGGCCGGATTGGCGTTGAATTGGTCCAAAAAAGCTGGCTGGCTGGCGTTCCTGTGCTGGCGGCTGTGGGGGCACCATCAAGCCTTGCTGTACAAATGGCTAAAGAAGCCCGGATGACACTCGCCGGTTTTGTGCGCGACAGTCGATTCAATCTCTACAGTGAACCCGAGCGGGTAAATACATCGCAATTGATTTTCGACAGTTAATGGTCCCAAACAGCTAGGGGCTGTTTGGGTTTTATAATGTCATGTTCTCAAATTATTACTGTCGGGCAGGGTTAGAACCCTGCCCGACTCTCTTTGGTAAGGCCTTCTGAAAAATAGGCAGCGATGTTTCTTTTGACCCTATCGTTTCGGCTGGGAACCTGATACGGAGGCCGCTGAATTACTACCCGCCGAGATCATATTGGCAAATAGTCGATAAGCACCCGGTACACCAGCCGGTAACTCGCGGAAGAATACAAGACCTGTGTACATGAAGTGGCCTTTGCCATATTTAGCATAAATCAAGCTGCCTTCTTTGGCCGCTTCGTTCTGATCGTGGGCAGAGAAAATGGGTTCGTAAGCTTTGTCCCAATCGCGGGCGAAGTAAATACCACGCTCCTGAATCCAGCCCCCAAAGTCTGCGTCGGTAATTTTGTTGGGATAATTAAGCAATTGGTGAGTAGGAGTAATGAACGTCATTGGCGCATCTTCTTCCGTTACCCGCTCATTCGAGATCGTGAAAGGGTAGGGGCCAAGTTGTGGCAAAGGAGCTTCATTGCGGAAAAACGAATTAACGGGCGTCACGTACTGCACAATCATGGTGCCCCCATTTTTGACATACTCCATCAGTTTGGGCTGGTAACGAGTCATAGTTGCGCCGATGGTGTTGTAGGCACGAACGCCCACCACAATAGCGTCGTATCCTGCCAGACTACCATTTAATTCTGTAGTGCCAAGAAGCGTTACGCGGCACCCCATCTGCTGCAAAGCCGCCGGAACTTCATCGCCTGCGCCAACAATGTAGCCTATATTCTTAGCCGTTACTTTTACATCCAGCTTCACCAATTTAGCCTCGGCTGGCGGAAACAGCGTTTGCGTGGGAATGTGCTTGTACGCAACCAGACGAAGACCCGTAGTAAATGTACCCGTTTCTGTAGTCATAACAGCCTGTAGCTTACCATTCTGCGCCTTATCGGTTGGGGTTAGTTTGAAGGTAGCTCGCTGCTCGTCGCCTTTATTTTTCAGGTCGAACGGGAGTGAGGCTGGTTCGATTTTCCAACCCGCCGGTACCGTCATCGTTAGCGTTCCCGAAACGTTAGCCCGCCCTGCTTTCAGAACCAGATCCGCCGTTTTGGGCGTATTGTCGGCAAAGGTGAATACCCGCTCGATCAGGTTTGCTGTCACGTCGGGCTGAATAATGAATGGTCTATAGATTTCGCCATCCACGGCATCTGTCGACTTATAAACAACCGGACGGCTGAACGTAAACCGTTGGCCACTAATGTCGAATGTATAATTAGCCGTTAACGCTGCCGGGTTTTCGGGCAGACCAATCAACTGCTGATTATCGACCTGAAACAAGCCCTTATCAAGCGGTTTTTCGAGCCAGTAGGGTTGCGATATTTTAGCCGTTTTAGGAACCGTTACACTCGTTGGCCACAAGATAACGTCATTCGGCTTCAAGGCTATATTAAGCGTTGTATCCTTGCCGGTCGAGTACTGAACCCGAACCAGGGTAACGGGCGAATCGGCCCGGTTGACGACGTTGGTTGTTATCTTGATGGTCTCGCCGGGGGTCGCGGCATAATCGGCGGGGTTGGTTTCGAAATATAAACCCAGGCATTGCCGAATGAGCATTTCAACTTCCTGCCGCTTGGCTTTTACATAAATATTGGTTGTGTCCAACTTCCCGATAGCGCCGTAAAGCTGAACCAGAGCGGGTACCGATGCCGCCGGTTGATCGGGTTTGAAACCGGCAATTACCTGGTTAACCTGCGCTTGAACGGCACCACTATTTTGCACTCGTTTCCAGGTTATATCAACATCTTCGAGTGGGTCTTTCTGAACCGGATCGCCACCTTTCAGGAGCAGGTAATCAATTTTGGCACCCCGGTTAGCCGGTACTCCAAAGCCCTGGCTCTTGTGCTGGCTCCGACTCTCGGAAGCAATTTCGCCATACGATCTGCCCAGTAACGGATTATACAAGCCCGTTTCGATGCCAATCAAATTACCCGCTTCTTCGGGTTTTTTGTTACTCAAAAATGCACCGGGAATAAACATATTCCACATAATGCGCTTTGCCTGCCACGGTTTCACAAAAGCCAGTTGCTCGGGAAATTTGGTTGGATCGCTGGAAATCTTGAACGCTTCTTCGGCCAGAAATCCCGATGCGCTGTGGTGTCCATGACCGGCGCGGGCGTCGGGAGGGAAACGCGTAATAATTACGTCAGGCTGGTATTTACGAATCATCCAAACGACATCAGCCAGCACTTTATCCTGCCCCCAGGTACGAACGGCTTCGGAGGTTGCTTTAGAAAAACCAAAATCATAAGCCCGACTAAAAAACTGGTCCGGCCCATCGACCCGCCGGGCAGCCAGTAATTCCTGCGTACGGATAATACCAATATTTTCGCCCTGTTCCGGCCCAATAAGATTTTGCCCGCCATCGCCCCGCGTTAAGGACAAGTAACCGGTGCGCACCAGCCGGTCTTTGGCTAAATAGGCTAGCATCAATGTATTCTCGTCGTCGGGGTGGGCGGCTATGTACAGCACCGATCCAAGTACATTCAGTTTTTTTAAGTTCGACAGGATCTCGCCCGATGCAACAGGCTTGATAGGGCCGTATGGAACTTGTGCGAAAGAAAGTGACGTAAGCAGACTGCCAAGAAGCAGTGTAGGCAGGAGTTTTTTGAGAGACACAGGCAGGAGGTGGCTGATTATTGGGGTATTGGGCAAATTTACGATTAAAGTTCAAGCTAAAAACAAGAAAAGGCTACCTAAAAATTGGTAGCCTTTTAACCCGCGTTACCTAACAACTAAACGCATTATTGGAAAATTGGGACTTTCTGGAACTGATCCGGAAGGGGTTTCGGGACGTTTGGATTTGTATTGACTTCACCCTGTGGATAAATGAACCGTTCTGGCTTCTTTGTGCCTGTATAAAGAGGGATCGGTAATTGTACAACAGGGGTAGCTTTTTCCAGCCGACGAACGTCGTTAAATGCTTCGTATTGCATCAGAAAATAAATATACCGCTGGGTAATAACTTCATACAACAGGGCAGTTTGTGCTGAGGCCACCTTTGTTGGGTTGGCTAAACCAGTCGGTGCAAAATCGGCTATTACATAAGGATCGTACTTGAGGCCCGTAGTGGATAGCGTTTTGCCGTTGTAATATCCAGTTGCAAGGCTGGCCCGAACCAAGTTTAGCGCAGCCAGCGATTTGGCCGTATCACCCAACCGAGCCTGTGCTTCGGCTATGATAAGCTGATTCTCATAATACGTAATGATCGGGTGGGGCGACGAAGCTGTAAAGGCGCCATCTGTTGTGTTTGGGTCCAGGCTACCCGTTGCCGTAATGCCAATTTTGAAATAGTGGTTATACAGCGCCGTTTCGTTGGTTTTGGTGTTGGTCGAACCAATCCGCGATTGCATCAAGGTAGGCAGGTAAGCACCATCGAAACCCGTATCGCCCGCCCGGTTAACCCGGAAAAAGTCGTAGTTCTGATTGAAGTCAACACCCTGACTGGTACCATGCGGTATCAACGCATCGCCAGCCGTGCTGCTAATGCCCGAAGCTGCACTGGTAGCGGCTTTTGCATAGTCGCCGGTGTGTAAATAAAGCCGGGCTTTGAGCGTGTTGGCAGCCGCTTTCCATTTAGAAACGTCTCCTTTGTAGATGAAATCCTGACTGGCAAACGCTAGGCCAGATGGGGCTGATAGGTTCTGAATCGCGTTATCGAGCGTTGTTTGAAGGGATGCGTAAACATCAGCCTGTTTGTCAAACACAGGAGTCGGGTATTTGACATCGTCAAACGCCTGGCTATATGGAATATCGCCATAAAAGTCTGTCGCTTTGGCAATCAATAAAGCCTCCAGCACCTGGCCAACGCCTTTGGTCCATTTGTCGCCAACGGCATCGGCTTTGGTTTGGATAAGGCGCGTCTGGCTTGCGGCCGGATAGAGTGGACTCCAGGTGAAGTTCTGCGACGAAACGATATAATCGGCATAACCCTGGTGCTGGCGAGCCAGACCATTTAACTGGCCTGCCCAGATGGCGCCAATCCGAACGTCGGTATCTTCGTGAAGCATGGCCACACCCAGCAATGTTCCCGAAAGCAGCGTAGCGACATCCACATCCGTAACGGCGTTGGGATTGCTTTGGATGTTCGGCTCATTAAACAACTCCTTGCAACTGCTTAACAGCGTGATGCTTAGTAGTGCAATGGCAACTTTATGTGAAAATGATTTTCTCATGTTTAAAGTAAGTTTACGGTCTACGGTTTTTCGTTTTCGGTTAGCCTCCCTGGTGATGAGCCACTGTAAACTGAAAACAGTAAACGTCAGTTAGTACGTGATTTTCAGCGAGAACAATAACGATTTCGTATTGGGGTTCGTAAACCAGTCCTGACCTCTGGACAGGCCAGCGCCCGTAATGTTCACCTCTGGGTCAGTACCGGTGTACTTGGTCCAAAGAATGAGGTTACGACCGGTTAAACTGAAATCGACGTTCGACAGGTGCGTTAGCCGACGGAATTTCTCGCTGCGAAGGCTGTAGCTCAGCGTTATTTCGCGCATACGGGTGGCGCTGCCGTCTTCAATAAACTGTTTATATGAAGCCGAGTTGAAGGCCGTTCCCCGACCCTGATACCAGGCCTGGTTCAACGCTACCGGGCCTGCGCCAAAGTCTTTAATTTGACCCTGGAAAGACGTACCGGCGGCAATGGTCTTGCCCGTTACATCTTTTATGCCACCTGCCGGAGCAATGGCAGTATAACCCTGGTCGCCGTGGGTACCGATGTTATACAGCGCTCCGCGTGTACCGTTGTAAAAGTCATTACCCGCTACACGGTCGAACAGCACATAAAGAGATACATTTTTATAGGAGAATGTGCTTCCCAGACCACCGCGCCATTTTGGGTTTGGATTACCGATAATTTCGTTGTCTGTACCACCCTGAGGAAAACCATTTGCATCGAGCTTGTACTTGCCCGATTCATCTTTCAGGAAATCGGTCGAGTAGAAGATACCAAAGGGTTGACCCGGAATCAGGGACGCATTTTCCTGATAGCTATCCGGTAAAATCTGAACAGAAGCGCCGGCCAGTGAAATTACCTTGTTCCGGTTCATGGAGAAGTTTGCGGCCAGATTCCATTTGAAATCGCCAATGGTCAACAGGTCGGCACCAGCTTCCAACTCAATTCCTTTGTTGGAGAGTTCGGCAGCGTTTATGTTCCGAACAGTATAACCTGTTTCGTAGGGTACGTTCAGTGACAGAATTACGTCTTTTGTGCTGTTGGTGTAAGCCGTTGCCGAGAAGTTGATTCGGTTGTTGAGGAAGCGTAAATCAACCCCAACTTCGGTTTCTGTTTTCCGCTCCGGGCGCAGGAAGTCGTTACCCGCTGTAGAACTCCGAACATAACCCCCGCCGTAGAGCGAACTGGCCGATGATAAACCACCTGCGAACGAATCGCCATAGGAAGCTGGAGAAAATGTCGTGAAATTCTGATAAGGCTGGGGCTGAATACCCACCTGTCCCCAAGTCAGACGCAGTTTGCCAAAGCTAAGTACGGGGTTAGTTTCCAGTCCTTTCAACTTGCTGAACTGCCAGGCCAAAGCAGCCGATGGAAAGAAGAAACTGCTTTTGGTTTTGGCCCCAAAGGTAGATGCACTTTCGCTACGGCCTGTCAGGGTCAAAAACAGCATATTGTACGCTTGTAACTCAGCCTGCCCATAATAAGCGTAGGTTCTAATCAGCGAATTATAGTTGGTTGCCGTGAGGTTCGAATTCAGTGCGTTCGTTAGAATATCAGGCGCTGTTGGCACAATAAGATTCGTAATGGCATCGGTTAAGATGGCCTTCCGGCGGCTGTTATAGTTGACACCTACCAGCAGCGACCCGCTGAAATCATTACTGAATGTTTTGGTTGCATTGGCAAACACATCGGTGTTGAACTGCTTCTCGGTGATCCAGTTTTTTGACAGATAACCACCAAGATAGCTGGATGAGTTACGGGCAAAACGTTCCAGACGCGCATCAGTGAAATTATCAATCCCCGAACGGCCTGTAATACTCAGCCAGGAAGTTGGTGTGATTCCCAATTCAATGTTGCCCGTAATACGGTCAACATCAGTAGTGTTTTTGTTATTGTTGATATTCCAGACCGGGTTCGAGTAGATCGAGTTTTGGTCTTTACCCAGTGGGTTCCGATACGAAACGTGTTCGTTTGTGAAAACCTGCCCGGCGGCATTGGTGTACGTTCCTGTGTAGTAGGAGTTGTCGAAATCGGGCGCTGTCCGGGTTCCACCCAGCAAAATACCGTCGAGGTTGTCGCCCTGTTGGTTACGGGACGAAAATACTTTAGAGTAAGCTAGGTTAGCCGACGCCCGGAACCATTCGGTAAACTGGCTGGCTACATTGACTCGGGCTGTGTTGCGCTGGTAATTACTGAACGCCTTTACAATCCCTTCCTGATTCAGGTTAGAATAACTGATCATGAAGTTTGATCGGTTATTGCCACCGCTGATATTTAGGCTGTTATCCGTAAAATGCCCTGTCTGATAGACATCATTTACATGGTCGAAAACATCTTTCGAATTTTTACCGCCATGTGGGTTTGCTGCCGTACCAGCCGCAATAGCATACCGTTTGGTGCCATCCGGGAAGGTAACATAGCCCTGATAGCCCGGCGCATTTGGGTCTGTTATATAGGTATCTTCGCCCCCTTTACGATCAGAAATGAGATCGCCGAAACTTACTTTATTTCCCTGGCTATAAAGACCATTGGTACCCTGCCCGTAGGTCGTTTGCAGCGGGTGCATCTTATTAACCTTGTCGAACGAAACGCTCGATTTGAAGGTAATATTCACTTTGCCTTTGCTGTCTTTCCCTTTTTTTGTTGTGATAACCACTACGCCGTTAGCGGCTCGTGTGCCCCATAATGCAGCCGCCGAAGCCCCTTTCAGCACTTCCATGCTCTCGATGTCTTCGGGGTTAATATCGTTGATACGCGACTGCTGGACAATAGAGTTACCGGCGGCCGATCCGTTATTGTCGCTGGAGTTACTAACCGGAATACCATCGACAATGAAAAGTGGCTGGGCATTACCATTGATGGTGTTCTGTCCACGAATCTGGATATAAGCACCCGCACCCGGGTCACCGCCGTTCCGGGTAATGATCACGCCCGATGCTTTGCCGCTCAGACCCGTCAGCAAACTGGTTTCGCCAGATTTAGCAATGTTTTTACCGGTTACAGTAGACACCGA
Source organism: Spirosoma pollinicola (assembly GCF_002831565.1). NCBI lineage: Bacteria > Pseudomonadati > Bacteroidota > Cytophagia > Cytophagales > Cytophagaceae > Spirosoma > Spirosoma pollinicola. Next base: position 477,373 of record NZ_CP025096.1, on the reverse strand, counting down.
TGATGCGAACTTATCGCGTTCTTCTTTCAAACCTAAGGCTGTTACAATGATTTCGCCCAACTGTTTGGTGTCGCTTTTGAGTGTAATATCAATCGTGTTTCTTGCGCCAATGGCTTCTTCCATTGTTACCATGCCAACCGCCGAAAAGACAAGTGCATTCGCCGAAGCTGGAACACTTAACGTAAACTGGCCTTTAGCATCCGTGACCGTGCCAATGGTTGTGCCTTTTACAACGACCGTAGCACCGGCAAACCCACCTGTGCCTTCATCGGCCATAACCGTACCGCTTATCTTTCGCCCCTGTGCCCATACACCTGAGCAACTCAAGCCCACAAAAAGCAGACTCATAAGTAACGATCTCATCATAGTTTTAAGTAAGTTAAGAAATGTCATACCTCCCCTACAAAGGTATTATATGAAGTGAATCTGCAAAATATAATTTTGATTATAAAGTATAATAGAGAATTATATTTCTTATTTACAAAATATTACCCAATTAATTATATTTGAGTATAAGTATTGCTATGCTTCAGAGTACAATTACTCGTTACTTAGTAGTTCAGTGCAAGCTTTATGATTTTAAAATTATTGTCAATCAGTCATATAGCTGTTTACAATTAGCTTTATCTATGAGTAGAAAAACTATACCTGAAACGTATAAGGGCATAAAAAAAGGCGTCTTGCAAGACGCCTTTTTTTATAGATAAGTGAGATAAACTGTTAACGATACCTAGGGGCGCGTCAACAATTTGTCAATAGAAATCACCTCGCCGTTGCGGATAACTTGCTCTACGTTGAGCACATCGCGGATGTTAGTCAACGGGTCACCAGAAACGATCACCATGTCGGCAAGTTTACCCGGCTCTATCGACCCTAAATCGTTGCTGACGCCAACCGTTTCTGCCGCCCATAATGTTGCCGACCGTAATGCCTGATACGGCGTCAGACCCGCATCGACAAAGACCTGCAATTCGGTGTGCAGGCTCATGCCGTAGGGCACAAACGGGCTATCGGTACCCGTCGTAACATGAGCACCTGCATCAACGAGTGCTTTTACCCCTTTCTCAAGATTCCCAAAATTGCTGAGGTAGCCGGGACTGATTTTGGCGTACTGGGCAGAGCCCACCTGAAGGGCCGTTGTATAGTCTTCGGAATAAAAGGCTTTATACTGCCGATTTTCGTACAGACTCGGGTCTTTTGTGGTCAGTACCGCAAAGCCGCCCTGCAATGAAGCCGTAGGAGTAATGTTCATGCCCGACTTAGCCAGCAGTTGAATCACGTCCTGATAGCTCTTGTTCATGGCCGTTATCTTGGGCGAATACCCCCGCCGACTCGTGCCGCCTATATGCTCGACGGCATCGACATCGTAGCGCATGGCCGGGAAAATCTCGTGCGAGGACACCGGCAATCCATGCGCATGGGCGAAGGTCGTAATGCGTTGCTGCATGGCATCCGGCATTCTGACATAGGTTTTGATCATGTCGTAACCCAGCTGGACGGAGCGGTTGAGTTCGCGGTCGAGCTGTTCGTCGGAGTTGATGCTGGTGGCGGCTCCGTAATAAATTCGGTTTCCGTCGGTCAGGCCACCCGTAAAGAATTGGCGCGGACCGGGCCGGGTGCCGCTTGCCCAGGCTTCTTTTCGTTCGAGGGCATCATACGGGTCGGCACCGGGTTCGCGAATGGAGGTGATGCCAAAGGACAACCATAGTCGACCAATTTTTTCGCCAACCATCGAGTGCTGGTGGGTGTGCATTTCGAACAGACCCGGTATAACGGTCTTGGTCGATGCGTCGATGAGCGTGCCCGCACGACCGGCCTGATGGGGTAAAATAGCTTTGATCCGGTGCCCATCAAGTATAATGTCAACATTGGTACGATACGTATTCGCCTTGCCATCAAACAACCGACCGGCATGAACCACAATAGTTCCGGTAGGCTGGCTTATTTTCCAGGACAAAGCCATTGGATGGGTTTCGACGTGGCCATCGGCCAGATAAACCTGTTTGAAAACATCTGTGGCCAGAAACAACAGACTTTTGGAATCACCTGTCCAGGTCGGTGTTTCGGCCTGTTCGGTTGTTAACTGTCGGGGCGTACCAACTATAGTTCCATCTGATTTTACGTCTGTAATCCATAATAAGCCGTCGAGAACATAGGCCATTTTGGTGCCGTCGGGCGACCATACCGGGCCGTTCTGTCCCCTCGTGGCCAGACTGTGTGCCGGTGCGGGCGAAACATACCGGTCGTTTTTCCCATCGAGCGAAAGGAGCAGTACTTCGCTCACGCCCTCGCGATAGCGCGATGAGTAGGGGTGAAGTGCCGACACGGCAATTGTTTTACCATCGGCAGCCCAACTGGCCTGACTGGGTACGAATAATGATTCGTGTAGTTTCCGGGTTTTAGGCGTGGTCACGTCTGCTGTGTACGTAACATCGGCTACGTAGAGCGTACTGCGGCCCCAGGCGTTACGGGGATCGCTCTGGTAAAAGGCGATCTTGCTGCCATCGGGTGCCCAGGTTGGGTAATGCAGGTCGTCGGGCATATCTGCCAGAATCCGATCCTGCCCGGTTTTTAAATCGCGAATCCAGACATCCATATTTCCGTTTCGATCCGACACATAAGTTAGTTTCGTACCGTCTGGCGACCAGTCAGGTTCCATTTCCATACTCATTGCCTGCGTCAAGCGCTCGGGCGTTTTTGTGCCTTTAGCCAAAAGCCATAAATCGCCCAGAGCCGCGAAGGCGATCTGTTTTCCGTCGGGCGAAATAGCCGTTCCTTTGATACCCAGAACCTGTTGTGGCTTCTGGGTATCAAAGTCATATGTTTTGCGTTTGTAAGTATTCCGGGGCAAGGCAATTATGGCCTGAAACGGGATGGTTAGGGCTGTTGAACTGCCGATTTTACGCCGTTTCAACTGACCGTTTGCGGTGTACAGGTATTCATCGGCCGAAAACCAGCTTGCCCGAAACGGGAAAACATCTTCGCTAACCTCAGTCAACATTTGCGCTTTACTGTCTGCCAGCGCCACAGTTGCCAAACCGCTCTGAGAGTTGTTCAACACATTGTAAAACAAGTGAGACCCATCGGGTTGCCAGGCGGCTCCGGCGAGTTTACCGGCAACCGTCGTTATCAGTTTTTCGGTATTGTCCGGACCTATCGTGTACACGCCGGGAGCATTCATCCGGTCGGAGAGGAACGCGACTTGTCTGCCATCGGGCGAGAAAGCCGGATTGAAATCGTTACCGGTATCGTGGGTGAGCTGGGTAAGGTGACCATCGCTCAGGTTGAGTTGCCAGATATCGTAATTGCCGCTGCGGTCAGACGAAAACACAAGTCGTTTTCCATCGGGCGACCAGTGTGGTTCTCGGTCGTCATAAATGCCCGAAGTCAACTGCTTTGGCTTTCCGCCCGATGCGTCTACGCTCCAAATGTGGTACCGGCCGTCCCAAAATGAGTGAAACGCAATCTGTTTACCATCGGGCGACCAACTGGGCTGGCGGCAATCACCCAGATTGTCGGTTATCGGTCTGGCGACTCCTCCTGTTGCGGGTACAAGCCAGATAGTACCTTGTAAGTCAATGACAATCTGTCGTTTATCGGGCGATAGGTCGGCCGCCATATTGGTCCCTTCGGTTACGGTAACACGAATTGAGTCAGCTCCATTCGCATTCGCCATATTTTGACAAATAGAGATTAGCCAGAATGATATGCTTATGAGTAAGTAGATTGAATAGCGAATATTTTGCATAAGGGGGGGTAAGCAGTTAATTGGGGCCTTTTCCTCTTGAACCTACACAGGCAATCGCCGACTTCCAAGCCTGACTATCAATTGAGGGGCTGAAAGGAGAAATCTCATTGAAAAACCGAAAAAAAACTTAAAAAAAGTCTATGAATTTGCTGTCATATTGGTCGTTATGCAACGGCAAATTCTATCTTTGCGGGCAATCAACTCTTTAACATACACCTATTTCTATGAATTACAGTGTTTACCTGGTCCCCATCCTTGGCATTGTTGGCCTGTTAGTGATGTTTACCAAATTCATGTGGGTTTCGAAGCAGGATGCTGGCGACGCCCGGATGCAAGAAATTGCAGGCTACATTGCCGACGGCGCTATTGCCTTTCTGAAAGCTGAGTGGCGTGTTTTGACGTATTTCGGCATTATCGTAGCTCTTTTGCTAGCCTATATGGGCAGCTTAGTTCCGAACTCCAGCCCACTCATTGGGTTCTCCTTTATTCTTGGCGCATTTCTGTCGGCGTTGGCAGGCTATATCGGTATGAATATCGCTACCAAGGCGAACGTTCGTACGGCTCATGCAGCACGCACAAGTCTGACCAAAGCTCTGGAAGTATCGTTTACGGGTGGTTCGGTTATGGGTATCGGTGTTGCCGGTATTGCCGTTCTTGGCTTGGGAAGCCTGTTCATTGTGCTGTATAAACTATACGTTGAGCCATCTGGCGATGTAAACGGGTTACCGATGGAAAAAGCTCTTGAAGTACTGGCTGGTTTCTCGCTCGGTGCCGAATCTATTGCGCTTTTTGCTCGTGTGGGTGGTGGTATATATACCAAAGCTGCCGACGTTGGGGCTGACCTTGTGGGTAAAGTAGAAGCGGGTATTCCCGAAGATGATCCGCGCAACCCGGCTACCATTGCCGACAACGTGGGCGATAACGTAGGTGACGTAGCGGGTATGGGTGCCGATTTGTTCGGGTCTTATGTGGCTACAATTCTGGCTACGATGGTGCTGGGCCGCGAAATTGTGATTCCAAATGATCCGATTGTTGGTCATGCTCCCATTGTGTTGCCGATGGTTATTGCCGGGCTTGGCCTGATTTTCTCCATCATCGCTACGTATTTTGTTCGGGTGAAGGATGACAACGGTAACGTACAGGCAGCCTTGAATCTGGGCAACTGGGCGTCGATTGCCATTACGCTCGTAGCGTCTTATTTTCTGGTCAATGCTATGCTGCCAGAAGGCGTGATGTCAATTCGGGGTGTCGAGTTTAACCGGATGGATGTGTTTTATGCCATTGTAACGGGTCTTGTTGTAGGTGCATTGATGAGTATAATCACCGAATATTATACGGCTATGGGTCGTCGTCCGGTACTGTCGATCATTCGGCAATCGGCAACGGGTGCCGCTACCAACATCATCGGTGGTTTATCGGTAGGTATGGAATCAACGGTGTTGCCAATTCTTGTTCTGGCTGCCGGTATTTATACGTCATATCACTTCGCTGGTTTATATGGTGTCGCTATTTCGGCGGCTGGCATGATGGCTACAACGGCCATGCAATTAGCCATTGACGCGTTCGGACCAATTGCCGACAACGCCGGTGGTATTGCCGAAATGAGCTATCTGCCCGAAGAAGTTCGTGGCCGTACCGACATCCTCGATGCTGTTGGTAACACGACTGCTGCCTCAGGCAAAGGTTTTGCTATTGCATCGGCTGCCCTGACAGCCCTGGCTCTATTTGCTGCTTTTGTGGGTCTGTCGGGCATTTCGGCTATTGACATCTACAAGGCCGATGTACTAGCCGGTTTATTTGTGGGTGGTATGATTCCATACATTTTCTCGTCGCTGGCTATTGCGGCCGTGGGTCGTGCTGCAATGGCGATGGTGGAAGAAGTTCGTCGTCAGTTCCGCGAAATTCCGGGTATCATGGAAGGAACGGGCAAGCCGGAATACGAAAAGTGCGTAGCTATTTCGACACAGGCCTCTATCCGTGAGATGATCCTGCCAGGTGCTATTGCCCTGACAGTGCCCGTTATTGTCGGCTTCATCTTCGGTCCCGAAGTACTCGGTGGTCTGCTGGCCGGTGTTACGGTGTCGGGCGTGTTGATGGGTATTTTCATGAACAACGCCGGTGGTGCCTGGGATAATGCCAAGAAGTCGTTTGAAAAAGGCGTACTGATCAACGGCGAGATGTTCTACAAAAAATCGGAGCCGCACAAGGCGTCTGTGACGGGCGATACCGTTGGTGACCCATTTAAAGATACATCGGGGCCATCAATGAACATCCTCATCAAACTGATGTCTATCGTGTCGCTTGTCATTGCGCCTTATATCGCTGTTAAATCGACTTCGGCCAGCGAAGGCAACCGGGAAGGTATTACAGCGCAGGGTGGAATGCATGGAGTCGATCTGGAGAAATCAACAGCTGCTCAGCATGATTCGGCGACTGTAAATGTGCTGAAATTCAAAAATGATAAAACAGGTGTCGATCTGACGCTGTCGGGTGTTGGTAAGATTGAAGAGCAATTGATGGAGTTTATCAACTCCGATAAAGCTGTAGACAAAACTACCTGGTTCGACTTCGATAACCTTACTTTTGAAACGGGTAAAGCCACGCTGAAAGATGAGTCGCAGGTGCAGTTGGGCAACGTTGCTCAGATTCTGAAAGCGTATCCTGCTGTTAATATCAAAGTTGGTGGTTATACAGATAATACGGGTGTTGCGGCCAGTAACCTCAAATTGTCTCAGGATCGGGCAAATTCGGTGCGCGTAGAGTTAGAGAAATTAGGTATTGCTAAAGACCGGCTGGAAGCAGAAGGTTACGGCCAGGAGCATCCCGTTGCCTCAAATGATACCGAAGAAGGCCGGGCGCAAAACCGCCGGATCTCGATGCGGGTGACGAAGAAGTAGTTGTACACTACCGATTAATAAAGTCTTTTGCCAGAAAGTCAGCCTTTTAAACGGGCTGACTTTCTTTCGTTTAGTTTCAGTCTGTCTATCATCTGGTGATCAGGTTAATGGGCTGGGGAAGCTGAAAACCGAACAGAGTAAGCAAAAAGCTAAACAACATACTGATGCCGAAATATGTAATTGAACGGAACATTCCGGGTGCGGGTAAATTGACAGCAGAGGAATTGAAAGGAATTTCGCAAACTTCCTGTAACGTTCTAACGAACATGGGGCCGCAGATTCAATGGGTACAGAGCTATGTGGCGGGCGACAAAATCTATTGTGTTTACATTGCGCCAAACGAAGAAATGGTTCGGGAACATGCTAAGCAGGGCGGATTCCCTGCCAACGTTATAAGCGAAGTGTCGACCATAATTGATCCAACAACTGCTGAGTAAACCGTAGTGTTCAGTATAAAAAATGCCCGTTACAATCGGTTGTAACGGGCATTTTTTATACCTGTATATTGACGTAGTTAGCTGCCTAACGCATTATAAATCAGAAGTTGATTTGTTGTTACTACACGGTCGCCGGGGGCAATGCCACTTGTCAAATACGTTTTCTGACCAATCGTTTTATAAATCTCCACTTCGCGTACAATGGGTTGGTTTGCTTTATTGACCATCACGACAAAGTTGCGGTTTTTGTCAAAAACAACCGCAGCCGCCGGAATGGCTATGCGCTGGTCGTGACCTGCGTAGGTAACACTAACATTGGCGAACATTTCGGGCTTGAGCCGATAATCGGCATTGTCGAGCGTGACGCGCACTTTCAGCGTTTTACTGTCTGGGTCAAGAACATTAAAAATCTTGTCGATTTTGCCGTGGAAGATTTTATCGGGGTAGGAGATGGTCGTAATTGTTGTGGCATCGCCTTCATGAACATTAGCCAGATCAGACTCATATACATTGGCCAGCACCCAAACGTGATCGAGGTTAGAAACAGTGAAAAGATTCTCCGGATCATCGGAACGAAGCTCCATGCCGGGAGAAGCTGTTTTTTCGACAATGAAACCGCTCATTGGCGATTTGACAAGATAAACAGAACCCGTGCCGCCTACAATCCGACGCCGTTCGCCCACCCGTTCTACTTCGCCTTTAGCCGCCTGAAGTTGTTCCTGACTGGCTACAAGTTCGCGTTGTGAGCTTAAACCGGCCTTTGTCATGTCTTCCGTAACCTGTTGATTTTTTTGCGCTACCGCCAGTTCTCCCCGTGCCGATACTGCCTGCTGCTCAAGATCGGCCAGATCACCAGAACGAATGACTGCCAGGATTTGCCCTTTTCTTACATAATCACCCAAGTCGGCTTTGATCGTTTCGATGTGACCACCTACCAACGGAAACACTTTAACCACCTGGTCCTGATTAAACGTAATCTTGCCCGTCAGGTTTAGTTCGTTTCGGGCATTTTCCAGCTTTGCGACATCGTAGGTAGCCGTGGCAAGCAGATTGCTGCCTCGTTCTGCTTGCGTTGGCGTGGCTTTTTCAGTTTTAGCTGAACTGCCACAACTGCTTAAGCTAACGATTGCCAGGAGGGCCGCTAATACATACAGGTGCAAGTGCCTTCCCTTTTTGACAGGCTTGAGCAATATGACTGGAAGTAACGTAATCGTTTGTTGTTTAGTCAATAGTGTTCGCATGATGGACCTCAAATGGTTGCAGAGTTGAGGGAACAAGAAAAGGACGTATTTTTTCATGGCTATGTTTTCCGCTACAAAGGTCTGCACACCTAATTAAAGGCTTCTTAAACCAAAATTAAAAGGTTATTAAACCCCCTAAACAAGCGTAGCCCCCACTGGAGAACCAATGGGGGCTACTATCAATAACGTTCAGGGAACCAAGTATTACTACTTAATTGACCTTGATAGACGATTGAGCGTTGTCAATACCAGATTTAGCATCATCGGCTAATTCATCAACTTTATCGTTATACTGGTCTTTTACTTGATCTTTGTCCTTATTGATGGCAGATTGTGCTTGATCTTTATACTGATTAAACTGCTCTTTAGCTTTATCGGTATACTGATTTACCTGGGTTTTAGCCTGCTCTAATCCATCTTTCACTTGCGACACACCTTTCTCCCACTGATCTTTCAGGTCGCCACTACGCTTGTTAGCTTCTTCAGTTAATTTATCGCGTGTTTCTTTACCGCTACGAGGAGCTGTTAAAATACCAATAACAACGCCTGTGATAATACCGGTCAGAAAATCTCTCGTGCTTCTCATTAGTCTAATCGTTTTAGGTGAGTTTGTCGTGCGTTTGATTACTGTTTTGCTTTCTTTTTGGCCTGGCTAACCAGATCCTGTGTTTTTTCGGTTGCCGAATCAACATAGTCATTATACTGGCTCTTTATGCTCTCCAAGCCGGATTGAAGCTGATCCTGCAAGTCTTTAAAGAACGAGTCAGACTCCGACGAAATACGCTTACGCGTTTTATGACCGCTCTCAGGAGCAAGGAGAATACCAACAACAGCGCCAACCGCTAGACCTACTAATATTCCTGGCAATGCTTTCATAATTTCTAAACTTTTGTGAATGATAAACTTAATACTGATGCCAACCGCATAGAAAAATCCGTACCAGTAATTGTATTTGGTAGATAACCTACTGTAAGTTAAGTAATTATATGGCTGGTCTCCGCTGAAATCAAGTTAAGCAGTTGAGGACTTTTCTCTACAAGGGCGTCCACGTTTTACGCAATAATACCCCGTACTTGACATTTTGTGGATATCATGACTTCGCCATTGCAAGACATAAACTTAGCCTTTTTCAACAATAAGTTAAAAATAAAAATCCCCGCGCTCAATTTGGCGCAGGGATTCCGTACCCACCGTAACTTGTACTTAACCTAAAATGAAATTTCCTAATCAGGAATATCTTTGAACAATTGACATTATCTATTAAACAATATCGCTGTTGGTACTTCTCTTCTCACACACCGCGTCCCTGAATCAACCGTAGTATAATCGCAATGACGGCGATTACCAGTAAAACGTGGATCAGACTGCTGCTACCTATACCTGTACCTAAGACACCTAAAAACCCAAGAAGCCAAATGATAATGAGTATTACTGCAATTGTGTAGAGAAGGTTTCCCATTATTCTTTCGTGAGTAAATCAGAAGACTATGTCTCGCAACTGTCAATCTTAAGAGAAAAATTTGTGCCAACTCAGTTTATACCACATCTGCATATTTGACCTTTAGGTTATAAATAGCCCTATGGGCTTGGAAATGAGACATTAATAAATTTGCGCTAATCGTCTACTCTGGAAGAATAGTTAATAGATATACCGAAGAAGGTGTGGAATAAATTCTACAAATGGGGAATAATCGTAGAGAAATTACCCATATTCATGATAAATTATTCATCAAACAATCATGGTTGTTGGAGGGAAACAAACAGGCAAAAAAACGCAAAAGGGTAAGTTAATGGTCTTTATCAGGTATTATTAAGTAGTTTTAACGCATTGCCACATTTCCGGCATCATATTTTATATAGAGAATATGTCAACAGGGAATATAGAAAACAAAAATACCGTGGTAAGACCGATAATAGGAGCCAATGCGGGATCTCAATTCAGACCGACCGTAATGAATACAACATCGCTGGCTAAACGAGTGTTAATTGTAGATGATGAAGCAGATATATGTTTGCTATTATCAGGACTTCTGCGCCGTTTGGGTTATCAACCAACATGCGCTCACTTCATTGAAGAGGGTCGCCAATGGTTAGATTCACAACAGTTCGACGCCATTTTTCTGGACTTAAACCTGCCCGACGGTTTAGGCTTTGATTTACTCCCATTTATCAAAGAAGGACAGCACGAAGCTAAAATAATAATGATCAGTGCTTTTGATGGCCAAGCCGAAAGACGTCGTGCAACCGAGCAAGGTGCTGACTATTTTATAGGGAAACCTTTCACCCGCCGATCTGTGGAAACGGCTTTGCAAACCATTCAGGTTTGAGTAACTTTGTTCATACAGCCAGCTAAGGCATTTATTGTTGCATTTTGCGCTGGGCCGTGCATGGTCTTTTGAACAAGCTGCTTCCTATTCATGGAAAAAATTCTGATTATTGACGACAATAATGATATATGCCTGCTTTTAGAACGTTTTCTGACCAAGCAGGGATACAAAACGGCATCAGTGCAGCGGGGCGATGATGGTCTTGTTCTGTTACGAAAAGAGGCTTACGAATTAGTAATTTGCGATTTCAAACTTCCAGATATTGATGGCCTTGAAATGCTTCGCCGAATTAAGGTGATGCACCCAACAACGGCCGTCATCATTATTACCGGTTATTCTGACGTTCGGGTGGCAGTGCAAACAGTTAAGCACGGTGCTTATGACTATGTTACCAAGCCACTTTACCCCGACGAGATTTTATATACGATAAAAGGTGCTCTTGAACGACGCAGTCAATCGTTGAGCCAGCCCAAAAGCTCTTCCTCAGCCAGCGCAGGATCTTCCGCTAAAACACCCACAGTAAAACAGGCTTCATCTAAAGTCTCTTTGACACCCGATGGAAAGCGTTTTATATTTGGTAAGAGCCGCGCTGCCGAACAACTTCAAAAACATATTGACCTGATTGCCCCCACCGATATGTCGGTTATTATTACCGGTGAAACCGGAACGGGCAAAGAATTTGTTGCTAATGCCATTCACCTGAAAAGTAAACGTGCCGACAAACCTTTTGTGGCAATTGACTGTGGCGCTCTAGGAAAGGAACTGGCCGGTAGTGAATTGTTTGGTCATGTGAAAGGTTCCTTTACGGGTGCTATGGCCGACAAAGCCGGTAGTTTCGAGTTTGCAAATGGTGGAACAATCTTTCTGGACGAAATAGGTAATCTGTCTTACGACAACCAGATTAAATTACTTCGGGTATTGCAGGAACGCAAAATCCGGCGAATTGGCAGTAATCAGGATATTCCGGTCGATGTTCGGATTATTGTAGCAACGAATGAAGATCTTCGGGAGGCCGTTCGGCAAGGGAAATTTCGGGAAGACATTTACCACCGTATCGCAGAGTTTGAAATTCATCTTTCGCCCCTGCGTGAGCGAAAGGCCGATATTATGATTTTTGCGGAGCATTTTCTGGAGTCGGCCAATGTCCAGTTGGAAAAAGAGATATTGGGTTTCGACGAAGAAGCGAAAGAAAAGTTAAAGGAATACTACTGGCATGGCAACCTTCGGGAGTTGCAAAATGTAGTGAAACGATCTGTGTTGCTCACACAGGGAGAATATATTGAAGTTGATGTGCTGCCTCAGGAAATCGTTTCGCCCCAGTATTTTTCGCATGAAGATGCTGGCTCACCGGGTATCCAGATTAGTTACGATCCCGCCCGCCCGGGGGTGCCGGTATTCAGCCAATCGGCAGCCAACTTAAAGTCGGTTTCAGAAAATGCAGAACGGGCAGCTATTTTGAAAGTTTTGGAGAAGACAGGTTATAACAAAACAAAAGCAGCTGAAGTCCTTAACATCGACCGAAAAACGCTTTATAACAAATTGAAAGCGTACGATATACATTTATAATGTTGAATGAGTGAATTTTGAATGATAAAATGGAAGTGGGTACTAGAATCGATAGGATAAACCTATTTTCTATAGTACCCACTTCCATTTTCATTCTGTCACTCAAAATTTATTCAACGTTAATTCAGGCTGAAGCCTACTGATATCAGACCAACACCATTCTTTGCACTACCTAGCAGCGTTTTGGCTGCGCCACTGTTGGCGATTTGTTTTAAACCCTGTTCATAACGAGCGCCAACAAAAGCCTTTCCAAAGTAAATATTCAGGCCACCCGCAATACCGTAGTCAACTTTGTTGAAATTGTCCCGGTTAATAGCACTCGTGCCGCTACCAAAATCTCCATTTGAATTTATATTGGAATTAAGCAGATATGAAACATAGGGACCAGCCTGTAGCTCTACTGCCTGTCCAAGTTTAAATGTGGCCAATACAGGTAATTCGGCGTAGTTTAATTTAAATGTGTTTTTACCTGTAAAGCCAAGGGCATTATAATCGGCAGAGGCACCTTTAGTCATATAAAGTAATTCGGGTTGAATGGCAAAAAATTCGCCTACAGGTGCCTGGGCAAATACGCCCACATGAAAACCAATACGTTCATTTTTGTTTGTGGCGTTCTGGCTGTCATAGAAAAGAGAACTGGCGTTCAAACCGCCTTTCAAACCAACGCGGGTCCGCCCCTGTGCCGATGCATCTGATGAGTTTAAGAAGAATATACCGGTTAACAGCATGGCTGTTGCAAGCAAGGTATTTACTGACTTTTTCATAACTATTAGTGAATTAGTAATTGCGCATAAATTGCGCTTGTTATGAATCACTAATAGGTTAAAATCGTGCCAAGTCTAGCCTATTTGCTCAGAAAGGGCGTATAGTGTTGTATTATACCTATTTGCACTCTTTTCTTATAAACATTAATTGATACCAGAATTTGATTTATTGCGGAAGAAATTCCCCAAGTTGTAGAGTACGTTAGTCAATTTTTTTATGAATTATACGTAGGTAAGTAACAGGGTCTGCCTAGAAACTCGAAGAACAATCAACATATACCTAGTTTGAATCATCTACCGTTCAACGTAAATTTCTTGAGAATATCTGTAGAGTTTCCTTTATTTGGGTTCTGTATCCTTCTATTGGCTGCTTTTGCATCTGAACTACATAAGTTTTTTCTCTTGTTAATTTTCTTTTTTCGTTTGATTATGAAGTAGTTAGTTGTAGGTTTAGTATTGAAATCGGAGTAAATTAACCTTCAAATTAGCCATTGATAAGACATTCATAAATTAATGTTTTTGAGTATCTTTGAATGGTGAGAATAAATTGTCAGTAAGTTTACTTTAAGTGTTAAAGGCGTTGATCAGTTACAAAAACTGTATTCACGCCATTTACTTATCTGTGAAAATTAATTTTGTTGCCGTAGCCGTAACTGCTTTACCCAATATTACCTGTATGCACCGTAAGCCAGCCCTTATGACCATTCTCATTGCCGATGACGATTCTGATGATCGATTGTTCATGGAACGTGCTCTTCGACAGAGTGGCTATACACAAATAATAAAATTTGTGGAAGATGGTGAAGAACTGATGGAGTATTTACGTCAGAGTGGACGATATGCCAATCAAGAGGTTCCCTGGCCAGACTTGTTAATTCTAGACTTGAATATGCCTCGTAAAAACGGTTTTCAGGCACTCAGTGAAATTAAAGATGATGCCAAATTACGCCGATTACCTGTAGTCGTCATGACTACATCATCGGCAGACGAAGACATATTAAAGACATATACACTTGGCGTTAATTCATTTGTAACAAAGCCCTTTAACTTCAACCGGTTGGTTGAAATGGTTGGTGCGTTGAAAACCTATTGGATGGACACCGTGAAATTACCGTAAGGAGTAGGCTTGCTGCTTAATAAGGTAGTTAGCCAGACGGCTGCTTGTTCGCTGCTTATTGTTTCCGGGTACCTATTAACTGCACTTTATTTATGACTCCCGTTGCAGCTTTACTTGACGTTGCCGACGAAAAAGAAACGATTCGTGTCTTACTTATTGAAGATGACGAAGATGATTATTTGCTGACAAAAGCACTGGTATCAGCAAAGGAAAATGCAACGATCAAGCTTGATTGGGTTGATAGTTATGATCTTGCTCTGGAGGAGATTGATAAGCATAAGCACGATGTTTATCTGGTCGATTACCGGCTGGGCCATCATACCGGTATTGATCTGATTCAGGAAGCTTTCCGTCGAGGTTGTCGGGCTCCCATGATTTTGTTGACAGGACAGGATGACTTGACCGTCGATCAATCAGCCCTTGAACTCGGCGCTGCCGATTATCTGGTAAAGGGTCGGATAGATGCCCAACTCCTCGGACGCAGTATTCGGTATGCCCTTCGGCAGGCTAGTGTTTTGGCCGAAGTGGCGCAAAAAGAAAATAAATACCGCTCCCTGTTTGAACGCTCTATAGATGCCATTTTCGTGGCTAGCAACGAATTACGGTTTCAGGATGCCAATTCGTCGGTAGAGCAATTGCTGGGCTACAGCCGGGATGAGTTACGAAGTCTGAATCCGGCTCGCCTGTTTGCCGATTTGAATCACCTCCGTAATCTGCGTTTCAATGTTCGTGAACACGGACAAATAAAAGATTTCGAAACGACGCTTATCCATCGCAACGGGCGCAAACGTATCTGTCTGATTTCGGTTTGGGCTGTTGACGACCTTGGTGGCCGACCTGAGTGGTATCAGGGTATAGTACGCGACATTACCGAGCAGAAGAAAGCACAACAGGACCTTATTCTGGCCGAAAAGCTGACCATGACCGGTAAGATTGCGCGAAGTATAGCCCATGAAGTTCGTAACCCGCTTACGAACCTGAGCCTGGCACTGGAGCAGTTGAAAGACGAACTGGATACGGACAATGAATACATTACGATGTTTACCGACATCATTGGCCGTAACGTAGATCGTATCGGGCAGCTTATTACCGAGATGCTCAACTCTTCGAAGCCCCGCGATCTGGACCGTAAAAAGCAGGATTTCAATCTGGTGGTGAAAGAGACTTTGCAACTCGTTAGTGACCGGATTAAGTTAAAGCGCATGCGGCTTGAAACGAATTTCGTTATCGACAACTGCGACGCTCTTATTGACCGCGATCAGGTTAAAACTGCCTTGCTCAATATTCTGGTCAATGCCGTTGAGGCTATGCAGGAAGGCAAAGGCATATTGTCTGTCAAAACAAATTGTACGGATGATAAGCGCGTTTATGTAGAAGTGGCTGACAATGGTGGCGGTATCAATGAAACAGACAGACAGCGGCTGTTCGACCCGTTTTTTACGGGAAAGTCGGGTGGCATGGGCTTAGGCCTTACGGCTACACAGAATATCATTAACAGCCATAAGGGATCGATTGAAGTAGAAAGCCAGTCAGGAGTTGGAACAACATTCCGACTTTATTTCCCAAGGTAACTGCCAGATTATTCAGGTAGCAGAATTTTGGTTCACATTTACGGCCAGCACCGCTAAGGAGCTGGCTTTTTTGTGGAATGTATGGGTAGAAATATACCCACTATCCTGTCTATTTTCTACATTCAGGACTCAAATGCCTAAGTACTTTTACAGATTTATAAATGATAACAAAGAGTAACTTATTGATAGTTAAATAGTTGTTGGGGGCGGTGCCTCTTATGTTATGTCTCATACTATACTGGCACAATATAGGCTAATAGAATAGGTAACCAATTCATTAACGCTATGTGGTCAACAACGCACTTCCCGGCGGCTATGCGGTCGCTTAATCCAAGTACTCGGGCAAAAGCAATCGAAATAGCTAATCAGCTGCTTGAACAAGGGCAGATAGACAACCAGAAAGCTGTGGCCATTAGTGTCGATGAAGCTAGACGATGGGCTCGCAAAGCCAGTTCGGAACAAGCTTGGGTTCAAGCACGCACATTTGCTTAATTAAAGATTTGTTAGTTGGTCAACCAGTACCAATTTACTTATCTGCTACTAAATAACGTTATGGAAACGAAACAACAAACCAACACACAGTTAGAAAAAATCAGCGGTATGATCGAAGACATTCGTATCGCCATGATGACAACTGTTGATGAACAAGGAAATTTAGTAGGTCGTCCGATGGCTGCCCTTCAGGTAGACGAAGACGGTACGATCTGGTTCTTCACGAAGCGCTCGTCGCCCAAGGTTGATCAGATTGCTAATAACGAACATAAAGTGAATCTGTCTTTTGCCGACGTAAGTGATGCCGATTATGTGTCGGTGTCGGGTACGGCTCAGGAACTGGACGATCGTGCTAAAGTTGACGCACTCTGGAATCCACAGGCGAAAGCCTGGTTTCCGAAAGGAAAAGACGATCCCGAATTAATTCTGTTGAAAGTACATATCGACATGGCGGAGTACTGGAATGCAAGTGACAGCACTATGGTGCGCTTGTTCCAGCAAGCTACGGCTGCCATTACGGGCAACCCACCAAAAATGGGCGAAAACGAGAAGGTATACAATAATTAATGAGTGAAAGAGCGAAAGACTGAAAGAGCGTGTTAACAGAATTGTTTTCGCTCTTTCAGTCTTTCGCTCTTTCACTTTTTCCCATGATCGTTACCCAAATAGATACCGGTTGGCAGATTATTAACCAACAGGCACATGGTCTACTGGCAGTGCAGTTCGCTTTGCATTGGCAGGTTGACAAACGGCCCACACATTGGGTCGAAACGTTGATTGCCCTAACTGAGCATGATGATGGTCAGGATGCTTGGGAAGGACGGAATCACCTAACTACAGCGGGTGCTCCGCTTGATTTTCAACTGTTACAGTATTCGACTGAGCAGTGTAAGCAAATGATCCAGATTGGCCTGCAAAAAAGCCGCTGGAATGCCTTGCTTATGTCTATGCACACATCATTTCTATATGAGCCCAAGCGTGGTACTGACAAGGCACTGGACGAGTTTTTAGATCAGCAAGTTACCAACCAGACCAAATGGCGAAAGGAAGTAAACGCTACAAAAGCAGAAGCTGAGTATGGATACGCTTTCCTGCAATGGTGCGATGCTTTGTCACTGGTACTTTGTATGGATCAGGTTCCGCCCGAGGGCCGTCGAATGGAGGTGAGCGTTGGGCCAGACGGGGTTTCTTATTACATCCGAAAGCGCATTGATGAATCATTCTCTTTGGAGCCCTGGCCATTTGATGCGCCAACAGTTGAAGTTCATGTTGAGATATTTAAGGTCGAGCAGTTAGTCTTCAAAAACGATAAACAACTTTACAACGCGTTGCAGGATTCCCCGGTGGTTATGAAGACGTGGATTTTTACTGGACAAGACTAAGTTCTGCTCATTTATAGGCAGGTTAAATTTTAAACCAAGTCCAGAGCTACAGAAAATACCTCTATCATTCCTCAAAAAGAAATTTTAAGTAGCCAATTACATAAAAAAATGCCCTGATAGTATGTCAGGGCATTTTTTTATGTAATCAACATATGTTTACTTAAGCCGTATTAGCAGCGACGAACGAGCAGGAACGTCGATCGAATGACCGCCTTTGATAGGGTCACCATCGGGGTGAACATTACCAGTCGCCGTATCGACGATAACTTCCCACAGCGAACTCTTGCGGCCAATTTTGGGGAGCATGAACGGAATATCTTCCCAATAGGCATTCATAATCCAGATCAACTGTTCGTCGCCAATATCCTGCCCATCTTCGGTTTGTTCCGAGACCCGCATACCGTCGATGAAAAGTGCTAGACAGTGCGTATTAGGATTGTTCAGGTCATCGCCAGTCATTTCACCTCCGTCGGGGCGCAAATACGCAACCTGTTCGTTACCGAAGAACCGACGCCGACTCAGCAATGGAATATCATGACGAAGGGCGGTAAGCTGGCTCGTAAACTCAAACAGAGCTTGCTGCTTTTCGCTCCAGTGCCAGTTCATCCAACTAATTTCGCTATCCTGATTATACCCGTTATTATTGCCATGTTGGGTACGACCACACTCATCTCCCATTACCAGCATGGGCGTACCCTGGCTGAGTAGCATTGTGGTCAGGAAGTTACGTTTCTGCCGTTCACGAAGTTCGTTAACGGCCGCGTCTTCTGTTGGCCCTTCTGCACCGCAGTTCCAGCTTAAATTATCATTCGACCCATCGTTATTATCTTCGCCGTTGGCCTCATTATGCTTGTCGTTATAACTAACGAGGTCATTGAGCGTAAAGCCATCATGGGCTGTGATCAAGTTGATACTATTGGCTGGTGAACGACCGTCATTGGCATACAAATCAGGACTGCCCAGCACGCGGGTAGCTGTTTCAGCAGCTTTTCCGTCGTCGCCTTTCCAGAATGCCCGCAGCGTGTCGCGGTACTTACCGTTCCATTCCGACCATCGCACCGGGAAACCTCCCACATGATAGGACTGAATATCCCAGGGTTCGGCAATGAGTTTCACCTGCGCCAGAATGGGGTCCTGAGCCACTGTATCCAGAAAAGACGAAACGGTGCCAAATTCTTCGTCAGTCCGGATTAGGGCAGAGGCCAGATCGAACCGAAAACCGTCAACGTGCATATCGGTTACCCAATAGCGCAGGCTGTCCATAACCAACTGTAAAACACGTGGATGACTCAGGTTAAAGGTGTTGCCTGTACCCGTGTAATCCATGTAATATTCAGGATTATCACCGACCTGATGATAATATACCCGATTATCGATGCCTTTAAATGAAAGCGTTGGCCCGAGTTGGTTGCCTTCGGCGGTATGGTTGTAAACTACGTCGAGGATTATTTCAATCCCCGCCTTATGCAGATTTTTCACCATCTGCTTAAATTCAACAACCTGCTGACCCGCCATTCCAGACGACGCATATGTGTTTTGTGGCGCAAAGAAGCCAATACTGTTATACCCCCAATAGCTTTCGTCAGTAAACTGATGAACCGGTAGCAACTCAACTGCCGTGATGCCTAACTTCTTGAGGTATCCAACACTTTCTGGGGTGCCCAAGCCGGCATACGAACCCCGAATGTCTTTATCAATAGTGGGATGCAGATGTGAGAATCCTTTAACGTGTAGTTCGTAGATCACAGAGCGGTGCAAGGGTGTATCGGGGGCTGTGTCATCTTCCCAATCGAACGCCGTATCGACAACAACACTTTTAGGCATTGAAGGACCACTGTCCTCCTTACTCATGCTAATGGCTGCATCGGCATCTTCACCATCGGCGGCTTTCTTATAATTATACCCTAACCAGGAATTGTCATGGTTTATTGGCGCGTTGATGGCGCGGGCATAAGGGTCGAGCAGAAGTTTATTGGGATTAAAGAAATGACCTGCCTGTGGTTCATAAGGCCCGTCGACCCGGAAACCGTACAGTTGACCCGGCTGTAATCCGTCAAGATAAATATGCCATACAAGGTCAGTTCTTTCTGTCAGCGATATACGTGCGACCTCCTCGTTTATATCGGCAGAATCATAAAGACATAAAAAAACCGCCGTTGCGTTTTCGGTGAACAGGGCAAAATTAACACCTTCGCCATCATACGTAGCACCCAGTGGGTAAGGCTTTCCTGGTTTGGATTGAATCGACTCGAAGGAAAAATTCGATTTAGACTGTTTACTCATGACGTTGTTGTGTAGAGAACTATATATAGTTTATTGGTAGGATAACACCTTGTGAATTGGGATTGTTTTCTGAGTGGTTTAAACACAAAAAAGCCTACCCCCAACGGGGGCAGGCTTTCTAATCCCACCATTCACTACACTACCAAGGCCAAACGAGCCATCGTGGAATTAGCCGAATCGATGCTCTGTTTTTGTTGAAGCAATAGCTCGCGTGTGCTAGCCGCTAAGTCTGTTTCCTGCAACACGGCGTTATATGTATCCAGGGCTTCCTGATCTCCCCGGTGGCACTCCTGAACGGTTGCTTTATCGTCGTCGGAGGCAAATGTCGATTTTATGTTGATCCAGGCGCGGTGTAAATCAGCCGCAATACTGGTGCCGTTGTCTGGTTCGCCACCCAGTGCGCGAATCTCTCGATCCAGTGAAATGGCAAACTCCGACCGCTGGCGCGACTGAGTTAGAAAAAGGCTCTTTAACTCGTTGTCTTTTGCATTCTCTGCCGCTTCTTTGTATCCCTTTTCGGCATCATGGCTAAGGGTTAATAGTCGGCTAAGCTGATCCAGGATCTCTCCTCTTGTTTCTTTAACGTTCATAACGATGTTGTGTTTAAGTAGGGTGAATTTAATTAGGTACTTGTTATAGTTGAGTAAATCAGAAAGTGTAATTAAATTCGCTAACTAATTGTTATCAAGTTGGTTAAATCATTTCGTTCCTACTAATCAGTAACCAAATTGACTGCAATTGATCTAGTTAGTGAGCAAATGGTCCATTCATTTTTTTGTAGGATCATGACCCCAGTTCTTTAGGGAATATTCCCAGTTAGAACCATCTACATGAGCCGGACGCTGGGCACTATGGCGTTTTACATAACTGACCACTTTGCTCATGTGATCATAATCGCTGTCAGATAAATCGCTGTCTTTTTTGTTAAGGATATCAATGATACGATGGCCCGATTTGTGGCCAATAGACTCATCACTTCCTTCTTTTGTCTGGCCAACCGACTTTGACTCTTCCGTCTTTAGCCATTTTTCAATTTGCGAAGCAGACATATTGACAACTGAATCAAAGTCATGCTTTAGCGCTTTTCTGTGCGCTTCTTCAGTAACTGCTGCCATGACTATTTTTTGTTTTTTGTGACTTCACTGGAAGACTTAATAATTTTTTTGTCACCCTGTTTAATAACCAGTGCAGGCTCATCTTCTGAGCCCTTTCTCTTAACGGTAGCGCCTTGTACGGTTCGCTCAACATCGTCCTCATGGACTTCGGCTACTGTGCCTTTTGCTTTGCCTTTGCCGTAGTTCCAGGTTACCTCGTCACCCTTTTTTACCGTTGCCATAGATTTGCTGTTTGCTCAAAAACTTCAGGTAGCCATACACTATCTGTACAGCCACCTGTCTTTACTATTACTCGCCGATTTTGCCGTCTTTGGCATCGCGTTGTAGCTGTTTGTTTGCAAAAACGGCTACATCAACCCGACGGTTTTTTCGACGACCTGTCTCTGTCGTATTATCGGCAATGGGCTGAGCTTCGCCATAGCCTTTCTCATCAACCCGGGAAGTTTTCACGCCCTGTGCTTCAAGAAAGCTGCCAACTGCTTCGGCACGCTGATTAGAGAGTTTCAAATTGTGTTCATCCGACCCCGTAGCGTCAGCATGACCTTCAATTCGGATATCCGTATCTTCATATTTGTTGAGTGATTTGGCAAACTCAATCAACTGTTGTTTTGTCTCCGACTTCAGCGTATAGGAGTCGACATCGAACAAAATATCAGAGCCAAGCGAAACTTTGATTCCTTCGCCAACCCGTTCAACCTGGGCATTTGGCATTTGACGTTTCATCTCTTCGGCCTGTTTGTCCATCCGGCGGCCAATTACAGCACCGGCGGCACCACCAACAGTCGCACCTATAATAGCGCCTAAAGCAGTGTTCCCTTTCTTGTTGCCAAGGATACCTCCAATAACGGCACCACTACTGGCGCCAATAACTCCACCTTGTTGTGTTTGATTTAACGACTGTCTTGATGACTTGCAACTTGTTAAAACATTACCCGATAAAATACCTGCGGCCATAAGGACCGCAAATGATTTCGTCCCGGCTGATTTCAACGTATTATTCATAGTGTTGTGAGAATTTGGTATTGTCTATAGATACCCAAACGCTGTACCAGTTTACTATATTTAATTTGTTACTATCCTGTTATGGCAATTAAGTGGCTGATAGACAGTAGGTAAAGTCAAAGAAGAAAGCTCATTGCTTATGTTTTAGCGAAGTCATTTTATATAGTAATCGGGAAGTAAGATGCCTATTGTTGTGGAGTGGGTTCCACATTCGCCGGTCAAATGCACAGACGTTAATAAATGCAAACGAAAAGGGGATTATAAACGTTAAAATAGACCAGCAACTCCATCTTTTTATCTGCATGATATTGCTTAAATCAACACTCATCTTGTTTCTTCTCGGCACTATGTTACTGGTAACTCCAACCAGTTGCAGGCAGTCTGAGAATAATGATTCTGTTACGCCGGTTCCTGCCCGCACGTTGGTAACCAGCTCCCTGATCGGAGAGTATTCTACTGCCCAGTTGCGGAGCCGTTTTACGGGTGCCAATGTCGCACTGCAATTCTTTATCCGATATGGTGTTAAAGCTTATCGGCTGGAATACACAACCACAAATACCGATGGGCAGAAAATTAAAGCATCTGGGGCGCTCATTATTCCCGACGTGCCAACAGCGGTACCGCTGTTAAGTATGCAGCATGGTACGATTACGAGCGAGAATGATGCACCGTCCAATTTCCGTTCCAGCAGCGAAGCGTATAGTTTTGGGTCAGTGTTTGCCTCGCAGGGCTACATCATTTCTGCCCCCGATTATATTGGTTATGGAGCCTCGAAAGACTTGCCCCACACCTATGAGCAACGCAATGGGCTGGCAACGGCATCGCTCGATATGCTACGCGCCACCCGAGATTTTCTGAGCGATCAAAAGGTCAATTGGGACAAGCGACTGTTTATTGCCGGGTATTCGGAAGGGGGTTACGCAACCATGTCGCTTCAAAAGAAAATTGAAGAGGAAGCCGACACGGAGTTCAATCTGGTGGCGTCGAGCTGTGGAGCCGGGGCCTACGACAAACCGGCGTTCATGAAGGAGATCATTAATAACCAAACGACCGGCGTTGATTATATCAATCGGCTTTACATTTGGGTTTTACAGACCTACGACCGCATTTATGGACTAAACCGACCAATGTCAGCGTACTTTAAGGAACCTTATGCCACGCAAATTACGGTACAGGGTAAAGATGTATCAGTCAATGTTAGTCTCAACCAGATTTTCACGGATAGCTTTAAGCAGGGAATTAATGATGGTACCGACAAGGCTTTCCTGGAGGCCGTACAGGATAATGATGTTCATGACTGGAAACCCCGAACGCCAACTCGACTTTATCACGGCGATGCCGATGAGATCGTTGACTTTCTAAATTCGCAGAATGCTTATGACGCCATGCAAAAACGGGGTGCAACCAGTGTACAATTGATCCGCATTCCGGGTGCTACCCATGCAACCGGCATTCTGGCATTCATTTTAGGAACCTACGATTTTTTTGGGGCGATACAGTAAGGACGCTATAAGCCGCCTGATTGGGTTGTCGGGTAAGATTGCCGACTTTAGTACGCCCCCGGTCGTCGTCGTGGATGATTAGTACCAGATTAGCATCCAGAAAGGTAAGGTCTTTGGCTTTGTGACCGGCCGTGTGCAGGGGCTGGCCCTGGGCATCACGAATAAGGGTAAAGGGTTTATTGGCGTACAAATCCTCGGGCGAAATTGTCCAGATATAGCCATCTAACTGGCCATTGAATTCGAGGGAGGTGAGCATCCAGAAACGCTTGCGGTATGGATCGTATTCCAGACTGGAAAGAGCCAATGGCTTGGGTAAGCTGGCATCCAGCTTCGCTATATCGAAGTCATTGATGATTTTCCAGTCGTTTTCCAGTCGGATGCGCTCTCCAGCGGCTGTATTCTCGATTCGGTAGGTTACGCTGATAATTTTTGCCCGATAGGAAAAACTCTCATACGATTTGCCCTCCTCCCGAATACCGAACAGCAGTTGCCTATCCGTAGCCGCCAGTCCTTCAATTTTAAAATAGGGTAGGGCACCCGGAAATTCGGCCGTAGCCAGTAGTTTGGCAATCTGTGGCCGGTAGCCAATGGATGTGCGGCTGGTATCGTCGGGAGCCAGCACGTGTGGATGCTGTTCATCGCCTTTGCGCCAATATAAGATGGTGTTGTAGTTGTCCCAATCACGGCTTCCGGGTTTTACCCTATCGAAGGCAGTTGTCAAAAAAACATAGCCAGGAGTCCCTTTGGGACTATCGGGCGATTGGGCAAAATCTTCGTATTTACGAGCCGACGAAAAAACGGGTTGTGTCAGATAGACCGGTGTTTTCGTTGAATCAATTAGCTGACCCGGCGTTTTTTCAAAAACCGGGCTCATGCCGACCGGCATGTCTTTGTCATTGGCAAAGAAAAGATTTTTGCCATCGTACAGCACCGCCGATGCTTCACACCAAACGGTTTGTCCGTTAAGTGAAGTACCAGCGGTGAAGCAGTTTAACAAACCTTCTTTTGTAATTCTGGCAGAGATCAACCCGGAATCTGCTGGTAACTTGTTTGTTTTACAGCCGTAAAAAAATAGGAGCGTTATAAGGGCAAGAGCGGGATAAAAGCGTTTCATCTCGAGATTGTAGATTTCGTAATTACGTAATGGTGGTGGCTTTTACAGTACTTAATATTTCATTTCGCCCCGATCTTTCTCAACGGCACTGCGGCCTTCTTTCATCCAGACCGGCATGGGGGCGTCTTTGAGGTAATAATCGAAATACTGATACAGCCGAATGCTCAGGTCTTTAGCATTGTGCCGCTGGGTCAGGTTGTGCCCTTCTCCATTGTAAACCAGCATCCAAACCGGCTTGTTCAACCGACGCAGGGCCGAAAATAACTCAATTCCCTGATACCACGGGACGGCTCCATCGGCGTCATTATGGGTCATCATCAACGGCGTTTCAATGCGGTTGGCAAAGAAAAGGGGTGAGTTCTCGATGTAGTTCATAGGCTTATCCCAAAGCGTACCGCCAATGCGGCTTTGGGTTTTCTCGTACTGAAATGCCCGACTAATCCCCGTTTCCCAGCGAATACCCCCATAGGCAGAGGTCATGTTGGCTACCGGAGCGCCCGCTTCGGCGGCACGAAACAGATTGGTGCGGGTAATGATGTAAGCAGTCTGGTAACCACCCCAGCTTTGCCCCTGAATACCCAACCGGTCGCGATCAACGAAACCTTTATCGAGCAAACTCAACACACCCGGTACAACGCAGTCATAAGCGTTCGGGCCGGGCTGACCAGTCGTGTAGACAATATCCGGCACGAATACCAGATAGCCATTCGACACGCAGAACGGAATATTTATGGTTGAGCGACTCGGCGATGGCGCCCGGTAATCGTTCAGCGTTTCGGCATTCCGTTCGTAGAAGTACGTTAACATTGGATACTTTTTCGTTGGGTCGAAACCTTCCGGTTTAAAGAGTAATCCTTCCAGTTTTGTACCGTTCGTACCAGTCCATTTCACAATTTCCACGCTTCCCCAGCGAATGCTGTCCTGTTGCGGATTGGCATGCGTGAGCTGTACCGGATTGACCAGCGTCGTATCGGTCTGGAATAAATTAATTGGCTCCTGGTAGTTGCCTTTGTAAAACGACATTACCGACGCATTCTTCGCTTTATTCAAGCCAAAGTACCGGTGATTACTGCGCGTGATGACCGCTGGTTCGACAGCGGCCAGGCCATTTTTACTTTTTAAGATACCCGTCGCTTTGTCGCTTTCCCAAATGCCGGTCAGGAACAGTTCACTTTTAGGGTCAATGGCTTTTTCGATAGCGCCATCCCGACGACCGGGCGTATCATCATCGCTGTCCAGTTCCGCGCGACGCAGGCGGATTTTATTTTTTCGGCCCCAGCCGGTCGTCAGGTTCATGGGTTTTTCCTTCCCGGTTGGGTCAATTTGCCAGATGTCGTACCGGTCATAGAGCCAGAGGTAACGGTCGCCGGTTGTCCAGCCCGCCGAACCATACGAGCCGGGCAGGTTTGGGGTGTCGTGCTCTTCGTCGAAAAATTTACTTGGTAAACCATGGGTCAGATCAATACGTTTTCCATCAGTAATAGACCAGGCCCGCCAGAGTGAGTCGCGTTCATCAAACCAATATGCGTATTTACCTTCGGACGACAGCTTAGGCTGAGAGGCCATGATGTCATTGGCAATACGTTTCTTGTCTCCGGTTTGGGTATCTACCAAGTAGAGGTCGGTATGGCCGGGGTCCCAGGATGCCTGAACCTGATAAGGCAGGTCGCTCAGGCCCAACAGGTAGCGTGAATTCTTTTTCGGATCGAAAGAAACGGTTGGCACTTCACGGGTGGCCAAGGGAATGACCTTGCCGGAAGGTAGATCGTAAACGGCCAAAAAACCACGTTCCTTTTCTTCTTTAAGCCGCCGTTGCTGCATGGGCTGCAACCGACTATCGGTCCATGTCCAAATGTCCATTTTCACTTTCTCATCATCGGGCGTCAGGCTGTCTTTAGTTGGCTTTGGCGCAATGGGCGACGTTGAAAAATAGAGCCGTTTACCATCGTCGGCAAACTTCGGTTCGCGATATTCATTTACCGACCAGCGTTTGGGTAAGGCTGTGGTCGTCGTGTCGGATATAATTCTAAACGGAGCTTCGGGAGCTATTGCTTTGTTTTTTCTGCCTTTTATGGAAGCGATGGGTGCTAGGTTTTTATAATACAGCGTAAATACTTTCACATCGCTTCCGGCACTATCGGCAGAAGCCATCCAGACAAGTTGCTGTCCAACTTTGTCGATTGCCAAGCCTTTGTAAATCTTACGCGTTGAACTGGTATCAACCAGCATCGTTTGCCCGTTGGTTGTACTGAACAAAAACACACCGGGAATGCTTGCTTCGCCCGTTTTCAACGAATCACTCGCCGACTCTTTGCTGTAAAAAACCGCCTGACCATTGTCGGACATAGCCACGCCAGACACGTAGCGAATGGTTTTTTGTGAGCCGTCGGCCATGTTCAGAAGCGTCAGATAATCGCCTTTGGGTTTCTTTACAGGGCCTCTACGCGTGGCTACGGTCGTTGTCGAAATCGGGGCGGAGGGTGTCAGCGTATCTTTTGAGGATATCGTTTTTGGGGTAGGTTTCTCGTTGTTGTCCTTACGCTCCTGCACCACCGCCAACCATGAACCCGAATCCTTGCCGAATACGAAAGACTTTGCGTTGGGGAGTTTAGTCGTTTTCCCCGTTGCCATCGTCATGACTGCCAAACTGTCCTTTGGCATTTCGTCGGCCTTTTTCTTCTTGAGTTTCGCTTTCCGGGTATCGGCCAGCGGAGCCTTCAGCCGCATAACCAGAAACTTGCTGTCGGGGGTAAACTGCGCCATGTAGCCCCTTGGAAAAACATACTTCGTTCGGTTCGTGTTGCTACCAGTAGCGGTTACCTCCAACCGACCATCGCCTTCCTGCGGGTCAATCTGGTAGGCAATCCAATGGCCATCATCCGAAATTTTTTCGGATCGAACGCTTTGCCAGCGGTCATAATCGGCGGCTGTGAGCGGTCGTTTCTGGCTTTGTGCGAAGAGCGAAGTCGAAAGTAAAAAACAGAGTAAAAGTTGGCTGAAGTGCTTCATGAAGAAGTAAAGTTTAGAACCAACGAAAATACAAAAAAGACACGTCCACTAGGGTCGTGTCGCTTAATAGGTCAATTACTTATGAGATATTTACAATTGATCATGTGTCTAAGTGCCTCTTTATCCGGCGTTGCCTTTGGCCAGCAGGTTAAAGAACTCAAACATGAGTTGGATAGTATGTATGTGCTTGACCAGCGTAATCGGGAATGGCTAACTAAGCTGGGTAACAACCAGCCGCTGACAGATAGTCTGAGTAAGGTATACAATACAGATCGTACTAAACTTGCCGGTGTGCTTTGGGCTGAACAAACAAAGATTGACACGGCGAATCTGGCACGAGCCGAAGCAATTCTCAAACAGCATGGCTATCCGGGAAAAAGTCTGGTGGGGGCACCTACCAATGAGGTGGTATTTTATATTATCCAGCATTCGAACAAAATCGATACATACATGCCCTTGGTAAAGAAAGCCGCCGATCAGGGGGAATTGCCTTTTTACCAATATGCCATGATGCTTGACCGGTCACTGATGCATGGGCAAAAGCCGCAGCTGTATGGCACACAGGTAACCTGCCGACAGCACAAACAGACAAAGAAATCACGCTGTTTTGTCTGGCCCATCGCCAATGCAAAATTGGTGAACGAACGCAGAAAAGAAGCAGGTTTTGACCTTACTGTCGAAGAAAACGCGAATCGCCTGAATGCGGCTTATGAGCCAGCCATAACGGTAGAGCAGGCTCGTAAAACGTACGTTTTCTGATGCTTGATACCTGAGCATTGTGTGTTTTACCGTCGTGCTGTTCATTCCCACACCAACTCAGCCAGCCCTACGCCCGAATCGGCGGCACCGTAATACACCCAGATTTGTCCGGCTTTGTCACTATCGTCCGGCCACTTTATCCAGCCGTTTGAAAAAACAACATTTGGAAAGAATCCCTCTTTTTCCCAGGATAGTTCGGGTGTAAGGAGTGGTGTCTCGGAGCGGTCCAGCACTATTGACGGGTCATCTTTATCCAGTAAGGCCAATGCCAGTGCATAGGCATGGGTTTCGTCGGCACCGTGGTAGCACACGAGCCAGCCTTCATCAGTCAATATGGGTTCCGGCCCTGTGCCAATTTTGCCGCCTTCCCACGAGAACGGGTTGTTGGTACGATCCAGGCCTGGGTTGCCTCGTCCACCAAACAAAAATTGATGATTTCCCCAATGAATACCATCTATCGAATTGGCCAGCCAGACCGACGGTTTACCAATGTCTGACACCATTGGCCGATGAAGCAGCGTGTATTTACCGTTAATTTTTTGCGGAAACAGCGCAACGTCTTTGTTAGGTGGTGGTAAAATCATACCAACGCGTTCAACGGTTTCGAAGTCGGTAGTCACGGCAAGTCCAACCCCCGGCCCATTCTCAGAAACAGCTGTGTAGGTAATCCAGTACTTGCCCTCCAGATAGGTGATTCTGGCATCTTCAATACCAAATGATTCGTCCATTCGAGCAGGAAACAGGAATGGTTTTTCGTCGATGGTAAAATGAATGCCATCGCGACTGCGAGCCAGACGAAGGTGACTCAGAGAGGTTAGATACACTTTTCCCTGAAGCGTGATAACCCTGGGGTCATAGGGTTCATCAGGCTCCGGGAAACGTTTGATTGTTAAGGTTGGAACACCATTCTGGTCCTCAATTAATGGGACAAGGATCGTTCCTTTTTCGGCTTTGGGCGCTTCGGCTACGCGCAAAAGCAGTAAAATCTCATTGTTGAAAATACAGGCTGCCGGATTAAACGCACCCAGCACGTCAAAACCCGAAAAAGTAGGTTTTACGTCACTTGTTTGAAGAATTGGTTGGTTAGACAGACGTTGAAGTCGATAATTTCTCATTTACACAGATTTTTTGCTGGCAGATACTGCGCTCATAACCAGTAACTCGTAAACAGAATGTGGTGTTTAGCATCAAAAAGGCTAATTTGTTTAGAGATTGATTAAACCTTCCGGGAAAGAGACGCGTTAAAAGGGGTGAACTAACTTTTATACTCCTCAAACCATGATTTATGAACCCGCGTTTGATCAGGACGAAGACGTGCTGATGCTTAACCCCGATCCAGAAACAGCCGCCCTAGACGATGATGAAGATGATTTCGACGAGGAGGGAGCCGAATTTGATGAACTGGGCACCGGTGCCGCCAGCGGCTATGGAGCCGACGATATAGACGATATCGAAGAAGATTTCAATGAGGACGATCTGGAGGAGCTGGATGACGATTCAATCGAAGATGATCTGGACGACGATAGCATGGAGTAAGCTATCCTTAACTAACGATCCACAGCCCGTTTAGGTCCAGTTGCTCGAATCATTTCACTCCAATACTTTACTCTACCCCCGAATTATGGCCGATTTAGAATCAAATCCAGATCCGAAAGAAGTAGAACTCGTCACTTCGGCAGATGCCGTAACGGACGGTACTGCTCCTGACGCCGATACGCAATCGTCTGCTGCCAGTGAAGCGGGTGATCGCACAGCCGAAGATGGCTCCCGCGCCCCCAATGATCCTGCAGAGGGAGCTTAATTTAAATGGACAATGAAAAATGTATGATGAATAGTGGAGCCCTTGTGCTCATTCTTCATTATACATTCTTCATTGTCCATTACACATTGTTTATTACGCTAAGGAGCGTCTGGCATTTCATTTCTGTTTCCTGCCATTCACGTTCGGGAACAGAGTCTTCCGTCAAGCCCGCCCCGGCATAAAGCGTTGCCAGTCTGCCTTCGAGTTTCATACAACGGATGTGGACAAAAAGGTCACTTTCGGGCCCTTCGTTGTTGGTGTTGATATTGACAGGTCCCAGAAAACCACTGTATAGTTCGCGGTCGTGGGTTTCATGCTGACCAATAAAGGTAAAGGCCACATCGCGCGGTGTTCCGCAAACGGCAGATGTGGGGTGTAAAAGACGCAACATCACCGTGCCCAGTTGCGGATAGCGTACGGCCTGCGTATCAACGATGAAACAGGTGCTTAGGTGCATCAAATTCCCGGCGATGAGTGTTTTAGGCCCTTCTTCGAGGTATTCGCGCAACCTGATTTTCTTGAAACATTCAATAATATAACGGCTTACCAAAGCCTGCTCTTCAATTTCCTTCTGCGACCACATGGCTTCGGGCGGGCGTTTTGGCGTACCGTCCGGCTCAAACGCCGACTGGGTTCCCGCTAGTGAAGCTGTCCGAAAAATACCGTTTGCGTCGATACTAACCAGCCGTTCGGGTGTAGCACTTATCCAGATCTGCCCTTTCTCCGGAATCGAAACCGCTGACACGAACGCTGTTGGGTATTTTTGGCATAGTTTATCGAATAGGTCAACCGCATTTGGCGTATCGGAAAACAGCACGCGCTTTGTCCGGGATAAAACCACTTTTCTAATTTCACCCCGTTTCATGGCATCTACAGCCAGCGCTACGTTACGAACGTATTCGGCCTGAGCATCCGGGTCGGAGAAAGACGTTACGGTAGTTTGTTTGGCTTGCGCAGCCGCTAAATTATTCTGTTGAGCAGCTAACGTTTGCCAGAATTTATCCGCCGTGCTTTCATTAGCTGTTAGGCTGTCAGACCGGACACGTCCAGACTGTACACCATTTGTTTCAGAAAAAAGCGCTTGAATATCGGCCCGAAGAAAAAGGGCTCGATTGCTCGTGCTAAGTTCTAATGTAGCATTAGCCGACATATTTGTTTGAGCCGTACTGCTGAGGTTGTCAAACGGACTGACTAGAAAACCAGCAGGCAGCTCATCCAAATCGGCTGGTACACGGGGAAGCACCTCGTCAAACGACACAATCAGGTGTTTGTCCTGTTGATTCGGCAGTCGCCAGAGCGCTGCAGGAAAGCCAAGAGAGTGAGCCGTTTCCCAAAGGTCAATAGCCTTGAGCTGGCGGCCGGTAGTGGAGAGCGTATTAATAGGATAATCGGGTTGCATAGGCAATAGCCGAACGGATTAGGTCCAGCTAAAGGCATAACAGTTTATGTAATGAATTTGTGCGAAATATAGTAAAAGAGTCAATGTTTACCCTGTAATCTGTCTTACAGAGCGGGTTAGACTTTAAATAATTATAAACCAGATAAAGTACAGGTCGCTTTTTTGCTGCATCCCTGCCCAAACAAATTCGAATACGCTTAAAAAGAAAATCGATTGAATCTGCTCTGTTTTTCTTTCCTTGTAGCTGTTCAACCCAAACCCTATGTATCACTCCAGTTTTTCAGTATTTCGCCTGGGGCGAATCGTTATGCTATGTATGGCAGTATTGTTTGTGCGTACGTGCATAGCTCAGGAATCATCCATCCGTATCATTGACAGACCAATCGTGTTCGATCAGCAGCGTAAGGACCTATCGCTCGATTATCTGGCTCGCCGACACGGTATTCAGCAGTCGGAGCCGTATATAAAACCACGGATGATTATTCTGCACTGGACCGCCATCTCTACCCTCGATTCTACGTTCAATGTGTTCAATCCGAGTGTATTACCCGGTCGGCCCGACCTCCAGGCGGCTAGTCGGTTAAATACGGCTGTGCCTTTTCTGGTTGATCGCGACGGCACTATTTACCGGCTTCTGCCCGATACGACTTTTGCCCGCCATTGTATTGGGCTAAACTACTGTGCGATAGGTATTGAAAACGTTGGGAATAACGACCTGACCGACGCGCAACTCGAAGCCAATGTGCAGTTGATGCGCTATCTGAAAAGCCAGTATGACATCGAGTACCTGATTGGCCACTACGAATACAAAGATTTTATAGGAACACCGCTCTGGAAAGAAACCGACCCGAATTACCTGACCAAGAAAACCGATCCGGGGAAAGCCTTCATGAAAAATGTGCGAAAACGGGTGAAAGACCTGAACCTGAAAGGAAGCCCATTGCAGGCGGAGTGACTAGGGGACAGACCTGTGAATACAAATAAAGTTATGAAAGGGATAAATGATTTGTTTCTGCGAACTTCGCGGTCGTAACGCTACTCTCGACTTTATGATCCGCATCTTTCAGCAAGACGCAACATCCGTCCGAAAAATCCGTGATATTGACTCCTTTTCCAATACGGAGCGTACCCTTTGGGTCGATCTTCAAAATCCGACGCCCGCCGAAATCAAGAGTGTCGAAGAGAAATTCGATGTCGATTTTTTGAGCCAGCAGGAGCAGCTGGAAATTGAAAGCAGTTCGCGCTACATTGAGGAAGACGATTTTCTGATTGCCAATTCCAATTTTCTGGTGCCCGATGCCGATCAACGATACATCAACGTGCCCGTCAGTTTTTTGCTCAAAGACGACACCCTCTTCACCTACCGGAACGCCGACCTGAAATCCTTTGCTGATACCGTAAAGCGGATTAAGTCGCGTCGGGCGTTGTTTAGCGATGGGGCACAAATCCTGATTTCCATCTTTGAATCGCGGATTGATTACGACGCCGATTTGATCGAGCTGGTTTCCGGTGAGATCAAAGCCATCAATCGCCTGCTTGACCTTGATGCCAACCTCGACCGCGAAATGCTGCTGAATATCAACGACTACCAGGAATTGACCATGTTGATTCGCGAGAATGTGGTTGATAAACAACGGGTTATAACATCCATGATTCGATCTGACGGCTGGTTCAACGATGCAGAGCAGCAACGACTGCGAACACTTATTAAGGATATCAACTCGCTTATTGAGCACACCAACTTCATTTTCGAGCGGTTGGAGTTCCTTCAAAATACATACCTCGGTCTAATTGATCTGGAGCAAAACCGAGTCGTTAAAATCTTTACGGTCGTATCGCTGGTCTTTCTACCACCAACGCTGCTGGCCAGCATCTGGGGCATGAATTTCGACGAGATGCCTGAAGTTCACTGGAAATACGGCTATGTGTTCGCGCTGGCCATGATGGTCTTATCATCTGCCCTCACAGTCTGGATATTCCGGCGTAAAAACTGGCTATAGCTGGCAAATAAATTTGCGATGGTGTAATAACAAAATTTACGTTTTGGTAAGTTACTTTTTTGCTTCTTTGCGTCTGATTCCCAGTGTACTAACTTTCCCCCCTTCACATGTATGGAACAGGCTCAGACTCGAATGGAGCGTATTTATGATCAAGTGTTAGCGTTCGCGACAATTTATGGTGGCCGTATACTACTGGCTATTATAACCTTAATAGTTGGTCTTTGGGTTATTGGCTGGATCGTGAAACTGCTATCGTCTATGATGACAAAGCGGCACGTTGATCGGGATGTACAGCCGTTTTTATTGTCGTTGGTAAATGGGTTGCTGCGCGTGTTGTTACTGTTAAGTATTGCCAGCACACTTGGCGTCCAGACAACCTCGTTCATTGCCATTGTTGGCGCTGCTGGTCTGGCTGTTGGGCTGGCCCTTCAGGGAAGCCTGGCAAACTTTGCCGGTGGGGTTCTGATTTTGATTTTCAAACCCTTTCGGGTAGGTGATCTGATTTCGGCACAGGGCTTTACGGGTAATGTCGAAGCAATCCGAATCTTCGATACCACATTAGTAACCCTCGATAACAAAACAATTATTCTGCCTAACGGCCCGCTGTCGACAACGGCGATTACCAACATCAGCACGAAAGGTGTCATTCGGGTCGATCAGGTGTATGGCGTAGGTAGTCAAAATGATATTGACGCAACCAAAGCCTCCATTATGACCGTAGTTGATGCCTGTCCGTTTGCACTGAAAGACCGTGCTCATGACGTTCTGATTGCCAAACTGAATCCAAACTCGCGGGAGTACGATGTTCGGGTCTGGACAAGGAGCGAGAATTACTGGGATACGTATTATTACATGCTGGAGAACCTTGCCCGGCAGTTTAGTAAAGATGGTATCGAAGCACCCAAACCAAAGATGTTCATTACGAATGAAGAATAGTCGGCTTCCTCAGATGACACAGTCGCTTTAGAAAAACAACGCCCGGCCGAACAATTCAGCCGGGCGTTGTTTGTATAGAAAGAAACAAAGTTTGTTTAATGACCCGTTAAACGTTTGGCGTGCTGATGCATCTAACCTTCGAAGCGTTTCAATACGTTACAGAAAACGACTTAATGACATGTCTATCCTGAAAACAGCGAATATACTTGGTCTACTGGCGGTACTCGCTTTAGCACCATCCGCAACCCAAAACGTTATGGCTCAGCCGGGGGTTAGCATTCCGGTTCAGACATTCTATAATGAGCTGGCTCCCTACGGGCAGTGGGTGCCAAACCCTCAATATGGCTCAGTCTGGTTGCCGAATGCTGGCCCTGATTTCCAGCCTTATGCTACAGATGGCCACTGGGTTGTTACTGAATTTGGTAACACCTGGGTCTCCGATTATGCCTGGGGATGGGCACCGTTTCACTACGGCCGCTGGTACTTCGACAGCCAGTATGGCTGGGCATGGGTACCGGGTAACGACTGGGGACCAGCCTGGGTATCGTGGCGTTCTGGGGGCGGGTATTATGGCTGGGCACCCTTGGGCCCAGGCTATGACATAAACGTAAACATCAATATTCCAGCCCCATACTGGACATTTGTTCCTCAGATTTACATCACCAGCCCATACCTGTACAGCTATCGGGTAGCGCGGCCAAACGTGATAAACATCTATCAGAGCACGACCTATATCAACAACATATATCGGTCTAACAACCGGGCGTATGTATATGGTCCGCCGAGGGGAGATATTGAGCGGATTACCCGACGCAATGTGCCCGTATATCGAATCGACCAAATGGACCGTCCGGGACGTTCGGTAGTGGGCAATGGGTCGGTAGGTTTTTACCGGCCTAACAATCAATCGTCAGGGTATGGCCGTAATGACCGCAACGATAGATATGACCGCAACGACCGTTACGACAACTCACCCCGGCCAAATTATAACAACAATAACAATGCCCCCGGTCGTGGTTCATACGGTGGCAACAATCGGGATAATACGGGCAACAATGCGTCGAACCGGGATTATAATAATGGTAACATCAACACGCCGGGCCGGGACTACAATACCAACATACCCGGTCGGGATAATACGGGCAACAGCAGCAGTACGCCGGGTCGTGACTACAACGGTAGCCCAAGCCGTGGAAGCTACAATGGAAACTTTAACAATTCGTCGCCGTCAGATCGGAGTGGAACTATAAACAGCCCTGCACCGAATCCTGTAAATACCAACCCGACGCCTTCAAACCGGTTTGAGCCCAGCCGTGGTGGTTTCACTCCCGACAATACCCAACCTGTGGGGACATCGAGAGGTAACGCGCAACCGGGAGGCTTCCAACAACAGCAGCCCAACCGGACCTTTGAGCGGGCAGAGCGGCCGGGGTCGATAGGCGTTCCCGCTACGCCAAGTGCTCCATCGGCACCGGCAGGTCGCAGTGATGGGGGAAGTTTCCAGCGGATGCCGGAAAACCGGGGAGGCCAGTCTCAGCCCCAGCCTCAGAACCAGCAGCAACGTCCGACTGGTGGCGGTGAACGTCAGCGAGGACCACGCTAACAGATAACTTTTGATTTTAGAATGGACAACGGCCATAAGGAGATAGATTCTCTTTATGGCCGTTGTGTTGAACATTAAGCGGTACTTTTGCCCGATATGCGTTATTTTATTGAATTATCGTATCGGGGCACGGCCTATCATGGCTGGCAAACGCAAGCCAATGGCGTTAGTGTGCAAATCACACTCGAAGCAGCCCTGACGCAACGGCTTGGTAAGCCCATTTATATAATGGGAAGTGGCCGGACCGATGCAGGCGTTCATGCGAAGCAGCAATTTGCCCATTTCGATGTAGAGGAGCCGCTTAATTTGACCGAAGCGTTTATTTATTCGATCAACTGTATCCTGCCGGAGGATATCGCTATTCACGCTATTTTCCCGGTTCAGCCAAATGACCATGCCCGCTTTTCGGCTAATTCCCGCTACTATCAATACCACGTTACGCGTCAGAAAAACGCTTTTCAAAGCAGCCTGACCTACCATTTTCGGCCTCATCTGGATATTGAACGCATGAATGCCGCATGCGCGATACTCCTGCAGCATACCAACTTTCAGAGTTTCAGTAAAGCGCGGGCTAACGTAACCCATTTTCACTGCCGTCTCGATTTTGCTTACTGGCAACATACAAATGCCGATTGCCTGACGTTTCATATTAAAGCGAATCGGTTTTTGTGGGGGATGGTCCGCACTATTGTTGGAACCATGCTCGAAATAGGACAGGGGCGCATGAGTCTCGAGCAGTTCGAGCAAATTATTCTGGCGCGTGATCGTACTATAGCGGGGCGAGCCGCACCCGCAAATGGCTTGTATCTGGTTGATGTTGGCTATCCGGCTGAGGTGCTGGCACAAAGGCAAAAGGAATAGGGTATACGAAACAAAGAGCATGCGCAAGATCGTTTGTCGTATGTATCCTTCCCCATGCCTTTATCTGTTTGTCTTTAAATTATGTTAAATTCGACCTTTCAGGGTTGAATTCTATTATTTTTGTCTCAATAACACGAACCCGCTAAATGGCTCGTAACAAGAAAAAAGTAGGTACGTATCCCAGTGGCATGATTTTATTCAGCCTGACACTGGCCTTGTTTTTAATTGGTTTCTGCGGAATGCTGGCTATCCAGTCAAAGAAACTGGTAACATACATCCGCGAGAATTATGAAGTGCGGGCATTTCTGGATAAAGACCTTAGTACCAAGAAGAGTACTGCTTTGTTTACAACCATTGCCGAACAACCTTATGTGTTGAAAGTCAACGGTGTACCCCAGATAACGCTGGTGACAAAAGACGAAGCGGCCAAGGAGTTCATTGCAGAGACTAAAGAGGATTTCTCGAAGTTCCTGGGCGAAAATCCGTTGCATGATAGCTACCGCATCAAGCTAAACGAGGGTTATTTCGAGGAAGCGAAACTGCAGGCAGTCAAGCAGAATCTGGAAGAAACAGACGGTATATTTGAGGTCGTTTATCAGGAAAATCTGGTGGATAACATCAATCAGAACATTACTAAAATTTACGCTGTGATGTCGGCCTTTGCGTTAATTCTACTGCTGATTATCGTGGTGCTTATGAATAACACCATTCGGCTGGCGCTTCACTCACAACGGTTGCTCATTCGGAGTATGCAGTTGGTGGGTGCCACGAATGGGTTTATAACACGGCCATTTCTGGGGCGTGGTATGTGGCAGGGGTTTCTGGCGGGCGTTATTGCCATTGTGTTACTCTGGGCGGGCTTACAGGTTGCCATTCACAATCTGCCCGAACTGGGGACATTTCAGGATACCGAGAAAATGATATTCCTGATGGCTGGTATTGTTGGCCTGGGGGTGTTGATTGGCTTTCTGAGTACATTTCAGGCAGTTAACCGGTATCTGGGGCTAACATTAGATGAACTTTATTAGGTCTTGTTGTTTGTCAATCTATAGTGCAGTTTAAACGCTGGTTGACAACGACAAATAAAACTACAAGTCGATTTTAAGGTTACACAAAAAGCATAACTGACGAACGAACATGGCAAAAGATAAATTAGCTGGTGTGCCAACATTAACGCGCAATGAACCAGCGCCCAAACCAGTGGCTACGGTCCCGGTACAGCCTAAACCGCTTTCAACCCGGCCATCCTTTGGCGAGCCAACTCGCCGGGATACCGCAGCGGCATTACCTTTTGGTCGGCAGAACTATACACTCATGCTGATTGGCATTGGTGTAATTCTGGCCGGGTTCTTTATCATGAGCCTCGACAAAGAAGAATTTGGCTTTGGCTTCCTCGGATTAACTCTCGGCCCAATTGTCGTGATGGGGGGCTTCATGCTGGAGTTTTTTGCTATTCTGGCGCGTCCAAAGGCGTAGATAAGTAACGTTATAAAATTGTACAGTTGTACTGTTATAAAGTTTTTTACTAGCAACTTTGTAACTGTATAACTGTACAACTCTTTTTAATGGATCTCATTCACGCTATTGCGCTGGCTATTATTGAAGGATTGACCGAGTTTTTGCCGGTTTCTTCAACAGGCCACATGATCATTTACTCTTCGTTGGTAGGTATTGCCGGAAATGAATTTACCAAGCTTTATACGGTCGATGTGCAGTTTGGCTGCATCCTGTCAGTATTGGTGATGTATCACCGCCGTTTCATGACCGATACCCGCACGGGTACGTTTGTCGTTCCCGGCTACCTCAAATCGCTGCCGATCCGGTTCCAGCCTCTGGCTGATTTTTACAGCAAAATCCTGATTGCTTTTCTGCCTGCCGCTGTAATCGGTTTTCTCCTGAACGACTTTATCGACTCGTTGCTCGAAAGTATCACTACGGTGGCCGTTTCGCTTTTAGTAGGTGGGATTGTGCTCGTCTTTATTGACCGAATCATCAACCGCCAGCCGAAAGATGGGGAAGTAACCGTACCGGATGCGCTACGTATCGGTTTCTTTCAGTGTATCGCCATGATTCCGGGGGTATCCCGATCAGCGGCTACCATTATTGGTGGGGTATTCCAGGGATTGAGCCGCACACAGGCCGCTGAATTTTCATTCTTCCTGGCTGTTCCTACGATGGCAGCTGCTTCCGGGTATAAGCTTCTCAAAACATATAAACTTCTCCAACCCGCTGACTATCAGACGTTGCTTATCGGTAATGCCATTGCCTTCGTCGTTGGCTTGCTGGCTATCCGGGCCTTCGTTGGCTTCCTGAACCGTTACGGCTTCAAGGTGTTTGGCTATTATCGAATTGCCCTCGGTTTGCTTTTGCTGGGCTTAATGGCCGCCGGTGTAAAGCTGGACGTGCTATAATTTCAGGTATTCGGTTTACGGTTTTATGGTAATTGACGGGTAAGCTTTCTTAAGGAGGTTGCCCATGAGGTCAGTAAGCCCTAAACCGTAAACCCGACACCGTAAACCTAATAACTTGGAACAACAAAAAACAGACCCTGGTCAGGTTATCCTGATTGACAAGCCACTTACCTGGACGTCGTTCGACGTGGCCAACAAGCTCAAATACGGCTGTAAGTTCAAGAAAATTGGTCATGCTGGTACGCTTGACCCACTGGCAACGGGCTTGCTTATTCTTTGCACCGGCAAAATGACCAAGCAGATTGACCAGTATCAGGCGCAGGAAAAAGAATATACCGGCACGCTTGTGCTGGGTAAAACCACGCCCTCTGTGGACCTCGAAACTGCCATTGACGCAGAATTTGACACAACAGGCATTACAGCCGAACAGATCCAGGAAGCAGCAAAGCAGCTAACGGGCGATATTTTGCAAGTGCCGCCCATTTACTCCGCCATTCGGGTAAACGGCGAACGGCTCTACGAAAAAGCACGTCGGGGTGAAACCGCCGAAGGCGTTGAGGGTGGTATTAAATCCCGTCAGGTAACGGTATCTGTCTTTGAGGTGAACACCGACCGCTTTCCTGAGGTTGATTTTCGTATCGTGTGTTCAAAAGGGACTTATATTCGCAGTCTGGTACGCGATTTGGGCTTATTGCTCGATAATGGTGCCTACATGAGTAGTCTGCGCAGAACGCGCATCGGCAATTTTCGGGTGGAAGATGCCGCCACCATTGAGCAGTTTATTGTCGCGCATCGTGCTGCGTTGCCTGACCCTCTACCGACAAACGAATGATTATTTATAACGGCCTCGATGCTATTCAACCGCTGCCCAACGCCGTTGTCACGAGCGGTACGTTTGATGGCGTTCACCGTGGACACCAGACAATTTTGTCGCGGCTGACAGAAGTTGCACAGGCAAGCGGGGGCGAATCTGTCCTGATAACCTACTGGCCGCACCCGCGCACAGTGGTGTCAAATGACAGCCAGAACCTGAAACTACTGACAACGCTCGAGGAGAAAATCGAACTTCTCGATCAGGCGGGCGTCGATTATCTGGTCGTTATTCCCTTTACACGCTCCTTTTCCGAACTAACTTCGGAGGAGTATATTCAGCAAATTCTGATTGATAAAATCGGTACCAAAAAGCTGGTTATTGGCTATGACCATCGGTTTGGGCGAGATCGGGAAGGTGGTTTCGACTATATCCAAGCGCACCAGAATGAGTATGGTTTCGAGGTAGAGGAGATTCCGCGTCAGGATGTGGAAGCCGTTGGGGTTAGTTCCTCAAAAATTCGGGCTGCTCTGAACGAAGGCAATATTCATACGGCCAATCGCTTTCTGGGGAGGCCGTATAGCCTGACCGGCACCATTGTGAAAGGCCGACAGCTTGGCCGTACCATTGGCTTCCCAACGGCCAACATGCAGGTAGATGATCCGGCCAAGCTTATTCCGGCCAATGGCGTCTATGCTGTTGACGTTAACTATGCCGGACAAACGTTCGGTGGTATGTTGAATATTGGTTTTCGCCCTACGGTTGCCGGTACGCACCAAACGATCGAAACGTATATTTTTGATTTTGATAAAGATATTTACGGGGAGCACATGACGCTTCGCTTCAGGGAATTTCTTCGCCCAGAGAAGAAATTCGAGGGTTTACCCGCCCTGGTTGCGCAGTTAAAGCTCGATGAGGAGTCGGCAAGGGCGGTGTTAAAACCATAGATTAACGCCCAATAGCGAGTCCTGCCACATAGCCCGTTGTCCAGGCACTCTGGAAGTTGAAACCACCCGTAATACCATCAATATCCAGCACTTCTCCGGCGAAGTATAGGCCCGGATGATCTTTACTCTCAAGGGTTTGCGGGTCAAGGCCACCAAAAGAAATACCTCCGCAGGTTACGAACTCATCTTTAAACGTGCTCTTCCCAACAACCTGAAACTGGCTGTTTGTAAGTCGTTCCGATAGCCGGTTAAGGTTTTTAGCGGGTAAATCAGCCCAGCGTTGGGTTTCCGAAATACCCGATTCGGTAGCAAATGCTTCCCAAAGGCGGGAGGGGAGGCCAAACGGATTTTGGGATACGACCTGTTTGCGCCCGTTTTGCTGTCGGAAATCCTGTAATGTATTCCGTAATTCGTTCTCGTTCAGCGTTGGTACCCAGTTGATGCGCAGTGTAAACCGATAGTCGACATTGGCGAGATCGCGGGCTGCCCAGGCTGATAAACGCAGAATGGCAGGGCCGCTAAATCCCCAGTGGGTAATCAGCACAGGCCCGCGCTGCTCCTGCTTGGTACCAATAATAGAGACTTTTGCATCCGGCACCGCCACACCCGCCAGGGGCAGTAGTGGATTATTGGGAACATTGAAAGTAAATAGCGAAGGTACCGGCGACATAAGCGGCTCACTTTGTTCGGGAAGCCACTCATACCCGTCTACTTTAGGATAACCCCCGGTCGCAATCAGGACCCGGTCGGCCTCAATAATCTCGTCGGCGAGCAAGTGCAGTTGCCAGCGTCCCTGTTCTATGTGCATCATCGAACTAACGCCACAACTGGTGCGAATACCAACGCCCGCTTTACGGGCAGCCTGGAACAGACAATCCATGATCGTGGCCGAGGTATTGGTGCCGGGAAACATGCGCCCATCGGCTTCTGTTTTTAGTTTTACACCCCGTTTTTCGAACCAGGCAACGGTCGACGTTGCGTCGAACACAGATAACAGGGGGCGCAACGGCTTCTCGCCACGCGGGTAATTTTTCACCAGCAGCCGATTATCGAAACAGGCGTGGGTAACGTTGCAGCGTCCTCCACCCGAAATGCGGACTTTGTTCAGTACAGTACGGGTTTTCTCAAGGATGGTAACGGTGGCTTCCGGAAACGTTTCGGCGGCTGTTATGGCCCCAAAAAAACCGGCTGCTCCGCCACCAATAACGATAATATTCAACGATGACATGGATTTTTAACAGCAGTTTTCGATTTACGGTTCATGACAAAAACCGTGTAACTTTACCCTTATGTTCTTCAAACCTCGTTTTTCAACTAAAAAATATGCTCGCCGGGGCTTTCGGCTACGTGGTAATACGCTCGTGTTACTGTTTATATTTTTCCTAATCGGATTGTTTCTGCATTATGGTGGTCGAACACAGCCGGTAGTTGCCTTTTGGAACGATTTTCGGCAGATGATCGGGCTTGGTCGTTCGCGGGCTGATACTCGGAAAGATAACCCTTATAAAGCGCCCGAACCCAATGAACCGGATGTTGCAACGGATAATCGACGGGATAAAGGATCTCAATCCGATGAAAGTGAAGCGAGTGATACAAAAACGGATGCCCCGGCGCCGACAAATTCGCCATCAACAGCATCGTCGGGGAATGCGCGGTTCGACTTCGAGAAACAGGTTAATTTCATTTTGCCAGCCGTTAAACCGGGCGACGATATAGTCCAGCGGGAAGGCTACACACTCCGGTATCGGGATCAATATAAAGATGCCGACTGGGTTGCTTACCCGTTGCTGGCCTACGAAACAACGGGCGACGCCGACCGCAAGTACGAACAGTTTAAGCCCGATCCGGCTGTTAGCAATGGCACGGCCCTTCCGTCCGATTATACCCGTTCTGGTTATGACCGGGGCCACCTTGCACCCGCTGGTGATTTCAAGTTCTCGCAGCGAATCATGAAGGAAACGTTCTTCATGAGCAATATAACCCCCCAAACGCCTGATTTTAACCGGGGTATCTGGAAAGAGCTTGAAGAGCTGGTACGTACATGGGCGATAAGAGACAAGGGCGTTTATGTTATAACAGGCCCTGTTCTAAAGCCCGGCCTACCCACAATTGGCAAGGCAAATGAAGTGAGCGTTCCCGAAAAATTTTATAAGGTGATTCTGTATTGCAACAAGCCTGATATCCGAATGATTGGGTTTTTGTTGGATAATACAGCATCGAACGCATCACTCCAGCAGTTCGTGGTGCCTGTTGATCGGATCGAGCAATTGACGGGAATTGATTTCTTTCCAAAAATTCCTGACGATCTGGAGCGGAAACTGGAAAGCAAAAGTCGTGACGAAATGGTGGCAGACTGGTTTGCTAATTAACTATTTAATTAGCCTATTAATGGAATATAGTAAATAAAAGTTAAATTTTTTGGTGAAAGTTAATAAAAAGTTTAAAAATATATATAATATTATACTTTAATTCGAATGGATAAAGATTGAGCTA
This sequence comes from Spirosoma pollinicola, assembly GCF_002831565.1. NCBI lineage: Bacteria > Pseudomonadati > Bacteroidota > Cytophagia > Cytophagales > Cytophagaceae > Spirosoma > Spirosoma pollinicola. Next base: position 433,785 of record NZ_CP025096.1, on the reverse strand, counting down.
CTGTCGGCCGAATACTAATTTCATCGAATCAATCTTGTTACATTCATCATAAACGGTAATTATAAGCAGAGAAAGGGCTAACATTCTAACTTTATACTGGTCATTGACTACCTATCGATAGTAACTATTTAGTTATATTTTCTTCAATTCAGTGACTTGTTTGTCTGTTGTCGCTTATGTTTTCGCTTTGACAAATTACAGGCTTGAAATTCAACGTAATAAAATCGACTAATTGCTAATCAAAAAATTTACACCAATTGGTTGTCATTAAAAGGTGGGTATAAACTGCACTATTTATGACCCTATTTATTAAATGAAAAGCCCATTCAATACTGCTGTATTTTTTATATACATAATCTGTTTACCACTAAACATAATTCAGGCGCAAAGTATCAAGTTTAACCATATAAATACAAATCAGGGACTTTCGCAAAGCCATGTTTATGCAATTCTGAAAGATAAAAAAGGATTCATGTGGTTTGGCAGTGAGGATGGACTTAATAAATATGACGGGTATAAGTTTACACAATATAAACAGGACCTTACGAATAAAAGTAGCATTTGTAATAGCAATGTACAGGATATATTAGAAGATAAAGAAGGGAATTTTTGGATTGCTACAGCTAATGGTCTGGACCGATTCGATAGGGCAAAAAACAAATTCATTCACTATCCGGATGGCCAGAATAATTACAACATTAATGATATTTTTCAGGATAGTAAAAGTCGAATATGGTTAGGGACAGAAAGTGGTTTATTTTTATTTAATGTACATACCGGCTCTTATACATCGTATCAGGAGGTCACGAAAAAACGACGCAGTAAATTTAGTGCCACTATTAATCGGATTATAGAAGATGGCAACTCTGATTTATGGTTCGGGACAGATGATGGTCTCTACCGGTATAATAGTAAGATCAGACAGGTAACCGGCTACTTTAAAGATTCGCTTACGAAAAATAGTATTCGATCCGACTGGGTTAAAGATTTGTATAAAGATCGTGCCGGAAATATCTGGATAGGAACACATGGTGGGGGCTTATCTTTATACAATCGAGCAACGAATTCCTTTCATAGTTTTCAACATAACCCCCATAATCCGTTCACTATTGCCCACAATGATATTCTTTCCATTATGGAGGATAAAGGGGGAAACCTATGGGTTGGCACAGAAAACGGTGGAATAAGCATATATAATCCTGCCTCCCATAAGTTTACTACTTATAAATATAATCCAGAGGATAATTCTTCTTTGAATAATAATTCAGTCTATTGTCTTTACAGAGACGATGCCGATAATATCTGGATTGGAACCTATGCCGGAGGGGTAAATTTCGTGCCAAAATTTGGTGATAAATTTGTATCATACCATCAAATTGCAAACGACGCTAATAGCCTGAGTAACAATCTTGTGCTTTCTATCTGTGGTGCATCTACAGGCAATGCTGTGTGGATTGGTACAGATGGAGGAGGGCTGAATTTATTCGATCGAAAAACCAAAAACTTCACGCATTATATACATAACGATAAAAATAAAAATTCGCCGAGTAATGACTATGTTATATCCGTAATCCGTGTGTCACCAGACATATTGGGACTCGGTTATCATAACGGGGGCTTCGATTTATTCAATGAAAAAACAGGCGTATTTACCCATCATTTACCAAAAGTAAATGATAGCCAGAGTTTGTCCATCTCTGATGTGAACAACATGTTCAGGGATAAAGACGGTAACCTCTGGATAGGAACCTGGAAAGGTGGTCTCAACTTCTACAATGTCAGCAATAATTCGTTTGTTCATTACCGGACTAATCTTGACGATAAAACAAGTATTAGTGATGATATAGTGACAACGGTTTTTCAGGATAAAAAAGGTGCGATCTGGGTTGGTACATATAAAGGACTGAATCTACTCGACCGTGACCGGAAAAAATTCAGGCGATTTCAACATGATAATCAGAATAAACTAAGTATTTCCAATGACAACGTCCAGTCTATTTTGGGTGCAAACGATGGCAACTTATGGATTGGTACAGTAGGTGGTGGTTTAAATTATTTTGACGCCCACAAACAAACATTCAAATCCTACACCGAAAAAGACGGCTTAGCCAGCAACGTTGTTTTTGCTATTCAAAAGGATCATACCAACAAGTTGTGGCTGAGTACAAATAATGGCCTTTCCCTGTTCGATCCCAAAACAGAGACATTCCGTAATTTTTCGATTTCCGATGGGTTGCAGGGCAATGAGTTCAGAGATAATTCCAGTTATCAGACGCCCGACGGGCAACTATTTTTTGGCGGTGTAAATGGATTTAGTACATTTTACCCAGACAGCCTGAACGATAATACATTCATTCCGCCCGTATATATTACTGATTTTCAAGTTTTTAATAAGTCAATTTCGGTTGGTGATAAAGATCAATTACTTCAAAAACAAATTAGTGAAACACGGTCAATAACTCTGTCGTACAAACAATCGGTTTTTACATTTGAATATTCGGCCCTCAATTATACCGTTTCGGAAAAAAATAAATACGCATATCGGTTAGAGGGTTTTGATAAGGAATGGAATTACGTTGGCACAAAACGAACGGCAACTTATACCAATCTGGATCCCGGGACCTATGTTTTCAGGGTAAAAGCCGCTAATAATGACGGGGTCTGGAATAATGTGGGGACTTCATTGACCGTAATTATTACGCCACCATTTTGGCTGACATGGTGGTTTAAAAGTTTGATGGCCTTGATGCTGCTCAGTGGCCTTTACGCACTGTATCGCCTGCGTGTGAAGGGTATTGAAGCCCAGCAGTTGATTCTGCAAAACCAAGTCCTGGCTCGAACCAGCGAAGTACTCCAACAGAAACAGGAGTTACAAGATCAGGCACTTTATGTGCAGTTACTTCAGGCCAAAGTTGAACAGCAGGCCGCTGAACAACAGCTGCAGGAGAGTGAGCAGCGATTTCGGGAAATTGCCGAAAATGTTGATGAAGTGTTCTGGGTTCATTCGGCTCAACCCTTTCAATTACTTTATGTCAATCCAGCCTTTGAACGGGTCTTGAATACAACATTCCAGCAAGCGCAAAAAGAGCCATTTTTATTTATGAAAACCGTACTGCTGGAAGATCGACCTGCCGTTTCGGCCTTTTTTGAGCAGTACAAAGCTGGTATAGCAGGGCAATTATATTACCGGACAGAGGTAAAAGGCGAGCCGTTGCGCTGGTTAATGATTCGTACGTTTATTATCCGAAATGAAGCAGGGGAGGTGCTTCGCCATATAGGTATCGCCAATGACGTAACGGACCAGAAAGAAAAGGAATTTGTGCTTCAGCAAGCCCTCAGGCGCGAGCAGGAATTGAATCAACTCAAGTCACAGTTTGTCTCTACAGCCTCACATGAGTTCCGCACGCCGTTAACAACGATTCAGTCGAGTACCGAGTTGATCGAGTTGTATCTGAATTCACCCACCGTAAGTGCGCGCGGGGCTATCAGTAAGCACCTGGGTGTTATCAAACAGGAAATTAATCACTTCACCAGCCTGCTGACCGATATATTAACCATTGGAAAAATTGAGTCAGGCAAAGTGCATTTCGTGCCTAACTGGGTCGATATTGTTTCGATTAGTAAAGAGGTTATAGAAACTCATTTCAGCCATCGGAGCGATAATCGAAGCGTTCAGTTATCGATCGAGGGAACCGAACGCATGGTTTACGTGGATGCTAAACTAATAAATCATGTACTGATAAATTTAGTATCAAACGCTTTTAAGTTCTCCACTAAATCCCCTCACCTGCGCCTTATTTTTTCAGACGAAAGCGTTGTCTTTCAGGTCATCGACGAAGGGATAGGTATCCCGGTGAGCGAGCTATCTAACCTTTTCCAACCCTTCTTTCGGGCAAGCAACACGAATGAGGCTCCGGGAACAGGTTTAGGGCTGGTCATTGCCCGACAATTTGTTGAACTCAACGGTGGTCAACTGGAACTGACCAGTGAAGAAAAGAAAGGAACTACCTGTACAGTCACCCTGAAATCTGCGAAAGCTAACGAAACTGCAAGTACTTGATGGATAGTCAAAAGTAACTACCTGTTTATCAGGTCTTTTGTTTCTTCTTCTTAGCCGCAGGGAAGAGTATATTGTTAAGAATCAGACGATAACCGGCCGAGTTGGGGTGAAGGTTAAGGTCGGTCGGTTCCTCGCCGATTTCGTGCCGGTAATCTTCGGGATCGTGCCCGCCATAGAATGTGAAGAAGCCCCGGCCATAGGGTGCGTGAATGTAGCGAGCTTCACCTGCCGAACGGTTTTCGGCCAGAATAACTACCTCAGGCTTGATGTAATTCTTCTTGAACGCTGTTGTCTGACCCATAAATCCTTTAATGACATTGGCATGGTTTTGTGTCAGCATTGTTGGGATAGGATCGTACTTGGCCGAAAACTGGAACAGCGTAAAGTAATCGTTGTGTTCGCTCAGACCGCGCTCTTCGGGTTGGTTATCAATATTGGAGAACTCGATTAGGTAGGGGTTGGTGTATACCTGAAAGTTCCGGAAAGCGAGTGTCTGACTGTAGTCAAGCTTGTTATTGGCGTTGGGATCGGCAGGGTCGCCATCGTAGAAGGAATCGACAATATCCGTGTTGTGAGAAGCCAGCGCAATGTCGTAGGTATCGGTAGCGTTACACATGGCAAACAGATAACCGCCCCCCAGCACAAAATCACGGATTTTCTGAGATACGGCCAGTTTTAGCTGAGGCACTTTCGTGAAGCCGAATTTTCGGGTGATACTTTCGGCTTCATTCTTCTGGGCAATATACCAGGGCTGATCTTTGAAATGAAAAAACTTGCCGTACTGGCCCGTAAAATCCTCGTGGTGCAGGTGCAGCCAGTCGTATTCGGGCAGCTTACCATTCATCACTTCTTCATCAAAAACAATATCGTAGGGAATTTCCGCATACGTCATGACCATCGTCACGGCATCGTCCCAGGGTTGTTTTGTTTTAGGGGAATAGACGGCTACCTTCGGGGGCTTCTGCAATTTTACAGCGTCCATATTGGCATCGGCTGCCGACACTTCGGCCATAATTTGCGCCGATTGGGCATCCGAGATAACCTCATAACTAACCCCCCGGATAACCATCTCGTTGATAAACGACTGGCTTTGGGGCATCATAAACGAGCCACCCCGGTAATTAAGCAGCCAGTCGATTTCCGTATCATGAGTTTTGAGTACCCAGTAGGCAATACCATAGGCTTTCAAATGATTCTTTTGGGTATCATCCATGGGAATCAGAATTTTAGAGGCCCACACCTGACCCGTCAGCGTGAGAATTAGTATAAGCGGCAACAGCAGGCGTTTCATTGGTTTCCCCGATAAAAAAGCATGTGGTAGTTTTGTCATAACGAAAGATAGGCAAATATTGTGCGAGAAATTAATTGTGAATGAGCGAATGAGTGAATTAATGAATGACTTGCGCTTACCATATTCACTAATTCATTCGTTCACTCATTCACTCATTCGATAGATGAACTTACTAGAAAATATTCGCGAAGGGTTGCGCTCCATTGCCAGCAATCGCCTTCGCACTATCCTGACGTCACTTATTATCGCTATCGGCATTACGTCACTGGTGGGTATATTGACGGCTATCGAAGGCATACAAAGTTCGGTCGACAGTAGCTTTGCTGGTTTAGGTGCTAACACATTCAGCATTGTAGCCCGGCAGGATGCATTCCGGCGGGGCGGTCGTGTGCAAAAGCAGGATGAACCTATTGATTATTTCGACGCGGTTAACTTCAAACGACGGTTTCCCTATGGCGCAACTATTTCTGTTTCGACAGTTGTGTCGCAGGCGGCTCAGGCAAAATTCGGATCCAAAAAAACGAATCCGAACGTGCAGCTTATCGGTGGTGAGGATTCATTTTTGACGGTGAAAGGCTTTACGATTGGGAGCGGACGGAATTTTACACAGAATGATTTGAACCAGGCTGCCAATGTGGCGATCATTGGCATCGAAGTAGCGAATACATTATTTGAGAAAAAATTAAACCCACTCAATCAAGTCATACGTGTATCAGGTACCCAGTATAAAATTATTGGTGTATTGGATAAAAAAGGTGGTTTTTCGGGTGGTGGCGATGATCGACTCATTCTTATTCCGCTTGATAATGCCCGGGCGCTGGCTGGAACCCAGAAAATATCATTCGACATTACGGCATCTGTACCAAGTGTATCGGACCAGGACGAGGCCGTTGGCGAAGCGCGGGGTGTTATGCGGCTAGTTCGGCGTGACCCGCTCGGTCAACTCGACTCATTTGAAATCGAACGCGCCGATGATTTAGCGAAAGAAACTGCAAATATCACAGGCTATCTACGCATTGGCGGCTTCGGCATTGGGTTCATTACGTTGCTGGGGGCAGCCATTGCCTTACTGAATATCATGCTTGTGTCAGTTACGGAGCGCACCCGTGAAATTGGTATCCGCAAATCACTTGGTGCAACGCCCAAACGTATTCGGGAGCAGTTTCTCATAGAGGCCATCGTGATCTGCATTCTCGGGGGGGTAGGGGGCGTCTTGCTGGGTCTGGGTATCGGTAACCTGATTTCAGGTATTGTTAGTCAGGGTAAAGGCGGATTCATCGTGCCCTGGGCCTGGATGGGACTAGGAATCGTGGTTTGCGTGACGGTAGGTTTATTTGCAGGCATTTACCCCGCCGTTCGGGCCTCAAAGCTTGATCCTATCGAAGCTTTACGGTATGAATAGGCTGGGAAGAATGAAGCATGAAGAATGAAGAATGAAATAAATTATACATCAGACATTGTACATTATCCATTAATTACTACTTTTGCACCCACGTTTGACAAACGCATCACGCCAATGGCGTGACGATTCTGTCGCCGGGATGGCGGAATCGGTAGACGCGATGGTCTCAAACACCATTGTCTGCAAGGACATGCCGGTTCGAGTCCGGCTCCCGGTACAATGAACCCCTACAAGTGCCTATTAACCAGCATTTTGTAGGGGTTTTTGCTTTGTTGCCGAAAGTCTACCGAAAAAATTTCTATATAAGTCTCAATCAAGACTGAATAAAGCAAAGTAGAGTGGTAGGCGTAAGATTAATATCTGCTTGAATGGCTTTTCGACAATTGCCCGCTGTCCAGTATTTTGTTACAAGCCCGCCCGGCTGATGTTTATATCCAGTGGACACTTCATGAAGGTGTCTATGGAGGCCGGAATTTCTAGGGTCGATACGTTAAACACATCTTTACGCTGTTAACCGCACTGGCACAGAATGCTAGTCCGCCAGCATCGGTCCGTTTTTGGCTGATGATGAAAAAGTTACGAATAGTACAGCCTTACTCACGGATCAGAAGTAAACAAAGGCCATTTGAAAAATCATAGTTATGCAGTCTCAACCAATTAAAGCGCTCTTTTTAGATATTGGTGGTGTCCTCTTAACGAACGGCTGGGATAGGAGCGCTCGGCACCGCGCTGCCCAACTTTTCAAGCTGGACTACGACCAACTTAATGAACGACACCATCTGACATTCGACACCTATGAATCGGGCAAACTGAGCCTTGAAGACTATCTTCAACGAATCGTCTTTTATGAAAATCGGACTTTCTCCGCATTAGAATTTACCCGCTTTATCATGGAGCAGTCCCAACCCTTTCCGGAGATGATTCAACTGGTGAAAAAATTGAAACAGGAGCATGGGTTAAAATTGCTGGCCATCAACAACGAAGGCCGTGAGATCAATGCGCATCGCATTCGCCAGTTCGGGCTCGACACGTTTTTCGATGCGTTTGTATCATCATGCTACGTACACCTGCGCAAACCCGACACGGATATCTTCCAGCTGGCGCTGGATATAAGCCAAACAGCTCCTGAGGAGGTGGTCTATATTGACGACCGGTTGATGTTTGTTCAGGTCGCCCAACGGTTGGGGATGCACTGCATTGAGCATACCAGCTATGAATCGACTTGTGAAAAGTTGATGTCTTTGGGGTTATCCCTTACTCAATAGGTATAAAGAGTAAAAAGTGGTGCGAGCTTGTCATTCCGACGCAGGAGGAATCTTCGGGTGAGCCAGAAAGTCACTCCTCACCCGAAGATTCCTCCTGGTTCGTTAGTAGCTAATTTCCACGTTCGGATTGTGTAGATTTGCCTCTCCAATTTAAATGAAAATTTAGCCTCTTTTTAACTGTATTACCAATGGTGGTGGTCCCCAAACCGGAATGTCGGTAGCGGTCAGAATTGGATAGGGACTCGTTAAGCCCCCAACCGAAGGCACAGCGATCTCGAACACAATCAGGCCAAACCGGTGGTGCCGTATCACATACGAACATAGAATGCACGGCTCGTGGGTTGTGTACAGAATACAATCCGACAGCTTCATCCCACCCAATCGCCGAACGGCATCCCGAATGGCCTCTACCTCAGCGTGACAGGTGATATCATTTCCGGGATGTGTGGCTTCCTGTCCTTCACCAATAATAACACCATCACGCACTACTACGGCCCCGACCGGAGTGTTGCCCGTTTGAGCTGCCTGTCCGGCCAGCTCCCGGCATCGGTTCATAAATTCCTCGTGTCGATCCATTAGGATAAGCTTGATACATTCCTTCTGAGGCTGCTCTGTAGTTGTTGGCTTCGCAGTCTTCGAACCGTTGAAAGGGCAGTGGGAATAAGTTGCTTCTTATCCAGGTTAGCCAAGGCTAGACGGGTCGCTTCGCTGCTATCTATTAAACTGCCCTGTAACTGATGGATGACTGCCCCACTTTATTGAGCCTTTATAAACGAACTGTAGTTGCCAATGGCCTCCGATATTTTAATGGCTCGGCCATATACTGTAATCTGCTGAATCGATCCATTTAGGTTGGTACCAATTTGCAAATCAGGTCCGCCCGCAGCGGATCTCAACTGAGGGTTAAATCGACCCCATCCGAATTGTCGGGTATCTCCACCGTCATTAAAGACACCATCGACGACGAAAGAAATGATTTTAGGCCCTCCATCAACAATAATGCTGACGTACTGCTTCTGATTAATTCTAAGCAACCCTTCATCACAGGACCAGACCGATTGCATTCGCCCGTCATTTAAACCAATCTCCAGGGTTTTTTTATCTGTCGTTCGTAGATACCACCCTTTTCCATCAGGTGTGCGTGTATCAATAAGCACTTGACCTTCAGTTAGTTTTTTTAATGTAAATGCTATGTCTATTGTAAATCCGTTCGGTATGCTTATGCCCGGCTGCTCAAGCCTGGTATTGTCTCGTTTATAAAAATCAGGTAACACGGGGGCCGGTATCGATTGTGGAAAACTTCCGCCCTTATTTGACCAGTATGATAAAATACCTACCTGCGTTTTTTCTGCCCAGTCAAACTGGCGCCAGAGTTGCGTTAGTAGTGTTTCGTCAAGTTGATGGACGCGAGCAATGTCTTTCTGGGTTTCAGTAATATAGTACGCACCCTTGTCTTCAACTAAATCGGGGTAGCTTATCCGGATTAATGGGTCATCATCGTAAAGTAGTATTTCAGGTTGGCTCCACCGTATAATTTTACCCTTTGGCGAATCGGCTTCAACACCGCCTGAAACCCATACCGGGTTTCTGTCCTCATAGGCCATACTTCGGCGATTGGGACTCTGCCGTATAAATCGTCCACCGTGATTATGAAACCAGTAGAGAAATTTACCATTCTCGCACTTCCAGGCAAAATTAGCCGCTCGTGGATGCTTAATGAGCCGACCATTGGCGTAGCGCATGTATTGGGGAGGATCCCAGGTATGGCCCCTATCACGGCTGAACGTATAGGCAGGATGGCCATCTATTGTTCGATAGACACAAAAGAAAGAACCATCGCTTAAGATAGAGACGCTTTGTTCTTCGGCTATAGGACCACCTTCTTTGAAGGGGGTACGTAAACCAGCATCGCCATCTGGCAGTGTAGTCCATGTCGCCTTATCGGGGTCTTTTACCGTGAGCAGATCTACACTTTCTACTAAAGCTCCTTCACTTGATGTAAAGAACCCTTCCCCAAACCCGCCAACTTTATGTATGGGTACATAGGCCGATCCATTGTAGGAAAAGGCTTTTCCCACATTCCAGAAGTATTGAATTTTTCCCTGATACGGATTCTCCAGATCAATCTTGAAGTTCCGTATTGGAATGGTAGTTCGTTTTGTAGACCAACTTTTGCCGTTATCATCCGAGTATTTAAAGACAAAATACCCCTGGCTATCCACTCGTTTAACTACCCCATCCTTATACGGCGGGTTATCTCCTTTTACAGCCCTGATATTATCCGTATTATGGTTATAAAAGACAAAGATTCTGCCTGAAGGGGCTTTTAAGAGAACGGCATAAGAGGCCTCGGGTCCGTTGCCGGGCTCTACCTCCCTTTTGTCAATCCAGGTTTTGCCCTGATCAAGGCTACGTTCAGAAATGATATGCTGACCAGAAGCCCCTTCCTGCCCAGTTCCGGTTGTTAGCACACAAAGCCAGGCGCCATCGTTGGTTTTAACGATGTAGGGTTGGTCGCTGTACGTTTCGTCGGGAATAATTACTCCATATTTAATGGAACGACTATCCTGTTTCTGGCCATAAATTGGTGTAATAAAGTTGCCAAGAACAGCTACCAGTATAGTCAGATATAGGCCAGTTTTTCGCCTTATTATGTTTACGGTGATAAATGGCCTCATTTTTCGTAATCCTGATTTATGTCTACAAGAATAACGATAAGGCAATGGGTTATTTATTTCCTTTGCTTATCATACAGAGCCAGTGCTTTCATAACCTCATTATGGTACGTTTCCAGCATGGCAATGAGTTGCTTATGACTGTAAGCAGATTCAGCAAACTGGCTTTGCAAATCTGTTTTAAAATCCTTACTACTTAGCTTATTATATCCCTCAGGAAGTCTGGATTCGAAGAAACTTAAAAATTTTTTACTAGTGGCCATGTTATGCTCAAGCTGATATTTTTGTGCTTCAAGATGAGCCCTGTCTTTAGTTTTCTCTATTGAAATCTTCACTGGATATCGTAATTTGGTTACCTTAAATTGATTTTTAACTATTAATTATTTACTACAATGACAAATTTAAAATAAACAGTAATAAAAAGGGGGTTATTTACTAACCGGTGTAGTCTATATATTCTATTTAAAATTTGTGTTACATATGCATTCTATTAATTAGCTTGATGCAAATAAGTATACTAATTAACCTTTTTTTAATGAATTGACTCGTACCGTTTAATCAATCTATCAAAAAATAGTTATATAATAATTAAATTTGTTAAACATAAGTTAGATTAATGAAGTCAATTACATATACGGTATAATAATAAGGCATTTTAGTGAATTGATTATGCAGAGTAATACATTTAATAAGTTATTTGAAGCCTATTATCAACAGGCTGTAGAGAGCTGCATCGATTCAATTCCTTCCGGCTCAGCTGATAGTAAACCAACGTGGGTAGAGATGCTTCGGCATCATGTTCTGGAGTGGAAGCAGCATTATAAATTACAAAGTCAGGCTATTGATCAGGTTAAAAATAACGGTACTCACAAAAGCCTCGTAGACCAGCAGGATTTTCTGGTAAGTGAGGAAACGGTGATCAGACTGTTTGAGATAAAACGGGATTTGATCTGGACACGCCAGCAACAGGAACTGACTACAGGTAAATTCATCGCCTAAGACAAGCTAACCTGTTGCCAATTTAAAAAATACTTAGCCAGAGCATAATTAAGTCAATTACTGTTTATACAGCCTTTATACTAATAGTACCAGTTTACCTTCCACAGGTGGCTGAGAGAAAAACAGCACTAAAGCTGTTTCATTGAATCCCATCCCCGTCAGGACCCGTTTGCTCCTGAATCAAGCGCCTTCTGTTGGCCATTTCTGCGAATTGACGTTGTTAAATTACGAACAATAGAGTTCGATGAGCCGTATTGGCTTGTAGTCGTCTAAAAGCATGAGACCTATTCATTCGTGGCCTGCTTTAATCCAGCAAAATCAGGCTGGGAAAGGACTTGCTTTGAAACAGGATGGGCAATAAGTACTCAATGTCATTCAGGAACTGACCTTTAGCCAGTATGGGTAGGTTCCTGAACGAATACACAGTCAAATCAGCAAAATAAACAGGTTGCCAGCAGAAAAACGGGCAAAAACGACACTTCATCGAATTGTCTATTGGCGGGAGACCTACAGAAGACAACTTTGTGGTACCAAAACGCAGGGGATATTAATCAACCAGCACTACACGCCCATAAACTCGGTATACCATGAAAGTTCAACTGAATGATGAAGAATTAATCCGTCAGCATTTAAAAACTAATCCGAACGTATGTTTCGAAGCGCTTTATAATCGCTATGTCGGTAAGGTCTATAAACGGTGTCTTTCACTAACAAAAGATGTCGAAAAAGCGGAAGATTTTACGCATGATATCTTTATTCGCGCTTTTGCCCGCCTGGATCGCTTCCAGGAACGGTCGACTTTCTCTACCTGGCTATATTCGATTTCCTTCAACTACTGTATGGATCAGATCAAGGTGTCCAATCGGTTGTTGATGACTACGCTGGAAGATAATGTGATTAATCAATATACTGATTCCAACGAGCCTGATGAAGAACGGGTACAGTATCTCACCAGGGCATTGGAAAGCATGACCCCTCAGGAATCGACCTTGCTGCGAATGAAATACCAGCAAGGGCTCGATATTCAACAGATTGCCAATCAATTTAACTTGAAAGAAAGTGCTGTAAAAATGCGTCTGAAACGATCTCGCGACAAAGTTCGCCAGTTCTACATAGCCGCTGCAAATTAATAAAGCTCTACAAGTTGAGCTTACGCGTCAGCGCTCTATGTTCTGTTTTAAGCCAAAAGCATATGATTCGATATATAACGTCAGATGGAGTGTACTATTCCCTAAAGGACATTACAAACTGGTTCTCAGAACAATCCATTCTTACAACTGAACAGAACCAATTATTCAGCTTCAGATGCCGGGCCCACATGGCCCAAAAGTTAGCTTATGCTTATAAGGAGTACTCCGTTTTTGGGCATATGGAGCCAATCATTTTACCCGTTCATGATTATTTTATCCATTGGGTTACCTGGGCTAACCTGCTAACTCTGTTGCCCGGAGAAACAGGCAATAACCCTACCGTTCATTCCTTTAAACGGTTGCTCGACGATCCTGAGACAGTTGCCCCGAATCATAGAATGAAGTTTGATATCAAACTGGTTTGCTTAGATGATAAACTTGCATTTATAAACGTACCATAAAGACAGAAAGTACACGTTGTTTTGTCAGCAGGAGAGACTGCCTGATAACGTCAAAAGCCCCTAACGACTTTACAGTTGTTAGGGGCTTTCTTACTGTTAATTCGTTAAGCTACCAGATAACTCATACACCACGACCTTGTATCAAACGCAGGATAATAGCAATAACAGCGATCACCAACAAGACGTGAATCAGGCCGCTGGAAGCGATGCCTGTGCCTAAAACGCCCAAGAAGCCAAGAAGCCAGATAATGATCAGAATCACCGCAATGGTGTAAAGTAAGTTTCCCATGATGTTTGTTTAATTAGTGAATATTCAAGAGTTCAACTCGCAAGCGCCGTAAATGCTTATAAAACTGATTAAATGGGAAAGACGCTATTCGGCTGACAGGGATAATAAGTGACGAATTTATAGACCGGCTGGTTAGGCGAATCAGACAATTTTGTTTTCTGTCGGGTTGGATTTAGCCGGTCGAATGGCGACGTTTGCCAGCGTTTCTTTTCTAATTTGTCCCTCTGCAATGACTACCTTAGAACTTACACAGCTTTTTCCCTCAGAGAACCAGGTTCCAGCCGACTACCGCATCGAACCCATTCACCAGCGCGAGTACCTGCTCAATGGCGAAATGCGCCAGTGGGATGGAGCCGTTTCAGACGTTTATTCCCCTGTTTGCTTTCCGGATGCAGACGGTAAACTACAGCGCAAACTGGTTGGCAGCTTTCCCGTAACGGGCCCTGCCGAAGCAATGGAAGCTTTAGAGGCTGCTGTTGCGGCCTACGACAATGGTCGTGGTGAGTGGCCGCAAATGGCCGTTGCCGACCGTATAAAGTGCATGGATACCTTCGTTGGGAAGATGCTGGAACAGAAAAAGCTGGTTGTGAACCTGATTATGTGGGAGATCGGGAAAAATCTGGCCGATGCGACAAAGGAGTTCGACCGAACGGTAACCTACATCTACGATACCATTGATACCCTTAAAACAATGGATCGGAACTCGTCAAGGTTTCGGATTGATGAAGGTATTATCGGGCAAATTCGTCGGTCGCCACTGGGTGTTGTGCTGGCGATGGGCCCGTTTAATTATCCGCTTAACGAAACCTACACAACGCTTATTCCGGCCATTTTAATGGGTAATACCATTTTGTTTAAAACCCCTAAACATGGCTCTCTGCTGCACTATCCACTGCTTGAAGCCTTCCGCACCAGTTTTCCGAAGGGCGTTGTTAACTCACTGTATGGACGGGGTGCCAATGTAATTCCACCGGTTATGCAATCGGGTAAGGTAAATGTGCTGACGCTCATTGGCTCCAGCCGCGTAGCCGACGAACTGCAACGGCAACACCCAAAGCTCAACCGGCTACGCTCAATCATGAGCCTTGACGCTAAAAACGCGGCCATTATTCTGCCCGATGCAGACCTCGATGTGGCTGTGAAAGAGTGTCTGCTGGGTACGCTGTCGTTTAATGGTCAACGATGCACCGCTATCAAAATCATTTGGGCGCACCGATCCATTGCTGATGAATTTCTGAAACGGTTTGGCCCCGAAGTCAGCAAGCTGAAACCCGGTATGCCCTGGGATAGCGGTGTGCAGATTACACCGCTGCCTGAACTCACCAAGACGCAATACCTGTCCGATATCATTGCCGATGCCGAAGCGGGGGGCGCGTCTATTGTTAACGAAAATGGGGGCGCTACGGTAGCATCGCTGTTTTATCCGGCGGTGGTGTCTCCGGTCAAAGAAGGCATGAGACTCTATCGTGAGGAACAGTTTGGGCCGGTTATTCCGGTAGTTGTTTACGATGATGTCGAAGAATTTATCGAATACCTGATTACCGACGATCATGGCATGCAGGCAAGTATTTTCGGTACAGATTCGGCCAAAATAGCCCAGCTCATCGACCCACTGGTAAACCTGGTTAGTCGTGTTAATATTAATGCACAGTGCCAGCGCGGCCCCGATACGTTTCCATTTACAGGCCGCAAGGATTCTGCCGAAGGCACGCTTTCGGTCGAAGACGCACTTCGTTCATTCTCGATCCGGTCGGCAGTGGCAACCAAAGAGTCTGATGCCAACAAAGCCATTCTGAATGACATTGTGGGCCATCATAAATCAACATTCCTGAGTACGAATTTCATTTTTTAACGTAGCACCGACCGTCCCGGTCGGCTGATATATACGATTAAACGGCCGACCGGGACGGTCGGTGCTACATGCTCACAGCAACAAAACTCACCAAAACCTATCGCGATGTTCAGGCGGTACGGCATGTTTCATTGTCACTCGAACCCGGCCGGATCATGGCACTCGTAGGCGCCAGCGGTTCGGGGAAAAGTACCCTGTTGAATCTGTTGGCAGGCCTGGCTGATGCCGATGCGGGCGAGGTAAGACTCAATAACGAGCGGGTAGTAGGGCCATCGGAAGTGCTGGTGCCGGGCCATGCCAATATTCGGCTGGTGCATCAGGAATACCAGCTTATGCCAAACGTGTCGGTGCGGGAGAATATCAAATATGCCCTCCGGTTTTTCGAGAAAAGCTACCGGGAGTATCGGGTCGATCAGTTGCTGAAACTTTGCCGACTGACCGACGTGCAGGATCGGATACCCCGTCAGGTGTCGGGGGGCGAAAAGCAACGGACAGCCATTGCCCGCGCTATCGCCGATAAACCCGCTATCTTGTTGTTAGACGAGCCATTCAGCCATCTCGACCTGCCTAACCGGCTTATCGTTCGCGATTTATTGTTTGACATGGTTCGTCAGGATAATGGTGGGTCTGGCCAGACTTCCTGTATTATTGTTACACACGATGCTACCGATGCGCTTTCCATTGCTGATTCTCTGGGTATTATGCGCGATGGAAAATTGATACAGATCGGGTCACCGGTCGACGTGTATCGTCGGCCCACGACAGCATATGCTGCCCGTATGACGGGTCCGGTCAATATTCTAAAAGCCAAACACCTGCCCACGCTGCACCTGCCCGACACGAACAATCCGAATGAACTGGTTTGTCTACGACCGGAACAGATTCACCTTGACGAAACAGGGGCAACCGGCACTATACGAGCCTTATTTTTTAAAGGGAGTCATTACGAACTGGAGGTCGAACTTTCGCGCTATGTGTGCCTGCGTTTGCTGACCACGCGCAGCGATATGCAAGTGGGCCAGCAAGTGCGTATTCGGGTTGCCGCGGAGTCCGCCTGGTATTTAAAGCCTTGACATTGATTAAACCCTCCGGTTCGTTCTGGGTTGTATGGTAAACAAAATCAACAACACGTTATGGAAAACCGTGAACAACCAGACCCCGGCGTGGATCAACCCAGCGGGAAAGATGATTTTTTGGTCGGTGAACAGACCGAGGATGTGGACGCTTCGGGAGTAGATGACCACTCAACCGGCATGGGCGAAGAGGGGCAGGATTATCTGGGCAAGACAAATCGGAAAGACGAGGAGTAAAGGGAGGAGGGGGAGTAAGGGAGTCATTTGCTTCCCTTTACTCCCCCTTTTTACATCAGGCGCTTAATCAACTGTTCAACCGATATGCCCTCGGCTTCGGCTTTAAAGTTGCGGACAACCCGGTGCCGAAGAATAGGCATGGCTACGGCCCGAACATCTTCAATATCGGGCGAATATTTTCCGTTTAACAGGGCGTTGCATTTGGCAGCCAGAATGAGTGCCTGCGATGCCCGGGGACCTGCTCCCCACTCTAAATATAAATTCGCATCCGGCGACCCTTTTTCCGTATTTGGCCGGGTTTTATGAACGAGCGAAACGGCGTATTCAATCACATTATCGACAACCGGCACCCGGCGAACCAAGTGTTGGAATTCACGGATTTCTTCGCCCGTAATCACTCGTTGCACATCGTATTTTTTGTCGGATGTAGTGCTTCTAACAATATCCAGCTCCGATTGGTACGAAGGGTAGTCCAGGTAAATATTGAACATGAACCGGTCTAACTGCGCTTCGGGCAGGGGGTAGGTACCTTCCTGCTCAATAGGGTTTTGGGTAGCCAGAACAAAGAAAGGTCTGTCCAGATTGTATTTTTGACCGGCAATCGTAACCGAGTACTCCTGCATCGCTTCGAGCAGGGCCGCCTGTGTTTTAGGCGGTGTCCGGTTAATTTCATCGGCCAGAATGATATTGGCGAAAATTGGGCCTTTAATAAATTTGAAATTGCGCTCCTGATCCAGTGTTTCGGAACCCAGAATATCTGAAGGCATCAAATCGGGCGTAAACTGTATGCGGTTAAAATCAAGATCCAGTGCACCAGCAATGGTTTGAATCAGCAATGTTTTTGCCAGCCCCGGCACCCCTACCAACAAACAGTGGCCCTGACAAAAGATAGCAGTCAGCAATAAGCGAACCGTATCATCCTGACCAATAACAACTTTCGAAATTTCAGTTTTTAACTTCTGATAAGATACTGTAAGGGCTTCGGCAGCCGCGACATCCGATGAGTAGGGCACAGGAATCTAATTATGAATGATAAACAATGAAGAGTGAAGAATGAAGAGTGAAAAGTGAATGTTAAAAGAGGGGGTCTGCCGTCATTTACTATTCTACATTGTTCATTTTACATTCTACATTTATTATTAATTGCCCCCACCGCTGAGGGTTGCCGCACTGCCCTGGGTTGTGCCGAAAATTTTACAGCTATGAAACTCAGGGTCAACTGTGATATAAACATCAGCAACGGACTTCTTGAACCAGTTGTCGATGGCGCGATTCTTTTTATTCTGAAGCACAATTGTTTGCAGTTTTTCAAAGTCTTTCGTGAAATCGGCCGTGTGTGGAGCAATTTTACTTTTGAAATACAACAATCGTACCGCACTTTTACCATCTTCGGTACGATACGGTAATGGAGCCGAAATTTCACCAACTTTCATCGTATCGAGCATCTGGAACATGGCATATTCCATCGATCCGTCCATAGCCATCCGGCTGCTGCCCGATTGGGCATCGCGAAGCAGGCCGCCAGCATCGGCTGTACCTTTATCTTCCGAATAATCTTTAGCCGCTTTATCGAACTTGAGCGAGTCGATTTTAATCAGATTCCGCAGACTATCTAAATAATGCGTTGGGCCAGAAACGTCCAGCCGGTTATAATCAGGACGTAACAGAATGTGCCGGGAGTGATATTCTGCTCCACGAGTTTCCAGCAGCTGAATCAGGTGAAGGCCAAAATCCGATTCAACAACGTCCGACATTTCATTGGGCTTCAGCTTCAGGGCTGCGCCCTCAAAGGGAGCCACCATGGCGCCACGTTTGGCAAAGCCTAGGTCACCACCATTCTGTCCCGAGCCAACGTCTTCCGAAAATTCTTTTGCCAGTTTGGCAAAATCCTCCCCTTTTTCAACGCGCGTTCTGAGATCGAGCAGTTTTTGGCGAAGCACATCTTTTTGCTCCTTTGTAGGTTTGGCAAAGCGAACGATCTGGCCAATTTCTACTTCGGCAGGAATATAGGGTAAACTGTCTTTCGGAATACCGTCGAAAAATTTACGAACGTCGCGTGGGGTCACTTTCACATCCGACGTAATTTTCGATTGCATCTTCTGAACAAGCTTTTGCTCTTTCACCTGCGTACGCAGTTCACTTTTCAGCATTTCAAGGCTTTTACCGTAGGCTTCCACAATGTTTTTGTCGGAACCGAATTGCTGAATCATGTACTGCATCCGCGAATCAAGTTCGCTGTCCACGATCTTCTCTTCGATCATTACAGAGTCAATTTCGGCTTTGGCCAACATCATTTTGTTGATGACCAAGCTCTCCAGCAGTTGACACTTTTGGGGTGGGGTTTGGTTTTGACCCACATATGATTGATAGGCTTCTTCCAGGTCAGACCGAAGCACATAGTAGTTGTCGACCTTGGCAATGATTTTATTCAGGCTAATGCCCTGGCCCTGCCCAAAGGTGGGCACGGTCAGAAACCAGCCAACCAAAATGACAAGCGCACTGCTGATTACTTTTTTCATGTTTTAAAGATAAGCAGATAATGGTTGTTGCTCTGCGTTTTAAGAAATTTTAAGTGGAATAAGAAGGTAGGAAAGTAGGGAAGTAGGTGGAATAAGTAAATCGGTAACGACCTGACTGCACCCACTACACTAATTTCTATTTCGCCAACTTCCGAATTTCTTCTTCATTGACCTTAATCGAGTAGGTTTGCCGAAGCTGGCCCAGCCATTGTTTTTCAAGCGTTGCCTGATATTCATTGATGACCGTTCCCCGTGCTTCGGCAAACGTTTTGGCGCGTGCCGGTTCAATGCGGTCAATGATCACTGAGACGGCCTTCTTGTCGCGACGAAGGCTATTTGTTCCAACTTTCCACTCCTTGATGCTGTCCAGATAAGGATTGTCGTTCTGAGCAAACAAACCCGTTGTGATAACCACTGCCGGGTCGGAGGCTGGCGATGCGAATTTGCTGTTGAGTACTTTCGCAATATCATTTTTGGCATTGCTGAAATACTGAAAAGCTACATTCCGCTGGGCATCTTTAGCCGCTCCGGGCCTGGCTCCCTGAAAATCTTTTTCCATAATGCGGCTAAGCGAAACGCCGTTTTTCTGCAAATAACTGACCACCGTCCGAATGCGCCCCGCTGAAACCGAATCACTTTCTGTAGGGTCGTGAGAGCCGCTTACTTCGAGCACATAATCAGGATTGGCACTCATAACAACCAGTACATCGAACAGGGTTTCGAGAAGGCCGGGTGTCAGGGCTGTCTGCCCTTTGGCAAACGTCAGCGGTGCCGCCGAGCGTCGAAGCTGGTAAGGGGCCCGGCCACTGAGCATAGTATTCGCTTGTTTGAGGAGGCTATCATTCTGTGCCACAACAATGGTGGCCAGGGCGCGTTCAGGAAAACTATACTTCGCTTTATTCTGCTCAAAGTACTGCTGTTGACCTGTAGAGTCGACCATGGAGCGTTCCCAGACGTTCTGCTCCATTACCTGCGATAACAGAACACCGTCCCGGATTTCATTCAGCAAAGCCCGGAATTCAGGCGATTTTTTGTCCAGATTCGCTTCTTCTGTAGCGATCAGTTGATCGCCCACAAAACGGTCGAATAACTGCCGCATCGCCACCGTTGGTGAGCCGCCAGACTGGCGTTCGGCGGGTGACGTTGCTGAATTTGTTGCGTTCGATGTTGACAAGGCAGGGTTCCGCTGGGGTTGTTGACGCAGCCGAACGTACCCAAAAAACTGATTCACCGTGTAGACTTGTTGACCAATGGTAACTAGCGCTTTGTTTTGAAGGCTGGGCTCAAGCGGCTCGGCAACGCGCCATTGACCACGTAGCAAACTACTGTCGGCTTTGGTCAGCGCAACCTCTAGCAGAGATTGGTCGGTCTTGACAGCATACTCCGTTTGTAAACGATGCACCGTACTCTGGCGTAGAACCTCCGCGCGGCTGTCGGTGGTTACGCGCTGTCGTAGCGAAGGCCCCAGAATGGTGTAGGTATCCAGCCCTTTGCGTTCAATGAGTTTAATGATGTGCCAGCCGTAGTTGGTACGAACGGGCCTGGTGTATTCGCCGGGTTTGGATAGCGAAAAGGCCGCATCCTCAAAGGCAGGTACCCAACGGCCCGGCTCAAACATAGGCAAAACACCTCCGTTGGCTTTGGAGGTGGCATCATCTGAAAACAGTCGACAAACCTGTTCGAAAGAATCGCCTTTTTGTAGCCGATCATAGGCCAAATTGATTCGCTCCTGTGCTGCTTTCTGGCCAACTTCATCAGCTGATGGGCTAATTCTTAGTAAAATATGCGCTACGCGAACCCGCCCCCTGCTTGATCGACGGTTATTGACTTTAATAATATGATAGCCAAAACGTGTGCGAACAGGGGCCGAAATACTACCGGTTGGCGTGGCGAAAGCGGCAGTTTCCAGCGGGTAAACGACACCAAAAACAGAGATATAACCTAGATTTCCGCCATTTGAAGCTGTATTGACATCCTGCGAATGCTCACGAGCCAATTTGGCAAAATCGTCTCCTGCCTGGGCTTGTTTGCGTAAAGACAGAATGGTTTGATAAGCCGCCAGGGTATCGGCAGGGGATGCGTATGCCGAAACAGGAATCAGAATGTGCGAAGCATTGACTTCTTCCTGCATACGCTGGTATGCCTCTGCCGCCAACGACTCTACCAGCACTTTGTCGGTCAGGTATGACTGCGCCAGTTGTTTCCGGTAGGTGCTCATCTCCTCCCGAAAAGCCTCGGTTGTATCGCGCCCATCAGATTCGGCCGCCAGTACTTTTAACTTCAGGTTCGTGTAGAGGTCAAAATAATTTTTTACGTCGGTTCGCTGGGCAGAATCAGTTGAAAGTTGATTTTTGGTAAACGACTGAAAGAAATCGTTGGTCGTAAAGGCTTTATTGCCCAGCGTTAGAATAACGGGTTCTGGTGGTGTTTGCTGAACAACGGGTGCGGTTGTTTTACAGGCTGTAACAAGTAAAGCCAGTAAAAATCCGCCTGTGAAATGGCGCATAGCGTCTGAAAAGGTGATATTGATTATAGGAGTAAAACAGATACGGCAGGAAAAACATTCGATATGTATAAGCAACGTTAGTCAAGCGTCCTTATTGGCGCACTGGCCGGATTTTCACCGACTTGAGGGTGATGTCGTACTCAAGCCGGTAGTCAAATGAGTCCTTTAGATTTTGCCCGGTAAACGTAGCGGGTACACGAACGAATCGCTGTTTTTTCTTCCGTACATCGGCCTCACGAAGTTCTACACTGCTTTGTCCAAGCAAATCATCGTCGTCGAGTTTATCCAGTAACTGCAATCCAACCCCCGACGCTACCAATCCTGCCGAGACGTATTTCAAGGGTGTTAACACCTCGGTTGCCGTGAGGAGCAGCCCTGCCGGAAGGGCGATCAGGTTGTGTATTTTCTGAATTTTTGCCATCGTTTGCCGCGCCTGGTCGTAATTATCGACTTCGATAAGGACCAGCGAGGCAACAATTCGCCCGTTTCGGGGTAGTTCCAAATTGATTGATTTTGCCTTACTGGGTTCGCCCGATTGAGGAGTAGCCTGAAGGTCGAGTTGCTGATCTTTCTGTACACGTTCAACACCCCATCCACCATTCACAACAGCTACGGCTTTGTTGTTGGCGTCGTAGCTGGTTAAGGAATACGCCATCATCAGTTCATCCCGCCGACTTACGGTTTCTTCCAGGTTCACCGCTTTGAGCGTGCGGGGTGTCAACTCGGCTCTAAGTACCGGTTGTCGGGCACAGCCAGTTGTCAGAACCAGGATTGAACTAATTAATATGATTCTCATAATGTAAATAGAACGCCGATTTTTATGATCTCTATGATGAGCGATTTTTTGACTGAACACGCCTGTTATGCTGTAATAAGTCAAATTAAAATCTCCTCAACGACAGACTCGCCTGAAGATTGATCCCCACAGGTCCACTGCCATTTTTCGTGCAGTCGCAGGCGTCCATCGGGCAGGAGTTCAGGTGTTGACAGGCACCTGCCGGTCATCAACTCGCCCTGTGTGTTGACGTGTTCGTAGCGCATATCCAGGCTATCGTCGGCCTGTACAGTCGCAATCAGAAACCCTTTTACGATGCTTCCGCCTGCATACTCGGCCCACACCAGTTTATTCTGCTGGTGATAATGAAAGATCGTTTCAGAGCTCACCTCGCCATTGGTGGTGTTCGTGACGGAGCGAAAAGTTTTATTGTTATACATCTGGAACGGGATTTTAAGAAGATTTAATCAGATTTTCCTGATTACTGCAGAAAAATCTGAATAAACCCGAAAAGTCTATTGGTACTGAAGCTGTAGGTTGAACAATCGAGCTGCCTTTTTTGCAGTAATCATGAAAATCCTTTTAATCTTCTTAAAATCCCGGTCAGATACTTGGTTCCTGCTGGCTCAGGCAGTGAAAACTACCGAGGCCCCAAACGATATCGGTGGAGTCGATGCCGATGATCTTGCGGTCTGGAAAGCACGAGCCGATAATATCCAACGCCTGTTGATCTTTGTCGCATCGGAAGGTTGGGACGATAACGGCACCGTTAGTGATCAGGAAATTGGCATAGGAAGCTGGAAGCCGCAGTCCATCACTTTCGACCGGGTCGGGCATGGGTAACTCGACGATGTTCAATTGCTTCCCGTTCAGCAAGCGCATTTGTTTCAATTCATGATGAATTTCCTGTAGGAATGGGTAGTTCGCGTCGTTTTTGTTTGATTCATACGCAGCAATGACGGTATCTTCATTCACAAACCGAACGGTATCGTCAATATGCCCATCGGTATCATCGCCCACAATCCCTTCTTCAACCCACAGCACCTGTTTAACGCCGTAATAGTCGCACAGGTATTGTTCGATATTGGCTTGTGTCAGGTGCGAATTTCGGTTCTGATTGAGCAAACAAGCACGGCTGGTCAGCACGGTTCCGGCGCCATTGAACTCTACCGAACCGCCTTCCATAATGATGCCCGGTGTTACGTAATTCAGGTTACGGTAGTGGGCAATTTCTACCGGAATCAGGTCGTCGCGATCGTAGGGCGGGTACTTGCCACCCCATGCGTTGTAGCCCCAGTTTACGATCATCCGCTCTTTTTTGTCCGGATTGATCAGAAAAGCCGGGCCGTGGTCGCGGCACCAGGAGTCATTGGTGGGGTGTGGCAGGAGCGTAATGCGGCTCATGTCGGCTCCAGCCGCTAACAGGCGCATCTTAGCCGACTGCATCACAATGTCGTTATGTGCGTTGATGCACACCTGTTCACTTTCGGCGATGGCTTTGATAAACTCAATGTAGGCCGGAAACATCAACTCCTGCCGTTCGCGCGTCCAGGAAGCTTCGGTATGTGGCCAGCTGAGCCAGGTGGCCACATGCGGATGCCACTCGGCAGGAAAGAAAAAGCCCTCACGGGCGGGAATTAATGCCATGAACGATGTACGAATTACGATATACGATCTATAGACGGTCCGGCTTTGCGGTACGAATTACGATTTACTACCGCAAAGGTACGGCGAGACGATAAAGATTTTGTCTTTATGCCGGTTGAATCAATGCGCGCACTGCCTCTGGAGTCAGTTTTGTGAAATCAGCGACAATCAAGGATGCGCCGGTCTCTGCCAGTTCATCGGGTGTATGGGTCGTTGCGAGCGCCACCACCTTCATGCCTGCCCGAAGTCCGGCTTCGATACCGGCAAAGGCATCTTCGAACACCACACACCGGGCTGGTTCAATCCCAACGCGTTCAGCGGCTGTGAGGTAAATTTCGGGGTCGGGTTTGCCGCGATGGATCATGCTGGCATCCACAACAGCATCGAAATAGGGGCGAAGGGGAAGTCCATCCAGCGTAAAGAGAACATTACTTTCCGGGGCCGATGTGCCTACCGCCAACTTAACCGACTGAGCTTTTAAGGCGTTCAGGAAATCCAGTAGACCCGGTGCGGGCTGCAGATGCGGCCGATATAATTCGCGGTAAATCGCTTCTTTCTCTTCAGTCAGTACAATCAATTCACCGGGGGTAATGGGCCGCTGAAACAGATATCCCATCGCATCAGCCGAAACGCGTCCGTTGATGTTTTCAACGTACTGATCTTTTGTCAACGGGCGATCATGCTGTTGGGCAAATTGCAGCCAGGCATTGACATGGAAGTCGGTATTGTCGACCAGGACACCGTCCATGTCGAACAGAGCGGCCCAGTTTTGGGCCGTAGATGTAGTGGGCATGAAAATTGAATTTATGATAAAATGTCTCCGGCTAAAATGGCCGCTTCGTGGAGCAGTTCCGTAGAGACCAGCTCGTCTGTTACGTCTTCAATGCGTTCATCGAATGCGTCGATACCGTCGTCATTCGCAAGCGAGGTCGATTTCATACCCAGCAACAAGCGACCCATATAGAGCAGATTGAGCGAGAAACGCAATTCGGGTAGTGCGCGACTATGACGGGTTTGGGGGTCGGTTTGCATATTTTTTTGTAGCGCGGACATCCTGTCCGCATGGCAGAAAGCTAACGTAGTTTCAGCCATGCGGACAGGATGTCCGCGCTACTTACAACGCCTTTATCTTGATATTTCTAAAGTAAATCGGGGCTCCTGCGTGTTTGCCCTGCAAACCAATATAGCCACGAAGGGGTAAGTCGGCGGGTGCTTTGTTGAGCCAGGAAGGAACCTCTGAACCATCGGGATTGGCTTTGGCTGAGGTAAACTTCGACAGGTCGATGGTGTTGACTAATTGATTGTTCAGCACGACATAAATTAGCTTTCCCTGGCAGGTAATCGTATAGCGATTCCACTCGTCAGGCTTTTTAACGACCTGTTGTTTGATGGCCGCCTGATGACCGAAAAATGCGCCACATTGCCAGTTAGCAGGCGAATCGGCCCATTTTTTTGCGTAATCGTCAGCAATTTGAATCTCCACCGAGTTCGGAATCCAGTTAGTGGTGTCACTGGCATGAACCACTACGCCACTGTTCGTGCCATCGGCGGTCTTGAAGAGCAGATCCAGTACAAAATCGTCGTAAGGTATGGCTGACCATATGGCTACATCGGCTGAAGCCGTCAACACCCCGCCGTCATCGAACGTCCAGATGCCCTTTGGGAAGCCAGCGTCAGACAAGTCACTGGCAAATAGTGGCTTCCAGCCTGCACCGCTTGAGTTAGGGTGTCCTTTAGGCGGTGTAATAGGGGCGGTTGCCGTGGATGCTGCCCCGGTGGATACTGATGTTTGGGCAACTAATTGGACGGTACAGGCTAGTACAAATCCCGCAAGTAAAACAAGTTTTTTCATGTAAAGGGGCCTAATCAGGTTGCACTAAATAGTTAATCTCAAGTGATTATCGGGTCTGTACAACGGACGGGGCCGCCAATCACTTAATTTATAGCCACAAAGAAACACTATTATTTTTTTATAGAAAGACTGCTCTGAACCAGAGCAGCGTGTACAGAACTTCGCAAAGTTATTCTGCACACGCTGTAGTAACGAGCTCAATCTAATGGTATTATAAGCTGCTCACCGCAAGTTGCGGGTGAACTGCCGTATCTTTGTTACTATCCGTACGGGTGAACTCGTCGCCCTGACGAAAGCTTTTCATAATCCATCCGCCCCCAATCACATCGTCGCCTTCATAGAAAACAGCCGCCTGACCGGGTGCAATTGCTGAAACACCTTCGTTGAAGAGTACTTCGATTTTGTCGCCCGACTGCGAAATGGTAGCTGCTGTGCCGGGGTCTTTGTACCGCACTTTCGTGACCGTTTCCATTGGTGCATTAATGGCAGGGTATTTTTGCAGATTCAACTTGCTCACAATCATGCCATCGCGGAACAAATCTTTATCGACGCCCAATACTACTTCATTTGTGTCTTTCCTGATCTCTGTTACAAACATCGGTTGCCCAAACGCCATGCCCAGCCCTTTGCGTTGGCCGATGGTGTAGAACGGATAGCCCTGGTGTTTGCCCATCACTTTTCCGGTGCCTTCCATCACGAAGTTACCTCCGGCTACCTCGGCTTCCAGACCCGGCATACGCCGTTTCAAAAAGCCCCGGTAATCATTGTCAGGCACGAAACAGATTTCGTAGGATTCCGATTTGGTAACCAGTTCCATAAAGCCGCGCTCTTTGGCCATTTCGCGAATTTCGGATTTGCGCAAATGACCCAGCGGCAACTTAGTACGACTCAAACTCTCCTGCGATACGCCCCACAATACGTAGGACTGGTCTTTTAGGGAATCAACGCCTTTGGAAAGAACAAATCGCCGGGAAGCCGTACCGGCACCCTCTTCGCGAATATGTGCATAGTGCCCGGTGGCAATGGACTCACAATCTAGCCGGTCGGCCCGGCGCAGGAGGGCATCCCATTTGATGTGGGTGTTACACATCACGCAGGGATTAGGTGTCCGACCTTCGAGGTATTCGCCCGTGAAATGGTCGATGACGGCGTCACCGAATTCCTCCCGAATGTCCAGAATGTAATGGGGAAAGCCGAGGCTAACGGCAATGTTGCGGGCGTCGTTGATACTGTCCAAACTGCAACAGCCCGTTTCTTTTTTAGTACCGCCTGAGGACGCATAGTCCCAGGTTTTCATGGTCATTCCGATGACCTCGTAACCCTCTTCGTGAAGCATGACCGCTGCCAGCGAAGAGTCAATACCGCCACTCATGGCGACTAGAATTCGTCCGTGTTTGCTCATATCTGCCGGGGTCCAAAGCCCCGCGATTTTAGTGTTTTTGCCTATGCCGATCTCCGTTGGAAACGACACACAAAGATACGAACGCAAATGAGAGGGGTCTTAGTTTCGGAAGGGATGAATTGGCTTTAGAGGGTAAAGAATTTCTATCCCATCCTTGTTAATCTAACGCGGGGGCAGATTTACAAGGTGAAAATGAGAACAACTAGTATTATATATTTATTTGGGTTACTTATTTGATTTCGCCATCAGTGGATTGACTACGGGTAAATCAAATACTTCTTCCGCATCTGCTTATAAGCAGACAAACCCGGTTCCCAGCTTTGTCGGATTTCCTTTTCGGAAACGCCTGCAATGATCTGTTTTCTTAAAGCTTCGTTACCGCTTCGGTAGTTGAAATTCCCGATTTGCTTACTGTAACTCGTATCGAAAAAGCGGGCTTTGTCGGGATACGCTTTGTATAATTCCATCAGCCATTGCAGATTGAGTTGTTTGGTTTTGCGTAGTAGGTTGGTATCATATTTTCGTAGATCAAGACCGTAGCAATCCTCATCCTGATGTAAGGGTGTTTCGCTCATACCTTTAAGACTTACTGGTTTAAAGGAAAACGAATACAGACCCTTCAGGGCGGGTGCCCCCAAAACGGTAAAAGGCATGTAGGTGCCCCGTCCCTGGCTGATGATCGTTCCTTCGAACCAGCAAAGGCTGGGGTACAGTAAAATTGACTGTTGCGTGTTTAGATTGGGCGAGGGCAAAACGGGTAACGTATAAGGAATGTCGTGATTGTAATTGGCTACCTTAACAATATGTAGCTTGCACGGTTTTGTTTTGGCGACTCCTCCCCAGCCTTCGCCATTAATCATCTGGGCAAACTCGGCGATGGTGCAGCCATGCGTAATAGGAATTGGGTGCATCCCAATCCCTGAATACAGATGAGGTTCCAGAATAGGGCCATCGACGATAAAGCCGTTCGGGTTGGGCCGGTCCAGAATCATCAGCTCTTTGTTGTTCTCGGCACAGGCCTCCATTACATGGTTGAGCGTATTAATGTAGGTGTAAAACCGGCAACCCACGTCCTGAATGTCGAAAATCATCAGGTCGATGTTCACTAACTGCTCTTTAGACGGCTTCTTGTTTTTGCCGTATAGCGAAACAACCGGAATGCCGGTTTTGGCATCAACCGCATCATCTACTTTAGCTCCGTTGCTGGCATTACCCCGAAATCCGTGCTCAGGTCCGAAGATCGAGACGATGTTCACGCCCAGGCTTACCAGACTGTCTACGCTGGGTTTGCTGCCAATGATCGACGTCTGGTTAACGACCATGCCAATGCGTTTGCCTTTAAGATACGGTAGGTAAGCCGAGATCTGGTCAGCACCGGTGGTCACTTTCCTGGCCTGCGTGACTACGGTAGCAGGCGTGTCGAAGTCGGATGGCTGGGTGGAGCGAACTGCCGGATTAATGGCACACGATAGACCTAGGGTCAGGGGGATAATTATGAATGAGCTGATTTTCATGAATTCAGGGTAATGACAACAAAAAAACGACGGTTTGGTACATTAGTCAGGGTAAACTTAATAATAGATACGCTAAAAGTCTGCTATCATCGCGTAGCTTCTTGTGCAAAACAGAGAATACAACAAAAGCCAAATCAGCCAGATTGAATGATACCGTACTGGATTCCGGTGTCCATTGCGGGACACATGCTGTCCATTTACAGACAGAATAAACAGGTTGATTTTTTCAGAATAATGGCCTGAATGCCCTATCTGAACCTTTTTGACATTGGTCTCAGATTTGTACGATAAAATAGAGACTAATCAAATGAAGCAATGCGTCGCACGTATTTAGGCGAATTTGAAGAAGTAGTATTGTTGATGGTGGCTATTCTGGATGGCGAGGGCTACGGTGTCACCGTGAGTCAGGCATTGGAAGAGCACACCGGTCGAATCGTGACCTTTGGTACGGTTCATAACACGCTGATCCGACTGGAGGAGAAAGGATTTGTTCGCTCAGAACTGGGCGGAGCCACCACCGAGCGGGGTGGACGACGTAAGTGGCTGTTTCAGGTAACGGCCTTGGGCAGTAAGGCGTTGCAGGAAATTCAGCAACTACGGCAGGAATTGTGGCAGATGGTCCCACCCAACACGCTTCAACTCGCCAGATGATGAATCAACCTAAACATAAACCGAACCGTAGGACCGGAGTACCGAACCACGAACCGCGCTGGGCGCAACGGTTACTCCGCTGGTTCCACCCCGAAAATACCCTCGAAGAGGTTGAGGGCGACCTCTACGAACTCTATGCCTACTGGTATGAGCGATCAGGCCAGACGCAGGCTACAGTACGCTATGTGCTCAATGTATTATCTGTACTGCCACCCTTTGTGTGCCGTCGGAAACCCAGGCATGAACAGGCTAAAACAACCCTTTTTCCTACACCCCGACATGCTACAAAATTATTTGAAAATCGCCTTTCGAAATTTGAAAAGTCAAAAGCTGTACTCCTTCATTAACATTGGTGGGCTGGCGGTAGGCATGGCCGTGGCCATGCTGATCGGGCTGTGGATTTATGATGAACTATCGTTCAATAAATACCACAAAAACTACGACCGCATTGCGCAGGTCATGCAAAATCAGACCATAAATGGGGCTGTCAGTACGGCCCCAACTATTCCCATTCCGCTGGCCAATGTGTTGCGCAACGCATACGGGTCTGACTTCAAACACATCGTACTGTCTTCTTGGACAGAGGGTCATATTCTGTCATTCGGCGAAAAGAAATTCTGGAAAACGGGCAATTACATCGAACCGCAAGCGCCCGCTAGGCTGTCGCTAACAATGATCAAAGGGACCAGAGCGGGCCTGAACGAACCGTATTTCATCATGATGTCAAAATCGGTCGCCAGCGCTCTGTTCGGAATGGCTGATCCGATGGGAAAGCTGATGAAAATAGAGGCTCAAACGGCGGTTAAAGTGACGGGTGTATATGACCATGAGCACCAGTGAAGCGGTGGCTAAAATTGACGTCGTCTACCAGAAATACAACCCGACAGCCCCTTTCGACTACAAGTTCGCTGATGCCGAATACACCGAAAAATTTGCCGTCGAGGCCCGCATTGGCACGTTAGCTTCGTTTTTTGCGGTGCTGGCTATCTTCATTTCCTGTCTGGGCTTGTTTGGCCTGGCGTCTTTCGTAGCGGAACGGCGGACCAAAGAGATTGGCGTCCGCAAAGTATTGGGGGCCAGCGTACTTAATCTGTGGGGACTACTTTCCAAAGACTTTCTGGTGCTGGTCATTATTTCGTTTGCCATCGCTACACCCATCGCGTACTACTTCCTGACAAACTGGCTTCAGCAGTACGAATACCAAACCGATCCCTCGTGGTGGATTTTCGCCGTATCGGGAGCTGGCGTTCTCGTCGTTACATTGCTAACGGTTAGCTTCCAGAGTATCAAAGCTGCCCTAATGAACCCAGTGAAGAGTTTACGGAGCGAATAGGGGAGAACATACGCCATATTTCCAAGATATGGCGTATGTTCTCCCCTATTCGAAATTAATTCGTAAAACCCTTTTACTTTTTTCGAAGCTCAGCAAGGACATAAAAAGATTACGTCCTGCGCGGTGTATACTTGTGTCGAAACATTTACCTGTGCTCATTAAGCAACCCGACAGATGCAGTCACCCCAAGCAACGCTGAAAAACGCCTGGCCTTACCAGCAGGATCAAATGAACTTACCTGTTGCCGATCTGGAAACGGCTTTACCTTTTTACGAAACCATTCTGGGCTTTCGGCTGGTATCACGAAGTGAAACGCCCCATCAATCGGCGGTACTGGAGCGCGACGGTATTCAGATTGACCTAGCCGAAAACGGGGGCGACCCGCAGCAGGACGGTTGCTTTTTTGAAGTCGATGATGTCGAAACGATGTTGACAGAACTAATGGCAACAGGCTTCGACAATATAACGCCCGACTTTAGCCAGCAACAACATGGCAATGTAACGTGGAAAGTCTTTTTCGTCGTTGCGCCCGATGGACTTTGTTACTGCTATGGGCAACGGCAATGATGAGATAAGTTTGTTACTTGAATGTGTCAACTTTTCATTCTAAATCTGGACGACTCTACTCGCTTCTCAAACTCTTTACCGGGTTGATCAGGGCCGCTTTGATACTTTGATAACTCACCGTGAGCAGCGTAATACCCAGGGCACCTGCGCCTGTTACCGCAAAAATCCACCAGGATATGTCGGTTCGGTATTCATATTTATGGAGCCAGTTGCTCAGGAAGTAATAAGCAAGGGGCGTGGCAATACCGAAAGCAATGGTAACCAACACCACAAAATCTTTAGAGAGTAAGCCCCACAAACTAAAGACTGAGGCTCCCAGCACTTTTCGTACACCAATCTCTTTGGTGCGCTGTTCGGCTACGAAAGAAGCCAGACCAAATATGCCCAGACAACTGATAAAGACGGCGAGCATAGCGAAGATTGAAGCGAGCTTGCCAATCCGTTCTTCGGTGGCAAATTTTAGGGCATATTGCTGATCGGTAAATTTGAAATCGAACGGACTGCCGGGATTGAATTTTCGAAAAACAGTTTCGATTTTGGCCAGTGATTCTGGTGCGCTTTGTTCCGGATTGAGTTTGATGTTTATAACACCCGCCCAGTTATAATCCAGCATAAAAACAGTTTGGACAACTGGTTCAAACGGCGATCCCATCACCATGTCTTTGATAACGCCCAATACCCGCATGGGTTTGCCATTCCATTTTACGATCATACCCACTGGCGAGCCGGTTTTCAAGCCCATGTACTTAGCCGCTGTTTCGTTCATGACCAGAGCTGCTGAATCGGTGGTGAAGTTTCGGGAAAAATCGCGGCCCTCTTTGAACTGCCAGCCAACCGTTTTGCCGAAGTCGTGGGTTACCGCAATAGTCCCGAATTGAGCTTTGAAATTTGGGTCTTTTCCTTCCCATTCGAATCCGCCATTTTGTGAATTCAAATCCGTTGCGGGTGTCGATGAAGTAGACATGTCTATAACGGCACCCGTTCGTAATAGCTCTTCCCGCAGAGCATTGTAATGAGTGTGCAACTCGGGTGTGTTCATGGTGATCGTAATCAACCCATTGCGATCATAACCGATCGGACGGTTTTTGGCATACTGAATCTGGCGAAAAACCAGAATGGTCCCAATAATGAGCGTAACCGAAACTGTAAACTGGATAACCACCAGCACCTTCCGGGGCATACTGGCAAAACGACCTACCCGAAAAGTGCCTTTCAGGACTTTTACCGGCTGAAACGAAGACAGGTAAAGCGCCGGGTAGCTACCCGCAATGATGCCTGTGAACAGGCTAAACCCGATGCCCGAAAGCCAGAACATAGGGTTGGTCCATAAGATGCCTAATTGCTTATCGGCCACTTCATTGAAGAGGGGAAGTACGAGAATGACCACCAGCATAGACAGGATAAACGCAAATGCAACAACCATCAGCGATTCGCTGAAAAACTGGCTGATGAGTTGGGCGCGTACCGACCCCACCGCTTTACGGATACCTACTTCTTTGGCCCGTTTTTCAGAGCGAGCAGTGCTCAGATTCATGAAGTTGATGCAGGCCAGCAGGAGGACGAACAGGCCAATAATACCGAAGAGCCAGACATACTGAATGCGTCCTTCCACGTTGCCCTGCTTATCCCAGCCGGTGTATAAGTGCCAGCGGCTCATAGGTTGTAGAAAAACTTCTGCTTTGTAGGGAGCCGTTTCCGGAACGTGCTTTACCCGTAAGCCTTTGATTTTGGCATTAACAGCGTCGAAAGTCGCGTTTGGCGCAATCTGAGTCAGTATTTGCCAGGAATTATTATTCCATTCTACATTGTCCTGTGCCCGCTTTACCCATTCCTCCGACGATACATATAGATCCCAGGGAGCAATGAAGTTCATGTCTCTGAACTCGGTATTGTAGGGCAAGTCTTCATATACGCCCGTCACTTTTACATTCAGTCTGTTGTCGATCTTTACGATTTTTCCCATCGGGTCGTCGCTCCCGAAAAGTGCCTGAGAAACGGACTCCGACAGCATAATCGACGCTGGATCCTTCAGGCCCGCCCGCGTGCCCCGAAGCATCTTCAATGTGAACATATCGGGCGCTTCCGGACTGAGGTAGTTTCCCTGTTTTGTGAATTTTTTGTCGCCAAAGGCCAGAATATGCTCTCTGGTCCAGGACGACATGACAACGTACGTAAAGTCGTCGGCAAAATCGGTGCGTAATTCATTGGCTAGTGGAAGAGGCATGTAGCCCCCTGCGCCAAACACTCCTTCAAATATGCCGCGTTGCATGACTTTAGCCACACGGTTATAATTCTGGTGGTATTTGTCGTAGGATAGTTCGTCGTAAATCCACAGCCCAATCAGCATGGCCACGGCCATACCTACCGCCAGCCCACCAATGTTAATAGCTGAATAGGCCTTGTTCTTGACAATATTTCGTAGAGCGATTTTGAGGTAGTTGCGTAGCATTGTTGTTGTTTTTGGTGTTGAGAACTGGGTTGGTTGTCGTCTAATTATTGAAGGCCGCACGTAGGCCAGCACATCGCGCCAGTAGCGTCGTCGGGCTTTTGCTTCTCCCAGGCGAGTGACCCGCAGCGCGTAGCGTTCGTGCAAATCGCCCAGCACCTCTTCCCGCAGGTGAGGGGCGCAGAACCATGTAAGCAGGTGGTCGGCTAAGCGGGGCGGTTTCATAATGGGGAATGAATAATGAATAATGGGGAATGGGTAATGAATAATGAAGGCAGGAGTTTTTACAGGTTGGATACATTTTTCATTAATTATTATCCATTGACCATTACCCATCACCTCCCTACAGTCAACTCCACTCTAGCCGGATGTTTGGAATGATACGATCCCAAAACCGGACACGTACTGCCTGCACTTCGCTCAGTACGCGACCACCAAGGGCCGTGATGGTAAATATCCGTTTCCGGCGGCCACCCCGTTCGGCTGTTGCCTCGCCCAGGACGGAGCTTAGGTAGCCTTTTTGTTCGAGCCGTTGCAGGGCGGCATGTACGGCACCAGTACTGACCGTCTGGCCCGTTTCCCGTTCCAGTTCTTCGGCAATCACGACCGAATAGGCTTTGGGAGTCAATACCGCCACAGCCAGTAGAACGACCTCTTCAAACTCGCCTAAATCACTCCGTCGCATGAGTCAATGGTTAAGATGCTGCGCTTTGTTTTATTTCCTCTATTTCTGTATGTCAAATGCGGTGCCAAAGAACAAAAGAGCCTTTCCTGTTTCAGGAAGGGCTCTTTTGTGAATGATTAGTGCTGCCTATTGTCCAGAAACGGACATTGTGCGAACAGAAACGGACAGAAATTTAGCCGCTGTTAGCTCTATTTGTCTACTACGTCATAATCTGTCAGTAACCCGTCGGATGTCAGATAGACCAGTATGTATTTAGAGGCTTTGTCCGAAGTGAGTTTATAGTTCAGTACATGCGCTACTTTGCCATCATGTCGCTCTATACCGCGACCAGTCACATCGGCATCACTAATGAACACAATGGATTTGAAACCTGCCAACTCCGGCACGCCACTGGCAAAGTCCCGGCGGGCACCGGGCGACATACCAGGAACATCGGCTACGCTTTTACCGCCCTGAATTGTTGCCTTCAGTGCCGTCTCAATTTGATGGGTACGGGCTTCGTTCGAGTCTTTATTGGGTTTTAGCATATTCAGAAGTGGACCGATGCGCGGTATTGTTCGTTCGTCTGTACCGTGTTTCCATACCAGCCCGGTTATTTTTCCGGTTTCATCCGGTGTAACTGTCAAATAGGCATCACGATCTACCGATACAAACCGAGTTGGCGTTTCGGGGACAAATTCTTCATCGGCAAAACCATCCACGAGCGTTACCAGCCGACCCTTATCGGCCATGAACGTGATCATTCGGTTATTGGCAAACTCATAGCGCCCCTCGTAAGCCGCCAGCGTTTTAGCCTCTACCGCAACCGCTTTGCGCTCGATGGCCGTCGTTACTTTATAACCCGTCCAGTTGTATTTTTTAGCTACGGCATCCACAATCCGTCCCATCATTCGGGAGTTATCGTTGGCGTTGATCATAATAGCCACACCCTGCCCGGTTTCGACACCGGCAGTGAGCAGCGCATCGAAACCCTCATCGCGGCCATTGTGACCAAAACGCATTGTGTGGCCTTCGCCCTCCAGAAAAACGCCCAGCCCGTCGTTGTCTTTTTGATCGGTGAGCATTTGCCGGGTCATTTCCTGCGACAGGACGGCCTTCGGTTTCCCGGCGAACGCCTGTTGAATGCCGATGGCAAAACGTGCCAGGTCAGACGGTGTCGTCCAGAGTCCGGCAGCGGCCATTTCGGGGTAAATATGCCAACGTCCTTTTACTTCGCTTCGGTCTCCATAATAGCCTGTAGCTGTCAATTTGGCTTTGTCAGCAGGCAATGGTTGTTGATACGTGCTTTCAGCCATGCCCATTGGCCCCAACACCGTTTCCTTCATAAACTGAGGGAAGGGTTTGCCGGTCACGTCCAGCATGAGTTGCTGCATGACGGTGTAGCCCCCACCCGAATACCGCCATTTGGTTCCGGGCACAAAATCGACCCGAACGGGAGCTGTATTGGCGGGAGCTGTTCCGTTGAGAATTTGCGGGATTGTTGGTATCGGTTTACCGACTTCATAGCCAGGAAAGCCATGAACCGTTAGCCCCGTTGTGTGGCTGAGCAACCCGCGCAGGGTTACTTTTTTGTCTTTCGTAAACTCATTTTCCGGCACTTTCCAGGTACGTAGCTTCACGTTCACGTCTTCGTCGAGTGATAATTTGCCCGCTTCTGTCAGGTACAACGCGCCAGCAGCCGCCACCGATTTACTGATGGACCCTGCCTGAAACAGGGTGGCCGTTGTGAGGGGTGTCGTTCCATTTTTAGTCGCTGAGCCATACGTCATAGCCTTCACAATCTTGCCATCCTGAATGATGGCGATTGACAAACCGGGTACGTGTCGTTTTCGTAACTGGTCACGAATGAAATCGTCCAGATCGTCGGCGAGGACCGGCGAAACGAGGAGGAGTAAGGAAATGACAGCGAGAGGATGACGCATAAACATGTAGTAAGAAAGAGTACGGGTAAAGGACAGCAAGAATAAGAAATAGTTGCGTGTAAGTCTGGGCCAAGCGCTGGCATGGCCTTTGTTATTTCTAGGGCCAAGCCAGCGCTTAGGCCAAACAAACTACTCATTCCGCAAACTTTTCACCGGGTTGGCAATGGCCGCTTTGATGCTCTGGAAACTGATGGTGAGCAAGGCAATGCAAACGGCCATCAATCCGGCCAGAGCGGGCATCCACCACTCGAAATCGGTTTTATAGGCAAAGCTTTGCAGCCACTGGTTCATGGCGTACCAGGCGATTGGGGAGGCTATGACGAGGGCAATCAGCACCAGTCTCAGGAAGTCTTTGGATAGCAGGGCCACAATGCTGGTGACCGAAGCACCCAATACCTTCCGAATGCCGATTTCCTTGGTGCGCTGTTCTGCCGTAAACGCGGTCAGGCCGAATAAGCCGAGGCAGGAAACCAGAATTGTGAGGATGGCAAAGTAGAGAATAACCCGACCGATACGTTGTTCGGACTGGTACTGCTTATCAAGATCCTGATCAACGAAGCCATAAGAGATGGGGGTGCTAGGGTCTAGTTTTTTGTATACGCCGGCTACATCAGTCAGGGTGTGGGCTACTAGATTGGGTTTAGTTTTAACCAATAGCGTGAAATAAAACTCCTTGGGCCGAAACCGGAAAATAAACGGTTCTATACTAACGCGCAGGGGACGGAAATGGAAGTCTTTCACGACACCGATGATGAAGCCATCCGTTCCCCAAAACTTGACCCGTTTGCCCAGTGCTTTAGCGGGTGTCCAGCCCATACGTTTGGCCGCCGTTTCGTTGATCATGTAAGCCCCGAGTTTGCCTAGTGTATCGCTCGTAATCTGAGCCGAGAAATTCCGCCCCGCTGCTATCGACATGCCGGTTGTCTTTATAAAGTCGGCGTCTATGTTCATCTGAGTGATCAAAAATTCATCTTTTGGCATCTGGCCTTCCCATTCAATAGTTGTACTATTATTCATGTCGACCAGATTGCTCGTGGCAGCGGACGTCTGTTCCACCCCCGGCAATTGCGCCACTTCAGTCTTGAATCGCTGGGCATTTTGTTTCAAATCGCCTTTGAGCCCAACGTAGAGCAATTGTGATTTATCGAATCCCAGTTTGGTGCTCTGCAAATAAGCTAGTTGTCGATAGATGACTACCGTACTGATGGCCAGTGCAATAGATAGAACAAATTGGCCCACCACTAGTGATTGCCGAAGACTCAGCCCTGTTCGTGCATTGGCAAATTGACCAGCGATACCCGTTTTTAATACGCTGACAGGCCGGAATGACGAAAGGAAGAACGCAGGATAAAGGCCCGTCAATAAACTGACTACGACAGTCAGACCAATCAATACGAGCCAGAAGGCCGGAAGCTGATAGGGGATTTTCAGCGTTTTAGTAGTCAGGTCATTGAATACGGGCAGTAGTAG
Organism: Spirosoma pollinicola; assembly: GCF_002831565.1. Taxonomy (NCBI): domain Bacteria; kingdom Pseudomonadati; phylum Bacteroidota; class Cytophagia; order Cytophagales; family Cytophagaceae; genus Spirosoma; species Spirosoma pollinicola. The sequence continues at coordinate 395,762 of NZ_CP025096.1, read as the reverse complement.
TTCGGCCAGAAACAGAGCCGCCAGCATGGCAAGGCTCGTCATCAGGAAGGCTTCTCCTAAAAACTGGGCAATTAAACTTGACCGCTGTGCCCCAACGCTTTTGCGGACGCCCACTTCTTTTGCCCGCTGCGACGCCCGTGCGGTTGCTAAATTGATGAAGTTAACTACGGCAATAAGCAGCACAATGAGCCCAACGGCCACAAAGATGCGGATGTAGGCGATGTCGCTGCGTTTGCCATAATCGGTTTGGAAGGCAAATTTCGAATACAGATAAATGTCCGATAAGGGTTGTAAAAGCAGTGGCGTTTCATTCCTTGAATCGTATCGCTTAAGCTGCTCCCGAATTTTGGTGCCGAAGAAGACTGGGCTGACCGCTTCCCTGACTGCATCTGGCCGGAGTTGAACGTAGGTGTGGTAGCTGTTGCTGTTCCATTTCATACTCCATTCGTCGTTGCGTTCGAGCCACTTGAATGGAATCAGCACATCAAACTGGATACTCGACTGAATGGGCGGATTTTTGGCTACACCCACCAGCTTGAGTACCTGTTCATTATTGAGTTTAATGGATTGCCCCAACACATTCTTCTGACGCCAGTCGGGACCAAAAAAACGTTCGGCGGCAGCTTCACTAAAAACCACTTCGTTGGGTCCCCGGAAAACTGTGCTGGTATCGCCCAACACGAGTGGGTACGTGAACAGGGTGAAAAAGCTGGGATCAACAATCAAAAAATGCTCCGGCTCGATCAGGTGGCGGCCCTGCGTCAGTAGCCCGTTCCACCGACCAACACGGGTAGTACGCTGTACTTCCGGAAAGTCCTTCGTAAGGGTAGCAGCCAGCGGACCCGGTGTAGTCGCTACATCGAAAATACCTTCGGGCTGTTTCTGTCGTTCAACAATCCGGTAAATATGCCTGTAATTGGCGTTGAACCGGTCGTAACTGAATTCGTCATACACATAAAGGCTGATGAGCAGGCAGCAGGCTATACCCAGCGCTAATCCGCCAATGTTAATGCCCGAATAGACCTTGTTCTTAACAAGATTTCTGAATCCGATTTTAACGTAATTGCGAAGCATATCGGGGTTTAGGCTATAGGTGGTCCGGTATTCCGGTCTTGAATAATGCTGTTTTTTCGGTTTCGCCAGTGGCCGCAACAATTTCAGCACACTGAGTATATCGCCAGTTGGCGCGTCGTTTGCCAACCGTTTCCACCCAATAGGCATACAGTTCGAGCAGGTCGCCCTGCACTTCTTCGAGTGTATCGGGATGTCCATAGGTTTCGATTAGCTTTTGTGCCCAGCGGGGTGGTTGCATAATTTATAATGAATAATGTACAATGAGTACTGGCTACTGATGGCGCTTGACCGGGAATGAGGGTTCGTTCCATTGGCCAGTGTTCATTATCCAATGATCACTCCGACCGTAACGTTTTAACGGGATTCATCAGAGCCGCTTTTACACTCTGGAAACCAACTGTCAGTAAAGCAATGCCAATGGCCAGTAAAGCGGTCAGTACGAACACCCACCACTCAATGTCAATTCGATAGGCGAAATCCTGTAACCATTTGTCCATTCCATACCAGGCTAAAGGTGAGGCAATCAGGATGGCAATAATCACCAGTTTCAGGAAGCCTTTTGATAGTAAGGCCACTATGCCTGTCACGCTCGCTCCTAAAATCTTTCGTATGCCAATTTCTTTGGTACGTTGATAAGCCATCAGCGTTGCCAGTCCGAACAAGCCAAGACAACTGATCAGGATAGCGATTCCCGTTGCCAGATTAACAACCCTGGATAGTTGCCGCTCCTGCTTGTAAAACTCCTCCAGCGTCTGGTCGTAAAATTTGTAGTCGAACGGATCATCCGGATAAAATTGCTTCCAGACTGTGTTGATTTCGGCTAATGTATGTTGCCAGTTTTCCGGATTACCCGATGCCAGTTTGATATTGAACGTGTTGGCGTTTTCGCGATTTGTCATCAGGGCTGTCGGCTGAATTTTTTCCTTGAAGGAGCGGGTGTGAAAATCGCGAACCACTCCCACAATGGGCACTGTCCGGTTCGCATCGCCACCGTTCTCTTTGATTATGGCTCCAATGGCATCCTGAGGTCGCTCGAAGCCGAACGCTTTAACAGCTGTTTCGTTCAGGACATACTCCCGAACGGTATCACTCGGTTGCAGGTTTCGGCCGGCCAGTAGCGGAAGTTTATAGAAGGGAATAAAATCGGTGTCTACATGTTTACGGAAGATATTCAGCTCAACCTTGCCTTTTTTACCGACGTACTGATGAACATTGCTCGAATACCCACTCGATGCGGGTTGATCGCCCAGGCTAACCGCCGATATGCCGGGTAGTTTTTGTAATTCCTGCTTGAGCGCAAAACGCCTGTTTGCCCGGTTGGTTTCGTCTGGTTTCCAGGGGGTAGAGGCCGTTACAACAGCGTCACGCACAAACCCCAGATCGGCCTGTAATGAGTAGTTTAACTGCTGGTTGACGATGAAGGAGCCGACAATGAACAGTTGCGCAATAAAAAACTGAAAGACGATCAAACTTTTACGGAGCGTTAGCCGGTTGGACCCTTCCGTTACGGCATAGCCCGTTTGGCCTCGCAGGACAGCTACCGGTTGAAACCGGGTAATAAGCCAGGCCGGATACAGGCCCGACAGTAACGTTACACTGATCAGGAGGCCAGCCAGAAATAAAACAAGCCATGGCCAATTGATGTGCTGGTCGATACCTTCCGGAATTAAATCGCTGAATTTTGTGAAAAAGAAGTTCGAAAAGACGAAAGCCAGACCAAAGGCTAATAACGTAATGGCGGCTGTTTCACCTAGAAACTGAACGATAAGCGGCCGACGGCGGCTACCTAATACTTTACGAATACCAATCTCGCGGGCTCGTTGTGGCACTTGCGCCGAGGCCATATTTACATAATTAACAACCGCCAGCGCCAGTATAAATCCTGCCAGGCCAATTAAGCCGTATAAGACATTTTTGTTGGCCCGACGGGCTCGTTCACGATAGTCGATCCCGAAATGGAGATCGGCCAGCGGTTGCAGGAGGTGCCATCGTTTAAAGGAACCCCATTGTTTCAGAATCTCGTTTGAGTATTTACCGGACAGCAGGTTGACCTGTTTTTCTAGTTGCTTTGGGTCTGCTTTATCCGAAAGCATCAGAAAAAGCTGGACATCGGAATTTGTATTTCCCCACTCATTTTTCCCGATTTCTTTTTTGATTGTCGGAATCGATAGAAATTCCTGGCCCGTAAAATCAGATGCGTACGGCAGATCGGCCACAACACCGGCAATTTGCACATTGACTGAATCCCAGTAAGTTATAGTCTTATTTATGAGTTGCTGGGGTAATAATCCGGGGAAATACTGAGCCGCCCGGCTTTGGGTAATAACGACCTGATTAGGCCGGGAGAGTGCCCGGCGGGCATTGCCAGCCAGCCATTGGTACGGTACCATCCGGAAGTAGTTGGAATCGGTAGCGATTACATTTTTTACATCCGTAAACTGTACCGGTTTACCCGTTAGCTGCGGAATCTGAACGTGTTCAATCCCTTCTTCCCATATTGGAATAGCCCGGTCGACACCACTGAGTTCCTTTCGAACGGCATTAGCCATGGGAAGGGGGGAGCCCGGATTTCCCTGTTCCTTTCCGTCAAACACAAACCGACTGACCACTCGTACAATTCGGTCCCGATTGGGGTTTTGGGTATCGAAGCTGAAATCGAAGGAAACAATGCGGTAGATGACCCAGCAAGCGCTTAATCCGATGGATAGGCCGACAACATTGAGCGCCGTAAAAAGTCGATTACGCCATAGTTGACGCCGGGCTATTTTGATATAGTTGAGGATCATGGTTATACTAAATGAATAAGGGGAGGTATACTGCTCCTTTCTTTTCAGGCTAGCCAATGGCCGTAGCAATTTCAGAGCACTCAATGCATATCGCCAGTTGGCGCGTCGTTCGCCCACGGTTTCTACCCAGTAGTTATACAGTTCGAGCAAGTCGCCCTGCACTTCTTCGAGCGTATCGGGGTGGCCCCACCAACTCAGGAGTTTGGTTGCCCAGCGGGGTGGTTTCATCGTAGATAATGAATAATAGACAATGAGTAGTGAAAAACGTAAAACAGATAATGGAAGTGGAACGGCTGATCTACAGACTATTGTACATTTACCATTGGTTTACCCGCCCATGAGTTGCAGCGTTTGGGGTGGGAGGGCATTCCATAACTCTTCCCGCACTTGTTTGACATCCTGCAAGGCTCGTCGACCGGCGACCGTAACGGTAAAGAATCGCTTTCGTCGGCCACCGCGTTCGGCTGTTGCACCACCCATGTGAGAGCTTAAAAAACCTTTCTCAGCCAGCCGTTGCAGCGTCGTGTGAACCGTGCTGAAACCGACAGTCCGCCCCGTTTTCTGTTCGATCTCCTGCGTAACGTTTACGCCATACGCTCCCTCGTCCAGTACCGCAACGGTGAGTAGCACAATCTCTTCAAACTCTCCTAAAAAGGCCCGTTTCATACCAAAAGTTATTTGCTACGATAATGTCGATCAAATGCGATGCCAACTCATAAAATTACTGTTGGTTGACTGGAATCGCCATAAATGACTTATAGACGGTGAGTGAAGTGTCCGTTTCTGGACACGGTTTGTCCGTAAAACGGACAAGGCAGCCCGACGTTCGGGCTGCCTTGTTTTAACCATATCGACAAGACTATTACTCCGCGCTTCGCAGACTTTTCACGGGATTCATCAGGGCGGCTTTGATACTCTGGAAACTTACGGTGAGTTGAGCGATGGCGATGGCCATGATGCCCGCCAATGCGAAGACCCACCAGCTGATGTCGATTCGATAGGCGAAGTCTTTGAGCCACTGATGCATGGCCCACCACGCCAGGGGAGACGCAATGAGAATGGCAATCATCACCAGCTTTAAAAAATCCTTCGAGAGAAGGGCGACGATGTTGGGCACCGAGGCTCCAAGCACTTTGCGAACCCCAATTTCTTTCGTGCGTTGCTCGGCCGTAAACATGGCCAGGCCAAACAAACCCAGGCAGGCGATAAATATGGCGATAATGGCGAAGGCGTTGGCCAGTGTACCAATCAGCGTTTCGCTTTTGTACTGCTCCTTGAAACTTTCGTCGGCAAATTTATAATCGAATGGATAGGCTGGGTTAAATTGTTTGGCCAGTCGTTCCATACTCTTGAGCGCCTTTTCTGTCTGGCCGGGGGTTGTACGCACCAGCAGGGTGTTGTTCGTCGAGTCTAACCGCAAAATGAGGGGCTCAATGGCAACACGCAGGGAGTTCAGGTGGAAGTTCCTGATCAGGCCGACGATCTTCCCTGACTTATTCCAGAATTTTAAATCCTGACCCACGGCCTGTTTCATACCCATACGTCGGGCTGCTTCTTCATTGACAATGTAATTGGTGCTATCCGTTATCGTACCCTTTGAAAACTCGCGGCCGTCGAGCAGCTTAATTTTCATGGTCTTTACGAAGTCATAGCTGATGGGCAACTGTGTAAACAGTGTCTTGTCACCTTCGGGCTTTCCTGTCCATTCGACGCCGGTAGTTGAACTGCCAATTTGCATGGGGTCATTGCCCGCCGACGATACCGACTGAATGCCGGGGGCATGTATCAGTTCTTCCCGGAAAGCATCAAACCGTTTTTGTAAATCACCTTCCAGATCCATATAAACCACATTCTCCCGGTCAAGTCCCAGGTTTTTCGTGCGTATATAGTCAATCTGGCGACCAGCGATCAGCGTCCCGATAATCAGGAGCAGGGAAAGAGCAAATTGAAAAACGACTAGCCCCTGTCGAAACAGTACGGCCCCCGTGTTAAACCGAAGTGTGCCTTTTAAAACCTTAACCGGTTGAAGGGACGACAAGAACAGGGCAGGATAACTGCCCGACACAAGCCCGGTTATTAGCGCCAGCCCAAGAAGGGTGAGCCAGTAAAAAGGATTCGTATACTGAATGTCTATATGTTTCTCCGTCAGCGTATTGAAGCTTGGAAGCAGTACCTGAACCAGAATAATGGCAACGAGCAGGGAAAAGAGGGCCGTTAGTATCGCTTCGCCAACGAATTGACCCACCAGATATGAACCTTCGGCCCCAACAACCTTCCGGATACCGACTTCCTTTGCCCGTTTGGCCGAGCGGGCCGTAGCCAGATTCATGAAGTTGATACAGGCAATGATGAGCAGGAATAGAGCGACAATGGTGAAAATCCGAACGTATTCGATCCGCCCGCCATCGGGTTTACCATTCGTGAATTTCGATTGTAGATACGCTTTCTCATAAGGGAACATGAACGTCGTGATGGTCGTCACGTTCTTGTCGTGCTTCTTGATGAAGTTCAGGATTTTGGCATTAACAGCGTCTACATTAGCGCCGGGGCTCAGCATCACATAGGTACGAATACCGTTGTTATCCCATTTTTCGAGCCAATTATTTTCCTTCTCATACGGGGCTTCGGGTAAGACAAAGTCAAACTTAAGGGAGGATGTTTCGGGGATGTCCTTCACCACCCCCGTTACTTTATGATCCTCTTTGTTATCGACCCGAACCATCCGCCCAAGGACATCGGTTCGACCGAAAAGCTTTTGAGCCGCTTTTTCGGAGATAACGATAGACGTTGGCTCCGCAATGGCTGTTTTTGGGTCGCCATGCACGAATGGAAACGAAAAAACCTGAAATAAATCGGGGCTCGAATACCGACCTTTCTCCTTGTAAGCTTTCTCGCCAACCGAGAGCAGGTGTTCCTCCTGCCAAGTAACCTTAACGCTAAGTACTACTTCCGGAACGTCAGCTTTAAGCGCGAAGGCCAGCGGACCAGGTGTAGATGGCGTAGTACTGATATCATTGCCTGTCCATTGCTGGTTCTCCAATACTGCATAGATGTTCGGGCCGTTGGTGTGAAACTGGTCGATACTGCGTTCGTCCTGCACCCAGAGTAAAATGAGCAGGCTGCTGGTCATGCCAAGGGCAAGGCCCAGCACATTGATAAAGGAGAAGGTTTTACTTTTGGCAATGTTACGCCAGGCGATTTTGAGATAGTTTCGGAACATGCTTTCCAGCGGTTGAGGACATAGATGCCAGAAAGACGCAGGAAATCCTGTTCCGTTGCTTCACCTACGCACAACATCGGCGAATCTCCTGCTTACTATATGTAGCCTTTGTTTTAGAATAAGTATCCGGTATAACATAACAGAATAGTAATAACTTTTTGTAGTTTGTATGTTGGTTAAATTAAGTTATTTGTATGTATCTCTTCTGTTTTGTTAACTCTTCTGTTTTATGACCAACTTTAGTAAAACGAGAACCATTTATGTTTCCTGCCTGATAGCGGGGTCAATGCTGGTTGGATGCCATTCGTTCAGCGAACTAACACCAACGGTTGACACCAGCGATTTGATTCGTTCAGCCCGACTGCAAGCGGTCAGCTTGTCTGAAGGGTTTGAGGTAGGATCAACAAATCCTAAAACAGCCTACGATGTTTCGCCCGCTGGCTCATCCAGTGGCGACAATGTTACGCTTCAAACTAAATCCTGGAACTTGTACGATGCAGTGATTGGTAACCTCAGTGGCGATTTGAAGGCAGGTGCCTGGTCGGCACGAATTCGAAATACGGGTAAGATTACTATGCTGTTCGATGTCACAACCGGCATCAGCACGGTTAGCATTAAACACGGCACCTATGGCACCGATGCCGCCAGCCAATGGAGTTTATGGTACTCGACCAATGCGGGTAGTAGCTGGACTCAAACGGGAGTTGCTACCACAACAACGTCGACAATTCAAACCCAAACCTTTACCCTCAATGTAACGGGAAGCGTTCGGCTGGAGATTCGTAAAGTGTCGGGCTCAACGAATCGAATCAACATCGACGATATTCTCATTAACGATTATTCGGGCGGCACACCACCACCACCGACTGGCAAAGTCTTCCTGTTCGATGCCAGCCATCTGGAAAATGCAGGTAGTGCCGATTGGCAGATCGACGCCGATGGTACCGAAAGCGTACCTATGTATACTGGCGGTACAACGGTAGAAACCAAAGCGCAGCGAGTGCCAACACCTTCTTACACCGGCATTACCTCAACCACGCCCGAAACCTATTGGAAAGGCGGTATTTCGTCGTGGGCCGTAGAACTGGTGAAGCGCGGAAATCGGGTCGAAACATTGCCAAGCGGCTCTGTCATAACCTATGGCAATTCGACCAATGCGCAGGATTTGAGTAATTATGCCGTTTTTGTAGTTGTGGAGCCCAATCGGCTATTTACAGCAGCGGAAAAAACGGCGATCATGAATTTCGTTTCCAATGGTGGTGGTCTGATGATGATTGCCGATCACACGGCTGCGACCACCGCCGGTACCGATGCCAACGGGTATAATCCATCAGACCGTGATGGCGATGGCTTCGACTCGCCCCGCGTTTGGAATGACCTGATGTCCAACAACGGCATCAACAACAACAAGCCATTTGGTTTCGTAATAGATTATGTCGACATCAGCGATCAGCCAACTACCAAGGTATATACCGGCACGAATACCAATGCCCAGAAAGTACTTGGTGGTTTGGCCGGAACGGCCTCTAAACTGGCCTTCTACAATGGCTCGACGGCTACGCTATATCCGACCAATAACACGAATGTTCAGGGCCTTTTCTGGCGGACGAGCAGCACCCTGAACGGGACAACCGGCGTGATGGCACTGCTATCGACCTATGGTACCGGACGGGTTGTTTTTGTGGGCGATAGCTCCCCCGCCGACGATGGTACCGGAGATACGAACGATAGCCTGTTCAATGGCTGGTCGGGCGATTCTCCATCCGGATTTACGTCTCACCCGGCCTTGCATATCAATGCGTCGCTGTGGCTGGCTAAGATTCAGTAAAACAGCCGTGTGGTAGTCGAATCACGCTGTCCTGAAATATACTGTGGCTATGTTGATATGCTGGCATTGCCCCAATACGCGTCAGTATCTACAAGAAAATACCCGGTGGCTGATTTCTGACTTTTGTTGAAAAACGCAGAAACAACCACCGGGTTTATGAATTTGCGAGAACGGGCAACCTCGTTTTACGAATAGGCCTCAGCATTTAGTAGCCGCTATATTACTCGGAGCGCAAACTCTTTACCGGGTTCATCAGGGCGGCTTTGATGCTCTGGAAGCTGACCGTCAATAAAGCAATGCCGATGGCCAGCAACCCCGCCAGTGCGAATATCCACCACTCGATATCGACCTTGTAAACGAATCTCAGAAGCCATTGATTCATAGCCCACCATGCCAGGGGAGACGCAATGAGAATGGCAATCAGCACCAGTTTCAGGAAGTCGGTCGATAGCAAAGTGACGACGCTGGCAACTGAAGCCCCCAGCACTTTTCGAACCCCGATTTCTTTGGTACGCTGCTCGGCTGTGAATGTTGCCAGACCAAATAGACCCAGGCAGGAGATGAAAATGGCCAGCAGTGCGAAGTAGTTGGCCAACTGACTGACGACCTGTTCGCTCCGATAAAGGTTTTCATATTCCTGATCGGAGAACTGGTACGAGAAGGGTGTTTTGGGGTTTAACTCCTTACAAAGTTTCTCCAGACCTGTAATGACTTCTTTCGTTTTGCCCGCTTCGGCACGGATCAGGATAGTCCCCCATTTTGGTTTGGGGTCTAGGCGAATGATCAAAGGCTCAATGGCCTGACGCATGGAATTGAAATGAAAATCGTTCACGACACCGATGATTCTGCCATGAATTCCACCCCAGTCCAGCGGCTTGCCAATCGGGTTTTGATACCCGATTTTAGCCAGGGCCGTTTCGTTAATCATAAACCCGAGGGAGTCTGTGCCATACTCTTTTGAAAAATCCCGTCCTTCCTTTAGCTGAAGATTCAGCGTCTTGACAAAGTCATACCCAACGGCCGTATTGGCAAAAGCCGTTCTCAAATTCGGGTCTTTCCCCGACCAGCTAATGTCATCTACATGGTGTCCAATGCCGGTTGGAGATTCCCGCATTCGGGATATGGTCGAAACACCGGTCAACTTGCCCGCTTCTTCTTTGAAAAGGTCGAATTTCTGTGTCAGATCACCTTCGATGGGTATGTAAACCAGATTCTCGCGGTTGAAGCCCAGATTCGCCGTCTGTACGTAGTTCATCTGCCGGTAAATGACAATTGTGCCAACAATGAGCAGAATCGATAAACCAAATTGAAACACCACCAACCCCTGCCGGAAAAAGGTGGCTCCCGAACTAAACCGGAGCCGTGATGACGGACCACTCCCTTTCAACACCCGAATCGGGTTGAGCGAGGACAGAAACAGGGCCGGATAACTACCGGCAACAAAGCCTGTCAGCAGAAGCAGACCCAGCAAACTAGCCCAAAAAAGTGGGTCATTGATCGGCAGGATCAGCATTTTACCCGTCAGGGTGTTAAACGCTGGCAGCAAAACCACTACCAGTACCACAGCCATACCCATAGCCAGGACCGTTAGCAACATGGCCTCGCCCACAAACTGTCCCATCAGCGCCGAGCGGGCTGCACCAACCACTTTTCGCACACCTACTTCCTTTGCCCGTTTAGCCGAACGTGCCGTGCTGAGGTTCATGAAATTGATGCAGGCAATGAGCAGAATAAAAATGGCCACGATGCTGAATAAACGTACATACTCAATACGACCTCCGTCCAGATACCCATCTTTAAAGGTAGAATGGAGGTACTTTTCCGGGTAGGGCTGTAAACCCAATTCGACCAGAAAACCTTTGGTTTTGGGTAGGTATCTATACATAAAATCCTTGATCTTCGCTTCCACACGAGCCGCGTCAACTGGTTGACCAGCACCGTCGGGGCGAAGCTGCACGTAGGTGACGGGGTCCGTGCTGGTCCAGGTTTTTGCCCATTCGTTATCTTTAAGTAAATCACTCCACGGACGCAGGTAATCGAACTGTACCGACGAGTTGGCGGGTAAGTTTTCAAAAACGCCGGTTACCTGTAAATCTTCCTTGTTTTCGTACCGGATGGATTTGCCAATGGCTTTTTCGGGACTACCAAAAAACTGTTCGGCCATCTTGCGGGAGATGGCAATACTGCCCGGTCGGTTCAGGGCTGTAGCGGGCGTTCCCTGCAAAAAGGGATAGCTGAACATCTTGAAAAAATCGGCTCCGGCGAATGTTCCATATAACTTATTGATTTTATCCCCTGCTTCAAAAGTGGTGCTGTATGGCCACTCCAGGCTACTGGCATACTGTATTTCGGGAAAGGACCGCTTCAGTTCGTCGGCCAGTGGCCCCTGGGTAAAATAGCTGGCGTACACTTTTCCATCGAAGTGCTGCCGTTCATATATCTGGTATAGATGCTTCCCGTTGGCATGAAAGCTATCCACTTTACGTTCGTCCTGCACCCAAAGTAAGATGAGCAAACTACTCATCATACCCAGGGCAAGACCTGCCAGGTTAATGCCCGAAAAGGCTTTGTTGCGAACAATGTTTCGCCAGGCGATTTTGACGTAGTTGCGGATCATAACAGGGCTTACAAAAAAAGGTTGACTGTATTCACTAGTTGGTTGTCGTTTCATCAGGTTGGGCCGCATTAGGCTGGGTCGCATTAGGCTCAAGACGTCCTTTATATAGCGCCAGCGAGCCTGTCGCAAGCCAATTTGTTCGATGCGTTGCTGAAATAACTCATCCAGATCGTCTTCCAGTTCATCGATCCGGTGGGGAGCGCAGAACCAGTGTAATAGGCGCGTGGCGAAGCGGGGCGGAGACATAATGTAGAATGTAGAATGTATTAATTGCGGAGTTATTGATTATTCATTACCCATTATTCACTATCCATTCTACATTATTCGTTACTATGGCCTCCCACATCTGATTGCGCACCTGCCGCACCTCCTGCAATGCCCGTCGACCAGCCGTTGTAACGGAGTAAAGTCGCTTTCGCCGGCCACCGCGTTCGGTTGTTACGCCACCTAATTCTGACGTCACCAGTCCCTTTTCGGCGAGCCGGTTCAAGGCGGAATGTACAGCACCCAGGTTGACCGAGCGGTTCATCTGCTGCTCGATTTCTGTAACTACGGCTGCTCCATACGCATCTCCCGACCGGATCGCTACCGCCAGTAATACCACTTCTTCAAATTCGCCTAAGTAGGTTCCCTTCATGGCCGATCATTAGTTGTGTATATGTATAACAAATGAACGGCCAAACTAAAAAAAGTGCCACCCCGATTTGGAATGGCACTTTTTAAACTGTGACTCGTAGTAATAATGTCCAGAAACGGACAAGTCTCGTACGTATCTGGACAGGGTGGGTTACATGTCCAGCTTATCTTTTCTAAGAATCCTGGCCCGGTGCTGGATGCCCCAATCGCGTAAGGCTTCGATAATGCTGTTCAGGGACTGGCTGTATTCGGTCAGTTCATATTCGACCGTGACAGGCATTGTCGCGTAGACACGCCGAACAGCAAACTCGTTCATTTCCAGTTCTTTCAATTCTTTGCTGAGGACTTTGGCTGTAATTCCCGAAACTAGCCGCTGCAACTCGCCGAAGCGCTTTGGCCCACCGCTCATCGCAACGATTATGGGTAGTTTCCACTTGCCACTCAGAACATAGAGGGCGTCCTGAACCGCTTGTGAGCTCTGTGTACAGTCTGCTGCGGAATGGGCGGGTCTTAAGCCGTTGACAGGTGAAGGAGTTGCCTCAGGAATAGTGCTCATGAATTAAAGGTAACAGGCTAGTTTCATAAGGCCATGAAGTATCCTAAAGTATAGTGGTATCCTTTGGTATAGTGCTTACAAAAAGATAGCTGGTTTTGGTAGGTTTGCTTTTTAATCTGTAATAACTGAAGGTTACTGTTAATTGTACTTATCATGAATCCAAAAATAATGCGTATCCTCACAATCGTTATGACCGTTTTGGCGTCTGGTATGGCCATTCTCAGTGGAGTAATGAAGTTGACCCAGTCGAAAGAGGTAGTTGACACACTCACGAAAGTGGGGGCAGGGGACAAAGCAATTAGTCTGGGCTTGATGGAAATCGGCTTTGCTGCTCTGTTCATCTACCCTAAAACCATGAAACTGGGTTTCATTTTGCTTTCCTGCTACTTTGCCGGGGCACTCGCCACCGAAATGACTCACGGTTCGCCCCTTAACGCATTTCTTCCTCTTGTTCTAATCTGGATTGCCGCTTTCCTGCGCGACAAAACGATTTTTTTGCCTGCGTCGGTGGAGTAGTGGAGTGGTGATTGGTGGAGTGAGTGTAGTACCGACCGTCCCGGTCGGTACTACACTCACTCCACTTATTTCACTCACTCCACCATTTTACTATTCATTACGCAAACTCTTTACTGGGTTCATTAGGGCCACTTTGATGCTCTGGAAACTGACGATCAGGCCAATGAGTAGTAGAAAGAACAAACTAATGAAACCAAATGAGAACATGCTGACGTCGATGTGATAGGCGAAAGTTTGCAACCAATTCTCCATAAGCAGATAGGCTACGGGGTACGCTACCAGCATCGCGATTAACCATGCCAGGATAAACTCCTTCATAAACAACAGGACAATCCCTGGCACACCCGCGCCCAGTACTTTGCGAATGCCCATTTCCTTCATTCGCCGAACTAAGCTCAGCGAAACCATCGCCAGAATACCCAACATAACAATAAGTAGCGCCAGTAGGGTAGCTGTCTGTGACGCTTTTTTTAGTTGAATTTCGGCTTGATACAATTGCTGCAATGCTTCGTCGGTAAACGAATACTCGAAAGGCGCGTCAGGGAGCAGTTCGTGGAATCTCTTCTCGATACTGGCCAAAGAGCCGGGTAAATCGCCGGAGCTAAGTTTAACCGAAAAGTAAGCGAACAGATAACCGGCTCCGTTGATATGGCCGATGGCCGCAGGCATAATCTTTTCCTTCATCGAGCGAAAGCTAAAATCCTGCGTCACGCCAATGATGGTTATGGGACTTCGGTAACCCTGGATATAGACCTGTCGTCCAAGAGCCGCTTCCGGGTTGTGGTAACCCAATGCCTTCACGGCTGACTCATTAAGCACGAGTTTGTTTTCCTGCTCTGCCCGCGCTGAAGACGTATAAAACCGACCGGCAAGCAGTGGTATCTGGTATGTTCGAACAAAATTTTCGTCGGTTTGGAGGATGGATGTCGACATGGCTTCGGTAGAATCTTTTTCAACCGGATACAGGTGCAGGTCGTAGGCCGGACCGCCTTTGAGGCTCGATGAGGAAATACTTATGTCTTTTACCACGGGCAATCGGGCCAATTCGTTCCGAACGGCTTCTATGCTGGCCACGCCCTGTGGTGTCCAGTCACGGGGTAGGGATAGCAGTACAATCGACTCTTTATTGTAGCCTAAGTCTTTGTCAAATAAATAGGTAACCTGTTGGGAGACAATCACAGCTCCGCAACCCACAAGCAGCGCAATGGAAAACTGAGTCGTTATCAGGAACCGCCTGAAGACGATCCCCTCTTTTACTGATTTCAATTTACCTTTTAAGGAATCGACCGACGGTAAAGAAGATAGGATAAGTGCGGGATAGAGTCCGGCCAACAGTCCAATCAGGAGCGTCGACAAGCTAAGTACAACTGGGAAATAAGGTGATACCGTCCAAAGTGAGTCGATTTTCTTGCCGACTATATCGCCGAATGAAGACCGGAATAACTCGTAAAAAAGCAGCGATACGGTCATCGACAGCATCGCTATTATGGTCGACTCAGCCAAAAACTGGACGATTAATTGCTGTTTTTGCCCACCCAATGATTTTCGTATGCCAATCTCCTTAATGCGTGAGCTTGAGTTGGCCACCGCGCTGTTGACGAAATTGACGATAGCCATCAATAGGATAAACAAGGCTATTCCTGATAGCGTATAGATCGTTTTCCGGACAATGCCCTTGTTAAAATCGCGGTAGTAATCTTTAAGTGGTGTGAGGTAGGGCTGTAGATTTTTACGAACGGTTTTGGGAGCGTAGGTGGCCAGAATCTGCTCCATTGGCTGCTGTATATCTTCCTGGTTTATGCCTTCTTTTAACTCGATGTAGTTGGCTATATTCCAGGTCATCCAGCCATCCGCATCCGTGCGGCCCTGCAAACTATTGAAAGGGATGAAGACGTTTACCGGCAAATCCCACAGGTAGGTAACCGAGTTTTTGGGCAGACTTTTCAATACGCCCGTTACCACAAATTCCTGCTTACTGCCAGTGTAATTGCTCAGAGTAAGGACTTGCCCGAGTACATCCGTTTTACCAAAATACTTGATGGCGTTTTCTTCCGTAATCACCACTGAATTTGGCGCCTTGAGGGCTGTTCGGGCATCGCCATACAGCATGGTAAACCCAAACATGGAAATCATAGTTGAATCACCTGCTTGGGCTACCTCCCTGACAAAATGCTTGTTCCCGTTGGATATGGCGGTAGTAAGTACGTCGAACCGGTAATAGTTAGCGACTAAGTCGGGGTATTTTTCTTTCAGCGTTTTTCCCAGCGGGGCCACCGTTACATCTTCATAACCTAAACCGGGCTGTTTCCATTTACTGCGGATGATGTATTGATTCGTTGCATTTCGTAATTCGTTATTTACCTGTAATTCGCTCCAGACGTAGCTGCCAATAAGCAGCGTGAACGTCATACCAACGGCTAGACCAATGATGTTAAGCAGGGCATAGAATTTGCGCCGGAGCAGATTTCTGATCGCAATTTTAAGGTAGTTTCGTAACATGGTCTATCCGTAGCTTAGTCGGTCAGAAAGATACGTAAGTTATTTATAGACAGACCGTTAATATTTGTTAAGGAGCATTTGTATTTATTCACTTTACTCACTCCGTAACGATTTCACCGGGTTCATCAAAGCGGCTTTGATGCTTTGGAAACTGACGGTCAGCAAGGCAATGGCCAGCGCCAATAGACCGGCAATGGCAAACATCCACCACTCAATGTCGATTCGATACGCAAAGCCCTCAAGCCATAGACTCATAGCCCACCAGGCAAGCGGAACGGCAATGACAATAGCGATTATAACCAATTGGATAAAGTCTTTTGCCAGTAACTGAATGACGCTGGTAACACTAGCCCCCAATACTTTACGAACGCCAATTTCGCGGGTGCGAACCTGTGCCGTATAAGCCGCTAACCCGAACAGGCCTAAGCACGAAATGAGGATGGCAATGGACGAAAAGATCGTGAACAGAAGCCCGGTTTGCTGCTCGGATTTGTAGAGGTTATTGAATACATCGTCCAGAAATGAGTACTCAAACGGGAAGTCGGCATTGTAGTGTTTCCAGGACTTTTTTGCCGAGGCTATGGCGTTTTCAGCCTCCTTTCCGGTTGTCTTGATATAGATTGCCCCCGAGTACTGGGGTTCGTAAAAAAATATGGAAGGCTCTATTTTTTGCTTCATTGACGCAAAATGAAAGTCCTTTACTACACCGATAATGGTGCCGTTATGCTTCCAGAGCCGGAACCGCTTGCCAATCGGATTATCGAGTCGGGCGGCTTTAACCGCCGTTTCGTTCAGGATAAAATGCAGCGAGTCGGCAACGGCTCCGCTAAAGTTGGCACCCTGTTGT
This sequence comes from Spirosoma pollinicola, assembly GCF_002831565.1. NCBI lineage: Bacteria > Pseudomonadati > Bacteroidota > Cytophagia > Cytophagales > Cytophagaceae > Spirosoma > Spirosoma pollinicola. The sequence goes on along the minus strand of NZ_CP025096.1, from coordinate 379,183 downwards.
AGCTTCATATCGAAGAACGGAATAAAGTCTTTGTCGATAGCTACAGTGTGCATCATCATGGTTTCGCCCTGTGCTTTTCCATCCCAGTCATTGTCACCGGTCTGGCCACCCAACTGGACAATATTGGCATTGGCGCGGGTAACGGCCGTTATACCCGGCTGACTTAAGAGGTCGGCTTTCACCGCGTCGTAATGCTTGTTCATGTCCCGCATAAAAAAAGCGAACACATGCGTTTTGTCATACCCTAGTTCCTTGGAGCGGATGTATTGCAGCTGGTTGTTGATAATAAACGTCCCCGCAATAAGAATGACCGAAACGGCAAACTGGACCACGACCAACAGTTTCCGAAACGAGGCTTCACTTAACCGGGCCGACACTTTGCCTTTCAGTGCTTTCAGGGGCTCAAACGACGACAGCAGCACCGCCGGGTAGATACTCGACGCGGCCAGCGTACCGATGATAGTCAGTCCGATAATCTGCCAGATGTGGTAGTCGCTGACATTCAGAACGAGTTCTTTGCCCGCCAGTTCATTATAAAAGGGCAGTAAACCATAGAGCAGACTAAGGGCCAGCACGGCTGCCAGCGAAAAGAGGAGCGTGGTTTCGACTAGAAACTGTACGAACAATTGACTCCGGGCGGCTCCCACAATTTTACGCATACTCACTTCTTTGGAGCGCAGCAGAGAGCGGGCAGTAGACAGGTTTACATAATTGATACAGGCAATCGCTAAAATCAGCAACGCAATAATGGAGAACATCCTGACTGTTTCGATGCCTCCTTCCGTGCCGTCGGCTTTGTACAGGTGCATAGCGGGCAGGGCCTGTAACAGATAGGTAAGGTCAGTATCGTCGGGTTTATTGCGGAGGTGAATCGTGCGCAGTTTAGTCGCCAGACTTGCAATCGATGTGTTTGGCTGAACTAGCAAATAAGTAGAATACCTGAACTGCGAAAAATCGTTGTCCATGTTTTTTCCATCCCTGTTGTCTGCGTATATATTCTTGAAGAACAGGGAGAGTGGTAAAAACATATCGCCCTGAATAGACGAATTTTTTGGGAAATCCAGAATAACACCACTGACCGTGAACGCGGTGTTATCGTTAGCCGCCAGTACTTTGCCAATCGGATTTTCGTCGCCGAAATACCGTTTAGCCGTCGTTTCAGTAATAACAATTGAGTTGTTATCGGTAAAGGGTTTCGCCGGGTTGCCCCGGATCAGGTTGAAGTCAAATACCGAGAATAGGGTAGGGTCGGTAAAGAACGTTTTCTCTTCGCTGATGGTCTTCTCCTTGTATTTAAACAGCGTATAGGCGTAGTTCTCCGTTAGCCGAACGGCCTCTTTTACCTCCGGGGTTTCCCGCTTGGCGAAGCCCGCAATGGGTGCGACGGTAGTTGTCCAGATTTGCCGACTGCTGCCAGTACCCGCCCAGTTTTCGAGTCGGTATATAGACGACGATTGGGCATGAAACCGGTCGAAGCTCAACTCATCCTGCACCCATAAAAGAATCAAAATGCCAACCGCCAGCCCGACGGTTAGACCTGAAATGTTGATGAAGGAGTAAAATTTGTTCTTGACCAGATTGCGCCAGGCGGTTCTGAAATAGTTGCGGATCATAGCAGGATTGAGTGAAGACGTAGTCCGGTAATTTGATGGTGAGTAGTGAGTGAATTCGGCACGCTGAATTGGGTTACTTGCCGGTTTTCGTTTGATAGTAGATGGATTGAAGAATCCCAGTACATCCCGCCAGTATCGCCACTTGGCACGTCGTTCGCCAACGCGCTGTACCTGATACGCAAACTCTTCGTGCAGGTCGCCTTGCAGCGATTCGAGCAGGTGCGGTGCCACGAACCACGTCAGTAAGCGGTCAGCCAGACGGGGCGGTCCTACGTTTCGGGGCTTTATCATACGCTGGTTACGGGTTTAAACGGGTTGACCAGGCGGCTCCACAGACTAACGCGAACCTCCTGAATTTCCTGCAACGTCCGCCGACCATAGGCAGTCACCGTAAACAGCCGTTTCCGGCGGCCACCGCGCTCGGCGGTAGGTTCGCCCATTTCGGATTTCACCATGCCCTTATCTTCCAGCCGTTGCAAGGCCGCGTGGATCTGGTTCAGCCGCACCGAGCGACCGGTTTGTTCAATGATCTCGTGGGTGAGGGCAACCCCATACGCCTGCCCCTCCAGTACAGCAACGGTGAGTAGTACGATCTCTTCAAACTCGCCCAGGTAGGTCCGTTTCATAGCGGTTCATTAGTTCTATTTTTGCTGAGCAAATGCCTTGCCATAACAAAAAAAGCCCACTGAGAGGGCTTTTAAGGGACTTTTTGAGGAAGAACTGATATTGGGTTGTCCAGATTCGGACAAAATCTGTACGGTATGGGACAGGGGTAACCGGATTGACCACCCCCAACCCCCTCCTTGAAAAAAGGAGGGGGCTTAAACAAGGATACCCTTAGCGTTGTCTTATCCTGGTATAGATGGGAGCAAGAACAGGCTACCCTTCGGCATAGCCCCCTCCTGTTTTAGGAGGGGGTTGGGGGTGGTCGTTTCGGTTGGGGGTGGTAAAAGGCGGTAATCCCTACTCACTCCGCAACGAATTCACCGGATTCATCAGGGCCGCTTTAACACTTTGAAAGCCGACGGTCAGCATGGCAATGACGACAGCCAGAGCACCCGCCAACGCGAAGACCCACCAATCGAGGTCGACTTTGTAGGCGAAATCCTTAAGCCATTGGCTCATAGCCCACCAGGCAAGGGGAGATGCTAATAACAGGGCGACAAAAACCAGCTTCAGGAAATCTTTAGTAAGTAGCGTGACGATACTCGCTACCGATGCCCCCAGCACTTTACGGACGCCAATCTCTTTAGTGCGCTGCTGTGCGGTAAACGTAGCCAGCCCGAACAGACCCATGCATGAAATCAGAATGGCAATAGCCGTAGCCATGTTGACAAGCTGACCGGTTTTTTGCTCCTTTTCGTAGAGTTTAGCAATGGAGTCATCCAGGAATGAATACTCAAATTTGCGGTCGGGGTAAACGGTTTTCCAGGCTTGTTCCAGACGGGCAAGCGTGGTTGTCAGGTCGCTGAGCTGTTTGCCCTTGGTAGCCAGTTTTACACCTATGTTTCGAGCCTGCGGCATGTTGGCGATGAATACCGGGCCGATCTTCTCGTGGAACGACTGCTCATGAAAATCGGCTACCACACCAACAACCGGGACGGTTTTGTCCTGAAAACTAATCAACTGATTCAGGGCATCGGCTGGTTTTTTGAAGCCTAGGGCTTTGGCATACGTCTCGTTGATGACCATCTCGCGGAGAGAGTCGCTTTTTAGGTAATTCCGGCCAGCCAGAAGCTTCAGTTGATAGAGGGGAATAAAATTCTCGTCGCCTACTTTGGCCGAAACGTCCATGTCTATAGCCTTTTTCGGCCCCCGATAAGTTAGTTTAGTCACCATGAAGGCCTGTCCCATAGGCGGAAACCACTCCATCGTAACTCGCTCGACACCCGCTAACTGCCTTATTTTCTGAGCCAGTACCGGCCCTTTTTCATCGCGGCCCGGCCGGATCGAAACGATAGCGTTTGCCCTAAAACCCAGGTCCTTGTTGCGCATAAAGTTAAGCTGTCGACTCACCATGAGCGTGCCGATTATGAACACCAACGATATGGTAAACTGAAACACAATCAAACCCTTTCGTAAGTATCCTTTCTCCCCGCCTTTGCTGGTCGTCTGGCCCTTTAACGTTAAGGCTGGTACGTACGAAGAGAGCATCCAGGAAGGGTAAAATCCGGCTAATAGTGAGGTGGTTATGGTAACAAAAAGCAGAAATCCCAACGTTTGCCAACTGAACAAATTGATTGTGAGTCCTTCTGGTGTCAGCGATTGAAACGCGCTGAGTATGGGGCCAACAAGTAGCAAAGAAATGAGAACGGCAACAAGCGTTAGCGTGGCGGTTTCGCTCAGAAACTGGAACACCAGATTAGCCCGGCTACTGCCCATTACTTTACGAATACCGGTTTCCTTAGCCCGTTGTGCCGACTGTGCCGTGGCCAGATTAATGAAATTGATTGCAGCGATCAGCAAAATAAACGCGGCAATCGCCATCAGGCCATAGAGCGTGGGTAAATGCGCTTTACGGGAGTAGTTGTCGTCATAATCATCGTTGAAGTGGAGGTCGGCCAGGGGTTGCAGGGCGGGCGTAAATTTTAACTCCATACTTTTCGGGAAATGGAGTTTTCCAAACCGCTGAAACTGGCTTGTGAACTGAGCAGGTGCCGCACCTTCGGGAAGTTTTACAAATGCCTGTGAGGCCGACCAGATATCATTCCACTGATCGAGGTCGATGCTTTTTTTGAGTTGACTGGCCCGGATGGTGGCAAATGAGATAAAGTCGGTGAACACAAAATCACTTGGCTGCTTCCACGCTCTCACGATACCCGCCACACTCACCTGCACCGAATCTTCATAAATGATCTCTTTCCCCACCATACTATTGAGCGGAATATCCCCGAAATAAGTACGGGCTTTCTGCTCGGAGAGTACCACCTTGAAGGGTTCATTGAGGGCGTTCTTAGGGTTGCCTATCAGCCATTCGTACTTGAAAATGTCGAAATACTGCGGGTCTACCACCACGATTTCATCATGTCTGCTGCTTTGAAATCGCTTCGGTTTCTCTTGTCCCGTTGGGATGAGCACATCAGACGAGATATTGTGAAACGCTGCCACCGTTTCCAGCCCGCTAATCTCCTGTCGAATGGCTCCGGGAACAGCATTGGGAATGAACCCTACGGGATGCTTCTCCCCCGACTTACCGTATTGCGACTCGCCTACCAGCCGGTAAATCCGGCCGCTATCGGGGTGGAATGTATCGTAGCTCAGTTCGTAGTTCGTAATGAGGTAAATAACCAGACAGGCCGTTATACCCAGTGTAAGCCCGAACAGGTTAATGAGCGTGCTGACTTTGTGTTTAGTCAGGTTGCGGAGCGAGGTTTTGAGGTAGTTTCGTAGCATGACAGGACGTAGAATGGGAGATGAAACAAATTCACTGGGTTCTCGTTTCAGGGCAAATGGGCGAATAAAGCGCAACACGTTGACCCAGTAACGCTGGCTGGCACGTTGGCTACCCACATCCCGTACATCGCGCAAAAACCGCTCATATAAATCGCCCTGTACCTCCTCCAGTAAGTGCGGGGCACAGAACCATTCGAGAAACCTGTCGGCTCGGCGGGGTGGTGTGTTTTTCATTGTAGTGCCCACCGTTTCGGTCGGCTGTGAGATTAACAATAGGCTATTCACCCGACCGAGTCGGCCGGCACTACACTTACTCCGCTTTTAAACTCTTCACCGGATCAATCATGGCGGCCCGTAACGACTGCCCGCTAACGGTTAGAAAGGCAATTGAAATCGCAATAAGTGCGGTGGCGATGAACATCCAGGGGCCAATACTGATGCGGTAAGGATAGTTGCTAAGCCATTCCTGCATAGCATACCAGGCGGCCGGGAAGGCGAAGATGAACGAGAGCGAAACCAGCTTCAGGAAGTCGGTCGACAGCAACTGAACAACGCTGCCAACCGAAGCACCCAGTACTTTCCGAATGCCGATTTCCTTCGTGCGTCGCTCGGCCGAAAGGGTGGCTAACCCGAACAGGCCGATGCAGGAAATAAAGATGGTAAGGATGGCTCCGTAGAGCATCATCTGCTTCCATTTGGCCTCCGACTCGTACCGTTTCAGGTTTTCCTGATCCAGAAACTTATACGAATAGGGGTTAAGGGGAAATAGCCGTTTAAAGACTTTCTGGATGTGCCGAAGACTGGCCGTTTCTGTACCCGGTTTGATTTTAATAAACGCCTTACCATAGTCATTGCTTTGTCTCATGGTAAATAGTTGCGGCTTTATTTTCTCGCTCAACGACTGATAATGATGATCTTTCACGACGCCGACGACGGTGTACTTTTCATTCTTGAACCAGAAGTCAACGACTTGACCAATAGGCTTTTTCCAGCCTGCTTCTTTAACGAACGTTTCGTTGACCAGTATCGAATGCGACGAATCGGAGGGGAACGATGCTGAAAAATTTCGCCCTTTCACAATCGGTATGTCAAAGAGCGGTAGATAGTTTTCGTTGACTGTTTCGTAGGTAAAGTTCACTTGCGTTTCCCCGTTAATTTTAGCCGTTGTACCCCAAAAGCCGCCATTCTTGGGTGCGACGTCAATGATGCTCTGACTCTTGATCAATTCTTCTTTTAGTAGTTTGGCTTCGCTTCGTTTCATGTTCGACTTGTCGATCACTACCAGATTTTTATCGTCGTAGCCTAATTCTTTACTGGTCAGAAAATTGAATTGAGAGTAGATGGTCAGGGAGGCAATGATCAGAAAAGAAGCCAGCGTAAACTGGAGTACTACGAGTGATTTCTGCAAGTAGTTTTTCCCGGAAAGATTAAATCGACTATACAGTGTTTGAACCGGACTGTAGCCCGATAAAATGAGGGCGGGGTAAAATCCCGATAACAGGCTTGTGATAATAAACAGGGCGAAGTAGCCCGCAACCAGTTTAGCGTCAAACAGATACGAGAGCGCAAGAGATTTGTCTGCCAGTTGATTGAACGTTGGTAAGGCCAGTTCAATCAGGACGATAGCAAACAGAAAGGCCGCAAAACACAACAGGAACGATTCGCCTAAAAACTGGATGATCAGTTGCGTTCTGGCCCCGCCAACTACTTTTCTGACACCTATTTCCTTGGCTCGTTTCAGGGAGCGGGCCACGGTCAGATTGATAAAGTTGATACAGGCAATCAGAAGAATGAAGAGCGCAATGCCCGATAAAATATACGAAAAGGTAGGGTTGCTTTCGTCAACAAGTCCGTTGCTGGCCGGTAGTTCTTTACTCAGGTGCATGTCGGTAAACGGTTGAAGCATGTACACCGTTTTGCCCATGATGCCGAACTTTTTGGTAACTGATTTAATACTCTCCCGTGCATCGGCTACGTAGACCTGATTCATTTTAGCCTCCACCGCCTTCAGGTTTGCTCCGGGGCTGACCAGTACGAACGTGTTCATGAAGACACTGAACCAATTCTCATTATTGGCCATCTCTTCAGCCCCGATCACCAGCGGCATAAGCACATCGAACTTAATAGACGAATTTTGTGGGCATTTTTTCGCTACGCCCGTCACGGTGTAAGGCTCGAATTTGTCTTCATAGTCTTTAAAAAACAGCGTTTTGCCCAGCGCGTTTGTCGTACCAAAGTTTTTCTCCGCTATGTCCTCCGATATAACAACGGTTTTTGGCTGTTGCAGCGCGGTTTTTGGGTTGCCGCTTAACAGTGGGAATGTGAAAATTGAAAAGAAACTGGTATCGGCGAAATGAACGGCCTGGCTTTTTATTTCATTGCCCTGTTTCATATCCAGCTGGTTTTCCCGATACCGTACAAAGTCCGTTATTTCCGGGACTCCCTCGTGGAATTTTGGCCCCGGAAAAACACCGATGTATGCCTGTAAGTAGTCAACAATGCCAGCCGGTGTCAGCGATTTGCTGGTGATCCGGTAAATAGACGGGTTTTTCGCATGAAAGCGGTCGTAGCTAACTTCGTCTTTGGTATACAGCATGATCAGCATAGCCGCTGCCAGACCAATGCTCAAACCGATAATATTAATGGCCGAGTACGCCTTGTTTCGGGCGAGGTTTCGGAAGGCGATTTTAATATAGTTCTGTAACATAGCCGGGCTGAATAAGGAGACTGAAGGGTATAGTTCGGATTGACGTTTCAGCGCAAATGGCCGTATAAAACGAAGCACGTTGAGCCAGTAACGACGATTTGCTATTGCAGAGCCCGCCATTTGGACATCACGTATGAACCGCTCGTGCAAATCGCCCTGTATTTCCTCCAGCAAGTGAGAAGCGCAGAACCATTCGAGCAGGCGGTCGGCCCAGCGGGGCGGCATGTTCATAGTGAATGATGGTTAATGAATGATGAATAATAAAATGTATTCAATTGATTTGGAGCGTGATTTACACCCGGCGGTACCCTTTTGTACATTATACATTACACATTTTCCATTAACCTGCAATGGCCGGTAAGGCAGTTGGAGAAATGGAATCCCACAACTGGTCACGCATAGCGCGGATGTCGTGTAGGGCACGGCTACCCAGAGCCGTAACCGTAAAGAGACGTTTGCGTCGTCCGCCCCGTTCGGCGGTGGCTTCGCCCATTTGCGACTTAAGCATGCCTTTCTCTTCCAGCCGATGCAGGGCCGCATGCACCGCACTGATGCTCACCGAGCGACCTGTTTGCCGGTCCAGTTCGTCGGTGATGGCAACACCATAGGCACTCTCGTGCAGGACAGCAACCGTCAGTAATACCAGTTCTTCAAACTCACCCAGGTACGTTCGTTTCATGCCAAAAGAATAAGATCAACTTTTGTAGAACAAATGCTTTGCCAAGTTCTAAAAACGCTGTCCTGAGCTTGCATTCGCCTTATCGGGACAAGTAGGTTTGTCCGAAATCGTACACCGCTGTCCGATGGTGAACATTCCGGATAGGGGGAGTTCGTCTTTTGGTGAGATTTAGGGCGTTTTTTTGTCATCCCGACCAAAGGAGGGATCTTAAACTTGCCTATTAGTCGACTTTAAGATCCCTCCTTTGGTCGGGATGACAAAAAAACACGCAATGCGAAATAAATTTCCAAGGCCAAGCCAGAGCTTGGCCCAGACAAGATCTCGTCCTTCAATTAGCATAACAATTAAATTGGTCAAGTAATAGATTGGGTGTGTGTCCGTAACTTCGCAGTCACATATTGCTAGTATTCACCGCTTACAGTTACCTACTACTATGGCCCTTAAAACGCTGGTTAAAATTTCTAATGTTACAAATCTCAGCGATGCTCGCTATTGTGCGGGTATGGGTGTTGATATGCTCGGTTTTTCGATGGATGCCGACTCGCCAGACTATGTTGAGCCAAAGAAGTTTGCCGAAATCCGCGGTTGGGTAGCGGGTGTACAAATCGTTGGTGAAACCACATCCACCGACCCGGACGTGATTGAGCAATTGCTGGAGTCGTACCAACCCGATTTACTTCAGGTCGACGAATCGGCTTTACTTCCTTATCTGAGTACGCTCAGTAAGTCTGAGAATGAACTGCGCTATATTTTACGCATAGATATAGCTCACCTAACCCTCGACCAACTCGATACACTTTTGCAGACAGGGGCAGCCAGTGCCGACTATGTTCTGCTCGAGAGCAATGGCCCGGTGCATCTGGACGATGACCTGAAAGCGCTTCTTCAGCGGTATGCCGCCCGTTATCCTATCCTGCTCGGAATCGGTATCTCTGCCGAAAACGTTCATAGTTTACTGGATGAGCTATCCGTGCGCGGTATTTCCCTAAGCGGAGGACTCGAAGAGCAACCCGGCAACAAGGAGTTTGGGGAGTTGATGGATATCCTCGAAGCGATAGAGGAGGACTAAAACCACTACTATGCATTACCTACTATCATTGAAAACATACATCCATCCATAAGCGCATCCATTCTTCCTAATCTCCTTCCACAGCATTTGTTCATCTGCTAGGTTTACAATGGTTTTAGACACTAGAAGCCATGAACAAACGATTAGAACGCTTTGCTGACCAGGCCCAAATTGGGGGCGTATGCGCTGGTCTGGCCGATTATTTTGGAATCGATCGCGCGTTGGTACGCGTACTTTTTGTAATCGGGATTTTTCTGCCCCATTTCCCGGCTGTCATCATTTATGTTATCTTGTGGATCGCATTACCTGTTCGTCATTTTGCCGGTTCTGTGGCTCAATCAACTGTTTACGCAAACCCTGTTTTCTCCATGAATCCTTACAATCCCAATAAGCCCGCATCGCCCGACCGTAGCCTCGTTGGCGGAGCTGTTCTGATTTTACTTGGCGTAATGTTCCTGATTGACCGCTATTTCGACATCAATTTCCGCGATCTGTGGCCGTTCATTCTGATTGCCATCGGATTATGGCTGATTTTCCGGGATCGTATCAAAACCCCGTTCGATCAGAATCAACATGATCCCTACAAGAACGATCCCTACAAAAACGACCCAACGCAAAACGACCCCAACAACGGAACATTATAAATGATGAAGGAAGATGGATGGTTAAAAATCATTCATCTTCTTTTTATCAATCCTTTCTTATGAAACGAAGTAACGGATTATTCTGGGGCATTTTTCTGCTCACGCTAGGGGTACTTTTCCTGGCCCGGCGGGCAGGTTGGTTAGATGTAGACTGGCATTCGCTGGTGAATTTGTGGCCGGTTCTGTTGATTCTGGCAGGCGTAAACCTGATTCTGGAACGACGCGGGAATCCCGCTGCGTTTATCACAACGGTGATGCTGGCCGTAGCGGTGCCAACAACGCTCTTTGGTTTTCTGTCGCATGACCGGGATCGCGATGGGTTCAATATGCGCTGGAATCATGACGACGATGACGACGACAATAACAATGAGAGCGATTCGGATGATGATAACGGCAATGACGACGATAACGACAATGAAGAAGAGTATCGGTCGGAGCGTGATCACCGGGATACCGAAAGCACGCAGACGCACACCAACACCTTTGCCGAATCCATGCAGGGCGATACGCGGGAGGCTGTGCTGAAATTATCGGGTGGGGCAGGTCGGTTTATCATCAGTGAACCTACCAGCGAACTCATCAAAGCCGATACCAAACAGACCGTTGGAAGCTATTCGATGTCGGTAGAGCGTGATGAAACGACCCACACGCCAACCATTGAGTTGAAGCCAACAGACGAAGAAAATCATATTGACCTGAAAGATGGCAACTACCAAAACCGGGTGGATGTACACCTGAACGCTACGCCCGTCTGGTCGATGGATGTGGCCCTCGGCGCGGGGCAGGCAGATCTCGATTTAAGTTCGTATGCGGTTAGAAGCCTGAAACTCGGTGCCGGTGCAGCTGAACTGGACCTGAAATTGGGTGCCAAAGTCGATCAGGCCGATGTGAAACTGGATGTTGGTGCAGCTTCAGTTACCGTTCGGGTCCCTAAAGAAGTGGGATGCCGGGTTAAGAAAGACGGAGCCCTCAACATTGAACAACTGGACGATTTTACCGACGTAGGCGGTGGAGAATTCGTAAGCTCCGGTTACGATGCCACAAAAAAGAAAATGACCATCCGATTCAACGGGGGTATTTCAAAGTTCAAGGTGGTGCGCTACTGACCGCACAGGCGGCCCTGCGGGATTTTAGCAAGATTTAAAGGATTTTCCTGATTACTACAGCCGATTAAAGACTTTCTGCTGACACAGTCAGCTTGGTTCTGTAATCTTGTTTAAGCCTTTAAATCTTGCTAAAATCCCGCAGGGCCGCCTGTGCGGTCAACGATTAGCCAGCTTTACAATATCCTTCACTTCCAGAACAGGCTTTTCATAGCCAATTGAGGCCGACTTGATCATCGCCTGTGCCAACTCCTGCAAGGTGGAAAAGCCAGCCGGGTAAAGCGCCCGGCCAATGGGGTACAGCCAGTTAATGTACTTATAATAGACCAGCGTATTTTTTAATCCGGGGGTCGGTTTCATGAAGCCCGGCCTGAACATATACGCTTTTTTGAACGGCAGACGCATCAGCGCATTCTCTGTCGCTCCCTTCACCCTCGCCCACATACTGCTCCCTTTTTCTATACTGTCGGTAGCTGCACCCGAAATATAGCCGAAAGTCATGTCGGGGTTGAGCCTCGATAATGTCTGGGCCACGTGTAACGTCAGGTCGTAGGTCAGATGGCGGTACTCGTCTTCTTTCATTCCGACCGACGACACGCCCAGACAGAAAAAACAGGCATTGTACCCGCTCAACTGCGACTCGATAGCCGACAGGTCGAAAAAGTCCTTGTGAATGATCTCCTTTACTTTCGGATGCGATACGCCACTGGGTTTGCGGTTAATTAGAAGTACCTGTTCTACATCGGGCTGTTGTAGACATTCGTGCATAACGCCTTCGCCTACCATACCCGTAGCACCGGTTATAATTGCTCTGATTTTCATGTAGTAAATCGTTTTGTCAAGGGAGGGCTGCCCGTCGGTTATTCAGGTTGAATTGAATAAATTTACCGACCTGCTTTTTACTTGTCCAAATTAGAACCAAATGGAATAAGTTCATAGGCGGCCAGTATTGCCTCCCTTGTCTAAACGCTTGATTCTATGCGAAGTCTACTTTTTGTTCTGCTTCTCGCTTTAACATCGTCTGTGTCTGCGCAGGAACTTGTCAGCAACGGTCAGCGTGACATTGTATTTAAATCGGTAAACGTTATTCCGATGGATCGGGAGCTGGTTATCGAAAATCAGACGGTGGTCGTGCGGAATGGGAAGATAACCGCTCTTGGGAACGAAGGGAAAGTGACTGTCGGCAAAGACGCCCTGGTCATTGACGCCAAAGGTAAATACCTGACGCCGGGCTGGGCCGAAATCCACGCGCACGTGCCGCCCATCGACGACATTGAGCCAATGAAAGAGGTGATGATACTGTATCTGGCCAATGGGATTACCACCATTCGGGGTATGCTGGGGCACCCAAAACACCTGGAACTGCGCAGTAAAATAAACAGCGGGGAAATTTTGGGTCCGCACTTTTATGCCACTGGCCCATCCTTCAACGGGCAAACCGTGAAAACGGCCGAACGAGGAGCCCAGATGGTGCGTGAGCAGAAAGCCGCTGGCTACGATTTTCTGAAACTGCACCCCGGCCTGACCAAAGAGACGTTTCCGGCCATTGCCAAAACTGCGCACGAAGTTGGTATTCCGTTTGTAGGGCATGTGTCGTTCAATGTGGGCGTCTGGCGGGCCATCGATGCGGACTACTCGTCCATCGACCATATGGATGGGTTTGTCGAAGCCATTGTTCCCCGCTCCGACACGCTGGCTGAGCACGAAACCGGCCTGTTCGCGTCGTGGATTGCGTACCGGGCCGATGCGTCGCAGATTCCCAAACTCGTGAAGGGGCTTCGCGAAAAACACATCCGGGTGGTTCCTACGCAAGCCCTGGCCGAACGCTGGCTTTCACCCCTCCCGGCCGATGCCTTTACCAACGACCCCGAAATGAAATACATGAAACCGGAGCAAGTGGCAGGCTGGGAAAATACGAAAAAAGGCTACCTCGCTAATCCTAACTTCTCGAAAGAACATGCCGAAAAGCTCATTCAGATTCGCCGGAAACTGATCTATGAATGCCAGAAAAATGGTGTTGATTTATTACTGGGCTCCGATGCTCCCCAGATTTTCAACGTACCCGGTTTCTCGATTCACCACGAAATGAAATACATGGTCGATGCGGGGTTGACACCCTACGAGGTGCTGCGAACGGGCACCGTCAATGTCGCTTCGTACCTGAACAAGCCCGACTGGGGCGTCATTAAAACCGGCAATGTGTCGGATTTGGTATTGCTGAGCGGCAACCCGTTAACCGACATCTCGCAAACCAAAAATATTGATGGCGTGATGATCGGCACGAACTGGCTGTCGAAAGATTATATCCAAAAAGAGTTGAAGAAGCTGGAGAAACAGTAATGTACATTTCCTGGCGCGGCAGGGCCGCCTGTGCCCCCTCTGGCGCGGGCATTCGCCCGTGCCTTTATATAAAGTCAGTATTCACTGACGCAGGCGAATGCTTGCTATATTAACAAGCACGGCAGGGCCGCCTGTGCGGCAAATGCCCGCGCCAGGCGGGTGAATTAATTGGCGAGAAGTTAACGCATTCACGTATTTATGAAAAACAGCTTACTCCTTATTTCACTCCTGCTTAGCACTTCTGTTTTAGTTGCCCAGCCGAGTAGGCAGCAAATGATTGAAGATACCGTTGTTGGCTGGTTTACGAAACTTACCCTTGCCGATAAACCCGTAAAACCGTTGCTGTCGGGAGGGCAGACGTTTTCAATCCGGCAACAGGAAATCACGAACTTATTTGTGCAATGGATGCAGCAGACCTACACACCCGTGAGCGGCATTGGGGTGTTCAGAAAGCGATATTACGCCCGAAAAGATCAATATTTCCCGCATGCGTACAGTGCATTTTTTCAGACGTTTGATGTTGACTTCCGCACACTGGACAAGCAGGGGCATTTCTTGCCCGAACCCGAAACCGGCGTGCCGTTTCAAGTCGTTGCCAATTGGATAGCTGAGGCCAACCCGGCTTATTACCTCAATACCCCGTCGCAGTACCTGTTCACACTTGTCCCGGAGGGCTATATGGATGGTGATGCTTTTCGGAAAAACTTTGGCGGTAGAGACCCGAAAATTCACCCTAACGTTTACAAGTACCTGACTGTCGTAAGCAGTGGTGGCCTAACGGTGTATTTAGTGCCGGGCAATAAATTGCCGATCCGGCAGCTCACGAAAGGCGAATTTATCCAGTTGTCGGATGAGTCATTTGATCGCTACCTACAACAGAAAAAAGAGGACGTGGCCCGCCAGTTTCCCAGCGAAAAAGCCCAGGGCGAAGTGATGGTGTTGGAACAGGAAAAGGTGAAAACGTATCGGGAGAAATTGAAAGCTTTACGGGCAAAATACAGCAGTAAACTGAATGAGCCAGCCGTGATTCAGGATATGCAGCCCACTATTCATACAGTCGATGGCTTTATGGACCCGTTTCAGATTGACGCATCTGAAAAGGAGCTAGGTCATGCCTATGGCGTTTACACCTATGAATCTACGGTTAACGAAAAATGCCTGACGGACCAGCCGCAGTGGATCGCTATCAACTTCCCGTATGCCACCAAAGAAGATGGTAGAAAGAAGTACGAACTGTACCGGGCCATTACGGAGCATTTCAACTTCGATTACGTCTACGACTATTTTTTTGACCCCTCCAAGGTACAAGGGCAGCCCTACAAACCTGTCAATGAAGCCCTGCTCAAGGCTACGTTAGCAAACTACAGTAAACGGGCATACTGGAAAAATGCGGCATCGACTGGCACGGCTTTACCTGCTGGCGTTCTTTTTCAGGACGATTTTGCCAATAATGAGCCGGGTACTCGACCCAATGGATGGTTTTTTTCTTCTTTCGGGAAAGCATCGCGGGTGACCACCTTAAAAGGCTTTCCGGGCAACTGGGTGCAGATTGGCTACAACAACAAAATCGACCCGACAACGCTCAAAAAACCACTCCCCGAAAACTTTACGCTGGACTATGATTTGGCCACGAGCCCGGACTTTACCACGCGTACCGGCGGGGCCGTTCGGTTGACGTTGGAAGGGGGCATGAGGGGCGATGGTAAAACAGCCGCTACCAGTATTCGGGTAGACGTTACCTCCGGAAACGAAGCGAATTTTAGCAGTAACTATCGCGGGCAGGTCAAAATTGAGGTAATCAGTTATCCGGTAGACAAATCAAATTTCCAGATGGACGCGGGAGGAGAGTCCATTTTGCCGCAAATGGTTTTCACCAACCGCAGAAACAAAGTGCACGTGACCTTACAAAAGCGAAGCGATCGTGTGACGCTGTTTATCAATGACAAACAAGTAGCTACTACCGCTGACTTCAAAACCAAATATGGTAAACCCTGTGCATATTGCCTGATTCCAACTGGCATTCAATTCACCACCATCAATTGGGAGAACATCAGCGATGATTCGGAAAATATAAAGGCGTACATCAGTAATGTGAAAATAACGAAGGATTAGTGCTGAGTGAAGATTAAAATGAATATTGATAGTAATGCCGAATTAAATTTTACAGAAGCGTTAAGTATGTTTGTGAAAATATTGCGGTCTTATAGAAATGCTAAATAAGATTCTTCTTTTTTTGTGGTGTTGACGTTATCAGATGCCCTATAAAATTGCCCTTTACTACAACCTGAATCATATCAATGAACATCTCCCCACTGTGCGGACTGAAACGTATTTCACTACTTGTATGCACTTATTTCTGGTTAACCAGTTCATTCGTAAACGGGCAGCAGAAAGCCATTCCAAAACCTGAAGAAACGCTTGGCTTTCCCGTGGGGGCCGATTTTAAACTCGCTACCTACGAACAATCACTGGCCTATTTTAAAAAACTGGACGACGCCAGCGACATGGTTAAGCTGGTGCATGTGGGCGAAACCTCCGAAGGACGACCCTGGTATTTTGCCCTGATCTCAGCCAAAAAGAACCTCGATAATATCGACAAGTACCGAGCTATTGCTCAACGGCTGGCGCATCCGGCGGGCCTGACAGATGAAGAAGCCAAAAAACTGTCGCTGGAAGGCAGACCGCTAGTGCATATCGACGGTGGCTTGCACGCATCGGAAGTGGCCGGAGCGCAACACACGATTTCGCTGGCTTACGATATCCTCACCAAAGCAGATGATCCCAAGATTAAGAACATCTTGGATAATGTGATTCTGCTGCTGTGGCCATCGCTCAACCCCGATGGGCAAACGATGATTGGCGACTGGTACAAATCCAATGTTGGCACGCCCTACGAAATCGCCCCACCGCCGTTTCTGTATCAGAAATATGTTGGTCACGACAACAACCGCGATGCCTATATGCTCAACATGATCGAGTCGCGGGTGGTGATCCGCACCTGGCGCGAGTGGGAGCCGAATATCATCTTTGTTCACCACCAAACGGCACCGTTTCCAACGCGAATCTGGTTGCCACCCTTTGCCGAACCGATTGCGTCGCAGACGCCCCCCATTATTGCCCGCGAAGTGAATATGATTGGTATGGCAATGGCGCAGGCATTGGAAAGCAACGGCCAGAAAGGGGCCACACACATGGGTACGGGCTTCGATGCCTGGTATCCCGGCTATATCGACTACATGCCGGTGCTGCAAAATATTCCGGCTTTCTGGACCGAAACGGCCTTGTATAACTACGCCACGCCCCACTTTTATACCGTTCGCGACTTCCCGAAAGACAAAAATGAGCTTCGGGTGGAGTCGTTATATTCGAGTCCGTGGCCGGGTGGCTGGTGGCGTATCAGCGACGCGATGGCCTATATGGAAACGGCTTCGCTGGCTACCCTGGATTATGCCGCTAAATACGGCGACGTGCTCCTCTATAATCGCTATCAGGCGGGGCGAAACACCATCAAAAAATATGAACAGGAACCGCCATACGCTTATTTCATTCCCCAAAAACAGCGCGACCCCGCCCGCCCTGCCGAACTCCTGCGTCGGTTGGCCTTTCACGGCATTCGCATTGGTCAGTTGAGTAAAGAAGTTGCCTTTGAAGGACGAATCTACCCCAAAGGCACCTGGGTCATACCCATGAATCAGGAGTATGGTGAATTGACGAAACAACTGCTTGATGTGCAATCGTATCCCGACTTGCGCGAGTTTCCGGGTGGGCCACCCGAGCAACCGTATGATGCGGCTGGCTGGACACTGCCGCTACAATTTGAACTGAATGTTATTCCGGCCACAACGCCCTTAACGGCCGACCTGAAAGGAGCTATTCAACTGGTAACGGGCACTGGAAAAGACTGGACAGCCGATGACCGTAAAGACGCCAACCCCGCCGATTTTGTGATGGGTATTGGGTTCGATACGAACCCGGTATCGGCGGGTATAAAAGCGCCCGAAGGTCGGCTGACCGGTGCGGGTACGATAGCGCTGGTTAACCCGGTCGAGAACAATGCCTTTAAAATCATTGCCCGCTCGTTGAAAGCGGGCGGAACGGTCAAGTACAGCAAAGACAACCAGCGCTATGCCATCAGTGGAGTTGGGAGAACTACCCTGGAGCCCTGGATAAAAGACCTGGGCGTGACCGCCGAACTGACCACCAATACATCTGGAGCAACGGTGAAACCTCGTATTGCCGTCTACAAACCCTGGACGGCCAGCATGGACGAAGGCTGGACGCATTGGGTGCTGGAACAGTTCGAATTCCCTTTCGTCAACATCAGCAATGCCGACGTTTTTGCGGGCGATCTGAACGACCGGTTCGATGTTATCCTCATTGCGTCTGATCGGCCCAGAAATATCAAAGATGGATTTACAAAAGGCTCGGTTCCACCCGCCTACGAAGGTGGTTTGGGCGAGTTGGGGGCCAGCAATCTGAATAGTTTTGTGAGTCAGGGCGGCACACTCGTTTGTTTGAACGCCAGTAGCGACTACGCTATCGAAGCCCTGAATTTGCCCGTCAAAAATGTGGTGGCGGGAGTTAACAGCAAAGACTTTTTTACGGGTGGATCGCTCCTGGAAATCGAAACCGACGCCACCCACCCGGTCATGGCCGGCATGCCAACTCGGGCCGCTGTCTTCGTAGAAGGTAGCCCTGTTTTTGCCACTCTCGACGGCTTTAAAGGGCAGGCACTGGCGAAGTTTGCCGTAGGCGGTTCGCCCTTGCGGTCGGGGTATTTGCTGGGTGAAAAATATTTACACGGATACGCAGCTTCGCTGGATGTTCAGCATGGAAAAGGGAATGTCATTCTACATGGTTTCCGCCCTCAGTGGCGCGGGCAACCTCTGGGTACTTACCGGGTGTTGCTCAACTCGGTACTATATAGTGGTGACGTTGCCAAAGGAAAGTATGGCGCGCCGGAGTTCTGGAAAACACCGTTGGTTCCGGCAGCAAAATGATGTGATCATTCTGGCGCGACCCGCGCCAGAATGATCACATTTTTCCCTTCCTCAATCCATCCAGCAAATACTCCAGTCCATTGAGCCGGATTTCGTACATCGTTTGTAATAACATACCCAGTTTACCCGCTGGAAACCCTTTTTGTACGAACCATTCCAGATAAGAAACCGGTAGCGTTCTGATCAGATGCCCTTTGTATTTGCCGAAGGGCATCTGATAATGAATCAATTCCCGTAAAATATCGGTGTTGCCTTGTGCGGGTTCGTCAGCCATGTCGTCTCTGGTATGTTGATGAGTTGTACATACGTTGCAATCAACTGAATTGCAACGTTTCTCGCAAATTGGAGAAATGAATAGTTACCCAACTGCCGATTCCAGCAGTCGAATAGTGCCCGCCGTGGCGTCCAGTTCGGCGTCGATGCCCAGAGGAACGGTAAATTTATCCTTAATATGTCCAATCATGGCTCCCGAATAAGCGGGCTTGTTCAATGGAATAATGTACTCGGTCAGAATGTCGTCCAGAGTTAGTGAGCCGTAGCCACCACTACTCGGTCCGCAGTCACTGCATTTGCCAAAGACGAAACCCGCCAGCTGATTCAGAATACCAGCCAGTTTGAGTTGGGTCATCATTCGATCCATCCGGTAAATATCTTCGTGCGTATCTTCCAGAAACAGAATCGTGTTTTTCCAGTCGGGGAGGTAGGGCGACCCGATAATATGGCTCAACACGGTGAGATTTCCCCCTGCCAGCCGCCCACGAGCCAGACCCGGATGGATCGTCGTGATTCGATCCTGTGTTTGGGTGAGATTGTCGCCTTTGTCGGTGGGGTTACTCATGGTAACGGCCTCGCCCTCGATCAGGAGCCGTTTAAACCAGTCGACTGTGTATCCGTTAAACGTGGCCGAGCCTACCGGACCGTGAAAGGTGACCAGCCCTGTTTTGGCGTAAATACCCAATAATAAGGCTGTAACGTCGCTGTAGCCAATCAGGATTTTTGGGTTGCGTTGAATTAGGTCGTAATCCAATAACGGGAGCATACGGGCACTGCCCCAGCCGCCATGAATAGCCATCACCGCTTTAACGTTTCGGTCGTTGAACAGGGCGTGGAGATCGGAAGCCCGGTCGGCATCACGCCCGGCGAGGTAGCCGTACCGGTCAAAGGCGTGCGGCCCTACAATCGTTTTGAACCCTAATGCCTGGAGCGACTCCTGTGCAATCTGTACCGCTTCTCGACTATAGGCCGGAGCCGCCGGACAAAACAGTCCGATGGTATCACCCGCTCGTAAACGGTCTGGTTTAATTGTAGGCAGAGGGGCAGGCAGGCTGCTTGTCAGCGACAGAAACGGGGCAAGTGAAGTGGCTTGTAAAAAGGAACGGCGTGAAGACATCGGGCTGGTGCGTGAATCAGAACAGTGCAGAAAGATAACCGAAAACGGGCATGTGGGCAAACCAAATCAGTAGCTTATGCCTTTGGCAAACTTTTATAAGTAAAAATCAAAATTAGCTACTAACCAATCAAAATCCTGCAATGATCACTAAACTACCTGTCCGGGTTTTACTAGCCCTGGTAAGCCTGCTTTGGGCATTTTCGGCTGCTCAGGCCGCTGCTCCCATGACGACGATCGCGCAAATGACAGCCGACTGGCAACGCGCGAAGGAATACACGAAAGAGTATCTGGATGTAATGCCCGAGGATGGCGTGAACTATAAGCCAACGCCAGAGATTCGCAGCTTTGCCGAGCAAATGTTGCACCTGACAGCCGCCAACTACAACTTTGGTGCACTGGCCAGTGGAAAACCGAATCCGATGCAAGGAAAGAAACTGGAAGAAATGAGCGAGCTGAAAACTAAAGCTGCTCTGACCAAGGCTGTTATGGACAGCTACGATTTTATGATCGACGCAGTGAAAGGCATGACAGAAGCCCAACTGGCCGAAAGCGTGAAGATGGGGCCACGTGAAATGACGAAAGAAGTTGTACTGGCCAAAGCCTTCGAACACCAGACCCACCACCGGGGACAATGCACGATCTATATCCGCATGAAAGGCGTTAAGCCGCCCAATGAGAAACTGTTTTAAGAGATTGGAGTAGTGCCGACCGTATCGGTTAGGCTTGTATTTAACATTTCTCACCCGACCGGGACGGTCGGTACTACATGAGGCTCGCCAGTGGCGGGCCTTCATTGTTTCTGCGTATAGGGAAGGTGAAAACATCCTAACCGAAACATCAGTTATTCCATAGTCGGGTTGTAAAAAAGTCGTGGTTTACAGTTAACTGACGCCTACCACCATTAATGAAAACACCACCATTTCGTTACTATTTTATTGGCCTCGGACTTATGTTTCTTCTGGCTGAATGCCAGAAAGTAAAGCCAGAAGCGCCCAAAGCCGAAGGGTTTGACCCACCCATTCCACCCGCTCTCTCGTATTTGGCTGGCCCGATTACCTTTCAGCTTCGTGAATTGGAAAATAAGATCAACAAAGAGCTGGACCCCGTTCTGGTGGGGAAGCAGACAAAAGACGGCAAGACAAAAGGTATTATTTCGTTTCGGGTAAAACGCCTGGGACCCGTGCATGTTGAGTATGCCGATCAGCAGATAAAGCTATCCGCACCCATCCAAATGTGGCTGACAAAACCGTTTAGCCGGGATACCGCAGCACCTAAAACCCCCTTTTGCGCGATAGACGTTAACTTCAAAAGCCCAATCAGCGTAACGCCCAACTGGCGATTAGGGAGCCGTACCACCTTTACAGATTACAAATGGATCGTTCAGCCTAAACTAGCAGGAATCTCCCTGACGAATATCGTTCAGAATATACTGGACAAGCACAAAACGGACATAGAAATGGCCATCGACTCGGCCGTTCATACCCAATTGCGTTTTGACAAGATGGTGAAGCCAATCTGGCACGATCTGCAGAATCCATTGCTGATCAATAAGGAATATGGTCTTTGGCTCACGCCCAGGCCTATCAGTGTGGCAGCTGGTCCGGTTACGGGCAATGGTAACCAACTAACCACGCATATCCGGATTGCCGTTGAGACACAAACCGAGTTGAAGCCCAGCGAGCCGAAACATGCAAGGACGCCCCTGCCTCAGTTGCAGAAACGGGATACTGTTTCGCAAACCTCCGATCTGCACCTGATGAGCTTTATCCCCTATGCCGACATCAATCGTATGCTGGCCGTAACAACCAATAACAGAAACAAAAAACTGGCTCTTGGCTCCCTGACGATCAATACCCTATCGGTATATGGCGGTCAGCATGCTCTTATTGTTAAAGCCGATGTGAGCGGATTGATGGATGGAACGGTCTATTTGCGGGGCCGACCCGTATTTGATACACTAACCAACACACTGCACATCAGTAATCTGGATTTCGACTCGGAAACCTGGAAGGTGCTCCCCAAAGGCAGTGATTCCATTTGGCATTCCGGACTTCGGAAATTGCTGGAAAGCCTGCTGACAATTCCGCTGGGCGATGATATCGCCAAACTGCCCCAGGCAATTGACAAAGCGTTTGAGCAGGGAGGACCAGGTAAAAAGACGGATCTGAGTATTCAAACATTTCGGTTTGTACCCCAAAAAATAGCTATTCGACCTGATGGTATCCAGGCGCTAATTTTTGTGAAATCGAAGGTAAAGGTGAAGGTAAATCAACTATAAACCAATCGAACATGGTACTCTTCGTCAGCATCACACTACTCGTGGCAGGCTGGTTTGGCTGGCAATACATGAGTCAGAAACGGACGCCCGTTGAGCCTTTGCTCGCCACGTATCCTCAGTTATTGCAGGAACACGTTTCGTACTACAAAGCACTCTCGGACGATAGGAAAACGGTATTTGAAGATCGGGTGAGCCGGTTCCTGGCTACCACCACAGTGGAAGGAGTCGGCACAACCATCAATGATGTCGATAAGATCCTGGTAGCCAGTAGTGCGATAATTCCCATTTTTGGTTTTGATGACTGGTATTACCCGCTTACCAATGTGTTGCTCTACGAAGACCGCTTCAATGCCGATTACCAAACCACCGGCGATGACCGGAATATTCTGGGTATGGTGGGTGAGGGCGGAGCTTTGCAGAGTACAATGGTCCTGTCAAAGCCGGCGCTGTATGAAGGATTTGCCAACGACACCAGCAAAGAAAATACGGGTATTCACGAGTTTGTTCACCTGCTCGATAAAACGGATGGAGCTACCGACGGAATTCCGGAAAACCTGCTTGAAAAAGAGCATGTAAAGCCCTGGGTGCAACTTATACATAAGAGTATTGGTGAGATAAAAGCTAATCAGTCAGACATCAACCCGTATGGCATCACGAACGAAGCAGAGTTCTTTGCCGTTGTGTCCGAATACTTTTTCAAACGCCCGGATTTGCTGGAGAAAAACCACCCTGAACTCTTTGCCCGGCTGGAAGAAATATTCCGGCAGAATCCGGCAGAAATGGATAAATCAGTAGACTCATCCGCGCCCGAAACGGGTTCATAACCAATGGAATAAATACACTCGTACAGAATCATGTACGGTAAATAAATTACTCGCCCGCTGGATGCTACTTTTCAGTAGTTTTTGATCTGAAAAAAACTGCACCATGAGTAAGAATATTATTGTTTGTGCCGATGGCACCTGGAATGACCCCGAACAACTTGACCGGGGGAGTCTGGTACCTACCAATGTTGTAAAAATTGCCCGTGCGCTGGCCCTGGCGAAAGCCGAGGGGCAAGAGGATATTTTCTATGATCTCGGCGTTGGCACCGGGAAAGGGTTGGACCGGTTTATGGGTGGCCTTACGGGCAATGGGTTGCTTCATAATATTTTTGAATGCTATCATTTTATTGCCGAACGCTATCAGCCCGGCGACAAAATTTTCCTTTTTGGCTTTAGTCGCGGGGCCTATACAGTACGGAGTCTGGCGGGGCTGATTGGCCAGTTTGGTATCGACAAAGCCCTGACAAACAAAGCCCTTGCCCAACCTAAACCAACTGACCCGGCACAAGCAGACAAGCCAGCCATTACAACCGAAGACAATCGCCCTCAGGAGACATCAACAACGCAGGCTAACCAGTCGATTGACCACCTCGCCCAACTTCGTTTGGCTTACAAACGGCTGAAAGCAGAACAAAGCGATCATGTCGTCAGCGATTATAAAAGCAAGCATGACTGTTATGAGCCCCATATCGAAATGATTGGCGTTTGGGATACAGTAGGCTCGTTGGGAATACCCTTGCTGATTCCGGAATGGTTACTCGGCAAAACAGTGTCGGAACGCCTGTCGAAGTGGTTATTAGGGAATTATCGCTTTCTGAACGTGGGGCTCAATAGTAAGGTGAAAGCGGCCTATCACGCGCTGTCTATCGACGAAAACAGGCGGGCGTTTTTGCCAACCCTCTGGGATGAAACCAGCCTGCAATCTCATCAATGTGTTAAGCAGGTGTGGTTTACGGGTATTCACAGTAATGTTGGTGGAGGTTATGCCGATTCGGGCCTGTCAGATAATGCGCTGCTCTGGATGGTGGAACAGGCGAAACAGCATGGCCTTAAATTCTCGGATTCATACTTAACCCGGTATACACAGGCCGATACGTTTTATGGCGAAATTCGGGATGAACGAACCCGCTGGATAAAACGGGTATTGTTTCAAAAAGGGATTCGTAACCTCGAAGAGATCTGTACGAAAGTAGGTATTGTGCCCGTCATTGCTGAAAGTGCTATTGAACGGCAAAAGTCAGTTATCTGTAAGAAACCGTATAAAGTGAGTCTGCCCCAAAAACACCACGTTGAAAAAGGGTTTTGATGTAAGCAGGGTTTCTGGTCTGTATCCATCGGGCAGCCACAGTATTCAGGGTCGATATAAGTAAATACTGCGCCCGGCTTCCTTACCATAGGATACATATCAAATCAATTTTGACTCAATGAAACGCTCCGCTAAAAAACTGTATGCCTTCCTTCCGGACGTAGTTATGATTATTTTAACTGTAGCTATGGTCCCACTGGTCAAAGAGCCGCTAGGCGTTGGTACCAAAGCACCAAAAGAAGCCGAAGTGCTTTTTGACGGGTCGAGGAAGATGCTCGACGAAAAGTGGGTGTACTGGGAGGGGCCACGGCTTAAAGCAAGTATGCCTATTAAATGGCAGATCGAAAAAGATCCTGCGGGCAACGGCACGGTCATGAATACCAATGATCCGGCCGCTGCGGGCGGCCTCTACGGTGCCGCCGATATTGTGACGAAGGAAACGTTCCGCGATTTTCGGCTGCATGTGGAGTTCTACGTGAGCAAGGCGGGTGGCAACAGTGGCGTATACCTCCAGAATCGCTACGAGATTCAGATTTTTGACGGCGACACGACTACTCATGGCCTGGGTGCTGTAATCAACGAATCGCCATCACCCTATAAACTCTATACGGGCATTGGGAAATGGAACGCCTATGATATTCAATTTCGGGCGGCCCGGTTCACCGATGGCAAACGTACCGAGCCCGCTATGGTAACGATGTATCTGAACGGTAAAAAAGCACACACCAATCAGAAAATAACCCAGGTGTGGGGTGGCCCCAATTCGGGTATCGACGGGGGTAACGATGGTGGCAAAGGCGTGACCGATACACCCGGCGGCATCAAGCTACAAGCCGAAGGACACGATGTGTTCTACCGCAATATCTGGATCAAGCCAATGGATATAAAGCAGCCTAACACCGATTTTTAAGCTGTACGAGGCAAGAAGCTGGTTGACTTTTTTTAAGTCGATTCAGGCGCTTTTTATCATGCTGACAAAATAACCAGTGTTCATTTTGTCTGAAAGTTGACACTGGATGCGTTCGCGCTGCCGGGCTACTGTCAAACGAAAGAACAGTATCTGGAGAAATGGCTAAAGATGTGTATACTTGCCAATGTACTCATCTTTAGCCATTTTTATAATGAAACACCTCTTCATTCTACTGGTTTGCACGACTTTTCTGGTTTCGGCTTGCCGCTCAGGGAATACGGATACAGACACGTTGAAAACGTATTTCTCTTCAGATACCAGTGGTGTAGCTGATGGGGGCGTACGGATTATTCCGATCAAGACGCTTAATCGCACCTTTAACGTCTGGACGAAGCGCTTTGGCAATAACCCGAAAATCAAATTGCTGCTCCTCAACGG
The DNA here is from genome assembly GCF_002831565.1 of Spirosoma pollinicola. Classification (NCBI taxonomy): domain Bacteria; kingdom Pseudomonadati; phylum Bacteroidota; class Cytophagia; order Cytophagales; family Cytophagaceae; genus Spirosoma; species Spirosoma pollinicola. The sequence continues at coordinate 353,489 of NZ_CP025096.1, read as the reverse complement.
CGGACCCGGTGCTACGCATGAATACTTTGAGGTGATGGAAAGCTTCCTGCCCGCCGAAGGTATCGAGTTCATTTACTACGACCAGTTAGGTACAGGTAATTCAGATAACCCTAATGACACCACCTTCTGGAGTTTGCCCCGATACGTGGAAGAGGTTGAGCAGGTTCGTGCTGCCCTGAACCTCACCCCCGATAACTTTTATTTGCTGGGCCACTCCTGGGGCGGGATTCTGGCCATGCAGTATGCGCTCAAATATGGCAAGAATCTGAAGGGACTGGTGATCTCCAATATGATGTCCAGTTGTCCCGACTACGGCAAATATGCCGATAATGTACTGGCTAAACAGATGGACCCCGCCGTAGTAAAAGAGGTAAATGACATTGAAGCCAAAGGTGCGTATACGAGTCCCCGGTATATGGAGTTACTCATGCCGAACTTTTATGCCAAACACATCTGCCGTATTCCTCTGAACCAATGGCCCGAACCCATGACACGCGCGCTGGGCAAATCAAACCAGTCGCTGTATGTAACCATGCAGGGGCCAAGTGAATTCGGGATTGCGGGCAACCTGACCAACTGGGATGTCAAGGCCGAGCTGCCTAAAATTACGGCACCCACATTAACAATTGGGGCGAAGTATGACACGATGGACCCCGAACACATGAAATGGATGGCTACTCAACTGCCCAACGGCAGCTACCTCTATTGCCCCAACGGTAGCCACATGGCCATGTACGATGACCAGAAAACATACATGAAGGGGCTGATCAAATTCATAAAAGGCGTGGATACCGGAGAGAAGAAGGTAAGTCTGTGAGAAGTAAAAACGGCGCTTATCTTTCTTCTATCGACATGAACAAACGTCCCATGAGTCATCAATTTATATCCTTGAATCGTTTATGTCGGATCCTGTTTTTGTTGGCTGCTTTGGCGGGAGCTGCCCCAGGATATAGTCAGACCAACCCGATGAAGACCGGTAAGGTCGAGCGCATCAAAGTACACGGCAAAGGGCTGGAGGGCAACCTCGCCGGCGATTCGCCCGACCGCGACGTGTCTGTATACCTGCCGCCCAGTTACCAGACCGATAAGAAGCGGCATTATCCCGTTATCTATTTTCTGCATGGATTTACAGACAGCGACGATAAATGGTACGGATTCACGAAGCACTGGATTAATCTGCCTGCCGTGGCGGATAAAACGCTGGCCGATGGCAAAACCGGGGAGTTTATCATTGTGACACCAAACGCCGACAACCGGTATTTTGGCAGCATGTACTCCAACTCGGTAACGATTGGCAACTGGGAAGATTATGTAGCCAAAGAGCTGGTGGCTTATATGGACGAAAAATACCGGACAATTCCGCAAGCGGCCAGTCGGGGGCTGGCGGGGCATTCGATGGGGGGCTACGGCACCATCCGCATTGGGCAGAAACACCCCGAAATTTTCTCCAGTCTATACCTGCTGAGTCCCTGCTGCATGACGCCTAACATGCCGGGTAACCCGCAAATGGTGAGCCGCATGGAAGCGGTGAAGACTGTGGCCGACCTGCAAAAAGCGGATTTTGGCACGAAAGCCATGTTTGCTTCGGCAGCCTCCTGGTCGCCCAACCCGACAAATGCCCCGTTCTTTCTGGACCTACCCACTAAAGAAGGTGAGCCGCAGCCACTGGTTACGGCCAAATGGGCGGCCAACGCACCCCTCGCTACCCTCGACCAGAATATTGGCAACATAAGGCAACTGCACGCGCTGGCGTTCGATGCAGGCTCAAAAGACGCGACAATAGCCGCCACCAACAAAGTGCTGGATGGTATGCTCACCAACTACAAAATTGTACATACCTACGAAGAATACGACGGCGACCACATCAACCGAATTGCCGAGCGCATTGAACAGAAGATGCTGCCGTTCTTCACCGCAAACCTATCGACGGAACTGGTGAAAGGAGGGAAGGAAAAGTGAGGAGATATCGGTTAATCTGAAAAGCTGTCTCATAGCATAATGCAAAAACGCCCCAACACCCGGTTAGATAAACCGGGCGTTGGGGCATTTAACTTGTCAAGTCATTACTTCTTACTCCTCAATATGAACATCGTGTTTTTTCGCAGCTTTTTTGATGCGCTCTTTAATCACATCCACTTCGTCGGCATCATATTTGGCGGCATTGTCTTTGTGGTTAATATAGCTCCATGCCGCCCGAACGTGCTCAGGCGTGTCGATAGGGTACTTTTTGTTCGTCCGGTCGGCGAAATCAACGTCGCCATATTTGTGCTCACCTTCTGTTGGAAGCACATCATCTCGTTTGTCAATTTTCGAATCGCTTGCCATATCAATTGAGTTTTTGTTGTGGTATTTCTAACGATAATCGCCAATGAATGTTTATCAGGAGTAACGTCGCAACTAACGAATATGTCTGCTCTTTTTTCTCCGCTTACCCTTCGAAGCATCCAACTCAAAAACCGCCTTGTTGTCTCGCCCATGTGCGAGTATTCCAGCGAAGACGGCTTCTCGACCGACTGGCACCTGGTGCATTTAGGGAGTCGGGCGGTTGGGGGCGCGGGCCTGATTATTACCGAGGCAACGGCTGTTTCGCCCGAAGGCCGTATATCGCCTAACGACCTGGGTATCTGGAAAGATGAACACATTGACGGCTTGAAACGGATCACCCAATTTATTAAACAACAGGGTGCTGTGGCGGGAATTCAACTGGCACATGCCGGGCGGAAGGCCAGCACGCAACGCCCGTGGGAGGGTGGTAAGGGAATCTCTCCAACAGATGAACAGGGATGGCAAACCGTAGCACCCAGCGCCATACCATTTAGCGACGAGAGTCCCGAACCGCTGGCGCTCACCGATGAGGGGCTGGAAAAAGTACGAGCCGATTTTGTGTCAGCTACCGAACGGTCAGTATCGGCAGGTTTTCAGGTTATCGAGCTGCATGCCGCACACGGTTATTTGCTGCACCAGTTTCTGTCTCCGTTGAGCAACCAGCGTACCGATCAGTATGGCGGCTCATTCGAGAATCGTATTCGTTTTTTACTCGAAATTATCGAACGCGTCCAAACGGTATGGCCATCGGACTTGCCAATTTTTGTGCGTATATCCGCCACCGACTGGACGCCGGAAGAGTCTATAAAGTTGTCGGCGGTATTAAAAGAAAAAGGGGTTGATGTGATCGATACATCGACGGGGGGTAATGTGGCTCATGCCCAAATTCCGGTTGGTCCAGGCTATCAGGTGTCTTTTGCTGAGCGTATCAAACAGGAAACCGGTATTAAAACAGCCGCCGTTGGGTTGATTACCACCGCCGAACAGGCCGATAAAATCCTGACAGATGGGCAGGCCGATTTGATTCTGCTGGCCCGTGAATTTTTACGTGATCCGTATTTTCCGTTGCATGCGGCCCATACGCTCGGCGATGCAGTGACCTGGCCGATACAGTATGAACGCGCGAAACCCCGATGAATAATTGAGGTGGATGTAAACATTTTGTCCCTAGAAATAGTAATCTTGCCATCAGAAGTCAAACGAGAACAATCCATTTGTTCGTAAACTATAAGAAATCATGCGCTGGTTAGGAGGACGTGAAAGTGATAATGTTGAAGATCGCCGGGGGAGTGGTGGTGGCGGACTGCTCGTTGGCGGGGGCATCGGTTCGGTCGTTATTGCCGTAATCGTCATGTTGCTGGGTGGCGATCCGTCACAAATTTTACAGAGTTCGTCTAGTCAGGAACCGGTGAACCAGCAAGCCGATGACGCAGCCGCTGCATTTACCCGTAAAACGCTGGCCAGTACAGAAGATGTCTGGAAAAAGTTGTTTGCCGATCAGGGGTCCCAATATAGTAGCCCAACACTCGTGATGTTTCGTAATATGACTGAGTCGGGCTGCGGAACGGCTTCGCAGGCATCGGGACCATTTTACTGCCCCGCCGATCAGAAGTTGTACATTGACTTATCGTTTTACGATGAGCTTCGAGAACGGTTCAACGCACCGGGGGATTTTGCGATGGCCTACGTTATTGCTCACGAGGTGGGGCACCACATCCAGAAGCAACTAGGCATTATGGACAAAGTGGATGAGCAACGCAGTCGCCTGAGCAAAAAAGAATATAACAAGGTTTCTGTCCGGCTCGAACTTCAAGCCGATTTCTTTGCGGGTGTGTGGGCTAATCATGCTCAGGGACAAAGTATTTCTATTGATAAAAACGACGTTGAAAGTGCGCTGACTGCTGCCAATGCCATTGGCGATGATCGCATTCAACAGGAAACCCAGGGAACAGTTGTCCCGGATGCGTTTACGCACGGCACCTCCGCCCAGCGCGTATACTGGTTCTCGAAAGGTCTAAAAACCGGCGACATTAATCAGGGCGATACGTTCAACAGTCGCGAAGACGCCAACTTATAAGCACACCGATTTACTGCATACAAGAAAGTCGGCCTCATTAGGGTCGGCTTTTTTTTGTGCCATATCCATCCATAAATTCATCAGCATCTGCCCACTCTGGTACTGCGTGTGTCATCAACTCTGCTGAGAAGTAGATGATATAAGGGCCGTACACTAGGAAAATGGTGTAAAATGTCAAAAAGTAACTACTAGGTGTATTATTTGTTACTCAATATTTTAATAGTATATTTTATTCAATAAAATATACTAAAGCCCACCATAATGTATACTATAATTATGAAAAAGAATTTACTATGTTTTTTTCTTCTAGCAGGATTTTACCGTGTTGGGTATAGCCAGCAGCTATATATCAATGAGCTGATGGCCTCCAATAGCCAGTCGATAAGTGATGCGACAGGTGCTCATGAAGACTGGTTCGAAATTTATAATCCGAACTCGGTTTCAGTTAACATTGGTGGCTATTACATCACGGATAACTTAAGCAATCCTACCAAGTACCAAATTCCAACGGGTTCCTCCCAAACGATTATTCCCGCAAATGGCTACCTGATTATGTGGGCTAGTGGAGAAGTTACCAGGGGGCCGCTTCATGTTAGCTGGAAACTGGGAGCAGAGGGCGAACAGATCGGTTTGTATAGAGCTGATGGGGTCACGGTCGTGGATAGCACCACGTTTGGTGCTCAACGGACCGATGTTTCGCGGGGGCGCCAACCGGATGGCAATGCCAATTGGCTCTATTTTCAGGGAGCGAATACGAGCCCCGGAGCATCCAATAATGGCAAAACAGGCTATCCTCAATTTCTGACTGCGCCAACTTTTTCGCAACCGGGGGGCTTTTATACCAGCAATTTCAACCTGTCCATCGGCTCAACAGACCCATCGGTAACCATCTATTATACAATGGATGGCTCCGACCCTAATCCGACAAACACGAATGCAGTTACCTTTCCTTACAAAAACAGCTATCCCGAACAACCGGGTCAAGCGTTTGGGCCAACTTTAACAGGCTCTTACAAAACATTTGCCTATAGTGCTCCTCTTCCCATTAGCGACCGCACGAGCAGCCCTAATAGTGTATCGCTAAAGTCATCGACCAATAATTTTTCGTCGACAGGGTATCAACCTTATTTTCCCCCTAATCCGGTTTTCAAAGGGACTGTTGTGCGTGCCGTGGCCTACAAAGCCAATGCGCTTGCCAGCGACGTTGTTACCCAGACCTATTTTATTACGCCCTCTACGACACGCTATTCAATTCCCGTCGTGTCGATTTCGCTAAACGAAAAGCATCTGTTTGACTATAATACAGGTATTTATACGGCCGGTGCCGTGTTCGACAATTTTCGAACGGCCAACCCATCTACGCTGGTCGATGGGTGTACAGTGGGAAATTATACGATGGAAGGTGACGACTGGGAGCGGCCTGCCAACGTGGAGTTCTTTCTCAATAACTCGTCAATAATTAATCAGCCAATTGGCTTGAGGATACACGGCGGCTGTTCCCGCTTGTTTCCCCGAAAAAGCGTCCGGCTGTATGGCGACAGCGATTTCCAATATCCTTTCTTTTCCAATCGGCCAGCCTCTGTTTTTTATAATCGGCTGTTGTTGCGAAGTGGCGGCAACGACTGGGCCTATACGATGCTCATCGACTCGTATATGCAAACAATGGTGCGCCATCTGAACGTCGAAACCCAGTCGACCCGCCCGAGCGCCGTGTTTATGAATGGCGAATATTGGGGTGTACATAATCTTGATGAGCGATACGATAAGTACTACATAAACCGGAATTTCGGTGTTGACCCGGATAGTGTGGATATGGTCGATATCCGATCCGGTTTTTCGGCCGATGAAGGCGATTTAGTTAGCTACAACGCATTGGTTACCTATTTTAACCAGAATAATCCTGTTGATTATGCCTACGCAAAAACCAAAATCGATGTCGAAAATTTAGCTGATTATGAAATCTCGGAGATCTTTGCGGCCAACACCGACTGGCCGCATAACAATCAATTGAACTGGCGGAAACGAACCAGTCAATACCTACCCAATGCACCTCGGGGGCAGGATGGCCGCTGGCGATGGATGTTGAAGGACATGGATTTTGGCCTCAGCCTGGTGGGCACATACACGCAACCAACCCTTAACAACGCTACTGAAGATAATCAGTACACCTTGTTTTTTAGACGGTTGCTGGATATTCCCGAATTCAGAAGTTACTTTATCAACCGCTCCGCCGATCTGCTCAACACAACATTTCTGCCCACTCGAACGGTCGATTTACTGAACACATTTCAGCAGAATTATCAGCCGTATATGCAGGAACATTTTGCCCGGTGGCCTTCCGGTAATAATTACGATGGCTGGCTGGCTAACATAACCAATATCAAAAATTTTGTACAGCAGCGGTCGCCCTACGTTCGCGATCAATTTCGGAATAAATTTAGTCTGACCGCCAACCGCAGCCTGACCGTTAATGTCTCCAACACAGCGCAGGGCTATGTAAAAGTCAACACCATCGATATATTGCCCACCACAGTTGGCGTATCCAGCACACCTTACCCCTGGACGGGTATTTATTTTCAGGGTAATGCCATCAGGGTTGTTGCCAAAGCTAAAGCGGGCTATAAATTCCAATCCTGGAAAGAGGGCAACACCGTTGTGTCGACAGACACGGCCTATAGTTTTAACCCTACGGCTGACCGGAGTTTACAGGCCGTATTCGATCTGGATCAGTCCTATAATTCCAACCCGTTATCGTTTACGCTGCTAAACTGCGAATACAACTTTTCGAACTGGTCGGCCACAGCACCAGCCGCCACTTACCCGGCTAATATGCAGTTTGTGGTCATGAATCAGACTGACCCTACCTTATCGGCCACCATTGCCGATACCGTTACCGGGGCCTATAACTTAACCAGCAGTACCCGTATCAATGGCCTTGGCGCTGATGGAATCTCGTTTATCAACACCGGAGGAGGCAATACAGGTTATGCGGCCAGCGCACTCGGCGGGGCTTTACTGGCGATACGAACAACGGGTTTGACACAAGCGGCTGTTCAATGGCGGGGTGGTACCGTTACGCCCAACAGCCGTCAATATAGAATTCGGTTACGCTACCGGATCGGGGATAGTGGTGTGTTTCAGGATCTACTCGATGGTTCGAACAATCCCGTCGAATATGTGCGGAATGCCACGGCCGGACATAGCCAGCTTATTGGGCCGGTCAGTTTACCCGCCACCTTACTTGATAAACCCTATGTTCAGTTGCTATGGCAGTACTACTGGACAGGTGTGGGTGCGTCGGGGTCGCGGGATCAATTACGGTTGGATGACATCGTCGTGAGCCGGGGCAAATGCGAAAGTCTGGCTTCCGGCAACTGGAGTACCACCGCCACCTGGACATGCGGCCGGATACCCACGGTGTGCGACGATGTCGTGATAAACAATGGCCATGTTATCAACCTGACGATCGGCAATGCTCAGGCGAAAAGCGTACAATTTGGCACCAACGCCAGGCTTCAATATGACAACACTACGGCAAAACTATTGATACAGCAGCCTTGATTTGTCGGCATGTAATCACCAGTCAGCCGGTACTTGCCAGCGAGACTGGTGATTGAAAACACTGGTTTAGAGCGCTACTTTTTCCATTCGGCCAAGAACTCATCAAACGCCTGTTTCAACGCCTGGAGCGCGTCCGACAAACCGCTGGTATCATTTACTTTAAGCTTGCCTTCGGCCGTGCGGGCAATATCGGCCATACGGGCTACGCCAATGGTTCCGGCACTGCCTTTGAGGGTGTGTAAATGGCTTTTCACCGTGGGTATATCGCCGAGATCGTAAGCCGACAATGCCCCGGTAACCAGATCGTTTGCCTCTGTTACGAACTCTTCCATGATGCTGTCGACAAGTTCCTGACCACCTATGTCGCGGAGCTGCCCCACAATTTCATCGTCGATAACTGGCAGCTTAACGTCTGCTATTGTTGAAACGGGTTTGGGTAAGAGTGGTTTCTCCGGCTCTTGCCTGGCCCGGTTGGCATCGGTCAGTTCCTTCACTTTGGCAATCAGACTTTGAGCACGAATCGGTTTGGCAATATAGTCGTCGAGACCCTGACTGATGAAACGTTCGCGGTCTTCGCGCATCGAATAGGCCGTCATGGCCACAATGATGGGCAGTTGACTACCAAATTGTTTGCGCAGATTTTGGGTCGTTTCGACACCATCCATATCGGGCATCTGAATGTCCATGAAAATGACATCGAAGCCGCCGAAACCATCTTTCCCTTTCAGGTCATGGGCTTTTTGAACTTCGTTTATGGCTGCCGGGCCGCTGTCGGCCGTGGTGACTACGCAGCCTGATTTGCGCAGAATTTCGCTGGCAACTTTCCGGTTCACGGCGTTGTCATCGACCAGCAACACTTTTGGATGGTAATCGCTGAAGAAGTTGGCAAGGGCAATTTCGGCCACCTCTGTGGCCTGTTGCGTTGGGCTGATACTGGTTTCCTTAAGTTCAATAGTGAACCAGAATGAACTGCCCATGCCCACGGTTGAGTCGACGCCAATTTCACCTTTCATCAAACTGGCCAGCTCTTTCGAAATGGCTAGCCCCAGGCCGGTACCGCCGAATGATTTGCGCGACGAGGTATCGACCTGACTAAATGAATTGAACAGTAGGTTGATATTCTGCGTCGAAATACCAATACCTGAGTCATTGACCGACACTCGGATGCGGTTGAACTTACCGTGCTTGCTGAGCAGCTTTGCTTCGACCCGGATAGTACCATTTTCGGTGAATTTGATGGCGTTGGAGGTCAGGTTGGACAGCACCTGCAATAGCCGCGTTTGGTCGGCAATGACGAATGTGGGCAGGTCAGACCCGAGATGGTATGTCAGTTCATTGTTCTTGGAATTGGCCTGTTGCCCAAAGAGGGCAATGAGTTTCTCGAAAATCTCCTTAAACGCCACCGGCGACTCGTGGAGAACCATTTTCCCGGCCTCGATTTTCGACAAATCCAGAATGTCGTTGAGGATATTTAACAGCGTTTCCGACGACCGTTTCACCGTCTTGACATAACTACGCTGTTCTTCGTCCAGGCTTGTATCGTTGAGCAGGTCGATCATGCCGATGATGCCGTTCATCGGTGTTCTGATTTCGTGGCTCATGTTGGCCAGAAACTGTTCTTTCACTTTCAGTGAGCGTTCGGCTTCGTTCTTCGCTTTCACCAGCTCAGCCGATTGCTTTTTCAATTCGGTAATGTCGCGGGCCAGCACAGCCACAACCGAATCGCTGCTTCGATTGGATTCGCTGGTGCCATCATTGAGCATCAGCATGTTAAACATAAACTGCCGTTCACTGCCGTCCTTCCGGCGCATGCTGGCTTCAAAATTGCGTAGACTACGATTCCGGCCAAGCTTGAACATGGCGTGGCGGATATCGTTCTCGTCGATGAAATATTGGGTTATATCCTGCCCTAGTACTTCGTCGGGGGTGTAACCCATCCGTTTAAAGATAGATGGGCTTATCATCGTAATGTGCCCTTTGCGATCCACACGGGCATATATATCCTGAAGATTCTCGAAAATACCCCGGAATTTCTCTTCACTCTGCCGGGTAGTGATTTCGGCCCGTTTGCGGTTGGTAATGTCGCGGGCAATACCCGACACTTCGTCAATTACCCCGCCTGCCAGAAGAATCGGGTTGAGGTGGAATTCGAGATAGGTCTCACCCCTAGGCGTTTCAAAGAACAATTCAAAATTCTGCGCAAACCCCCGAAACGCCTGGCGATATCGTTCTTCCAGCCGTTTCCGGTTTTCGTTACCTATCATACGCCAGCCGAGGTCGGGCGCACTTGTCTGGATAGATGGAATTTCATCTAGCTGGTACTCGATCAGGCGGGCGTAGTTTTTGTTGAACGACGTCAGTTTCAATGCCTTATTGACTGACCAGATCAGGTAGGTGCTACTGTCGAAGATGGCGTTCAGGCGGGCATTCTGCTTATCCAGACGGGCTTCGGATTGCTTCCGGGCAATGGCCAGCGCCACCTGTCCCGAAATAAATTCCAGCAATTCGAGGTCACGAGGCCCGTATGTCTGGGCATCATCATATGATTTCACGCCTATTATACCCGTAATCTCATCGCCAATACGGAGCGGAGCGGTCAGCATTACCTGCGGCTGAAGCTGGCCATATAGATCAACATGTTCGCGATCAGCCAGTTGCCGGATGTCTTTTTCGTATAAAAACAGGGGTTTGTTGGCTAGAATCGTGTATTCGATTAGGCCGTTACCCAGCTTTCGTTTCGTGAAGCGCACATTTCCACCAAAGTATTCATCGACATAATAGGGGAACGATAAATACGTTTTGCTGGCATCGTAGAGGGCGATAAAGAAGTTACGGGCGTCGATGATGTTGCCCAGTTCTTCATGAATTCGATGGTACAACTCATCAAGGTTAGGCGTATTGATCGTCCAGTTTGCAATACTATAATAGAGCTTCTGCGATTTTTCGGCCCGGATTTTGCCTGTTGTATCGTGCAGGATGCAACGGAAAGCCGTTGGCCGACCATTGTCGAAGCGGCAGTTGACACTCCCCGACAGAAACAGTGTTTTTCCGGATTTTGTCCTGAACACCGTTTCGACATAGGGGAGTTGATCACCTTCCTGAATGCGTTTGAGCAGGCCGAGGGTACTTTCGGCGTAATCGGGATGGAGAACGTCGCGCAGGTTAAGGGCCGAGATTTCTTCGGAACTATATCCCAGTGCTTCGCGCCAGGCCCGATTAACGAAAATAAATTTACCGTCAAGGGTCAGTAACTGGATCAGGTCGGAGGTGTTATCCACCAAATCCTGCAACTGCGCATTGGTGTTCGACAGCGCCGAGGCCACCCGCCGTTTGTTGGTTACATCTTCACCAATAATCGTAAACGAACTGACATGATTATCGGTACCGTTCAGGATGAATGAGTTAACCTGAACACTGCGTAAAGCTCCGCTTCGGGCCAGAATAATGATTTCTTTCTGTTCCGGGAAACCACCTTTGGCCAGTGCTTCCTCGAACTCGGTCTTGAGTCGGTCGCGGTCGTTAGGCAGGATGAAGACGTCGAAAAAATTCTGACCGATAATGTGTTCCGGTTGCCAGGCCGTGACACGGTAAGTGTAGGGATTTACGTAACTGAGGGTTCCGTCACGTTCAATGGTAAGGCCAACCAGATTCAATTGGTCAACGGTATGGCGAACGTCAAAAGCGGGCACAGTATCGGTTACGGCTACGTCGTTCCGCTCGTGTTGAAGCCGTTGAATTTCGGCTACTAGTTCATCTTTGGTTTTGGCAGACCAGCGCATGGAATAGGGCAGTGAGTTAATGTGTCGTTGGACTTTATAAATTTACGAAAAATCCCGGTATTCGGCTATTCTCGATATGAATCACAATGCGGGGTTGTGTAGACCATAAACGTTTCCCCAAGTATTGTTTACTTTGCTAAGAATACTAAACCCATTTATGTTAAAACGATCAATTTACCTGTTGGTGTTACTGGCGATGATGGCCTGTGAACCGTTCGACCTGACAAAAAAAACGTTTCCAACCTGTGCTAAACCCTCGGCAGGTATTGGCTATACTGTTGGTTTATTAGATGTTACATTTTTTCTCGATAATCCACAAGGCGATATTGGTGTTGTGGGTTGGGACGCTGGCGACGGTAAAGGCAAAAGCCGCGTTGGAAGCCGGGTAACGTACACATACGACAAGGCAGGTACCTACACCGTTACCCTTGTACTCGCCAATTCCTGCGACGATAATTTTACGACCACCAAACAAATTACCGTCCAGAACTAACGACTATGCGTTTACTTTTCACTTTTTTTCTTTGTGTCATTGCGGCCCTATCGAGTCAGGCGCAGGAGCGTGTTCGAAATGTTCGGGTACGAGTGGTCGATTCATCGCAACTCGAAATTCGGTATGATCTGATCAATACACGAGTTGGCGACTCGGTTTATCTGAACGTTGTCAGCCGTCTGCGTGGTGCTTTACGTATTTCGCCCGAATTTGTAAGGGGCGATTTAGGGACTCGTATAACGGCGGGTTCCGACCGGCGCATTGTCTGGAATGCACTGGCGAATGGCTACTCGCTCAATGAAGAAATCCAGGCCAGGGTACTCGTTAAAACGGGCGCTTCCATGACTACACCAGCAGCACCTGTCGTAGCGCAGCAATCGCCTATATCTGCAACAACGCCCCCGGTCAAAGCGGCCCCGCCAAAGGTGACTCAACGTGACCCAATAGCTGTATCGGAGAAAAAGACCAGTGAGCCAACACCCGAGCCTGCTTCTCCGGCAAAGCAAACGAAAGGGAGAAAGTCGTCTATCTTTTCGACCGATTCCGTTTCGTCGCAACCAAAGCCAACAGTTGTTGTAGCACAGCCCAAAGCACCAGACACCCAGCCATTGGCTCAATCAACTGAACGCAGTCCGGCAGCGGCACCTACTGACTCAGTACGGTCGCGCAGGGGGCGTTATGCCGGGCCTGCCTGGGCGTTAGTATCGGCAGTAGCACCCGGCATTGGTAATATCTTCGTACAAACACCGAAGCCAAAAATAGGGTTAAGACCTTTGCTGACAGTGGGGTGTTATGGCTTGCTGATTTATGGATTGTCGGAGCGGCAGAAGTCGCAGGATGAGTATGCGCTTTACGAACAACAGAAGAATATGGCGGCTGGCGAACCCTATTATAAGACGGCAAATGATCACCATCATGCCTATTTTATGGCAACACGCGGGGCGGTTATTGTTGCGGCTGCCGATGTTGTGCTAACGTTTATTAAAGGACTTCGGAATAGTCAGCAGCAGAAGGAAGCAAGACGAAATCAATCTGTTTCCCTTAGCCCGAGTCTACAGGCCGGACAGCCTACGGCGCTGGTACGTTTTTCGTTTTAATAGGGCCCAATCGACCGGATAATGTATAATGTTAAATGTAGAATGGATAATAGTTGAATTTGTGATTAAGGTGTTGAAATTCAACTAATTAGGTTTGTCATCCCGACGCAAGGAGGGATTTTCGGACAAGACGAAGTGATTCATCTTACCGAAGATCCCTCCTTGCGTCGGGATGACAAAAAAACGCATAGTTTACTTTTTAAATCATCCATAATTTAGGTCAAGGTAGAATGAATCCTTGTGAGTAATCAGTCGTTCTCAATTATTCATTTTACATTGTTCCATTATCCATTAATTTGACTATGCGTTTATTCCTGACAACCGCTCTTGTAGTTATTACTCTGGTCAACAGCGTTGCACAATCGACGGGACGGCGTCCGAAAATGGCTATTTTCTCTGCGTCCAGCGAGTGGCAGAAGGTAACGCTGAAGCCAACGAGTGCCTTAGCTGTAAGCCCATCTGGCAGGCCATCAACAGCCGTTGAGAAGCCAGCAAGTTCGCCTGTTGGTCAGGCGGCACCAGTAACTGTAACGAATCCGACGGAGGTTATGGCCCCTGCCCGCACGGCTCCATATCCTACCGTAAATTCCGATTATCATCCGGCCTTCACCGGCGACTTCGCTACAAACCGCAACGGATGGAAAGCGGGGATTAAAGGGGATTATTATTTCCAGATTGGCCTGGGGCGCTACAGCATTCGCAAGCGGAATACGAATACTACCCAGGTCGCGTTGAGCACCGTTGAACTACCCGCAGACATCAATCTGAACCGTGCCGAGGTCTTCACGATAAAAGTAGATGTATTGGCCGATTCGGGTCAGGTTCCATCGGGTGGTATTGTATTTGGCATAAAAGATTCGCTCAATTACAATGCCTTTACCCTGAATGCGAAGGGTGAAGTATCAATTATTCGGGTGGCGAATGGAAGTACATTCGGCGATTATATGCCCGGTGATTTCTTTTCGCCGGGGGTATCGGTCGAAAAAAACCGTGATCGACTTAGCATACAGCGACGGGGTGACGAACTGCATTTTTACGTAAACGCCGTTGAAATACGAAGTAGTCCCTATCCGTTCAAAATGTTTGCCGGAAACGGTATTGGCCTGATGGCCTCAGGTTATTGGACGTCCTTCCAGAAGCTGACCGTCACACTGGGGTTGTAAGCATTAATTTCTTACTTGCTCACCTTCCCGATTAATTTTCAGAAGCTGGCCGTTCAGGAAAACGGCTGCGGTATTGCCCCGGAAAGGGGTAACGGCTTCAAATTCGGGGCGAATTACCCATTCGTCGGCTTCGTTGATGTAGCCCCAGCGGCCATTGCTTCGGGCACGACGCCAGCCGCGCTCATCGGCTCCCAGTTCAACTTTATCGTAGGGTTTGTCGCCAAACGACTCCTCGTATTTTCCCTGCCGGGCATCTGCCGGTGTAGCTGGTTTGGGCGCTGGCTCGCTGGATGCCGTTTTTTCCTCAGGTGTTGATTTGGTAATGGGCGCTTCCGCTTTTGGCGTATTATCGGGTACCGCGACTGTTGGCTCGCTGGTGGTTTCAGTTGGCTGTGGGTTGGCCGTTTCTGGTGTTGGTTCGTTTTCTACCGGAAGCTCGTCTTGGTTTACTTTTTTTTTTCGACTTGAGCCATCTTCCTTAGACGAGCCTGTTGTCTGTTCCGTTTTATTATTAGTTCTGGGTAACGTGTTATCACTGGCATTGTTACTCTTTATAAACCAGTAGATGATTGCCAATAAGGCCAGCGCAAACAAAACGCCATAAAGCCCGCTTCGGTCGGGTTGAATTACCTCGATTCGGACAGTGCTTAACGGGTTGTTGTTCGCATCGAAAAGGGTATAATCGCTTGTTTTAGATGGCTTTACCCATCCTCGGTTCCTGGGCGACAAACCTTCACCAAGATCATCAATCGTAACGGCCAGCAGATTCTCGACTTCCCAGGCCAGCGTAACGGGTTGCCCTTTTTGTACGCGGGCGGGCGTAGCCGTAAAGGAGCGAACAATGGGAACTGGCTCCGGCGGACTTGGCGGTTTGATGGGCCGCTCAACGGGAGCAACCGGCGGGGCTACATAAACAGGTTTTTCAACTGCCGGGGTGTTGGGCATTGCCAGATCGGTAACGGTTGGTTTTGGCGGCTCCGGCTTATTCTCTATTAACGCTTCATACGTTGGTGTTGCAACGGGCGTAGCAACTACCGGAGGAGTGGGAGCAATAACAGGTTCAGGCTGCTTAGGGGTTGATTCGGCCACTATCCGGTTCAGGACGGTTGGTACCCATTTGTTTCTGACAAAGTCGGCAGAGAGCTTCAGCGAACTGGCCGCGTTAACAATCTGGTTTAAATCCTGGTCATAGTATTGTGCCCGCGACGGCTGCGCCATGCGCGTAATGCGGGCCTGTATATTCTGGAAAAGCAGGTTGTTGTTAGCAACCTCCTGACTTATCTCAGTGGCTTTTTTTATCGCATCAGCCTGTGGAATACCGGCCTGTCGGGCATCGTCAAGATACCCGTTTGTACGCCAAACATCGGGGCCGTTGAGCACGATGGCTTCACGAAGTCGGTCGGTCAGTTCGGTTTCGGTCATGGAAAAAGATGACAGGTTTTAGCCTGTTTAAACACAAAACACCGAATTTCAATCGAACGTCACAACATTACGTCGATAATCCACCGAAATTTTTCCGAATTGTGACAACGCAGACTGGCCTAATAGCAAAGGGGCTTTGGCACTTGCCACGACATTCGCGTTGACATTCTCAAGTACCCGGTTGCCAATCTGAACGGATTTGAGCCGGATTACCGCACCGGGCGAAATAGTGCCATTCGCATCCTGAAACCGGGATTGCCCCACAATATCGGCATCGGTAATGGTGCCGTGCTTCATCATAAAGTCAGCTTCTGTCGATGTGATGGAAATCAGGCTGGCACCGGTATCCAGAATGAACTTCATGGGTGTACCATTGATCGTAACGGGCACTTTGTACACGCCATTTACTTTTTCCATGGCCACCTCTGTGGGGCCACTACCAATTTTGGTCAACGTTGGTTTCGTTTTTGGCGGTGTTGTCTCGGTAATTGTCTGTTCGGGTTTATCGGTGTTGCGTTTATTCCGGCGCGGCTGGTGACTACCCGAACGTGAGCAGCCCGAACAGCCAGCCAGATAAAGCAGATTGCCAACAAGGAACAAAACGATGAGGAATCTATTCATACCGGATCTGTGCTTTGGTCTTTACCCGCCAGTTCCCGTTTTCGAGAATAGCTTCGCCATCCCGGCGCATCGTGATGCGGGTATAGGTGCTGCTAAAGCTATTTTCACTTTCGCAGGCGGGTTCCACCATGTAGTTGCGGTAGGTCAAAAAACGCGCGACCCGGCCGGGTTCGGCCTCAAATCGAAACGTAGCAACCGACGGATTCGTGGCGTTGATGCTGAACCGGTACGCCGATTCGGGTGAAAGTGTCTCGCTTTTCTGCTGACTGTCGAACTGGCCTGTTGGATCGGGGGGCGGGAAATAAAACACCTCTGAGCGGGCTGCCAATGGTGCTTCAACCGGTTTGGTTGGTGTTTGCACAGGCATAGGCTGCGTCTGAACCGGGCTTGGTTCTATCTGTTGATTCGGCTCAATAACCGGCTCACCAGAGCGTACGACCTTGGCGGTCGGTGGTACCGAGCGGCTCGTTTGCTGTTTCAACTGCCGGATAGCCATCAGTGCATTGTCGGTGCCTAGCTCGGCCAGAACCGCATCGTAGGCATTCGCTTTTTGCCGGAGATCGCCCTGCCCCTGTGGTTGCCTGGGTTCATTGGTCGCCATAACGGTTTTGTTGCGCAAACTATCGAACTGGCGACTCAGTTTGTTATTCTCGTTGTTCAGGCGGTCTACTTCATTTTTTAACGAACGATAGGCGAGTAGATAAACCGCTCCGGCACCCACTATCAACCCAACAATTGCCCCTAGTATCATCATCCAAAGTTGTTTTTCTTCTGCCGCTTTTGTCTGGCGTTCCAGTTGACTGAGTTGAATGGCTTCGGGCGTTATACCGGTATCCTCATCTGCCGACGTTCCCGAAACGGCCGATGTATTGTCGGCTGCTGGTACGGGCTCGGCTACAGGGACGGGCGTGAGCATTTCATCCAGTTTGGCCAGTAACTGGGCCTGAACCGCCGGATTTAGCGGTTTTCCGTAATTTTTGTCGCTTTTGTATTTTGCGTAAAACTGGGCCAGCTGCTTCCGAATGGCCGTATTGGCATCTGCGGGCGACATGGCGACAAAGGTGGCCGTATTTTTTATCGTTGCCAGTTCCTGCATTTTTACCCCAACCTGATCCCAACTGCCCACGCCCCGAATAACCTGCTGTGGGTCGCAGCCATCCCCGCAGGCCAGTAATTGCGCATGAATTTCCTGCGCTTTGGGTTGACTGATGCCTGAAAAAACAGCTATAGCCACGTCTTTGGTCAACGTATCAACGGCTGCCTGATTGGGAGTTTGTGCAACGACCAGCGATGCGGATGTGAGTAAGGCAAAGAGGCTTATACAAGATAGTCTTAGCATAAAAGAAGGTTAAAGAACAGGTTTTTCAGCGTCTTCGGGGTTGAACCCGGCGACGCTGAAAAACCAAATACACTACGCCAGTGCATTTGCTAATTTATTGATGGCACCGATCAGCGGGTAGAAGAACAGCGTTTCTTCGATTGGGGCGCTGAGCGTGTCGAGCATACCGCTGTACTCGGCGGCTACGTCGCTCTCTTTCCGCTGAATTCCGTCCATAAGTGAGGTGTCCAGATGCGTGCGTAATTCCTGCTGTGCTACCACCAGCGAGCGGGCCGATACGTTCAGGTTCCGAACAAAACTGAACTGCTGGTTGAGGGCGAAGAAGAAATCAATAAACGCGTTCGTCTCTTTCAGAAGTGAATCGACCACCTCTGGTTTTCGTAAATCAGCGTAAGTGAGAGTCGGATACTCGTCATTGAACGTAGCTGGAAACACATAGTTGATGGCTTCGGTATCAACCGGGCGGCTGTTGGCCGGTTGCATCAGAGCACCTTTACAGGTTACTTCTTTGGGGCCTTTGCGTTCGTAGAATAGCGTAAGCCCACTGGTGTCGTAAGGCTGCTCATAGACTTTTTCGAAGATGGCCCGCGCCAGTTTACCCAACATTTGATCGTCGGAACTGATGATCGTCAACACCTTCGAGCCGGTACCGCTAAACGTAATGGCTCCCGGCAAATTAATATTCCGGTGCTTCATTAGCCGTGCAACATGGTAGATCATGGCTGTATAGAAGAGTACAAAAACTATTTTCATGTCCTCATCCTTGGCCAGCATACCATTGAAGGATAGCATACTTTTAGCCTTTACATCGTTGCTTTTCTCGATGGAGAACCAAAACGCCATAATGTCTTCCGAGCGGTTCGTTTCCAGCATTCGGCGGTTGTTATCGCTCAGATTTCCAAGGCTTTGGCTGTCTAAAAGCGTTTGGATACGGTCGCTGTATTTGCGAACGAAACCGTTGTGGCTGGCGGCTCCATACTCGCTGAACGCATCGCCGTAAATAGCGTTTCCCGCAAATCGGAAGGACGTCAGCAAGCGGGGTTCATTGCGTTCATACACGACCACATCGGAGGTGCCGCCACCAATGTCGATGTTGATAACCGGACGTGCCGACGCACTCAACGTTGGGTTTTGCTTGTAATAATAAAACGGGGCCACAGACTCCGACACTTCGCGCAACCGACCTGCCGATCCGCCAATGTAGCGGTCGTAGAGTAATTGCCAGTCGGCACGAAGCTGGCTTACCCGACCGGGTGTCATACTGGCCGGGAAGAACCAGTAAACGGTCGTTTGGGACAGGTTGCCGCCTTCAGTCAGCACTTTGTTTTTGATCAGCATCAGCAATTCTTCCAGAAACGCTTCTACGCGTCGCTCGGTCTGGTCGCTGGTTTTTGCCCATTTCAGGTTGGTCGTGATCCGGTTGGAACCGGCTGGCTGACGTTCGACGTAAAATGGGATGTTGAAGTCGGCCAGGGCCTGCGTTTGCTGGTTAAAGCTCAGGTTCATGGGCTCGGCAATGGCCGTGCGCGTCGGAAAGTTATCCGGGCGACCGGGGCCAATGGTGGGCGGCACAAACTCCAGATCATAGAGCAAAAACAGCTCGAACAAGGCCGGATTGTACTGCGCCGGAGCCACCAGTGTAGCCACCTGCGGGGTTAGTTCGGCCACATCGAAGGGGCGTGGCGAACCGCCATCTACTTTGTATTCAATATGGGTATTGGTTGTTCCAAAATCGACCGAGAATTCAAACACCTTGCTGCCGCCACTGTATTCCTGCCAGCGCGGAATAAGCAAGCCATTCATCTCGCGGCCATCGGCGCGGATGTGCGTTTGCAGGTAGTCGAACTCTTCGCGAAGGACATAATATACACTCGACCCGTCGGTATTTTGCTGCCGAACGGTGCGCTGGTGTTTCGATTCGGCTTTGACTTCGGTGTTGTTTCGCTGACCAAAATAGGTTAATTCGTACTGATTCTGGCTGTCGAATCCCGACTCGATCAATTGCACCCGGTAATCGGCAGGAACGGTAACAGCTCCTGAGCGCACGAAGGGATAAATATTGACCGTAAACGAGTTCTCGACAATGATGCCTTCATTAGTAGTTTCGTTTGGCGCATTCGAGGTGCCAACGGTTGGGTTATACAGCCGCTCGAAGGTGACGAACTGGTTGCCGGGCTGATTGGGCGCGGTAACGGGAATGTCGAGCGTGACGTTGATGCCTGCGCCTTGTGGCGTCATTTTAATACGTACTCGGCCCTGCAACAGATCGTCGATGTCAAAGAAATCGAAGAAGTCTTTTTTGAGAGGCAACAGAAAGCCCTTATCGGTGGCAGACGTTTGCAGATTGCCGTCGAAGAACCGTCCCCGGTCGGTGGGGAATGGCAGACGAATGAGGTACGGTTCCAGCATATCGCTGACCGTGAGCCAGGGGTAATTTCCCGGCTGACCCGGCAACGGCCGCTGGTTATCCCGCCACGATTCACGGGCGTAATAGGGGACAGGCGTGTTCGAATTCCACTGCGCCTGCGGCACATAGGTGAACTGCCGGAAAAACCGATTCTGCAACGCCATAGGGCGTGGCTGGTTCGGATTCAGGCGGGTGTATTTGTCAGACCGGATAATAAAGTCGCTGACCTTGTCGATGGCGCGGGCGTCGGATTTTTTCTTGCGGAGCGGGAACCCAAGCACCTCTACTACATCGCCGGGGCCAGTAGTCAGCTCATCAAAATCCTGATCGAACTGCTCCCGTGTTAACAGCGGCTGACCATTCTGCGACTCGATGTGGTCGTAGAACATCGTCGGGTTTTGCTGCTGTAACAGAGCCCGACTGCGGTTGAGGTAGTCGTCTACCTCGCGGAATCGGTCGCGGAAGTTGGGCATAAAAAGCTTGATCGCGTACCAGAACTTCTGGTATTCGATGTCGCGCTGGTGTAACGGGCAAACCGACGAGTCGAACAGACGGTCGCTTCCCATTGACACGTCGACCCAACTTAAATCATTTCCCGAACTGAAAAACAGCGTTTTTGGTGATGTGCCGCCAACAACGCGACCGCGATAGCTGAGGACAAACAGGCGGTTGATGTCGCCAAAGTTGTACTCGGCCGCATCCTGATCCAGAAACAGTTTCAGCGCATCGCCCAACCGTTTATGACCCTGGCTGCTCGACTGCCGCAACCGGTCAAGGTCGGTGCGAATATCGAAAGGCGTGATGGTAACGAACGTCTTAAGCTTGTCGTAATTGAAAAATAGCTCACCCACATCAAGGCAGTCCGACACAACGCGCTGGTCGTTGACGGTGCCGCTGAGGTCTGGTTTAATGGCAAGATTCAAAAAGGCGGAGCGTACTAAATCCATCCGCGCAAACGGACTTGGAATAGACGTAGGCTGCTTGATCGTCTGACCACCCTGCGGGTCACGAATGGCCGCAATCTGGTCGGTGCCGAGGGGCTTACTGACGTACCAGTGCAGGCCGGGAGTAGGGTTATGTAAACTGAATGTTGTTGGCATGTTTTGTAGTTTGTAGTGGAGTTAGTGAAGTGGTGGAGTAAGTTAAGTAGTACAGTAAGTACTTATTTCCCCACTCCACCACATCACCATTTTACTAATTCCACCTACTTTGAGTAACTCCACTAATATCTAATAGTCCAGTACCTTCGGGAGACGTTCGCGGACGAATTGCTCGGTGCCTTCTGAAAATAACTGAATGAATTTATCGGCCTCACTGCCGTAGGCTTTGCCTTCAGCGGTTTTGTTCAGCGTCTGATCCAGGTCGTCGACAATGTCGAGCTTCACATCGGATTCACCGCCGAAAATTCCTTTCTTCTTCGGCTCGAAACCCCGAACGGTGTGGCCCAGATTAGTCGCATCGAGCAAAAATGGTTCAAACGACCGTTTGTTGCCCCGCATTTCGGACAGCCACTGCCGGAAGGACGTATCAAAGTTTTTGACGCTTGTAAAGAAGCCCGAGTTCAGGAAAGAGGTCGAAATTTGGGGATTGCCTTTCGACCACTGCACCGTGCCAGCCGCCTGCTTAAGCCGTTGGCTGAGGTAGGTGCTGAACAGCGCCATCTTCGAAAGAGGCAAGCTGATGAGTTGCTTCGTCCCGGCTGCCAAATGGCCCAACTGAATACTCAGACCATCCTGCTCAATACCAAACTCTTTGTAAATCGGGTTCGTTGGCCGACCGTTCGAAACGGCCAGACTACTATCGTCGGTGTTCATAAAGTCGACAATAGCCAGCGCCGAGGCCATCTCCACAAAGTGCGCTTCGTTCTTCTGCCCGCCCGCGCCAGGGTCATAGGTGTACGCTTTCGTCTGATCGTCGCCAATGTAATACAGCGCGTTTACCGACGGATTCACGCCCTTCTGGTAGTAATTAAGCGCGGCTTTGGTTTTGGCAATGAACGAGGCCGGGTCGATGAGTTTGTTCTCGTTGGTGGTCAGGCTAAAATAGGGCATAACCGTAACAGCTCCGATTTTGGCATTCGTCAGAAAGGCCGGATTAGGTATCTGGCCAATGGCCTGCGCGCCCCTGATGTTCTTGAGCAAAATCGGGAAACCAGCGGCACCCGTTCCACCAAAAATGGAGCTGACAATAAAGATCCGATCGTTGGCGCCAAAGTTCTCGGCAAACGCCTGAAATACATCCGAATAGCGGAACTGATTCAGTACCGTACTGCCAATATTCGGGTTGCCCACGAAGCCAATATCCATTTTGGTTTCGAGGTTTTCTTCCGAAAAGAGCAAACTGGCGAAGGCTTTACTAGGTGCATCCAGCCCTTCGTAATTAATATAGTCCCGGAATTTCTCCTGCTGAACACCCTGTAATTCAAAAACGTACGTATCGGCAATGGTGGCATTGCCCCCAATGGCCCGATTGAGCGTCTTAATTTCGGTACTGAAAAAACCCGATGTCGGTTTGGTTTGCAACCCAGCGCGGATGTTTCCGTACTCGCGCAGCAGGTCTTTCGTGCGCAGCAGGTCGTCGTTGGTGGCGTGGGGGTCCAAAATGATTGGAATAACCTCGTCGGTATTGTTCATTTTAACGCCCGACGCCAGCAAAAACGTGAGGGCTTTCAATACCCGTGAGCCGGTTCCGCCAATGGCGAATACAAATAATTTTGCCATGTTTTTTGGGTTATTGTACCAAACACCATCCTGGTGTTTGAGCCGAAGACTAACAATGTAGCCAATAGTTAGCCGCTATGGCGGCTCAAACACCAGGATGGTGTTTGGTACATTATTATTTCGACGGCCAGAGCATGGGCCGGTGTTTGGCGTTTTTACTAAAGTTTTTCAGCATCATCGAGATGATAAAGAAGATAAGGGCTGTGAGTAGCGCCATTTCGAAGGCGTAGCTTAGAAATACGCTAATTCCCTGATCGAAAATCGTTCCCTGGTTGAGGTCGGCTTCGTCGCGCGGAATTTCCTGGTTGGCTTTCTGGTAGCAGGTCACGAGCGTAATGACGAACAGGAGCAGTGCACTCACGCCTGTCATTAAAAGCCAGCTACCAAAGCCACTAAAACTCACCCTGTTGAAGGGCCAGATATAAAAGGCAAATGCAACAACGAAGGCAAGGCCTATGGCCGTCCAGGTCAGGGGCGACAGCAGTTCTTCCTGATACAAATCTTCGAGCAGGCTGCCGTTAACGAACAGGTTGTAAAAGTTATAAAGTGATTCTTCCATTTGTTAAAGAGCGAAAGGGTGAAAGAGTGAAAGAGTGAAAGGAAACTCGCGGCAGTTTTTCGCTCTTTCGCTCATTCATTCTTTCGCTCTTTAAATTTCTTTCACTCATTCTAAATTAATTATCAGCGTGAAATATTCGGTTTGGTTATTTGGGTTGTAAGCTCGTTCGACGCCCTGCAAAAGGTTTTGGATACCGAAGGTTGAGTTGGCATCCGGCGAGGCATCGTTGGTGGTGTTGGTGCTGGCAATCCAGCGAGGTGGAAACTGGCGACGAAGTCGAATTGTTGCCGTGCGGTTGCCCCGGGCGGGTTTATCAGTTGATAGAAGCAGCTTATGCGTGGTGCTGTTCGCCCCGGAATACGCCTGCACCGCCGACACCTTGAAGTTGTCCTTACCCTCAACAACATACTGGCTGGCATCGGTCAGGAGCGACGCAGGCAGGCGCATGGCCGACAGGTCGACCGCTACCGGAATTGTCAGGTTTTTGTCCGTAACATCAGGTTGAACATCGGCGAGCGAATGAATGGCTTTGGCATGACTGCGCACCTCTTCGTCCGACCGCTTGAAACGCCCTTTGCGGGCGGGGTCCGTGACCAGAATGCTGTAAAAAGGGGTAACAGCTTTTGTATCCCGGCCGAAAAACCAGGAGTCGGCATAACCCGGCAACTGATCGAACCGGCGGATGGTCTCGTAAGTTTGATCCTGATACAGCCGTTTCATGGTTTCGTTTCGACCGATCAGACAGAGGTAATATGGCCTCTCGCCGGTGTACTTTTTCTTGGCATTGTTCCAGCTATAATACGTACCGTCGAAATCGGATTTGAGTTTGATTACCAGCATCGAGTGGGTACTGGCGTAGGGGTTGAAAACCGTTGTCAAGAGTGAACTGGCCGCGTCGAGGGTTTTCTGGGCACTCATGCCCGCCAAACCAGGGTCGGAATAGATCAGGTCCGAAACGAGTACGCTCAGGTCATCGCCAGACGTGTTTCGCAGAATGTCGCCGAAAATCCGTTCGAAGTCAGTACTAGTCGTTTTGCCTTTCGTTTTGGCTACCGTAAAGATGTTTTTCTCTTTGAAAAACTGGGGCAGAGTTAGGCCCATGTCGTTCACTTCGGTATTCACGACGAACAGCTTTCCCTGATTCGGATTGATCCCGTCAAATTCGGTGAGCACATCGTTCAGCGTTCGCTTAAAAGCCCCATTTCCGGTAGGGGCGTCGTAGGGAAACATACTGCCACTAGCCTCCAGATACAGTTTTAATCGTAATGGTTTACTGGATGATACGGCACCCGCCAGCGAAACGGCAGGCGTTTTGCCCTCTTTCGCCAGTTTTCGATACGTACGATTGCGTTTTATATAGGCTTCCAGCGCCGACTCGCTGATTTTTCCATCGGGTGTCAGGAGTGCCTTTGTTTTTTTGTCGTCGCCAAGTTCTTTGCTTTCCTGCGCAATAAAGACGCGTAAGGCATCGGCTTCTGTTACATCAATAGCGTTGTCATTGCTCAGGGCATCACTGATCTGGTCATCTAATTTATCGCCCGAACTGGAACAGCCGGATAGCCAGCCCAGCGACAGAACAAGAAGCGGCAACAAACAAAAACGGGGGTGGATCATGAATGTTTTTGGGTGATTGGGTAAGCAACTGACGAGCGGCAAATGTACCAAATCGCGCACAGACGAGCCCGCCATTAACTAAGTGACCTTAAATTTTCTTAAATTACTATAGAACGTAACGAACCAGTGAGCCATTTTATGTCAATCGGTACGGATAAACGATGAACGGACGTTTACCTTTGTAGTTCTGATTACACCCAACATGACGCTTCGCCATTTCGTACTGATTTTTTTGCTGGTTCTTCCCGTTCTTCTTCAAAACTGCGCACAGGTGGCTCAACCCCCTGGCGGCAAGAAAGATACCCTGTCGCCGAAACTGGTGAGCAGTATGCCCACCGCCCGCCAACTGAATTATACCGGTAAGTCTGTCGAACTGGAGTTTAGCGAATACGTAAAAACTGAAAACATTCAGCAAAAAATAACGATTACGCCACAGGACAGTAATACGTTTGTGGTGAAATCGTTGCCGCTGGGCCTCCGGCTGAACTTTAACAAGGCGTTTCTGCCCAATACGACCTACACCATTGACTTCGCTGATGGCATTCGCGACATCACAGAGCGAAACATTGCCAAAAACTCCAAGATCGTTTTCAGCACAGGGCCATTTATTGATTCGCTTTCTCTGGCGGGCAACGTAGTTGACGACGAAAGCCGCCAGCCGCTGCTTGGCTTTGTGGTCGGGCTGTTTGCCTCGACTGATACGTTGCCAATCAATCGAAAACGGCCCCAGTATTTTGCGAGAACAGACAGCAGTGGCAATTACCGTATTGAAAATGTGAAGGCGGGTTTGTATAAAATTTACGGATTCGATGATAAAGATTTGAATCTGGTGAATAACACGCCCGGTGAGCGCGTAGCTTTCCGTGATAGCGTACTGAATCTGAACCGGAATTATACTGGCCTGGATATGGTTGCCTTTCGCGGTTATGGCAAACCGCGTATCAGCCGACGCGAGCGTACTGACGAGACATTGGGGCTGGAACTCAGTACGGGTATTGCCAGCTACAAAATACGATTCGGTAGACCTGTATCCACGTCGGCTGTATCTACGACAGCCGTATCCACGACGGCAACCAGTACTTCTCCTGGTGCATCAACCGTATCGCCGGAAAGTACCTCGAAGGATACGCTGATTTCATTTCTGGAAAATCCGAAAATGATTCGCCTGTATCGCCCTGCCAATCGGGCTGCCGACGATACGCTCCACATGACCATTATGGCCGAGGATTCGGTGGGTAACATCACGGAGTTGAGAGAGCGCGTTTATTTCTCGCCTTTGAAAACTAAAGCGAAGAACCGTACCCCTTTATCCGTACAGATAAGTCCTCCGTCGAGTGAGCCGATTGACTATAATCTGGAATTTACGCTGACGTTTAACAAGCCGGTATTTCAGTTTAAAACCGATCTGGTCATCATTGGGGCCGATAGCACCAAGCCAATGAAACTGACACCGGCTAGTTTGACGTGGAGCAATAATTCTTCCCGTCTGGTCATCAGGCAGAAAACCGATTTGCGTGATACATTGCTCTTCCGACTTCAAAAAGGGGCTTTTATCAGTGTGCAGGGCGATACGTTGCCCCGCTACTCAGCCCGGTATCTGATTGCGAAAGATGACAGTTACGGCCTGATCGCTGGCAAAGTGAATCCCGCAACCCTGGGAGCCGCCGGTACGAATTTCCTTGTCGAGTTACTGGATGAGAAATATCAGGTTATTCGAACGGCCTACAACACACCAGCTTATAGCTTTGGCCGACTTAAACCGGGATTATACCGACTTCGATTAATTATCGACGCCAATAAAAACCGGAAACGTGACATCGGCAATGTGCAGAAGGGCATCCAACCCGAACGAATGATCTACAATCCCGGCACCGAAGAGAACGGGACTATTCGGGTCAAGCAGGATTTCGAATTGACGGATCTGGATTTTTGAGGGGGTGGGTTTACCACCCCCAACCCCCTCCTAAAACAGGAGGGGGCTCCGCAGAGGTGTATTCTTTTTTTAGCCCCTGACTAAAACAGATGGGAAAGTTGACAAAATCGCTCTTTTAAAAAGCCCCCTCCTGTTTTAGGAGGGGGTTGGGGGTGGTCATTTACCAATCAAACACCTACAAAACAATGCGCAACGGGCAGTTGAACAATTTGAAAGTATTGACATTTATCCGCCAGGAGCTACGGAACGGCGCAACCGATTCGGAGAAAATTCTTTGGGAGCAGTTAAAAGGTAGTAAACTAGCTGGCCGAAAATTCAGGAGACAGCATAGTATTGGGTTGTTTGTATTGGATTTTTATTGCCCATCTGAACGGCTTGCTATTGAAGTCGATGGAGGGATACATGATGCCCCTGATGTTAAAATCCATGATGAAGAACGGCAAAAAGCGATTGAGACCCTGGATATTAGGGTTCTTCGCTTTCAGAATGCAGACGTTCTAAAAAATGTGAGCAAAGTGCTCAGTGAGATTCAACAACATTTCACCACCCCCAACCCCCTCCTAAAACAGGAGGGGGCTTAGTAACGGGGTACTCTTGGCATATTCCTCTCCTAACCCTGGTGGAGCCAGTGACCAAATACCCTTCGGCATAGCCCCCTCCTGTTTTAGGAGGGGGTTGGGGGTGGTAGACAGCCAATTCCCTCTACCTTTGCACTGGGCTGCCAACCTCACCCAAAACCCATCGGTATTATGTACGTTAAACCTAAAAAAGAACTCGGTCAACATTTTTTGAAGGACCTGAGCATCGCCCAACGAATTGCTGAACTCCTTTCCGTACATCCGGGCGTCGATGGGGTGCCTTATAAAAGAATCCTCGAAATTGGACCGGGAACGGGCGTTTTGACCCAGTTTCTGCTCCAGAATGACCAGTTCGAAACCTACGTTATCGAAATTGATCGCGAGTCAGTCGATTATTTGAAAGTGCATTTTCCTGCGCTGGAAGGCAAAATTCTGGGTGCCGACTTTCTGAATATCCGGCCTGATTTATTACCAACAAAAAAGCCCGACAGCGTCGAGCCGTTTGCCATTATTGGTAACTTTCCCTATAATATTTCAACCCAGATTCTGTTTAAAGCACTCGAAATGCGCGAACGGGTTCCCGAAATTGTGGGTATGTTTCAACGCGAAGTAGCCCAGCGGGTAGCGTCCGGGCCAGGCAATAAAGACTATGGAATCCTGAGCGTATTGCTACAAGCCTGGTACGATATTAAGTATGAATTCACGGTTGACCCCATCGTGTTCAATCCACCCCCAAAGGTCTTTTCGGGCGTGATTTCACTCCGGCGAAACAGCACTACTGATCTCGGTTGCGACGAGCGGAAGTTTACACAGGTCGTAAAGGCGGGATTCAGCCAGCGCCGAAAAACATTGCGTAACGCGCTCAAACCATTAAGTCCACCCGAAGTTGCTCTTGCCAGCCCTTTTATGGATAAACGTGCTGAACAGTTGAGCGTGGCCGAGTTTGTGGAATTAACTTCGTTAATGAGCGAAAGAGCGAATGAGTGAACATACGCCAGCCGGAATGCCGGTCTATCACTCTTTCGCTCTTTTACTCTTTCGCTCTTTACAACTGTGACTTTCGAACTCACCAAAGACTACCTCGATCATATTCAGTCGGCTATTGATGCGAGCGATGATACGCTGTTGCGGACGGAAATGGAGGAACTGTTTCCCGCCGACATTTCCGGGATTCTGGATGAGTTAACCCCCGAATCCGCCCATTACCTACTCAGCCTGCTTGATAAAACGGTTGGTGCCGAAATTCTAGCTAACCTCGACCAGACCGAGCGGACGGCCTTGCTCAAACTGTTTACATCGGCTGAGCTAGCGCCCTTCATCAACCAGATGGACTCCGACGATGCCGTGGACGTCCTGAATCAACAGCCTATTCAGATTCGGGAAGAGGTGATCGGTTTTCTGGAAGACCGCGAACAGGCTCGATTTATTCTGGACTTGCTCCACTATGAGGATGGTGTTGCGGGTAGTTTGATGCAGAAAGAGTTGATTCGGATCAATGTCAATCTAACGGTCAACGCCTGTATCGAGGAGATTCGCCAGCAAGCCGAAGATGTCGAAAATGTGTATGCGATTTACGTTGTCGACGATGTTGGGAAATTACTGGGTCTGGTATCGCTGAAGAAGATTGTGCTGGCCCGGAAGAACGCCAAGATTGCTGATATCTACGATGAAGACATCGTTTTTGTCGAAACGTATCGCCCGGTTGCCGAAGTAGCCGAGGTGATGCAGAAGTATGACCTGGATGCTATTCCGGTTGTAAACGTGCAGCAGCGGCTCCTGGGCCGGATCACGATTGATGACGTGGTCGACGTTATTACCGATCAGGCCGAAGAAGATATTCAGGTTATTTCGGGGCTTTCGGGCGAGGTAGAGGAGGACGATAGCGTCTGGCAACGCTCCAAAGTGCAGCTTCCCTGGCTGGTGGCGGGGGCGTTGGGGAGTTTGATGGCAGCCACCGTCATCAATGGATTTCAGAGTGAATTAGGCAAAGTTGCGGCTCTGGCTGCTTTCATTCCTATTATCGGATCGACCGGCGGTAATGTTGGCATTCAGACGTCATCGCTGATTTTACAAAGCCTGGCCGATACCTCGGGATTGAGCGTAACGTTTGGTCGGCGGTTGCTGCGAACGTTGCTGGTGGCGGTTATCAACGGGCTGGTGGTGGGCCTGATCGCCGGAACGTATACATTTATCATTGGCGAACCGCGTTTGTTTTTCGTGGTGGCTACGTCTCTGCTTGCCGTTGTTATGCTGGCGTCGTTCATGGGGACGGTAACGCCCCTGTTACTCAATAAAATAGGGATAAATCCGGCTGTAGCGTCGGGACCATTCATTACAACAGCCAATGACCTGATTGGCATTGGTGTTTATTTCATGATTGCACAATGGCTTTTGGCCGAAGTTTAACAGGCTATGACTATCCGTTTCGCTACACCCGACGATGCCCCTTTTATTCTGGCCATCTACGCGCCTTATATTCTCGGTACCACCATTACGTTTGAGTATGAGGTGCCAACGGTAGCGGAATTTGCCGCCCGAATCCAGACCATTCAGCAACAGTTTCCGTATTTAGTGGCCGAACTGGACGGGCAAATTCTAGGCTATGCCTATGCGTCGAAGCACCGGGACCGACCTGCTTATCAATGGTCGGTCGAAACGTCGGTGTATGTCCATCCCGATGGGTACCGAAGGGGCATTGCCCGCCAGCTTTATACTCTGTTGTTTGAGTTTCTGCGTCGGCAGGGCTATTATAATGCCTATGCGGGGATCACAAGCCCGAACCTGAAAAGCGAGACGTTTCATCGGGCTATGGGCTTCGACTACATTGGTACGTACGCCAATATTGGCTACAAAATGGGTGGCTGGCACGATGTAGCCTGGTTTCAACTGACTTTGCAGCCTCACGAGCTAAACCCAACTAATCCATTGCCCATCGGGCTGCTATTGTAAACCTATAAGGTTTCTAGAAACCTTATAGGTTTGGGAAATTCACTCATCGGTGTACATGCCTTGCCCGAATCCGACGGCCACCCCGCCCAAGGCCAACAATACCGCCTGAGTCATTTCGGGGTAAGCCATAGCGAAGGATAAACCCATAGAATGTTTTTGAGCTATCGAACGAATCGTTGCTGAAATCATAATAGCCTGTGGTAAAACCAAAGCCGAGTTTAGGCGAAAGCTGCGCAAAAATATTGTAGCTCAGTTCGAGCATTAAACTTCCTTTTGAGTCGAAAAGCTTGCCCGCGCCTAGAGCCATCTCATTCGCAAAGATGCCATAATTGGCTACGTTCATCGTTACCCGTCCTTCTAAGAATAGGGTCGTATCGGGTCTAAGGGTGTTTCTGCCGAAAGCGACACCTATGTCAATAACGTGGAATGTTTTACCAATTTCAATATTTTGGGCCACCCGGTCGCTTGTTTTGCCTGCTCCTGTATAAATGGCAAACGGCACCGATCTGGCATACCAGGGGGCCTGCTTAAAATTGAATGTAGCTTTTACCGAGTCTTTTACTGACTGTTGGGCCCGAAGATAGCGGGTCGAGAGGGTTAAGAACAGAAATATATACAGGCTATTTCTCAAGCAGAAATGTCTCATAAGTCGCTATAAACGGGAAAGTGATAAGGTGTTGGTTAGTACC
The DNA here is from genome assembly GCF_002831565.1 of Spirosoma pollinicola. Classification (NCBI taxonomy): domain Bacteria; kingdom Pseudomonadati; phylum Bacteroidota; class Cytophagia; order Cytophagales; family Cytophagaceae; genus Spirosoma; species Spirosoma pollinicola. The sequence continues at coordinate 322,163 of NZ_CP025096.1, read as the reverse complement.
ATTCGTACCGCGTAAATCTATAAGTAGCGATTTGTGCGTTAGTATGAACAAAAATAAACCCTGCTACCGACTTAACGACTATGAGAACACTAATGAATCTTTTTAACCGCTTCGACCGGCTGGATACAAACATCAATCGATGGCTTGTTACCTATAGCATTTTACTATTGCGTATCGGTATGGGTATTATATTTCTTGGTTTCGGGATTCTGAAGTTTTTTCCGGGTATCAGCCCCATTGAATCGCTGGCCACCCGAACCACAACGGTACTCACCTTGGGTGTCATTACCGGACATAACGCTATGGACTTCGTAGCTGCTCTGGAGTGTATAATCGGCATCTGCTTTGTTACAGGTCGATTTCTACGGGTTGGTGTCTGGCTGATGGCCGCCCAGATGATAGGGGCGATGTCGCCTTTGCTCATCTATCCCGGCGAACTGTTCCCCGGTCCCTTGCATGCGCCAACGTTAGCCGCTCAGTACATCATTAAGGATATCATACTGGTAGCGGCTGGCATGGTGATTGCCGCCACCTGGACGGGCGCACGCATTGTTGCCGAACCCAAAAGTTTACGAAGTACCCTGAAAGGGCGTATTCCTGGTGTATATGGTGTGAAACGCCTTGCCGGTAAGGTCGCGGCCGTATAAAACGGATTGCCTGAAGAAATGGTGAAGACGATACAAGAGCGAAACAAAGTAGCCTGAACAGCAACTCCTCTGGGCAGAACCAATTCGGATAGGGGTTATCTTTACGGCAAACCTGCTGTACTATGAAAAGTGGACTTTATACGCTCCTGTTTTTATTGATTTTTAGTGCGAGTTATTCCCAAAAGCTGTTAATCCCGAAAGGTGCCAACCGAATTGAAATCACGACCGCCCTGTCAGATACGGCCTTGTTCGATATGATTGAATTCAGGCTTGAGACGTTGGGTTTTTTTATGGATCAGTCAGACCAGAGCAAAGGGTTCATGATAACGGAGTTCAAAAATATGGGGGATGAGATCGCCATAAAAGTGGTCGTTTCTATTCAGAACAATACAGTTACTTTTAGAGGATATGGCGAAGCGGAGGTGTCGGGTAATAAATACACCAACGTACCTCTGGCTAATAAAGGCTCTGGAAGCGGGGTCGAACGGAGCGGGTTCAATCAACTGAACGATCTGGTTAAAAAGCTCTCCAAGTCGATCGGTGCATCGACGATCATGTATCTGGCTCACTAACCAACTCCGGCGGCAAAAAAATGATCAAACCTTATTACAAACGTTCTGTTACAGGGTAGTCACTAAACTTATTAATTCACCTCATGGCTAATCCAGATAATTCCAATCCAGAACACAAAGAAGGCCCTGTCGCCAAGACGATTGAAGAACAAACGGCTAAGCTCCCTTCTGACTTATTTTTATGGGCAGCTCTGGGCTCCATGGGCGCTTCATTATACCTTCAATATACCGGCGACCGTGATCGTAGTTTATTCATCGGTCAATGGGCGGCTCCCTTTTTGATACTTGGCTTGTATAATAAACTAGTGAAAGTAGAAGGAAGTGACTAGATCAAGTCAGGACAATAAATTATGCGGCTTGCTACTGACCAGTAGCAAGCTTTTTTTGTGATCATATTCTCCCTTATTACACGGTATGGCCAGGCAGATGACGGTGCTGCTCCTTGATGAGGGTCTTACCTGAAAAGAATTGATGACCAGTTTATTTGGCAAGGATTTTGTCTAAGTTAAGTTGATCGAAATTAATTCCATCGACTTGCTCGACTTAGTCAACTTTATGACCACGCGCCAAATGCTCTTCGCTTTACTTCTTATGGTAGGCGCCTTCGTCGGGTTTATGGGTTATTGTTACGCCTGGATGGATTGGGTGGATGACGTTCAGACGGGAGTTTACCGAAAGAACTATCTGGAAGCGGCCGGGGAGACATCAGCCCTTGGTCTGTATACCTACCTCGCCATTCGTTTTGTGAAACGCAACGTGACGCTTTAATAAAGAGAGCTACTATAGCACCGCCTGAACACTCGCTGTCTGCGCTTACTACAGGCGGCTAACGCATTTCTGGTCGGGTCATTTGGCGAACTGCTTACGGCTTATTCAAACCTTGCTACCTAATGGGCGTTAATAAGATAAAATAATCTTTCGCTGTAACTATGCAAACTGACGATGTAAAGTCGCGACTAATTAGTCAACTCAAAGAGTTCCTGACTTATACGGTCAATACCGATAACGATACTATTGTTTCCCAGTATACGCTGATCACCGCGTTGGCAGATCAGGTAGTGGCAAAACCTGAATCGGGACCTGTTGCCAATATAATAGGACCGGAAGAGGTATTTAATGCAGACTATGACTACTTCCTTAGCGTCAATACGCTCAGTCCCCAGCCAGCCGAGCGCAAAACATATGCGCTGGAAGGGTTACAGGAACGGTTTCGAAAACTAGTAAAGCAGCTACAGGAAGCGTAATTCGTCATCTTATAAGCCTGACAAGTCAATCCGTTTAAGTCCATTAACCAACTATTCGTTTTTCAACATGTATAATCTGTTACATTGTCCGAAGTGTGGGTCGGATCAGCTGGCTGGGTTTGGCAATAAGCAACCGATTAGCCTTACTGATATAAGTTTCAACAAAGAAGAAGAAAATCAAGTGCTGGCTGATTTGTTCAGCGGTGACAACCGAGATCGGCAATGTTTGCATTGCGGCTTTAGTTGGAATGCTGAGCAACAGCTGCTCCAGTATCAAGATGACCAAAACCAGATCAATGCGCTTACGTTTAAGGAGCGAGCGAAAAGGTTTTACGCTGATTATGAATCGGGACAGGTTGACCATGCCAGGCAAATTATCCCGATAGAGGCAATCGGCGTATACAAAAGGAAAGGTATAAAGGCAGCCTACAGGTTTCTCAAACTGATAGAGGTAAAGACAGGTAGATTTAAAAGAAGGGCGATGTTTGCTGCTGCTGCAGTCATATTGATACCAGTAGCCATCTACCTGCTTTCGTGTAACTAGAGTGCTTATAGTAGTCCCCGTTCGCCGTAAATCGGCTGATGCGATTATTACTAACCGAACTGCCCGATGCTTTGTAAGTATAATAAACATAGAGGAAGTTGTTAGTGCTGAAATTAGGGTCTAGTACCACTTTCAGCAACCCTCGCTCATTAAAGTTGTCTACATTGGGAATCGTCAGAAAAGGAGTTGATAATAGTACGCCATTTTTGACGATTCGCAGCTTACTATTTTCTCCGCCAGAAAAACGCGCCAATCAGGAGCAATGTCCATTCCAACCGGGTCTAGCCCGGTCGCTACCTGAACACCAGCAAAATTGCCCGGAAAACTTTGCGCCAGCACCAGTTGGCACTGAACCAGAAAAAGCAGGGCGAAGCCAGCGATTGCTTTCCCAAGTGAAATGAACAGGTATCTACTTTTCATGTTAACGTTTAGTTGGATGATTTATGGATTTCGTTTACTGCCTGTAACTGTATTGAATGTACGTATAAATTACAACTAAGTGACAACACCTCAGGCTATAGATAACCGGTTGACAGGTAGTAAGGCCTGCCTGTCAAAAAGTAGTGTTTATCGCTGTCCCATTCCCTTAATATTGTTGAACAAGATCAGTCAACAAGACTAGTTGGACGGTTATAGTCTGCAACCAACTGACACAACCTGATGACATCTTCTCCATGGATCTGTGTCGTCGATGACGATGCCGATTATCGCGCAATATTCCAGCTATTCTTCCAACAGTCTTGTCCCCGGTACTTCATTCGCCTGTTTGCAGGTGGTCAATCTTTTTTAGATGCCCTTCCTCAGATGAGCCAGCCACCTAGCCTAATCATACTCGACCGGCATATGCCCGGTCTGGATGGGCATCAGACCCTGGAAATCTTAAAGCAACATCTTAGCTATAAACGGATTCCGGTTGTCATGATGAGTGCTCATGCCTCTAGTAGTGAGATCAACAACTGTTATGAATCAGGGGCTAATTCATTTATACTAAAACGTCTGGATCCAGCTTCGTTACAGGTCTCTATGTCAACCATTTGTCAATACTGGCTGGAATTGAATCAGGTATCAATGGCCGCTTAATTCAGATTCAACAGAATTGAGCAGTACTTCCGGCACAAATTAACGTCAAACATGATCACCCTTTTTCTATTGATCAATCAGGTCATCACTTATTACAAGCCATCTACGGATACGTAGCGAATGTTTACACGTGTCCTGGCAGAAACAACTGAAAAGAATAAGGGCTGCACCGTGATGAGAATTCCCTAAATTGATATCTTTGCACCTATGAACACCCGCTGGCGTTTATGGCTTCTACACCTCTTGACCCTGTGTTTCTTCATTTCAGCTGTTGAAGTGAATACCCAGAAGATAGTCAATACCTGGGGGGATTATTGCGAGACCTACTTACCTGTCAAGTATGTCGCCAATTCAATCCAATCGGCTACGGTCTCTACGTTGCGGTCAACAGAACAAATCAGCCAGACTATATCGTTTGTCAGCCTGTTCCTGGCACCAGACTCTCTCTTTATACAGCACAGTAACCGGTCATCATTTAGCCCTTTCAGGCGAATTTACCTTCGGTGCTGTCAATGGCTTAAGTAGGAAAGCTTTCAGGCACAGGCATGCTTTCCAGCTTTGAAAAGCTGTTGTATGAAACCAGTTCGTTTTTTCGATGGCTGGAATCAGGCGGCTCTGGTCGGCGATGAATGAATTAGGTGCTGGTCCTGAATAATGCCCGGTAAGTTCACTCAGCCGGGCCTCCAAAATCAAAATGGCACTGCCTGAGATCAGTCAATTGTATAACTGTCGAACCAGTCTCTTTGACTTTTCTCTGAACTAGTGAAAAGCCGGAATTAGCTATGTGCAGCTCGCCAGTTAAGTTCTTTGCACCAATGCGCCACAATCGGTGAATCAGCGTGCGCTCCCCATGAATTGGATTATCTCCCCTATACTTAAGTTGGCAATGCCCAGCGAAAACTAGCCGTATGTCCGTATGAGCGGGTTATGCGGAAACTATTTAAAGTCAGTATGAATAATAAAAGCCACCTTGATACAGTATCTGCTGCGGGACTATTAGTCGCCATGGGCATTATCTATGGTGATATTGGGACCTCACCCTTGTATACCTTACGAGCCATAATCGGGCCGACAGCAACCATCAAAGCAGATGTTATTCGGGGAGCGATTTCCTGCGTATTCTGGACGCTTACTCTACAAACCACCATTAAGTATGTCATCTTGATATTACGGGCCGATAACCGGGGAGAAGGGGGTATTTTTGCCTTATACGCACTAATTCGTCGCCACGCTCGCTGGCTGACTGTGCCCGCCATCATTGGCGGAGCGGCACTACTGGCCGATGGGATCATTACCCCGCCCATCTCGGTCTCTTCGGCGGTTGAAGGCTTACGGTTGTTATATCCTACCATTAGCGATGGGCTTATTATTCAAATCGTCATTGGTATTCTGACGATCCTGTTTTTAATCCAAAGCTTTGGCACCAGTGTAGTAGGAACCGCTTTTGGGCCCATTATGCTGGTTTGGTTCATCATGCTGGGTACGCTGGGGGCTTTGCAAATTGTTCAGGCACCAGCTATTCTTTCCGCGCTGAATCCCTATTACGCCTGGTGGTTATTAGCCGAATATCCGGGTGGTTTCTGGTTGTTAGGGTCGGTATTTCTCTGTACAACGGGGGCTGAAGCCCTGTATTCTGACATGGGCCACTGTGGCAGGGCCAATATCCGGGTTAGCTGGGTGTTTGTCAAAACCTGCTTACTGCTCAACTATTTTGGGCAGGGCGCCTGGCTGTTGAGCCAGGCGGGACAATCCCTGCAGGATCGGATTCCATTCTATGCAATCATGCCCTCCTGGTTTTTAACTATTGGCATTTTTATCGCTACTGCCGCTACCGTTATTGCCAGCCAGGCCTTAATTACCGGTTCCTTTACGCTGATAAGCGAAGCGATTCGGCTCAATTTCTGGCCCAAGGTTCAACTCCGTTATCCCAGTGCCCAAAAGGGACAGCTTTATGTGCCCAGTATTAATTTCCTGCTTTGGAGCGGTTGCGTAGGGGTCGTGCTTTACTTTCGGGAATCGGCCCACATGGAAGCCGCTTATGGACTGGCCATTACTTTAACGATGCTGATGACGACCCTGCTTATGTCGTATTATCTGTATACCCATAAATATCAGGCCTGGTGGGTGGTCTTATTTCTGACGATATATCTGGGGCTAGAAGGTAGTTTTTTGGTGGCCAATCTGATCAAGTTTCCCCACGGGGGCTGGGTTTCAGTGCTGATTGGGTCGATCATAGCCGGGGTCATGTACATTTGGCTGCAAGCCTTTCGGATTAAGCTACGCTTGACCGAATATGTACGAATCGATCAGTATACGCAGGCGATCAAGGAACTTAGCCGCGATATAAGTATTCCCAAGTACGCCACCCACATTGTCTTTATGAGCAATGCGGCCCGTCAGTCTGAAATTGAATCGAAAATCATTTACTCAATTTTTCAAAAGCGTCCCAAACGAGCCGACATCTATTGGTTCGTGCACGTCGATATTACCGACGATCCCTACACGATGGAATACAAAGTAAATACCATCGCCCCCGATGATGCCTACAAAGTAACCTTTCGGTTGGGGTTTCGGGTTGAACAGCGGATCAATCTGTTTTTCCGCAAGGTGATTGAAGACATGGTTCGAAACAAGGAGGTCGACATTACGAGCCGCTATGAATCACTTAGTCGACAGAATGTGATTGGTGATTTTCGGTTTGTGGTCCTGGAGAAATTTCTTTCCTTTGAGAATGAGCTGCCGCCCGTGGAGCGCTTCATTATGAACATTTACTTTTCGATAAAATCTGTCACCACGCCCGAGGCCCGTTGGTTCGGGCTGGACAGCAGTTCGGTTAAAGTGGAGAAAGTGCCACTGGTTATCCGACCTGTGGAAAACGTTCAGTTAAAACGGATTACGTCCTGATCATAAACTATATTCTGTTCTACAGGAAAGCATCGAAACGTGTGAGCAGGCTATTGATCTAGTTGGACAGATGTTGAAATTTGTGCGCAAACGTCCGATTTAAATCGGACGTTTTTTTTGACTAAAATAAAGTAAAAGGTAAATGTGAAGACGTTGATTTACTAACTGCCAACAACTACCAGTCGCACAGAATCCTTGGAATAAAGCCCTTTCTATTAAGAAAGGGCTTTATTCCAAGGATTCTGTGCGACTGGTTCACCAGACCAGCCAAGCTATTTTTACTTAAGCGGGGTTGGTAGTGTCACGAAATAAATTCGATTCAGATCAACTTTACCTGTGGCAGGTAGAATTTTGGCAGTGAATCCATTCTTACCGTTATCGACCACGCCGAAATCATCATCATTGGAAATAGCCAGTTGGGTTGCGCTCAGTATAGAAATACCCTCTGCTTTATCGTGTGGGTAAACCGGAGAAATCCCCGTTAGTAGATCGAAGACCAGCGTTTTCGTAACGGGTATAACGCCCGCAGTTTGCAAGCCAGCTTTGTCTTTTAGTTGCTCGACAGTCAAACCATTATAGAGTTTGCCACCGTCGCTATTTGTTGGATCCGATATATCGGTTGCGCCCGCCAGATCAAATTTATATACCCGCTTAAATGTGGCTGGCTTTACTGGATTACCACCATAATCGCCGTCACGTTCTAGTGCTAAGAAGGTTGTGTTAGTAATGGCAGCAATGTCACTGCATCCTGTCAAGCTGGCATTTTCCATCAAATACACATATTGTTTCGTTAGGCCGGTCGCTATTTCGAAGGTGACAATTCTGATTACGGTTGAACCCGTTATGGCTCCTGATGATGGATTGTACATGGGCGACTGCATCAGGCCCACCAATGTTTTTCCATCGGGTGTTATCGTTAGTCCTTCCATACCCCGGTTAGGTCGACGCCGGGCCAGCACTTTAGGCAAGGTGCGTCCACCGGTACCCGAACCAAAGGGATTGATCCGCTCAATTGTTTTACCGGTGGCGTCAAAATGCGCAATATGCGGGCCATACTCATCACTGATCCAGAACGTTCCGTCTGATGCCAGCACAAGCCCTTCCGAGTCAATACCATCGGCACTAGGTACAATCGTCTGCCCATTCAGATCAAGGGCAATTTCGCCGGTATTACCCTGACCTGTTGGGTTTGGTAATCCCGTCAATGCCTGTCCATTTACGTTTTTGAGCAAAATTGTTTTTTCTAAAACCAGTTGATTGCCCACTACATGGAACCGGCCGATTTGGGGTGTAAAATCCGCTTTGCCAAAAATAATGGTATTGGCGGCTGAACCGGCTGCATTTGGTCCCCGATCTGTTAGTAAATAAAATACGGTCGGATCGTTAGGATCTTGAGCAATGGCCGATCCGAATCCACCATTATAAAGCACCGTACCGTTGGGGGAGGTTGACAGCACCGCTGGATTTGATGCCTCGGCAAACGAAGGAAGGATAGCCGGGATTCGGTGGTCTTCGCAGGCGGCTACCAGAAGGCCACTTATAAGAACACAACTAGTGGCAATTGAGCTAGGTAAAGAGGATAATCTCATAAGATCAGCTTTGTTTATCGCAAAGCTATTGTGTCCTACATTACCTAAATGTAATATAACGATTGGCTTTGTTAGGCCATTGTTAAATTTAAACCTTTTGTCAATGATCTGGCTGAAAATACCCCCGACTGCTCAATTACACCAATGAATTGTTTGGCCAGCGGAAAAAGGCGTCCATTTTAGTAAGGTTACCATTGCAAACGCAATCAGGTTCGACAAATTGATCAACGCTTCAGAAGTAGCAACTCATGGTAAATCGTCTAAAGATTGGGGCTGCGCTTGGTAAAGTTTCTTGAAAAAGTAGCCCAACCCGTTTCCGAAGTTCATATTTGGCAATATAGTTTGCGGGTTGTGAATTGAATCAATCGGCTACCAACAAGAGATGAACTGGAGGAAACCGTAGAAGCCTCATTGACCCAGGCTGGTTTGTGGTGCGAGGTAAAAGACGACTTCAAAAAATCGGCGCTGACACTATCAGGTGGCCAGCAGCAACTGTTGTGCATTGCAAGGGCATCAGCCATTAAACCAGCCGTACTGCTATTGGATGAACCCACATTGGGCCTTGGCCGGAATAGATAGAAAGAGGAGAATAGCAGTAGAAAAATAAATTGCCTTCCCCAGGTATACTGAACGTATCGGCTATTTTCGGCAACCAGATTCATAAATTTATTAATCTAATTTCCTGTCATTCAGTCGTTTATTTGTATGGCTGGATAAAATAAATAATTGACCTGTAGATCTCCTGCAAGACCGGTTTATTTCTTTAATAAAAATCTGATAGAATAATAACACTATAGAAATGCTGGATTAAAACTCAGGTAATCTACGAAGGCGTCCTTTGTACTTTTAAAAAGCGATCAACTGAGGGTACTTCTTTATCTGGTTTTGGGGCATTCAACATTGGCCAAACCTGCCATCGCCCACTTAAACTTCATCCAGCAATTACCCATGAGGGCATTCTACTTCATCTTAATCTGCACCGCTGAAATCGTCACCTTTTCAAGGGTAGACGTTAATCTGGCGCTCTCCTCATCCCTGACGCTTGATTCGCTCGGTGCCTGCCAGGGGGTTAGTTATCAGGGGAATAAAGCGTATTTGTATGGTGACCGTGAAGTAGGGGTTATCCGTACCTATACTGTCGAAAAAAACAACATTACCTACACAGGGCAGGAAGTCAAATTGACAGAAGGTGGCCAGGACGTTATTAACCACCCAACCTGCATCGCGTATACGGGTAAAGGCCCCACGTTTATCGGCAATAGTATTCGGCTGAATCCCGAAGGCACTAAATGGCGTGCCGTTATTTATAATGTCAACTGGGAGGGCCTGCTCCGCACGGGTACACTGGACGGTAATCTGCTGAATACCATTGAAGACGACGCCTGCATTCAGGGTACGCGTCCCGAATACGTCCAGTACCAAAATAAATGGTACGTGGCTACCGCCGATTATGGCGATAAACGCAATGAAGTAAGACTTTACGACCCCGAACGTCTGGCTACTGCAAAAAAGACCAGCGATCCCGGTGTTGTGGTCAAGCGATTCACCTGCTCACCCTGGGTGCAAAACCTGCACTGGATACCATCCAAAGGTATACTCGTACTTATTCAGAATCAGATCGAAGGTCGGCGCTGGCGGTTCACATTCGTGGATTTGAATCAGTCTGTTAAGCAAGGCAAACAGCAGGTGATTAAAGAAATCGACATCGATAAAGCCGATGAACTGGAAGGCTTTACGCTCCTCAACGATCAGGCTACGGGCCTGGCCGTAACGTCGTCACGAACCAGTAACGTGCATTTTGTAGGCCTCACCTGGTAGGAGAGGCTTTTCTCTAACCATAATACAACCCCTATGATTATGAATCACTACTCAACAAAATTGAGCAGGTTACTGATTTGCCTGCTGGTACTGGGCAGTTTGGTTCCCAACTCACTAACGCTGGCTGACAGACATACAGCCCGATGGCTTTTGAGCCATGCCGCGACAATAACGGGTACAGTAACGGATGAGCAAAATCAACCGATTCCCGGCGTCAATATCGTTGAAAAACAAACCCGGAAAGGCACCGTTACGGATGCTCTGGGGAAGTTTACACTGGACGTAAATCCCGGTGCCACACTGGTATTTTCATCAGTTGGTTTCGCTACGCAGGAAGTGGTGGTTGGCTCCCAACTGACACTCGCCATCAGACTTAAAGAAGATGTCAATCAACTCAATGAAGTGGTAGCCGTGGGGTATCAAACCTTACGCAAAAGCGATGTAACCGGTGCCATTTCAAACGTGAAAGCGCGTGAACTGAATGTTACAGCCCCAACGCTTGGACAGGCATTGGTAGGTAAACTCGCCGGTGTACAGGTATCCCAGACGGGTGGAGCACCCTATAACACCACTAAAATCCGGGTGCGGGGCATTGGCTCGATCAACGCCAGTTCAGATCCGCTTTATGTTATCGACGGATTTCCGGCAGGTAATGATGTATTCATTAACCCCAATGATATTGAGAGTATCGACGTGCTGAAAGATGCTGCTTCGGCAGCTATTTATGGTTCGCGGGCGTCGGGGGGTGTTGTGATTATTACAACGAAACGGGGGAAAGACGGGAAAGGTAAGTTTGATTATGAGTACCAGTATGGCATTAACCAACTGGCAAAAAAAGTAAAACTGCTGGATGCCAGTGGCTTTGCTCAACTCGTTATCGACGGACGAAACAACACCTACCGCGATCTGGTCCAGAACAGTGGCAAAACCTGGACCGACGCGATGTTTTCGGATGATAATGCGACCCGTATTGGCAAAGTAGGGAATGCCGGTTCAGTGAGTATCCCCACGGATATTTACGATTTCGCGAATCAAAAACTGATCACCCCTAAGTACAACACCGACTGGCAGGACGCCCTCTACCGGAATGCGTCCATGAGTCGCCACAACCTTACCTTTTCGGGCGGTAACAACGGCTTGCGCTACCTGATTAGCGGAGGGTATCAAAATCAACAGGGGATCATCGTCGCGACCAAGCAGGAACGGGTAAACTTTCGGGCGAACATCGACGGCGAAATCAGCAAGAAGTTCAAAGTTGGCGCGAGCCTTTTTGTGACCTCAAATACGAACCGTGAGGTACAGGAGGGACGATTCAATCAGGGGCCCATTTTGGGAGCGCTGATTATGCCGCCAACCTTCAGAGCTTACGACGACAAGGGAAATTTGGTGAAAAATGAAGTAGCCGCCCAGCAGCCGGTCTATGGGTATCAGACCATCGAAAATCCCGTGGCGCTGGCCATGGAAACAAACATTAACCGTAAGGGATTACGGGGAACGTATAACGGAACAGCTAGCTACGAAATTATTCCGGGCCTCATCGCCAAAGCCAATCTCGGTTTACAGACCTATAGCGAAAAGTACGAGTACTACCTGCCCACGAGCCTGAGCAACGGGAACAATCCGCCCTATTCACCCCAGGCCATCGCAGCCGCTACTGCTACGGCCCTGACGCTCAGTACGCAGAACGTGCTGGCCGAATTTACCGCAACCTATACGAAGCAGCTTGGCAAACACTATCTGAACGGCTTGGTAGGCTATACGGCTCAGAAAACGAACCTCGATCAGATCAGTGTATCGGCGCAGGGTTTCCAGAATGATGCCGTGCAGGAAATAACGGCCAAAGGTGCTGACCCAACCAATTTCTTTCAAAGCAATACCACCAGTAGTGTTGGGTTTACGGGAACAGGGAAACAGGAAGAAACACTGCTTTCTTACCTGGCCCGTGCCGAGTATAACTACGATGGCCGGTACTACCTGACAGCGGCCTTCCGGACAGATGGCTCATCGCGATTTGGCCCGGCCAACCGCTGGGGTAGTTTTCCGTCCCTGTCGGCAGGCTGGACAATTTCCAACGAGCCTTTTTATACCGACTGGCTCGGGGCAGCTTCAACGCTTAAGTTACGGGGAAGCTGGGGCCTGACTGGTAACTACAATATTCCGCTGTATGGGTATCAGCAGACAATGGCCAGTCCGACGGGTGCCGTTTTCGGATCAGGCACGATTCAGACAGCTTTCTACTCCGGTGCGCTCAAAGATCAGAAACTAGGCTGGGAATCTACCTCGCAATTTAATCTGGGCCTTGATGTGGGCTTGTTCAACAACCGGCTATTGCTTATTGCCAATACCTACCTTAGTGACTCGTATAATCTGCTGTTCAATCAGCCCATTTCGGCTATTTCCGGGGCCACAAGTATCCTGACGAATTTGCGAAACTCTAAAATTCAGAACCGGGGTTATGAGTTTCAGGTCGATGGCCGGGCTATCTCAACGCAGGATGTCAAACTGAATCTGAGCGGAAACATTTCGTTCAACCGCAACAAAGTCCTGAATATGGGCGGTGCCAATACCATTCTGGTGGCGGGTGCCGAGCGCTCCTACATTACCCACATCACGCAGGAAGGCCAGCCCGTTGGGATGTTTTACGGGTTCAAGGTAATTGGCATGGTGCGGCAGAAAGACGTGGATAATATTGCCGCCGACAATGCGGTGTATAATGCCTCAACCCAGTCATTTCCAAGCGGCTATGTGCTGAAAGGCCCCGCCCGGTCAGTAGCCTCCACGAACCCACTCCGCCCCGGCGATCTGATTTTTCAGGATGTCAATGGCGATGGTGTGGTAACGGATGCCGACAAACAGGTGATTGGTACACCGTATCCAAAGTTCACTTATGGGTTTTCGGTAAACGCCAGTTATAAAGAGTTTGATGCCAGTGCGTCCTTCAACGGTTCTTACGGAAATCAGGTGCTCGACGGGCAGGATTATTACGTCTATAATATGGAAGGGTCTGGCAACCAGTACTCTACCGTGGCTGACCGGTATCGTTCTGAAGAGCAGCCGGGCAATGGGTTGGTGTACCGGGCGTCGCGTGGAGGTACCCAGAGCAACAGTACCCGGTTATCTTCTTTCTATTTACAGGACGGCTCCTATCTGCGCTGTACGAACATCACCCTGGGGTACAACCTGCCCGTGGCCGGACTGACCAAAGCGCGGGTAAGTGGTATTCGGTTGTACGTTAACGTAAACAATGCATTTACCCTAACGAAGTACAAAGGGTATAACCCCGAAGTCGATTACAACAACGGTGCAAACCTGTCGCCGGGTGTCGATTATGGTAAATACCCACTGGCCAGAGGCTACAACATAGGCGCTAAAATCTCATTTTAAGCCATAACCAGATAGTGAAAACGCCGGGCGCTGGTGTTGCTTTCGCCCGGTAACCAATCTTGAAAAATCATGAAGTATAAACTATTCTCTCGATTTTTACCAGTGTTGATACTGGTTCTGCTGGGCGCATGCCGTCAGGATTTCCTGATCGAAAACAACCCGAACGCGATTGTAACGGCCGATTATTACAAGACCGAAAACGATGTGCTGCTGGCGCTGAACGGCGTCTATCAAGCCCTCCGCGATAACAACGGGATTGCCGAGAACAGTGGCCTGTTTTCGGAAGAACGCTCCGATAATACCGGTCGGAATGATAACCAGTCAAACGCCGGAGAGCCGTTTCAGTTTAACGCCTTTGCGCTCCTGCCCAGTAATTCGTACCTGCAAACGCACTGGAATTCCCTTTACCAGACGATCACGCGGGCAAATTATGTGCTGGCCGGTTCTGAGATGGTAACCTTTGCGAAGCCGGAAACAAAAACGCAGTACCAGGCGGAAGCTAAATTCATCCGGGCGCTGATCTATTTTACGCTGGTTCGCAAGTGGGGTGACGTGCCTTTAGTGACCAAACCCCTTACCACAACGGAAGAGGTTACGGCCAACACGTTTCGGGAGAAAAAAGAAACGGTATATAAGCAGATTGTTGCCGATTTGACGGACGTAATAAACAGCCCGCTCCCCGATGTTCAGGCCGCTGCCAATAAAGGCCGGGTTTCGAAAGTGGCTGGTAACGCCCTCCTGGGACAGGTTTATCTGACGATGGCAACAACACTCGATCAGGCAAACCGAAACGCTAATCTGACACAGGCGAAAACCTTTCTGACCAATGCCTACAGCAAGCGGACGTTCGGTTTACTGAAAGAGATTCCTTACGCGGATGTGTTCGATGTGAGTAAGAAAACGACCAATCCGGAAACGATTTTTCAGATTGTTTACAAACAGGGCGACATCAACTATTCGTCGAGTATAGCCGCAAATAATCAGGCACAGGGTGAAACGATCAATTCTCTTCGGACAACAACGGGCGTTGGGGGTAACGTAACCCCCGATCTGGTAAAAGAATACGAAGACGGTGATGTTCGGAAGGATTACTCCATCAAATATGCGAACGCAGCGGTGGTGAAAGATTATTTCGTCACCAAATTTCGGGATGCCAGTTCAACCGCCGGAACGAGTGGCTATGGCGGCAATGACTGGATTCTGATGCGGTATGCCGATGTTATCCTGATGCTGGCCGAAGTAAATCTGTATCTGGGCGACGAAGCAACGGCTATCGGGTTTCTGGATCAGGTTCGGGAACGGGCCAAGTTACCGGTGTATAGTATTGCCAAAACCAACCCTGACTACAGTGCTAAATTCCCAACGCTCAAACTGGCTATCCTCCACGAACGGCGGGTTGAACTGGCTTTTGAGAACCAACGCTGGTTTGATCTACTACGCTTCTTTACACCCACGGAACTGGTTGCGTACATACGCTCGAAAAGCCAGGCCGACTTTGGGGCTGCCCAATTAACGAACTTCGGAACGAAGGATTATTACTATCCAATCCCGTTCAACGAAGTAAAATTGAATCCGACCGGTATGTACCAAAACCCGGGTTACTGATATAAAAAGGGGCTGCTTGCTGAACGGTGTTAGCAAGCAGCCCCTTTTTATATATGTTTCTTTATTCCTTCTTCGCCTGTTTACGCGCTTTGTAGTTCTTGAAACGATTTTGGTACTCGTCAAGCTGTTCGGGGGTATATTTTTTTCGGTACTCTACGGGTAGTTCGAGCCGTTCGGGTGCTAATACGAGTGCCTGATCATTGAGGGTGTTTTGTCCGTTACTGGCTTTGACCAGTTCAAATGAATCGTATTTCTCACCCGTTACGGTGTAGGACTGATAGGTCAGCTTGTCGCTGTTAATCGTTATGGTTTGATAAAGCTGTGTGTTTGAAGCTGCCCGATCCATCCAGTCCTGTAAGCCAATATCATACATCTTCGGGCCACTCACCGACACGACGTAGATTGGTCCATCCGGATGTTTACGGCTTTTTCCTAAAGGCATGTTCAAGCCTCGTCCGTAGGTGTGGTCGTGACCCTGTAACACCAGATCAACGTGGTATTTTCGGTAAATTGGTTCCATGCGCTCCCGCCATTCGTTGTTATCCCGGCCCTTAGCCGTTGAATAAATGGGATGGTGGTGGGTGATCACGGTCCAGCGATTAGGATTCTTGCTCAGGGTCTGAATCAGCCAATTAGCCTGACGAGTCATGGCTGACGTATCGACCAGAGCGAGCTGTGAATTCAGAAAAATAAACCGAGTGCCCTGATAATCGAACGAGTACGCAGTCTCCTCAAAGCCTTTTGGGCCGTTTTCGGGTAATACAAACGAAGGTCGCCAGTGTCTTGACACACGGGCTTTGCCCTGTTCATCTTTAAAATATTCGTGATTGCCGGGCACGGCCAGTGTTGGCACCACGCCATTGATCCAACTACCGGCTTCAAACCATTCGGCCCACTGCCAGTCGGCATTGGAACTGTTGATTAGGTCACCGGCGTGAATCATCAGGCTTACCGTAGGCAACTTGGAATAGGCTCCGCGAATGGCACGCGACCACAGCGAGCGGATGTCGTTCTGAGCATCACCAAAGTAGAGGAACGAGAACGGAGCCGGATGATCCTGCGCTGTTGTAAACTGAAACCACTCCGTCCAGTGGGTGCCATCGCCCACCCGGTAGTTGTATTTAGTAGCTGGTTTCAGGTCGTTGAAATGAACGGAATGATACAGAACCGTTTTTCCATCCATCCCGACGCGCTCGGTAGTGGCCGAAATGAGCGTTGCTTTACTCGCCAAATCGGGTGACGGATCTGCTTCGGTAATAGCGCCAACTGCTTTAGTGACCGTCGAGTCGGTTCGCCAGTTGACCGATTGCGAGGTAGCAGGATTAGCCTGCCAGCCAAGAATGACCCGATCCGGATAAGCCGACGCGGGATAGTCTTTATGAAGCTGGGCCTGAACCGAAAGCTGTGTCAGAACAAGACAGAAAATCTGGAAAATAGTTTTCATAATCCGCGATTGATGCCGGTGGTAGTCTAATTGCCAGGGAAATGATATTTCTGTAAAATAGCCATGATTTTGTGGTGAATCTCTGTGTTTTCATAAACACCCCGAAAATCCAGCGAATGTGGGCCGTAGGCAAAAACCGGCACCATAATGCCCGAATGGTCGTTGGTGCTGAAGTTGCCATCGATATACCCTCGCTTCAGATCGCCATCTAAAAGACTCAATCCGCCCGTTTCATGATCCGCCGTGATGATAACCAGCGTTTCACCATTCGAGTCGGCGAATCGAATGGCATCGCCAATGGTCCGGTCAAAGTCCAGCATTTCGTCAACAACGTACCGCATGTCGTTGGCATGTCCGCCATAGTCAATCTGGGCACCCTCAGCCATGACGAAAAAGCCCGCTTTGTTAGGGTCAAGGTCATGCAGTGTTTTTTGAAGACTTCGCTGCAAAAAGTCTTTCCGCCCTTTGCTCACCGCCACCACTGACTGATCGTCCAGTAACACAAACGGGCGTTTCAGGCTCTCCAGTTGATCGAATGCCGTGCCGACCTGATACCCTTTCTGATGGAGCGTGTCCAGAACGTTCTGTTCCTTAAAATACCGATAGCCGCCCCCAATCAGAATCTGAACCGGATTACGAAGAAAATCAGACGCAATTTCCCGTTCGAACATGCGGTCGGGCTGATGGGCATAAAAAGCCGCTGGTGTCGCGTCGGTAACTGGACCCGCCGATATCAGCCCGCTCACCATGTTCCATTTCTTGATCAATGTCGGAATCGCAGGTACCGGATTACCTGACGAATCGACTCCAATGGCACGGTTATTGGTTTTTTGCCCTGTGGCCATGGCCGTTGCTCCGGCCGCCGAATCGGTAATGTAGGTATCAGCCGCACTCGTTTTTGAAAAGCCAATGTTCAACAGTTTCGCCAGATTTAAATCGCCCCGGTTCGCCGTTAGTCCAGCGTAAATCTGGGCAAGCCCCATGCCGTCGCCAATCAGCAGGATCACATTTTTGACCCGGCTGCGGCTATCGTTATTCCGGTAGGTTGGCTGGTAGAGCGTATGGGGCGTTGGGTTCTGGTATTCGGCCGTCTGACGTTGGCTCAGAAAATGCCCGAGGGGGGTAATCTGGTCGGTATTGATGTAATCGACACCCATATTCATTAGCGTTTTCCACGTGTTGATATTATCGGGTGTTGCCCAGAAACGGATTTTTTTACCCTGTCGATGTACCTGCTGGATAACCGTCTGGATCCTGGCCCGTTCATTTTTGACGATTAAGCCTTTTCCATTCCAGCGCGTATAGACGGGAAACGCCTGACTGATGAGGCCAACATGCGCGAGTTGTTCAGGCGTGTAAACAACCTCGGGGCGTCCATCGAACTGGAGCCAGTCGGGGTAATTTTTAAACTGGTCAGGTGTCGGTACGTTGCCACTCACGACAACCTTTACCGGCCCGCCAGAACCAAAAATATCCGGATAAGCACTTAGCGCCCTTACCAGTATAGGCAGCGACAAGCGGGCAGGCGTTTTTAAGTCGATTAGCCATTGCAGGCCGTAGCTGGCGTTGGCATACAGTTTACCCTTGTTCGCGCGTACTTTTTCGACAATGGGGTTAATGTACAACGCTTCCAATGTCCGGGCGGGGGTAATATTGGCCGAATCGTGGGCTACGTAAAGCTGGCCGTTGCGGGCATAGATATCCGCTTCTACTGAGCCGAAGGCCTGGTCATAGGCTTGCAGGAACGGAATCGTTTGCTCATAATCATTATGCGAGTGTGCCTGAGCGGGTGAGTAGGACGTGCGCGGCTGGGCTCTCGCCATCAAAATCCCGGCAACCCAGGCGGCAAGAACCAATAGAATCTGTTTTTTCATGGATTTATCAGGAATCGCTAACCGAAATAGACACACCGGGCGGGAAAGAAGGAGAGTATACGCTGATTCTGCAAAAATTGGGTTCAGACGTACTGGGTATACGTGTTCTCAACCGATCCATCGTCGAATAAGTCGACAAGCGCATAACCCGGAGCGGTCTGTTTATACTTGCCAAACCACCAGGCTCCGCTCACGGCTCCGTTACAGAAATAAGAAATGCCGTTGTAATCTACTCGATCAACTAAATGAATATGGCCGCTCAAAGCGGCCTTTACATTCGGGTGCTTATGGAATAAGTTGGTTATACGAACCGTATCGCTATGCATCCAGCGAGCAGGGATATTCCAGTTTTCGCTCGTAAAACGGTCGCCGTCAAAAAACACACAGGCGGCCAGGATGGGTAAATGCGAAACAACCAGAATTGGCGTCTCGACGGGGGTTGCTTTAAGATCGGCTTCGAGCCATTGAAACTGGTCTTCATCCAGATGGGCGGTATACCAGCTTTCGTCAGGCTTGGGCTGTACGCTGTCCAGCATGATGATATGCCAGCCGTTTCGGTCAATGCTGTAATAGCGTTTCGCTAGCTGAAATTCATCCATCGCCCACTGCCGACCCGCTTCGAAGCAAACTTTGGTTTCCTTTTTACACCAGATGTCATGATTTCCGATGCAGCTTAAGATGGGTAACGCATTTTCACTACGGAGCACAGATTGGTAGAGGCTCCATTGCCGGCTCACGCTATCTTTTCCCCGGCCGTGCGCTTCCATGATTGCATCACCCCCGTTGATAATCAGATCTGGTTTATCGGGGAGACTCTGTACATGATGGAGGCATTTTTCGAAGCCTTTGGCTGCCCCCACCATAGGTTGCATGTGTACATCGGTGAGGTGAGCGATCCGGAATACCCGCTGTTTCGGTTTTACCAGGGTATGCCCGGAGGCTAAATTGTTTACTGAAAGAGCGGCAAGGCCAGCACCCATTCGCCTAACTAAATCCCGACGATTCATACATACTTTGGTTTGCGCAAAGTAAGGTGCTAACTATTACGTGTTGATTAAGGCCGCTTTACATTTCTGTTAGGGAATGTTTCTTGTTAGCGATATTTGTTAACAAAGGCAGCTAAATAAGACTCTAGGGACGTTGGTTAACTGACGCCAATGTTCTACTTGAGGAAAGCCAGAATCTATAAAAAGTAGAATAGTAGAACCGGAATGGACAGAATAAGAAGAAGACCAAGTGAAAAAATAAGTTGCCACTTCCACGAATAATGAACGTAACGGCTATTTCCTGCTACTAAATTCATTAGTTCGTTAATATAATGTCTTATCATTCAGATATTTATATGGTTAATTGCCTGAAAATAAATAACTGAGCAAGAAATTTCATATTATGAAATTGTGATGCGCCAGGAGTAGTTGAAGAGGTCGTATTAAGCGGGTACTCAAGTGAAGATCTACTGTGCACCCGCTTTGCGTTCAGATAAGAACTAATAAATTAACGAACCGCCACGTGCTTCTGCATGGGTAAGTTGGCCAGTTGTAAAGCCGCAATTTGCCAATGACCGTCGGTTTCGTTGAGAACACCGGTAAAACGTATCAGGTCTGTACCAGACAAGCGAGTGCTCGTGATTCCCGTTGTCACAATGACATGTTCGTCAAGTGCCTTTGCCTGTTCGACCTGAATGATTGTCTTCTCGGCTGTGGTATTTTTTTTGATGGGATTCGTTGATGTTGTTTCCTCGATAAACTTACCTTCTTCACTACTAATCATGGCCCGCTTTGCAATTGTGCGCCTTAGTAGGGCCGTATCGCCCTCACTAACTGCCAGCGCATAATCCATCATCACTTTTCGGGAAATGGAATCAACCGCCTGTTGCGCCAACCCGCGTTCTTTCTTTTTTTCGGGGCCAAACGCTTTTTTACCTGCGTTGGCTAACTCTTTGAAAACGGGTAGATCAGCGGCAATGCCACCCACAAATACCAGAGTAATAAACACCGGCAGAATCAATTCTTTCCGGAAACCACCTTCCCTGCGGTTAACCGAATAGTTTTTGATCGAAGACCAGTTGTTGATAATGTGGAAAACAGTAGCAACGAAGAACAGGATACCAAACCAGGCGTGAATGTGTTTGGCTGAGAAATGATTTCCCTGTCCCAAATAAATCAGTAGGCCAGTAATCGCCAGCACGAAATAAACGGCAGTTACCGTAAGGCTAACCAGGTTTTTAGATTTCATATAACAGATATGCTTTGACGAAATAGTCCGTTTTACAAAAAGAATCTGGCAGCCTGCCGCAACGATTCGTCTCGGCAGGCTGCCAGATTTACAGGGGTTACTTAGTTACTTTAAACGAATCGAGTTCTTTGCCATTGACATCAACCTGGCGGACAGTTAGTGTTTTGCCATCTACATCGGCTACCGTGAGGGAGTGGACGTTCGAGTAAAATTTATCCGTAAACTTCTGCCACGAATCGGGATCATTATTTTGCTCCGGGTTATAAAGCGTTTGGCCACCCGCACCCGTTACCAGATAAATGATTCCCTTTGGCGTAGTTTTAGTTTTGCCGTCAAATGACTTGTCGAGTGTCCAGCGGCCGTTCACTACCCGTCCCCGCGCCGTTTTGGCCCCCATGCTCGCTACTAACAAAACGCCTTTACGGTCGGGAACAAACGTTAATGGAAACGAGCGCTGGTAGTTGTGTACGTGACCTGTGAATACCACATCGACCTTTCCGGCTTCAAAAAGTGGCGACAAAAGTCGGGTGTGCTGCTGTTCGTAATGCTCACGAGCCGAGTTGAAACCCGGATGGTGGAACATCACGAACCGCCAGGTAGCGTCTTTGGCACTGGCTAAATCAGCTGCGATCCATTCCTGCAAGGCTTTGTCCGTAAAATCGACGTAGGGGTTCGAGTCGATCACCGTCCAGTGGGCATTGCCATAGTTAAACGAGTAATTCGACATTTTCAAATAGGCATCACCAGCCGCATCGGTAAAGGCTTTTCGATTGTCAACTGATGCTGTTAGGATTGGTACCATCGGGCCGCCTTCTGTGCCGCCCAAGCCGTTCAGTGGCTGATTCCAGTAGTAGTAATAGGCCAGTGCGTCGGGATATTTGTCTAAGTCACGTGTGTCGGTATCGTGGTTGCCGGGGGCAACGATCATAGGCACCGACCGTAATAGTGGGGCTCCTGTCGAGTCGATTTGATTGGCGTTATAAATTGGCCAGAATCGGGTGCGGTACTCCGAAATAAGACCTCGTTCATAGACAATATCGCCGGGAACCACTACGAAATCTGGTTTTGCCAGAAAAGCACGGGAAGCAAGTTTTTTCTGGGCTGGCGTTTCGGCACCAATGTCAGCAAATGCGACAAAACGATAAGGCTGGTCGGCTTTTTTCGTGGCTTGTGCTTCGGCGGTAAACACCACTTTGCCCGCCTTCAACAGCCGGTAATTGAATTTGCTGCCCGGTGTCAGGCCGGTAAACGTGGCATCATAAACCAGATGCGGTTCAATACCTGCCACGGCCACCCGAACGGAGGTTGGGGCGTCCGTTTTTTTCCAAGTACCGTTGGCTTTCGTTTGGTATTCAACAGCCCAGTCGGTGCTGGCGTCGGGCGTATGCCAAAGGAGTTGTAAGGTCTCGGGCGAAGGAGTGCGGCCAATCTGAAGATAGGGTCGGGCAATGAACGGTTCATCCGTTTTCCTTTCCTGTGCCACACAGGTCTGGGCTAACACGATCTGCCCGATCAACAAAAGCGCTATAAGTGTGTTTTTCATGAGTGAATGGGCGAAAGAGCGAAAGAGCGAAAGAGTGAAAGAGCGAAAGCTATCCGGCGACATACGTCTCAGTGCCAGGCACTCTTTCACTATTTCGCTCTTTCACTCTTTCGTTAGTTTGCCTTAATGCAGGTTTCCTTTTCCGTTGCTTGGGTAGCAGCCTACATCTGTGCTTGGTGGGGTGATTTCCGTTGATCCGAAGTTCGCACTCACGGGCACAACCGCCATCGGTGTGAAACTGGTTGTGCCTTTGCCAATAGCGGGTGAGCTGGCTTGTAAACGGAAATTCCAGGTGCCAACAAAACTTACATCGGCCACTTTTTTGGTGGCAACGTAAGGCAGCGGGAAGTTTACGAACAGCGGATTGTTTTTCTGAACTACCGCCGATCCGTCATACGCCTGACCCAGTTTGTAGCCGGTTGGCAGGAAAGTGCTAGGGGCCGGAATATCGCTGGCCTGTGGCTTGGTCGTGAACAGGACCGGATAAATCTGGTTCGCCATTTTCAGCGAATCGACGTAGTTGTAGTTATTGCTGTATTTGATGTTGGCCGTATCGGCAACAACCAGGGCGTTACCGGCATAGTTTGCCGTTGCACCAACAATCCGTGGGCCGTATTTGTCGTTGATCATCAAGTTGTTATAAAAACCACCGCGTGAGCCTTCTTCAAAGTTGATCGAACCCCCACGACCATCGGCCGACCGGCGATACCCACTGTGAACGATGGTGTTGTTGTAGAACAGGAGGTTCGTTTGTGGCTGACCTGGTTTCTGACCGTTGTTGGAGCCTTTAGGGCCATTCGTTGCCGAGCCTATGATTAGGTTGTAGGCAAAATTCCCTACGGTGCCGCCTTTTACGTTCCAGGCTTCTCCACCCGTAAATCCACATTTTTCAAACGTATTCCGCATAACGTTGTACTTGCCACCAAAAGGCCGCATTGGATCATCGACCGCACCGTAGACCCATGAGTCTTCAAGTACCACGATGCCGTCGGAGTTGGCCGAAGAAAGAGTATAAGCAACTCCACCATTGGCAATGAACGATACGGGCGACGTAACTACCCGACCACCGCCAAACTCCAGGTGTGTCCATTTGATAATAATGTTTTTGAACGTTGTTTCGCCCAGAATACCGCCCCATAATCCAGAATAAGCCGGATCTTTGGTAACGTCGGCACCGAGTACATCCGTTTTGGTTGTCGTTGGAACCGTGAAATAAACGGGCTTATCCTGCGTGCCCAATGATAATAATGACCCTTTCACGATGAAACTCCATACGCCTTTGCCATCGAAGTGAATCTTGGCGCCGGGCTGGATTAACAGCGTATCGCCTTCGTTGATGAATACGTTGTCTGTAACCCGATACGTTGAATCGGCCAGAAGCGTGCCTTTGATAACCCCAGCCAGCGGTGTTTTGGTGCTGATAGCTGCCCCAACTTTAAACTGTGGAGCCGATACCACTACGTCTTCCTGCGACTTGTTACAACCCGTTAGCGTTGCCATGACTCCGGCAACAAGTAAAGAAGCCAGCGCATTGAGTTTGATTTGCATTTTCATTGATTTACTTGCTTGATTAAGAACTGATTATGAATAAATAATGTGTGTAGTCGTTCGCTTAGCGTTTGTAGCGAAAGCCAAGAATATAGCTTTGCTGAAACACGTCTTTCTGCACCAGAATCCGGTCGGTACGGGTTTGGTCAGGTAAATTGGTCAGGCTGTTGGGCTGTAAGATTTCGACGATAATAGGGTTGTTCAGCAGGTTCTGCAGCTTCACGAAAATTGAAAATCGGGAAGCACCCTGTTTCAGCCCAAAGCGCTTTTCGGCCGAAAAGTCCACTTGTGAGGTGCCGCGTTGCCAGTAGTCAAGTCCTAAGAATGGCGATACGATATTGATGCGCTTGCCCGTATACACCCAGGCCAGTTGAGCATCGAATCCAGTTTTTTGATTTTTATAGATCAGCGAGAGGTTGGCAATGTGATCGGACTGCCCCTGTAGAGGGCGCGTTTGGGTACCTTCTGTAGAGATAATACTTCCCGATGCATCGCGACTGTAAATCCGCTTCGTGGTAGTGATACTCGACTTGGTGAAGGTGTAGTTGCCTGATACACCCCAGTTGTTGAAAAACTTGGCAAATACCAGCTCGGCCCCAAAATTGGTCGCCGTGCCGAAGTTCAACGGTTGGTATACCGTGTTTACGTTGCTGACCACATTGAACCCGTATTCAATAGGGTTCTGGATATTCTTGTAAAAACCACCGATCAACAGTTGCTCGCTGCCACGGGAAAAGAATTCGTAGCGCAGGTCAACGTTATCGGCAACGGTATGTTTGACGTATGGATTACCTGATTCGGTGTAGAAATCTCCGGGAAAGTTGGCCGGTACGAGTTCAAAAAAGCCGGGTCGGCTGATACCCCGAAAATAGGAAAATCGTACATTTTCCCTTGCCGACAACATGTACTTGAGGTGCAGGCTTGGCAGAATATCCATGTACTGAATAGTGCCTGTTTTACCTGCGGAAGTAATTGGCAAGGCCGATAAATAAGTCTGGTTTGTGTTTTCAACCCGAACACCGCCAACAAACTGCCAACGATCGGCAAGGGTGACTTTGCCCTGTATATAACCCGCTGCAATTTGTTCTTTGGCCGTGTAATTATTGCCGTTGGCACTGTCAGACAACGCAGTTGAAATAGGCCGGAAAGAGAGTATAGCGTTATTGATGTTGGTATATACCTGCCGGTCGCCACCGGTTAGCACTGTGGCCAGCGAATAATCGTTGTAGAAATTCGCCCGGTCTTTATCGCGGTAAAGTCCACCCGCCGATACTTCAGCATTTGGAGCCAGCGTGTAGATAAAATTGACATAACCTGCCAGATCGCGGTCGCTGTTGTGCGTCCAGATATAACTTACCGAGTTGATGTATTCAGCTCCCCGAACCGGATTGCCGTTTATATCCGGCTCTACGCGGTAGGTAAGCCCAAACGAACCCCAACTGGGTGTTTGACTTTTCGCCTGCGAATAAACCGCCGACCAGTTTAGTTTTAGTTTGTCTGTCAGGTTATGGTCGCCCTGTAAGGTGCCGTTATAGACATTCTGACGCCGGAATACCGATCGCTCACTGGTGCTCACATCGCCGAATGCCGTAAGCTGATCGCCCAGAATGGTACGGTGCTGTTTGTCATCCAGGTTCATGTATAAGCCATAGAGACTTAGCTTGTTGTTGGCGTTAAATGCATAATCCAGTTTCAGATTCAGGCCCGTCCGGGCTAGCTCGTTGGAATTAAGCCGAGTATCTACTGAGTTGAAAATGGGGGTATTGGGTTTTGGATCGGGGCTTGGCTGCCCGTTGAGTCCCACAAATTTTGTAGTACTGCCCCGGTAGGTGTGCTGGTAGCTGCCGCCTAATAAGAAGCCAAGTTTATGGTTGAAAATCCGGTTACCAACCGACAGACTGAACAGGCCATTGACGGGTAGCGACACATTTTTGTAATTGAGCGATTGCCGGGAGAATTCTTCCGGTTGGGCATAGGTGGTGTTGCTCCCGGATACTTCCGACGGCGATTTGAAATTGATGCCTTTGGCACTAAACCCCGAAAAGGGCTGACTACTGAATAGTTGGCTATACCCACCCGATGCCGTAGCCGAGAGCACTAGATAATCGGGAGCCGAACGCATAATCATGTTCATCGACCCACCAATGGCGTCGCCTTCCATGTTAGGCGTAAGTGCTTTGACTACTTCCAGACGTTCGAGCAGATCGGCCGGGAAAATATCCATTGGCACGTAGCGATTTTTGTTGTCCGGGCTGGGAATTTTAATGCCGTTCACGAGCGTGTAATTATACCGACGCTCCATACCCCGAATGACGGCAAATTGCCCGTCGCCCGTGCTGTTTCGCACAATGGATACCCCCGATACACGCTGTAGTACGTTGGCAACCGTGATGTCGGGCAGGAGCGAAATCGCTTTGGCACCAATGATATTCAGGACGTTATCGGCCTGTTGCTCGGTTTTTCGGGTACTTACATCGCTTTCGCGGTCGGCATGACCCGTAATGATAACCTCGGTCAGATCGTGGCTCGATTCGGCCAGTGCAAAGTTGTGAATGACTACCCCTAACTCGTTACCAACCACAATAACTTTCTGGGTTTTCTGATAGCTGATGTACTGGGCTGTGAACGTGTAGGTTCCGGCCGGTACACCTTTGATTACGTAGTTGCCATCCAGTCCAACGGTGCCTCCGAATTTTGTATTTGCCAGCATTACGGTAGCGCCAATCAGTGGCTCTCCCGTACGAGCATCGGTAATTGTCCCTTTTAGTGTAGCAGCCTGAACCGTAAACGAGCCCAGCAGCAAGAATAAGTAAAGTGTGTATTTCATTCGTTTGAACGTAAATGGTAATCCGTACATCCAGTGGTACTTTCTCTGAAAAATGCCCGGTCTTAATGCTCCTCCACCAGACAGATAAAGGCAAAGCGTGGCCCTGCAAGCCTGAAATCAGGCTTTATAAAAAAAACTGTAATTCGAGTGAATGGAGATCTGTAAGTCGAACCGCCAAAGCACTTTCAAAAACCTTACAGCTCTGAGCGGTTACTGTTTTAGGGTTGGGCCGTAAACAAATACGCCAAACGTACCGGCAGCAGGAGTTTTTCCATCGGCCTGGTAGTCGGCACCGCTTAGGTATATACGATGGGTGGTTCCGCGGTGAACCAGCGTTTTACAGCCGGGTTTTGTCATTAGCGTCTGAACAATAGAATATTTATCGGGTGAGTCCTGATGTACAATCGTGACGTTGCCCTCGCCGTTCGAGGTCATGACTAATTTTAGCTCCTTGTCATACACGACAGCATCAACGCCCCCGCCAATAGGCAGCGTCTGAATAATTTTGCCCGTAGTCACATCCAGAATTACCAGCGTTTGGGGCTTTCGGCAGACGGAAAATAACCGGTTGTTTGCAACGTCGATTGTTAAGCCCGTTGGCACGCCGTTGGGTGCTAATGAGAATTTATTTTTGACTTTCAGCGTCTTCACGTCGATCTCAAAAATCTCGTTGGTATCTTCGTTATTGTTGAAAATACTGCCTTTTTCGTTCGAAACGGCGAATTCGGGTGCGCCACCCATCTCTACATTGCCAACGACTTTATCCGTTTGCGCGTCAATCACGACTGCGTTGCCACTGCCATTGTTGAAGACAAAAACCTGTTTTGTCCCTTTGTCGTACATAACGGCGTCCGGCTTTTTGCCCGTAATCGCTATGGTTTGCAGAACCTTGAAGGTATTGTAATCAAAAACCGTAACAGTATTGTCGGCACCATTGGTGATGTATCCTTTATTCAACTCCTTCGCCAGACCAATGCCGTGTACGCCTTTCAGCCCGGTAATCTCACCGATCTGTTTATCGGTCTTAAGGTCAATAATATGTACCCGGTCGAAGTGCGAAACAAAGAGTCGTTCACGTTCGCCGTCCATTTTCAGGTAATCCCATTTTCCCTCGCCAGTGGGAAGATTTATCTTTCTTTGGAACTGATACTGAGGAGGAGTTTGGGCGTGCGCCTTATTGAAACCGGAAAGAATAAATAGGATAAGTAGATAATGTCGCTTCTGCATAGCAATTCAGTTACGTAACTTTTTTTTGCAAAGCTAACTGACTGACTATTAGTAAAATGGCACTATCTTAGTTTTTACAGAAAGGTAATATTTACATTAAAACATTCTGGAGGAAATCTGAAGAATAGACGCCATTCTTTATTTCCTATATGACCCAAAGCGCAGTTTATCAGGCGAAAACATACGCTTTGGGCAATTGGGTCTCAAGGGAGGTCGAAAAAATCAAACAGGATGTGTTAATAAATTATGTATGAATTTAGCTGTATTGATTGGTATGTTCTTACTTTAAATCTTTCCCTGCAATATCCTCCCAGCGGTAGTAGTGAAACGTTTTTCCTTCCGACATCGTCACAAACAAGCCATGAGGGAATTGCTTGCCTAGGGGGACGTTCGTAACATCGGAACCATCACTAACCTGGGCGGCCACTTTTACCACTTTCAGCAATTTATAGTCATTCGGATTGCCCGCTTCTCCTTCTCGACGGAAGATGTGGAACTGATTGGCTCCCTGGTCTGAGACTAGTATGTACCCCGTTTTAGGCCCCGTTTTGTAAATGGAGATTCCTTCGTGGTCTTCCGAAAAGCCTGTTTTAGCGAATAGAGCCAACTCTTGATTACCTTTTGCAGGATCGGCGTAGTATTTACGTACACCTACCCCTT
Source organism: Spirosoma pollinicola (assembly GCF_002831565.1). Lineage (NCBI taxonomy): Bacteria > Pseudomonadati > Bacteroidota > Cytophagia > Cytophagales > Cytophagaceae > Spirosoma > Spirosoma pollinicola. The sequence continues at coordinate 293,418 of NZ_CP025096.1, read as the reverse complement.
CGTCGGAGTAGTAGACATAGCCGAGTTCGTTATCGACGGCAATCGACTCGATTTCTTTCTTACCGCTATACATCCCGAACTTTCGTACCAGCGTAGCCTTTACCTGCCCATTTCCATTGTCTTCAAGTCGGTATTGGCCAATATAGGTACCATCGGTTGGGCCTGATTTCCGGCCGACCATCGCATACATGACACCAGATGCCGTCTTGTAAAGCGCTATACCCATCAGGTCCCGAAAACCAGCACTTGTATCGCCAACGAACATCTCAAGCCCGCCATTGTCAACGGGTTGCATATCGGGCAGCGAGAAAATACGAAGCTTGTGCGTAAACCGTTCGGTGGTTACGGCAATGTCGGTGGGTTTGCCGCCGAGCGTCAGGCCGTAGGCAATGTCTACATTGTTAGGCCGCTTGAGGTCATGAATTTCCTTAACGATCTTGCCCTGTAGATTGAAGACGTACAGGCCACCATCCTGGTCTTTATCGGTTCCAATAACCAGGCTTTTAGCCGGGTCGCTTGGATTGATCCAGATAGCCGGGTCGTCGGTATCATGCCGAACGGTGTCAGTAATATAAACAGGCTGAACAACGGCAGTCTGGCTTGTTTCGGGCGTTGTTGTCTGGGCGGCAGGCTTATGGCAAGCCGATAGGAAAACCAGCAGCAACGGAAGGTAAATTTTCATGTAGAAAAGTGGTAACACAGAGATTACAGAGAAAGACGGAGGTACACTGAGGTCTCTGTGAGCCTCCGTTTTTCTCTGTAATCTCTGTGTTATATTTTTTAAACTTAGTTCGTACCGAAGGCGCCAATGGTCGTTGACGGAGCAGGTGATTTGTAAAGTGTGCCGTTGGCAAACGAAATCCCATCAGCATACAGGCGGGTAAAGCTCGTTGTGCCTTTGCCAATAGCAGGCGAACCCGCTTGCAGGCGGAAATCCCAGGCCGTATTGAAGATCGCGTTTTTAGAATCGGTAGTCAGCGGATAGTTCACAAACTTCGGATCATTGTCGCCAACGGTTTTGCTGATAACATCGTTGGTACCGGTCAGAATTTCGGTGGTGGGCTGGAAACCCGTAACGCCATCCTGCGTAGCGCCGTAATAGAGATTGTTACTCACTTTGGTACGGGCATCTTCCGGATTTTTAGGGTCCCGTTTAACACCGAACCGGTCGTTGGCCAGCAGGTTATTGTATAACTCAGCCCGAACCGCTATTTCTACCCAAATCGAACCACCTTTGATGGTCGGCCTGCGCCAGCCTGCGTTCAGCACCGTGTTGTTATAAGCAATGACATAGGCTTGCGGTGTACGGTCGCCGGTGTTCGAGAGTTTTAACGCGTTTGTGTTGGGGCTATACACCAGGTTAAAAGCTACATCGGCCTGAACACCCGATTTAATGTTAATGGCATCGCCACCCGATACACCCTGCGTATAAATCTTGTTGTTGGCAATGATGACCTTGCCCCCTTCAATATAAAAACCATCTTCATTCTGGTTGTTCAACCGGCTGTTAACAATGACTAGTTTGCCATTTACGTTCGAGTAGTTGACGGCTGGAACGTGGTTACCCGCTGCCGCTTTGTATAGCCCCGCTTTTACCGAAGGTGAACTCTCAGTTGTTACTGCTCCGCCATATTCAATGATGGCGTTGTCGATCAGCAATTCGGCGCAGGTAGGGGCCGCAATAATGCCACCCCATAGGCTACCCCATTGGTTGGTGGCAGTTTTCCAGGCATCGGGTACCGTAAGTTTTACCGGATTCGCCGAGGTACCCATAATGTATAGGTTTCCTTTTACAATGAACTCAGGCTTTACCGTTGAGTCGCTGAAAATGACATTGACCCCTTCTTCGATCACTAAGGACTGGCTGGTGGGAACCTGCAAGTGTCCCGTAATTTTGTAGGTATTCCCTTTTGTCCAGGTGCCGGAAACATCGCCCGATACGGCTTCTTTCACAACGGGCGTCGGCGTAGGGGTTACCGCACTGGTATCGTCACTACTCTTGGAACAACCCACAAGCAGGGCAGCGGAGAAAGCGGCTAGAATAAGAACTTGTTTCATGGTAATTAATTGGTTAGTAATGATTTTCAAAGCTTATAACGTACCCCAAGCACATAGGAACGCTGGTAGAAATCGCGCCGGATAAGGGTCTTGCCCGAGAGGTCCTGATTCGGTACGTCGGAATTTTTACTACTGGCATTTTTGATGAATATCTCGGTGGGTGTATTCAGCAGGTTGTTGGCTTTGGCAAATAGGAGAAAACCCCGGCCTAGCCGCTTCTCCGCTGATGCATCCATCTGAATGAACCCTTTTTGGTAGAGGTCATTATCGACGAACTGCGAAACGGTGTTGATCCGTCCACCGGTGTAACTGGCTGCCAGTTGACTATCCCAGCCATGCGCGGCATCTTTGTAGAGCAACGATAGGTTGGCAACGTGAGCCGACTGCCCATAAAGTGCCCGCGTCTGATTAACGGTGATGGTTTGCAGATCGCCCTGGGCGTTGCGGATACGCTTCGATTTGGGCGTGGTAATGCTGGAGTTGGTATAGGTATAGTTTGCTTTTATACCCCACTGTCGGAAATATTTAATAGCATCTACCTCCAGCCCCAGGTTCGTTGCGTTGCCGAAGTTGCCCGGTCCATAATACAGATCCTGACCACGGATGGCATCTTTCTGAAGCGTATATTCAATTGGGTCCTGGATGTGTTTGTAGAACAGGCCAACCATAAACTGCTCCAGCGGACGAGGAAAAAACTCGTAACGCAGATCAACGTTATCGGCAATAGCCCGTTTCAGGTTCGGGTTGCCGCGCTCCTGGTATTCTTCATTGACAATCCGATAGGGAACAATCTCGAAAAAGCCGGGCCGGTTCAGCGACCGGAAATAAGACAGCCGCCAGTTGGTGCGCTCATCCGGCCGGTACCGAAAGTGCAGGCTCGGCAGCACATCCGTGTAAATCTGGCTACCCGTTGGGTTATCCTCACCAATCGGGAATTTCATTGCATACCCCTGATCGGTGTGCTCGATGCGGACACCACCGGTAATTTCGAGTGGTTGATCGGTAGTTCGGAATTGCAGATAGCCGGATGCCGTCTTCTCGGCTGCATCATAGTTCAGTGCCGAAGCGACCGAACCGAGCGGGTTTTGGATGTTCCAGGCAATCTGATTGTAGTCTGTAAAGTCGACGCCGTACTGGGCAAATGGATTGCTGGGCCGCAGGGTGTAATTGTTATAGAAATTAGTCCGCTGTTTGTCCCGGTAGAGGCCACCCGCCATCCATTCGACGGCTATGCCTGCCAGATTCGTTTTGAGTGTCAGATTCAGGTAACCGGCCAGATCCGTATCCGAATTATGCTCCCAACGGCGTTGGCCATCATTGACGGTTGTGCGTTGATCCACAAAGTTTTTGCGGATACCCAGCAACGGTATATAAGTCTGATCAGGCACTTCGTTGGTGGCCAGTGAATACACCGCCGACCAGTTGATCCCGAAAGCTGGCGTAAGTTGGTGTGTACCCTGAAGAGTGCTGGTATAGATTTTCTGCTTCGTCAGCCGCGAGCGGGTTTCGTAACCAAGGGTGGCATTACCCAGCACGGGGTCGAATCCTCCAATGCCCAGTTCGGTCGACCTGGTTTCCCGAATCTGCTGATTCTCCAGGCTGATAAGGGCATTGAACCACTGGATTTTGTTGTTTTCATTAAGGCGGTAATCCATTTTGGCATGGAGACCGTAGCGCGTTTGATGCTCCGAATACTGCCGTTCGCTTTGTTTGGTGAGGGTTATTCCGCGCAGCGTATCGACCACGTCGCCATTGAAAAACAGGCTGTTGCTACCGCGGAATGTATTTTGCAAACTGCCCGCCAGCATGATCCCAAATCGCCGGTCGAAGAATCGGTTACCTACGGCAAAACTGCCGAGTAAGTTTGGGGGTGGAGCCTGGCTGGTGTAGGTGGTTGAGGCTTTGTTGAAATCGGAAAATTTAGCGCTGTACTGGCTACCAAACTGCTCGTAAGGCGACTGCGAATTGACGTGCTTCGCATCGAAACTTACAAACGGCCGGTTGAAAAACAGCTCGCTATAACCGCTTGAGATATTCGCCAGAACCGTCATCCGGTCGGGGGCATCTTTCATGACCATATTAATGGCTCCCCCAACAGCATCGCCCTCCATACTCGGTGTCAGGGCTTTATAGACTTCCAGTCGATCCAGAAGTTCGGCCGGGAAAATGTCGAGTGGAACGTAGCGATAGCGGTTGTCGGGGCTGGGAATTTTTACACCATTGACGAGCGTGTAGTTGTAGCGTTTGTCCATGCCTCGCAGAATGGCGTACTGCCCGTCGCCGTTGCTGTTCCGCTCGATGGAAATGCCCGATACGCGCTGGATGACATTCGCAACGGTTAAATCGGGGGAGAGTTCGATGGTTCGGCCAGATACGATGTTGGTTACCTGGAGGGCATTCCGTTCGAGGTCGCGGGCTGTACGGTCGCTGCTCCCATCACGTCTGGCTTTCACCGTCACTTCGGTAAGCTGACGATCATTTTCAGGCTCCATGGGTAACTCCAGCGTAATGATCTGCTCGGGATTTGTTACCTCAATGTCGCGGCTTAGCGTTTTGTACGAGACGTAGCTAGCCCGGATTTTATAGCTGCCTACGGGTACATTTTTTATCAGGTAGGAGCCATCTAATCCCGATACCGCATACAGTTTACTGTTTTCCAGAAGGAGTGTGGCCCCAATAACGGGCTGACCCGTTGTGACATCAATAGCTCGCCCCCGGATGGTACCCGCCCAGGTTCTGGAGACAAGAAGCAGGCAAACGATTATCAGTACTAGTCGGTTCATACGGTTTGCGAATGGCAATGACAACGTGGCCTATCCAAGGCCATTGTCGTTGATGACGCAAAGGTGGGGGGGAGTGAAGGTGCCCGGCAAATTTTAACCGTGAACAGAAAGGCAACATGCTGATTATAACCGTATGCAGAAAAGCAACAAGTAGATTATTTTTGAATTATCCTGCTGATATTCAGTGCTTTATTGAGGGGGATAATAGCCATTATGTTATTGTTACCAAACTGTTTCCTAATTGTGAAGCCCAACCGAAGGAGTCAAATCAGACTGATTTCCGGGGAGGGCATCGGCTGAAGAGGGAACCGTTGAATGTAGGCCGATAGTGATTCCCCTTCCGAAAGGCCAATCTTTTTGCGAAGACGGTATCGGGAAACCCGCAGGCTATCCGACGAAATACCGAGTAAGGTAGCCATGTCGGCAGAACTGATATTTATTTTAAGTAAAGCAATCTGACGCAGGTCTGTGGCGGTTAAGTCGGGAAACTGTTGGGTCAGCTGCGTAAAGAAATAGGGGTGCACCTGATCGAAAATTGTTCTGAAATCGTCCCAGTGTTTATCCTGGCTGAAGTTCAGGCTGATCTTATCCACCAATTGTTTGATCTGCTTTTTCTGATCGCGTTTATCGTCTTTCAGTATGGCAGTCAAATCTTCTTTCAGCTCTTCGAGTACCTGATTTTTCTGAATAATTTGCAGCGTATGGGTCGTAAGTTCCTTATGCTTTAATTCGAGTTGTCCTTTCAGGTTTTCTTCTTCCAGTTGCTGGTTCTTTAATTCAACCTGCATCAATGCGTTCTGGGTCTGAAAGATCTGCTGGTTTTGCTGATTAAGGGCCTGTTCATTCCGGATTTTCAGCCGCTGCCGACTAATGATGACGGCTCCAAGAATGCCAATCAATACCAATACAATACTGGTCGCCAGAATAATAATGAAGTCGATTCGTTTTTGGGCGTTCAACTGTACGATTTCCTTGTCTTTCCGCTCCACCTCATACAGCGTTTGCAACAAGGCAATCTGCCGGGTGTTTTCAGTCGCATAGATTGCATCGACTAAATCGCGACTTCGTTCCAGATAATTATAGGCGCTATCGGGCTGGCTCAGTAGTCTGTACGTCTTGGCTATGTCGCGGAGGGCCGCACTTAGTTGGTACTTTTCGCCCAGTCGAGTGGCCCGTTGCATGGCTTCACGTGAGTGACTTAGCCCCTTTTGGTAGCGGCCTGTTTTTCGGTAGACATCGCCCAGATTATTGATAATTTCGATTTGCGCGATTTCATCACGGGTCTGCTGACTGAGGGTTAGTGCTTTCTGGTAATATGAGTAAGCCGAGTCGTACCGGGCTTCATCTTCGAAAATACTGCCCAGATTCTCGTAAATTTTAGCCAGGCTAGCTACGTCATTTGCCGCCAGACAATTTGTGAGGGCAAGCTTCTGATACTGGTAAGCCTGTTTGGGGTCGTGTCGTTTTTCGTAGATGTGCCCAATGTTTGCATACGTTTGGGCCAGGCCCTGTGCATCATGGCTTTTGATGTAGAACGCTAAGGCTTCGTTAAACTGAGTAAGTGCTCCATCGGCCTGCTCATTGTAATAATAAACGGTGCCAAGTTCATTGCGGTTGCGGGCAAGGCGATTGCCATCATTCGTGCTGATGAAAATTTTCTGTGCCTGCAGCAGATAGTTTATAGCCTGTGCGTAGCTGCCCTGATGATAGAACAGAAGCCCTATTTGCTGCAGACAATCGCCCTCGGTCAGCTTATCGCTCTGGCTGATAGCTTTATCGAGCCTAACCTTGACTAGCCGGTAAGCTGAATCGGGATACTGACGGGATAATTGTTCTGTATTAACAGGTGCCTGCGCTTTGGCTACTATAGCAGAACAACTAACGATCCACACGATTAAACTTAAAAACCTTAATCGTGAACGCAGGTAGCAAGCAGGTAGGGAGAAAGCAGCGAAAGCATAAATAGGATGCATCCTGTATGGATTGATCTAACTCGTAAAATTAGCGGGTATCCCGCAGGATACAGTATGAAGTTTTTGTTATCAAGTGTGATACTATTCCAGTCTGATAACGCACTAAAAACCAGTTACTTGTCGTGTCTCTTTAATTACGAACTCAATCAGTCTGCTGACAAATTAAAAAAGGGATCGCCTATCAACCTTTGGCCTAGCATACGGTAATCAGTTGCATAAGGGAAACGACTGAAACTGGAACAAGGGTTATGTTTACTTTTTATAAACATAACTCTTGTTCTATTTAAAGTAAGATAACATATAAGTCACACCCAGGAAATCTTCTGTAGAGACCTTTGAGGGCACAAAAAGCCTCACACAATGCTCAATTTTACAAAGCTTATTTTTGTACTTTTCCTATTTACAGTTCATCTCTCAAAAGCCCAGACCAACCTGGCGGGCATTTCTGGAAAAATAACCGATCAGGATGGGAAGCCGCTGGAAATGGCGACCGTTCAGATTAAAAATGAATCGACCGGTTTTAGAGCCAATTCAGTGTCCAATGAGAAAGGGGAATTTCGTTTAAAGGAATTACCACTGGGCGCGCCTTATTCCATCACGGTCCAATTTGTCGGAATGGCCACTCAGGCACAAACCGGGTTTGCGCTCAACCAGGGAGATCTGCTACAGGTATCCTTCAAATTGGTCGAAAACTCCCAGCAGTTGGAAACGGTCGTGATTTCCTCAAACTCCTTAACCAACAAGATCGAAAACATTGGTACGTCAACCGCTATTACAGCCAAAGATATTAACCGGCTACCGGTAAACGGACGGAACTTCTCGACCTTGGCTGACCTTTCGCCACTGTCCACCGGGAATAGTCTGGGTGGGCAGTTAGGGTCTGCTACCAATTTTACCATTGATGGTATGGCGGCCCGAAGCACCATTGCCGGTGGACAGCCTACCGGTGCTTATTCGATTACGATGGAGGCCGTTCGGGAATTTCAGGTGGTGACTAACCAGTATGACGTTACCTACGGAAACGCCGGGGGAGGTACTATCAGTACGGTAACGAAGTCGGGGACGAATAAACTGACCGGCAGTGCATTTACTTTCCTGAGAACGAATTGGCTGTCAAGTCCTTACGGACTAAATGAACAAAAACGAAACCTTCCTTTCAACACGGCTCAGTACGGCTTTTCACTGGGTGGCCCCATTATTAAAGACAAACTGCACTTTTTTGTTGCCTGGGACCGTCAGGCCAGTACGCAACCGCTATTAATCGCACCTATTCAATCAACTGCCGATGCTTTGCGCTACAACGTCACTCAAGCTACCGAAGACAGGTTTCTGAGTATCGCCCGGAGCAAATATGGTGTGGGCAACGCTCCTCAGTTTGGCCAGTTTACCCGTTTCAAAAATACGCAGGCTCTTTTTGCCCGTATTGACTGGCAGATCAATGCCAAAAACCTGCTTACGATCCGCAATAATTATATCTATGATCTGGATAACCAGTCGGACGGAGATAATACGGCCATCAACATGTATGAAGTATACAGCACCCGTAAAAGTTCTAACAATAGCCTGATGGCTTCGTTGCGAACAACGATCAATCCGAAGGTGACCAATGAGTTAAAAATTCAGCACTTCTGGGAGTATAATAAAATGTATGCCAACCCCCAGTTGCCGGAAGATAATATCCCAAGAGCAACGGTGGCCAACGTAGCATCTGTCAATCCGATCGATTCAACCAAGTCGTTGTTCACGAGCATTCAATTGGGCGGACAGCGATACGGGGGGGATTATTTTAATAATAACCTGATCCAACTGGTTAACAATGTGTACGTGAATACCAATAAATTCAACTTCACGTTTGGGGCGGGTGTGACGTTTAGCAACCAAAATTCCATTTATGGCAGTGAAACCAACGGCCGTTTCTGGTATACCGGACTGGCCGCGTTTGAGAATTTGGCACCCTATCGCTTCACCCGGGATGTTTATTTGAGTAACACACCCAATGTTAAATTCAACGTACTTATTCCTACCATCTACGCCCAGGCACAAACGACCGTTGCGCCGGGCCTGAACGTTACAGGGGGTATCCGGGTGGACTATACCGACTATCTGACTAAACCGAATTTCAATCAAACGGTATTCAACACGCTGGGGCTAAGAACGGATAACAGACTGGCTACCCTTCAGGTACAGCCGCGTGTACAGGCCACCTGGGATGTTCGCCAGAACGGGAAAGATATCATTCGAGTAGGGGGTGGTATTTTGGGGTCAGCCCTGAACCCTTATTCCATGATCAATAATATGCTGTTTGACGGTAGCCACATTGCCAGCATTGATGTAACGGGCAATCTGGTTCCTACACCAAACTTCCCCGCTTATCGCGCTAACCCAGCCTCGGCGCCGGGTGTTGATCTGGTCAATAATCCCCACATACCTAAACTGTACACCATCAATATGAATGGCAAGGACGCCAAAGTACCCACCGTTTATAAAATCAATGGATCGTATAGCCACTTCTTCAGTAGTAATTTCAGAATGAGTATTGCGGGTTATATGTCGTTCGCCCGGAACAACTACACCTATATCGACAAGAATATGGTCGATCAGCCGTACTTCACCTTGTCGCAGGAAGCCAACCGGCCCGTTTACGTGCCTGCTTCCTCCATTCTGACGTCGAATGGTTCCCAAAACTGGATATTGGGCCGTAAAACAACTGACGTAGGCCGCGTGCTGCAACTGGAAAGTTTGGGTAAAGTGAATCAGGCTGCCGTTGTTGTTGATGCCAATTACCGGTATTTCAAAGATGGAGAAATTGCCTTCTCATATACCTGGAACCAGACCAAGGATAACACGTCTTACAACGGAAACGTAGCCAATACGGCAACACTGGTACAATACACGGCTGGCGACCCGCGCACCCTGAACCAGATGAATTACTCGGATAACCATTTCCGGACCAAAATTGTGGTTTATGGGAATACGCCTACGTTCTACGGATTTAACCTGGGGTTCCGGTTTTCAGGCCTGAGTGGCACGCGCTACTCGATGATTGTGAATGGCAATATCAACGGCGATTTCGTAGAAACAAACGATCTGGCTTTTGTGTATGACCCGACCAGCGCAGAAACGCCACAATATTTGAGAGACGGCATCAATTCGATTCTGAACAATCCAAACGTGGAAAAAAGTGCAAAAGATTACATCCGTAATAGCTTTGGGAAGGTTGCTGAACGTAATGGCGGGGTGAACCCTTTTTATGGAACAGTTGATTTGCGCCTGACCTACAAAGTAAAAACGTTCAAAAAACAATACCTCGAACTTTCCGGCGATCTGTTTAATACGGCCAACCTGATCAACAAATCATGGGGTGTTAACCATGCGCTGGGAGCTACCACGCTGCTGTCGAGATCTGGGTTCGATACGACTACCAACAATTATAAATATGCCGTCAATACCAACGCAGGTGTATCCGGGTTAAGTGGAAATCCATATCAATTTCAACTTGGCGCCCGGTACGGGTTTTAGCGGCACTCGTTATTCAGCCCGTGTTGTCGAGTTCTGCTAACCAAACGAGGTTACCTACTTCAGGTGACCTCGTTTGGCGTATGTGACGAATAAGCGCGAAGATGCTTCGACGCATTCAGTAGAATTTGACGTGATTTTAATTAACTTAAAACAAGCGTATGTCCAATTCTCAAATGATGAACCGTTCAACTAGTTTCTATAGCGTTTGGGTGCTTCTTATCCTGTCGATTCTGGCGGGATGTAATCGAAAAAATAGCTCGACTCCAGCAACAGAGGAAGTTGAGGTATATAAAAAACTGGTGGCAAAGCGGGTCAATTTGCCTAATGGCTGGGCCCTCACACCCCCTGGACGAAGCCTCGATCTGGATGACTTACCCTTAAATCTGGTGGTGTCTCCATCCCGGAAATACCTGGCTGTTACCAACAATGGGCAGAGCACCCAAAGTATTACGCTGCTGGATGCCCTTACTGAAAAAATTCTGGATACAGTTAGGGTTGGTAAATCCTATCTGGGCCTTGCCTTTAGCGAAGACGAGACGAGGTTGTATGCGTCGGGTGGTAACGACAATCGGATTCTTGTTTATAAACTGGAAAACCAGAAGTTACTGCCCGATGAGCCAATTGTGCTGGGGAAACCTTGGCCAACAAAAATTTCACCAACGGGTCTGTGCGTCGATGATGCCAAAAATCGGCTCTATGTGGTCACTAAAGAGGATAGTTCCCTGTATATCGCCGACACGAAAACGCGGCAGATTCTGCATAAGCTACCTATAGGAGCTGCCGCCTATACATGCCTATTGTCACCCGATAAAAATCAGCTCTACGTATCGCTGTGGGGGGGCGCCAGCGTGTTGATTGTTGATGTCAATACGCCGAAAATAGTGGCTAAAATCAAGACCAATAAAAACCCGAACGATCTGTTGTTGACTCGAAATGGACAGCATCTTTTTGTGGCCAACGGCAATGATAACACGGTTGCGCTAATTGATGTGGCTAAACAGCAAGTTATTGAAACCATGACGACGTCGCTATTTCCGGATGCTCCGGTAGGGAGCACACCCAATGGACTGGCCCTGAGTGATAATGAAAACACACTATACATTGCCAACGCCGACAATAATTGTCTGGCGGTGTTTGATGTGACCCGGAAAGGTCACAGCCAATCCAGCGGATTTATTCCCACCGGCTGGTATCCGACAGCGGTAAAAGTGATCGGTTCCAAACTGTTCGTTACGAATGGGAAAGGGTTTTCTTCGCAAGCCAACCCCCGCGGGCCAAATCCCGTTCGAACGCGAACACCCCAGCAAGTCGGGCCCAATCCGCAGGCTAACCCAGGGCCGGTTCAGTACATAGCTGGCTTATTCAAAGGCACCCTTTCGATCATCGACATGCCTGATAGCGAGGTATTAGCGGCCTATTCGCGACTGGTTTATGCCAATACACCGTACACCAAGAGCAAGGAACTCCGCTCGGAAGGGGAAGCGGGAAACCCAATCCCGATGCGGGTAGGGGGAAATGCACGCTCACCGATAAAATACGTGTTTTACATTATTAAGGAAAACCGAACGTACGATCAGGTATTGGGCGATATGAAAGAAGGCAATGGCGATGCCGCCCTTTGTTTATTTCCCCAAAAAGTTACTCCAAACCAGCATGCACTGGCGAAACAATTTGTGCTACTGGACAATTTTTATGTCGATGCCGAAGTCAGCGCCGACGGGCATAACTGGTCATCAGCCGCATATGCCAATGATTACGTCGAAAAAAACTGGGTGACTAGCTATGGCGGTCGGGGTGGCACGTATGATTACGAAGGTCAAAAAGAAATTGCCCATCCGCGCGACGGCTTTATCTGGGATCACTGTTTGCGGGCCGGTGTCAGTTTCCGGAGTTATGGCTGGTTTGCCGATGACGAGAAGCCTAATATTAAAACATTGGAAGGTAAGTTTTGCCCCACCTTTAAAGGGTATAATTTGGGTTACCTGGATAGTAAGCGAGAGGAAGCTTGGGAAAAGGACTTCGACGAGTTGGTAGCGGCTGGTAAAGTGCCTCAACTCAGTACGGTCCGTTTTGGCAACGACCATACATCAGGGGCCCGCATTGGGATGCCTACACCCGATGCCGCCCTGGCTGATAATGATCTGGCCGTAGGCCGGTTTGTCGAGCACCTGTCCAAAAGTCCAATCTGGAAAGAATCTGTCGTATTTATACTGGAAGATGATGCCCAAAATGGTCCCGATCATGTTGATGCACACCGCTCGATTGCGTTTGTGGCCGGTGGTTTTGTGAAACGTCATTTTGTCGATCATACTATGTATTCTACGTCGGGGCTGCTGCGAACCATCGAATTGATTTTAGGACTAAAACCCATGAGTCAATACGATGCTGCTGCGACACCCCTGTGGCGTTGTTTCAGCAAGCAAGCTGATCCTGCCGGGTTTGAATCTCTCGAACCGGGCATTGACATTAACCAGAAAAATGTAGCGATCAATCGTAATTCGAAACGATCGTCGATGTTCAATCTGAGCCGTCCCGACGAGATTGACGACCTGATTTTCAGTGAGATTGTTTGGCAAACGGTACGTGGCGCAACTAGTAACATGCCTGCCCCTCGCCGGGGTGCTTTTGTCCGATCAGGAAAAACGGGCTTGACCGATGATGATGATGATGATTAGAAGATGTAGACAGTTTCTTACTCTGGCCGTAAGGTGCTCACGGTAACAGCGGGGTAGTTCAGACCCGCAGTCAGGAGATCAGGTTTGTCGATCAATAAAATGAACCGTGTGAATACAAGCCGAGGTGTCACCACAACTTTCGGTCATTTTGTGTTCATTTGTACTTTCCTCTAAACCTGCTCATGAAACGGTTCACCTACCCAGCCTTACTCCTGACCGTTGGTCTGCTCAGCCTGACCGAAAAACCCGCCACCACCGACTGGCCCGAATACAATGGCGGGCCCGATCGTAATCATTTCTCGCCCCTCACGCAGCTAAATGCCGGCAACGTGGCGGGCTTACAGGTCGCCTGGGAATATGCTTCGGGTGGAGTCGACACGCTCAAAAACAATACCCAGATTCAGTGCAACCCGCTCATCATCGACGGTGTGCTGTACGGGGTTTCGGCAGGGTCGCAGGCCTTTGCGCTCGACGCGGCTACGGGCAGGGAACTTTGGAAAACGGCCTTCACCGACGATACCTTCGCCATGAATAGCCGGGGTGTTACCTACTGGACGGATGGGCGGCAAGCCCGGATTTACTTCGCCTATGGCTCGCTGCTCTACGCCCTCGACGCCCGAACGGGGAAACCGGTGACCAGTTTTGGTAAAGGTGGGAAAATCAATTTAAAAGAAGGCCTGGCCCGACCCGGAGCCGATGAGTACGTGGTGAGCAACACGCCGGGCGTAGTGTATAAAAATCTGCTCATCATGGGTCACCGGGTGTCGGAAGTTGCACCGGCCCTGCCCGGCGACGTGCGCGCCTATGACCTGCACACGGGGCGGCTCGTCTGGACCTTCCACACCATTCCACACTCCGGCGAGTATGGGGCTAACACCTGGCCCAAAGATGGTCACCGCAATTTCGGGGGAGCCAATAACTGGATGGGCATGGCCATCGACCGGCAGCGCGGCATCGTTTATGTCCCCACGGGGACTGCGGCATTCGATTTATACGGCAGTACCCGGCCCGGCCAGAATCTATTTGCCAACAGCCTTATAGCCCTAGACGCGGCCACAGGAAAGCGACGCTGGCATTTCCAGACGATCCACCACGACATCTGGGACCGCGATATTCCGGCTCCCCCTAATTTATTTACCGTTGTTCATGATGGTAAAAAGGTGGATGCCGTTTCGGTGTTATCCAAACAAGGATTCCTCTTTGCCTTTGACCGGGTTACGGGTAAGCCGCTGTTTCCGATTGAGGAACGACCCATGCCCGCTTCCACTGTTCCGGGAGAAAAAGCCTGGCCCACCCAGCCGATTCCCCTCAAACCTGCGCCCTTTACCCGGCAATCGTTTCCGGAAAGCGATATAAACGACTTTGTCACCGACCGCGACACTGTACTGGCTCAGCTCCGGCGCTGGCAATCAGGAAAACAATTTTTTCCCCTTCCCCTGAGCCCCAACCGAACCGTGTTTTTTCCCGGCACCGACGGGGGCGCACAGTGGGGTGGAGCAGCGGTGGACGAAGCCGGCATCATGTACGTTCCCTCGAAGCAAATTCCGGTCACCATGGCGCTGGTTCCGACCCCCGCCGGTTCGTTGTCAGTCAGGACCGTTGAGCGCACGGGTAGCCAACTCTACCAAACCCATTGTGCCAACTGCCACGGCCAAAATCGCGAAGGCAGTCATGACGGGAGCTACCCGGCTCTGGTCAGCATCTCTCAAAAACGCAACGAGACGTCGGTGGCCCAGGTTCTGGCAAAAGGCCAGGGCATGATGCCTGCCTTCACCAACCTGAAGGAAGCCGAGCGGAAGGCCATCGTGGATTTTTTGTTCGGCAAAACAACGTCTGTCGCCAGTAAGGGGGGGCTTAACACCGCCCCCTATCACCATACCGGGTTTACCCGCTGGTACGACCGGGCCGGGTACCCCGTGAGCCGCCCGCCCTGGGGCACGCTGACGGCAATTGATATGAATACGGGCGAACACCGTTGGCAAGTCCCGCTGGGCGAGTACCCTGAACTAGTGGCGAAGGGCATACCCCCAACGGGCACCGACAACTATGGTGCCCCGGCTGTCACGGCGGGCGGGTTGCTCTTCATTGCCTCCTCTCGTGACGAACTGATTCGGGCTTTCGACCGAAAAACGGGCCGTGAACTCTGGCGGGCCAAACTGCCTGCTGCCGGGTATGCTTCGCCGAGTACCTACGCCGTTGATGGCAAGCAATACGTGGTGATTGCCTGCGGGGGCGGTAAACTCAAAACGAAGTCGGGGGATCGGTACGTAGCGTTTGCATTACCGTAAACAGCCAGCTGGTCGTTCAGTGATCGCTTAAAGGTATCTATGCTACCCAAATTTGGCGACGCAAAGAAGTTGTCATGCTCTGAAAATTTACCGGTGTTCGAACCGTGATTAGATGGGGAGAAGGGGCTAAGCTTACCATCTACAGCGACTCATCCACTGTCTTTACATCCGTGGGCGCAATGGAGCTGGGCAGTATTCTCCAGAACAAACAGTCTCTCTTAGGGTTCTATAGGCTCAACTTAAACGAACTAAGTATGCCAGATACAGAACAAACCAAGGAGATCGATCAGGATTCACATACCGAAGAAACCAAAACGACGGTAACCCAAACGAATGATACCCCGGATGGGGAAGAGAAAACGACCAAGACCGTTACAACAGAGCAAAAGCCGAGTTAGCAAGCGGTCGGTTGGGTGCGCAGGAGCATACCAGACCTTACAGTAATACTCGCCTTCCAGGGCCTACCTATATTGTTGGGCCCTTTTTCTTTTTACGGTTCAACCGGTTGTCCAGGTTGAACAGGATCGTTAAACTAACACGTTTAAACAAGGCAGGTGGATAGGTGATATGGTACGATTCTACTAGCTGCTAACGCACATCCGTAGCTATATTTCAAAAAATAAACCAGGTTTATCATACACGCAGTTGAGGTATCCCGGTGAAATAAGCCGGGAATCCGCCAAAAATCGGGCAGTATCCCTTTATTTTGTTACATGAAGAAAATAGCGTTTGTTGTGCAGCGGTACGGTGTTGACGTCAATGGAGGGGCCGAATACTACTGTCGACTGATGGCCGAGCGGCTGGCAAATACCTACGAAGTGGACGTGCTGACCAGCTGCGCTCTGGAATACGTTACCTGGGCCAACTGGTATCCGGCCGAAACCGTAACCATCAACGGAGTAAGGGTTCATCGGTTTGCCACGAAGCACGAACGATTGCTCAAACAAACGTCCCGCGCTGAGCATAAACTTAATAAATGGTCCCGGCCCGAGCAGAGCCAGGGACTCAACCGACTCAAGATGTGGGCGCGGGCATTGGTGGGTAAGCACATCAGGCGGTATAGCCGCTTGTGGGCAACCTACCAGGGGCCTTATACGCCCGACCTGATTACCTACCTGAAACGAAACCATCAACAATACGACGCGCTGATCTTCATTACGTACCTGTATTACCCTACCATTGCCGGTTTGGCCATAGCGCCCCACAAGTCGATCTTTATTCCCACGGCGCACGACGAAACTCCGATCTATCTGCCCTTGTTCCGCAAGCTGTTCCAGAAGCCCCGGACCATTTTATTTCTTACTCCGGCCGAACAGAGCTTTGTGCACAAGCTGTTCAGAAATGATTCCATTCCAAATGACGTCGTCGGCGTAGGCATCGAACCGGCCACCAGGTTAGCCGAACAAACGGTAAGTGAACTACTGGGTACCGATGCCGATTATCTGTTATATATTGGCCGAATTGATCCGGCCAAGGGCTGCGACAAGATGTTCGAATTTTTCACACGATATAAAGCCGAACATCCATCGCCGTTAAAACTGGTACTGGTCGGACAGGCGATGATGCCAATTCCGGAGCACCCTGATGTGCTGCCGGTTGGATTTGTGGACGAACCTGTAAAAGCGAGTCTGTTGCAGCACGCGAAAGCGCTGATCATGCCGTCGCCCTACGAAAGCCTGTCGATGGTGACGCTGGAAAGTTTTGCCGTGGGCATCCCCGTTATTGCCACCGCTGAATGCGCCGTTCTACGCGACCATATCGTCGGGAGTCAGGCGGGACTGCTGTATCGGCTCTACGAAGAGTTTGAAACGGCAGTCGATCAGATACTAAACCAGGATTCGACCGAAATGGCCAATAACGGCCGCGCCTACGTTCAGCGGTACTATACCTGGGACACTGTACTTGCCAAATTTAACAAAGCCGTGGACTATGTAGCGACGCAGCCATAGATCTACTGAAGATTCTCGTGCATACTGTTTAGTCGTTTATAGATGCTGCCAGTACGGTTGAGCAGATCATAGTGGCTACCGCGCTCCACAATCTCCCCACCTTCCATAATCAGAATCTCGTCGGCTTCTTTGATGGTACTCAGACGGTGTGCGATAACCAGTGTCGTCCGGCCTTCCATTAAATTGTTCAGTGCTTCCTGAACCGATTTCTCGGAATCGACATCCAGTGCAGAGGTTGCTTCATCCAGGATGAGAATGGATGGTTTTTTGAACACCGCCCTGGCAATACTCAATCGCTGGCGCTGCCCGCCACTCAAACGGATACCCCGATCGCCAATGTTCGTGTTATACCCCTGTTCGGTGTCCATAATAAACGCGTGGGCGTTGGCGACCTTAGCCGCAGCCATAACGTCTTCCAGTCGGGCGTCCGGCTGGCCGAGGGCGATGTTATTGAAGATGCTGTCGTTGAAAAGAATGATTTCCTGCGTCACAAAACTCATCTGTTTCCGTAACGACTCCATCGTGTAGTCGCTCACGTCGACGCCGTCGATGAGGACGCGGCCGTGGGTGGGTTCGTAAAAACGGGGAATCAGATCGGCAATGGTCGATTTGCCAACGCCCGAAGGGCCAACCAGCGCTATTTTTCGCCCTTTTTTCATCTGGAAATTAATGTTTTTCAGCACAGGTTTGTCGCCGTAGCGGAAACTGACGTTCTCGAAGACAACATCTCGCTGAAACCGTTCCAAGGGTATGGCGTTTGGTTTGTCTTCAATCTCGACCGGTTTGTCCAGCAGTTCGATAACGCGCTCGCCAGCGGCCTGTCCCTGTTGAATAGTGGTGATGGCCACTACCATAGCCTTGGCGGGCCGAATCACCTGGGAGAAAATAGCAATGAACGCGATAAATGAACTGGCCTGTAAATTGCTTTCGCTGTTGAGCACCAGACTACCTCCGTACACCAGGATACAGGCAACAATGAAGACGCCTGATGCTTCGGAAAAAGCAGGAGCCATTTCCCGTCGTTTGAAACCTTCCAGACTGGCTTTACGGTAAAAGTCGTTTTCGACGCTGAACCGCTGCAACACAAACGGAGTCGCATTAAACGAGCGAATGATCCGCATACCCATCAGCGTTTCGTCCATGAGTGTAAGCATCCGCCCCATTGACGACTGTACATCCTTGGCTTCCTTCTTAAGCCGCTTGGTGACAGCCGCAATGCCTACGGCCGAAATAGGGATGATGACGAGCGTGAAGAGCATCAGTTTGGCCGATATCAGGAAGAGCGCCACAAAATAACCGATCAGCATGTAGGGCTCTTTAAAGACAACCTCGATCGAACTGGCCGCCACGCTTTCAATAGCGTACACGTCGCCGTTGAGCCGGGAAAGCAGATCCCCCTTGTGTTCCTTGGTGAAGTAACCCAGGTGCAGATGGTTGATTTTGGCAAACAAAGCCTCTCGTAATCGTTTGACCAGCAGTGTTCTGGCTCCCAATAAGCACCGCTGTGCCAGAAACCGGAATAAATTGGTCATGATCACGGCCACCACGATCATTCCCGCCAGGAAATAAAGCGCATAGATCGGATTTGTTGTTTTGAACTGATAAATGAAATGGTAAAAAATAGTCTTGAAGTAAGTCCCTGTTAGCTGAAATTCCGGCATCGACGCATACCTGGCCGCGTCGGCAGTGTTGATTGGATCAAACAGAAAGTTGAGCAGTGGAATAATCAACGCAAACTGAAAAATGTTGAAAAACACACTGATGATCGTAAAGAAAAAGAAAGGGAAGATGAATTTTCCATAAGGCCTGGCATACGCCATGAGCCGTCTATATACCTTCATTCGTTGGTCGTAAGGTGTATTAATGTCATCAATCCGCCTTCGGATCAGATGATTTAACTGGGTTAATGTGGGTGGTTTACTTGAGCAAAGATCGGTAAATGTTCAGATATTCCCGGGCAGCACTATCCCAACTGAACGTAGCGCTGTGGGCTTTCATTGCTTCCCGGATATAGCTACCGGACTTTTGGTAATGCTGCATCCCGGACTGGAAATCGTCGTGCATGTTGTCGAAATCCTGAAAATAAAAGGCGAGGTCTTTGCCGATCTCTGTCATGGCCGTGTGTTTCGACAAAAATACGGGCTTCCCAACCGACATAGCTTCGGTGATGGGCAAGCCAAACCCTTCGGCCAGCGACGGCATAACCAGAGCCTGACAGTTATGATAGTACCACGACTTTTCGCCTTCAGTCACTTCATTAACCAGGTGCATTCGGCTGGCTACGTTCAATTCTGATGCCTGCTGCCGGATATAATCCGCGTATGCTTTGTCCTGGTGTCGACCGGCCAGTACCAGTTCCATGCTGGGATTGCTCTGTAAAAGTGGTAAAATCCGATGTTGATTTTTTGGGCGGGTAATGGCACCTATGTTGAACAGGAAGGGAACGGCGGGTTGGTATGATTTTTCTTCCAGCACAGGTTTAGGTAAACCGTTGGTGCCGTTATAAATCACGTGCACGGCCCGGTTGCCGACGTCGCAGTGGGTCAACACATCCTTGCGGGTAAATTCAGATATACAGACAATGGCATCACTACGGTCGATGTTCTTCTGTAAATGCCGGAGGTACCGGATTTTTTTCCGGTCGGGCTTATCTTCGTACAGGAAATTAAGGTCGTGAATCGTCAGCAGTACCTTTATCTTCTTGTTCCGATGGGGCAGGTAGTTTGAACTCTGATACGTACAGTGCCACAATTGATACTGGCTAACTGATGGCATAAAGAATTTCTGCAATGAGTGCTGTGGCAAGACAGGAACTGAGGGGCCAAACGTGGATGGCATGTGGCTCGGCATGTATACCGATAGCGCTTCCCGACTTGTATTCTGTTGAAGGGCCCTACCCAGATTGAGACAAAAATAGTACAAACCCGTGTTGACGTATTTCATTCGCTCGCAGTCAAAAATGATTTGATGCATAAAGAAATTGCTTTTCTACGTTGATTAGCTGAACAGGAAGTGTCGTGGCGAAAAATAATCGCATGCCTGTACGATTCAGGCGCTCGACACTTCGTTTATTAATGCAGAGCCTTAAGCTGATGGAAGGGTTGGAAGTTGCCGGAGTAATATGTCCTGTAATAAATACCGTCTTATGCCCGATAATGTTGTATAAACTGTTAAAAAATGAGGGTATGCCTTCAGCAAACGTATAATTCTAATCTATGTCTCGAATCATATTGGATTGTCACCTGATGAAGTATTCACATTCTGGGTTATACCAGTATTGTCAGCAACTTGGCAACCATATCAATCCGTTACTCAGGGCAGAAAAACAGCCGCTCATGCAACTATATTTGCCCCCACGGCGAACCCTGAAACTCGATGCTGAGCCACATCACTTGCCTGAAGAACGATGGCACAAGCTGTTTCGGCCGTTTTTGAAGGACTGCCGGGTATGGCATGCGCCATTTCAGTCCGGGCGGATTTTGCCCAGCAAAAAGCGCTATCCCAACATTAAGGTCGTGTTGACCATTCATGATTTGAACGTCCTGCACGAAGGAAAATCGGAGGCTTTACAGCAAAAAAGTCTGGCCCACACTCAATCCCTAATTGATCGGAGTGATGCCATTGTCTGTATTTCCAACTTTACAAAAAGCGACGTGTTAACTCATTGCGACGTCGGTAATACACCAGTACACGTCATTTACAATGGTCTTAATAAAGTGCCCGCTCAGGTAGAAAAGCAACCTGTTTCCTACAAACCTGACCGCGAGTTTTTGCTCGGTATTGGCTATCAGAATCGAAAAAAAAATTTTCACGTCCTGCTGCCTTTACTTCAATCGCAACCTGACCTGGAACTGCTACTGGTAGGGCATCATGACGATCCGGTTTACGTCGACCAGATGCGGCAGATTGCCCAGCGCATGGGCGTTGACCAGCGACTGCATCTGTTGGGGGCCGTCTCTGAAGCAGACAAAGCCTGGTATTTAAAGCATTGCAAAGCGTTCCTGCATCCCTCGCTGGCAGAAGGCTTTGGGTTGCCTGTCCTTGAAGCCATGCAGTTCGGTAAGCCGGTTTTTTTGTCAATGGCTACGTCGTTGCCCGAGGTGGGGGGCGATGCGGCTTTCTACTTTCCGAGTTATGAGGCTGAGGTAGTGCAGGGCGTGTTTGAAGAGGGAATGAAAATCTACAAAAGCACCTCAAGGGCCGAAGCTATTGTCCAAAATACCTCGCGCTTTAGCTGGGAAGAAAGCGCCAGACAGTATCTAACCCTTTATCAGTCATTAATGAGTTGAAAAAAACATACCGGGGGCGTAAACGCCAGACAGCGCGGGGATTTATTCACCTGACAGGTTTGAAAGCTGTCACATGTAATCTGTGGCATAAGGTATTAAGTGCGGTTACTTTCCGATACAGAACTTACTGAAAATCGACTCCAGCAAATCATCTGTTGTTATCTCTCCCGTCAACTCGCCCAGATGTTGTAATGCCACGCGTAAATCCATCGCCAGCCAGTCGGGGGTGACGCCGGAGTCCAGTCCGGTAACAGCACGGGCCAGCGCATTGTCGGTTCCGGTGAGGTGATTGTAATGGCGGGCGTTGGTAACTACCGCGCTGCCTGTTTGTACGGCGGCATCGGTGCGGACACGGGCCGATAAGGCCGATTTGAGTTCTTCCAAATGCGTTTGTTTAGCTGCCGAGATCCAGACAACCGGTTCGCCCAACATCGTTTCCAATAACTCGCGGGTGGCATCGGTGATTGCATCAAGTTTATTGCCGACGAGCAGATAGGGTTTACCGGATGCCCGAACCTCATCGACCGCCGTTTGCAATTCGCCGGATTCGACGTTTTTAGCATCGAACAGATACACCACCAGGGCGGCATCGCGCATTTTCTGCTGAGTGCGTTCGATACCAATGGCCTCAATTTGGTCGGTGGCCTGGCGCAGTCCGGCGGTGTCGATGAGCCGAAAGCGAATACCGTCAATGAAAAGTTCATCTTCAATAACATCGCGGGTGGTGCCGGGAATATCAGAAACGATGGCTTTTTCTTCATTCAGCAACGCGTTGAGCAGCGTCGATTTGCCCGCGTTGGGCTTTCCCACAATTACCGTTGGCACCCCATTTTTTATGGCGTTGCCAGTGGAAAATGAGTCGATCAACGGGTGGAGCACGCGCCGAATGTCGAGCATGAGCTGCCGAAGTTTATCGCGGTGGGCAAATTCAACGTCTTCCTCGCCGAAATCAAGTTCCAATTCTACAAGGGCTACAAAATCAATGAGTTGCTGCCGAAGGGCCTTGAGTTGTCTGGAAAATCCTCCGCGTAATTGATTCAGAGCCGCCCGGTGGCTGGCGTCGGAGTCGGAAGCAATCAGATCGGCAACGGCCTCGGCCTGAACCAGATCGAACTGACCGTTCAGGAACGCCCGTTGTGTAAACTCACCCGGCTGGGCCAATCGAACGCCTTCCTGCATGAGCCGACGCAAAATTTGCTGGATGATGAACTCCGAACCATGACACGAAATTTCTGTAACGTCTTCTTTCGTAAAGGACTTTGGCGACTGAAAAACGGTTACCAACACTTCGTCGATAATGCTCCCGTCGTCGTTGCGGAGGGTGCCGAAATGGGCGGTATGACTGGCTTGATGTGTCAGGTCTTTTCCCCGAAACAGGCGATTCGTTACCTCAATGGCACCTTCGCCCGACACACGCACAACGGCGATAGCGCCAATACCGGGTGCAGTGGCCAGCGCAGCAATGGGTTCTAATTGATACAAGTTCGTAGTTATAAGTTGGCTTGCGTCAGGGTTGGGTGGTTGGGTGGGTAGTTGGTTGGGGCAAACGCCATATCTTTAAGATATGGCGTTTGCCCCAACCAACTACCCACCCAACCCTGACTAATGTGTAATTTATATCCTCTACTAAGGGAATCCTGCTTACAGAGTTAATAACTGCTGTTGAAAAATAGGCAGGCGATTCAGCAGACCTGCCACCCGTTTTTCGATAGGGACGTTGGGAATGCCGAGCCAGTCGGCATATTGATCGCCCATGAAGAAACGCATTTCACCGGCTGCGAGGTTCCGAATGGTTTCGGGGCCAATTACTTTGGATTTCGAAGAACCGGCTGTTTGCCCAGGGTTGTTGGGTGAAAGCTGGCTGGATGAAGCAACGGCGGCTATAGCATTTAATAGAGAACGAGTTAAACCCACTCCCGCTTCGGATGGAGCGAACTGCCGTCTGGCAATGGCCGTGCCGAGGTTATAGGCTTCACGCAGATTTATGGGGATGAGTTCTTCGGCAACACCATTCAGATAACCAACTACGTTAATGTGATGCAGATAATCTTCCTCTTCCTGCTCCGTCATGGTTACTTTCGCTTTTCGTAATCCCTGAAGAACAACGTAGGAGAATGACAGACTGGTGCCGGCCATATCTTCCTGATTGACAGGGTATCCCCAAGCCATATTCCATCGACCGGAATGTAAAGAAAACCAACGGGCTCCGGCGTGGATCAGGCGAATTTTTACCGTTCGTGTCAGGGCGTTTCCTTCGTTTTTGGTTGGTTGAAGTGAATCAAAACGCCACTCTTTCGCATTATTGACGGCAAATACCCATTCGCCGGTTTCCTGCAATCGGCGGGCGGTGTCGTTTTTTATGCGTTCGGTTAGCCACAGAACCTGCGCTCCATGCGCACCGAGGTAGGAGTAAGGCAAAGAAAAGAAGCCGAGTGTGAGGCCGATCTGCTGCGCATGTTTCTTGAAAAAAACCATGCCCCGCTTCATCCGGACAGGCTCTGCCCAAGTGGGTAGAGCCGCGTATTTTTCAAAAAAGTCCTGTACGGCCGGATGTTGGTTCGTGGTCGAAAAATCGTTGGTATCGCCCAGCCAGCGCATCAGATTTCGTAAACCGGTTGCCGTTTCTGTTTCCACAATAGTAGCAATAACCGCATCGGCCACCGGATCGCCCTGCTGGCGATAACGATCTAAAAGTGGGTCGGTAAAGGAGCGGGAGGGTTTAATTAGGGTCTGCATCGTAGGGAGGTAATTCTTAAAGGCTAACGATGCGTGAAGGGAATTGGTTTGATGCTGTCAGGGCCAAACTCTGGCTTAGTCGTAGAAATGACAAGGGCCAAGCCAGAGCTTAGCCATGACTATAATTTGATCTGCAGGCCGTCATACCCAAGGCGAATACCATGCGGGAGTTCTTTTTCGACTTCTCGATGCATGCCTAGTTTATGACTGATATGCACGAAATACGTTCGGTCGGCACCAACGCGTTTGGCGAGGGCAACGGCCTGATCGAGGGTAAAATGCGAGATGTGAGGCTTCAACTGGAGCGCATCGAGGACGAGGACTTTTGTTCCATACACCTTTTCCAGTTCTTCGTCCGAAATGTAATTGAGGTCGGTGAGGTAGGTGAAGTCCCCAACCCGATAGCCATAAACGGGTAGTTTATGGTGCATTACCTCAATTGGGATGACCGGAACACCCAATACCTCAAAAGGCTCATTAATGATGTTATGAAGCTCAACGTGGGGCGTGCCGGGATATTTATTTTCGGCAAAGACGTAAGCGAATTCGCGCTGTAACTGCGCCAGAACCGTTGGTCGACCATAAACGGGTATATCCTGTCCCGACCGGAAATTATAGGCTCTGATCTCGTCTAAACCTGCGGTGTGGTCTTTGTGCTCGTGTGTAAACAGTACAGCATCAAGCTGTTGCAGGTTCAGGCGAAGGACCTGCTGGCGAAAATCGGGCCCAGTGTCAATGACAAAACTACGGCCATTTACGGCGATATGAACGGAGGTGCGGAGTCGTTTGTCCCGAAAGTCGACTGAACGGCATACCTCACAGCTGCAGCCAATAAGCGGCACCCCCGACGATGTGCCCGTACCTAGTAGTGTGATGAACATGAGAGTGAGGAGTGAGGAGCGAGGAGTGAGGAGTCATCGGCAGCATAAATGCGTCAGCAACTCCTATCTTCTCACTCCTCGCTCCTACATACTTTATTTATCCGTCAGTTGATTAACGACTTCTACCAGGCGGTCGAAGTTAAGGGGTTTCACCAGCACATCGTTGAAGCCGGCGGTTTTGAATTCTTCTTCGGTGTAGTTTTTGGCGTTGCCGGTAATGGCTACGATAGGAACACTGGCTTTTTCTTTTTCGGGTAGGGCTCTCACTCGCCTAACGCACTCCATACCGTCCATCAAGGGCATGTTGATGTCTAATAGAAGGATACTAAAATCTTCTTTTTCGAGAATTTGTAACACCTGCTCTCCGTTTTTAACGGCAGTGATGTCGTAGTTCTGAAACTCAAGAATTTTGCGGGCCAGATTCTGGATAACGGAGCTATCTTCGGCAATCAGGACTCGTTTGGAAGCTGACATAAGGCTTGACGTATCGTGTTTCGTTTTACTGTGGTGAAATTATAGAGTTAAATCGGCAAACGCAAAAAGGGTTTGGATTCGGCACTTAAACAAGTGGTTATTTTAGCGAAAACGACGCGATTTGCTCTTGATAAATCAATAAAAAACAGGCTAGATGTACTATTCAGGCCTAAATAATTTCCTTTTTCAGAACCATAAACTCAAGTAGCCGCTTCTGGATACCGAAGCGTGGATCATTGGGGAAGGGTTCTATTTTGCCGGTTTTTTTGTAGCCGCGCCGTTCATACCAGGCAATTAATTCATGCCGAACCGTGATGACCGTCATCGTAATGGCATGGCATTTTCGGCTTTGGGCAATGTGTTCGGCAGCCAACAGCAATTGCTTGCCAATGCCCTTGGCCTGTGCTTCGGGCGAAACGGTCAACATGCCCAGATAGAGGTCATTACCTTTCATTTCCAGATACACGCAACCCAGTAACTGGCCCGCTTCCTCGTACTTCAGGATCGAAGCGTTTGGGTTTTGTATCATCGTTCGCAATGATTCTTCACTGGTGCGAATGCCGTCGAGTAGATCGGCTTCGGTCGTCCAACCCTTACGGGAACTGTCGCCCCTGTAGGCACTATTCACCAGATGGTCCAGGGCTGAAATGTCTTGTTCGGTGGCGGTAGGTAGTAAAAATTCTGCCATAAAATTAGTAGTTGGCCGGTGAGGTCGTGTCCTTATTTACTTACCTCCCGAAAATCTAACTGCTGGATCAGTGCGGGGTTTTCGGGAGTTAGCGTGAAAAATACATCAATAGCTCCTTTGTCACCTTCGAGCAAAAAGTGGCCGCGTAGCTGATTTTCGGGGATTAACTCGCCAACGCGCTTTATGTCACCCACTTTGGCGTATAAGTCCTGCACGGTTTTTTTGCGGATAGCTACCGATTTGTCGGGAAAGAAATTCTCCGCAAAAATGCCGCTTTGCTCAGCGTTTGTCCAGTCGGGGATCAACTTGACGATTTCGGCTTTTCGTTGGGCCAGAATGTTGGAAACGGGCAGTTGGCGGGGCTGTAAGTGGCCGATGGCCATCAGCGTGTCCATCACCGCCGAGTTCACTGAGCCCATCCCGGCATAAGTTAAGTTGCCGTACGAAATAATACCAATACCGTAATCGGGCAAAATGCGCCATTGACTGCCAAAGCCGGGCAGTCCACCGCTGTGGCCAACCCAAACCTGTCCGACACAGTTTCTATTCCAGCTTAGTCCGTAGCCATAGCCGCTCGTAACGGGACATAGTTGCCCTGCCGCGTTTCTGGCTTGTACCGACAACCCCGAAAACGTCCAGGGTTGCTGCATTTCGCGTACCGAACTCCGCTTAACAGGCCCATTGTCAGCGTCATTTCGAGCTGGCCAGGCGGCCTGATGCAAGGCCACATACTTACTAAAATCCTCGATAGATGTGATCAACCCACCCATTGCTCCATAAGAACCGTCGTGCAGGAGCGGCTCATCGAGCCATTTGGCTGTTCCTGACCCGTCGTCATGCCAGCGATACCCCAGTGCCAGTTTGTCGGCCGGAACGCGGCTGTATTCCCATTGCGTATCGTTCATGCCCAGCGGCTTCAAAATAGTGTCGGTAATGTATTGCTGGTAAGGTTTGCCCGTAACAACGGTGATGATGTGGCCAAGCATGGCAAAGCCCAGATTGCTGTATTCGTAGGCAAAACTTGGTACGTTGGCATTCGAGATACCGCTGTTGATAAGTTTGAGCAAATCTGCGTCGGAGTCGGCTAGTTGGCGGTCGCCCCAGGGGTTGTCTTCCGGGAAGCCTGCCGAGTGGGCCATCAGGTTACGGACCGTAATACGGGGTGCATCGGCGGTAAGGTATTTATGCGATTTAAGTTCTGGAATGTAGCTTTCGGCGGGGTCATCGAGCCGCAGTTTGCCTTCGTCCCGCAGTTTGAGAATGGCCATCGCTGTTAAGCTTTTGGTCATCGACGCAATGCGAAACAGCGACTTTGGGGTAGCCGCTGTCTTTTTCGCCACATCGGTATAGCCCGTTCCACCCGAATAAACCAGTTGTCCATCAACTACAATACCGAAGGTCAGGCCGGGGATATGCCGTTTTTCGGAAAAGTCTTTGTACAGTTTTTCGACGATTGGAAAGGCAGCTTCCAGTGTTTTCAGGCGGTTGGCATCGCTAAAAACAGGCGGTTGGTAGGTTGCGATGTGCGTTGCTACACGACCCGGAGCCGTTTGCTGGGCCAGTGCAGCCGAAGTAAAGAGAAGGAAAGCAGGATAAAGAAATTTCATGTCAGCAGTGAAGCGTGTAGTTATGTTTCGAGAGTGCTAACATAGTGAATAACTGCTAAATCAACCCTTTACTACTGATAACTACGGATACCACTTAATCAAATAAACATTTTTCGGGCGGAGGGAAGGTCGCCTGGGTCGTATTTTTGCCTGATGAACAGTGACGATGAAAAATTGATTGCCTTTTTTAAGGGGCGAAAATTGCCGCCAAAAGGCTACTTCCAGATTTCAGCCTGGGACTCGACATTCGATTTGAAAAACACCATAGACCTGGCTATTGTCGGGATTCGGGCCGGGGATGGCGCTAGTAGAGAGATGCTTAAACGAATTAAGCAACGGTTAGAAGACGAAACGAAAACAGAGTAAACCAAAAAGCCCGACTTGCAGAATGCTTGTCGGGCTTTTATCATAGGTTGGTAATTACATTGGTTTAGACCAAACGGACATTCTATTGGTCACATAGCCTATAGAATAAACCTGTATTGAGGCCTTACCACTGCTCTTACTCGATTACATCATCATTGCGAACCGACCGGCTTTTCTTGGGTGGTGCTACGCTTAGTTTGCCAATTTTATAGCTGAACGTGAGCCGGACACTTGAATTATAAATGTTTTGCCGGTACATCTGGTTAAACGCCACCGAATTCAGCACGGTGTTAAAGACCATACCGTTCGTCAGGAAATTTTCGGCGGCCAATCCGACGCTGCCTCGTTTGTTGACAAACTCTTTGCGAAGCCCCAGCGAATATTGAATAAAACCACTGCTGTAGCCCTGCAACTGAATGCGTCGGCCACGCGTCCCGAAATTGCCCTGAATAGCCCAGCCATGACCCAACTGTGCCTGTGTGTCAAGACGCCCGCCGATGCTGAGGCCTGTGTTCGTAACAAGTACCGACTGACCCGATAAGTCGGGCGCATACCCGCTTATGTACCGGTACATGAAGTCAATATTGCCGTTAACACTCCATTTGGGGGTAATATTGATCGTGGCAAAGAGATTACTCCCGTAGTTATATTCCTTGCCGATGTTCTGAAACGAGGTGATCACCGCACCCGCCAGCGTATCGGATCGCTGACTCATTTGCTGAATATCGTCGGTGTTCAGTCGGGTGTACAACGTGAAGTTGAGGTATGTTTTTTTGATGTATGTGCTGTAGCCCAGCTCGACTTTGTCTGTCGTTTCGGGTTTGAGCAACGGATTGCCAACGGTGATATTTTGCGGGTTGGCCGTGTTGAAATTGGGGTTAAGCTGTTGAATGCCGGGGCGTTGTATACGTCGATTATAGGCCAGCTTGAGAGTTGATTTTTCGCTTATTTTTTTCGAGAGATTCACACTCGGAACCAGCTTGCCATAGGAGGGAATAGCAATGGCCTTATTGTCGCCCACTGTTGCCCGAATATCGGTGTACTCATACCGCGCCCCCGCCTTGATAGTAATTTTGTTCAGGGTTGTGAGCGTGTACGATAAATAAGCCGCGCCGATGGTCTGGTCGTAATTGAGCGACCCCGCCGGGCGTTTGTCATCGGTCACGAAATCGGGCGTAACGCCAGCCAACTGGTATTGATATTGGCTGCTCACCTGTCTTGCAATGGCCTTTCCGCCAAACTCCAGCGACGATGCTTTGGTCAAGGGCATCTGGTAATCGGTTTGAAAGGTAAATTCTTTGTTCGTATTAAAGTTGAGGTTTCGCTGGCGGCTGGTCAGGCTACCTGCCAGGTCGAGCAAATTAGCGTCGAAATTATTAGTCAGGTTGTTCTGGCTGTATTGAGTCGAAATACTCCATTCCTGCTGGGGTTTGTAGGTGTGCAGATAATCGACAGTCAGGTCAATGGAATTTGACAGGTCTTTACTGAACACATCCCGTTTTGAGGGCGAACCGGTTATTTCGTCCGTAAACAACGTCGTTGT
The DNA here is from genome assembly GCF_002831565.1 of Spirosoma pollinicola. Classification (NCBI taxonomy): domain Bacteria; kingdom Pseudomonadati; phylum Bacteroidota; class Cytophagia; order Cytophagales; family Cytophagaceae; genus Spirosoma; species Spirosoma pollinicola. Next base: position 263,589 of record NZ_CP025096.1, on the reverse strand, counting down.
CTGGTGCTGGTCACGGTTGAAATTCCGAATGCCAAACCGAGCCCCCGCCGTGAGCGACTGGTTTTTAGCCAGATCGTAATCAAAGCCCAATGCATACTGCCCAAACATGCCATGATCAAAGGCATCGGCCTGTTGACTGGTGCGAACGGTTGTTCCATTAATAAATGTACTCTGGTCAAGCTCTGTTGAGGCTTTATTATAAATGGCCCGGCCGTTGCCATTGAGATTTACGCCCAGCTTACCCTGCCGGAAGCTGCCATTCAGCCCCAGCGTGGACGTTCGGTTGCCAACGCCACCGTCCACATCGAGGTGCAGTCCCTGCAAAGTGTTTTTCTTGGTAATGATGTTAATGATACCTCCTGTGCCTTCGGCATCGTATTTGGCTGATGGCGAGGTAATAACTTCGACCGTTTTGATCAGATCGGCGGGGATTTGCTTGAGGGCGTCGGCCAGATTACCCGCCAGAATAGACGACGGCTTATTATTGATCAGCACCCGTACATTATTGTTTCCCTGAAGGGACACGTTGCCCGCCAGATCGACAGACAGCATCGGCACTTTTTTAAGAATATCAGTCGCGTCGCCCCCTTTGGCCGCCAGGTCGAGGTCGGCATTGTACACCAGCCGGTCTACTTTTTCTTCGAGCAGGGCTTTCTGACCCGTCACGGTCACTTCGCCTAATGTTCGGGTACTGGCGCTGAGCCGAATAGCGCCCATGTCCTTTGTCTGCCCTTTTACAATGACTACATTCTCAATAGTTTTTGAGGTAAATCCCAGAAACGAGATAAGGAGCCTATATTGACCGGGCGCAATGCGGGGCAGGCTGAACTTACCTTTCTCATCGGCAACCGTTCCATCAAGTAGCTTATTGGTCAAGCTGTTGTATAAGGCGATATTGGCAAATTCAACTGCCCTGGTCAGGGTCGAATCGACTACGTAACCTATAATTTTGGCGTTCCCTTTTGTCTGAGAATCCTCCGTAAGTCCAGTCGAAGAAGTTGTGGCGGGTGGGGTCCCTGGTGTTTGCGCCAGGGCAAAACCTGTTGACAGTAAAAAAAGAAATCCGGTAAAATAATGCCGCATTGAGCAATCAGTTAAAGTTGACGGTTGTATTGACTATAGCAAAGGTGCCTGCTACTAAGCCTTTTCAAAAATGGAGTATGCCGAGTGCCCTTTTTTGATCGTTTAAAGGCTTTTATTGGGGAGTGAGTAATGATTTATCCCAACCAACCTCCTGATTCAGGGTGTTTGGTTTTAGCTTGCAAAGCTATTCCCGGATTCTGAAGCAATTTTGACGAAACGATTATGTGGTGGATTTATGCCTTACTGTCTGCATTGTTTGCGGCCCTGACAGCCATACTGGCAAAAATTGGTATTAAAGGCGTCAATACCGATCTGGCAACGGCCATTCGCACGGTTGTTATTCTGTTTGTTGCCTGGGGCATCGTATTCGCGCGGGGTGGCATCGAATCGCTCCCAACGCTGACAAGGCAGAACTGGATTTTCCTGATTTTATCGGGAGTGGCTACAGGTTTGTCATGGATTTTTTACTTCAAAGCTCTGCAACTTGGCAAGGTATCGCAGGTGGCCCCGGTCGATAAACTCAGCGTGGCTATTGCCATTCTGTTTTCCGTTCTTTTTCTGGGCGAAGTGCTTACGTGGAAAGTCGCTCTCGGAGCCATCCTGATTATAGGAGGAACACTTGTATTGATTCTGTAAGAGGGTATAGGCTGTGCAGGTTGAATCGGCAGATTAATGAAAAATTAATCTGACAAATGAAGGTACGAATCGTTACTAAAGTACTGGTTCAATGACTTACTTTTTCCGCTAATTCAACCTACTATGAGCGCTTTTGATCAACTCGTTCCGCTACCGGGTAGCGAAAAAACGGCCCCGGATGCCACGCCACTGGACACCCTCGCCCCGAATCAGGTATTGACCGTTACCGTTCGCGTTAACCGGAAGAAATCGCTGACGCCTATGGTTAGCACAAGGTCGGTTGTGAATAAAGTCATCAGCCGTAGTGCCTATGCCAGCCAGTATGGTGCGGAACCTGCCGTTCTGAAACAGGTTGAAGCCTTTGCCACGGCTTATGACCTGAGTCTGGTGGAGCAAAGCGCTGCCCGTCGTAGTGTGTTGTTGCGCGGCACCGTTGCACAACTGGAACGGGCATTTGGTGTTTCGCTGGCCAATTACCGCATGGCCGACGGAACTGAATTTCGGGGTCGTGCCGGTGCTATCCATGTGCCGGTTGAGTTAGTCGGCAGCATAGAAGGCGTATTTGGGCTGGATGATCGTCCGCAGGCTCAGCCTCACTTTCAGGTGTATCAGCCTGATAGTAAGACGAAAGTTGCTCCTCTGGCGACCAGTGTTTCATTTACGCCCCCTCAACTGGCCCGGCTTTATAATTACCCAACCGGCGTAACGGGCAAAGGGCAGTGTATTGGCATTATTGAGTTAGGAGGGGGCTTTCGCAAAGCCGATATAACGGCTTATTTCACCAGCCTGGGGCTAAAGGCACCCTCTGTTGTGGCGGTTTCTGTGGATGGTGGCCATAACACTCCTGGTACCGCCGACGGGGCCGATGGCGAAGTGATGCTTGACATTGAGGTGGCGGGTGGCGTTGCTCCCGGTGCCCGTATTGTTGTATACTTTGCTCCGAATACAGATCAGGGTTTTCTGGATGCCATTACTACGGCCATTCACGATACAAAAAATAAACCATCCGTAATTTCTATCAGCTGGGGCGCTGCCGAAACGAACTGGACACCGCAAGCCCTTACATCCTTCAACGAGGCATTCCAGGCGGCAGCCGCTTTGGGTGTTACGGTTTGTGCCGCTGCGGGCGATACGGGTTCTGACGATAGCGTAGGAGATGGAAAAGCCCATGTTGATTTTCCCGCTTCGAGTCCCTATGTACTGGCTTGCGGTGGTACTAAATTGACAGTCTCGGGAAACGTAATTTCGACGGAGGTTGTCTGGCACGAAAGTAAAACCAGTGCCACCGGGGGCGGTATCAGCGATACATTCGACCTGCCCGATTACCAACAGAATAGCCACGTCCCACCGTCGGTGAATGACAAAACGCGAATTGGTCGGGGCGTTCCCGATGTGGCTGCCGTAGCTGATCCGGCCACGGGCTACGCCGTTCGGGTCGATGGCAGTAATCTTATTATTGGGGGAACCAGTGCCGTGGCACCCCTAATGGCTGGGTTGCTTGCGCTGATTAATCAGAAACGCGGCAAAGCGGTTGGCTTTATTCACCCCATCATCTACGCCAACCCGAAAGCGTTTCGGGATATAATACAGGGGAATAACAGCACAACGACGGGGAATAAAGGCTATTCGGCCACAGCGGGTTGGGATGCCTGCACCGGACTCGGCGTTGCCGATGGGACGAAATTAGCTGGCGTGTTAGGCGAACAAACGATAGCCTGATCGACACTCATGTACGGGTAAACTAACAGGCGCCCGGCCTCCACTCATACGTGCGGAGACCGGGCGGCTGTTAGTTCTTTCGCTGATAGAAATAAAGAACCTGCGTTGTTGAGAATGTTTTTTCTGACGTCGTGTAATAACCCGAACCGTCAACTGCCCAGCCAACAGCTTCGCCCTGGGGTTCATAGGCCATGGGCAGCATCTTCGGCTCGCGTTTGAGGGCATCTGTGATGGACTCGCCACGGCTACGGATATAATAATAAAGCCGTTCGTAGGTTCGGATCAATATCTCGCTGCCATCAACCGATACTGCCGCCGACGTAACTTTTTCAAAAGGTAAAACCAGTACCGGAGTCATTAGCGAAACCTTCGTTGTCAATTGCGGGAATCCGGCCCGGTACACCGTTGTGACGTCATCTTTCGATAGAATAAACAGGTCTTTTGTGATGGGATCAACCAGTATTGCTTCCGCATTTTGTGGGCCTTCGGGTAATTGGAGCCGAATAACGTCGATGGCTGAAATATGCCTCTCTACAGGCAAGGTTTGCCTGCTGACGTCTGGTTCCGGAAACCGATAAATGATTTTTTGAGGATACTGAAATTGATTGTCACCGATCTCCGCCAGGTAAACATAGCTTTGGCCGGGCACGGGTCCAGGCCCGACGGCAATGTCTTCCCAATCGTTGTTGGTTAAACCATCAAGTACGAAACGGGCGACAACGGTGCCATCCTGATTTAAAAGCTGAATTTGATTTGGGTTCCCTGAGTCCTCCTCCGTCCATAAGCAACCCGAATTCGTTTGGCTCAGGGCTATTCCTGAGGCTTCAACTGTCGACTCATCGGTTAGCTTCCCAAGCCATTGGGGCTGCGTAAAAAGGGTTGTATCTGCCTTGACTTGAGTAGGTGAGTACTTAACTCTGAAAGCGGCATCGGTTTTTGATCCCGTTTTTGATGTGCCTGATAAACCGGTTATAGGGTTATTCTGACTGGCCTGATTGCAGTTGCTGAGTAGTGCAATTAGCACAAGAGCCCATAAATGAGTGAATCTCATTAGTAGTTGATAATGTACTTGATGGCCTTAAAGAGTATTGATTTCTTTGGACTCTTCTTTAGCAACCGGGGTCACTTGCCTTCCCCGGCAGTCATACTGGCTACGCCACCCTGTGCCGGACGCAGTCGCGCTACCCGAATACCGGAAAGACGTTTGTGCTGAATCAGGTATTCACTGATGGGGTAGGGCGATATAACGACCATCCCATGATCGGATGATGCGTGCAGAAGATGCATCCGGCCATTGGGCTGCCGGATGGCCAGCCCCACATGTTTCATATCCAGACCGGGTCTGGCGGCAAGCAACATAACAATGTCGCCTTCGTGTAATTGCGCTTCGGCCTGCCGTATGTTTTTGGTTGGAATAAAGGCAAATGTTTGCTGGCTCAGCGAGGCTTCGGTTTGGGCAAGCTGTTTAAACGTATCGGGGTTGCTTAGGTGAGGGTATTTGTAGGTGGCTGTCGTCATATACGATACCGGCTTCGCAACCGTCAGGTTACCCGGCAGCTCGTTGCTTACATCGGCAATCAAGCCTTTCCGTTCATTATCGCGAAGCCAGTCCGAGAAGTAGTGCAAACGACTGGCATAGCCATCAATACGTCCGTTTCGGTAACGAAGCCGGGTCAGGTAGTTTCGGAATGATTGTTCGGCAAGTACCGGATTTGGCCGGGTAGCCACCTCCTGCCAGGCGAGGGTCAGGGCCAATACGCTTTCCAGGTAGGTGGTGCAGTCGAACTCACGCAGATTGACCACCAATTGCTCCGTGGGGTTTATGTCGAGGGTGTGTGGAATGTAGGGTTTGCCCAAAAACTGTTTGCCGATATTAATGGCTGTCTCGGCGGGTGTTTTTCCACTCAGCAGCGTTAGCGAACGTATATCGCTGGATGTACCATCCTGTGCCCGTACAAGGGAGCATACCAACAGCAGGAAAAAGGCAGTAAACAGTTTTTTCATTCGTGGGATAGCGTTTTGGGCGTACTCTCTTGACGGAGTTATACCCAAAAGGTACCATAAATCTACGATTTAATTTCCAACACCCGTACACTCCAGGGGGGCAGTACCACAGGCACACCCGTCTGACCAACAGTCTCTATTGTCGAGTTCACAAGAAAAATATCGGTCAATTGAAGCGGTTGAGTTGCATTGAGGCCCATCGCATCAAATGCCTGAGTGGGAATGTTAATGGTTGCGTAATAGGTCGAATGCTGAGAGAAATTACAGACAATGAGCAATTTCTGTCGGTCTGTATACCGTAGGTAACTATACACTTGATGCGCGTCATAGCCGGCACTTTGTCCATTATCGTTAACGTATTGCAGATCATAAAAATACCCGTTCTGGATGGCATCTGACCCGCTAACGAGGTAGTTCAACTGCTGATAGAAAGCCCGTAACTGCCGCTGCTCATCGGTTAAGCCGGCCCCGTCGAAGCGGCCGTCGCTTAGCCAGTTCTGCCATTCGGTTACACCCCAGTAATCGAATATGGTCGTTCGGCCATCGTCGCCACTGAATCCTGCGGCACCCTCGGCCCGTACGCCAACTTCCTGTCCGAAATATATAAGAAGCGGACCCGTATGCATGGTAGCCGACAAGGTCATGGCGGGTACAGCCGCCCAGGGGTTATTGGCAAAAAAACGGGAAGCAACCCGATGCTCATCGTGGTTCTCCAGAAAGCGGAGCATATGCTGCCCAAAGTCGCCGGATTCCTGTTGCCAGACGCGCGTCAGTTCATAACAGGAGCCATGCCCTTCCATTAACCGCCGAACAGCATCATATAGACCAACTTTATCATAGAGGTAGTCAAAACCACCATCGAAAATAAAAGACCGATATAAGCCGGGATCATAAATTTCTGCAATGAAAATCAGGCTCGGATACCGTTGCCTGGTCTGACGAATGGCCCATTTCCAAAATTCGACAGGTATCAGATGAGCCATGTCGCACCGGAAACCATCGACGCCCTTCTCCGACCAGAATAACAGAATGTCGAGCATTTGATGCCAGGTAGCGGGAATCGGGTCGAAATGACAACGGCCGTCGAATATGTTGACGCCGTAATTCAGCTTTATCGTTTCATACCAGTCATTACCATCGGGCGTGGCCGTGATGGAGCCACTGCCGGTAACTTTGGCCGGATATTCTACCCAACCCATGCCTACAGGCGAAGCCGAAACACCACTCTGGGGGGTAGGGGGGCTGAACGTTTGACCCGGCAGGTAATAAAAATTATTGTCTGGCGCGAAGCCTACCGACATATCATCGTCCTGCCCCAGGTCGGTAACCCCTGCTGGCCGGGCGTCGGATTTGTACTGCCGGGCTACGTGATTTGGTATGAAGTCGATAAGTACCTTCATGCCGTGGGCGTGGGTCCGCTGCACCAGCGCTTCGAATTCGGCCATACGATTGGGCACGTTTTCGGCTAGATCGGGGTCGACATCGTAGTAGTCTTTGATGGCATAGGGCGAACCGGCTTTGCCTTTTACGACGGCTGGATCGTCGGGCTGGATACCGTAGGCTGAGTAGTCGGTTTGGGTTGCATGTTCAATAACACCCGTATACCAAATATGCGAAACCCCGAATTGCCGGATGGACTGCAGGGCTGCATTGTTGATATCGTTGAATTTGCCGACGCCATTTTCAGCATAGGTTCCATTCCACTTGTTGGTGGTGGTTTGATTACCAAACAGGCGCGTAAAAATCTGATAGATAATCAATTTATCCATTACAGGAACAACGGATGTCGTATGCATAAGGTCTGGTTGAATCGGGTTGCGTGAATAGTTACGTCACGGAACACAAAACTATGGCCTTTTTAGGCGAAAAGGTTGGGTTATTTTTACGTTCTTGTTGCATTATTCTTAGTCAAAAACAGAACCAAGTGCGTTTATGCGTAACCAATCTATGAAGACAATCTTACTTACGTTCTTATTGGCAGTCTCAACGGGCTTTTCGTTGGTACTTGCCCAGAATGCGCAGATTCAGCGGGTCAACCCCACAAACTGGTGGGTCGGTATGAAAAATCCGAGTTTGCAACTGTTGGTTTATGGCCCCAATGCCGGAACCCTGACCTATACAATCAACTATGCCGGGGTGAAATTAGTGAAGGCCCACACGGTTGAAAATCCAAATTATGCCTTTCTGGATTTGACGATTGCGCCCACTGCCAAAGCAGGTACAATGCGTATTGTGGGCAAGCGCGGTAGTCAGACGCTCACACAGCCGTTTGAACTAAAAGCTCGCGACAAATCGCCAAAAGGGCAGGGCGTTACAGCCGCCGATTTTATATACCTCATCATGCCTGACCGCTTTGCTAACGGCGACCCGACAAATGACAAATTTGCCGATATGCTCGACCCACAGGCCGATACCAAAAATCCGTATCTGCGGCATGGAGGTGACTTCAAGGGTGTTATCAACCGGCTCGATTACTTGAAGGATCTTGGCGTAACGGCCCTCTGGATGACCCCGGTCATTGATAATGATGAAAGCCTGAAAAAGGAAGGCCCCGACCGTAACCAGGCGGGTTATCATGGCTACCACTTCACCGACCATTACAAAATCGACAAGCGGTTTGGCGGCAATGCGGGCTATATTGAACTGGCATCTGCCCTGCATAAGCGCGGGATGAAACTGGTGCAGGATGCAGTTTACAACCACATCAGCGACGACCACTGGTTTTTTAAGGATCAGCCCATGAAAGACTGGGTCAACGTTTGGCCAACCTATACCGGTTCGACTCATAAAGAACAGCCCCTCTATGACCCGCATGGAGCAGCAGGTGATCAGAAAACGTTGTTAGATGGCTGGTTTACCCCGTTTTTGCCGGATCTTAATCAACGCAACCCGTATGTAGCTAACTTCCTGATTCAGCACGCCATCTGGTCAACGGAAATGTTCAGCCTCGATGCGTGGCGTATCGATACGTACAAATACAATGATCTGGCGTTTATGAATCGCTGCAATCAGGCGCTCATGAACGAGTATCCGAAAATTCACCTCTTCGGCGAATCGGTGGTGAACAACCCTGTCGGGCAAGCTTTCTTTGTGAAGAATACCGTTGGCTTTCCGTTCAAAAGTAATCAGCCGGGTGCGCTGGATTTTGTGCTGTATAATGCCTTCAACGACGCATTGAATCAGAAATACGATTGGGATTCGGGAGTGAACCGGATTCATCAGGTACTGGCGCAGGATGATGTGTATGCAGACCCCAACAAGCTGGTGACATTTCTGGAAAATCACGATTCAGACCGCTACCTATCGGTAATTGGCAATGATTACGATAAGTACAAAATCGGGGTTACCTGGCTGCTGACCACACGCGGTATTCCGCATTGGTACTACGGAACCGAAATCCTGATGAACGGCACCAAAAACCCTAGCGATGCCGAAGTACGTAAGGATTTTCCCGGCGGCTTCCCCGGCGATAAAGACAATAAATTTGAAACCGCCGGACGGACTGATAAGGAAAATGCCGCTTATCTATTTGTGCGTAAACTGGCGACCTACCGGCGCGATAATCCGGTTATGCACACGGGAAAACTCATGCAGTTTCTGCCACAGGAAGGAACCTATGTATACTTTCGTTACGATGGCAGCAAAACCGTAATGGTGGCGACCAACACCGGCGATAAGGAAATTTCGCTCGATACCGCCCGCTTCGCCGAACGGATGAACGGCTACACCTCGGCCCGTAACGTACTGACCGATGCTACATTGACTGACCTTAAACTGGTGAAGTTACCGGCTAAAACAGCTCTTGTACTGGAGTTGATGAAGTAAGCCTACGCAATACATACAACGGCCGTGTGTAGGGTGCCCCCCTGATTGTCACCACTGGACATGGCCGTTTGCATTGAAATTTGTTGGCTATAACATACTTTTCATTAATTTAACGGGCGAATAGATAACCAATTTTTATAAGCCGTAACTACATGAATCTGTCGCCTGTTCCTGGTCTCGATGATCAATTGCCTGTTGATCCACTAGCAGAGCGGTCGCCTGAAGCCATTCGTTTGGCCTTGTCTGCATTCGATGCGTCACTGAATAGTATTATTTCTATGACGGCGATCCGGGATGCTGACGGAAAAGTTGTAGACTTTTTAATGCGGTCGGCTAATCCGGCTGTTGAAGAGAGTCTGTCTATGACACCAGACAAAATCATTGGAACAAGATTGCTGGACACCTTTCCTGGTAATATTGAATCCGGTTTGTTTGACCTTTATGTTAGTGTGATCAACACTGGGCAACCTGAAAAAACGACACAGTATTATAACGACGTTCACGGGCTGGAGGCCTGGTTTGCCGTGTCGGCGGTGCGTCAGGGAAATGACACGGTCGTAGTGACATTCATGAACGTTACCGACAGCAAACAGGCCGAACGGCTGGTGAAAAAACAGGCTGAGCTGTTTCAGACCGTACTCGATAATGCTCAGGCCGCTATTTCACTTCATGCTGCCATTAGGAATACGACAAACCAAATTGTTGACTTTCGGACGGTTATGGCGAATCGACAGTCCAAAGCCATGTGGGAAGAGTTTGCCGAGCCGATTATGACGAAAACATTTTTTGAGGTAAGTACACCCGTTCAGCAAGAAGAAGATTTTCCGAAATATGTACGGGTCGTTGAAACGGGCGAGCCGGATTTTGCCGAATTTTCGATTGGCGATCAGTGGTGGCTGCGGATTACAGCGAAGTCTGGCGATGGTGTGGTCATTTCCAATATGAACATCACCGAAAACCGGAGTTACCGCCAGCAGCTCGAAGCGACCAATATGGAACTGAAACGGTCTAACGAAAGCCTACAATCCTTTGCTTACATAGCTTCCCACGATTTGCAGGAGCCACTACGAAAGATTCAGGCGTTTGGCGATCTTCTCAAAGAACAGTATGCACCAGTGCTGGATACCGATGGCTGCCACATGATTGACCGCATGCAGTCGGCGGCAGAACGGATGTCGGCACTTATTCGCGATTTGCTCGACTATTCCCGCATTGCGGCCCAGCGGGATATGTTTCATCCATTTTCGCTAAGCAAACTGCTCGACGATATTCTCGAAGACCTTTGGCACCCCATTCAGCAGACGAAGGCCCGCATTGACTTTGGCAAAGATGATGACCAACCGCTACCCGAACTGGTTGGCGACCGCTTTCAGTTGCGCCAGCTCTTTCAAAATCTGCTATCCAATGCCCTGAAATTTTACCGGACCGGGGCAGATGGACTTCCCATTCCACCGATCATAAACGTCTGCGCTTCTGAAGTTAGAGGAGCAGATCTTCCTGTAGAGGTGAGACAAAATTTATCCGTAAATCGCTCGTACTGGGCTATTTGCGTTGCCGACAATGGTATTGGTTTCGACCAAAAGCATGCTGATCTTGTTTTTCAGATCTTTCAACGCCTACACGGTCGGCAACAATTTGAGGGTACGGGTATCGGTTTGGCAGTCGTTAAAAAAGTGGTGGAACTGCACGATGGGGCTATTCAGGCGCAAAGTGAAGCGGGAAAGGGGGCTGTTTTCACCGTTTATCTGCCTATGTGAGTTGAGTTTTTCCTGCATGATTACCACTATTAAACTAGTCTAGGTCCAATGGAAAAGCTAAGAGCTTTCTTACTTGACAGTGGTTTCAATGAGGAACAACTAGCACTAATCACGCAGCAGTTTACTCGACGGGTGTTGACCAAAGGCGATTTTTACCTTCAGGAAGGACAAATTAGTCTGCAGCTTGGTTTTGTAGAACAGGGGCTATTTCAGTTTTTCTGTTTACGGGAGGGCGAAGAAATTACGACGTACACGACGGGCCCAGGCGGCTTTGTGGTATCGTTAGGGAGTTTTTTGAGACAGCAGCCCACCCGCGAAAGCATTCGCGCCCTCACAGACAGTGTACTCTGGGTTATCCCGAAGCCGGCATTCGATCAATTACGCCGGGCAATTCCTTATTTCGAAACGTTTTACATCGGTTTGCTGGAATATCAAATTAATTGTATTGACCAAAGCCGGTTCAATCTGCTCACGCTCACGGCCGAAGAGCGGTATCAGAAATTGCTCGATGAAGAGCCTCGCTTGTTGCAGGAAGTCCCGCTCCAGTATTTGGCTTCCATGCTGGGGATGACGCCCCGTCATCTGAGTCGTATTCGTGGGCAGGTCCGGTAAATTAAATTAGTTCGGACCCTGCAATCGATTTAGACATTTGTCCAGTAGATCCGCTGAGCCGTCGGCCAACTTTGTATCGTAAATCACAAACAAAAGACGATATGAAATCAATTACGCTGCTCGGTCTGCTGCTCTTGTCCGGCCCCCTCTTTGCACAACAATTCTCCCGCAATGAGCTTAGTATAAACGGTTTTCGTAACCCCTCTATCGGGTTGGAATACCGCAGGAGCCATGTATCTGTTCGCGCAGGTTATTACCCTACCCGATTTACACCCGGTATTACCACCTCGTTTATCCGAACGGGCCTGACGTACTGGTTTCTGCCCGTCGGACAGAAAGCCAATCCATCGTCGTTTTACGCATCAGCATCGTACGTTCGGGGTATGGATCGCGAATACGAAGGAAAAAACGGGCTAATGGGCGAAGTAGGTTTTCGCTGGATGGTCTGGAAAGGGCTAAATCTTCGTATTGGTGCAGCCGTGTTGACAGCTCCCGGCGAAGACCTTAAAGTCAACCCGACGCCCGGTATCAGCTATTCGTTTTTCTGGTAGTCAATCATCCATAAAACCTCATTTACTGATGGAAACGACTACTGATTCCTCTAACCGACTCATTGGCCGCCTACTACTCTCGGGTGCTGTTCTTGTGTTTATTCCCTATACTATTCTGACTATTATCTTCGATTACCCTGGTATTTTACGTCAGGCCCCTGGCATTGTATTAACGAGATTTCAGGCGGGTGGGCCAACGCTTATTGCTGTATGGTGGTCATTTGCCATTACGTGTCTACCCTTGTTGCAAGCCTACAGGCTTATAGGTGAGCGATTGGAAAACAAACTGTACTACGTTCGATTGGCTACCATGTTGGGCGTAATCTCTGGTCTGGTGCAGATCATAGGTCTGCTGCGATGGACTTTTGTTGTACCGGTGCTGGCTGACAACTATGTGCAGTCAACTAACCCGGCTATCCGGGCGGCCAGTGTCGTGGCATTTCAGACAATTCACCAATACGGCGGGGTTATGCTGGGCGAGCATCTGGGTCAATTGCTGACGATTGCCTGGACAGTCATGATCGCGTCGGCTTTTAACACGCTGAGGTTATTCCCAAAATGGACAAGCTGGTTTGCCTATGGTGCATCGGCCATTTATTTGCTGGCGCAGGGCGATTTGTTCGCAACAGTTATACCCGGCTTTCCAGTTTGGCATCTGGCGGGATTGTTGGGGAGTACGCTCTGGTTGGTGTGGGTACTTATTATAGGTGTACATTTTTTGCGACTGGCCGGGCATAAGACTGTGGCTGCACTTGTCTAAATCTGCCTACCTTTGGGCCTTATTCAGCAGATAACGCACAAATGAGTCAGATAAAAGCATTCCTTTTCGACCTCGATGGGGTCATTGTCGACACCGCCATTTACCATTACCAGGCCTGGAAACGGCTGGCCAACGAACTTGGTTTCGATATTTCCGAAGAATTTAACGAAGGGCTCAAAGGGGTTAGCCGTACCGATTCCCTCGACCTCATTCTGGCTCATGGCGGCCTGACCCTGTCCGACGAGAAAAAGACCGAATTGGCCGCTCAGAAAAATGACTGGTACCTCGAACTCGTCAGCCGCATGTCATCCAACGATATCCTGCCGGGCGTGGCTACTTTTTTCTCGCAGGTTCGCCAGGCCGGATTAAAAACCGCACTTGGCTCCGTCAGTAAAAACGCCCCCCTTATTCTGGAACGTATCGGCATGACCGACGCCTTCGAAGCTATCATCGACGGTACCAAGATCAGCAAGGGTAAGCCCGACCCGGAAGTGTTCACGAAAGGAGCCGCTGAACTGGGCGTAAGTCCGGCAGAATGTGTGGTATTCGAGGACGCTGTGGCAGGCGTTGAAGCCGGTAAACGGGGTGGCATGTTTGTGGTTGGTCTTGGCTCTCCCGATACACTCGCGCAAGCCGATCTGGTAGCTCCATCGCTGGAGAGCCTCACGGTGGAAACCGTTCTAACAGCATGTTCATAATGTTCAATTAAGTTATTTTAATTACTTTTTAATCTGTCGTGGTTTTGTAAATAATAATGCATCTATTTAGGGGCTGATTTAACTCATAAAACGGTTTGTTATAGTCGTTAGCTTGTTGACGTACAGGCAACAGCTAGCTATGGGGCTATAACTTGAGATTAGTTTTCTGGTGTATCACCGTATATAAATCAGTTTGAGATACAAAACTCACAAGACGAATGCCATTCACTAATCCATTCAAGACACTTCAACAGTACCGGCCAGATTATTTGTCGGGCGATTTGACGGCTGGACTATCCGTTTTTTTTGCGTCGCTACCGCTGTGTCTGGGCATTGCATTAGCTTCAGGGGCACCTTCGCTCGCCGGTTTGATCGCGGGTATTGTTGGCGGACTTATTGTTGGCTCATTATCTGGCTCCGAAGTTAGTGTTAGCAAGATCGACTTGAGCTCAACGATGGCTACTTCGATGTGTTGTCGCATGACCAAAAGCCAGACTTTTTGTGGATTGGCTGCTCAGATAGTCGTATGTCGGCCGAACATATAGCAGGAGCTGATCCGGGCAAAATGTTCGTTCATCGAAACATTGCCAATATGGTCGTTCCAGGTGATCTGAACATACTAAGCGTTGTTCAGTATGCAGTAGAAGTCCTTAAGGTGCAGCATGTTATTGTCTGCGGTCATTACGAATGTGGGGGCGTGAAAGCGGCTATGGCGGGCAAAAAGCTAGGCTTGATCGATCAGTGGCTCGTCAACATCAAGAATGTCCGGGACAAATACCAGGCTGAGTTAGACCAGATAGCGGATGACCATGCCCGGTTTGATCGGCTGGTAGAATTAAATGTGCTTGAGCAGGTCAATCATCTGGTTGAAACCGCAAGCGTGCAAACTATGTGGGCTAACCATAAAATACCAAGTTTGCATGGTTGGGTATTTAACCTCCGTAGTGGTTTGCTGAATGAAGTAGTTAATCTGGTGCCACCTCTTATGCCTGTGGCAGAAAAAGAAAAACTGACGGCAAGCATCCGCTAACCCCTATTGATTAGGTTTATACTCAACTTCTTTACTTTATGAATGTAACTATACCTTCAGATCATATTCGTGAGGCCCGCAGGGCTACCCAATTGATATTTCTGGTGTGCGGGCTGGGTATGGCTAGCTGGGCGCCCATGGTGCCTTATGCCAAAGACCGTTTAGCCTTGAACGACGCTAACCTGGGGCTATTATTGCTGCTATTAGGCGCCGGGGCCATGCTGATGATGCCTACCTCGGGTTGGCTGGTGAGCAGTTTGGGTAGCCGCCTTGTCATGACGGCTGCCGTGTTGGTCATGGCTCTTTCGCTACCGTTGTTGCTCATTCTGACCTCTCCCGTTGCTATGGCTCTTGCACTATTCATTTTTGGTGCTGGGGTTGGTTCCGTCGATGTAGCGATGAATGCGCACGGTGTTCAAGTACAGAACCTGTATGAGAGACCCATCATGTCGTCCTTACATGGCCTCTTTAGCGTAGGAGGGCTGTTTGGTTCTCTGGGGTTAGGTTTTTTAATTAAGCTGGGACTTAACCCGATCTATGCCATTGTCAGTATTGCCGCGCTGATGATAATCATTACCCTTACCCAATACAAGTACTTATTTGGGGCTGCTGCAGAGCGAGGGATTATTGCCCGGTTCTCAACGATAGCCGACAAGCCAACACAGGGTAAGCAGCGATTCGGCTGGTTGCACGGCAGTGTCTTATTTTTGGGCATCATGTGCTTTGCTATTTTTCTGGCAGAAGGGGCCATTCTCGACTGGAGTGCCATCTTTCTGCGGGACACCAAAGGAATTGAACCGGAGTTGGCAGGGGCGGGCTATGCCGCCTTTTCGGTTGCTATGGCCACAATGCGCTTGGTGGGCGATAAATTAGTGGCACGCCTGAACAGCAAAACGGTCGTTGTGGGAGGCTGTTTACTTGGTGCAGTAGGCTTGCTGATGGCCATAATGAGTCCATGGATTTATGGGGCACTGGTTGGCTTTGTACTACTGGGGTTGGGGGTGGCCAATATTGTGCCAATATTCTTCAGTGCCGCCGGTACGATACCTGGTGTTGCGCCAACGGTCAGTATATCGGCGCTAACGACGATCGGTTATACCGGTCTGCTGGCAGGCCCGGCGATACTGGGTTTTGTTGCTCAACAGTTTTCCTTATCCACCGCTTTAGGCTTCTTATCTCTGGTGTTATTGCTCGTCGCACTCGGGTATGGTTTGAAAGGGAAAGTGAAATAAAGTCCTGTCTTCACTACTTATCACAATCATGGTGAACTGCTCAATGGTCTGGCCGGGGTTTGTAACGGCCGGGGTAACCATCAGTATGCCCTGCCCATTCGTGTGATAAAACTATATAAGCACATTATGAATGGGTGTATTTCGGTAACAGAAGTCACGTTGGCCGGGCATGTAGGTCCCTGTACAAAAGGAATTCAACGTTGCATAAATAAATTGAATGTGTGTTTCATGATCTCAATTCAACCGGAAAGCAATCCGAGCATTGAGTAGTTTTAGCCTGAGTAAAAACAACTAATTTTTCGTGCAAGTATTGACTATATAAATGTACGTATGTAACTTTATTATCTCATTGCAATGTGTGTACGTAAATCTGTAAACAAGTAGTTCTATTTGATCAAACTTTATATTTGCAACCCCCGGCCATGAAGCTTATATTCTTTGGTATTTCGATTGTCTTACAGCTCGCTATGTTTAGCAGTTTTCTGCACGAGGCCGTTTATACTGATTTGGGTAAACTGTGCCGGGTTAAGTGTAGTTTAGCGGCCGTCTTTTATTTCATTGTCGCTACTTTTTTATTTTTTGGATTACGCTTTATGCCTGTATAAGCCAGCCGCCGGTAATTATCCCCAAAAACAATAGTGTTCATCTTTTTCGACCAGGGTCACAAACTCCTTGATTGTCTTTACAATAGGTTTTGGTTTATAAGTATGCCATTTTAAATCAGCCCGTTGCCAAAATACTTTCCAGCAATCTGTCGCTTTCACAAACGTAGCTTTAGCAATGGCTGATTCAAACGTTTGGTCAGGCTGATTAAACCGGGGCCTGATCTCATAAATAATAATACTCTGGTTTTCTATTTTGTAAGCTACATCAACCTGATCCCGAAGCTCTTCGATCGGTCGAACTTTATCAATGTAGTTTTCCAGTACCTCAATGGTATCCAGCGTCAATAGTATATCAAGGCTCATTGCTTCTCACTGATTTATCTCAAATACCTGGTTGGACCTACCGCTAGTTTGGCGAAGACAAGTACATTGTTTCTATACTCACCAAATAGACATGCCGCTTCGTTATCGATAACGAAGCGGCATGTCTATTTACACAATCGGGCAGATAATGTCTATCCGATAAAATAGCCAGTATGCCTGTTTCATAAAATTGCGGCAATGTCGATTACCTACTGCACCGCAGGAAAGGCGCGCTGAGCCGCTATGATTGTCCACTTTTTGTCCTGCTCTTTCAAGAGGTGCGAGAAAACAGTCGGCGATGTGGTTGTAGAGTTTGTGGACGTGCCATACACCAGGATTGTGCGCTCATCGAGCGATTCGGCACGGTCAACTTTCGTTTTTACGACTTCCGGAGCTGTCCGTTTCAGTATATTCTTCTGAATATCTGAACCGCTCAAAATGGTGCCGGCTTCGGTCAGGAGAGACGTTTTAATGGGCAATAATTTTGCCAATGCACCCGTGTCGCCTTTGGTATAGGCCGTGGCATAGGCTGTTTCAACGGCGTTGGCAATAGAATCGACTTTTGTTTGTTCCATAGGCCCACCACGTGGCCGTTCGCCCTTAAATAATCCTTTTCCAAAATTGGCCAGTTTCCCGAAAACGGGTAAGTCAAAGCCAATACCGAGCGCGAAAATGGCTACAATAACAACTGGAACAACAAGTTCTTTTTGAATACCTCCCGTCCGTCGATTTTTGGAATAACCTACAATCGATGCCCAGTTATTCATGATGTGGAATATCGCAGCGGCAACAAAAAGAACGCCAAACCAGGCATGGGTATGCTCAACAACGTGAGAACCTTGTCCAAAATAAATTAAGAGACCCGTAATGGCCAGTACGAAAAATACAGCGGCAACCGAAAGGCTAACCAGATTTTTTGATTTCATAAGAAACGTGAAGGGAGGAAATGTACAAGTAAATGTAAATGAAATATGTAAAAACAAGAAACCCCTCCTGCAAAGCAAGAGGGATTGATCACCAACCTAATCTAATTATCATGAACCCTGTCATGCTACATGGCAGGGCGTAAATTTTTGGTATTAGCGGGGCCGTCCTCCGCCCGTCCGGGTACCGCCACCTGCTGGGGCTGCTGCGGGGGCTGCCTGCTGCTGGTTATCACCACCGCCGTCGCCTTTAACATCGTCGTTATCGATTGACTTTTTGCGTTTTTGTGGTGCATCGAAGCTCATCTTGCCAAGTTTGTAGCTGAAAGTCAACCGAACACCGGCGTTGTAAAAGCTCGTTTGCGAATTCTGAGACAGGATGGGCGATGACAGTTCGGAATTTTGGACAAATGGGTGGTTGAAGATATTCTCAACAGCCAGCCCTAAGCTTGCTTTCTTATCATTGAACTCTTTCCGCATACCCAGGCTGTAAAAATACATGGCACTTTGATACCCCTGTAATTGCACCTGTTTGCCGCGACCACCACCGAACAACTGGAATCCCCAACCGTTGCTGAGCGACAGACTGCTCATAATACGTCCGGCAATGACCAGACCCGAATTGGAAGCCGAATAAACTGGATTTGCGTTATTATTCGTCAGGCTAACATGATACAGGTCGAGGCCACCACCAAGTTGAAGTTTACGGAATAAGGTTCCGTTACCAAACAGGTTGATACCGTATGCATCCTGATGACCAACGTTTTGATACGTGGTTTGAATGACCTGCTGGAAAACCTGATTAGTCGGGTCGCCAACGGGCTGCTGGATTACATCGCGAACGGCCGTGATTTCACCATTCGTCCGACGGGCAAACAAAGACCCGTTCAGGTACAATCCTTTAATGTTCGCGCTGGTGCTGAACTCAAGATTGTCGGTGAATTCCGGCGATAGCAATGGGTTACCTTTGGATATATTGGTTGGGTTGGCCGAGTTAACGTTCGGGTTCAGGAACTGAATACCCGGCCGTTGAATCCGGCGGTTGTAGGCCAGTTTAATGATCTTGCCGCCTTTCAGACTTTTCGAGACGTTGATGCTTGGAACCAGGGTTCCATAATTCGGAATGTCTGTTGCGGTTCCCGTTGATTCGTTGCTGAAACGGGCGTCAATCATCGTGTATTCGTAACGTGCCCCGGCTTTAATGGTGTATTTATTCTTGGTTGTCATCGTATAGGACAGGTAAGAAGCCGCAATGTTCTGATTGTAAAACAGCGTGTTGGCTGGCCGGGTGTTATCCTGTACAAAATCACCCGTGTCGCCACTAGCGAGGTAGTACTGGTAGTCACTGTTCGCTTTCCGGAAAATACCTTTAACACCAAACTCAATTAACTGATTGGTTTTGATGGGTGTCTGGTAATCTATCTGGAGTGTAGATTCCTGGTTGTAACTCAGGTTATCGTTTTTGATTCGTGATGTAATTGTCTGGAAATCGGTGCCGCCCAAAATGTCCGATACGAAATTATTGGTGCGGTTATTCCGACTGAACAAGGCCAGAATACTAAATTCTTTCTGAGGTTTAAAGGTCTTTGTGTAGGTCAGGTTGGCATCTACCGTTCCCGACAAATCAGTGGTTTTTACGTTCCGGTCGCTTATTGTCGGGAAGTAGCTTAGCGGAGACGTTGTCTGCGTCAGCAGGTTATTTTGATTATTTATGCCATTGCGGGCGCCGTACCGAATACTGGCGGTAAGTGACGTACGCTTGTCGATATCATAATCCCAACCCAACTGATAGTTGCCAAACAGATTCTGTCTTTGCGTCTGGGCAGTTTGAATTGTCCGTGTACTGGCCGAGTAGGTGTTAGTCGCGGCATCGTAGTTGCGGGTCGTCTGATCGTTGGCAAAGGCACCTTTCACATTATATTCTGCCCGGCCAAATCCACTTAACGAGAAGCCCATTTTGCCGGTACGGTAGTTACCGTTCAGGCCGAGGTTACTTCCCCGGTTGCCACCGCCCCCGTTCACATCGAGTGTGGCACCCTGTAACGTTGTTTTCTTGGTAACGATGTTAATGATACCGGCTGAGCCTTCTGCATCGTATTTAGCCGATGGCGAGGTGATTACTTCCACAGTTTTGATCATGTCGGCCGGAATCTGCTTCAACGCATCGGCAACACTACTGGCTACAATAGTCGATGGTTTGTTATTGATCAGTACCGTTACATTGGCGCTTCCGCGCAGACTAACGTTGCCATCCAGATCGACCGACAGCATCGGTACTTTGCGAAGAATATCACCGGCGTCGCCCCCTTTGGCGGCAATATCTTTATCTGCGTTATACACCAGCCGGTCTACTTTCTCTTCGATCATAGCCGCCTGACCTACCACGTTTACCTCGTTCAATGTCCGAACATCGGCAGAAAGTTTAACCGAGCCAACGTTTATTGCGCTACCCCGGTCAACTGTAATCAGGGCGCTACGCTTGTCTTTATAACCAATGAACGAGTACTGAAGGCGATATTTTCCGGGAGCCAGTTTGCCAATCGTAAACTGACCTTTGGCATCGGCTGTTGTTCCGTCGATGGGTTTGTTGGTCGCGGTATTTAGTAAGGCAATGGTAGCGAACTCAACGGGTTTGTTGGAGGTCGAGTCAATTAACGTACCCGTAATTTTGCCGTTTCCGCGGGCAATGGGCTCGGCTTCTGAAGTCGTTGCTGCCGGTTGTGGCTGTGTGCCGGGTGCCTGAATCATTGTTGGGCCACCAGGTGCGGTGAAGCTGGTGGGCGTAGTATCGGTTGGCGTTTTGCCAAACGGATCGGACACTGCCGGGGCCGCTGGGGTAACGATAGGGGTCGGGTTGCTTGCCGGAGCGGCTACCGTCCCGCTGGCAGGCGCGGTAGGAACAGTAGGCGTTTGGGCGAATGATGTTGTCGCGCTAACGATGAGTAAAGAGAGTAGCAGGGCTTTCATGTGATTTTTAATTAGCGAGTCAAAGTTGAGTCCATAGAGTTATACGCGAAAAACTATTTGGCTGAATGCCGTTTTTTCAATGCCGAAAGCAAAAAATAGACTGGTGAAGTATAAACAGATGAAAAGAGATTTCGGCCTGATTTGTTGTACTCTACCGTGCCTTTGAGTGAGCGAGTGGGCAATAAAAAGGCATTTTCAAGCTGGTAGCTAGTGCGTAAACCAGTACATTTGTTGGCTGGCTGGTAACTTGTCCGGCACCGTTTTGACCTTCTATGACGCGACTTTTTTTATTTCTTGCCCTATTCTGTCCGCTCTTTTTTTTATTCGCCTATAACTCTGGCTATGGTTACGATGCCTATGAATATCTGGTAATAGCACGCTCGCTCAATGAGGGATATGCCTTGTATGACTTCATTCCGTCGAAATCTTATCTGCTCTATTCATCGACCAATGTGTTGCTGAATTTGCTGGGTGGCTACAACCACGTCAGTGTTTCGGCCCTGATAACACTGTTGGCCACAGGTGTTTTGCTATCGGCCTGGCGGGCGGCACGTCTGTTTGGTGAACGGGTAGCGCTCGTTACGGTTGGGCTGACGGCGGCCTGTTGTGCATTCATGGAAATGAATTTTCTGGAACCCGAAAGCTGGATTGCCATCTTTGGGCTAAATGCATTTGCCCTGGCTGTTGGCAACAAAGGATCTGCCAACCTGCGTTGGCTGGGGGCTGGCGTTTTGCTGGGCATTGCCATGTGCTTCAAAAGTGTAGCCGCTTTTTATGTCGTAGGGTTTGGGGCATTTATTCTTCTGCTTTGGTTCGCAGGACGACTCACATTCTGGTCAATGGTTGGCCGGGGAATGCTGGTTTTGTTGGGCTTCGTACTGCCTCTAGGGTTGTCTGCACTCTATTTTTACGCTACCAATCGATTAGACGACCATCTGGAGTGGACCTATATTTATCCGTTTGGCGGTTATCCATCCCACACGATTTTTCTGGTCAAATTTCTGATCAAAATAAGTTGGCTGTTGCTGTTGCTGGCTGTTTCGTTTGTGCTGGTATGGCAGCCGCCTTACCGAAATGTGTATCGGCAAACACCGGCTTTGTGGCTGGCCCTGCTGCTGGCTGTGTTTTCCTGTGTAGCCATGCTGAAAACGCAGGCCAGTCATTACTTTTTTCCGGCTGCAGTTTTCTTTGTGTTGCACTTGGGCTTTATGGCCGATCTATGGCTTGGGCAGTATGAGTCCCGTAACCGGAAATTACCCTACCGGTTTGTACTGGCGGGCGTTGGAGTAGTAGGTGCGTTGTTATTAATCAGCGGTCTTCTTTATCGTCCGGCTACAATTAAGCGTTTTATAAGTATTGCCGATTATTCGGGTGAACAACAGGCTGGTGACTTTATCCGTGAACAAACCGGCCCGACCGGAAAGGCACTCCTGATCGATAATGGCATGAGTTTGTATTACCTGTCGGATCGGGAGCCTAATGTTCCGTTTATTTTTACGGAGATGCAGACCTCGCACTACATAGAGTCACACCCTGACACCTATGGGCGCGCGCTGGCCGATACCAGTCTGAAGGTCGTTGTTTTTGGAAATCGGTCGAGTGTTATTGACGATAGTACGGCGTTAACTCAACCGGCCAATGCGTATGCCATCCGCCAACTGCGGGAGGGATTGCAAAAGAATTTTGTTAAAGTAAAAAATCCCCGCTTTCCGTTGATATACTGGGTGCGTAAGTAACCCGAAAAATTGTTTGCCCGTTATCGCTTATCTTTGCTTTATGCTGCTATCTGTTCTTATTCCTGCTTACAACGAAATTAAGTCTATTGATACGTTACTTGAGAAAATACAGGCTGTTCCTCTAACGAAAGAAATAATTATTGTTGACGACGGTTCGACGGACGGTACCCGCGAACGTCTGGCAACCTTCGAGTCAGTACCCAACATTCGTGTTGTTTTTCATGATCACAACCAGGGTAAAGGGGCTGCCATTCGCACGGCTATTAAGCACATGACGGGCGATATTGCTATTGTACAGGACGCAGATTTAGAGTACGAACCCCTGGATTATCTGTTTCTGGTAAGGCCTATTGCCGAAGGAAAGGAGAAAGTTATCTACGGCTCCCGGTTCCTGAAACCCGAAAATCGCCATTCCTATTTTAGCTTTTATATTGGTGGACAAGTAGTTACACTGTTGACGAACCTGCTTTTCAACCAGCGACTCACCGATGAGCCGACTTGCTACAAGGTATTCGACGCTAATTTTCTGCGGTCTATTCCCCTCGAATGTACCCGTTTTGAGTTCTGTCCCGAAGTGACCGCTAAAGTAGCTAAACGGGGTATCCGTATTCGGGAGTTACCCATAAGTTATTATCCCCGCTCCATTGCCGAGGGTAAAAAGATTTCATGGCTGGACGGTATCGAAGCAATCTGGGTGCTGCTCAAGTACCGGATTGTGAAGTAAGCTAAGATAATGTATAATGAAAAATGGTTAATGAAGAATGAATTGCGGTCTGGAAATCAGCCTTTTTTCATTCTTCATTAACCATTTTTCATTATACATTATCTTACTCACTCACCGTTTTCATCACTGCCTGAAACAGCTTGGGTACGGGGGCGCTGAAACGCATGGGAGCGCCGGTGATTGGGTGTTCGAAGGCCAGGGTTTCGGCATGAAGGCCCAGCCGCCCGATGGGGTCGGAGGTGGCCCCGTATTTGGCATCGCCCGCAATGGGGTGTTTAATGTCCTGCATATGGACCCGAATCTGGTTCTTACGGCCCGTTTCCAGCTCCAGCTCCAGCAACGAATAGCCGTTGTTTGCCTTCAGTACTTTATAGTTAGTGATAGACAACTGCCCTGTATCGGGGTTTTGGCTCGAGTAAACGATAAGGGCTTTACTCTCACGCAGATAGGATGTAATGCGGCCTTGTTCCGGTTCGGGAACGCCCTCTACCAGGGCTACATAAGTCCGCTCTTTGGTCGTTGCATTCCAGGACTCCTGCATCAGCCGCTGCACGTTTTCGCTTCGCGCAAACATCATTACACCCGACGTTTCGCGGTCGAGTCGGTGAATGATAAATATCTTGTTTTTGGGGTTCTCTTTTTTGACGTAGTCGCTTAGGATACCGTAGGCTGTGCGATCGCGCTCTTTATTGGTTGCCATCGACAGCAAACCTGCCTGCTTATTGATGACGATCAGACTCTGGTCTTCGTATAAAATAGTCAGGCCCCGGTATTGCGACGTTTCGGGCGCCCGGTTTCCGGCAACGGTTACAACTTGCCCCGGTGTCAGGGGATGATTGAACTGTGTATAAACTTTGCCATCAATCAGCACCTGCTTGTTGCCAAGCAGTGACTTGATATTGTTCCGGTTTTTATGCGGCAATTGAGCAATCAAAAACGCCATTAGTTCGGCGGGTTCCGAAACGGTAAGAGTAGCGTCGGTCCGCTGACCACGTTGCTTACGGGGCTGGTTTGGGTTCTCCATGCTACAAAGGTACACCTTCATTCCCGATCTTACCCGTCTGGCGCTCTTTCTTGTTCGTTTTACGAACGTAGTTATTTGCTCAGAATCAGGTTAAGAATCAATTCATGAAGGCGCATATCGTGCTTGCGGGTAAACGGGCTTACTTTCCCAACCACTCTTTAAACTCGGTCATCCGGTCGCCACTAACAAAGACTTCCTGGCGCGATTTAGGCGTCATATCAAGTTTGAGCTTACCCGCCGAAAACGTATGAATGGTTTGAATGGCAGACAACGACACCAGAAACTGGCGGCTGATGCGAAAAAAACGACGTGGATTCAGGACCTGCGTCAGTTTGTCTAAACTATAGTCTACGGGCAGCGTCAGGCCGTCTTTCGTTACTAAAAAAACGACCTTTTCTTCCAGGTAAAAATAAGCGATGTCGCCGGTTTCGATGCTGCGAATCTTCGTGCCAACCGTAATCATAAACCGTTCTTTATAATCGGTTTGCTTCGATTTGCCAATCAGGTTCAAGAGTGTTTCGAGGTCGTGGGAGGTTGATGTTGCCTGGCCAAACTGCTTTTTCAAAGCTTTGTATTTCTCAATGGCCGCCACCAGTTCATCGTAATTGATGGGTTTGAGCAGGTAGTCGATGCTATTGACCTTAAAGGCCTGAATCATGTATTCATCATAGGCCGTTGTAAAAATAACTGGCGTAGTCAGCTGTGTTTGTTCGAAGATGCGGAATCCAAGGTCATCTTCGAGGTGGATATCCATGAAGATCAAGTCGACAGGGCTATTCGACTCATCAAACCAACTGACGGCTTCGGCAACCGATGGAATCCGGGCCAGAACGGTAATGGCCGAATCGTATTTGTGGAGCAAACTTTCGAGCCGTTTAGCTGTCAGGTTTTCATCTTCGATAATGACTACATTCATATAAGTAATAGGGATGCTCGAATAATTGACAGCGAGAATAGCGCATACAGGCTATGATGATCGGGAAACACTTGCCCGGTCACTCGCGGATTCATTCATTCGCTCATTGAGTAATAATGGAACCTTCACAACAAAATTGCCTTCGCTTTCGCCCACCCAAACGGGGCGGGCGGTGAGCAGGGCATACCGGGTTATGATGTTTTGTAAGCCCATACCCGTAGATGTTTCTGACTGCGGGCGGGGCTGCAAATTGTTCTTGACAACAAGGCAATCCTGATCCAGCATAATATGCACCTTCAGAGGCTCTTTTGCCGACATTCGGTTATGCTTCACCGCATTTTCTACTAATAATTGTAAGGTAAGTGGCGCTATGCTGTACCGGGTCTGGTCGGCCTCAGGCACCGTGATCAGCACATCGAATTTGTTCTCGAAGCGGATATTCAATAAAAAGCGATAGGCTTGAATAAACTCCAGTTCGGTTTTGAGCAGCACCCGCTCGTTATCTTTCTGTTCCAGAATATAGCGGTAAGCCCTGGACAACTGGTCAATAAATTTCTCGGATAGCTCCGCATCGGCATGAACTAAAGAGGATAATATGCTGAGGCTGTTGAACAGGAAATGAGGATTCACCTGACTTTTCAGGGCCGCAAACTGCGCCTGAACATTCTCTTTTTCCAGCCGTTCGGCGCGTACCTGCACAACTTCCAGCTCCCGGTAAGCCCGGCGGTTAGCGGCCAGATAAAAAGCCGACAGCATAGCCATAACCGTCAAGCCATTGTTTACCCGTCGGCGTTGTTCGGCTCGTTTGCGCCGTTCTTCCAGGATGGTAGGTGTCATCGCTGGTCGTTGTGGACGAATGTCCTGTTCACGATAAATACCGAAATTATTTTCCAGAACGGTATCCAGACCCCGCCATGTCATGGAAAAGGCAAAGTTAAAAACAAGGGCCAGGGCGCTGGCAATGACCAGGGTAGCCAGCTGGGCCGGTATCTTGAACTCAATGAGGAAATCCTCGCCGAAACGCTTGAATAACTCCTGCTGAAGCCACTCGGTTACGGTGAGCCAGGCATAAAAGAATAAAACAGTCAGGGCCGTTTCCAGTATCCAGAAGGGAACGCTGCGGGCCATTAATAACCAACTCAGCGATGGGACATTGACATATAATCGAATAGGAAAGTATATAACGAACACGCTAACGGCGAGCTGCCACTTTTGCGAAGTCGTTAAACGGTACGTCATGGTAGGTAAGGTTTATAATCAAAACTAGTAATTCTGGAAAACCAACAAAAAAGAAACCGGCGGAATGCCGGTTTCGGGAATCTGAATGACGCCATTCTGTTCATGAACGTAAGGCTATTAATTTCTGAGCGGGTTGGTCTGCAACCACAAACGTCTTAACGAATGAATCGTTACCAACTGCAACGGCCAATTGATAGGAGCCAGCCGTGAGTTCGTCAATATTGAATTTTTGCGTAAACCCTTCGCGAAGATTGACGTTAGAACTATAAAGTAAATGCCCTTGTGTATCGCGCAGGGTCACGCTGGCAACGGCATCTTCCCGATCAACAACCAGCTTGAGTTTCTGGTCGGTGGTGATGGAAACGGTGGCGACGGGCGTTATGTGTTCTGTTGTTTGAGCGAACGATGTGGTTCCGATTACCAAACCCAGCATCAGAATGAGTACATTTTTCATGGCTTCTTTAGTTTTTGTTTCGTTTAACTGAAACAAAGGTGTAGGTTGAACACGCTACCCGAAACTAAAACTTGACGAGTGCCACTTTTTCTGGTATGATTCTGGTTTTCAGCGGGCTAAGTGCAATAGGCTGTCGGGTGGCATATGCCTTGATGTCAATTCTATACAGTTAACCCAAACCTGTTTTTTTATGAATCGCTTTGTTATCGGATTACTAGTGTTGTTGGCAGGCTGCGGCCCCTCGGCCAAACAAACCGACAAGCCGGAAACCGGAACGCTTGATGCCGTATTTAAACTCCCTTACCAACTCAGTAAGCCTGACGAAAACTACACGCTGCCAAAAGAGTTGAAAGAAATATCGGGCTTAACCTATTATAAGGACGATCAGTTGTTGTGCGTTCAGGACGAAGAGGCTGTCGTATATGTATTCGATACAAAAAAAGGAAATGTCGTAAAGGATTTTGGCTTTGGTGGTTATGGCGATTTTGAGGGCATCGAGTATGTAAACGACGAAGTGTATGTCCTTGAAAGTAACGGTACGTTGTTCCGATTTAAACCCGAATCAACAAAAATTGGCCGGACAAAAACCGACTTACCCAAAAAAACCGAAGTAGAAGGACTTGGCTATAACCCTAAAACGAAACGACTGCTTATAGCTGTAAAAAATGGTGAAGGGTCGAGCGATAAAGCTGTTTACTCGTTCGATCTGTTGAATCGGGCTGTTTTTAAAGACATGAGCCTCAACGACGAGCAACTGAAAGGGGCGGGGATTGACCCCAAAACCTATAAACCATCGGGCATTGCCGTACATCCCATTACCGGGGAGTGGTACATCCTTACATCGGCAGGGAAACGCCTGCTTATTACCAGCCGACAAGCTAAAATTATTTATTCAGAATCGCTCGATCCAAAAGCGTTTCGACAGCCCGAAGGCATTTGTTTTGCGCCAAACGGCGATCTGTACATTGCCAGTGAGGGCGACGGGAAAAAAGGATATATTCTGAAGTTCAGGTATCAGAAATAAGGTTGGCCAGCCTCAATTGCTGCTTAGTTCACGTCCGATGTTTCGGCGTGGGGCGTATGTAAAAATACTTTGCTGGCTTTTTTAAAGTTAAGCAGCGATTTAAACATGCTGAAGATCAACATCGGTAGCACCAAAAAGTCGCGTATTGATAATTTTTGCCATAAAGAGACAGGAATTGATATGGCCAGGCTTATGACCATAAACCCAAATGCTCCCAAGCTTAAAAGTTTAAATTCCTGATTGTCAATAAAAAGGCTCGCAAATGCCAGTAGATATAAAATAGTCAATAAAATCAGTCGGGGAAGCAACAGCGAGCGAAACATTGAATTGAAGGCCTGTCCATTGCCCTTGACCAGTTGCTGTATACCAATTGTAAAGTAGGCTTTTACGAAGTACACTTGAGCGGCTATCCATCGTGTTCGCTGTTTGTTGAATACCGCTACATTCTGTACTTTTTCGTCATAAATGATAGCCTCTTGCAAATAGCCAACTTTAATGTGATTTATCGTCAATAGCATTTCCAGCTCTTTGTCGTAACCACCTACTGTCTTTATCTGATCCAGCGCATCTTTCAGCAAAGTTGGCTCAAATGCCATGCCTGATCCTGTACACATAGCCGAAAGCCCCAGCGCCCGCTGTCCTGCCCGGAATAGATTGTTGTTAACCTCTTCGTTCATAGCGTCGAAAATGGCTACGCCTTTATTAGTGTTCTTGGCAACCCGGTGTCCCTGAATAGCCCGCCATCCCTGCCCGAATGCCTGATTGATTCGCTCCAGAAAATCGGCCGCCATATGATTATCAGCGTCAGAAATCACAACAATATCATATACATTTTCAGGAAGCGAATTGAGAGCATATATAATGGATTTTTGAACGGTCGACTGCTCAAATTCAACACGAATGACCTGTATTGGATAGCGGGAAAGCTTTTCCAGTGTTTGTGGCTGAAACGAATCGGCAATGACGATCAGGTCGAATAAATCCGATGGATAGGTCTGGTTTAAATTGGCTATTACTGAGCCCACAATAACAGCATCCTCTTTATAGGCTGGAATCAGCACCGCAATCCGGCGAAATCGATCCACAGCCTTTGATGGAGAAACATCGTCGGCGCTGCCTAAACGACCGGCAATTGCCGATATAAGAAAATAAGCAACGTTGAATAAAAGGTAGCCACCTATAAATACACAAGTGAAATACAGTATAAAAGCCATTATGGTTAAAGAGACTATGAGTATATTATATATAATGCTGAAAAGAAGTACACAATATTAACAATTTTTAGATAAAGGTTCTATTTAGTAAGTTTTATTTTATAATAATAAATAAAACTTTAAATTTTAGCCATAATTAAACCCCCTTTTCTATATATGAGCAAATTTCTACGTTCTGCTTACACCTATATACTCATTGTTAATAGTATAGGTTTACTTGCTTTCAGTTTATTCGCTTTTACATCGAAAAAGCAGAGTCGATTTAATTTCATGTCGACCAGCCTGCTAGCTGTAAACTTACCAGGCCGTGTTGAAGCTGAAAATTACGCCACTATGCAGGGAATTGGCACCGAATCAACAGCTGATGATGGCGGTGGTCAAAATGTTGGAAACATCGACACCGGCGACTGGATGGACTATGCCATCAATGTGCCGCACAACGGGGTTTACTCATTCCGGTTTCGTGTCGCCAATGGCTATGGCGATGGCTCGGCTTTTGAACTTCGGTTGGCCAATGGCACGGTGGTGAGTACCGTTAGTGTGCCCCGAACGGGCGGCACGCAAAACTGGCAGACGATTGGTGCAACGGCCCGCCTGAACGCAGGCAGCCAAACATTGCGGATTTATGTCCTGAAAGGCGACTGGAATCTCAACTGGTTCGAAGCCGCCGATGGACATACCCTTCCCGGAAAACTGGAGGCTGAAAGCTTCGATGTGGCAACGGATGTTCGCCCTGAACAAGCGTCTGATACCGATGGCGGAATCGACATTAATTATATTGACGACAACGACTGGATGGATTATAACGTTACGGTGCCCACAACGGGCGTCTACACGTTTGGGTTTCGGGTGGCCAACAGTTGGGGCAATGGATTAATTAACATAAAAAATGAAGCGGGGGTGGTGTTGGGTAGCCTCGACGTACCTCGCACGGGCGGCTGGCAAAACTGGACAACCGTCAACACAACGGCTACGCTGCAAGCCGGGAGTCAGGTGCTGCGTATCTACTCGGTGCGCGGAGCCTGGAATTTCAACTGGGTCAACATCACTCAGGGGGGCATAATTCTGGCACCGGCAAGCATCAGTTTTGCCGCGTTGCCCGATAAAACAACCGACGACGGTGAGTTTGCGCTAATCGCCACGAGTACCAATACGGATACGCCTATTACATTCACATCATCTAATCCATCTGTACTTACTGTGTCGAACGCTTCCGGTTCGTGGAAGGCGTCTGTCGTGGCTGCCGGAACGGCAATAATTACCGCATCGCAGGTTGCATCATCTACCTTCCTAGCGGCCGAAAATGTAGTACAAACGCAGGTTGTTCGTGCCTCTTCGATCATTGCGCCCGAAAAGAAAATTCCAATCGATGCCAAACGCTGGTATCAGCTTACCAATGTAAGCAACGGGCTACAGGGACTATTCGATGGGGTTACAGATGCCGTGGTAGAAACGGGTTGGGGTAAAGTGCTGCCTCAGTACGATGCCTATTATCCGTTACTCAACGGCGAGACGATAACCCTCGAAAGCGTGCGGTTGTATGATTTTGTCGGCTCGTGTCAGGATAACCCAATGACCTTGTGGGTGATCAACGACCAATGGCAGCGGATTCCGGTTGCCACCTTTACGGGCAGCGACTATGCGAACTGGGTAGGGCCGTACCCCAACCGGTCAACGAGCGGTAATATGCGTTTTAAACTGGATCAGCCAATCAGCAACGCCCGCTATCTGGTCATCAATACGTACGGTGCTTTCCCCACCGAGATGGAACTTTACGGTTCCTACACGCCACCCAGCCAGACACCAACCCCGGTACCGGCAAAGTCTGTTAAACTTGGCGATATGCTGGGCGTGAACGCTTATGAGTGGAACTTCGAAGATGGCAATACACCCTGGATGGTCAATGAGGCCAAAATGAACATCGTCAAAGGGTTTTCCGGCATCCGGCATTACATGGACTGGAATAAGCTTGAGTCCAATGAAGCCAGTTACTCATACAGCCCAACGATGAGCGGTGGCTGGAATTTCGACGCTATTTATGAACGCTGTAAAGCAGATGGTATTGAGGTGCTGGCCTGTCTGAAAACCATTCCCGACTGGATGGTCAACACCTATCCGCAGGATCAGCGCGATGCCGAGAATACACCCCTACGGTTTGGTAAAGATTTCGCCGACCCAACGTCTTATCTGGAGCAGGCAAAAATGGGTTTTCAATACATGGCCCGATACGGCTATAACACAAATGTGAATCCGGCCTTGCTGAGTGTTAACTCGACTCCCCGCTGGACGGGTGACACCCCAAACTCAATAAAAATAGGCATGGGGTTAATCAAATACATTGAGTGCGACAACGAACGCGACAAGTGGTGGAAAGGCCGGAAAGCTTACCAGACAGCCCGCGAATATGCCGCGAACCTGTCGGCGTTTTATGATGGCCATAAAAACAGCATGGGGCCGGGTGTAGGCGTAAAAAATGCTGACCCTACGGTAAAAGTGGTTATTGGCGGACTGGCCTCGGCATCGAGCGGGTCAGATTATGTAAAAGGGATGATCGACTGGTGCAAACAGTATCGTGGCTACAAACCCGATGGTACCGTTAACCTATGCTGGGACATTATCAACTACCACATGTATTCCGATAATACGTCGTCGTCGCAGAGTGGTACCTCCACGCGGGGAGCGGCACCGGAGGTAACGCCTGTTAACCTGATTGCGGAGGATTTCCGGCAAACAGCACACCGGCAGTCCTACGATATGCCGGTCTGGATTACCGAAACGGGTTATGATGTCAATCAGGGTAGTCCATTACGGGCCATTCCTATCGGTAACAAATCGGCGCTGGAAACGCAGGGGGACTGGATCTTACGAACGGCTTTATTGTATGCCCGGCAGGGAATCGAGAAAGTGTTTTTCTATCAGCTCTACGACGACAATTCGACGGGCGGCATGTTCGGCACGTCGGGGTTGGCGAATGGAGATAACTTGACTCGCCGACCAGCCGCCGATTACCTGTATCAGACCAAAAAGCTATTCGGCGATTACATCTACAAAGAAACCATCAACCGAAACCCATTCGTGGATCGCTATGAGCGAAACGGTAACTCGGCTTATGTACTTGTAGTACCCGACGAAGTTGGCCGTACGGCTACCTACACACTCGATCTGGGCAGCGCGACCCAGGCCCGCGTTTACCGACCCAAAGTGGGTAGCAATGACATGGATATGGAACTTGTCAGTACAAACCAGGGCAAGTTGCAGCTTACCGTTACCGAAACCCCCCTGTTCGTGATGCCGGGAAATATCGCACCAAACGCACGTCAGGCAGCCGTTGCCACGTCAGATGTAAAAAGTCTGGACGAAGTTGTTCGGGTGTTTCCTAACCCAACGGCCAGTTTCGTAACGGTTCAGGCAGAGCGGTCATCTACGTATTCACTTAAAATAAATGTGTTTGATGCAGGCATGAGTCATATGCACCAACAAGTAAAGATTCAGGGCCAAGGTGACCGTTTTTCGGGTGAGGTCGATTTGTCGCGTCTGCCGGTGGGCACCTACTTACTGGAAATAAAACAAGGCACCGAGCGAATAGTACGGAAAGTGTTAAAAGTGGAATAAAGTGTAGTCAATAATAGTGAAGTCGGGCCTTAAAGCTTAACTTCACTGTTATTGACTACATTGAAAAATGAATTAATAGAGTATATATAAAAAAATATTGTTTACTTTATTTTTATAATGAATCTATTGAGTTTACTTTTATATTTATAAATAAATCTTCCCATAAGCTACCTTCAAGTAAGTATCAAGTACACATTTAGTTTATCGATGATGTGCCAATCTCTGGTAATCTCAGCATACGTGCCTCATCTCTATTATACACATATTAAATATGGCAGATATAAAAACGGCATATACAACACTGCTCATATCGCTAATTACTATCAATCACAATCAAACAAACAGTGCCTGCCATTTGCTGAAGTCGACCCGATCAATTAGCTGGCCTTATTTTGTCATTGTTGTGGTCGATAATGGCAATCGGGAAGGCTTGCCCAACCCTAGTTGGCAAGCTAATTGCCTGAAGGAACCTTTGATACCGTGCAACTTCATTAACTGAACAAACATAAACTAATTATATACCACAGGCACCTATTATGGCTCAGCCAGCATTTTTACTGAATAAAAACACGGGATTACCTCAATTTTGGCTGTATACCTTCATGGGAGGGCTATATACCATCATGGTTGGGTATCTGGTCAGTAAAATGGGTGCATCAGGTGCCATTTTAGCCGTACTGGCGCCAGTTGTTATAGCGTTGGTCGTCTTCGTACTGCTGGACCCACGGGTAGGCATGTTGCTCTATGTGCAGCTCAGTTTTACGGTCGGGTTCACGCGCTTTGTTCAGATCGATATTCCGGTTGGTTTGCTGATCGACGGGCTACTGGCTCTTACGCTGCTCAGTTTATTCGTAAATGGGCAACGAATGGAGTGGCGACGGCTGCGCAGCCTGACATTTGCCCTGATAACAATCTGGTTTGTATATACGGTTATCGAACTGATCAATCCCGAAGCACCTTACCGCCCGGCCTGGTTTTTCCATGTAAGAGCCTTTTCACTGCACTGGTTTCTGGTGGCCTGCATCATACTGGTCACGCCACTCAGCCGAAAAGACATCCGGTTTTTCGTTAATTCATGGCTTATCTGGTCATTACTGGCGGCTCTCTGGGCGTTCAAACAACAGTATCTGGGGCTGTCGCCCGCCGAAGTAGTCTGGCTCAATAGTGGCTTCAATGCCCGAACACACATGCTGTTCGGGCAACTTCGCTGCTTCTCGTTTTACTCGGATGCGGCTCAGTTCGGGGCCGAGATGGCGGGGGTAACGCTGGTGGCATTGATCCGGGTTTTCGAAGAGAAAAAGCTGGTAACCAAAGTCGTATATGCCTGCCTCACGCTGATCTACTTCTGGGGCTATGCTATTTCGGGAACACGCAGTGCCCTGTTTGTTCTGGTAGCCGGATTCGCCTTTTACCTGGTGCTGAAACGCGATTTGCTGAAACTGATGATTGGATCGGCGATGGCTGTACCGCTGCTTTTGCTGCTGATGTACACCAGCATTGGCAGTTCGAATTACCAGGTTCAGCGTATGCGGTCGGCCCTTACACCCATGAACGACCCTTCGTTCATACTCCGTCTTCAGAATCAGGAAAAGCTGAAGGGGTATCTGAAAGATCTCCCGTTTGGCGCAGGTATCGGGACATCGACCGACATGGGTGCGCGTTTTTCGCCCTGGCACTGGGCTGCCCAAACCCCGCCCGATAGCTGGTATGTTGAACTCTGGATCGAAACGGGCCGCGTGGGGGTCGCCCTGTATATACTGATGTTGATGGGATTTGCCGGGATCGGCGTATACCGGGTATGGCAGTTAAAAGACCCCTGGCTAATTAAAATTATGTACGGATTTCTGGCCGAATTTGTCGGGATTGCCCTCATGGGATATTCGAATCCGGTGCTGGGTCAATTTCCAACCAGTAGTGTGATTTTTATCAGTACCATGCTGGTTGCAACCTGCAACCGTTGGGACACCGCCCCATCAATTGACGGCTCCGTGACTGAAGAAACTGCCTCACTTAAGCTTGATCGTTATGAAGCAATTTGACAGCATCATTTGTATTACACAAACCCCCTGGACGGGCGATTTTCAGAAGGCCGTTGTGCAGCTCATGACTGAGTTGTCGGTTCGTAACCGGGTGTTGTTTGTCGATTATCTGTACACCGTTAAAGACCTGGCAACGGGGCGAAAGGAGTTGCCGGCTCGGGAAGCGATGCGGCTCAAAAACCCGTTGATGAAGGTGAAGACCGAACCCGGTGGCGAACTGTATGTCTGGACGCCACCGCTGATGTTGCCGATTAACTGGCTCTCTCAAAAATCGCACGATCGATTGCTTGGCTGGAATACGAACGTGCTGACCAGCAGTCTGAAAGGCATCATGAAGCGCCTGGATATGCGCAGGCCACTGGTAATTAATGCGTATAACCCAGTGGCTGGGTTGCCTTTGTTGGGTAAGCTGAATGAGTGTGGTACGATCTATTACTGTTTTGACGAAATCACGACGGCGGGCGAATGGATGAGCCGACACGGAAACCGGTACGAAGACGAATTCATCCGGCGCGTCGATGCCGTTATTACAACATCCGAAACCTTACAACAGGACAAGGTGAAGCTGCAACCTCAAACGTTCTGCGTCAAGAACGGAGTCAACTTCGATCTGTTTAACCAGGCCAGACAACTGGCTCAACAACACCCGCCCCAAAAACCAATCGTTGGTTACCTCGGCTCGGCTGATAATCGAATCGACATTGACCTCATGGAGTACTGCGCCCGTACAATGCCGGATGTTGACTTTCAATTTATTGGCGAAGTGTATGAGCCAGCCTTGACGAAGCGATTGAGTACCTATACCAATGTCAAATTTATTCCGCCCCGCCAACCCGCCGATTTACCCCCCTTACTGGCAAAACTGAGTGTGGGCATTATTCCATTTGTGTGCAACAAGCACACGTATACTATTTATCCGCTTAAAATAAACGAGTACCTGGCTGCCGGCTTGCCGGTTGTGGCAACGCCATTTTCCATTCTGGACGATTTTACCGGCATTATCGAGATAGCCCGTACTCCCCAGCTCTTTGCCGAGGCCCTGCAACGGGCGCTGGTCGATACGGATGCGCCACGCGTTCAGCAACGGGTCGATATGGCACAAGCCAACTCCTGGAAGCATCGGGCCAAAGAATTTGAATCAGTTATACAGAGCCTGCCCAAATTCTGGCGGCAGGAACAGACAGCTACATTACTAAATAGTCATTGAGGAAACGAGTACAGACATGATTTTATACCGCAAAAAATTCTACTTCAACGGGTGTAATAAAAACCGACTGAACCACCCATTCATACTGCGTCAATGGATATTGGGTCTGGTCATGTGGGCCATACTGGGCAGCGCTGTTTATGGGCAGGGTGGCGTTACGACACCAACAGTTGCGGCTAAACCACTGATAACAGCCGCCGATGGGTTACCCATCGATACCATGGCGTTCGATTTCAATCGGGAAATTTCAATCCAGTTAATCCCGTTCGACGAGCTCTATACGCTGGCGCTGGCTTACTCACCCCTGGTTAAATTTGAGGGGGCCGTGGCAAACTCACAGCTATCGGCATTGCATCTTTCCAAACTTCAGGTACTGCAAAATCTTACGGGCTTTGTTAATTACTCAACTGGTAATCAGGCTATAATATCGACCGGAACGGGTGCGTCGGATCAACTGGCACAAATTTCAAATGGCTACCGGGCCGGGGTAAACGTAGTTATCAGTATTCACGATCTATTCGCTCGTCCGCAGGAGATTCGGTTAGCTAGGTGGAACCACGAAGCGACAAAAGAACGGAAGCGGACAGCCGAAATTGGGCTAAAAAGAGACCTGTTCAATCTGTATCAGGACTTGATTTTATCGCAGCGGGTCTTGCAGATTCGCCTGCGCGACGATCAGGCATCGCTGGCAGCATTTCGGATTGCCGAGGTGGAGTTGCAGAAGGGGAAGATCACGCCCGAAACACACGCCTTCAACAGCAACCGCTATGCCGAAACCCGGTCAACGGTGGAACAGGCCAAGACCCAGTTTATTAAAAATATTTACGCCCTCGAATTAGTCGTAGGGGTTCCTATTCATCAACTGAAACGCAACTAGCCATATGACACTTCAATCACTTTGGCGGCTCCTGAAGCAGCATCTTATCTGGTTCATACTTTTCCCCTGCCTGGCTGCTGGAACAGTATATTACTTCATGCGCAATGAAGCGAAGGTTTACAAAACTAAAGCAACGCTGTATACAGGCTTTACGTCTGGTTACTCGCTGCGTTCGGCGCAGGAAGGTTTCCAAACAGATTACTCGGCCGTTAGTAATGCCTTCGACAATATCCTGACAACGCTCAACTCCAATCAGACGCTCTATTACGTAGGCTTGAACATGTTGAGTGAACACCTGCAACTCAGTAAACCAACGCCCTATCAACTCTCGGCTGCCAGTTTTCAGAACTTGCAAAAAACGATTCCTGCCAGTTTGTGGCAGTCGCTGGTTCGCCCGGGCGACCCGGCTTATACCCGCATTCGGCTCGACAGCCTGGCAAAAAGCCAGACCGATAATCCGATCCGGCAGCTACTGCTTGGTTCCGATTCATATTATTCGGCAGACTATATCGGTAAGAAGCTGAAAGCCAACCGCCGAAGCGGGAGTGACATGCTGGATCTGGAATACGAAGCCGATGATCCGGCCATCGCACAGCAAACACTGAATATAGCCGTGACCGAACTTAACGAACGATACACAGCCCTGAAACGGGGGGAGGCCAACCCAGTTGTAAAGTATTACGAAGGTAAAGCAAAGGATGCGAAGCGCCTGCTGGACAATGCCGAAGCGAAACTTCGGGGATTTAACGTGCAGCATAATGTACTCAACTTTGAAGATGAGCTGAAAACCCGTTCGGCTACCCGCGAGGCTCTGGTTGCTGAATATAACAACGAAGTAATGCGGAACCAGGGGGCTAAAGCCTCTATGAATGCCTTGAGTCAGCGCATGACGCAGGGGGGGAGTCTGCTCAAGATCAATACCGCCCTAACCGACAAACAGGCCGAACTGACGGCTGCCGAAGGACAACTGATCAATGCCCGCACCAATGGGCAACCCCAGGCTGTACTGGATAAATACCAGGCTAAAATCAATCAGGCATCGGAAGAATTAAAGGTGATTGCCCAGAATTATTTTGCCGCCGACAATTCGTCGGAGTCCGTACCGAAGCAGAAACTGGTCAATGAATGGCTGGGTAAGGTGCTGGAGTTCGAAGAGTCCGGTGCCAGACTGGGACCGATCAAGAAACGACTGGACGATTATCAGGCCGAATCGAAAACGTTCTCTCCACTTGAGTCTGAGCAGCGCCAACTGACCCGCGATTTGGACGTTGCCGAAAAAGAATACCTCACGCTGGTTCAGTCGCTGAATCAGGCAACTACGCACCGGCAGGACATTACCGTTGATGGTTCGCTGTCGGTGCTCGACCCACCTGCCTTTCCGCTATCGGCACAGGCACCCAAGCGTATGCTATTCAGTGTTATCGCTGCGGGAGCCGGGCTTGTTATTGCCCTGTTGCTGGCCGCTATCCGTTTCTGGGCCGACAAGCGAATCAACTCACTCGAACAGGCCGAACAGTGGATTGGTCGCTCAGTAATGGCCGTATTTCCACTGGTTAAAAAATTCGCCGTCAACTCGCGGGCCAGTCGGGCCGCCGTGGGTATGTTCGAACAACTGGGGAATGCCATCAATATCGACATCGAAAATCAGCGCGTACCCGTGCACCCCGCGCTCATCACGCTGTTCAGTATGCGGTCGAAGCAGGGGAAAACATGGATTGCACATGGCCTCGCCCGCATGTATGCGGAGTCGGGCGATCAGGTAGCCTATTTCTATCCCCGCCTGACAGATAGCGATAAACGCTTTGAGCAGGAAGGAATTATGTTCGTGCCTTACGAACTACATCCTACGTTCATGAACGCGCGGGATTTGACGGATTTGTTGACGCGTAACGAGCTGTTCGAAACGAGCACATTTACTAAAATCATTCTTGAATTGCCCGCCCTGGTTGGTAGTCCAATTCCGTTGCACCTGATAAACCAGAGTGCCGTGTCGATTATGGCCCTGAGCGTTCACACGATCTGGGGACGTCGGGACAAGCAATTATTTGGCTTGTATGCAAAAGCTGCCAAACACCCTATCCTGATTGCCCTCAACAAAGTGGAAGGTGAAGATACCGACGCGCCAACACTGGGTGATATCGAACAGGGAATGGTTCGAACCAAACGCTTTGCCGAACCTAACACAGTGATTGCTAGCACACCCGTGGCCGAAACTGCCCTTGATCAACAAGCTAAATGAACCATAAAAAACAGGCGCTGAGTGGTGGTAAGTGGATGAGTATGTCCACAGCGATTTCCACACTGTTTCAGTTTGGCCAGGTCGCCGTATTGGCCCGGCTACTGGAGCCGTCGGTTTTTGGGATCGTCAGCGTGAGTACGTTGATGATTGCCTTCTTCAGCATTTTTGCGAATCTGGGGTTTTCAAACTCCATTATTTACAAACAGGAAGAAGATCGGCAGGTATTGTCTACCATTTACCTACTCAATCTGGCGCTGGGTTTGATCATCGGCATTGTCGTTTTTTTTAGCTGGCCGCTGGTCGTGGGGTATTACAAAGAACCCCGCCTGGAACAGGTTATCAAACTGTCGTCGCTGTATTTTATCATCGTTTATTTCGGGCAGATTTACCTGTTTCTACTTCAGAAAGAGCTTCGATTTAAGTCTGTCGCCAGCATAGACATTACCGGAACCGTGGTTGGCAGTATCATTACGGTAGCGCTGGCCTATAATGGCTATGCAGAATTATCGCTGATTATTGGACAGTTGGCCCAGCAGGCCATCAAGTCACTGCTGCAGGTCGTCTATGGGGCCAGCCTGTTTTCGCCGGTACTGAAATTCGACCTGAGCCTGATCAAAGATCACCTTCGATTCGGTCTTTACAACGTGGGCGACGGTATAGTTGGCTTCATTCAGGCCAACTCAGACAACATCCTGGTTGGCGGGATGCTGGGTGTAAAACAACTTGGTTATTATACATTGGCATCGCAACTGGCTGTTTTCCCGATTTCGAGGCTGAGTCCAATCGTGTTGCAGGTAGCTTATCCTATTCTGGCGCGATTCAAGGGCGATACCAACGAGTTGAAAAAGTCGTACCTGACCATTCTGGATTTGCTCAGTTACGTGAATTTGCCGCTATTGGCGGGCTTGTTCATTACGGCAGATAGTGTGGTGCCGCTGTTCTACGGGCCGGGTTGGGAGCCGACTATTCTACTGATCCGGATCTTCGTTTTCGTCAGCCTGTTTACCTTCCTGAGCAATCCGCTTTTCACGCTCGCCTTCTCAAAAGGACAGCCGAAGTTGCTGTTTTTCCTAAACGTGATTACGCTGTTCATCAAAATACCGCTGGTTTATTTCTTTGCTCAGCAGTGGGGCGTGATAGGCATTGCGTCCGCTTTTCTGGTGGCAACAATGGCCAACCTCCTCATTAATTTCCGAATAGTGTACTCACTCATTGGGTCATTTTTGGGGGAGTTTTCCCAGAATATCGTCAAGCCAATCGTATTCTGCCTGGTTATGGTCGGGGCAATTTCGCTCTATAAATCCTATGCCGATTCCATCAATGTGATCAATATCAGTGTGGAAGTTGCTATGGGCGCACTTATTTATATCGGGCTAACATTTCGCTATAAATACTCTCTCAATGAACTAAAAACCCTTGGAAAGGCTACTTGATAGTGTACGACCTTGTTTATTTCGTCTATGCAAAAGTTAATTTTGAAATCCCTGTATGTGCTTGCACGAGTTAAATACCCAGATCTGCCATCGGATCTGGGCTATTTTGTGCGTGATAATTATTACTGTAAGCTGGTTCAGGG
The DNA here is from genome assembly GCF_002831565.1 of Spirosoma pollinicola. Taxonomy (NCBI): domain Bacteria; kingdom Pseudomonadati; phylum Bacteroidota; class Cytophagia; order Cytophagales; family Cytophagaceae; genus Spirosoma; species Spirosoma pollinicola. The sequence continues at coordinate 222,943 of NZ_CP025096.1, read as the reverse complement.
GCGTTATGTGTTTCAGGATTACCTGTTGAAGAAAAAGTATAAGGTCATTAGTTACCACGGCGAGTTTGATCAGGAACTCCGCTATGTGATTCCATTTGCGTACTGGCATTACCTGAATGGCACGCTGGATAAAACGATCTCGGCCAAAGACACAAAAGAGTTCTATTTTTTCAGTTCAAATCACGAGGAACGGTTTGATAAGCGCGTCTGGCTGGAATCCTACAGCCACTACAACGTGCCTAATATGACGCACAGTAACACCTATAGCTTTCGTAAGTGGGCGCGGGTGCCTTATAAGGATCATTTCAAAAATGACCTGTTTGTCTTCGATAAGCCACTGCTGGTCATCGCCAACAAATACAACATTGAGTGGGATCAGGACCCAATCAACTTTCTGGACATCCCTACGCTCGACCAGATCATCAAGACATACGAATCTGATTATCAGATCGTCTATAATCGACCCTTACCCAGCCAGATTGTGCAGGACAATAGCGAAACGCTGGTGCTGGACGAACATGCATGGCTTCGGAAAAATCACCCTCAGGTGGTGTTGATGGATGATCTATATAGGCAGCATCATCCATCGGTTGTCAACAATTACAATCACCTGCAGCTGATGGTATACGCCAACTGCAACCATTTTATTTCCATGCACGGCGGCACAGCGGCACTGGCGAGCTGTTTTGGCGGTACAAATATTATCCTGTCCAATCCAAACTGGGGAAAAGAGCATCCGTTCAATGAATACGAAAACTTATTCCCTAACCTGTCGGGAGCTAAAATTTTACATGCTCGTACCAGAGAAGAAGTACTGACTCATTTAAAGATGAATTATTGAAGGATAGTAAACCTTAATAACCCTTTAGAGGTCGGAATGACAAAAAAATACCCTAAATTTTTGTTTACAATATTTTATTTTCACTTATATAGTGTATTTTTATACGTCAAAGGAATTTATTATAGTTAATAGATAGTCTATAAAGATAAAATTAAATAATTAAGGCAGGAGGGTAGTTTCAGGGATGTGTCAAACGTGCCAGTACCTGCCTGCTAGTAATTTTTTACTATGGTTATCGGCAGAATTACCAGTGGCTTAGGAAATCAGCTTTTTCAGTACGCTGCTGCCCGGCATCTCGCGCTGAAAAATAAAACAGCCTTGTACCTGGACTTGAGTTATTATCTCTATGAGTACTCAACAGATACGGTGAGGCCTTTTAAGTTAGGACAGTTTGCTGTTCCCTACAAACTGCTCCAGAAGTCGCCAATGGAGTACGTTTCCAAAGCCACAAAACTCCTGCCAAACCGGAGTTTGCCGCCCATTTTTCTGTTTTTGAAAGAGAAACAGTTCCACTTCGACAACAGTGTTATTCAGGCACGGGCCAACTGCATTACGCTGGAAGGTTTCTGGCAATCGGAAGCCTATTTTCGGGATAGTGCCGATACGATCAGGCGCGAACTGACGCTGAACAGCATACCCAGTCCCGAATTCGAACAGTACCAGCAACTCATTGCCAATACGCCAACGCCCGTGTCTATTCATATCCGGCGGGGCGATTATGTCAACCATCCGGAATTCAGCAAGACGTTTGGTTTCGTAGGTATAGATTACTACAAACAGGCCCTCCAGGAACTGAATGCCCGACATGAAAATGCTCGTCTGTTTGTTTTCAGCGACGATCATGAGTGGGTTCATCAAAACCTGGCCCTGCCCGACGATACGGTTTTTGTGCAGAATACAGGCCCTAATGCCGATGTTGCCGATATGATGCTGATGAGCCACTGTCGTCACCACATCATCGCGAACAGCTCCTTTAGCTGGTGGGGTGCCTGGCTCAATCCAAACCCCGCTAAACTGGTCATTTCGCCCCGGCAGTGGTACAAACAACAACCAACCTGGAACACCAAAGATTTGCTGCCAGCCACTTGGCTAGCTCTTTAACCTGATTCTATGACCCACTTGTACGACCGTTGTGTATAATGACTAAAGTATTTATCGATCACCAGAAATTCAGTACGCAGCGGTATGGGGGTATCAGCCGGTACTTTGCCAATATTATTCAGGGCATCAAGCGTACCGACAATGTTAGCTATCAGTTGGGCGTAATACATGCCCAGAATCATTACATCCAGAACGAACCGTTGCCCGTAAAAGGCCATTTGAGCGATCTGGTCCTGAACCGTAATGACCGCTACGATTACCGGCTGAATGAGCTGTATTGTAAACGATTGCTTGGTAAGGCCGATTTTGACGTGTTCCATCCCACGTATTACGATCCGTATTATTTCCAGCAGTTAAAGAAACCGCTGGTCATTACGATTCATGACATGACTTATGAGCGTCTGCCCGAATATTTCTGGGCGCAGGACCCGCTCACCCGCCAAAAACGGGAGAATATCCTTCGGGCCGACTCGATCATCACGATCTCGAAAACGACCCGGAACGATCTGCTCAGCTTTTTCGATGTCGACCCCAAAAAAGTATCGATTATCTATCATGGAATAGACCTCGATAGTCCGTTGGTAACGGAGCCGGTCGCCAATTTGCCTGAGCAGTATGTGCTGTTTGTGGGAGATCGGAGCGGCTACAAAAATTTCTACCTGTTCCTGAATGCCGTAAGCAAACTAACGGCCCGTTTTCCGGACTTGCACGTGATCCTCGCGGGTGGAGGAAAGCTGGAGGTGGCCGATATGGAGTTTATTCAGCGACTAAAGTTATCCGATCGGGTACGGCACATTGGCGCTACAGATGGACAGCTTACCTACCTCTATCAGCAGGCTCAGTTATTTGCTTATCCTTCACTGTATGAAGGCTTTGGATTGCCTATTCTGGAAGCGTTCAAAGCAAAATGTCCGATCCTGCTAAGTGATACCGACTGTTTTCGCGAAGTAGCCGCCGATGCAGCCGTGTATTTCAACCCGACCAGCCTTGACGATCTGGTCGAGACGCTGGCTGATACGCTGACGAACACAGCCCTGAAAGCCCAACTTGTGGAGAAAGGAACGCAACGACTCAAGGATTTCTCGCTCCGAAAGTCCATTGATCAGACCCTGGAGGTGTATAAATCGTTAGCCTAATTAGCTGTTGCCATGAGATTCAGAGCGGTTGATACATTTAGGGGCATGGCTGCCATACTGGTTATTCTGTTTCACCTACAACATCTTGACCTGCTGTCGGGCAGTGCTTTTATTGCGAAGAGCGACATCTTTGTCGACTTCTTTTTTGTGCTGTCGGGCTTTGTCATGACCCACAGCAATTTCACTAAAATCACAAATCTGGCCAGCATCAAACCCTTTGTCGTCAAGCGATTCAAACGACTGTATCCACTCCATTTGGTTACGCTCCTGCTGGTGTTGCTTTTCGAACTGTTTCGGTATGGAGTAAATCGGTTTGTCGTTCCGTTAAGCAATCCTGTGTTTGCCGAGGATAAGAATCTGCCATCATTTATTGCCAATCTAACACTAACACAATCGCTTAACCTGTTTCATGGGGTTACCTGGAATGGCCCTAGCTGGAGCATTAGCGTTGAGTTCTATACCTACATTGTCTGGGCCTTTTGTTTGGTGCTGTTTCGCAAAAACGTCGCCCTCCTGTGCAGCATCAGTTTTGCCTTGCTGGCCTGGTTTATCGTGCAACACAACGGCAGCATTATTTATAATTATGATTATGGATTCGTTCGCTGCCTGTATAGTTTCCTGATCGGGATGCTGGCTTATCGACTTGGTCATCAGTTGCCGGATACTCTCAATCGCAATGCCTATTCACTTGTCGAAGTATTGCTGCTTGGCTTTACTATACTGGCTGTGAGCTCGTTTACCCACGCCGAAAGCTGGTTGATGCCACTGCTGTTTGCGTTGGTTATCGTTGTGTTTTCCCGCGAAAAGGGGGCTGTTTCCAACCTGTTGGCCGCTGATCGTTTCGCTTTTCTGGGCAAATTATCCTATTCCTACTACTTGAATCACACGGTTGTGCTGGCGGTGATGGATCTGCTTTTTTTTAAACTGGTCAAGCTCCCTCATTCACCTGCGGGTGAGTTCTTTTTTGTGCTGAGCTGCCTTGTCTGCATCCATCTGCTGTCTGTCTTCACCTATCGTCATGTTGAATTAATTCTTCAATCTGTTCCACCCAGTCGAACCAGCAAACCGGTTGCCGAAATGGCGCCTATGTAGGGTCGATCTAACCGTTATATCCGATGAATATTCGTAAAGCGCCTAGTTGGCTCGATCAATTTAACTTCCCCTACGAATCGTTTGAGCAGATTCCTCAGCCTGTTTTTGATGCCATCAATCAGGATCTTGACAACCTTCAACATCCCGAACCCCTTGTTAGTATTGTCATTCCGGGCTGGAACGAAGAGGTGAACATCCTCCGAAGTATTGCATCGCTGGCTAAATCGAAAACGACTTACCCGGTCGAAATTCTGATTGTCAATAACAACTCGACGGATCAGATGCAAAAAACGCTGGATAAACTTCATGTTCGTAGTGTATTTCAGCCCATCCAGGGGTGGGGCCCCGCCCGGCAAATGGGGCTGGAAGGAGCTAAAGGAAAATATCTGCTGACGGCCGATGCCGATGGAGTATATCCAAAGGACTGGATCAATGAAATGATGGCTGTGCTACAGCAGCCGGGCGTTATTTGTGTCTACGGCCGCTACTCCTTCATTCCTTCGAAGGGTTTTCCCCGCTGGAAATTAACGCTGCATGAAGCGTTGAAAGACACGATCTCCGAAATCCGCCATCTCAAACGTCCACACCTCAATGCATATGGTATTAGTGTTGGATACATTCGGGAATATGGCCTGAAAATAGGGTATGTGATGCATAAAGTGCGGGGTGAGGATGGTCGGATGTGCTTCGACCTGATGAAATACGGAACGGTAAAGCAAGTAAAATCGACTAAAGCCCGTGTCTGGACCGGCACCAGAACGCTGGAAAAAGATGGTAGTTTTTCACGAACGCTCTTCCTGAAAATAGGTATCGAACTCAAGCGATTGACCAGCATGTTTGTGCCGCAGCCTCCTCATGATACAAAAACGTCAGTGAATGAGTAAGACGGTGACGTTCGTTATCCTGCTGTTGCTGGTGATAAAGACAAGCGTCGTGTGCCGGGCACAGTGCAGCCAGGGCGCTATCATTTGCGAAACGTTTGGTAGTGGGCCGCGTGGTCTGCTGCCGCAGGGGATAACTAATTTCACTTACCGGGCCAGAGCCTGCCCCGATGATGGCGAATACACGCTACTGGATACAGTATCCGGCGACTGTCATGGTCAGGCCTGGCATCCTATTCTGGAAGATCACACGCCCAACGATGTGCGGGGCAACATGTTCGTTGTTAACGCGTCATATCAACCCAGTGAGTTTTATAGCCAGAAGGTAGCTGGCTTATGCCCTGGCGTCATATACGAGTTTTCGTTGTGGGCACTGAATCTGAACCGTATTCTGACTGCCGGTGCCTGTGATGAATACATCCTGCGCAACCCAATTATTGCCATGCGGATTGAACAGCCCGATGGTACATTAATTAAAGAGATAATTCAGCCTGCCATTACCCGAACCGCAACACCCATCTGGGTTTCGTTGTCCATGCAATTCTCGATACCCACGAGTAGCAACGACATTGTGGTAAAATTGGTCAACAAAGGGCTTGGCGGATGCGGCAACGATTTGGTTATCGACGATATAGGCTTTCGGCCCGTTCATCCCGGTTTATCCATTCAGTTCTCGAACTCGCCGGATGCTGAAACAACGGTTTGCGCCGATACCCGTCTATCCCTGACGGTAGGGACCGCTACCGGGTATATCAGTCCTGCTTACCTGTGGCAGCAAAGTCAGGATAACGTAACCTGGACGGCCATACCCAATGCAACTCTTTCTACTTACGCCATTAACCCCGTTCGACCGGGCAGAACGTATTATCGGCTTCGAAACACCCAGTCCATCAATGCTTCGGCCGTAGGTCGGGCGCAGTGTTCTGCCGAATCAAATGTGCTGGTGGTTAACGGGCTTCCCGATTCGCCATTTAGCCTCGGTCCGGATCAGGTGCTTTGTGAGGGTACAACACAAGCGATACCGGCACCGACATCTTTGCCAGCCGGAACTACATTCGTCTGGTCTGACCAAAGTAAAAGTCAGAATCTAACGGTCTCGTTGGCGGGTACTTACTGGCTGGAAACAAATTTCAACGGCTGTACATACCGGGATAGTGTCATTGTCGAATCCCAAAACTGTCGACTCGATGATATTTATGTCCCCGATGCATTCACGCCCAACAACGATACCCACAACGACCAGTTGGTTGTTTTCCATGCAGGTGCGTTTTTAACCTATTCCTTCCGGGTATTTGACCGGTGGGGAAACCTTATTTTTGTAAGTCGTCAAATAGATGTAAGCTGGGATGGCACCTTTCTGAACCGACCATGCTCCGACGGTATTTATGCCTGGACGGCTGATTACAGTGTGCTGAATCCGTTGAACCAGACGCATCATTTTGTCCGAAGCGGACGGGTGATGCTGGTGCGGTGAAGATATCATTTCTTGAACGCCAGCGCCTTGATGGGTTGAATCCGGTTGATGATAACCGTAGATAGCCAGAGTACCAGCCCAATCATCACGACTGTTGCCGCATTTAGAGCTAGAATCGTCTGCCAGTCCCAGGCAATAGGAACGTAGCTGATGAAATAATTTTTGGGGTCCAGCGGAATCAATTTATAGCGTTCCTGGACAAAGCATATGCCCAATCCCACCGTATTACCAATAAGCAACCCCCAGCCAACCATATTCAGCCCGACAAAGACGAACATGCGTCGGATGAGCGAATTCGCACCGCCAAGGGCTTTGAGCAAACCAATCATGGGCGTTCGTTCCATCATGAGTACCAGCAGTACGGACACCATGTTGAAGGAAGCGACAAATGTAATCAGGGTCAGCAAAATGACCATGTTCCGGTCGAGCAGGAGCATCCAGTCGAAGAGGGGTCGGTACTGGTCCGTTACGCGGGTCAGGCGCATGTAGGGCGTCATAGCCTCAAATACATTATCGGCAGCGGATTTCAGCTGATCGAAATTATTGACATATATTTCGTAAGTACCTACCGAATCGGGCCCCCAGCGATTTAATTTCTGGACAAGTCGAATGTCGCCGAGAGCAATTGTTTTGTCAACCTCTTCGAGGCCGGTTTCGTAAATGCCAACCACCGTCATTTTGCGGGCGCGTGGCTGATTTCCCAGAAAATAGAGCGGTATCGCATCGCCAACGCCTACTTTCAACTGAGTCGCCATCAACTTACTGATCAGCAATTGTGTTGAGCCAGATCCTGTATCGGCACCAACAGTAGGCACCTCACCGGCAACCAGCGATCCCCTGAACAGATTCCAGTCATAGTCACGACCTACACCTTTCAGGATTACCCCGGTCAATTCCTCCGGCGTTTTTAAAATACCTGCTTTCAGCGCAACGGCCTGAATATGGCGCACACCCGGAATCCGGGTACTGTCGCGGTAAAGAGATGTGTTAAGCGGAAGAGCCGTTTCTTCGTACGACGCATTGTTTGTGAACTTGCTGACCTGCAAGTGCGCTCCGAACAAAAAGATCTTCTGCTCAATGGTCCTCTTGTAGCCGAATAAAACGGCAAATGCCACAATGAGAATCGCTAGTCCAAGCGCTATACTGGCAACACCTACGCGTGTGACGGTGGCAGAAAAACTGCCCTCCGGTGCATGACGAACTTTGCGAGCTAAAAAAACAGGAACGTTCAAGATGAGTCAGTAAGTTGATAAGTGAGTAAGTTGATAAGTGAGTAAGTTGTAAGTGGCTACCACATGGATATTACGTTCGCCGACTTACAACTTACTGACTTACTCACTTAAATTCTTTTCCTTTGTAAAAGTAAGGATTTTGAGTGATGCACTTCCCGCTTATCCGGCAGACTTTGCTCAGAACGCTGTTTTTATTGAATTTCGTCTGTTTGTCTTGTCCATCTTAATGGAACCATCTCAAAAGGGCATATGTCGATGTTACAATGTGTGTGCAAAAAGTTTACTTAAAACTCAATATATTTGTACTGGTTTTCATGTACTGTATTGTACTTTTCCGTAACACTGTGAAGTTCGTATTAACTTTTTTGTTCATATTTTTTCTTTGCCCTTTCTACGGATTAGGGCAAAGCTCAGTTGTGTTTGAGCAGTGGCCTGCAAGATTACAACTTTACCCGCGTGACCAGACAAGCAATTGTACCGTATCAATTGCCGGTCGTGTGTCGACAGGTGATGTAACGACCCTCTCCTTGGTTGTGCTTCGAAATCAGCAGCGATACAAATATGCCCGTACAAATACAGATTCCTTAACAGGTCGTTTTGCTTTCAAACCTATTATTAAAGCTGAGTTGAGTCAGTATAGTTTTCAGGTATTTGCGCATCGGACAATAACTCATGATTCGATTCAGGTCGCCTTTCGCGATAGTATCGTTTGTGGCGATGTGTTCCTGATCATGGGCCAGTCGAATGCTGTCGGGCGGTTTGACAGCAACCCGTTTCGAAGTGAATTCTGCCGTACGTTTGGTGTCAATAAAGGGGATGTTGGCTATAATCCAGCTGATACCGCCTGGTGTCTGACAAACACCAGCGAAGGGGTAAATACTTTATGGGGCGTTGAATTACAGCGCTATATAAAAGAGAAACAGGGCATTCCGACCGCCATCATCAATGGCGCCGTTGGCTCAACGGATATCACCAGTCATGCCAAACGGGATGCCAATCAGCCAGCCTCTATGAACAGCCTGTATGGGCGTCTCTATTACAGAGCCAGTAAAGCGGGTGTAGCCAGCCAGGTTAAAGCCATGATCTGGCGACAGGGTGAGGCCGAAGCCGCTAATGACCCGGATGTTTACATACGCGTATTTCCCCGGCTGTATAGTTACTGGAAAAAAGACTATCCGGGACTGAAAAAGGTGTATCATTCCCAGTTGAATATTCTGGCAGAGAATGTAGTGCGAGCAGGCGCTTTACGTGATTTTCAACGACGATCAAACGCCACGTTTGGCGATAACGAGCCAATTGCCACAGTAGGTTTACCCGGTTATCAGGGGTTACATTATAATGAAGCAGGCTATCGGCAATATGGCCTGGAATTATACCGACTCATTGCCCGTGATTTTTATGCCTCTGCCGATACCAGCAACATTCGCTCACCGAACGTACAACGTCTTTATTACAGCACGCCCGAACAGGACGAAATTACACTTGAATTCGACACCGGTCAGGAAGTGCATTGGCCTGCCGATACAATCATTACAAATCCAGCTACGGGACGGAAATACACGCAAAGTTTATCCAGTTTCGTCTTCACGGACTACCCAACGGGCGAGAACGTTACAATCAAGTCTGTAACCGAACAGGAAAATCGCCTTGTCCTGAAACTGACAAAACCGAGTACGGCTAAGCACTTTACTTATTTGCCGTCATCGTATAAGGATATTGAGGTAGGGTATTATGCTGGGCCTGTTATTCGTAATCGCCGGGGAATGAGGGCACTGACATTCTATCAAGTGCCAATAGCCGCACCGTTGGCGCCTGCAACCAGCTTGCAGGCTGTTCCGGTCGATACAAGCGCTATTAAACTTACCTGGGCCGCCAAGTCAGATAGTGTTAAACAGTGGGCCATCGAGCGGGCAGATAGCGCCGGTACATTTAATTCGCTGGCCCTACTGCCGGGTAATTCGACCACCTACCTTGACCTTCGCAATGCTAATGGCCCTGATTCTCTTATAATTGGAAAGCTATATAAATACCGTGTGCAGGCTATCGGGCGACTGGCTGAGTCGGGTTATTCACCAGTTGCAAGTGTATCTTTCCAATTGCCCGTGATTCCGAAGGTAGGGCCTGAACTGGAATTGGATTATACCGGTTCGTTAGCTAATTCGAGTGTGCTGGTTTATCCAAATCCTGCAAGTAATCAGGTTCGTGTCAGATTGCCACTGGACTGGTCGGGTGGTGCTGTGTTGCTCACCTTGACCAACGAAGCAGGAAACATTGCCCTGCAGCGAAACAATCAGGTATCGGCAGGAACGCCCTTTCTGTCTTTTTCTGTAGCATCATTACCCGTCGGAACCTATGTGCTAACCATGCAGTATACAACGGGTGGTGTGCGGTGTCGGCTGGTGGTTACTCATTAACGATTCAGACTTAAGGTAACATGGGTAGGGCATTTTCACAAAAAATGCCCTAACTTTGCATTTTAGAGACCAATTCATGGCCACCGAACAGATTTTGATTCTGGATTTTGGTTCGCAGTACACTCAACTCATTGCCCGCCGGGTGCGCGAACTGAACGTTTACTGCGAAATCCATCCCTATAATCAACTCCCAACCATTACGCCCGATGTGAAGGGCATCATTCTCTCTGGCAGTCCATCGTCTGTACGCGACATCGATTCGCCCGAGGTTCACTTAGCCGCTTTCCGGCATAAGCTGCCTATTCTGGGCGTTTGTTATGGTGCGCAGTTGCTGGCTCATACCAGCGGGGGCGAGGTGAAAGCATCGGCCATCCGCGAATATGGACGTGCTAAACTGGGTACTGTCGATAGCGAAAACCCGCTTATGAAGGGAATCGACCAACACTCACAGGTTTGGATGTCGCATGCCGATACCATCACCAGTGTTCCCGATAACTTTACCATCATTGCCTCAACCGACACGGTTCGGGTGGCAGCGTTTCAGGTAAACAATGAGCCCACTTATGGGATTCAGTTTCATCCCGAAGTAACGCACTCACTGCAAGGCAAAACATTGCTCCATAACTTCGTTGTCGATATTTGCGGCTGTTCGCAGAACTGGACGGCTGAGTCATTTGCCGAAACGACAGTAGCTCGCCTGAAGGAACAAATTGGAAACGATAAAGTCGTGCTGGGCTTGTCGGGTGGAGTCGATTCATCGGTTGCCGCCGTACTGATTCATCAGGCAATCGGCAAAAACCTCTACTGCATTTTTGTTGACAATGGGGTGCTTCGGAAAGACGAATTTTCGGGCGTTCTGGAGTCATACAAAACGCTGGGCCTGAATGTAAAAGGAGTTGATTCGAAAGAGCAATTCTATACGGCGCTTGCCGGATTGACCGATCCTGAAGCCAAACGAAAAGCAATTGGACGGACCTTTATCGAGGTATTTGATCACGAAGCTCATTTAATAGAAGGCGTATCGTGGTTAGGGCAGGGGACTATTTACCCGGATGTTATTGAATCCGTTTCGGTAAAAGGGCCTTCGGCAACGATAAAATCGCACCACAATGTGGGCGGCCTTCCCGACTTCATGAAACTGAAAGTTGTAGAGCCGCTAAATACCCTGTTTAAAGATGAAGTACGGGCTGTCGGTCGTACGCTGGGCTTGCCAGAGGCAATTCTGGGCCGCCATCCGTTTCCCGGCCCTGGCCTGGCCATTCGGATACTGGGCGATGTAACCCTCGAAAAAGTCGAGATTCTGCAACAGGTCGATGCCTTGTTTATCGACGGGCTAAAGCGCGAAGGTTTGTATGATAAAGTGTGGCAGGCGGGTGCTATGCTGCTGCCTGTGCAGTCGGTTGGCGTTATGGGCGATGAGCGCACCTATGAACGTGTTGTTGCCTTACGGGCTGTTACAAGTATAGATGGTATGACCGCCGACTGGGCACACTTACCTTACGAATTCCTGGCCGATATATCGAACGAAATTATTAACCGGGTAAAAGGGGTTAACCGCGTTGTATACGACATTTCGTCGAAACCACCCGCCACAATTGAGTGGGAGTAGAGTCACTAAACTGGTTAATAAAATGCCCGATACAGGAAACTGTATCGGGCATTTTTATGCGGTATGTTGTATGACAATCAAGTAACGTGTATTGTGGAAAAATTTCGAGGTATTTCGTTAATAATCAGGAGATTATTTAATGAGTTTTTGTCATCCCGACGCCAGGAGGGATCTTCGGCCGATACTAAGCTTTTCGGGTTTACCGAAGATCCCTCCTGGCGTCGGGATGACAAAAACTGGCCTTTTTATATCAGCTAAGTTTCATTCTTTGTGAAATGTAGTTACGACGAAATGACGATGGTGGGTTCCATAATGATTGATTTTTTGAAAGTAGGAACCATACCCATTCATGATATATACCGGCGTAACTCGACTCAGTTAAATAATAAGGGAGCAAATTCGACTAGATTATGTCGCCACGTAATAAATGTATGACCTGCATCGTAGGAATTTGTTTGGTATTTTATCCCGTATTTATCTAAAAGGGCATTAACGGCCACGCCATTTTTGTAGGCAATGTCAGATTCTCCACCCATAGCAATCCAAAATAGTTTCAACCGATTGATTTCAGGATTACGTAGTTGAGCAGCAAACTTTTCCTCCAGCATTTTCTGCTGCGGAGGAAAATAGCCCGTACTTAACGGCAATACATACCCAAACTTCTCCGGACTAAACAAAGCAATGTTCAGCGCCTGAAGCCCACCCATTGACAGCCCGGCAAAGGCCGTATGGTTTCGATCACTCTGTACACGGTACCGTGTGCTGACCAGGGGCATGATTTCGTCAAATAATTGCTTATAGTAGGGGTCTTCATCAATACCAGGGTTCATGTAAAAGCCACTTCCCGGATGTCCCATCGGCATAACTACTACCATTGGTTTGGCTTTATGTTGTGCATATAAATTATCCATAATGAAGTTTGCCCGGCCTGCCGTTGACCAGGATGCATCATTATCGCCACCTCCATGCTGTAAATATAATACGGGTAACGAAGCCTTCATTTTTTCGTATCCTGGGGGCGTGTACACGTGAAAACGACTGGTTTTACCCGTCACTTTGGAAAAGAAATAAACCTGTTCAAGTGTACCATGAGGTACATCCTTAATGGCACAATAGTCCATCTCCGAACCCGGCATGGCAAACAAATTGGAGTAGCCATTCTCGCCTTCCTTTAATTGGGTGTTTTTAGGATCGATTGTCTTTACCCCATCCACCACAAAATCATAACTGTACAGATCCGGCCGAATAGGTTCTGTGGTGTATGTCCATACGCCAGATTCTGCTTTGACCAGATTTTTAGGGCCATAGCTCTTACTGAAATCCCCAGACACCGTTACGGTAGTTGCTTTAGGTGCATAGAGGTTAAAAACCAGTTGATTGGCCGACGATACATGGACAGATTTTAGTGTGTCATTCGGTGTAGGTGCGGGCCGGGCAGGCTGCGCCAAGGCAGATAAGGCTCCCCAAAACAACGGGCACATAAAGAGCATCTTTTTCATTTTATACGGTCTGGTTTTCGAAATTCACGTAAATCCACTCTTCAGTCAAACTAATTTGGCTGGTCCATCCTCTGGCATATTAGGAGCCATGTTTCTCGTTTGATTACGCCAAATCACGTCAATTTCATGGTGACAGGGTCCCAATGCACAATCTGTTTGCTCAAAAAACTAGCGTTGCAGGATAGCGCAGGGGCGGCTGCCCGCAATCCGAACGTCGCGTCCTCAACGACAGGCTTGTTCATCCGAATTGCATCAAAGAAATTGGTAAAGTGGTCCAGATGGTCACTGTAGCCGTCTGGGGCCTTAAAGACAATATCCGCTTTGCTTGGCCTTTTTCGCTGGTCGACAGTCCATTTGGCATCATACTCCTGTTGCATTTGATCCTGCATACTTTTTGAGAACGTGAACACCGAATCATAGCCGCCAAAGCCGGGCGCTTCAGGCATTAAACTATGCTTAACCGTAATGTTATTGCCAATCACATCAATGACGCCTTCCGAACCAACCAGCCGGATCACCTCCTGTCCACCCGTACCACTGATAAAATTTACCTGTAGGGTCAGCTGAAAAGCCGAGTGTTCCGGACTATCGGGGTACTGCATCACGCCCGACATGACATCCGGCAGATTCCGACCATCTTTCCAATAGCTGAACTGACCTGTACTATAAATACTTTTTGGGCCTTTAGAATTGGTTATAAAGTGGGTGCCGCTCAGCAAGTGGATAAACAGGTCGCCTGCTACGCCAGTGCCCACTTCTTTAAAGGCCCGCCACCAGAAAAACTTCTTGGCATCAAACGGCATTTTGGCCGTCACGCCAATAAATCGCTCCCAGTCGGTTGTCATCGCATCGGCGTCTTTTGGAATCGTATATTCCCAGGCGCCAATCGAGCTTTGCCGATCATAAACGGCATTCACCATGTTGAGTTTACCAATTTCACCAGCCGCCAGCAATTCTTTTGCTTTGGCATACCCGATGCTGCTCACCCGCTGGCTGCCCACCTGAAACACCTTACCCGCTTTTTTTGCGGCTGCTATCACCGGATAACCCTGGCTGATCCTGTAGACCATTGGTTTTTCGCAGTACACGTGCTTGCCTTTGGCCAATGCATCCAGGGCGATACGCGCGTGCCAGACATCGTGGGTAGCAATGATCACCGCGTCGATATCTTTCCGGTCTAAAAGTTCTTTGTAGTTACGGGTAGTATATAACTCATTGCCAAATTTCTCTTTAGCGTTTTCCAGCCTGCCCGTGTATAAATCGCAAATGCCGGCCAATTCGACACCCGGCACTTTGAGGGCAGTAGCCAGGTCAAAATGACCTTGAACACCATACCCAATGACCCCTAATCGGATGGTGTCATTGGCCGAGACCGGTCTTTCATACTGCAGGATGCGTACTTCTGCTTTTTCCTGAGCGGCCAGCGAGGACAACGGAGCGGACGCAGCTACTAAACTGGTGGCACCAATTTGCTGTAAAAACTTCCTTCTAGAGGCTGAACTGTCTTTTTTCATTAAAATAAAGGGTAAGAATAACGATTAGTTGACAAGGTAACTGACAAAGGCAATTTTTTGACTGTCAGGGCTCCAGGAAGGCACGTTGATTGTGCCCTGACCGCCAAAGAAGACAGGAGTGATGTCTTTAATTGCTTTCGTTTTGAGGTTCATCAGACGGAGTTTGACCTGTTTCCCAAATAAATGAGCTTGTTTTTCGTCGGATGTATAAGCAATATACACAATCCAGTTGTTGTCGGGCGAAGGGTGAGCGAACCAGTTCGAATGCTCATCGAAGGTTAATTGTTCCGGTTGAGATCCGTCCGCCAGCATCCGCCAGATTTGCATGTGTCCCGTGCGGTAGGAGTTGAAATAGATATATTTCCCATCGGGCGAATAATCGGGGCCGTCGTCGAGTCCCTCTGTAGTGGTCAGCCGTTTTTCGGTGCCTCCGTTAATACCTATTGTGTAGATATCGTAATTGCCATTGCGTTCGGCACAATAGGCCACTGTCTTACTATCCGGAGTCCAGCCATGCCAGTAGGAGGGAACTTCGGGGGTGAGTAGCTTGGGCTGCCCACCAGCGATAGGCACCAGAAAAATGGCTGATTTATATGATTTTGTCGAAGGGTTGGTTTTGTCGTTATGACTGACGACCAACCATTTTTTGTCGGGCGAAATACCGTGGTCGTTATTGCATTGGTTGGCAGAACCCGTGTTGAGCTCGGTTACTTTTTTAGACGCCAAATCCAAGGTGTAGATTTTGCCTTTGCTGTTGAGAATTAGGTAGTTGTCAGGGTGCCAGTTAGGTGCTTCAAAATGGGTACGGGTGCTAAAGACAGTATCAATCCTGCCGGTTTTGATGTCGAGCGTTTGAATATAACTCGTGGTATCGCGCTTGCTTTGTGCCACAGAATACAACGAGTACAACAAAAACAGGACGACCAGGCCAAGCCATCTGAAACCGGGCAGCGAAGAACGGATTGCACGATAGTTTTTCATAAAAATTGATTTGGGTAATCGATTAAAGGCATTTAACTAGACGTTTTGGAAACTATTTGTGCTATCGAGTCTTATCGGGGCTGGCGTTTCGGAATCTGACTTGCAAACAGGTCATTTTATACGCAAGCCCTGATACGTAAATGGATAATAAGTAATCGATAATTGGTAGAGAAAAATAGAGGCTATAAAACGCACTCGCCCGTTCCTGGTTAAATCAGAAACGGGCAAGTGCGTAAATACTACTTACTGTTTTTCGGAAAAAGAACCGGATTAGTTCAGTTTCAATGCGTCCTCAATGTTGTTTACACCCGACTTCGCTGCGTCGGCAGTGTTATCAACTGCATCGTTATAACTCGACTTAGCGCGGTCTTTATTATAGGCCGACTGTGCTTCATTTTTATATTGATCGAACTTATTTTCGGCCTTATCGGCATATTGATTAGCCTTTGCTTCAGCATTACCGACCAGCTTATCAACCTGCGCTTTTACCTGTGATACGCCTTCTTCCCACTGGCTCTGTAAATCATTCGCGCTTTTTGTGAGTTTGTCGCGGGTTTCTTTACCACTACGGGGTGCTGTTAGATAACCAATCGCCAAACCTGCCAGTATTCCTCTTATAAAGCTCATAATCGTGTTTGTTTAAATCTCGTTTTTGGGTTTACCCATATTGTCTAAAAACTGTGCCATAGGTACATTCGTGCGAATAATCCATTGGTTATTAGTGGATTGACTAGCTTAGATTATTTTTTCGTACACTTTTCTTTCGTTCTGGTGAGTAGATTATTCCACAGCTTAGGGGTTTCTAATGGGCAAAACAAAGGGCCGCTCATTAATGAGCGGCCCGGAACGTTGTCGTTTTAGAAAGCTTGCTTACTTACAATTGTCTATTTTCGGCGAGTACTTCCCGTATATCATTGATAATTTTTCCGGCCAGATGGTCGGCAGTAGCGAGTGTGTCCGATTCGGAGTAAATACGAATAATTTGTTCGGTATTTGACTTTCGCAGATGCACCCATTCCTTATCAAACTCAATTTTCACACCGTCGATGGTGTTAATTGGGTTTTTAGCGTATTTAGCCTGAATTCGGTCGAGTACGGCATCTACATCAATATCAGGCGTTAACTCAATCTTGTTCTTGGAAATATAATAGTTCGGGTATGTCCGGCGCAGCATTGAGGCCGATTTGCCGGATTTAGCGAGATGCGTCAGGAAGAGCGCAATGCCGACAAGCGCGTCACGGCCGTGGTGCAGGTCGGGGTAAATAATACCGCCGTTGCCTTCTCCGCCAATAACAGCGTCTTTTTCCTTCATCATTTCTACCACGTTAACTTCGCCAACAGCCGAAGCAAAATGTTGCCCACCATATTTCCGGGTTACATCCCGCAGCGCAACCGTACTCGACATGTTGGAAATGGTATTGCCTCCATTGCCTGCCGGTCCGTTCTTGAGTACGTAATCGGCAACGGCTACCAGCGTATATTCCTCGCCAAATGCTGATCCATCTTCACATATCAGCGCCAGCCTGTCAACATCCGGATCGACCACAATGCCCAGATCGGCATTGCCTTTCTCCATTTCTTTAATGATGTCGCGCAGGTTTTCGGGCAGGGGCTCCGGGTTATGGGCGAAGTTGCCCGTTGGCTCGCAGTGTAGTTTGGTAATATTTTCAACGCCCAGCGCTTCCAGTAGCATGGGAACGGCGATGCCGCCAGTCGAGTTGACGGCATCGACAACAACCCGAAAATTACGAGTAGCAATAGCATCCCGATCAACCAGCGGCAACGCCAGAATCAGGTCGATATGTTTTTTTAGCCAGGTGTCGTCGGCTGTGTATTTTCCTAATTTACGGATTTCGGCAAACTCAAAGGATTCATTTTCGGCAATGGCGAGCACCTCGGCACCATCCTGCGCTGAGATAAATTCGCCGTTTTCATTCAGGAGTTTGAGGGCGTTCCATTGAATGGGATTATGACTGGCTGTCAGGATAATTCCGCCCGATGCCCCTTCGCCGGTAACGGCCAGTTCGACAGTTGGTGTAGTAGACAGGCCCAGGTCAATAACCGTCAGGCCGAGTCCCTGTAAAGTTGCGGCTACCAGTTTTGAGACCATTTCGCCCGACAACCGGCCATCGCGGCCAATCACAACCGATTGCCGTTCCGGATTACGTAGCCGGAGCCATTGTCCAAAGGCGGCCGTAAACTTCACTACATCCAAAGGGGTCAGTCCGTTTCCGCTGCGCCCCCCAATCGTCCCTCGTATCCCGGAAATAGACTTAATTAATGCCACGTTATGGATTGGTAAGTAATTTTAATGAGTTTGCAAAGATAGTCGATAGTCGGCAAGCAAAAGTTGTTCGGCGATTGTAAAGTTCTACCAACTAATAAGTATGTTAAATAAAGGTAAGCTCCGACTGTAAGGACGAATTGGCTCGTCCCCGGAATGTACCACTAATGGGGGCCGCCAATTCTGGTTTTGCCGTCGACGTCAGAAAAATATGTCGGTTCACGACCAAAGAACCCTCTGTTGGGTCAAAACCTCGCCAGCCGGCACCAGGCAAATAAACCTCGGCCCACGCATGAAGCTGGTGTTCCTGCTGCGGATTGCCAAATAAATAGCCGCTGACAAAACGGGCGGCTATCCCTAAACTCCGGCAAGCGGCCATGAACAGCGTAGTATAATCGCGGCATGAGCCTTTATGCAAAATCAGCGTTTGCTCGGGCGGAAAAGGGGCCCCAACTTCACGAATTTCGTATGTAAACTTTCGAATGGCCTGATTCAGCGCAATCAGAAATCCGGTTGTTTTCCAATTGGCTTCGGCCGCTAACTCCCTGGCCCAGCTAGCTACCCGCTCTGATACGCCAACTTGCTCCAGGTAGGGTTGAAGTAAGTCCTGAATCGGTTTCGGGTAGCGAAAAGGCACCCGTTTGGTATCGAATGGAAACAGAACAAAGTCAAACGAATTGAACTCGTCGGATTGAAGTTCCATTTCGACAGATACACGAAGATGCCTTGTTGGTCGATTGAAATAAACCATTTGCTGAACATTCCCTTCTACATCAACATTCCGCACCATTCGCGCCGGTTGTGGGTCAATCAGCAGTTCGTACTTTAGCAGACGCTGGTAGGGATAGGCTCGCGGATACAGATAGAGCGTTTGCGGGCCAAGGGCAACCGGGTAATCGTACCTGTATTCGGATTCGTGCCGAACGTGAAGCTGCATAGTAAATGATAAATGATTGTGCCGCCTGTACAGTACGAGTTACCACATGGGTAAATACACCCTACATTATATATGATATATCATACATCATTTATGGGCAGCTTTTACTTTCTCAAAAATAGGGTCCATCCAATACGTGGGTACTTTGCGCACTGAGTTTCCTAAAAGGGCACTCCACTGGTGGGAAATTTCGTCCATATCTTCTTTTTCAAGTCGATACTCTGTCATGTGAAAACTATCTTTCGGATAGATCACGACATCTAACGGGTAATCCACATCATTGGCACTGACACGGGTTGCATCGAAGGCTAAAAAGCCAATCTTCAAAGCATCGGCCATACTGGATTCGTAGGATAAATTCCTGAATAGCAACGGCTTTCCGTATCCTGAATTGCCAATTATTTTAAAGGGAGATCCCTGATCAACTTCAACCCAGTTGCCTTCGGGATACAGCATAAACAATTTGTGTTCTTCATCATCTTCCAACTGACCGCCTACAATGGCGTTCAGGTTGAAATTTAAACCGCTGGCAACGATAGATGTTTTATCTTCCAGCGCTACCCGCTTCACCTGCTCGCCAAATGCATTAACGGCTTTATACAGTTTATTGAATGAACGGTCCTGTTCTGCCAGTACTTCCTTAAAATAGGTAATGGCTTTGTCGCGTACGGAACGCAAGCCCGATGTCATGATAAACAGGGAGTGATTCTCGACTTCATGAACCGAAATTTTCCGGTTCGACGAAACTTCGGAGCCTGAGGTCAGTCGTCTGTCGGCGATGGCAACTAAGCCCGACGCAACTTTAATTCCTAAACAATACGTCATTCTATACAGTGGGAAAATTCAGGTGGTAAACCCAACAAATATACAGGTTACCCCCGTTTTTGTTCGATTTAGCTTTCTGTTTTCTCGAAATTGCAAGGCTAAATATCCCAATTTATGTTTGTTGGTAAACTTGAAAAACAGCGGGTTTTGTCTTTTGTTATTATATGAAGTTCTTGACATGCAGAATGTTAGCTATTGTTCGGCTATTTTCTGACCTGTAAAAAGGCCTGTTCAAATTAGAGTCGAACGTTTTCTGTTACGTGCAAATTAACAAGTTGGTTTGGTAGTTACTTCAGGGTTTCATGGATAGCTTTTTGGGGGGGAAGGGTTTGTTTTTGGTTATCGATTGTGTTACTTTGGCATTCAGATGGTGTTTGTTCCCTCTGCCCTTTTTGCAATGAACTTTGACGACGAAGACGACGACGATAGCTTCATGGACTGGGATGGTTTCGATGAGGACTATGATCCCGAAGAAGCCCGTGCCGAGATGGAGGCCGAAAATCGGCGTATTAAGAATCTGCCTATTCTGCGAAAGGCTAATGAATTAATGGAGTTGACACAGGCTATTGTCGAGACCATTAACAAGGAAGAAGATGTGTTGATGATGCATGAACAAATGCTGGCTAATGCCATGATGCTGGCGCCTAAAATTGTTGGTGCAGAAGGGGGTGATCTTTATACCCTGCGCATGGAAAATGCCGTCATTATAAAAATGCATGCGCGCGAACTCCTGGCTCAAACCTCTTATTGCAAGGCCGAAAAATTGGCTCAAACGGCCTACCTGAACGTATTGAGGGAAGAAATCGAGCAATTTCGACTGCTGTTTGTCGAATGGGTGAACGGGTTTGATAAAGATAACGACGCTCCGGATGATTGGGGGTTGTTTTACTAGCTGGTACAAGTCATCAGGAAAATATTGATTGAAAAATTACGCTCAGCAAGGCCACTCAGACACTATCTGAGTGGCCTTGCTGGTATACCGCCCGCTCTCTGTACAAGATTTATGTCTGATAAACTACCTTTGTGGTGGCCCAAACTCATCATTATGGATAATCATTTACCAGCTTATCATTGTCTTTTCCTGCGTTTCAGCCAACTAAGTCTGCTCTGTTTATTCATGTTTGCTGGCTTACCAACTGCGGCATGGGCGATAGAGAAAACACCCGATCAGGCCCCGGCAGTACTAACGGTTTCGGTGAGCTCAGCAACGGTTTGTGCGGGTGCCAGTACAACGCTTACTGCTGCTGGCTGTCCGGCCAATGGGGCTGTTCGCTGGTCGACAACACAGACAGGTGCGACCATTATCGTAAGTCCGGTACAGTCTACGACCTACACCGCTATTTGTGAGGTAACGGGCCCATCTGCCGCCACAACAACCGCTGCGGGAACCGTTCAGGTATACAAACCCATTGTGCTCACGCCAACGTCTTTGTCGACATCGTGTAATGGCGGGAAAGATGGTCAGGTAATTATTAATGCCTTGGGAGGTACAGGTGCGTTACAGTATCAATTTAATGGGCAACCGTTTCAGACAACTAATTCTGCCTTTGGGAATTTAACCGCAGGAACATATACCGTTGGCGTTAAAGATGCACTCGGCTGTACAGTTCAGTCAACGATTGACGTTAAACAACCTCCCGCGCTGAGCGTGAGTGTTACCCCAATAACACCTAAGTGCATAGGTGGATCAGACGGAGCCCTGTTTGCCGTAGCCTCAGGTGGGGTAGGCGACTACCGGTATATCCTCGAATCGGGCTTACCTCAGGTGAATGGTACATTTATCAATCTAAAAGAGAACACAACCTATACGCTGGCCGTAACCGACAAAAATACTTGTATACTCTACAAACAGGTACCTATCGGGGCTGCCACTCCGTTCGATATTAAACTGTCCATGAAGCCAACCCGTTGCGTTGGCTCAGCTGATGGTAGTGTCACGGTATCCGTTACGGGTGGGGCCGGAGCCTACCAATACCAGATTGGTACAGGGGCTTTTCAGGCAGGTACTCAGTTTACGGGGCTGGCTGCCACTACCTACGAAGTGACGGTACAGGATGGGTACGGCTGCCTCGGTAAACAAACGGTAACGGTCGAGCAACCAACGCCCCTTACGTTATCGGCTGTTTCGAGACCGGTTAGTTGCTCTGGCGCTGCCAGTGGTGCCATCACTGTTACCCCCGCTGGTGGTACAGGGGCTGTGCAGTATCAGCTTACAACGGGCCAAACACTACAAAGCAGTGCGGTTTTTACGGGACTGTCTGAGGGCGATTATACTGTTGTTGGAACAGATGCCAATGGGTGTACGGGCCTCGTGTCGGTAACGGTGGATAAGGCCCCTCCGTTGAAAGTGCAAGCAACTTCCATTGCCGCCACCTGTTGTGTTTGCCCCACAGGTGCTGTGAAATTTACGACTACCGGCGGTGTAGGCACCGTTCGTCAGTATCAGGTTATTGGCCAGCCTTACCAGACCAACAGTCAGATTAACGGCTTAAGTCCCAATACCTATCGCTTTCGGGTGGCGGATGAAGCAGGTTGTACAGAATCTTTATCTGCCATTGTGACGAATGGGAATGCCATTTCCCTCTCAGTGGGCACTAGTAAAAATGTTACCTGTCAGGGTGGCCGTGATGGCGAAGCAACCGTTCAGATTGCGGGAGGCACCAAGCCATTTACAGTCTACTGGGCAACCGAGCGCCGGGATACGCTCAGCGCGTTGGTCGCTTCTCAAACCGGTCTTTCCGAAGGTACTTACACCGTTAGTGTTGTCGATAGCAATCGGTGTACGGCAAATGCGCTGTTTATTCCCCTGAAATCAACCTATCCTATACCCTCAAAGCCCACAGTCACGCAAACGGGAAGTAGTATTTTGCTGGTTGATCCAGCGCTGGGTATTCAATGGTATATTCGTACGGGTAGCGATTCGGGCAAGCCCGTTCCCAATGCAACCGGCCAGACCATTGTGCCTTTTGAGAGTGGTCAGTATTATGTGATTGTAACGGCCAATGGCTGCTCATCACCACCATCAGACGCCATTAACTTTGTGCTCACTGCCTTGGCGGAACCAACGGCATTGCTGGCTGTTCGGGTAGTGCCGAACCCGGTCATTGATCGGCTGAGGCTGGAAATCGAGCAAGCCGAACGGTCGGCAGTAACGGTTGAGTTATTTGATGCATCAGGACGGGCCGTAATGGCTGGCCAACTCCCCGCCTTCACAGGCAAAAAACAAGCTGAATGGCCGCTAACGGGCCTTGCGGCAGGTAATTATCTCCTGAAAGTGAATGCCAGCTCGCGCCAGTCGACGGTTAGGGTGTTGGTCGAATAGCGTAAGCCCGATTCTACCATAGAATCGGGCTCATATTACAGGGTTAAAGTCGCTCTTCAAACAGTTTCAGAATCCGTTTGTATTCGTCCATCCAGCTCGTTGGTTCCACAAAACCGTGATCTTCGACGGGGTAGGGAGCTAGCTCCCAATTTTCTTTTTTAAGCTCGATAAGTCGTTGCGCCAGCCGAACGGCATCCTGAAAATGCACGTTCGTGTCGACCATGCCGTGGCAGATGAGCAGGTAACCGGTCAGGCCCTCGGCGAAGTTAATGGGCGACGAACGCTGATAGGCGAGTGAGTCGGTTTGGGGTTCGTTCAGGATGTTGGCCGTATAAGGGTGATTATACGCTGCCCAGTCCGTTACGGGCCGCAGGGCTGCACCTGCTTTGAATACATCGGGCGTAGTGAACATCGCCATTAGGGTAATAAATCCGCCATAGGAGCCACCGTAAAGGCCAATACGTTTGGCATCGACGCCCTGCGTTTGCACCAGCCATTTGGCCGCGTCGACATGATCCTCCAAGTCCTTGCCGCCCATATGCCGGTAAATCCCCGTACGCCAGTCGCGGCCATAGCCCGCACTGCCCCGGTAATCGATGTCAAGAACGGTATACCCCTTTTCAACAAGTAAGTTATGGAACATGTACTCGCGCGAATACTGACTCCACCATTTATGCGCATTCTGCAAATAACCGGCTCCGTGTACAAACACAACGGCCTTGCCACGGCCAGACTCGGCGTTTGCCGGCTTATATAACCGGGCGTAAATCGGTTGCCCATCGCGGGCCGGAATCGTCACGATGGTGGGCTCCCGCCAGGCGTAGGCTTTAAACGCGTCTGTCAGGGAGTTGGTGAGTTTCGTCGCTGTGCCAGCTGTTTGGGGTGTTCCTGCCTGAGGAGCCTGTTTTCTGCCGCTACCGACCGACTGTTGGCTGACATCCAATACATACAGTTCCCACGGCTGCGTGCTGGACGAATACCGAATGGCCATCCGGGTTTCGTCGGGGGAGAGTGTTACGTCGTTGGCGCCGGTCAACGTTGTCAGGCGCTTCCGTTGCCCGCCAGTCACCGGCATACGGTAAAAATGCTGCTCGCCGGGGTGAACTTCGTTGGTTTGCAGGAAGAAGGTGGTTTTGTCTTTCGATAACACGACCTGCTGCACCTCAAACTTGCCCGATGTCAATTGCTTTTTTTCGCCGGTAAGTACATTGACGGTATAGATGTGCGAATAACCGTCGGCCTCAGACTGAAACCAGAGCGTTTGGTTGTCGGCCAGGAAGTTCATGTTGCCTGTTGAATTGAATGAGCTTACACCCGGCCCGCCAATCCAGGCGTCGTCATGTTGACGGTCGAGAAGGGAGAGTTTCAGCGTTTCGGGCTGGAACCGCATAATCCAGCGGTCTTTGTTGTCGAGCGACTTTATAACAACCACACACAGCTTGCCATCATCCGACCATACCGGCCCGCCGATCGTAACCGGACGCATTTTTTTTGCTGTATCGGGTTTTGCGTTTCGGGCTGGTTGCAGATAAGCCGGTTTATCTGTTATACCCGGAATATCCTTCACCGAAACGGCCCGAACGGTGTCTTTGGCCATATCGTAAACGAAAAATTCCTGACTGGCCACAGGAGCCCCCACTTTAGTCCGGCTCGAAATGTCCTCTGTATAACCCGATTCGGTTATGTAATTAGGCACCTGTGTCGTTTTAGCGTTGGTTGCCCGTTTGGTCAGTCGATAGGTAACGAAATGACCATCGGGGCTGAGTTGCGGATTGACAACCGTTCTATCGTCGAGGTAAATTTCCTTTGGCCGTTTGGGACGATCAGCCTTACTAATCCGGTCGGCTTCATCTTTCTTTTCCTTCCGTTCCGTCAACACCGACGATAAGCGGAGTTGATCCTTTTTCAGGAATTTCTCTTCGTCGGTCAGTTTAGGTTCGGCTTTTTTCGCTCCTGTCTGAAAATCGGTCAGTTGAGCAATCAGGCCGCTTTTAAGGTCGATACTGTACAGGTTGGATCCGCGTCGGAAGACAGCTTGTTGCTGGTCGCCCGAAAAAACGGGGTCTGATTCGGTTTCGACCGTGTTGGTTAATTGCCGAGTACTGCCCGACTTTAAGTCGATCAAAAATAGATCGCCCTGCCGGTCGAAAAGGCGTTGAGTATACGCGCGGTTGTAGGCCGACACGGGGGGCGTTGCCAACAAACGACGCTCGGCTGGGCTAACTTTTTGGGGCTGCGAGGCTGTCAACACACTGGCGCGGCTGGAACGGCCCGTTGTCTTGTTGAGTGTTACTTTATAAAGCGAATCTCCCTTGGCCTTATCGGGGTTCCAGTTAAAATAAAGCGTTCGGGAATCATCGGACCAAAACGGGTTTGATGGCGACGTGCCGACCCATAGTTTCGGGTCCTGCATGATGGTTTCGACGGTGAGCGGAGTCGGACTTTTTTGAGGAGATTGCGCAAAAATTGATGCGCTGGAGAGTGCAAGTAACCCGAAGAGGAAACGATTCATTGATGAATGAAGTGAGTGATTCTGGTAAAACCGGAAATTAGGAAGAAAACAGCGAAACACTTACTTTTCGACATGAAAACGCGCATCAATCCGGCTATCGAGCCTATTGTTAGGGAGTTTAAAGCGGCTGTGCAAGCGCTTTACGGAGATCGCCTGTGCGACGTGGTTTTGTATGGTTCCTACGCCCGTGGCGATTGCAACGAAGAGTCAGATATTGATCTGATGATTCTGCTGGCCGATGAGCAGGTGGATACGTATGCGGAGATTTTTCGGTTAAGTGATTTTACGTTGGATTATATACTCCGATATGGTAAAGCAATATCTGTGTTGCCCATTTCTGCGAGACGGTATCGAAAATCATTTGGGCCAGTTTATCAAAATGCCCGTCGCGAAGGACTGTATATATAGAAGCTGTTTAAACTTTTACAATCAAGCTTGCAATGGGTGTTTTTTGTCATCCCGACGATAGGAGGGATCTTCGGTAGTAGGCTTTTTTGTTGCTAGCGAAGATCCCTCCTATCGTCGGGATGACAAAAAACACCTAATTCTACCTGAGAAATAAAAGTTTAAACAACTTCATAACGGGGCTTTCCTGAAAGATAAAATAAGTTGTTGATAGACAGAGTATATCTACATGGAGGAACAGATTAAACGTTTTTTAGACCATGCCACCGACGCGCTGGATGATGTTAATTTTCTGCATCAAGGTGGACGTATTTTAGCACTCGCTAACAGGTCGTATTATGCTATTTTCTATTGTGCTTCTGCATTACTGCTTACAGAGGGAATCACCACAAAAAAACACGAAGGGGCACGGGTTAAATTTCATGAACTATTTGTGAAAACAGGCCGCTTCACTCGGGAAGCAGGTCAGATTCTGGAACGAAATTTTGCAGCCCGTCAATCTGCTGATTATGATATGGAGGCCGACCTTTGAGAAGAACAGGCTGAGCACTTATTAAATGGAGCCCGAACCTTCTATGAACTGACGCTCGATTACTTTACCAAAAATCCAGTTAGGTAATATTGACCGACAACTGAAAGGTGGTATCTTGCTTAAAGAAACCTTAATTCAGTCGATGAAGTACGTTATACACGCTTACGATCATACCGGTGCAGATGCGCTCGCCCGGCGTATGACTGTCCGGCCCCATCATTTCGATTATATGCGTCAGCTAAAAGAAACCGGTCAGTTTTTGTTAGGTGGCGCCCTTCTCAGCCCTGAGGGAACCATGATTGGGTCGATGATTCTACTTGAGTTTGACACAGAGAGCCAGCTTCAGGACTACCTGAAAACAGACCCCTATATCATTGAGGGCGTGTGGGATAAGGTGGATGTGAAGCCGTTTCGTCAGGCCGATGTATAACAAACCATCAACTCGTTCGCTCATAAAAATGAGTACTCCCCCTATTCGTTTAATTCACCTCACCGGTGTTTGCCTGCTGATATTCTTAGGGTCGATGTCGGCCTGTGGGCAGAAAGAAAAAACAAGAGCAGCTGCTGTTCCGGTTGATACAACCATTGTCGATGATGATACGCTTGAAGTCGATGACGTGCCCAAATCCAAACAAACAGAGCACGCTCGTTGATTACCACGTATAAAACTTATATAGTACGAATTTTGATAAACGCAGCAATTTTTGATATGGATGGGCTACTGGTGGACTCTGAACCCCACTGGCGTGCTATGGAACGGGTTGTGTTTGCCACTGTTGGCCTGCACCTAACCGACGATGAATGTAAGCAAACAACCGGACTGCCTATTCCGGAGGTAATACGCTATTGGTTTGAACGTGCGCCCTGGACGGAGGAAGCCGCAGCGGGTAAAACCCAGCAGGACCTTGCCGATGCTATTACAGACGGGGTTCATGAACGAATCGCTACCCTGGCCGAGCCTATGCCGGGCGCTCTCGAAACGCTTCAGTTTTTTGCCAGCCGAGGAATTCCAACGGCAATTGCCTCGGCTTCGCCCATGAGCCTGATCGAGGTAGTCGTTGACCGCCTGGGTATTCGGGATATGCTAACCCTCTGGCACTCGGCCACGCTCGAAGCCCGTAACAAGCCCGCTCCAGATGTTTATCTGGGCACGGCCCGTAAACTGGGCGTTTTGCCAGCTAACTGCATAACCTTTGAAGATTCGGGTAACGGCCTGAAGTCGGCATATGCTGCCGGTATGCTCACGGTGGCCGTACCTGCTGAATTTGAGTATGGCGACCCTAAATTCGCCATCGCCGATCATGTAATTCCTTCACTAACGGCCTTCTCTGTGGAAATCTTTGACACCTTGCAGGCCAAATAATAACAGTCCTAATATCCTAAACCTTGCCTTTTTGCAGGCTGAAAAATCTATGAGAATTTATCAACTTGATGCCTTTACCGACAAGCTGTTTGCGGGTAATCCGGCGGCTGTGGTGCCACTGTCCGAGTGGCTGCCCGATGATCAGATGCAGCGGATAGCCGCCGAAAACAACCTAGCCGAAACGGCCTTTTACGTCAAAACAAACGAAGACGCCACCTATCACATTCGCTGGTTTACGCCTACTGTAGAGGTTGATCTATGCGGTCATGCCACCTTAGCTTCGGGTTATGTGGTGTTTTTTCTGGAAAATACCTCGCCCGACAGCGACCAAATCTATTTTAACTCCCGAAGCGGTTTATTAAAGGTTTGCCGGGGCGATAACGGTTGGCTTACACTCGATTTCCCTGCTGATGTGGTGCATAAAGCGAATGTTCAACCGCCCGCTCTGGTAACCAGCATGGGTGAAAAGCCGGTTGCTATCTTCAAAGGAAAGACTGACTACATGCTTGTTTATGAAACACAGGCCCAAATTGAGGCATTGACTCCCGATTTTCGGGAGATGAGTAGTGTGCCAGCGCGGGGCGTAATTGTTACGGCTCCGGGTCGTGCCGGTGATGCCGAAGGAGAAGCAGTGGATTTTGTATCGCGGTTTTTCGGGCCGCAGTCCGGTATCGACGAAGACCCCGTTACGGGTTCAGCCCATACAACGCTGGTGCCCTATTGGGCCGAAAAACTGGGCAAAACCGAACTTACGGCCCGCCAGCTATCAAAACGGGGTGGTTACCTGCGTTGTAAACTTAATGATAACGGCGAAGGCCCCAGCCGGGTCGATATTTCAGGGCAGGTGCAGTTGTATCTAACCGGCGAAATCCATCAATAATCTACTTTCTTAGACACAGAGAAAACGGAGATATACCAGGCAGTTATTTTGCTCGGTGTGTCTCCGTTTTCTCTGTGCAACTCTGTGTTTGAAAAAATAGACTATTGCCTTATTTTAATTTGTAATAAATCTAAACAAGCGTACCTTTGCCTTCATAAACAACGATTGTGAATGACGCTTGACCTTAACGCTTCCGAATGTTCTGTGTCGTCCAATGACGCAAAAACACTTATCCAGACTAACCCATTCATGGGTCACGAGTGTGTTCTGAAAAAGTGTTGTAAAAAATACAAGAAAGGTAAACGCTGCAAAAAATGTCCTGATTGATACTCAATTTTCGGGCACATACCAGAATGGAATCTGGTAGTAAGGCATTGGTTTATTCGTCGAATCCGGAACTGTCAGTTTAAGGAGATTCCCGCCCTTTTTAAGATTAGCCGTTAACAACACCGTTGTTAGTCCACGCTGGCCGGTATCGACGTGTTGCGTAAATAGAAAGCCGGGCGATTTGTAGAGTGAATCATTCAGGTAGACCCCGAAATAGCTTTCGAATACACTTAAATACCAGGTAGCCCGCCGTTCGCGCTTTTCTTTTCGGGTAAGACTATCCGGCCAGTTCGGTTCGTGATATCGCTTGCTCAACTCCGCATCCAGTGATTTTGGATAGCTCACAAACAACCGTACATACGGTTCCCGAATCACATCGGCCTGAATACTGGCCGTGTTAATCTGTTCACTCGGGGGGCGTAAATTGTCAAATGAATTAGCATTGGCTGTTTTATCGGGAACACGCAGCGTAATAAACGATCGGCTGTCCAGTACATCAGATGCCCCCAGACCTTGCAATAGCTCTACACCCATAAACGAAAATTCTGCCAGGAAAAAGATCGTTAGAAACCAGGCCAGTCGCCGTTTCAGTACTTCTTTGGGAATCTGGCTGTAGAACGTGTATGTGATATAAAGCAAAGGCTTATATAACCCAAGAAACACAGCCGAAGATGACTGGATCAGCCGAAATGATAAAGGGGCAAGCCGGGGATTTTCGCGAAATCTGGGAAGATTTAAGATGTAATTGGCAACACTCATCACACCAACCCCAATGCCAAATATCCAGCCTACCAGTTCTCGGGTGGTGTTGTACAGTGTGTTTGGAAGGAGTAGTTGTAAACTAATTTCGAAAAGAATAAACAGGCCATACGCAGCCGCTATGCCGAGTAAGAGCAGAACCAGGCTGAAAGCCAGGGCGAAAATAATATTACACCGCCGGTCTAGCCGAATGATATAATCCGGCAGTGAGCCCATCTTCTGAGCAAACTGTTTTTGGGCGTATTGACTTAGGTTGTAAATCTGATTGTAGCGAATACCGTCAGGATAAACGGCCAGCAGTCCCACGAGTCCGGCCCAAAAGGCCCGCATGATAAAATGGGCCAGAAACGCGCCAAACAAGAAGTAAGATCCCCCTTTTATCAACGCCATCGTCTGCGTTGGTAACGCTTCATGAATGTAATCTGTATCCGTCATGAGGTTATAGTGATAGTAGGCTAGCACACTATCCAGGAAATCGGGCAGGTTCAGCGTCGCGAATAAGGCTGCGCCCGATATAACCAGCTCCAGATTCCAGCTTTGACTGGTGAGATCACTAAGTTGATGGGGCTGGTTTGCTTCTTCGGCGGGCGAAGTTTCAGACTTAAGTGGTTCAGGGAGATCCATGCTGCAATTCGGTTGAACTGCAAAATAGGGTTTTCTCTGTATTTTTACGCTATGGATGTTCGCTATGAATTAATTATCGGATTACCCGCCGAACCTATACTTGCCTCGCTTATTGACCAACTCGTGATTATATTCAGCAACCAGTCCCGCGCTGATTTACTCACCGAACTTACGTATCAGCAGGAGCGCACAGCTCTGCAATTAGTACTCGCCTTTAGCAACGGACAGGTAGTGGGTTGTAAGCTTGGCTATGAACGGAAGCCCCATCATTTTTACAGTTGGTTAGGGGGCGTTCATCCCGATTTTAGAGGATATGGTATTGCATCTGAATTGATGCGCAGACAACACGACTGGTGTCGCCAACAGAACTATCATACTGTCCGAACGCAGACCTATAATCAGTGGCGGGGTATGCTGATACTTAACCTTCGTGTTGGTTTCGATATTATCGGAACCTTGCAGGGAAAACATGGGCTGACAATTGTTCTGGAAAAGAACTTATAATCAGTGGTTAGTAAAGTAGGTGCAGTGAGTAAATCCGTGCCACTACGGCTCGCTGTTGGTTGGATTGCTGCACTCACTTAACCATTACACTAGCTTACATTATCACATAGATGCCAAATGAACCCATCAGCCAGCTTTGTTGTCATTAGGCTAGATGCATCTCTATCTTCACATACCGTTCTGTAAGCAGGCCTGCCATTACTGCGACTTCCATTTTAGCACCAGCATGGGGCAGAAATCGGTGTTGATTGACTCGCTTTGTGTTGAGATTTCGCGGCAGAGTGAGTACCTGCCCGGTCGGGAGTTAGACACGATTTACTTTGGTGGAGGAACGCCTTCTTTATTGACTGAGAGTGAGTTAGCGCAAATCTTTTCGACTATACACGCACACTTTACCATATCGGCAACGGCTGAAATAACCCTCGAAGCTAACCCTGACGACTTGAGCCGGGAGAAACTTCAATTACTTCGTCGGTATGTTAATCGGCTGAGTATCGGTATCCAGACCTTTGATGAACCCACACTGCGGTGGATGAACCGGGCGCATACCGCTACCGAAGCCGAAGCCTGTGTTCAACTGGCGCGGGAGGCCGGTTTTGAGAACATGAGTGTCGATCTGATTTACGGAATCCCCAATCGCAATAAGTCGCTTTGGCAGCTCGATTTGCAGAAGATTCTTGCGCTCGGCGTACCTCATCTATCGGCTTATGCCCTGACGATCGAGCCTGATACCGCTTTTGGCCGTTGGCAAAAAAAAGGCAAGCTACCCCCTGCCGACGAAGCTCTTGCTGCCGATCAGTTTGAAGAACTCGCGAAGGTATTGACAGATGCCGGATATGAGCATTACGAAATCTCGAATTTTGCCAAACCCGACCAGTATGCCCGGCACAACAGCGCCTACTGGCAACGGCGATCTTACCTGGGCGTAGGGCCGAGTGCGCACTCGTACAATGGTTATTCGAGGCAATACAATATAGCGAACAACAGCCTGTATATTGCCTCAATCCGGCGGGGAGAGTTACCGGCAACGGTCGAGGTGCTATCGATGGCCGATCAGGTAAATGAATATTTATTGACCGGGCTTCGTACTAAATGGGGCTGTTCTCTGGCCGAACTTGACACCTTGTTATCGGGCGATTTCTCGAAAAAACAGGCGCGTGATCTCGACGCAATGTACGCAACAGGCTGGCTTTCACGTAATGGCGACCAATTACTATTGACTCAGTCGGGTAAGCTCTTTGCCGACCGGGTGGCCGCCACTTTATTTGTCGAAGACTAGGTGTGACGTTTTTTTTGGAACTTACACGTTAAATCAGCCACACGTGCGTGTTTCCAACCGACTGACTGTTATTTTCGCAGTATGACATCACGTATATGAGCCAGCAACGCCCAGTCAATACCTTCCGCACGCAGCCAGCGCCGATTCCAAGGCCCAAGCCCGATCAGGCGTCTACAAGGCGGACGCAACCCGCCGGGCGTAAGCCATCGTCAGGCCAGAACGCGTCAGCAGGCGGGATGTCGCGGAGGTGGCAGCAGGCACGTCGGTTCATGCGCGAGCGGCCATTGCTGGAACGCGTTTACTGGTTTGTCATCAAAGCCTTTTTGTGGTTATTTTTTGGGTCATTTGTCTATGTAATTGCCCTGAAGTATGTGCCGGTTTTGGTAACGCCTTTGATCGTTTCGCGTTGGGTGGACACCTTTGGTACAGACGAAAGCAGCCAGGTGTATAAAAAATGGCGTCCTTATGACAAGATCAGCAAAGAAGCCGCACTGGCAGTAGTATCTTCTGAAGATCAGGCGTTTCCACAGCATTGGGGCTTTGATTTCGACGAAATTCAGGACGCTATCAAAGAGAATCAAACCCGAAAACGTGCTCGGGGTGCCAGCACAATTTCGCAGCAGGTAGCCAAAAATGTATTTCTCTGGAACGGGCACAGCTATCTCCGAAAGGGGTTGGAGGTCTATTTTACCGCGCTGATTGAGCTGATCTGGGGTAAAAAACGCATTCTGGAAGTGTACCTGAACATAGCCGAAATGGGGCCAATGACCTTTGGTGTAGAGGCTGCCTCACAACGGTACTACGGCCATTCGTCGGTGTCACTCTCCCGCGACGAAGCCGCTCGTATTGCGGCTGTATTGCCCAATCCTCGTCTGTTTTCAATCAAAAAGCCCTCTAATTATATTCAACGCCGGACTCGGCAGATTGCCCGCCAGATGCGCTACCTGGGCGGGCAAAAGTATATTCGGAATTTGTAAGTAGCTGGTGCTATTGAGTTGATTGCTTGTTGTATAAGTTCGCCATAAATAAAATAAATTATACTTATTGGCCAATCAATTCCAACGTTTTTAGGCAGAAGGGCGTCTTACAAGAAATGACTACTAACACGCCAAACGCAGCCTCAAATGAAACGTACAACACAGTACCTCGCTTTCATTGGCTTACTCCTGGTCGATTGTAAAAATGACATAATACCCACCGGAACGCCGGATTGTATTGTCAACATGATCAATCAAATCAAGAGCCAGGACAAATGGAGTCCACCAGCATCTATTTATCGCTACGTGTATAAAGGAAAAGTCGTTTATTTTATCCCCCAACGGTGTTGTGATATACCCAGTGTCCTGTTAGATGAACAATGCAATACTGTTTGCTCGCCCGATGGAGGTATCAGCGGTGGGGGAGATGGAGGATGCACTGACTTTTTCAAAGTTCGATCGGATGAAAAATTGATCTGGAAAGATTCACGATAGCGGAGATTTTTGGTGTCGCTGCGTAATTGTACAAGTGAAAGATTAGGAATTTAGTGATTTTATCGGAATGGATTTCTTGAAAATTATTATATCTAGTTGACATGTAAGAGATTAGAGAACTAAATGTAAAGGCAGATTCACCAGATACTTTTGTTTTTTCCAATTACCCCGGTATGTTTAAGGCTTTTGTAAATAGAACAATATGAATTACGCTACTGTGCACTTGTTAGAAGACAGCCTATTGAAAGTTTGGAGTGAACGCGACAACCAGCAACGATTGGAGGTCATGAAGCAGATTTATGCCGCCGACATCGCTTTTTATGAAATCGATAATGGTCCAGTTATTACAGGTCATCAAGCCATCAATTCACTGATTGAGAAACTACAAGACCAGTGGCCATCAGAGTTCGTCTTTAC
The DNA here is from genome assembly GCF_002831565.1 of Spirosoma pollinicola. Lineage (NCBI taxonomy): Bacteria > Pseudomonadati > Bacteroidota > Cytophagia > Cytophagales > Cytophagaceae > Spirosoma > Spirosoma pollinicola. The sequence continues at coordinate 188,727 of NZ_CP025096.1, read as the reverse complement.
GCTGGTCAAGCCAGCCGTTATCAACCACGGCGTTAGTCAAGTAGCTTGGACATTAGGAGCCGCTCAAGCGACACCTGCCGCGACAGGAATGGACATTGCCATTATTGAGAATGGGTTGATCAAAGAACTGTATCTTTATCTGGACAATCCTGCCAACTGACATATAGTGCCTTAGGTCAACATAACGTTCACTTATACAACAGCTTGGCCTTGCGAAAGAGATTACGTTTCCTCTGTTTCGTATTTTACTGGACTTGTAAATTGTAGACACAATGCAGTCGCTTAAAAATCACTTTTTTAAATGCTTCCCTAGACTCTGTTCCAAGCTGTGTCTTACACATCTCGTGTTTTGCTTGAGTCTACATGTACAAAATATACAAGCCCAGTCAACTCAACAGGACAATCTATTAACTAGTCTTACAAGCAACACAATTTTTTACTATGTAAAACCCTTATTGGGTCTACACTGGTCTTACTCCAAATATGAGGGAGATCCTCATTTTAGTAACTCGCATCCTCATGATCTGCGAAACTCACGTTATGGATTAGCTATTGGCTATCATGTAGGTCGATTTAATTTAGAAACGGGTATGATTAGATTTCCCGTTTATACTGGTTTTCGTTTTACGAGTGACGACCAAACCATCATTGGATCCGCAGTGCGGGTTACTTATTGGCAGTTTCCCCTAACGGGTCAATATACCCTTTGGCAACTAGGTAAGCACTTCCAGATAGGCCTACTGGCCGGAGCGGCTATCAATGCAGACTTGGAGGAAAATTTATTACCCTCTACCTCAACAGTCACCTTCATTAGTGGCAAGTCGGATGGCACAACAAGTACGATTAGATCTGTTAAGGAGACAACGTCAAAAAGTACGTTTCTATCAACCACTTTAGGTATTACGGTAGGTTATCAACTGTTAAAACAAATTGATTTGACCCTACAAGTAAATCGCTTATTTAGCCATCAGGCTATAGTCACACAGAGTGCCCAGTTACAACAAAACAGTGATCCAACCTTTTATCAGGTCAACACACAGGCCTCGGCTGTTGGCTTAAGTGCACTGATAGGCTTGTCCTACCGATTTCAACAAGTAAAACGATACAAATTGAGTAATGAAGAGACCGATTAAATTAGTTTGAGCGAAGGGAAGAATAAGATTTTTAAGAGAAGTTATTCTGCATCTTCATTAAAGCAGTCGGTTTTTAATCCCTTTACATAATGGTAGTCATACAACAAATCTTGAATAAGTACAACTATGTTTTAGTAATCAAATCATTAAAAATTTATACCTTACTCTCTAATGACGTCAAATATGAAATTCACGATTAAGATCTCCCTTTGTTTATTAATCATGCTCAGTATAGCCTGTGATTCTGATCTTTTGAAAAGCAGCTATAAAGAATTAGGTACGTTCGATACCAAATTAGAAGCACAAAACAAGGCGATTACTCATATACTGAGTCAGTATGGCTCATTGCCTCAGAATGAATATTATAAAGTGATATATTCTTTCCGAGATGCTGATCCTGGAGATTTTAGTAGAAATTCTATGTGGTATCACAAAGCCTCAAATGAGTTAGCTATTGAAGTTGACATTCATAGTGGAATGGCGTGTCAATGGAAACAGGTTAGTAAAACTGTTTTGCAACAGGCTGCTATGTCAAAGAAAAGTCTGAACAAAGTTGACTCCTTATCAAGACCCAATCAAGAACTTGGTAGGTGTCTTTAAAGATAGCTTTTATTGATAAATGCAATGCGTGGTCACCCTAATAAGTACCCATACATTGTATTTTATTGAGTACGGTTATATAACTAATAATTATGTTATAAGAATTAGGGTAGAATTGCCCTGTTTTATTGGTGAAGTTGGATCTCAGTTTTATGCAAAAGCCTTACTTAAACACAAAATTATACGATAACGAAGCAATAGGAGCGGCAAAGATTTGTAGCTGATAGGCGTTTGTTTTTCCGTTCTCCGCTTTAAAAAAAATAGAGTAAGCATTTTTTCTTCCATAAATATTATACACCGTAAACGCCCATCGGCCTTCCCACCGCCTGGCACGCATACCGGGATTGTAGATATTCCAGGTGAAATCGAGCCGGTGGTAGTCCGGGAGCCGCTCGTTGTTACGAATGCCGTAGTAAGGGTATTGCGCCCCATCAATCGTAACGAAGCCGGTAGGGGCCGAATAAGGCCGACCAGTGCTATACGCAAAGGTGAACCCAAAACTGTTATGGCGATCTACGTCGATGGTCATGTTGGCATTCACCGAGTGAGGACGGTCGTAATTAGCTCGATACCAATTGCCATTATTTACGTTTTGCTGCACGCTGGGCCCTTCATTGACCTGATTGAGTGTTCGTGAATAGGTGTAGTTAATCCAGCCGGTCAGTTCTCCCTTCTTTTTGGAAATCATCGACTCTATGCCATACGCCTGACTGCGCCCCTGCAAAAGTTGCGTTTCAGGGTAGGGCTGTAGCAAAAAATCAGCCCCCGGACGGTAGTCAATAATGTGCTCCGTGGCCCTATAGTAGCCTTCGAGGGTTAGTTCATAAATATTGTTTTTGAACGAGTGGAAATAGCCCGCTGTCAGCAATTGACTGATCTGGGGTCGCACGTTGGGGTCGGATGTTTTCCAGCGCGAGGTGGGTAGGGGCGTGGTGGTGTTGGTCACTACCTGCAAGTATTGCCGCATCAGATTGTAGCCCAGCTTAACCGATGAGTTAGTGCCCAGCGAGTAGCGTATGCCCAGCCGGGGTTCGGGGCCACCATAGCGTTGCGTAATCTGACCTGCGTTATAACGGGTGGAGTCGACAACTGAGAAGTCGTCGCGGGGTTCGCCCACGGCATAGTGTCGCACCAGCGATGGCCCAAGGGAGAGGAATTGAGAGTATCGAAGCCCCGCCGAAATAGCTAGTCTGGGGCCTAAACTTCGTTCGTAATCGGCATAAAGAGCCAGTTCGAGTGCATTTTCGGTGGGTGTTGTGATGTAATTAACCCGATCACTTTGGCCGGGCAACAGGGTTCCCGGCTCAAGTCGGTAGTGCGTTCCGCTAATGCCAACTTCAATTTTCTGATTGGATAGCTGGTAGTTCAGGTTTGATTTCAGTTGCCGTTGCAAGACCGATGACCGCAACGTAACCAGATTACCGCTTAATTCAGGCGATAGAATTTTTGGTACATAATGTCCATATATACCAGTCGTTTGCAGGTTCAGACGGGGTGAAAGCGTCCGAAACCAACGGGCCATTACATTAATCGTCTGATGATTATAGCGCGTTGCCGTTCCGTTCACGTTGGGCAGGTTCGCCAGCAAGTCTGTTCGAAATACATCCAGACTGGCATAGCCTGTAACGGTCAGCGTATTTCTGTTGTCGATTCGCCAGAAAGCCTTTAGCACACCATCGCCGAACTTTGCCCGGATATTGGCCAGCCGGTCGGATATGATGGGAAGTAGGAAATCATTGAAAGCGCCCCGCCCGGAAACCATAATCCCGAACTTTCCTTTTACAATCGGTATGTCGGCGGTGAGTTTATTTGATACCACACTCACTCCTCCCGACAGGCTAAACTGGTCGAGGCTGGGATTCCGAAGCGACACATCGAGTACCGAAGCGGCCCGACCCCCAAAGCGGGCCGGAACGTTACCTTTGTACAAGTCGACAGTACTCAGCGCATCGGGCGGAAATACCGAGAACAAGCCGAACATATGCGTCGGGTTAAAAATAGGGGTATCATCCAGCAAAATCAGGTTCTGATCGGTTGTACCACCCCGAATGTTTACCCCGTTCGAGGCTTCTCCTACGCTCGTAACACCCGGCAGCATTTGCAGTCCCCGTAACAAATCAACTTCGCCAAGTGCAGAGGGTAATTTTTTCAAGGCGTTGATATTTAGCTGGTTGGCACCAAGCATAGGCTGACGCAAAGTTTGATCAAAGCCTTTGGTCGTTACAACGACTTCTTCCAGTTGGCTTGCTACACTCACCATGTTTACATCGACCGTAAGCGAATTGTCGACTAAGCGTATTTCCTTCCGTATGGGTGTATAGCCAACCAGTCGGGCAAGCAGAATGTGATTACCGGTCGGCAATTCGATGCTGTATTGCCCTTCGGCATTGGTGTTTGTGCCGGTGAGGTGCTTCCGGTAGTCGATAACAATAGCAACACCCGGTAGCGGTTGACCCGTTGCCGAATCGCGCACCGTTCCACTGACCCGAAAACCGGTTGATTGATTGGCCGCAGCCTGGATTCTCGTTCTTACACGGGGCTCCTGCTTCAATTTCGCAGGTACACTGGATTGGTTAGCCTGTTGAAGAGGTGCATTGGACGCAGGCTCTTTTGCCTGAGAAATACGTTCGGTATCCGGTTGCTTTGCCGAAACCGCCGACTCCTTGTTTATGTGTGTCTGGACTGGTGCGACAGTAAGCTGCTTTGTCAAATAACCCTTTCTTGCTAACCAGTCTGTTAAAAGTCCAACCCAATTGATGGGCTGTAAATCCTGTTTTTTTAGGTCTGGATCAGTCCCGCTCTCTATATAACTATGAAACTCCGCCGACTGGCCAGCTCGAATCCAGTTTTGATATACCGTTGCACCCTGTACGGCATCCTGCCGGGAATTGCCACTGGTCGAAACAATGAGCAAAGGAGGTGCATTCGGTGGTACGTTTAGGGTAGTAAGTGTGCCAAATCGGGCATTTACTGGAATCACGAAATCGGGCCGACTATCATCCACGTTTTGATAAGCGAGGTTGAGCACAAGGGTACCACCTACCGATAAGCCCAATACCCCAATGCGATTAGGCTGAATGCCAAATGTTTCGGCATGCTGGCGGAGGTAGTCGATGGCAGCCTTACCGTCGGCAATAGCCAGGGGCATCGTATGAGCCGAATCAGATTCGGTAACGTCTGCCGACTGCGATGGTCCTGTTGTGCCCGGAGTCTTGCGTCGGGCAAGCCTGTACTTTACAACAAAAGCAGCTATCCCTTTTGCCGTAAGTTGCTTTGCTATGACGACACCATCATCAAAGAAAAGACTCTTCATATCTCCACCCGGAAACAGCAGCACTGCCGTTCCTGTAGCTACCGCTTTGTCGGGTATAAAAGCTGTTATTGAGGGGGTAACTATATTCGTAACGACACGGTTTTTCGACAGACTATCTGTTTCGAGCTGTTCATTCCATGTCCAGTGTTCGGACCCAGGAGCTATGCCATCATAAAGCCGAAACACGGTCTGGGCAACTACCCGCGTGTCGATGAACAGCAATAGGCACAGAAAGAGGATAGATTTAGTCATGATAAACAGGGCGCAGGGAGTGAATATAGATAACCGTTACTCATTCCAGCCCGGTGGCACCTGATCCGTGCGGCTGTTATTCGGAATACAAAGCGCCGACGATGCCGTGCTGCCAAATGGACTGCTACCCGGCTGTGATGTTTCCAGTCGGGGTGCCCGGCCGTTTATGGCGTAAAACAGCCCCTGAAACATACCTGTATTGACGCTCTGCCTACTTATTTTGTGTCGACTGACGGCGACTGAAGCCGCCGAAAAATAGCCCACCACGTTTTCTGATGAGTTATTTACGTTTCTGATATTCCCCGAAATAGGAGCCGGAGGTGAATCGGCTAGCGTTCCGGTATTCTGAACCTGATCGGCGAATAGTCGATAGTATCGGTACGCATTGGCCGATATCGACAGTTGCTCCACCACAATCAGGGCCGGGTCGCGCTGGTAGATGGGAATACTGGCCACCTTATGCCCCACCTGCGCCTGCCCATTGGTGTACACATCCGAAAAAACATCGACGTCAGTATTGTGAAAAATATCCCAGCATAAACCCCGGCATGGATAATCGAAAAGGTTGGTCGTGCCCACGGTTGTATCCCGAATACAGCCAATGATGTCAATCGGGCCAGCGCCTACGGGGCCAATATCCCGCACCACATACCGCCCCTGCTGGCAGGTAGCGCACCACAGCTGAATCTCATAGAGCCGCCACCGCCAGAGGTAAAAGTTGCGCCCATCGGCGGGGTCCTGCATGTCCAGATAAATGTCGTTGGCGGGTATGGGCAGGCCATCGGCCGTTTTTTTTGGCCCCTGGGGGTTGAACTGGTCGTAGGTTCGCTGAATGGCGGGTACGGAGGCCATCGTTTCGACCGACGATTCATAGACAGTACCTTCGGATGTTTGAAAGTGGAGTTGATAGCTGTTCCCCACCTTTCCCCGAAAATCGGCCGGGAACTGGTATATGCCCGGTTGCGCTTCAACCAGCGAAATGGGTGTGGTGCCGTTAACGGTGACGGTAACAATAGCCCGCTGAATGGGAATTGTCACATTAAGGCTGTCGACACTGGAACGGGAACGGCTAAGGCTAATCGTTTGTGTCTCGTTCAAATCTGTTATGATACCACTAACAACAATCAAATTGGCGTTGAGCGTCAGGCTGGGGTCATACGCGTTCACGCATCCCTGCAAACCGACCAACAAACAACTACAACCAATCCACCGAATAACCTGCGAAAAGAACGCCATAAGTACGCTGAGCAATTAAAAACGCTTACAATTATACCGAGCCTTAGCTGCTGTGTATAGTCTGTCAATACCGATTATTTCCCTGCCCCGCTAATGGTTGGGTAGGCTCCCTGTGACGCACTTTTCTGTGCAAAAACCGGGCTGGACACAACGACATTCCCGGTTCTGAACGACCAACGTTTTTGACCCGTAGCCGCTTTGATGGCATATAAATTATAATCATTACTGCCTATATACACCACACCATTCGTAACGGCTGGGGTCGAGTAAATGTCGAAGTTCGTGCTGAACGACCAGCGCTGTACGCCTGTTGCGGCATCAATCGCGTAGAGCTTGTGGTCGCGGCTACCAACATACACAACGCCATCGACAACCGCCGGACTACCAAAAATTACGCCATTTGTCCCAAATTTCCATTTTAGCTGGCCTGAGGCTGCATCAAGAGCATACAGGTTGTTGTCATTACTGCCTACGTAGACCAGTCCGTTGGCTACCACGGGGCTAGATTCAATATCCGAAGCCGCCAGAAATACCCACCGCTGACGGCCCGTATCGGCATCGATCGCGTAGAGTTTACGGTTGCTGCACCCAATATAAACAACCCCGTTCGACACGGTCGGGCTCGACAAAAAATAGCCATCGGCATCGAACCGCCAGCGCAGAATCCCGTTACCGGCATCGACGGCATAGAACCGGTTGTCCTGTGCGCCAATGTAGACGATCCCGTTAGTCACTGCCGGACTGGAATAAAGCCCAAACCCAACGGTGTACACCCAGAGTAGATTGCCCATAGTGGCGTCAATGGCATACAAATTGCCATCCTGACTGCCAACGTACACAATTCCGTTCATGACTACCGGGCTGGAATGAACAAAGCCAGCTGTTTTGAATGTCCACCGTCTCTGGCCCGTTGTGGCATCAATGGCATAGAGGTTGTTGTCATTGCTGCCTACATATACCATTCCATAGGCCACTACCGGGCTGGATTGAATGGCGGTATCAGCACTAAACACCCATCGCTGAACGCCCGTAGCCGTGTCGAGCGCATATAGATTCCGGTCGAAGCTGGCAACATATACGAGTGGGGCCGTAACGACTGTGGTGGGTGGTGTGGTGGCCGTTACAGCTGCGGGTGGCGTGGGAACGGGCTTTACAATTAATTTAGATGTGGAGCCACAACCTGTTAAGCAACTGGCAAGCCCTGTCAGGAAACACAGAAGTCCAGCCAACCGCCAAACTTGTAGCGCCCTGGAAACGTAATTTACTATGGCCGCAGGACTGTAGAGGGCAGTCATAACGAGAAGTAATTTATGACTTGTTCAATAGCGGCTACCTGCCCGAAGATGGAATCACGCTAGCCTGAATGCGCCGTTGGCACGGGAAGTAATTACATATGAAAAAGACTAAACTCACTCAAGCGCCGATTGTTTTCTTACGGGTCAAAAAAATAATACAGCGGTCGATCCACTCTTACGAGAGATCGGCCGCTGTATTTATCATAGGGTGGTTTTACAAATGCTGGCAGGCCCTTCTCAGGGCCGTGAGGACACGGCCCTGAGAAGAGGATTGAATGGACGTATCAGGGCTTGGCATTCTTTGCTACTTTAGCTACCGGTTTTTGATGGGTAGTCATATCCAGACCATTGCTCAAACAATGCAGGGCACAGGCTGAACCTTTTAGCCCATCATCGACCGAACCAATTTTTTTGCCTTTCGCATCAAAAATATCACAGGTTTCGCCTGCTTTGTCTTTCACCGTAAAAACCAGCTCGCCGTTGGTGTTATAATATGATTCACCATTTTTGGCAATTTTACCCATTTTCTTGCCGCTGGCATCCGACACGGTGCCATCGGAGTTCATAAAGGCTACCTTCTTGCCTTTGGCATCCTGAATAATGCCCTGTTTGGTCACTAAGCCAACTTTTTCTCCCTGGACATACACATCCCCTTTGGCGTTAATGTAGTGGCCTTTGAAATCCTGAGGTTGTTGGGCAAAGGCCGCTGAAGTCGATAAGCCCAGGACGATTGCGAAATAAAATGCTAGTTTGTTCATTTGGCAGGTTGATTGTCTGTTTTATGGTTGGTGTTAAACGTAGGCCGGGTTTGTCCGGGCAAATTTGCCCGTTGACTAAACGCCCGCGAAGTCAGACACTGTTGGGTACAAACATAGAGCGGGTGCCATTGTGACGTATAGAGTTGCGTCAGCCAAACCAATGACTTTACTCATTTATGCCACTTTTTACCCGCTCTACAGAAATCAACCTGCTTTATTATCAAGAAATTATACCTTCTCCGGCACCACAAACGGAGCGCGGTATTTGCGGGTAAGCATCTGGTTGGCTTCCTTATCGTTGGTGAATACTTCGTTCTTCGGATCGAAGTGCAGTGTGCGGCCTAACCGGTAGGCGATGTTGCCCAGATGCGCAATACCCGAAGCCAGGTGCGCTGTTTCGACGGGGCCATTTTGCTTCGATGTATCCCGCGCCCGAACGGCTTCGATAAAGTTCAGGTAATGGTCGCCCCCTTCTTTTCGGGCTGGGCCTGGGGTTCTCTCTCTCCCTAAAAAGGTTTTGTAGTCGTCATACCCGTTAATAACCATATAACCTTTGTCGCCGTAAAAGAGGTTGCCAATCTCGACACCGTCTTCCTTGTTCGTCATCCAGGGACGAACCTCGAACTGAATCACTTTTCCCGACGATGGGTATTTATAGATCGAGGTCAGTGTTTCAGGAGTTTCCTTGCAATCTTTCCATAGGAATTTACCGCCGGCTGAGGTTATCTCTTCGGGGAGGCCTACGTCTAACCCCCACATGCACAGATCTGTTTCGTGGATGCCCTGATTGCCGATGTCGCCGTTGCCATAATCCCAAAACCAGTGCCAGTTATAATGGACGTAGTTTTTGCTGAACTCTTTCGCCTGGGCCGGGCCTTGCCACATATTCCAGTTTAGCTCTGCCGGAACGGGCGAGGGACCTTTGTTGCCAATATCCGGACGCCACTTGTACACCAGTCCGCGAGCCATATACACGTTGCCAATCAGTCCATCGCGGAGGTGCTTAATCGCTTCCTGAATAGCCACCGAACTCCTCAATTGCACGCCGTGCTGCACAATTCGTTTGTAGTGATGGGCCGCTTCGACCAGCTTACGGCCCTCCCGAATATTATGTGCACCCGGCTTTTCGACATACACATCTTTGCCTGCCTGACACGCCCAGATGGCCGCCAGCGCGTGCCAGTGGTTGGGGGTGGCAATGCTTACGACATCGATGTCTTTGTCTTCATAGACTTGCCGAAGATCGGGCATGGTCTTCACCTTTTTGTTGTATTTCTTTTCAAAATCAGCGGCTCCGTTTTGGAGAACTGTGCTGTCTACATCGCAAAGCGTAGCTACTTCTACATCTTTCAGGCGCGAAAACCCCTGAATGTGATCTTTACCGCGACCATTTATACCAATGACCGCCACGCGAACCCGGTCATTTGCCCCAAAGGCATTGGCCGGAATGAAAGTAGGCATACCGATTGCCGCCAGCGAACCAACCGCCCCTGCCTTGAGGACGTACCGCCGGGAAACTTGTTTTTCGTTCATGAGTTTGAAATTGGGTTTAAGGTTTATGGTATTCTGTATTCGGTTTATGGTTTTCGGCTGGCTGGCGCACGAGTGCTGAACGCGTCAGCCTACCGAAAACCATAAACCAAATACCCTTTATAGTCTTGGTATCGTCATGCCACCATCGACCAGAATGACTTGTCCGGTCGAGTAGGGGAAGTCGCCTTTTGCCAGCGAAGCTACGGCCCTACCCACATCGGTAGGTAAGCCCCAGCGCTTCTGAACAAATAGCCCGCTGTCGATGAGCGCATCGTATTTGGCGGTTACGCCCGCCGTCATGTCCGTTTTAATGACTCCCGGACGTACTTCATAAACCGGGATGTTGTATTCACCAAGTCGGGCGGCAAACAACTGGGTTGCCATACTCAGCCCGGCTTTCGCTACGCAATATTCGCCCCGGTTCACCGACGCAACCGTGGCCGAAACGGACGATACATTGATAATACATCCCCAGAAATCAGCTCGCTCTGTTCCCTGTTCAATCATCCAGTTGGCGGTCGCCTGTGTCAGGAAATAAGCCCCTTGCAGGTTCGTTGACAGCACATGTTGAAAGCTCTCTTCGGTGGCTTCGAGAATATCCCTACGTTCTTTTGGCGCTACGCCCGCATTATTTATCAGCACGTTCAGCCGACCGAAATGGTCTTTAATGCGCTGTATCATATTGGCTCTGGCTTCCGTAGAGGCAATATCACCGGGACAGTAAATTACTTTACTCCCTCGCTTTCGCAACGCATCCAATGCTTCGCTCACCGCTTCTTCGGGCCTAACGCCGTTGATGGCCAGATCGAATCCGGCATCGGCTAACTGTTCCGCAATTCCGTACCCAATGCCCCGGCTCCCGCCCGTTATAAAGGCTACCTGAGGACGATCTAGTTTCTTCACAGGCTTTCTTTTATCGCCTTAAGCTGTTCGGCTACAGGGCTTTTTTTGTAGAGCGGGTCTAACGGAAAGCAGCCCGAAATCAGACCGTGGCGCGGGGCCGTTGTGCAGTCAGAAAACGTGCGGCATATATGGTTTCGAACAAGTGGTCGACCCGCCAGCATATCGGCGGGCATGGTTGGATAGGATAACACCATACGCCCAAACCCTACGCTGTCGGCCATGCCCTGGCGCAACACAGCCTGAGCTACGTTTGGAAGCCATTCCTGCAAATACGAATAGCCTGACCCAATGATTACCAACTCAGGAAAAGCCTGTTTCAACTCGTTTGTTACGTCGATTTGCCGTTTTACACCCAGCAGCGGATCTTCGGGAGGAAGGTAGCCATCTGAGGGCGGGAACAAAGCCGGGCGCATCAGGTGCGGGTTGTAATAGGGACTGCCGCCGGTAATGCAAACCAATTGGATACCGAGCGATTCGGCTAGTGTCAGTAAGGATTTTGTCTCGGTCAGATCAAGCTCTAAGCCGTTCGGTTTCCCGCCAAAAGCAAATGGATACTGCTCGGCCGCTTCGGGCATTCCTGTGCCCGTAGGGTCTTTTTTAAAGGGGATCATATCGAATGCGCTCAAACGCATACCGATTTCCAGGCCCGGCGCGGCCTGCCGGATACCCGCAACGATGTTCCGAAGGTAGCGCGTTCGGTTCTCGAAAGAACCCCCATAGCGCCCTTCCCGACTTACAGCGCTCAAAAACTCGTGGCCGAGGTAGCCGTGACAGTGCTTAATATCCACAAAATCAAAACCCGCTTTCTGCGCCAGCACAGCAGCTTCCACATACTGTTCAATAATCTTGTCAATGTCGTCATCTGTAAGCACCGGGTAGTCGGCGCTCATACCAAACTTGCTGTTCAGGAACGGATGGCTGTACAGAATCTTCGGTTCAAAAGCTTTGGTACTTTTTGGTTTACAAAAACGCCCCGAATGTGTAAGCTGGAGGCCAATCACTAAATTGTTTGTCGTGCCGAACGCTTCGGTATGTTCATCAAGAATCAATTGCCGCAGGTCGACAAAATCAGAAAACGTGTCGTTGTTCAATACCAACTGATTTGGGTTGGCTTTTCCGGTATGGCAAACCGCCACTGCCTCACATCCGAACAGGAGTTTGGCGCCACTAATCGCAAACTTCTTCCAGCGATTCCGGGTAAAGTCGGTTGGTCGACCGTCGAGGGTTCCATCCCAGCCTTCCATCGGTAAAATGCAAAGGCTGTTGCCAATTTTTTGGCCTGACTTTAGGGGAATAGGTCGGTTGAACGGACTTTCGGCGGGGGGTAATAGGGTATCGTCGAACGGCAGGTCGATGTCGTTGTTTGTCAGGTAGTTTCGCAGGTCGGCAGCCGTTTTTAACTGGGCCATGCGGGGGAAAGCGGGTTTATATTTCTCGCTCATTGAGGTAGGGACGGTTGGCGGTCCGGCGTTCCGGCGACCCGCGGTTCGGCGACCCGGTTAAAGAATGTGTAGTACGGTTCGTTACGAATAATTCGTTGAAGATAGAGTGCCACCTCGCGGGCATGATAATCGCCCCACATACTCGATTCGCTGTTGGCAATTTTGCTTCCGGCAGGTACGTAATCCCAGCCGTTTGGCTGGTGGTAAATGGAGTGTAAAATCAGGCCCTGATGCGCCGGGTCTGTGCTCAGATAGGGCACGTCGAACAGGGTGTTAAGCACCGTTAAGCCTGCCTGCCAATACCGTTTCCCTGCTTCTGCATTGCCTTTGTTGGTCAGGTAGTTGCCGAGCCGTAACAGTCCCTGTGCGCCAATGGCCGCTGCCGAACTGTCGACCGGTTCGACGTCATTGTAGGGATCGGCGGGGCGGTTAAGGTAATCGCCCAGGCGGTGTAGGTTTGGGGCACCCGTGTCCCAATATGGAATACCGTCGATAGGCGTATGGGCGATGTAAAAATCGCAGGTAGCGGTGGCCGCTTTCAGCATAAACGCTTCAATACGGGTTCGCCCGCCAACGAGTTCCAGCTCGGCATCTTCGCGCGTTGTGAGCCATTCCAGTTGTTCGGCAAATCCGCACATGGCCCAGGCTAGTCCGCGTGTCCAGGTCGTGAAACCCGAATAGCCCTGCTGCGAATTTGGGCATCGGAAATTCCCGTCTTTCACGTTAAATATGCTTTCGTGAGCAGTACGGCCCCAAAGGTCATATGAGTCGCGGCCCTCCCCGTAGAACACTGAGTAGTCGGCGGTAGCTTTTATATGATGAAGAGCCCGCTCCAGTAAGTTGATTTTTACATCGCCTTCGCCCTGAAAAACGTGCCCCAGTGCGTGACTCAGCACCAGAGCCCGGCATGAGCGAATGGTGTCGACAAAGAGTGAATGAGGGCCATTAAAGGAACTGATAAATCCTGCTCCGTCTTTGATGGGTGTCCATCGACTGGCCTGTACGGCCCCGGAAATTTTCAGGGCTAATTCATAAAAGTTTTTCTCCCAATCATTGGTCGGAATTCGGCCTTCCTGCATCAGCCGGAGTAGGTTCCCGTAGGTGCTGACGTTATTGAAGCCATGATCGTGGACACCAATATGGCTGATATGCGGGGCCATTACAGACAATGTTTTCTGACGGCCCATTTCCAGAAAATCAACATCGTAGGTGGCATCGAACTGTAAAATTGCCGAGCCAAATTGAAATCCCTGGGTCCATTCTGTCCAGCCGCGAGTCGTGTAGTGGCCCTGCGCTGTAAAGACCGGTGAGCCTTTGCTTACATCGTATTCGTTTTCAATGAGTTGTATTTTCTGACCGGAGAGTTCCCAGAACTGAGCGAGTTTTGACGAGAGGTCGGCGGGATGGATGGCGTTATCAATCTGCATTGAATGGGAAGCAGCAGGTTTAGAGATCGGATAATAGTTTATCACGGAATAGTCTAAACCAGCAAAGGATAAGAACACAGATGGCTACTGTATAAGGCGAGCTAATACTTACTCATTCGGATTTGGCCAGATAGAAAATATTCCTCAGGACAGCCAGGCGAAAGCAGAAAGTAACAGACGAAAATTAGAAGAGTCCCTGCCCGAAGACGTGCGGCAAGGCAACAGGTTTGTTATGCAGGATAAGGAAGTAAACTAATCCAGCTAAAACTAAATAGCTGAAAGCCAGCCACTTTTTTTTCTGGGCAAATTCCACCGGATGGTGGTAGTAATCATAGATCATGGACGCCGACAAGCCCATGACCATTAAAAAGAACGAGAACACACCAAAATCTGTTCGATACATACTCACCGGGTGCATGAACCTTGCACCCGACAGGATGTAAAGAAGCCAGGCACCGAAGCCTGATCGATACAGGTAAACACTCAGCCGCCGGTCGTTTTTAAGATCGAAAAGGTCGTCGGTGAATTTTTCGGACATGACTAGTTAAATTTGTTCTCTTGAGCCGCAAAAACGGGTCTGAGCCGGTGAAAATACGAACTCTTTCTATTAAACGCAAAAAAGACAATGCTTGATACACAACCAGTTGAGGCCATTCAGGAATTTAATACGATGCAGGTTGAGCTGGTACGCGTCGACGATGGGTTTCATTTTGAAGCACTTGGTAAATCGGGTGTAGCCCAGCATATCGACGCAGCAACAGATATTGGTGGCCATAATGCTGGCGCTCGCCCTATGGAAATGTTGTTGATGGGACTGGCAGGTTGCTCGGCTATTGACGTCATTTTAATCCTGAAAAAACAAAAACAGGTTATCGAAGACTTCCGTCTGAAAGTGGATGGTATGCGCGAAAAGGACGCGATACCCGCACCGTTCAAAAAAATACATATCACCTATCTTCTGAAAGGCCAACTGAACGCTGATAAAGTGAAACGGGCTATCGATCTGTCGATGGATAAATACTGCTCGGCAACTGCTCAATTTCGGCCATCAGCTGAGATTACGTATTCGTTTGAGATTCAGGAATAACAACACCTATAAGGGTTCAAAAATCGTATAGGTTTGCTCGATAAATGGCGTAGTTTTTGCATAAATTCTGGGAATGCACGTTAATGCGTTAAGAACCTTAAATTGTGATAAAAGCCATGCGTGCTGCATGAAAAAAGCTCAGGCCTAAATGCCTTTCTGCCGTATGTACTTATCCAGCCCCTCCGCCTTTCTGGCGGGGGGGTATTTTTTTAATAGCGTTTGTATTACGACTTTTGTTCATGCAACAATATCACGACCTGCTTCGCCATATCCTTGCCAATGGCACGCGCAAAACCGACCGTACCGGCACCGGAACGATCAGTGTATTTGGTTATCAAATGCGCTTTAATCTTCAGGATGGCTTCCCACTGCTGACTACCAAAAAAGTCCATACAAAGTCGATTATCCACGAATTGCTGTGGTTTATTAAAGGTGATACGAATATAAAATACCTGAAAGATAATGGCGTTTCGATCTGGGATGAGTGGGCCGATGTAAACGGCGACCTGGGGCCGGTGTACGGGAAACAGTGGCGTAGCTGGCAGTCGGATGGTAAAACGATTGACCAGCTAAGCGACGTATTGAAGCAACTCAAAAACACTCCCGATTCGCGTCGGATGATCATATCGGCTTGGAATCCCGCTGATGTACCCAGCATGGCTTTGCCGCCCTGTCATTTGCTGATGCAGTTCTATGTAGCCGATAATAAACTGTCCTGCCAGCTTTACCAGCGGAGTGCCGATGTGTTTTTGGGCGTTCCTTTCAACATTGCCAGCTACGCTTTGTTGACGATGATGATTGCGCAGGAGTGCAATTTGGAGGCTCACGAGTTTATTTGGACTGGTGGAGATACACACCTTTACATCAACCATCTGGAGCAGGTTGAAACCCAGCTCGCCCGTGATTTTCGGCCCTTGCCAACCATGCGCCTGAATCCAGACGTAACGTCGGTTTTTGACTTCACTTACGAAGATTTTACTCTAGAAAATTACAATCCTCACCCCGCTATTAAGGCCCCAGTAGCAGTGTAAAAGGATAGAACGCTGATTTTTAAGATCGTTATGCCGTTTTATGATATAGCGTTACTGCTTTTAATCATAAAACGGCATAACGATCTTAAAAATCAGCGTTCTATTGTCTCGCCAGTTTCTGATACTCCTTCTCGATCATATCCCTTTCATTGTTTCGGAAAATGGTGAAATAGTGCGTTGCTAATCCGATACCCCAACCTAACATAGGGAAAATTGGCCACGGGAAAAGGGTACCTGCGTGCGCTGTGGTAGCATTAATAACAAAATTGCTAAAGGCCCAGATCAGCCATAGGCCACCGTTAATAATCAGATAAGCCTGGAGATGAATGCGAAAACCGACACGGGCTTTTGCTTGTTTCCAAAGATATGGGTCGCGCTGAGGGGTGTTTTCTATCGTTTCCATGTGCCTGATCTGATTAGTTGAGGGTTGACGAAACCGGTTTGCGTTCCGCTCTAACAAAGATGATGCACCCCAACACCGTGCTTCCCTAAAATCTGACCAATTGCCTAACTTGCGGAGTGAATTCCCCCAATATCATGACCAATTCTGAAATCGTTGACCTGCTTGAACTGACTGGCCGGTTGATGGAACTCCACGACCGTGATGCCTTCAAAACACGGACCTTCCAGACAGCTGCGTTTAACCTGGATAAATCCACTGCCGACCTTCCCAATCTACCCGTCGATGAGCTGGTGAAACTACAGGGTGTCGGTAAATCAATCGCGCAGAAAATACGCGAAATAGCCGAAACGGGGCACCTTTCAGACCTTGACGAACTACTGGCCCAAACGCCCGAAGGGGTGCTGGATATGTTCCGTATTAAAGGGCTGGGAGTGAAGAAGGTTCGTACACTCTGGCAGGAGCTGGGCATTACGAACCTCCGTGATCTTCAGCTGGCTGGCGAGAACGGCCAGATCGCCAAAATCAAAGGGTTTGGCGCCAGTACACAGGAGAAAATTCTGGCGGCTCTGGAGTTTTTGCAGGAGCAGCAAGGCAAAGTTCGGATGGACAAAGCCGCCATGATTGCCAATTTGCTGCACGACGAACTGGCAACGCATTTTGAGCGGGTCGAAGTTAGCGGGCAGGTGCGCCGGAAAGCACAGGAAGTTGATTTGATTCAACTGCTCATCCAGACGAACGACCCGGTATCAGCCATGCTGACGCTGAAAAAACTACCGAATCTTGCGCAAAATGAGGCTGAGTCATCACCCTTTGCGTGGCGGGGCCAATTGGCGGGTTTCGACGTTCAAATCGAATTGCTGTTTTACCCGGCAGAACAAATCAATCGACAACTTTTCATCCAAACCGCAACAGAAACCCACCTGAAACAAGCCGGAACGGGGGGCGTGCCCCTGTTGCAAGTTGCGTATTCCAGCGTATTGGCCGAAATTGTCGATTCGGCAGATGTGGCAGAGGTTGAAGCGGCTATTTACGAACGGGCCGGTTTGCCTTATATCGTGCCCGAAATGCGCGAAGATGACTTTGCCTTTCGCTGGGCGAGCCGCCACCAAAATGAAGAACTCGTTACCTGGGATGATCTGCGTGGCACGCTTCATAACCACAGTACATGGTCGGATGGGAAACAATCGGTAGCCGATATGGCCGCTTACTGTCGTGAACTGGGTTTAGCCTATTTCGGTATTGCCGACCACTCCAAAACGGCTTCCTATGCCGGTGGGCTCGATGCCGAGCGCGTTCGCCAGCAACAGCTTGAAATAGATGCGCTTAACAGGGGTTTCAGCACTGATTTCCGCATTTTTAAAGGTATCGAATCCGATATCCTGGGCGATGGCTCGCTGGACTACGATAACGAGACACTTGCCACCTTCGATTATGTGGTGGCGTCGGTTCACCAAACCCTGACCATGTCGTTGGAAAAAGCGACAACTCGTTTGCTAAAGGCTATCGAAAATCCGTATACGACGATTCTTGGCCATCCAACAGGTCGGTTACTTCTCGCCCGCGAAGGCTACCCAATTGACCATCGCGCCATAATCGATGCCTGTGCCGAGCACAATGTCATTATCGAAATCAACGCCAGCCCATACCGGCTTGACATCGACTGGCACTGGATCGAGTACGCTATGCAACAGGGCGTTATGCTCAGCATAAACCCCGACGCTCATGACCTTGTCGGGCTACTGGATATGCATTATGGGGTGGCCATCGGGCGGAAAGGCGGCTTAACAAAAGCCATGACATTCAATGCGCTGACGCTTAACGAAATGACCACTTATCTGCAACAGCGACGGGAGAAGATACGTATGTAGAATGGGGTATTACTCATAGAAAATTAATAATTGATTAAGGAAAGTTTCAAAAAGGGTAAATTGGGCGTCCTAACACTTTATAAATTCAGACGTTACCCCATTCTGTGCTTCCTAAATCCGTTTCTATGCGTTTTTTACCTTTACTGTTGTTGTCCTTTTTTGTGTTTACCGGGGTAATAGCCCAGCAAAGAACAAGCCCAAAAACGAACTCGGCTACCTTTTCGGCAACGGGCTATGTGCGGGATGCGAAAACAGGCAAACCAATTCAGGGAGTCAATATTGTTGTTTTGGATGTATCGAAAGGATATGTAACGGCAAAGGATGGGTTTTATACGGTACAACTTCCCGTTGGCAAGTATATACTGCGATTCTCGCACGTAGGTTATCGCACCAAACAGGATACGATCGTTCTGGAAAAAACAAGCTTCCGCGAGATAACGATGGAAGACGATGCCAAAGATCTTGAAGAGGTGGTCGTTACTAGTGAAACGCCGGATCGGAACGTTCGTAAAGTCGAAATTGGGGTTTCGCAGCTTACCATTCGCAGTATCCGCCGGATTCCTCCCCTTATGGGTGAGGTCGATATTGTGCGGAGTTTGCTCCTTTTGCCGGGTGTTACGACAGTAGGCGAGGGTGCGCCGGGCTTCAACGTTCGCGGGGGCAGCGCCGACCAGAACCTGATCTTGTTCGATGGGGCTCCGGTCTTCAATTCGAGCCATTTAATGGGCTTTTTCTCTGTATTTAATCCCGATGTGGTGCGTGATGTAACTCTGAATCGCGGGGGCGTAGCGGCCTCTTTTGGGGGTCGGGCGGCATCGGTGCTGGATGTGAAAATAAAAGAACCAGATGCGCAGAAGTGGAGTGTCAACGGTGGGATTGGCATCATATCGAGTCGGTTAGGTATTGAAGGGCCAATCATTAAAAATAAACTCTCGTTTCTGCTGGCCGGACGGGCTTCATTTAACGATTTTCTGTTTAAGCTGGCCCCGCCAAATCTGAAAGGTACACAAGCCAATTTCTATGATCTGACGGGTAAACTCAAGTATCAGCCTAACGAGAAAAATACCATCACCCTAACCGGTTATATAAGTACCGACATCTTTAAACTTGCTTCCGATTCGCTGTCGGGGCAGGAAATTAATGCCTCCTCAACCAGGTTCAACTACCAGACAATGAACACGGTACTGAACTGGAACTACTTCATCAGCAAGCAAGTAAATCTGGCTACATCGGTTATTCTGAGTCGGTACAAAGCGAATTTATCATCAGATGATTCCTCCAACGCATTCCGGCTTGAGTCGGGGGTGCTGCACCGCCAGATCAAATCAGACCTTACGTATACGCCGAACGAAACCCACCAGTGGCAGGTTGGGGTGAGTGCCATCGACTACCTGATTCAGCCCAACACCCGTATTCCGGGGCCGTTCTCCAACGTGCTGCCGGTTGACCTTGCCCGCGAAAAAGCCTATGAAGTTGCGGCCTATATTCAGGACGAATGGAAAGTAAATACAGATGTTTCGATCATTGCAGGCCTGCGTTACTCGGCCTTGCTCAACCGGGGACCGGCGACCGTTCGAACCTATCAGGAAAACGGTCCTCGTGAGGATGAGACCGTTTCTTCCACGCAAACCTACGGAGCCGGTAACATTTATCACTCGGCGGGTGGACTGGAACCCCGGCTGGCGGTACGCTGGTCGGTGGGCGAGGGGCGGGCCATCAAGGCGGGTTATAGCCGACTGCGCCAGTACATTCAGCAGGTGACGAACACAACAGCGGCTTTGCCCACGTCGCGCTGGCACCTGAGCGACCAATACACCAAACCCGTTATTGCCGATCAATGGTCGTTGGGCTATTTCCGGAATACTGCCGACAACGCCATCGAAGCATCGGGCGAAATCTATTATAAATTCCTGACCAATGCCATCGACTACCGCGACGGGGCCGAACTGCAACTGGCTCAGGCTGTTGAAACGCAGATCGTGCAGGGCCGTGGACAGGCGTATGGATTTGAGGGGTTACTCCGTAAAAACAAGGGTCGCTGGACCGGTTTCATGAGCTATACTTATGCCCGCACCTTTCTGACAATGAACAGCCCCTATGTGAGCGAGCAGGTGAACAACGGAAATCCATATCCAGCCAACTACGATAAGCCGCACACATTGAACGTGTTAGCTACGCACCGCCCAACGAACTGGTTTAGTATGTCGCTGAATTTTACGTATAGCACGGGTCGTCCAACAACCCAGCCGTCGGCAATTGCCCGTGTGGCGGGGGTACTCGTACCCATTTATCTGGATCGGAATCAGCAGCGCGTACCGGATTATCACCGGCTCGATTTTTCGATGACGTTTGAGCAGAATCCGCTCAAGAACAAGAAAAACCAGAGTAGCTGGGTCTTCTCGATTTATAATGTCTACGCGCATAAAAATGCGTATTCGATCTTTTATAAGCTGAGTCCGGCCTCGGCATCAGATGCGTACAAACTGTCAATTTTCGGAACGGCATTCCCTTCACTCACCTATAATTTCAAATTCTGATAAGTGACTTCAGTAAGCATTTAGCTTGACAGAGAGGTGCTGCTTGTTGTCTATCAGCGTGTATATGTTCATCAGGTTTGTGAAACGGATAGCTAACTCAATCTATGAAAAAAGGAAATGAACTTCTCCGCCTGGGCAACTCTATTGGGTTACTAATCGCGTTCCTCGTGGTTTCGTGCGTTACAGACTTTCAGCCCGACGCCGTTAGTATTCCACCTTCGTTAATTATTGAAGGGCAGGTTACAGATGCTGCTGGCCCCTATACGGTCAAACTTACGCGCACCGCCGACTATTCATTTAAGAGTTTGAACTTACTGGAAACGGGTGCAACCGTGGTTATTTCGGATAATCTGGGTAATAAGGAAACCCTGAAAGAGCAATCGTTGGGGGGAACGTACCAGACCACCAGCTTACAGGGCGTGGTGGGGCGAAGCTATAAAGTTAGCATCAAGACCAAAGATGGGAAAACCTATGAGTCAGACGCCGAGGTTCTTTCTGCTGCCCCGCCGATTCTTAAGCTTTATTACGAATACACGAAAGAAACAGGTGGGGCAAATTCGGCACAGAATCAGGGCTGGGATGTCTATCTGGATGCAAAAGATCCTGAAACGACAGGTAACTATTACCGATGGGCCTGGACACACTATGAGTTTACGGAAGTTTGCTCAAAGCGGGAATTGGCAAATGGTACGCTTACTGGCTTAGGCTGCTGCTCAAATTGCTGGGACATTACCCGTTGTTATGACTGCATCAGTGTGAATTCCGATGCTAATATTAACGGGCAAGCCATTAGCCGTCAGTTCATTATGCGCGTGCCTTATAAATCTAAAAGCGCCTATTATCTCGAAGTACAGCAACAGGCTCTTAGCAAAGGAGCGTATGATTTCTGGAAGAGCGTTCGGCAGTTGACCAGTAATACGGGTGGTTTGTTTGATACGGCTCCCCAAACCGTTCGGGGAAATGTGCATTGTGTGAGTAATCCAGCCGAGATGGTCTATGGCTATTTTGGTGCTACGGGTTTATCCGAACAATATATAAATGTTGACCGAAGTACGGGAGAAGGTGTTCCTGACCTGGACCCGCCCATTATTGTGCCACAGCCTTCGGCTTGCGTCGTTTGCGAAAATAGTATCTACCGTACCCCTAATAAGCCACGCTGGTGGCAGTTTTAACGAATGATTAAAGTTAAACCGAATACCTGTTATCGTACAATTACCTGGAGTTCCTGTCTGTTAACTCTGATTTTGAGTCTCAATTCATGCATAAATGCCTACCAGCCCGATGCGATCACTACGGTATCCCTGCTGGTTGTCGATGGTCAGATTACGGACCAACCCGGCCCCTATACCATCAAGCTTTCGCGAACGGCCGATTATTCATTTAAAAGTTTGAGTTTATTGGAAGCCGGGGCAACGGTCGTTATTTCAGATAACCTGGGCAATAAAGAAACGCTCAAAGAGCAATCGCCGGGGGGTATTTACCAGAGTAGTATCGATGGAATTCGCGGGGTGCCCGGCCGATTGTATAAACTCACGATTCAGACAAAAGCCGGAACGAGGTATGAGTCGGAGGCAGAAATTATGCCTGCCGTTCCCCCCATCCAGAAACTATATTACGAATCCAACTACACGCCAGCTACGGTAGCCACCGCCCAAAGTCAGAACTGGTCTGTTTATCTGGATACGAAAGACCCCGATACGCTGGGTAATTATTACAAATGGAGCTGGACGCACTACGAAGTGGTAGATGCCTGCCAGAAAACGTTTGTTGCCAATCGAAGTATCTACACCGGTATCTCCTGCTGCACAGACTGTTGGGATGTTACCCGTTGTTACACCTGCGTCAATCTGAACTCCGATGTCAATATTAACGGGAGAGCGATCAGTCGCCAATTTATCACCGACGTGCCCTTTAATTCTTTAGGCCGATATTATATAGAAATCGAACAACAGGCGTTGAGCCGAAAAGCATATTTGTTCTGGAAAAGTGTGCAGCAATTGACAAGCAATACGGGTGGCCTATTCGATGTGGCTCCTTCCTCCATTCAGGGAAATGTGAAATGCATAACCAACCCAAAAGAGCCTGTATATGGTTATTTTGGCATTGCTGGACTGTCTGCCGGTTATTTAATAGTCGACCAGAGTGCCGGTAAAGGAGCGCCAAAAGCAGATTTTCCAACGGTAATTCCCTATCCAACCAGACCCGCCTGTATTGTGTGCGATAACAGCCTGTATCGCACACCGAACAAACCTCGTTTCTGGACTTATTAATTGGTTTGGTGAGGTCGTTTAAATAAAATAGATTTGTAAAAATGATTACAGCATGGTCTCTCCGGTAAAAGTACTGATTCTGCAATTCGCATCCATTGGCGACGTCGTTCTGTCATCGCCTGTTGTGCGTTGTCTGAAGCAGCAACTGCCAAACGCTGAGCTTCATTTTTGTACCAAACGCGATTATAAGTCGATTATTTCTTATAACCCTTATATCACCAGGGGTCATTACTTCGATGATAATTTATATAACTTGATCCGGCAACTTCGTGCCGAGCATTTCGATTACGTGATTGATTTGCAAAACACCTTCGTTACCGGCCTGATTAAAGCGTCTATGGGTTCTCGTTCCTATAGTGTCGAAAAACAGTCGTTTCGCCAGTGGCTATATATCGGATGGAAAATCAATGCACTAAGTGAACAGCACGTTGTAGATCGGTATCTCGCCACTGTGCAGCCCCTGGGGGTGGAAAACGACGGGCAAGGGCTGGATTATTTCATTCCCTATAAAGATGAGGTTGAATTTGCCTGGTTGCCAACTACACATCAGAACGATTTTGTCGCCTATGCCATAGGTGGTCAACACATGACCCGGCGGCTGCCCACGGCACGCATGATTGAGCTGTGCCGAAAAATTAATTATCCAATTGTTTTGGTCGGTGATAAGAAAGACCGCAAAGCTGGCGACGAAATTGTGCGGGCTTTGGGCGAAAAGCTGATTTATAACGCCTGTGGACATTATAATCTGAATCAATCGGCGTCCCTGTTACAACGAGCCCGTGTGGTATTCAGTCACGATACAGGATTGATGCATATTGCTGCTGCGTTCAGGAAGAAAATTTACTCTATTTGGGGCAGTACGACTCCTCAATTCGGGTTCTACCCTTATATAACACCGCACGTTCGGCTCGAAGCACCAGGCTTGGGTTGCCGTCCCTGTTCGGCCACTGGTTCAGACCATTGTCCCTTGAAACACTTCAAGTGTATGAACAATCTATCCTTCGACTTTGAGGTGAAAGAACTGCGAACAAAAAAAAAGAACTTTGAGTAAGCGAATGTTGAAGAGTACTCAATCCGGCACAACCAGGAATAGGCATTCAGGCTACTTTCTTTGTCAGCATTTGTTTTACCCTTTCTGCCACGACCTCTACCGAAATGTCAGTTAAACAGGCTAAATCACCCCGCCAACAGGGTTTATTGCCAAATACAGAACAGGGACGACAGGTTAGCTTATCCGTCGAAATTTGAAGGACAGCCTCCTCGCCTTGTCCCCAGGGACCAAAGCCCGCATCGGGGTGAGTGGCGCCCCAGATAGACAATACCGGTACACCGCTCAGGGCCGCCAGATGCATATTTCCAGAATCCATACAAAGCATTCCATTCAACCGGCTAATAAGCAACAGCTCAGCGGCCAGCGAAAGCTTCCCGGCAACTAAAATTGCCTGAGGAAACCGTTGACGCAAAGCTTCGAGTTGAACAATTTCGTCGGCCCCGCCCCCGAACAGAAAAATTGTGCGTTGTGTACCCGTATACAGTTGATCTAACAGGGGAGTAAATCGCTCGAAGGGCCACATCTTTTGGGTATGCTGCGCAAAGGGAGCAATACCGAGCCAGGGCGAATTTTGCTCAATGGATTTCCTATTCAGAAAGTCCTGAAGCTCATCTTCACTGGCTGTGAATGGAGGAAACTGGAAAGGCTTAGTTGGCTGAACAGGCAACCCGGCCGCTTTGAATACCTGTGCGTAGCGATCTACACTATGGGTTAATTGCCGACGGACCTTGTTAGTCTTTCGGGTCAAGGCTCTCTTCTCAGCACGACCCTTGTCAATCGTAAACGACGGTACGCCAGCCAAACGGAAAAGGCTTTTTAAAACGCTTGATCGCAAGTTCTGATGGGCATCAATCACAACGTCGAAAGAGGCAATCTGCCGCAGTTCCTTAACTAACTGTAGTAAGCCATTGAGGCCATTGTGCCGTCCGTCGAAGTCAGCACCAACAACGCGAATATTTGGAAACTGCTCAAAAAAAACGGCAAATTTAGCCCTGGTTACCAGCGTAATTTGCGCATCAGGATACCGTTGAGTGAACGCTTGTACAACCGGTGCCAGCAGGGCTACATCGCCCATAGCCGAAAACCGAAGAAGAAGCAATTGCTTCATACACTTTCTAAAGGGGTGGGAAACAACCAAAACACCTACTTTGCTTCACTATAAAGCACCGGGTTTAGGGTAGGGTCATTGTACATTTTCATTTGTCGATACACTTTCATATAGCGATTGCCGTTGCGGATGTCCTCCAGCAGTTCATCGAAACATTGCGCCAGATCGGTTTCCTGTTCGAGTAAAACGGCTAGTTTTTGCTGGGCCTTTTGCCGGTGTTCGTCCGTTACCGATGGGCGTTCTACCTGTTCGCGAAAGTGGTAAATCTTGAGTTGTAGGATCGACATCCTGTCAAGTAGCCAGGCTGGTGTTTCTGAATTCAGTCGTGCACCCGGCTTTGGGACAATGCCTCGATACTGTTCGTAAAACCAGCCATCCATTTGCTCAACCGTATCTGTCCGATCCTGATTCGACAGGTCAATCCGCCGTTTAACGCCTACCAGCTCATCTGGCCGAATGGTTGGGCTGCGGATAATGTCTTCGAGGTGCCATTGAACCGTATCGATCCAGTTTTTCTGGTACAACAAAAAAGCAATGTCGTTGGTCGAATACGGATTGTTGACGGGTGTATCGACGTCGTCGGTCAGGTGGTAATCCTGAATACTCTGGCGGAACAGATCGTTAGCGAAAGTGGCGTTCATAAGCGATTAATCAACCGCAAAGATAGGCGTTTTCGCCGGGAATGTCGGACACGGAACAGGGCTATCGAACGGGCTCACGTCCGATAGCCCTGTTCAGGAACAATTGACTGTCTGGTCACTTAGCGGTCAGACCGTGTCATCCACACCTGAAACGCTTCGTCTACGCCAAATTCTGAGCGGTTGGCGGGGAGTTCCATGAAGGCATCGGCCGCTAATAGATTAGCAAAGTCGGCTGAGCCTGAGCCGGGTAAAGCATGGGCCAGTGTACGTCCATCGGGTTCGGAAGTTAACCGCACAGGCAGGAAAAACGTGACTGCCGGAGCAAATACGAATGGGGCGGCTAACCGCGCATAGCGAATAGGCGCAGGCGCTAAACCCAGCGACGTCCGCAGATACGGCATGACATACCGATAAGCGCACAACACTGTTGAAACCGGATTGCCGGGTAAACCGAAAACGGCTTTGTCTGGCGTTGTTCCGAACCAGAGCGGTTTGCCCGGACGTTGCTCGATTTTGTGGAATTGTTTCTGCACGCCCAGCCTGGCCATAACCGAGGGCACAAAGTCAGCCTTCCCTGCCGAAACACCACCGCTTAAAATAAGGATGTCATTCTGGGTCAGCAGGGTTGCCAGTTGTTCCTCCAGAATAGCCTCGTTGTCGACAATATGATGCAATGTAGCGGCAATGCCCAGCGAGGCTAATCCAGCCTGTAACAAATACGTATTGGATCGTCGAATCTGATAGGGCAGGGGTGTGTCGCCAATGTCGACCAGTTCATCGCCGGTTGAGATGAGTGCCACACGGGGAAGAGCTGTTACGGTCAACGTCGTTTGTCCGACCGAAGCCGCTACCGCCAGTTCGGGTGGTCCCAGACGCATACCGATGGAAAGGAGTTCATCGCCTGCCCGCCGATCAATGGCTTGAGGGTGAACATGCTGATTCTTTTGCACTGTGTCAATGGTCAGGGTGGCCTGACAATCATCAATGGTCACATCCTCGTATCGTATAACCGTATCGACGCCCAGGGGCAACATGGCTCCGGTCATTATTTCCAGACACTCGTTCGCCTTATCTAATGTCTGTTGAGGCTCCCCGGCGCGTTGAACACCCGCTAGTCGAAACGTTCGTTGTCCGGCTGTATAGTCGGTAAAACGAATAGCGATTCCGTCCATCGCCACGCGGTTGAAGGGCGGGAAATTGCGGTCGGCAGAAACCGCTTCCCGCAGAACCCGGCCGGAGGCATCGGCCAGTGAAACCGTTTCTGCAGGAAGTTGTAAACGGTGTTGTTGAGTAATAGCGAAAGCGTCGGCAACGGAAAGCATGATAGAAATTATTGATTTATGCCCTACGATTTACAATTTATTGGCGATGAAATCGTAAATCGGGACTCTTAATTTATAAATCTTTATGAACTCGTTTACCCATCTCAACGCAGAAGGCAACCCGGCAATGGTCGATGTGGGAGCCAAGACCGTGACCCGACGGACAGCCCGTGCACAGTCTGTTGTAACGCTTGGGCCCGATATTATGCAGCACCTGAGCGGTGCCGATATTGCCACCAAAAAAGGCCCGGTCTTTCAAACGGCTATCATTGCCGGAACAATGGCGGCTAAACGGACTGATGACCTGATTCCGCTTTGCCATTCGCTGGGATTGGATAACTGCCAGATCACCATCACAACCGAAGGGGATGACGCCATTGTTAGTTGCCTGGTATCGACAGAAGGAAAAACGGGCGTCGAGATGGAAGCGCTGGTGGGTGCGTCGGTGGCCGCTTTGACCATCTATGACATGTGTAAAGCCTTTTCGCACGACATTATTATCAAGGAAACCAAGCTGATGGAAAAAACGGGTGGTAAACGGGACTTTCATCGTGAATAAACTAAATGGGCTTATTCTGACAGGAGGACGAAGCACGCGCATGGGCCGTGATAAATCAACGATGATTTATCACAGAAAGCCCCAGCGCGAACACCTGACCGATCTGCTTATACCGTATTGCGATGCCGTTTTCTGGTCGGTGAATGCCGAACAGGCCATTGACATAACGACGCCAGATCAGCCAGTCATTATTGACGCCTTTGTGTTGCCAGGGCCGCTTAACGGTATCTTGTCGGCTTTTCAATTCGACCCATCAGCGGCCTGGCTGGTGGTGGCCTGCGATATGCCCTTGTTATCCGCACAGTCTCTTACTGCGCTTGTGGAAGGGCGAAATCTCGCGAAAATGGCAACTGTTTTTTATGATTCGGATGGGCAGTTGCCTGAGCCGCTACTGGGTATTTATGAGCCAGCTTTCGGACCGATTTTGCATCAGGCTTTCCTCAAAGGGGCGTTTTCTCCGCGACAGATTCTGCGCCAAAACGATATTCAGTTGCTGAATGTACCGGATTCAAGCGAATTGGCTAACGTCAATGACCCGGCGGCAAAAGCGGCTCTGGGTTTGTAAACATCGGCCTTACATCTGGGTTCATACTCAAAACCTCAGTCTATGAATCCAGTCCGACAACTTGCTTTTACGCTTGGTTCTCTCCTGATCGGTGGTGTCGCAATGGCTCAGCGCGTTACACCAACACCCGAGTTACGCGACTTCAGCGAGCAACGCATCCGGCACCAGAAAACATTGGGCCTTACCCTTGGAAGCTTCGCACTGGTCAATATTGCCGTTGGGGCGGTGGCCGCCGGACAAACGACGGGTGAAACCAGGTATTTTCATAAGATGAACGTCTACTGGAATCTGGTAAATTTGGGGATCGCCGGGGTTGGTCTACTGGGTTCGCGCAAAAAGGACCCTGAGGCCGAAACACTGGCCGATGCCGTTCGACAACACGAAAACATGAAGCAGCTTCTGCTGGTTAATGCCGGGTTAGATGTGGCCTATATAATTGGCGGAGGCTATTTGCGCGAACGCGCCGAAACACATCCCGATAAGGCCGACCAACTACGCGGTTATGGTACATCCATTATGGCTCAGGGTGGATTTTTATTAGCCTTCGATCTGGTTAATTACTTCATTTTCAAAAAACGGGGCGATAAACAGGAGCGTCTACTGCTTTCCGCTTCGCCGAACGGTCTGGGCGTTGTGTTGCCTATTCGATAAACTTGCTCGAACCAATCAAAATTCAAGGTCGTTGTCCGGTAATTGGCCAGCCGCGAAGGCGGCCCTGCACACAGGCAGTCTCATACAATTGAGCATGTACACTTTACAATCTCAGCAACCTTTTCAATCCTTCATTGACAATGCCATATCGATCTGTCGGCTCGATACCGAAGCCATTGGTTTGGCGGCAGGTGGCTCGTGGGCATCGGGCGAAATTGATCAATACTCCGACCTTGATCTTGTGCTGGTTTTGGCTCGGCAACTTGCGCCTAATGTGGACCAGATGCGAGCCTATGCCTCGAATTTTGGTTCGTTGCTGGCATCGTTTCGGGGCGATCACGTTGGCGAACCTCGCTTATTGATTGCGTTGTATGAGTCGCCTTTACTGCATGTCGATATCAAGTTTCTGACGCCCGTTGAGTTTTACCACCGTGTCGAAAATCCGGTTGTTCTTTGGGAACGGGATCAACTGCTAACATCCATCATCCGGCAATCAACGGCAGAATATCCGCCCTTTGATTTTCAGTGGACCGAAGATCGCTTCTGGGTCTGGATGCATTATGCGGCTCTCAAAATTGGTCGGGGGGAGTTTCTGGAAGCAACTGACTTTCTGGCTTTTGTGCGGAATGTGGTACTTGGGCCTATGCTACATCTTAAACAGCAGGGCTTGCCAAGGGGAGTTCGTCGGGCAGAGTCTACGTTTAATCAGTCAGATTTGATTCGATTGCAACAGACCGTAGCGACACCAGACCGGGCCTCTCTTCTCGTGAGCCTTAATGAAGCCATAAATTTATACGAGGAATTGCGCGACGAACTAGCTCCAGTCGTGTTAAACAAAAATAGAAACGCGCAACTCGCCGTTACACAGTATCTAAGCACTATTCAATAGTAATTGCTTTCCATAAGTAAAAAATGACAAATCAGGATGATTATTTTTTGCGCGAAGCCATTCAATTGGCTCGCGAAGGTATGACAACCGATCAGGGCGGGCCGTTTGGCTGCGTCATTGTTCGCGATGGCGAAATTGTAGGTAAAGGGTTCAACATGGTTACCTCAACCAATGACCCAACTGCCCATGCCGAAGTGGTGGCGATTCGGGATGCCTGCCAAAATCTGGGCACGTTTCAACTGGATGGTTGTACGCTTTATGCCTCCTGCGAGCCGTGCCCCATGTGTTTGGGGGCTATTTACTGGGCACGTCCCAGCCGTATTGTCTATGCAGCTTTTCATTCCGATGCCGCCAGGGCTGGTTTCGACGATCAGTTTATTTACGAAGAACTAGACAAACCCCGCGAAGAGCGGCATATTCCCATGCACCAACTGCTACGCGACGAAGCCGAAGCGGTTTTTCAGGAATGGGTAGCCTTGGAAAAACGAATTCCATATTAATGCCTTTGTAGAGACGTAATCCTTTGCGTCTCCTGTGCGTCAGCCAAATCCGTCCGGGCAAGGAGACGCAAAGTATTGCGTCTCTACAAAACAAAAACCGTACTTTTGTGGAAATTAAATAGTCGCTTATTGAAAAAACATGAAGCGACCCTCTAAACGGATTACGTCATGCCAGGAATGGAATTTTTTGGAGCTGCTGAGCGCGCGGAAATCAATGATGTGCTTGAGACCGGTATCCTGTTTCGGTATAATCACGAAGCGCAACGCAACAATATTTACAAAGCCCGCGAGTTTGAGGCTGAGGTTGCCAAGTTAGTTGGTGCCAATTTTGCTCATGCCGTGTCGAGCGGGTCAACGGCTGTTTTATGCGCGTTGGCAGCAGCCGGCATTGGTGCGGGTGATGAAGTGATCGTACCGCCCTTCACCTATATCGCAACAGTCGAAGCCGTGTTGATGGTGGGTGCGTTACCCGTTTTCGCCGATATCGATGAGACGCTTTGTATTAGTGCCGACGGTATTCGTAAGGCTATTACGCCAAAAACGAAAGCTATTGCACTGGTGCATATGTGTGGTCAGATGGCCGATATGGACGCAATCATGGCAGTTGTCAATGAGCATAATCTAGTGCTGGTTGAAGACGCCGGGCAGGCTATGGGCGCAAGCTATAAAGGCGTTTCGACGGGGCTTTGGGGTAAAACCGGCGCCTATTCGTTCGACTTTTTCAAGATCGCAACAGCGGGCGAAGGCGGTATCATGGTGACAAACGATGAGGTTGCCTACAAACATGCCGATTCTTATTCTGACCACGGGCATGACCATATTGGCAGCAACCGGGGTATGGAACAACACCCTGTTCTGGGTTTCAACTACCGCATCAGCGAACTTCATGCGGCTGTTGGGCTTGTTCAAACACGACGTGTTCCTGAAATTATTAAGAGCAACAACGCCCACAAAACCCAGCTTATGGATGCCTTAGGGCAGGTACCGGGTGTTGGGTTTGCCCGCATTCCCGATGTCGATGGCGATTCGGCAACGTTTCTGAACCTGCTGATGCCCGATACCGAAACGGCGCAGCGTGTTGTCGCCGAAATGAATGCGGCTGGCGTGGGTGGTTTCAACTACTGGTTCACGAATATGTACCACTTCATTAACCAGTGGGATCATATCAAACAAATGCGGACAGCGGCCCCACTGGCCATCGAAAAATTCGGTGCACCACAGGACTATAACAACCTCGACATTCCAAACGCACAGGCGACGATTGGCCGACTGATTTCATTTGGTATCCGGGCAAGCTGGACATCGGAGGAAGTAGCCGCATTGGCAACCAACATCGAAGCAGCCATTCGGAAAGCAACTTTGGTAGAAGCATAGATTTTTAAAAATTGGTCTTATGTCAACGACAGCCTTACTTTCCGAAATTGTAGCCTTACCGCCCGAGTTACGTCGTGAGGTTGAAGACTTCGTTGCCTTTCTGCGAACCAAAAAGCAAGCCACGACAGCACCTGCAGAACGAGAGTTTGGCTATGCGAAAGGGAAGGTAAGGCTGTCTGATGATTTCGATGCGCCCCTGGACGATTTTAAGGAATACATGTGATGCGCCTACTACTTGATACGCACACATTACTCTGGTTTTATAGCGGTGATGAAGCACTGTCTAACAACCTTAGAGAGACGATTAAGAGTCCTGCAAATGCTTGTTTTATAAGTATTGCAAGCTTGTGGGAAATAACTATCAAAGTGAGTTTAGGGAAACTGGAACTCAATACATCAATACTCGAATTGTTTGATTTTCTGGAACGCAATCAATTTTGGGTGCTTCCAATCGAATTTAATCATTTGGTAGAACTACAGCGATTACCGAATCACCACCGTGATCCGTTTGATCGTCTTATCATTGCACAAGCGTTAGCTGAAAATTTAGCTGTCGCCACAAGAGATTCATTTTTCAGCCAGTATGGCTTAACGATAACATGGTAGCTACACAAACCACGCATAAGAACTTCAAGGGTGTTGAGAAGACAGTTTTCGGACGGGGGAGCTTTTCGCAACTCGACGAAATTCTGGCGCCACAACGCGTCGAGAACGAAGGCTATTTCGTCTTCCTTGTCGACAATTATTTCAAAGGTAAACCGCTCGAAGGACAGGTTCCGTCCCATGCCGAAGATTTAACGTTCTACATCAGCGTTGAAGAGCACGAGCCAACAACCGACCAGATCGACCAACTCCGTGATGAGATTTTGGCCAAAAAAGGTCTTCCTTCGGGTGTTGTTGGTATTGGGGGCGGCAGCATTATGGACATTGCCAAAGCGTTGTCGCTGATGCTGACGAACGAAGGGTCTTCGACACTGTATCAGGGCTTGAACCTCATTAAAAAACCGGGCGTTTACCACGTTGGTGTACCGACCATTTCGGGTACGGGTGCCGAGGTTTCGATGACGGCGGTACTAACGGGACCAGTCAAAAAGTTGGGCCTGAAATGCGAGTGGACGGTATTCAACCAGATCGTTCTTGACCCCGAGCTGATTGCCAGTGTGCCCCGCAACTGGTGGTTTTATACGGGCATGGATACCTATATCCACTGCATCGAATCGGAAAATGGCCGACTGAATAATGCCTATTCACACGCCTATGCCGAACAATCCATGAAGCTCTGCCGGGAGGTATATCTGGGCGAAAACTCAGGGCAGACACCCGAGAATGACGATAAACTGATGGTGGCGTCGATGATGGGCGGCCTAAGCCTTACCTACTCCGAAGTCGGTGTGTGCCATGCACTCAGCTATGGCCTGTCGAAGATTCTGGGAACCCGGCATTGTTATGCCAATTGCCTGATCATGAATCACCTCGCTGATTATTACCCGCAGGGTGTTGCCGAGTTTAAAGAGATGGTGGCCTATCACCAGATTGATCTGCCGCAGGGCTTATCGAACGACTGGAGCGATGACACCATCACGCAAATGGCTCATGTTTCGTATAATCTGCCGCACATGTGGCTACATGCTATCGGCGATAACTGGCAGGAAGTTATTACCATCGACTTGCTCAAGGATCTGTTCCGGCGGCTGTAAATTTTTAAAGGTTATGACACAGAGATTCACGGAGATTAAAGGAGATACACAGAGATTTTTTGTCTCTTTTTTATCTCTGTGTATCTCCTTTAATCTCCGTGAATCTCTGTGTCATAACCCTTTTAACCTAAATAATTATGTCTCAAAAAAATGTTCGCGTTGGCGATATCGAATGCGGTTCGGATGAGTTGTTCCTCATCAGCGGTCCTTGTGTCATTGAAGATGAAAAAATTATGATGACGGTGGCTGAGCAGCTCCGCGAAATCCAGGAACGGCTCGGCATCAAAATTATTTATAAGTCGTCGTTCCAGAAGGACAACCGTTCCAGCCTGAATTACTACAATGGTCCAGGTCTCGACAAAGGCCTTAAAATTCTGGCAAAGGTAAAAGAGCAGTTCGGTTTTCCCCTGCTTACCGACGTGCATTATCCTGACCAGTGTGCCCCCGCTGCCGAAGTGGTGGATGTACTGCAAATTCCGGCTTACCTCTGTATGCAGACGATGCTGGTTGTAGCGGCTGCCCAAACGGGTAAAGTTGTGAACGTGAAGCACGGACAGTTTCTGGCACCGGAAAACATGAAACACCCGGTCAAGAAAATTGAAGATTCGGGCAATGAACAGATCATCCTGACCGAGCGCGGTTTCACCTTTGGCTACAACGATTTAGTGGTTGACCCCCGTGCTTTCTACCACATGGCCCGCACCAATTACCCGGTTGTGTTCGACGTGACGCATGCCATTCGCAAGTATGGTATCCCATCGGCCGATGCCAAAGGTGGTGCGCGTGAGTACCTGCCTGTGTTGGCACGTGCCGGTGTGGCTGCCGGTGTCGACGGGTTGTTTGTTGAAACCCATACCTGCCCATCAGAGGCTCTTTGCGATGCCGCCAGCCAACTGGATATTCGCTACCTGGAAGAGTTTATGAAACCCCTAATCGAACTTCATGCCGTTGAGGTAAAATACCGCAATACGTTGCCGGAATTGGCTTAAATGAATGAATAATGGTCAATGAATGATGTATAATGGGAGCTGCCCGCATTTATTATACATTATTCATTGACCATTATTCATTACAATAAAATGATCGAAAAGACCTTCACCGCCCTTGGCGGCCAATTTGTTACCCCTGCCGATGTACTGACTGAAAAGCTCAAAGCTGTTCGGGCCATTGTGTTCGACTGGGACGGCGTTTTCAACGACGGTGTCAAAACCGAAGCGGGGAGTAGTTCGTTTAGCGAAGTCGATTCGATGGGGACAAATCTTCTTCGGTTTGGCTTCTGGCTTCATCATGGCGGGCAACTGCCCGTTGCTGCAGTCATTACCGGCGTAACGAATGGGTTAGCTGATACACTGGTGGGACGTGAACATTTCCACGCCTGTTATTCGCAGGCGAAACATAAAGTAGATGTTCTGGCTCACCTTCTGGAGAAGCATAATCTGGAACCGAAGGAAGTAGCCTTTTTCTTCGATGATGCGCTTGATCTTTCCGTTGCAGAAATTGTTGGTGTACGCATTATGATCCGTCGAAATGCCAACCCGCTTTTCACGAATTACGTGGTGCAAAATGGCCTGGTCGACTATGTGACGGGCAGCCAAAGCGGACAGTTTGCCGTGCGCGAAGGCTGCGAACTGATGCTGGGTTTACTGGGTCAGTTCGACACCGTTATGGTCGAACGACTGCGCTACAAACCTATTTATGACCAATATTACCAACAGCGCCAGGCTATCGAACCGAGTTACTGGACGGTAGGGCCAAACGGGCCAGAGCCCAAATAACTAGAGCACAGAAATCCTCTGAGTATCTCTGTGTTACCTCAGTGTAACTCTGTGACATAACTTCTCAATACATGATTATCGGAATAATTCCTGCCCGCTACGGCTCAACACGTTTTCCCGGAAAACCCCTGGCCGACATCGGTGGCAAGTCCATGATTCAACGGGTGTTGGAGCAGGCCAGCAAAGCAACATCGTTGTCGAAAGTGGTTGTTGCCACCGACGATGAACGGATTGCTGAAGCCGTTCGTCGGATTGGCTTCGAAGCTGTCATGACGCGCTCTGATCACCCCAGCGGTACCGACCGTTGCTGGGAAGCGTATGATCGGCTAGTTGCCGACGGAATCATTGATGGAAATTCAATGGATTATGTGCTGAATATTCAGGGAGACGAACCCTTTATCGACCCAGCTCAGATTGACGAACTTGCGGCCATTCTGGACGGTAGTGTCGAACTGGCTACCCAGATGGCAACGGTCGATTCGGCGGCCATGCTACATGATCCAAAAGAAGCCAAGATTGTGATCAATGAGCAAAACGAAGCCTTGTATTTTAGTCGGTCGGCGGTTCCGTATTTGTGGGGCGTTGAACCCGATCGTTGGCATGAGCAACACGCTTATCACCGCCACGTTGGTTTATACGCCTACCGCGTCGATGTACTCGAAAAACTCACTCAATTACCCCCCTCCCCCCTCGAACGGGCCGAATCGCTGGAGCAACTGCGTTGGATAGAGGCTGGGTATCGTATCAAACTTGTCGCTACAGAATTTCAGACGCAAAGTGTGGATAGCCCGGAAGATATTGAGAAGATAGTGAAAAGCGGGTTGTAGCGGGAGTGGTGCGTTCTGGCGCGGGCATTCGCCCGTGCCTCTGCATAAATGCGAGTATATACTCGCTAAATTAACAGGCACGGGCGAATGCCCGCGCCAGAATTCGCGTCACGCAAACGTCTGAACCTCACTCACAGAGCCCGGTTGCGTCCAGATTTGATACTGCACCCGCGCCCAAACCAGCAAACACGGCAGGGCTTTGATGTTGTAGGGCTGGAAAAATTGTTTCTGCACTACTTGCGGGAAAATGTCGGTAGGAGACAGCGAGGTGAACACAATCACCAATCCTAATAAAATCTGGTCAAGTCGGGAGGGGTTTTCCAGCGTAACCCACCACAGTGCCACGCCCGTAACAGCCATTACGTAAGTCGGTGATTCGGCCATTTTGTTGAATACAATCATGAACAGCAGGAAATAGGCCACCATTCGCCGTTGAAACAGCCTGTCTTTCCAAAGGCCAAACCGAAGAAAAGGCAGCAGAAACAGCGTTGCGCCAATGGCTTCAATGATTCGGTAATTACTGTCTGTTTTTGCCATGCCAAACCACGCCTGGGCAATACCCATAACCGACACCTGCAAGCCTAACTTGCTGACAACAATTACATTGAACCATTCTTTATATTCCGCCAATAGGTTGTCGAGCGGGATCATGGTGAGTGGAGCCATCGCAAACAGGGCTGTCCAGACAACCATTGCTAGAATGAACTGTGGCTTTTTAGGGTAGAATAGAAAAAATCCAGCAGCCGCTACGCCATAGAATTTAATAAACAGGCAAAGCACAAAAAAGAAAGCCGCCTGCCAGACTCGTTCGTTCCGTAAGTGATATAGTCCCAGCAGCATAGCACCTACAATAAGGTTGTTACTTTGCAGATTTTGGGCGGTAATGAGGGCCTCCAGAATGATGATGAGCAACGCTACGCGCCGTTGTTTGGCAGGGTCTTTCTCGTCGGATAAATAAAACCAGACACCGGCCAACAGGACGACCGTGTTGAGGAGATTCCAGAGAATCATGCCCAGCAGATTCGGCATGTAATAAAACGGCCCCATCAGCCAGGCGAATGTCGGGCTGTATTTATAATTGTCGTCGTACAGGTTAGGATGCAGTCCGTAGATACTCTTGTTGATGAGCAGGTTATGGAACGGCTTGGCAAACATCAGGTAGTTGTTGTAATTACCAAATCCAAGCAGATAATTCTGAACGGCCACCAGGCAGAAAAGAAAGACAAATAAACCCAGCAAACGGGGTAAGGTTAGAAAACGGAGCGCGCGTTGCAATGTGTTGACGAGTCGTTAATCAGACAAAATTAATCAGGAATCATCCGACTTGACGATTTATCTTTGGCCTATTATGTCATCACATCATATTGTCCGTGAAAAACAGGAACCTGCTCTGCTTATTGCCAACGGTGAAGCCTGTAACGCCGAACTGCTGGGACAGCTTTTAGAGTGGAGCCCTACCGTGGTGGTACTCGATAGTGCCATTTGGCGGGTGCTCGATTTAGGAATCAAAGTCGATGTGCTGCTCGGTGACTTCGACCGAAACCTGGACCTCGATAGCATTCGGGCACAGCAATATCCACTGGAGATTGTTCACACGCCCGACCAGGACAAAACCGATCTCGACAAAGGCATCGAGTACCTCATTGAGCAAGGTTATCCAGCCGTCAATATTGTTTGGGCCACCGGTCGGCGGGCCGATCACAGCCTGACGAATATGACGAATATCGTTCGATACAAAGACCAGATTCGGATTGTCATGCTCGATGATCACTCGAAAATCTTCCCGCTGGTCGGCCGGTTCGAGAAGTGGTACGAAGCCGGAATACCCATCTCGCTGATTCCCGTTGGGACTGTAACCGGTTTTAGTTCTGAAGGGCTAAAATACAATCTTCAGGATGCGACCCTGACGTTGGGTTACTTTACCAGTAGTAGTAACGAAGCGGCCGAGGACGGTTTTGTGCGCATTGACGCCAAAACGGGTGATTTGCTGATTATGGAGTGCTGGGATTAGGATAGTAGTCTGGCGCGAGTATTAACTCGTGCCTGTTTATGAAGTCAGTATTTACTGACGCATCGGTATCCAGCAAACGCATGCCAGCGAATGCTGGCTATATGAGTAGGCACGGGTAAATACCTGCGCCAGCAAACGCAAAAACTCACTTTGCCCGGTTGTACTTTTTCAACACATTCATAACCGCCTTGTGCGGTAGTGCATAGGCTTTGTTTCCGTTTATCCCCTCTATCGTTTCGGCGGCTACCATAGCGTTGATGATTGCTTCTTCAACCGCCTGAACCGTAGCTTCGAATAACGGATTGATCAGGTCATTGGGTAGCTGGTCAACTTTGGCAAAGTTTGTTCGCTGAAACGCCGATGAGTTTGCCGTAGAAAACGCGATGAAAATATCGCCGGAGCCGTTTTCTCCCCGACCACCAACTTTCCCTACGCCGATAGGAACCCTTGCCGCTATCCGTTTTAACTGATGTGGTAGCAAAGGCGCATCTGTTGCCACAACGACGATAATTGAGCCGTCGCCCGCCTGTTTATAGTGGAGGGGCGGAGCTTTTAACTCGTAGTTCAACGTGTCTTTTAGTTCTACGCCAACCGGAACCCCGGCAATGGTCAGATTCTTCTTGGCCCCAAAGTTCGATTGAACCAATACACCCACGGTGTAGGTCGAATCTTTGATCTTGACTATTCTTGATGAAGTGCCGGTGCCCCCTTTAAATCCCAGACACATCATGCCGGTGCCACCCCCAACATTACCCTCCTGAATCGCGCCCGTTTTGGCACTTTCCAGCGCTTCATAGGCATTGCTTTCTTTGACGTGAAAGCCGTAAATATCATTTAAAAAACCGTCGTAAGTTTCGGCAACAACGGGGTAGGTGTACCAGAAATTCTCTTTATACCAGTGTTTCTCAACAAACCATTTCAACACCGCATCCCGCACAACGCCAACGCTGTTTGTATTGGTAATCATGATGGGTGTTTCCAGAAAACCGGATTCCGTTATCCAGGTTGTACCGGTCATTTCGCCATTCCCGTTCAATGTATACCAGTTTGCGTAAACAGGGTTGTTCGTTTTTCCACGAGGCAGAATGGCCGTAACCCCGGTGCGAACGGGGCCTTTTCCCAACACGTTTTTACCCTGTCCGGAAATGATAGTACTATAGCCTACAGTAACTCCATGGACATCTGTTATAGCGTTGAATTTTCCGGTATTACCGTCAAACGGAATACCAATATCTCTGGCCCTCGGCTTTTGTGCATTGATGGATGCATAAATCAGTAAAAGCAAGCTGATAAGGATGGAGGTTTTCATGTTTCTGGAGTGAAATTGTACCTTGTCCCGAAGAGTTAGCGATGAATGCTGGTTATGGCTAATATCTTCGTTTTATTGTCCACAAAGGAGTTGTTTGTTGCTGACAAATGGACTTTTTGAAATACGGCTAAGCATAAATATACAAAAGACTTAGCCTTGTT
Source organism: Spirosoma pollinicola (assembly GCF_002831565.1). NCBI lineage: Bacteria > Pseudomonadati > Bacteroidota > Cytophagia > Cytophagales > Cytophagaceae > Spirosoma > Spirosoma pollinicola. The sequence continues at coordinate 149,199 of NZ_CP025096.1, read as the reverse complement.
ATGCCTGTGCTAATTTATAGGTTTGATTAGTAAGGTAATAGCTAACGGTACGGTACGTCAACGATCAACTCACGTTTGCTCGAAAATGGGCTGTGTTCGCATTAGCGATTCAGAAGAATACGACCACTTAATTTCCCGTTTGGGCTGTCAGGTATTGACCAGTCAAGACCATCTCCGCTATGTAGCGATAAATTATACAGATAGATGCCCGCCGGGAGTTGATTGCCCGCATCGTCGCGCCCATCCCATAACCACTCGTTCAGTCCAATTCGGGGAGGCTTGTTGATATGTCGAACCGGTTGCCCGCCGAGATTGGTAAACGTTAGTGATGCGTCGACCGGGGGTTGATCGCCGGTGAGGTGAAAGGCGAACCGTGTCTGGTCTCGAAAAGGGTTTGGGTACACACGCAAGTCGGTCAACTTCCTGTCGTTCAAGACCCGAAAGCTGATTTGGTACGGTACTGCAGCATTCCCCACCAGATCGCGGGCGGTAACCAACAAATGGTAAATCCCTTCGGCTAATTCTGGAAATGAATACCGGATTCGAAACACGTTGTCAGCGCTGGTCGGCTGACTGATCGACCCGTGCCAGGGTAAGTGAGTGAACGGTACATTCGTGCCAGGGCGTTGTAGGTATAAAGCCAGCCCCGTGGTATCGCGACGGATGAGCGAGCGGTTGTCGTCGGCAACCAGAATATCGATAATGGGTTGGGCTGATACCACGGAACCGTCGGCAATACGGGCACCGTCAATGGCTACATCAAGAATGGGAGCAAATTTGTCGGGTTGAACCACCAGCGGGAGGTCGAGCGTGTTGTTTAGAAATGAGTATTCAGGTTGAATGCGTGGGTTAACCGTTAGGAGAACACGGTTGATGCCCGGAAATTTCTCGGTATTGATTTCGGTTGTGAAGTGCAGTGTATCGGCCCCAAAGGGTGCTTTAACAGACCATATTTTTTGTTGTGGACTCGATAGGCCAGCCGCATAAATTGTTTGCCGAACAACCAGCGAATCCGTGAACGGGTAGGGGCTAAGGCTGGTAAACCGGGTTTGTATAGTAACAACATCACCTTGTTGTATATCAGTGGGTAAGGGATCGTTTAGCCAAAGCTGTCCTTCGGGCAAGCCTGTAGGCTGGCTATTCGGTGCATAAACAAACGAGCTTATCGACCATGTGGTTGAGTCGCCTAGTGTTGGGCTAGCCAGACGCACACGCCAGTAATAGGTCGTATTGGGTTGATTTGGTAGTGTTATTGGAAAACTAATTTGGCTGGTTGCCGAGAGCCGTTTCGAGCTATGGAATGGACTGTCAAAGCGGGCGGTTGTGTCTATTTCCAGATCGAAAAGGTGTTGGCCTTCGGCAACGTATTGCGCCGTTAGTTGAACAGTTTGGGTGTTAATCTGGCTATTCGGAGCCGGATAAATCAGAAGGGGTTTCGTACTCGAAATAGTTAGCTCGACAGTTGCCTGATTGTTTGTGTGGTTAGTCTCAGCACGGGCAAAGGGAGAGTCAGTTGGATTAATTGTTATCTCAAAAAGGTTTTGCCCTTCGGCATTTCGCTCGTTTGGAATCGTCACTATCAAGGTGTCCCGGTAAGCGACCGAATGCTGCATCAGCCCATTAAAAACCCCTGATTCGCGCCCATTAACCCATCGTCGCACTCGAACGGGCACAGAGCCTGACCGGTATTGACCGGCATTCTGGACGATAGCCCGGACATATACCGAATCACTCAAATTCGTTAGCGACTGATGATCCGCACCCTGTATGGTCAGGCCATTGGTCGTCAATCCATAATCGGGTGTTTTGTTTGGAAATAGTCGAATTGCCGGGTCGCCCTGTAAAACCATTTGCTGGCAATTCGCCAGGTCACGCCCATCTGTCGATTGAGCCAACACGCGTCGTATGGTTTCCTCTTGGAGTTGTCCAATTGATTTGTTGAGTTGGATGCTATCGGCCAGTAAGGAATAAAAGGCCGTCGTGTAGCGGTGCATCACATCGGGGTAACCAAGGTTGCTTTGGGCAATAGCGGCAATGGCTCCACGATTTGGGGTCAGCACCCAGTCGGTGGCGAGGGTTGGGCGGCCAAAGAAGAAGTTGCCAATAGCGCAGCCGTTAACAAGCAGGAGCGGATACTTGCCTTTATTTTGGTAGCCAAGCGCGTCGTTAGAGCAGAAACCAATGTCCAGATCGGTAACGTCCAACCCCGAATGACCGAAAAAAGTGATCAAACCTACTCCTTCGTTCACGGGTTTCACCACGCTTCGTTGCTCAACCGGACTGTTGGTTTCTTTCGAGATCGTCGTCACATGAGCGCCCAATGATTGCGTGGTGGCCTGATCGCGGTAACTATCGACCAGTCGACGAAATAAATCCTGTTCGCCCGGTGTTTGGCCTCCGCTTAGGTGGAGCAGATTTTTTCGCCAAAACAGGTCATCGGTTCGGCGCTCATAGTCGGTTACTTTATTCAGGTAGTTGAGCACGTCCAAAGGCGTTCCGGCATTGATGCGCCCCGTCGGAATGGCCTGAACATCGGTAGTGTCTCCATCCAGATCGGCCGTAAACAGCATATCTGAGCCGGGATAACCCGCCGTCATCACCATATCGAGACTGGCCTGATTTGGGACACGTCGAATGCCGGGGGTGCTTCGGGCGCGGCCAATGAGCAGTAAATACTGAAGCGATCCCTTGCTCTGCCGGTACATTTTCGCCACAAATCGACGGATAGCCAGCGGACTCCGTTCGCCATAGTTATACTGGTCGATTAATTGCTGCATCGTGACGGTAAGTGTATCAAAACCGCCCCCTTGTGCGGATGCCCGGTAGGCGGCATAGTCTTGTACCGCGTTTGTTTTCGCACCTGTAATTTGGTTCTCAACTGGCTGCATCAGGGCTTCGTGGCTTATGAGCAGGTAGGTTGGTTTTCGAACACTCCAGTTCGTGAAGGTCACAGGCAACAGGGCTGGCACCGTTTTAGGCTGACTCGTGCTGAAGATTGTTTTGGCTACCGTTGTGCCCCGGATAATCAGCCGGGCCGAAGCAGTCTGGGGCATTATGGCACTAAGTAGCCGGGGAGAATCTGATTCCGAAATATCCCAGAAACGAGTGCCGGATGGCACATTGGCAACGTCGATTAGGGAACGTCCGACCCGATTTGGCTCAAGCCTGAATACGGTCGGGAATTGGTCGTTAAGTACAAATGCCTGCGGATACCGAAGTCGTATATACGATACGGAATATGTATCGACGCTGAAATCTTCAGTGCGGGATACTGTCGAGACAAACAGGTTCCCATCGGGACCAACGTCTGCCCAACTCGCAAGTTGTTGAATATGCGCGTTATTGTAAGTCGAAAAACGAACTGAATCGAGTACGCGCTGGGTGTTGATTGTTGACCCAATGAGGCAATCTACCCGGTGGTTGGTGTAATTACGGCCAACGATTAAAAGGTCTATCCGGGGAGTTGGACCTGTTTTTATGGGATTTGCGAGTGAAAAGAGCGTGTGATAGAGTTTGTCTTTTTGCTGGACTACGCCCGTATACCCTTCGCCCGCTTCGTAGTAACTGTACTCAATTTTAGGGGGTATGCCAGTTGCCCAGCCGGGATAATTTTCAGTAAATACACGCAGATCTTCGGCCAAATGATAAGGTTCGGGCGTCAGGCCCGCGCTTGTCGTATCGGTGTAGGCAACCATTCGTCTGCCGGGTTTACCATCGAGCCGCCATGTGAGGAAATAGGCGGTTGTATCGGTAAAGAGGCTATAATAGGCATGCGGTTGTGCGCTGGCCGGACGATAGAGGGCGGAGTCGGGAATACCATCATTCTTTCGCCCGTAAAATTCCAGAAAATCGCCTGTGTCGAAATGCGTATCCGTTTCGCCTTCTACATAAATGGCCTGTTCAACGCCCCTGTGAAATAGCTGTAATGTTGTGGGGTCAATCTGGTTAGTTGGAACGCCTGCCTTTTGTAACTCATTCGTGGTAACCCGATAAATGCCATCCTCCGCAACCGGAATTTTATAATAGGTCTGCGAATAAACCAGCCAGCGCGTTGGATCGAGACTATCGCGGGTCGATTGACCTGTGACAGGCAAAGAAACAAGACTAAGAAAAACAGCAGACAGACGGGTAATGACGTGGCGCATAAGGACAATATTGTGTCTCTTAGACGCACCATAGGGCTGGTAAGTATCAAACAGTAGGGGGTATTATTGGAAACTCCACGGCTTCGCTGGCCCGTTTGGATGCCAGACCAACGTAGTTCTCCGCAATAACCCGCGATGCTGCTTCTGAGTTGGTGAGAAGATCAAATTTGGACTTCTGGAGTTGCTGGTCGAAGGCTGCTTTATCCGGCTGTTTGTGCAACAGTTCGGTCATGTAGTTCGAAAAATCCTGCACCCGCCATACCCGACGCGAACAGGCCGCCGTATAGCCTTCCAGCAAACGGGTATTCTGTTCCTTATACCACAACCAGAGTGCCTCAAATAGATTCTTCGTGTCTGAAACAGCCATGTTCAAGCCTTTCCCACCTGTTGGCGGCACGATATGAGCGGCATCGCCCGCCAGATACAGACGATCGAACTGCATGGGTTCAGAAACAAAACTGCGCATGGGCGTTATGCTCTTTTCCAAAATTGGCCCTTCCTGCAACGTCCAGCCGGGGGTTCCCAATCGGATTTTCAGTTCGTTCCAAATGCGTTCATCAGGCCAGTCTTCGAGGGTATCTGTCAGGGCACATTGCACGTATAAACGGCTCAACTCGGGTGAGCGCATACTGTGCAGGGCGAATCCATTCTCATGGTAAGCATAAATCAACTCATGGGTTGAGGGCGGAACCCTGGCAATGATGCCCAACCAGCAATAGGGATAGGTTTTATCATAAATCGTCAACAACTCCGGCGGTACCGAAGCACGCGAAATGCCATGAAATCCATCGCACCCTGCCACAAAGTCGCAGGTCAGTGTATGCGATTCGCCTTCATGCGTGTAGTGGATCGTTGGCCGGTCGGTATCAAGTCCTTCCAGTTTTGTGGCCTCAGCCTCAAACAGAAGCATCCCCCCAGCCGCAAGTCGGGTGTTGATGAGGTCTTTGACGATTTCGGTTTGGCTATAAATAGTGACGCAGGAGCCGCCCGTTAGCTCTTTCAGGGCTATCCGGTGGCGTTTGCCGTTATAATTCAGCAAAACTCCCTCGTGCACTAAACCCAACTGGTCGAGCCGAGCCGAAGCTCCGGCCTGACGTAGTAGATCGACTGTCGTTTGTTCCAGCAGTCCAGCCCGCTGTCTGCTTTCGACGCGCTCCCGGCTGCGATTTTCCAGCACAACCGAGTCAATGCCCTGCAAGTGCAGCAGTTGAGCAAGCAACAGGCCCGCCGGACCCGCGCCAATAATTCCTACCTGCGTATGCGTCTGATTCATGGTGTGTTTTTAAGTTTAGGTGGGGTGTAATGCTGGCGTATGATTTTTTTAAGGATTTTCTGCTGAAAAAACCTGCTTGGCAATTCGGATGGCGGTATTGGCGGCTGGAACACCCGCATAGACAGCCGTATGCATCAGCACTTCTTTGATGTCGTCAGGCGTAGCGCCGGTGTTTCGGGTAGCCCGGATGTGCATGGCTAATTCCTCTTCGTGGCCCAAGGCGGCCAATATCGCAATGGTTATCAGGCTGCGTTCGCGCTGAGTTAAGCCGGGTCTTGTCCAGATCGAACCCCAGGCCGATTCGGTAATGTATTGCTGAAAGTCTGAATCAAAATTCGTTTTGCCAGCTTCGGCCCGATCCACATGCGCATTGCCCAGAACAGCCCGACGAACAACCATACCCGCTTCGTATCGAGTAGCTTCGGGCTGTGTCAACAACCGTAAAACGGCGGATACAAACGCTTCCGGCGCTTCTACGCTGGCCAGGTGGGCGGTGGGTAATTCGACCAGTAAGGCACCCGGAATAGTATCGGCCAGAAAGGCCCCGTCTGCCAGGGGTGTGGCCGGGTCGTAGGTACCCGCAATGACGAGTGTTGGCAAGGCGATTTCGGAAAGCTGCTCCCTGAAATCGGCATCCCGAACGGCCGCACAGGCGTTGGCGTATCCTTCGGCAGAGCTACTTGTAAAGACCGTTTTCACCTGGTCGATAGTGGTTTTGTCGGAAAACGATTTTGTAAACCATCGCTCTTCTACACCCGGCCAAAGTGGAGCCAGACCATCGCGATGAACAGCGTCGATGCGTTGGCTCCAATTCTCCAGGGTTCCTATTTTTGCGGCTGTATTGCTCAGTATCAGGCTTTTGATTCGTTCAGGGTGGTAAATCGCCAGCCATTGACCAATGAGGCCACCCATTGATAAACCACAGAAACAAACCTCCTGAAGGCGTAGGGCGTCGAGCAGCGCGATGACATCGGCACCAAGTAAATCAATCGAGTAGGGTTCCGATGTGACCGACGATTGACCGTGTCCACGCGTATCGTATCGGAGTACCTGAACGTGTGGCAGCAGGAGTGGCAACACGGCATCCCACATGCTTAGGTCCGTACCCAGCGAATGAGAAAGTACTAGAACCGGCTTACTGGTGTCTCCATCGAGCTGGTAATTGATCGGGATTGAGTTGGCAACAATCGTAGGCATGCGCTAATAGGTTTGGCGAATCTAGCCTATTTTCCGGATTTCAGTGCAGTCTCAAACGGTCGCTGTTCTACAACCTTTAAAGAGCGCTTACAAGGTTGAAATCATGAAAATGAATATAGCACAGGGTTTTGTCAGCTAAACGGGCTTGTTGCCAGGCAGGACCCAGGCCTGACTGATCGGGATTCAACCAAATGGTTTCGCCTTTTCCAATGAATCCGGTAAGATGATTCGTTGGATTTGCTGGATCATCCGTCCATTCGGTATCTTTCCGGGCCTTGTAGGGAACTGTAAAATTTTCAATTGTCACTTCGTGAGACTGTATCATATGCGTAGTCGTATTTAAAGTGCCTGGACCGACAGCTTAGTAGACAGGGGCGGAGAAGAAACTCAGTGAGAACTGATCGTTAAAGGGGAAACCAGTACAAAATAAAAATGTTCATATTTTGTTGAAAATTAGCTGATTGCAGAAAAAGTACTTAGAGTTTTATCAGCAAATTTGGCCTGATCACAACCATTATATTTATCCGCATGCAAAGCTGGTCTTGATCTTGCCGTTTTAGCGTGAGCATTTGTATATTACAGCCTATATAGCCGACAGAGAAATGGGGAAAGTCCCACTGGTTGTTGTAAGTACGTCCATTTATTATACGTATATCTATTAGAAGACTGAGTTTTTGCTTCTTTCTCATGAATCTAAAGCAAGCGACTAACCTGCTACTCCTGGCGTTTCTGCTCCTGCTGACCAGCTTTTCGTTGATCAGTTATACGCTTTGGAAAAGCCACGAGCGGCAGGAACTGGCTAATGACTGGGTTTTGCACACCCGTGAAGTAATTACGGGCCTGGAAGTATTAAGAACCCTAGCGGTTGATGCCGAAACCGGTACGCGGGGTTATTTGCTAAGCAGACAGCCAAAATCCCTTGAGCCTTATGAACGGGCACGAAAGCAGTTGCCGGGCCAACTCCGGTATTTACAGCGGCTAGTTCAGGATAACCTGGCTCAGCAGAGACGACTGGCCTCAGTAGGGGTGCTGATCGAGCAGCGTCTGGCCATCAGCCAGCAGGAAATCGACCAGCGTAAAAAAGGGCAGGGAGTCCTGGCTTCTCAGGAAGAAGTGGAGCAGGGAAAGCCCGTAATGGATAAAGTTAGAGCACAGCTAACCCAACTGGTAAGGGTGGAGCAACAGTTGCTGCAAACCCGGCTTGTCCGTTTAAATGAGTCCATTCAGCGTGGCGAGAACTGGCTTTTAACACTTCTTGCCGTTGGTCTGCTCATGTTAGTGACAACCCTGGTGCTTGGCCTGATTCTCCGGCAGAGTCGACTGCGGGAAGTGCAGGTACGAAAAGTGACACAGCAATTGACGGAGGTGCTCAACCAGCAGCGACACCAGCAAGCGTATCTGGAAGGTATTCTTAATGGCTCTCTGAATGGCTTGTTGAGCTGTGCACCAATAGTTGATCAGGACAGTCAAATCGTGGATTTACGAATCCAGCTAGCCAATCAGGCCGCGTCGAAAATTAATGGCCGACCAGTCGACAAATTAGTGGGAACAACCCTTCTGACTGAGTTTCCCTCTCTGGCTGGTACGAACACGATGACGAGTTACCTGCAAACTGCTCGCACCGGCGAGGTTCAGCGGTTCGAAACGTACTTTATCGGCGATGGCCTGAATGCCTGGTATGAAATAGTGTCGTCTCCATTGCCGGAGCAGAATGTCCTGATTTCTTTTTTAGATATTACCGACCGTAAACAAGCCGAAGCCGAAAGTCTGCAACAGACAAATATGCTCGTGCGTATCAGTGAGTCGGTGCATATTGGTGTGGCAACCCACGAGCCTATTCGCGACGAAACAGGACGCATTATTGATTTCCAGTACACTTATTCTAATGACGAGGTCAGGAGCTGGTTACCTGCAGACGTGCCTGATCTACAGAACCAAACGGTTCGCTCTCTGAATTTTGCAGGTGTTGGTGATCAACGAATTGGCTGGATGGCTAACGTAGTTGAAACGGGCGAACCTTTCCGAATGGACTCGACACTTGACGATGGCCGGGTGATTTTTTCGGTTATTTCCCGCCTTGACAATGGCACCGTGTCGACATCTATGGATGTAACGCAACAACGGCAGGCCGAAGAAAACGTCCGCTACAATGCTGAATTGGAAAAGAAAGTTGTCGACCGCACGCAGGCACTGATGATCACACTGGGTAAACTGGAAGAATCGAAAAATGAACTGATTCAGGCCCTGGCCGTTGAGCGCGAGCTGAGCGAACTAAAAGTCCGTTTTGTGGCGATGGCTTCGCATGAGTTTCGAACACCACTCACCGCCGTGCTAACCTCAGCCGAACTAATTGAGAAATATTCGCACTCCGAACAACAGGAGAAACGTCAAAAACATACGCATCGCATCAGAGTGGCCGTCAAGCATCTGAATGCCATTCTGGAAGAGTTTTTGTCGCTGGGCAAACTTGAGGAGGGGCAGATCAGTGTTAACCTGGTTCACGTAGATATGTCTAAGTTGCTAGGTGAAACCGTTACATACATGCAGGATGCGCTCAAGCCGCAGCAAACGATACAGACTGACCTGTCGTGCCCGGATCTGCTCTGGCTTGATGCATCGCTCCTGCAAAAAATTATGATCAATCTGCTCTCAAACGCGGTCAAGTATTCCGGTCCGGGTTCGGTAGTGAGTCTACGCGCCGAGTATGGTGACAATGAATTGACAATAACGGTTCAGGATCAGGGGATAGGCATGACCGTAGCCGATCAGCAACGAATGTTCGAACGTTTTTTTCGGGCCTCAAATGCGACGAATATAGAGGGTACAGGGCTGGGGTTACATATAGTTCGTCGCTACGTTGACCTAATGGGTGGGAAAATCAGCCTGAGCAGTGAATTGAATCTGGGAACAAGTGTTATAGTAAATCTTCCTTCGCAAAGGCAGTTACTCCCATAATTTGAAGTAAATTATAGAGAAGCTCAGCATTCATAAAAATCGTCGTGCTGCTGGATAGTATAAAATACACTTATTATTATATGATATATGCTTTTAAATTTATGAAATATGTTTAATGTATATAATATGTTATTAAATTTACAAAATAAAGCATCTTTCGCTGTACGCGATACCCAACAGAACGACAATGTTATCTCGTTTCCTTTGCTTCCTGTGTGTTGCTTTCTGGCTTGCTCTACCAACAAGAGCTCAGCAGCAACAGGGCCAGTTTACTTACCTGACCACAAACCAGGGCCTTTCTCAGAATAACGTCACCTGCATACTACAGGACCGCAAAGGCTTTATGTGGTTTGGCACGCAGGATGGGCTTAATAAGTACGATGGCTACAATTATACCCTCTACCGGAATGATCCCCGAAAATCATCCAGTCTGAGCCACAATTACATTCATGCCCTGTTTGAGGATAAGCAAGGTCAACTGTGGGTGGGTACTGATGATGGCGGACTTAGTTTGTTTGATGCCAATACAGAAACATTTACCAATTACAAACACAATCCCGGACAACAAAATAGCCTGGCTCACGACAAGGTAATGGCCGTTGTTCAGGATGCAGAAGGCTACCTCTGGGTGGGTACGGCTGGCGGGGGGCTGGATCGGTTTGATCCCCGGCAAAAAACCTTTACCCATTTTAGTCACCAGGCAGGGAAGACTGGCAGCTTAAGCAATAATATGGTAAGCTCCGTCATGATTGACAGAAGCGGCTTTATCTGGGCAAGCACCGATGGCGGTGGTTTAAACCGGCTGGACCCATCAACCAATATATTCACGCATTACCGGCACGATCCGGCCAATCCCCACTCACTTAGTCATGATCGGGTAACTACCTGCTTTGAGGATTCCCGGGGCAGGTTCTGGATTGGCACTGAGGGGGGGGGATTAAATCAGCTCGACCGGGTGAATGGGTCTTTTACGCACTTCAAGCAATCAACGGAGCGGCCTGCTCAATTGAGCCATAACGATGTAATGTCCCTTGCCGAAGACAATGAACACACCCTCTGGATTGGCACGCAGAACGGAGGTATCAATCTGTTACACGCTGATGGCAGCTTTTCTTATTACACCTACAAGGTCGATACGAATGGTGGGCTCAATAACGGTTCCATCTATACAATGTACCGCGACCCTATCGGTACCATGTGGGTTGGCACTTATTCGGGTGGGGTCAATAAACTGGATGCGACCCCACTGAAATTTAAACTGTATCAGCGCACCCGAACCAATATTAACAAGCTGACTAATAATAATATACTAGCCGTTCTGCAAGATAATCAGGGCGATTTATGGCTGGGTACCGATGGGGGAGGTATTAATGTGCTCAAAAAAGGACAGTCTGTTTTTAAAGCTTATCAGGATACAAGCCGATTCGCGGCTTCGATGAGCCGAAATTTCGTGCTTTCCATTTATGAAGATCGGGATAAGCGCATCTGGACGGGTAATTATAAAGGCGGCTTAACGCTGTTTAACCGGGCAAAGGGAACCTTTGAGTCGAAGGGGAATTTTAGCCCGTTGAGCATCAGTGCCATTTTAGAGGCCCGGAATGGAGTTATGTGGCTTGGCACTTTCGAAGCGGGATTGATTCGCTACGACAAAAAAACGGGCCTTGTGACCAGGTACTCATCCCGGCCTGGGCAGGAAGGTCATCTCAATTACCACACGATCACAACCCTGTGGGAAGACCGAACGGGCAACATCTGGATAGGTACCGACGGGGGGGGAATCAATGTATTTCACCCGGCTCACAACACGTTTACCCACTATGTTCAGGATAGTCACAACCCCAAAAGTCTAAGCAACAACCAGATCAACTGGCTGTTTGAAAGTACTACCGGCCAACTGTGGATCGGTACTAATGGGGGCCTGAACCGCTTTAACGCCCGTACGCAAACGTTTACCGCTTACCGTCAGGAAAATGGTCTGGCCAACGAAGTGATCAAGGGTATTCTGGAAGATAATCGGGGGCGACTGTGGCTGAGTACCAATAAGGGCCTGAGCGTCTTTGATCTTAAGACACATACTATTCGTAATTTTGATGCCAGTGATGGCCTGCAGGAGAGTTCCTATAACCGAACCGCCTGTTACAAAAGCCCCGACGGGCAACTGTTTTTTAGTGGTCTAAGCGGACTTAACAGCTTTTATCCTGATAAACTTCGAGACAATCCCTTTATCCCGCCTGTTTACATCACCGACTTTCAGTTGTTCAATAAGTCGGTTCGCGTGCAGGATGCAGAGTCGGTACTGGCTAAGCCAATAAGTGACACACGCGACATTACGCTTTCCTATGGGCAATCGGTTCTATCATTCGGGTTTGCGGCCCTGAATTACACGGTGTCGGAGAAAAATCAATATGCGTATAAACTGGAAGGTTTCGATCAGCGCTGGATTTCTGCGGGGACCACTCGAACGGCGACCTATACTAATCTGGACCCTGGCGATTATGTATTCCGGGTGAAAGCCTCAAATAACGATGGTGTCTGGAATAAGACCGGCACGTATGTAAATCTGCATATTATCCCGCCTTTTTGGCAAACACGCTGGTTCATGAGTTTGGTGGTTCTGCTGTTGCTGGGTAGCTTATACACGCTGTATCGGTTGCGCGTAAAGAGCATACAGGCAAAGCAGGTCGCGTTACAAAATCAGATTCGGGTGCAAACAATCGAAGTTCGCCAGCAGAAACAGGAACTGAAAGAGCAGGCACTTCATGTGCAGTTACTCCAGGCTAAAGTGGAGCAGCAGGCGGCACAGCAACAACTTCAGGAGAGTGAACAACGGTTTCGGGAAATTGCCGAAAACGTGGATGAGGTGTTCTGGATTCATTCGGCCGATCCCTTCAGTCTCATGTATATAAACCCGGCCTGCGAGCGGGTCTGGTATAAAACGGTTCAACAATTAAAAGATGAATCTAACTCGTTTATAGAGTTTGTTTTACCGGAAGATAAGCCCGCTGTTTTTGCCTTTTTTGAGGAGTATAAGGCCGGTGCAGAAGGACAGATATACTACAGGGTGAAGTATAAAAATGAACCATTGCGCTGGCTGTTAGCTCGCACCTTTATTATTCGCGATGAAGAGGGGAAAGTTGTGCGCCACATTGGCATTGCCAATGACGTGACCAGTCAGAAAGAGAGGGAGTTCGTTCTCCAGCAAACGATGCTGCGCGAACAGGAATTGAACCAGCTCAAGTCGCAGTTTGTCTCCACGGCTTCCCATGAGTTTCGTACCCCCCTGACCACCATTCAGTCGAGCGTTGAGTTAATTAAACTGTACCTGAATGTGCCCGCTGCCAGTGCTAAAGCCTCTATGCAAAAGCATCTGGGCGTTATCGAAAAACAGATCGAGCAGTTTGGTTCACTGCTCACCGACGTGTTGACCATCGGTCAGATCGAAGCGGGTAAAGTGACCTATGCACCTAGGTCGGAGGATATCGTTGCCCTGTGTGAGAGTCTGATTGAGATGCACTTTAGTGGCCGTTCTGATCAACGCAGCGTTCAGTTGTTTGTTGAGGGAACACCCCGACGGATTGATCTGGATGCCAAACTGATGGGCCATGTGTTAACCAATCTGCTGTCGAACGCCTTTAAGTTTTCGGTTACGGCATCACCTACTCTGCGTATCGACTTTCGGGCCGACCGTCTGGTTTTACAGGTTATTGATCAGGGCATGGGCATCCCGGCTTGTGAACAGGCCTCTTTGTTTCAGGCATTTTATAGGGCCAGTAATACGGCTGGTATCCAGGGCACGGGCCTGGGTCTGGTTATTGCTCGCCAGTTTGTGGAGTGTCATGGTGGAGTTCTGGAGGTGGAGAGTCAGGAACGAAAGGGCACCACCTTCACGGTAAGCTTGCCCATTAGCTCCCCGGAACCGGTGGCCACGAACCTGGTGCCGGATACGTTAATTCAATAGTCGATTATTGAACGTTTGCCTACCTTTTCCAAAAAGACAGGAATGCTTCGGGAAACGATTAATTTTAGTCGTAATTTAGGACTATAGATGGTTTTTCGATGAGACTCTTCCTCCTTTTCTGGGTAGTCGTTCTGGCTCCCTTTCCTGCTTTTTCACAGACTATCAAATCAGCCGTCTATTCCATAAATCAATTATCGGTTGCCAACCAGACGGGTTACGGGGAGCAAACCCTACTGGAAGGGGCTACCCGGGATTTTTCCCACTTAATTGTTCAGGCCATAACCATACAGGCCAATCAGCCTGCACAGCCCACCCAGCAGTTCGATGAAGAGGCTGTATTGATCATTAAAACAGGTGAACTAACGTTGACCGTTGGGGGTAAACGCAAAATACTGGGGCCTGGCAACGTTGTTCTGATTATGCCGGGCGATGACTTTGAGGTAGTCAATAAGGCTGATCGGACACTCACCTATTTCCAGATGCGATACACCTCCAACGAGATGCCGGACCTGGATTTATACCGGCTGGTGGGTGATTCGTTCTGGGTCGACTGGCAAGAGGCAGCCTCTACTGCCGACCAACCCCGGCGTAACCAACAGACAGTGACCTGTTCCAGCGTGATGAGCAACCGCATGGCAATTCAGGTCACGACAGTCGACCCCGCTTCAGGGGTGAGTGCTCCTCACACCCACCGGGCGGCTGAGATTATGCTAATCCTGGACCATCCGGCTCAGGCGCAAATAGAGGGTGTGTCGACAGAAGCTCAGGTGGGGGATCTCATCTTTGTGGAATCGGAAGTATCACACCGTATTCAACCTGGCGTCCGGGAGAACTGTACGTATGTGTCTATTCAGTTCTAGTCACCACACTACTAAGACTGATGTTCAAATCACCCCCGTTTGTTCCCATTCTGTTGCCCTTCACCAGGCTGTCGCTGGTGCTGGCTATCCTGACGGGTCTGGTGCGGTTGGGTTGGGGCACCTCCATCTTTGAAACGGCCGGGCAGCACGGGGCACTGATGCTTGGATCATTCTTAGGAACCGTTATTCTGCTCGAACGCGCTGTGGTGTTCAGGAATGGCCGGGCCTTACTGGCTCCGGCTCTGAACGATAGCGGGCGGGCTTGTTAAGGGCATAGCTATTGGTTTTTTCCTGATTTGTATGGTCGTGATCGTGGTTCGCCAACGTGGACTGGCCCCTTATTGATAGGTAAATTTTTGTGATCACTTAAAAATCAGGTAGAAAAGGACCGTTTCCTTTCAGGTGATGGCTCATTTTCAACTATAGGAAGTGGGCGGGGGTTCGACCCTTGAACAAGTGTTTCAGGTTTCCGAACTAAACCCCAAGGTTATGATTTTAAAGATGGACCGGCTTCCTATTGAGTTGCCAATACCCAAAAACCCATCGGCCAACGATGCAGCCGCCATTCAGGAACTGCTAGGGGGCAAATTCGGCGAGATGTCTACGCTGATGAACTACACCTTTCAATCGTTCAACTTTCGGGGCCGCAAGAAAATACGTCCCTTTTATGATGTGATCGCCAGTATCGCCGGTGAAGAATATGGCCATATCGAGGTGGTTTCCTATGCTATCAATCTGTTGCTGACAGGTGTAACAAAGCGGGGACATGACCCAGTTTCGGGGCCACTTGCCGATGCTGCCAACGCCCGCAATACCTATCACTATATTGCCAGCGGGCAAGGGTCTTTGCCCGTTGATTCGATGGGTAATTTCTGGAACGGCCAGAATGTCTTCAGCAGCGGTAATCTGAAGCTTGATCTGCTCCATAATTTCTTCCTGGAGTGTGGTGCTCGGGGTAACAAAATGCGTGCCTACGAAATGGTGACGGACCCAACGGCCCGCACGATGGTGGGTTATCTGCTGGTACGTGGCGGACTTCATATTGTGGCCTATGCCAAAGCCCTGGAAAAATTAACGGGCGTGGAAGTCACCAAGCTGTTGCCGATACCAGACCTGAGCAACAATGCTTTTCCCGAAGCGAGGAAGTTTATGGATCAAAAACTGCATTTGCAGTTGTATACCTTCAGCCAGGAAGATTATAAGCAGGCGGGGCTGATCTGGAACGGACCGCACCCCGACGACGGTCAGGAGTGTGTTGTGATCGAGGGGGCCATTCCCGGCTATCCTGTTCCTGATCTGGAAGAGGAACCCCAGCTCAATGCGCCGGGCGCCGATGATTTTGACCCTCAGGTGTTTGCCGATATGGCCAAAAAAATGGGTATTAAATACGAGTATTAAGCTTGCAAAATGTAGCGTCTGTCGTAGCATAAAAACCACATCAACGGTGCTTTTTATGCTACGACAGACTGCATTATAAGACGTTTGTATACCTGATTTGATTACAAAAAGCGTTGCAGATCGAGGTCTGTTGTGGGCGTTATGTCAGCCTGTAATATACGCTGCATATAATCTAAACTCGATTGGGTTCGCTCCGTAGAAGGGGCTACTACACAGTCTGATGGAATAGATAACTGGAAGTCCCGGAGGTAGGCGTCCTGAGCTGTAAACTGCACACAAACGTCTGTGATAAGCCCTGTCAGAATCAGGCGTTTGGTTCCTAAATAAGTGAGTAGGAGCGATAATGTCGTCTCGAAAAAAGCTGAATGTTTGGGTTTTAAAACGACATAATCTGTGTGGTCGGGCTTCAGCAGCTGCATAACCGATTTTCCCCGCACGTTCGTTTGCAGACAGTGCTTAACCAGAAAGGATATATCTGAACGCCAGTGCCCGAAATTATCATTAGCATAAATGACCGGGATGTGCAGGCGTTTTGCCTGACTCTTTAAATGGGCAATACAGTCGGCGGCCTTCAGAGTTGGCTCAAGAAGTTGTGGACCTTCGGGAAATTCCAGGTCGTTGATCATATCAATAATCAGGACGGCGACCGGGCAGGTGTCAGGCGCATTTCCATGTAAATCAGAACTCTCTTTTTCCATTGGTACGTACTGGTAACGTGAATTCACCAGCCCAGTATAGCATGAAGACTGGCGTTCAATCGAGCGGTTTCTAAAAACTATTTTGGGGTATAGGTCAATTGAATAACCACCCCCTGGCTGCCATCGCTATTGGATCGGCGCCACGCAAGGGCCAGCGGCAGATGTTTCTGCAAATATACTTCGAGGCCGAGCACCAACTGGCCATATTCATGCGTGCCCGTTGCCCAGTCGCCCAGCACGTGCAGTTTCTCATACCAGATGCCCGCATCGATGCCCAGATGCATTCCCATCGTTGCCCCATCGGCCAGATAGCGATGGTTACCCGCATAAGCACCGATTACTGTCTGATAATGCTCATTGAAAAAGCTGCCTCCCAGATTCACATAGCCCCAGCCCATCCATGAACTGTGCTCGGTAGGGAACAGATTTAAACCGGTTTGACCGCCTATTCCCAGGTGAAGGCTTTCGGTTAGCTTAATTGTTTTCTGCGCATTTAAAAGGAGCAAGGGTGCATAGGGCATCTGGGTGGTAGTATCGTTCCGCTGCCAGGTGCGTTGTTGCGGAAGGTAATCCAGATTATACAGATTAAATCCGATTTCCCAATCGTGCCCCAGTCCATAATCGACTGTAGTCGACGAACGTAACTCTTCGTTACTGATGTCAACCTGCTGTTGAGCCAGTATCTTTCCAGTTGGTGTTATGTCGGACGAGGGAACACTAAAAATGGTTTGCTGGGCGGAGACACTGAGGCTCCAGCAGGCTAGTCCAACAAGAAACAAAAGGGTTTTCAACTGGCGATTAATCAACATTACCGGGAATCGATTTTCTATCCCGTTTCATTATAAGTCGGGTATATGTGTACGTCATGAAATTGTAGCAGATGATAGAATTTTAGAGAGACAACATCTATCCTTTCTTAATGGACATTGCAGGCTTCGTTCCTGTGAGGGAACGGTCCCGTGTGTAGACCCATTTAGTAAAGGGCCACTTCCTCACATCAGGCGTTTTATTGAAAGCTATAATTATAAATTCAAGGTTCTTCCTATGTCAATGCGAACAAATGAGCTTGACAATCGACGTATGGAAACAATGGATGAATTTTTTGAGCACACGATTCAGGATATGTACTCGGCCGAAAAGCAGGCTCTGGAAGCGATGCCCCAACTCGTTCAGCGGGTTCAGAGCGATCAACTTCGTCAGGCCTTGCAGGTCCATCAACGCGAATCAGAAAGTCAGGTAACCCGCCTGGAACAGATTGCCCGCCAGATAGGAATTGACCCGGATGGTGAAGTTTGTCTGGCTATGCAAGGGCTTATTGACGAAGCACAGGACTTGCTGGATCAACTGGAGGACGGTCCTCTGGCCGATGCCGCTATTATTGGTGCTGCCCAGAAAATGGAGCATTACGAAATTGCCAGTTACGGCACGGCCCGAACGCTGGCCCTGCAAACGGGCCTGATGGAGGTTGCCAATTTGCTGGAAACTACCTTGAAAGAAGAGAAAGCGGCCGATGAGAAACTGACCTACATTGCTATGAGCTCGGTCAATCAAAAAGCGGTTCAGCAGTAATAAAATTTTATCAAATCAACAACGCAATACGTTATGAAAATTCAGTCAATTTCATTGGGTTTCCTACTGGCCATCTGGGTATCGGGCGCTTCTCTGGCCCAGCAAAATAATGGCAACATGTCTGCTGGTGCAGCTACAAAGGTGGGCAAAGAAAGTAAAGCAGAATTCGATCGTCAGAACAAAAAAGGGGCAGCGGCTGTAGGGGCCGTTACGGCAAGTGCAGCCAAGCTTTCCGATGCCGATCAACGCTTGATGATGCAGGTAGCTAAGGGCGGTATGATGCAGCTGGAAGTGAGTAAAGTGGCTGTGCAAAAAGCTACTAACGAGGAAGTTCGCCAACTGGCACAGGCCGAAGTTGATGAGCAAACTGGGTTGTCGGCTAAACTAACAGAAATTGCTTCGGCAAAAGGTATCACGCTGCCCTCGGCCCCCGATACGGACACCCAGGCAATGGTAACAAAAATGCAGGGGATGTCAGGAGCGGAGTTTGATAGACTGTATGTAAGCGAAAGTGGCGTGAAAGGCCATGAAAAACTTGATACGGTTATGTCGACAGTGGAGTCAACAGCATCTGACGCAAGTTTGAAAGGTGTTGCCAGAGCTGCTCACCCACTGGTAAAAACCCATTTAACCGTAGCGAAGCAAATTATGGCCAAGCTGTAAGCCTAAGTCGTTTTCCTATACCAATACGGGTGGTAACATATCATGTTACCACCCGTATTGGTATAGGAAAACGACTTTTTTTACTCATGATCATGAGTGAACTTCCCGTCAGGCTGGTTAACCAGTTGTTAGTTCGTCCACTCCACCCGTAGTCGGAGGTTGCCCCTGACCTTATATTCCTGATAGTGTTTATCCGTTTCTATGGGGTTCAATGGTTCGCTGGTGGTATCATCTTCGTCCAGAAGCTGCACACTGGGTAGTTGCCGACCCTTCGCCAGAAGACGTATGCAGCAGGTATAGTCGGCCGTACCGCTCAGCCGCAAAATGACATAACCGCTGTTTTTTCCTGTAAGCTGGTATTCCGACTGATAAATGGGATAATTACAGTAAATGATCACGGGTACGTTTTCAAACCGCTTATACGTGTAGGTGGCCAGGATATACGCTAGTGCCCCGCCGTAAACCTCCTGTCCAACGGCGCCAGCCTGTTTCCAGCCCGTTGGCATATCTTCAAGAGGAATGGGCAGGTCTACCAGAATGCGCCCTTCTTTGGGCGATTGGCAAACAGAATCAGCGGCTAGTTCCGACGGGAAATAATAGCGGCCCCGGTGCAGAAGATATTTTGTGTATTCTGAAAAGAACATCCGGATCGAGTCAGGAACATCCCGTCCTACTTCCTTGATGTAATTGATCATGGTGGCTACAATCTCACCTTCTTCATAGGCGGCCAGATAGGGAGCATCGCGCAGGGGGGCAACGCCCATAAAGGTGTTTCGCTGCTGGCCAAAACCGAACCGGCAATCCCAGATCCACAGCCGGGCAATGACATTGGCAACCCCAAGCCGACTGAGATCGAAGTACAACCGGTTTTCCGTAATTTTCCAGAGTTTGGCTAATGTCAGCGCACTCATAATCGTGATATTACTCTGGTACAGGAGTTCGAAACCTTTGCCCCGGAGCCGTTCTGCGGAGACTATGGCTTCGTCCAGATACCGTTGCTCCTTCGTAAACTCATAGGCCTGAATCATCACGTGGGTGTACAACCCGGCCACATCCAGTTCACCCCCTTTTCCGCTATCGGTTTCAGCCTTGACAACCTCCAGCGTTCGTATATTATAGAATACTGGCCAGTCATAAGCAAAGTGGTGCGCTGCTTTTATGACAAATTCCAGTGAGTTAAACAGCAAATCTTTGGCCTGCATATTGCCCTGATCGGCCAGACGGCCCAGATTCATCAGCGTATGCAACAGATACCAGGAGTCTATTTTAAGGGGGTCCTGTTCCTCGCTACGGCTTTCCTTATCCTCGGCAAACGTCCCGGCGGGCAACCAGCGCATGAATGTTTGCTGTTTCGCATTGTAAAACGAAGGTAAGTTCTGCTGCAGGCTCTCGACCAGTGGCACCGCTTGCTCTGCCCAGCGTTGGTATTCCCAGAGCGGCACCAGAATGGCCAGTTGCACCATGCTTTCGGGTGGTTTTTTTACTGCGTCCACATAAGCATTGAGGTAGTATTTTTTCTGGATCATGCGTCCGCAGTTGGCCGATTCAGCCAGGGCTTCGATCGTTTGTTCGGCGGCTTTGGGCCAGTGATAATACTGAATCTCCGGCTTGGGCAACAGGGGATAGATACCGGCCATTGCCTTCAGAAACTGATCCGCAGCGTCAAATTCGCTTTCGGGAATTAGGTCGCTAATAAAAAGAAAGGCGTCTGAAAGCGTAATTTCTTTTCCGGCGGGTAGGGGTTTTTCAGTTGTGGGTAAGGCAAATCCTATCTCCGGCCATTTGACACTTACTGTACCCGACGGATCGGTTTGGGTCGTCTGACAGAAATCATTGAGAGCCGTCAGATTTTGAAAATAGAGTAGAGAGCCTTCCCGTGGTTTCGTTACAGACAGATAAGCCAGGCCAGAGGTTGGCCCACTCTGGGTAACATATACCATACCCTGCGTGGTGGTAGGCTTATAGTCTTTATCCAACACATATACATCCCGGGGAAATGCCTGAATGGTGAATGGCTGCCCGGCTACCAATGTGGTCGTATAGCGAAGTAGGGGAGTCTCACCCTCCGGGAGTTCGATGGTAACGGTAAACTGACCTAGTGCTCCTTCAACCTGATAGTTTACTTTGTTCTTAGTCGATTTGCCTACTGTATAGCCCTTGATCGACTGGGGGTCGAAGCAGGTGCGGATTGCCAGATGACCGGCTGTATCGAACGAGTAAATGAGCCAGAACGACGTATCTGTCAGACAAACGGTAAGCTGACCTTTTTTGAGTTGCAGGGGGAGCTTCGTGCGATGCGTGGCGTGTTTCAGTTGTTCATCAAGGCCCGCTACCCACTGGGACGTCTCGTCTGTTTTGGTAAAAGATTGCCAGTAAGTCGGACTGTTGTACGATTTGGTTTCCATAGGTCGTTACGTGAAATCGCCTGTAGATAAATGAGCTTTGGCTATTCTACCAGATAATCGGTCAGGAGTTTCCACTGAATTTTCTGGTAGAAAAGCCAACCCGCTTCGGCGATGATCGTGTTGATAACCCCACGCTCACCGGCCTGGGGTTGTTGATTATTGATGGATTCATGCCGGCCAATTTCATACGCGCTGATTGTACAACCGGATACCTCGACCCGGAAAGTACTGCGGGCCTGCTCCGCAAAAAAATGCTCGATCTGATCGGGTTTATTGGCCATTGGGTCCGGGCAGGGCTGAACGGTAAACTCGGCTAGTGTATCTCTTGACTGCCCATGAATGACCCGAACCCAGTTTTCCGGCATCGGACCGGGTAATTTGATCTGTATGAAATCCCCGATCTCGGCGGGTCCATTGGGTTTGGACCTGCCAATTGGATCATACAACGCGAAATCGGCGGAAAGGCTGGACAAATCCGTCCATTTGTTCACATTGAGCAGCTTGGCTATCGAATTGGTAAAGGCTTTCCCAGCCGCCGATTCGTCGGGATAGGTATGATGACTTTCATAGATTATATCCCTGCTGGCCTCGCCCTGTATGAGTTTACTTTCGTGTTGAATCTGCCCAACAACAGCTTTGAGTTTCATATGCGTTTACGTGTTAAAAAGCGCCTTGATCACTCCGTGTAATCAATAGTTCGTTTTTACGGCTAATAATCTGATTACTGCTGGAGTATGCTTCAGGTAATCTTAACCCACCCATACACGATGTATCGCCACTGAGAGAACGGAAGTAAGGGAACGGTACAGGTTGGTCTTTGCCCATGCTAATTGGCCTGGCCGGAACCACTACCTCACAACAGTTGATAGAATAAGGTGATTAAGGGCCTGTAGGATGTTTATAAGGCAGGGCGTTTTTCGCCCTCTTCGCCATCGGTCGTTTATACATCAATTTATAGTATGGCACCTTCTTCTTCTGACAGCCCTCAACCCTTAATGGCCATTGTCGCCTATTTATTTGCGCAACGGGAAACCATCCTGAACAACTGGCGAACGGCTTGCCTTGAGGATACCACATTAACCAAAGCCTTTTCATTGAGCCGTGAAGAATTTAATAATTTGCTTCCGCTGATTTTAGATATTCTGGAAGCACGACTGCTGGGAAAAGCCCCCCAGGTTGATCCTGCGCTGACAGCCCAGGCGCATGGTCTGCATCGCTGGCAAAAATCGCTGTCGTTGATCGATACCATGCGGGAAGTTGCCCACTTAACCCAAATTCTGTACAGCGAGCTTAGGCGTTTTCAGAGCCTTTTCCCTCAGACAGATGCTCAACTCTTACTGAATGTTACCCAGCAGATTTCCCTCATCATGCAGGAAGCTATGGAGGGAAGCGTTGTTAAGTATGATGAACTGCAACGGCTGGAAGCCGTTCAGCGGTCGGCTACTCTTCAGCAGGTTGTGGAGAAAATGACCACCCTGTCTCAGGAGCGGAGTACGATGCTGCGTGCATCGGCCCACGACCTGCAAGGGGGATTGGGCATTATTAATGGAGCGGCTTATATGCTGAAGCTGGAGGGGTTATCTGAAGACCAGCGGGTGCAGTATCTGGATATGCTAAACCGTAATCTGGCCAACGTGGAGGTGATGCTGACGAATTTGATGGACCTCTCCCGATTGGAAGCGGGTGAAGAAAAACTACAGATCGAGCAGATAGACGTTGCGCCCTTCCTGCATGATATGATCCGGGGTGGGCAGACACTTGCAGCCGAGCGAAAACTAATACTTCGGGCCGAAGGGCCAGCTTCCCTGCTTGTTGAAACCGATCCCGTTAAACTACAGCGAATTATACAGAATCTACTGCTGAACGCCTTGAAATACACATCGGACGGATTCATTTCGATTTCGTGGGCACTGGAGAATGAAGTCCGCTGGATCGTGAGTGTTCAGGATTCAGGACCGGGTTTGCCCGCCACATTAGCCGGTGTTTTCGGTGATCAACTCAAGCCAACCGTCGAAGCAACCAGTGTATTATCTGTCGATGCAGCAGAGCCGGTAAGTGTTTTGCCGACCAATGTGCCAATCATTCCGCCGATTGAACAACTGAGTGAGCTGAGCCATAAGACAAAACAGGGCGAAGGAATTGGGTTGCAGATAGTGAAGCGATTATGCGAACTGTTGAGTGCTAATCTGGAGATCGAAAGTATTACCGGCAGGGGCACCTTATTCCGTATCCGGTTGCCAATGTTGTATAACCATGCACAGGCAGCGGGTTAAAAAATCAAACTCTACCTACTGGATTCAACCTGTTTTGCACCTGGTAAAACCGATAAGTTTGCATGAATAAGCCATTAATTTACGTAACCGATAACGAAGCAGATTACCTGCATCTGGTTCAGTACGTGTTTGTTGAATTCCTGCCTGAGTATGCAGTTTTATTGTTTTCAAGCGGTGAGACACTGCTGAATAGCCTGCAAACGAATCCGGAACGGCCATCTTTATTATTGCTCGATCTGCATATGCCGGAAATGAGTGGGCAACAGACCTTACAACAACTCAAGGCCAGACAAGACTGGAAACCGATTCCGGTGGTGATGATAACCAGTGAAACCGCAGAAGGCGAAATTCAGGCGTGTTACCAGGCCGGAGCAAATTCCTGTCTGGCAAAACCCATGAATATCGATGCGATGAAGAAGCTATTCAAACAGGTCTGTGCCTACTGGGTCGATACAAGGAGCGGCATAGTTCCTTGATGCAGCTGGAAAACTGACCGGAATTTTCATCTGCTGCTCATCTAAAGTAAAACCAAAACGATCGTGCTACTCATTCACCAACTTCTCGAACAGCCATCTTTACTGGCCTATTTCATTGGGGCCGATAACTATGCCTGGCTCAAATTTCGAAATGGCGAACGACGCTTACTGGCTAAACCCTTAGTTTATTTTGAAGAACGGCTACCAACGTTTATCCGCATTCATAAAACAGCTCTTATTAATCCGGCTTGTGTTGCCAGTGTTCACCAGCCTCCCCGGCCCAAAATGGCCGGATTGGTCCGGTTGGTGGATGGCACCGAACTGCCGGTGAGCCGACGGCGATGGAGAGCAGTGGCTCAGTTATTACAAACCACTGAAGCCACCGTTGATTTTATGGAATCGTCGGTAGCCAGTCCACCTGATTTGGCGCAGGAAGTTGTTGCACCGCTGCGGGTACAGGTGATCATGTGCGGTGATATGTTGTTGTTAACCCGGCAATGCCTCCATAAACTGGATGTGCCTTATATGTTGCAGTCCACCGGTGCTGGAGCAGAACTAGCCTCCGCGCTACTGCTTAGTTCTCCTGCCGACTGGCCCGCACTAATTCTGATTGATTCACGACTCGATCGGGCCGATAGTATTTTGACTCTGCAACGACTCAAGGCGCATACCCGGTTGCGGGCCATTCCGGTAATTTATATGATACCACCGGGAGAAAACATGATGCAGGCGTATCTGCTCGACGCCAATTCTGTGGTGGTCGTCCCGAACGACCCATCGTTATTGGTTCAAACACTCGACCAGCTACTGGATTACTGGTTGATGGTTGTTCAATTAGCCGCTTAGCCAGTTGACTAAAACAGAGAAATCTCAACCTTGGGTAGGGTAACGGTTTCCCACCAGTAGGTACGCAGGCTTTGAAA
The DNA here is from genome assembly GCF_002831565.1 of Spirosoma pollinicola. Classification (NCBI taxonomy): domain Bacteria; kingdom Pseudomonadati; phylum Bacteroidota; class Cytophagia; order Cytophagales; family Cytophagaceae; genus Spirosoma; species Spirosoma pollinicola. The sequence continues at coordinate 124,406 of NZ_CP025096.1, read as the reverse complement.
ATAGCGAAGCCAGTCGGCGGCCAGTCGGGGTTTAACCAGATATGAGGAGCAACCACGCTGGTAGGCTTCGGCAATATCAGCCTGATTGTTTGATTGACTCAGCAGTACGACCGGAATTTTACCCATCGCGGCTGGCATCGCTTTAATTTGATTCAGCAAGTGCCAGCCATGCTGGGGTTCTGGCAAGTACAGATCCAGTAAAATTAGCTTTGGATAATTCCATTCTTCGGTGAGGCACTGGTTCAAAAAGGAAAGGGCTTCTGCTTCGGAGGAGACCAGCGCGATTTTCACTTCGGGTAAACACTGAGCGATCGAATCCTTAATTAGTTTTCCATGATCAGGATTGTCCTCAATAACTAACAGGCTGGCATTTCTGAAGTTGTCCCGCAGGGCTGGATTAGAAACTGATTGAGTTTTCATATACGTTGATTAGGCATGTTGACAGTCAAATTTACAATACTCAGCAACTAAAAGCTAGAGAATCAGTAGACAAATCCATGAGAAAGCGGCTTAGATCTGCACGATAGCAACAGGGCTAGTAAATCAATAAACGCTACAATGAACGGCTACATACAGATTGGTACGTGTGGACTAAATGGCTCTAAAGCGGCATATGCTGAACTATTTTCAAGTGTAGAAATCCAGCTTACTTTTTATCAGCCGCCCAGGCTGGCTACATTGGAAAAGTGGCGATCAGAGGTTCCGGCTGATTTTGAGTTTGTACTGAAAGCCTGGCAGCTTATTACCCATCCCGCAAAAAGTCCGACTTACAAACGGCTAAAGCGAACGCTATCAGAATCGGAACGGGTAGACGCGGGCTACTTCAAGCCTACGTCGATTGTCGAAGAAGCTTGGCAAGTCACCCTCGCCTGTGCCCGGACGTTAGGTGCCAAAACGATCCTGTTTCAATGTCCCGCCAGTTTTTCCCAGACACCTGAGCATATATCGAATCTGATTCAGTTCTTTAGCCAAATTGACCGCAACGGGTTCAATTGCTGCTGGGAGCCGCGTGGTTCGTGGGATAAACAGGTTGTGAAAGATTTGTGTGAAGAGCTTGACCTGTGGCATGTTGTGGACCCATTTGTTCAGTCAACAATGACACCGGAACGGTGTTACTTTCGGCTTCACGGCCGAGAGGGGTGGCGATATCAATATGAGACCGATGAATTAGCTGACCTGGCAGAGCTATTACCTAAAGAGGATGCCGGGTATGTGTTCTTCAATAATAGTCGTATGAAGCAAGATGCCCTGACGTTTAAACAACTACTTAAAAACCACTTCTGATTAAGCGAAACCGATAGCCGTTTCCTAAATTGAATCAGCCTCAACAGGGATTATTAAAGAAAATCCCTGTTGAGGCTGATTCAATTTACTACATAATCTCGTTACCTGAAAATTGATCTAACCTCGCTTACGCTTCTTTTGAGCGTTTCCTGCCGGACAAAAGGGCGACAACGGCGGTCGTTACCACAACGCCAATCAAGGCTTGCTTTAGTAGCCCCTGCCGGTTGTATTTCCAATCTGCTTTCATGCCCTTCTCGGCAAAAATATTAGGCACTCGGCTGTGCTTAAAATCATCTATGATCCCTTCCACAACGTTGACCCGGTCGGCAATCAGTAGGGGCAACCAGTGTCCGTATTCCGATTCACTGAATCGAAAGGCAAACCGACGGATACGGCCACTAAGCCCCGAAGGTGGAGTAGATGTGCCAAAGACCGCACTCAAATTTGGCCGTTCGATGGAGTGGAGCACTTCTATATCGACAGGTTGTTGTTGTGGCCGCTCCCAAGTGTATCCCCGCTGGTCGGCTGGCCCGTCGGCGCGGTGCTTAATCGGGTAGGTAGGATCGTTTTTAAGATCAGCATCGATACCCCAACCCGGAATATGCGCATAGTCTTTTGCTAATGTTTCTATCGTTTCCATAAACGTTGGGTTTAAAAGGTGGCCGAGGGCGGAATGAGAACAGGTTTAATACAATTGTCCAGCTTGTTGGAAAAGATGTTGTAGGCTTCCGCTACCTCTTCCAGCGGCACCCGATGAGTAATCATGGCTTTAGGATTAAGGACACCACTTTGTATGTGATCGATCAGGCGTGGCAGTAACCGTTTTACTGACGCCTGATTTGCCCGAATGGTGATACCTTTATTAACTACATTACCAATTGGAACCAGGTTGTCGGTGGGGCCGTATACGCCCACGATGGAAACGATTCCGCCTTTTTTAACCGAGTTGATCGCCCAGTGAAGAGCCGTTGCCGAACCGGCCTGTAGTAATAACTTTCGTCCGGTAATGGTTTGCAGGGCACTGCCTGCTGCTTCGGCTCCCACAGCGTCAATACAAACATCCGCGCCCAGCCAGTCGGTTATTTTCTTTACAAAAACCACCGGATCGTCCATTTCTTTAAAATTGTAAGCTTCACAGGGGGCGTAGTTCCGGACAAATTCAAGCCGGTAATCCACATGATCGATGACAATAACACGACCAGCGCCAAATAACCAGGCGCATCTGGCAGCCATAATGCCCACCGGGCCCGCGCCGAAAACCACCACCGTGTCGCCGGGTTGAATACCCCCCATTTCTGCCGCCTGGTAGCCCGTTGGCACCACGTCGGTTAGCAAAACAGCATCATCGGGATCCATGTCGGGCGGGATAACCGTAGGTCCAAAATTGGCATAAGGCACCCGGACAAATTCGGCCTGACCGCCATCATACCCACCGGCGGTGTGCGAATAACCAAAGATGCCCCCAACAGCCGAGGCTTGTGAATTTGACTCATGACAATTGCCGTATAACCCCTGCTGGCAGAATATACACTTTCCGCAGGCGATGTTAAAGGGAACCAGTACCTGATCGCCCACTTTTATCTTGTGAACGTCTGGACCAATTTCTTCGACCACCCCGATAAACTCATGACCGAAGGTCATACCCACCCGGGTATCGGGTACGTTACCGTTATACAAGTGCAGATCTGACCCACAGATACAGGAGCGTGTAACCCGCACAATAGCATCTTCGGGATGCTTGATTGTTGGCATGGGTTTATGATCGATGCGGACCCGTCGGGGTCCTCGGTAATTCATGGCTAGCATAGGCTCGTCTCGTTGAGTTAAAAATTTACCGTGTCTTTCCGTTTGTTGTTCCCCAAACTGAATTTGAAGAACTGGTACCTACAGATGAGGGCATTCCACTTCATATGTTAAGTGCCATGTACAAAGGCGATTGATACAGGTAGTAAACAAACCTGTTGCCTGAAGTAAGAAGCCATTTGCCGGGGAAGGAAGTGAGGCTACGGTTTTATCATCAACTGGCCATTGACTGCCGATTTTAACGAGCATTCTGATTTAGACTGCGTTCCGGACGTAGACGTGCTTTTTTTTTGCTGGTCCATATCCTCATTTCAGGTCTTTTTTAATAAGCAAATTTTTGGGCAGGCAGGTAGTGTAGTCAGTTATGGCTGGCAACAAACAAGCTCTATAAGACTAGATGAGCCCTAGGTGAAGGCTATTGTTTTCAGGCTTATCAAAGGAGAAAAGGTATGAACGTAAAACTGAAAGTCTGGCGGCAGAAAAATGCCAGTACGTCCGGTAAACTGGTTGAATACACCCTGGCGAATATTGACCCCGATATGTCGTTTCTGGAAATGTTCGACGTACTTAATGGTGAATTGACCCAAAAAGGCGAGGAGCCCATCATTTTTGACCACGACTGCCGCGAAGGTATCTGCGGCTCCTGCTCCATGTTTGTGAATGGGCGGGCACACGGGCCGCAGACAGGTGGCGCTGTTTGCCAGTTGTACATGCGGAGCTTTCGGGATGGCGAAACGATTGTTGTTGAACCCTGGCGATCGCGGGCTTTTCCGATCATCAAGGACCTATCGGTTGATCGATCTGCTTTCGACCGAATCGTGCAGTCGGGCGGTTATATCTCCGTCAATACGGGTTCAGCGCCAGATGCCAACGAGATTCTGGTGCCCCGGCAAATCCAGGAATCAACGATGGATGCTGCGGCCTGTATTGCCTGTGGAGCCTGCGTAGCGGCCTGCAAAAATGCCTCGGCAATGCTATTTGTGGGGGCTCAGGTGTCGCGCTTTGCCCTCTTGCCACAGGGCCAGTCTGAACGTCGTGAACGGGCCGAGCGCATGGTGGCCCAGATGGATTCTGAGGGTTTCGGCGCTTGTTCGTTTACGGGCGCTTGCGCCGTGGAATGTCCGGCTTCTGTTCCTCTGGAAGCCATTACCAGATTAAACCGGGAGTATTTAGGTGCGAAGCTTATTTCGCCCGGGAATGAGTCCTGATTTGAAAAGACAATTATTTGTCAATTACCCGCCTGCCGGGTTGATTCGCAGAATATCGCTTTAAGTTATGTTTATCTATAAGATTTTTGCGGTAAGCCCGACCTAAGGGTATGATTTCTTTTTCAATCAAGACCATTTGGGTGGCAATGGATTTGATGTGGTCTTCATTGATGATATAACTGTTGTGGACCCGTATAAAACGAGTATCCAACTCCTGTTGCATCTTAATAAGCGACCGCTTTATGGTGTGTAGATTGTCTGATGTTTTAATAAATGTATAATTGCGTTCGGAGTAGAGATACAATATATCGTTAAAGTTAATCCGGATTTGTGCGTTTTTTAACCCTCTAACAAACAGATAGGACGTTTTTTCCACCGTAGCTAGTATGCGGTCAATTGTAGATCGGAGGGTAAGTGCATGAAAAGGCTTTACCAGATGGCCTCCTACGCCCAGGCTGTTTGTCGTTTCATAAAAAGAACTGTCCAGAGAACTGGTTATAATAATAAACTTCTTGCTGTAGTCCGGAAACTGGTGGAGTAAATCCAACCCTTTGGGTTTACCATCCAGGAAAAGATTGCAAATAATAATGTCGGGGTTTTGACGAGCTATTACTTCCTGCGCCACCTCGAGACTATGAGCCAATTGAGGACACGGGAACCCCATGGTCTGGACGGTCTTCTGTAAATCAACCGCGTCAACCAAATTAGTTTCTATAGTTAAAATCGATGTCAATTGTGAGGAAACCATTTCGTACACTTAGAGGTGTATTGGACCTGCTCTTGCGCAATAGTATCAAATCAAGAGCATATATACAGCCTAAATGTATATATTAATATATACAATACATGTTTAATTGACTATAAATATTTGCTGATACGAACAATTTGATGTGCACATCATTCAGAATAATTTCAGTTGCACATCTGCCGATGTAGGCTGTGATAACCAAGAAGGACGACAAGCATATAAAAGGACTTTGCTCTCTATAATATGTATTCTCGATTGCAGTTGTCCTTCAGCACAAGAGCGTTATTACTTAACGTGAATGCCTCGATGTTAAGACAAAGGAGCCCATAAGTCACCTTGTTTTGTAGATTGATCTGCCCACAGAGAGAATGCCTGTTTCCGGCTAATGAAGCCACTATAAATTTCACTGCCCAAGCGTGCGGGACTCACTTTTATTTACAGGCTTCGCAATTAATGGCTCACTTTTTGTCAACTCACTCCGGCACCGGGGGTACTATAGACAATCTGCCTAATCTGACCAGGTATGCAGACACGAAATGCTGTTTACATACCTTAAAACGTCGTTTGTAGTCAAAGTTCATTGCCCGATTCGCTTTAGCATAACATTTGTTACTCTGGTTTTGACTCGGTACGAACAAATTATGCATGCATATACTACCTACAAACACAGGGTGAAAAATTTAGCTGGATCTGCGGTCTTGGTGTATACTTCCGACATCGGCTACTAAGCAACAACTACCAAAGTTGAACTGCAAATCTCCGCTGGCTAACCGGGGGTGGATTAGCTTCTACATAGTGCATTCGTTCCATAAATCTACAGGGGCCACCAACGGAAAGCCTGATACGTGATCATCGAGGGTCGGGTATTGTTCCGCATCGTTATATATCCCGACTCTTTGTTGGGCTTCAAGAAAATCTATATTAACTCAAATGTGTGTGACGAATGAGAAAAAAAATACATTCTATCCTGACTTTCCCAAAAACTATGCCAGAATCTTTTGTTGATGACCACAAGGCGTTGTCTTTGAAAAATAAATTTTTGACTATACTGATGAGCTTAGTGAACCGCTCCAATCGGACTAGCGCATCTTTTCCTGGTTTGTGGGCCAGTAAGCTGACACTTGCTTTTTTTTCCTTATTGATACTTCTTCAAATTGGAAATCTGCAAGCTCAGACCTGTACCGTAACCGACTACCTGTACCTGAACGACGTTACAAAGGATAATAATGGTAACGGTATAGGCTACGTTCACAAATTAAGGCTCAATCCTGGGATCTCGGCTACTGAGATCTATTCGTCGGGCACCAAATCCTGGTTCCCGGCGGGTGGAGTCCTGAAAACGCCACACGGTCTGGGGCAGGATTTGAACGGCAACCTGTACATTGGCCAGACGGGTGATGGGCCTATTGCCAAGATCAAGTGCAACGGCACCGTAGTGAACGCCAACTTTATCAATGATGGTGGATTTAATGTCGTTTCTAAAGACGGCTATCTCTACATTGATGACAATGGCTCTAACCGCATCAACCGCTACTCCCTTTGCGATGGCTCAGCACAAGGCTACATTGTGTTGAACGGTGATTTTTCATACGGTTCTGAAACGATGAAAGACTGGGGATTAGAGATCGATCCCGACGGTACGTTCTACGTAACGGCAGGGTTTAACGTGTTGAATAATAACAAGAATACGTACATCTATCGCTTTAAACCTACCGACGCCAGCTTTACGGCACATACGGCTTATACTGCCCAGTTGATTACCGGCGTTGGCGTATCCCTAAAACCAGGTACTGGCGATTCGGGAATTAGCAACACGAACGAGGTGTGGGGGATTACGCATGACCCAGCCGGTAACATGTATATAGTGGTTCAAGACCGAACCGATGATACCAACAAGGAAACGTGGATTCTGAAGTATAACAAAAACTTCACCCTCGTGGATTACATCATGGAGAAAGACGACACGCCAACAGGCGGTATCGAGGGAGCGCGGGGCATCGTATATTACGCGCCCTGGGATCGATTGCTGATTGCCGGTGGGCCCGATGGTGACTGCGTAGCAAAAGTGAGGCCTTCAGACATGGTATATACGGGCGCACTAGCCCCCAATGAGCCTGGCCAAACACCCAAAACGCTGCGAATTGCGAGCGAGGCCTGCCCAACGGCGGCAGCCCTTACCGTTGATACCACTATGTGTAACGTGCAGGTAGGCGATAAGGTGTTTCTACAGAACATCATTGGTACATGTAACGCACCTATTTGTGGAGGTACCTGGACGGCCAGCACCGGCAACGCTGGCATCACGTTTAACGAATGTGACCTTAGCTTCACCGTAACGAACGTAGCGATTGGCTGCGGAAAGTTTACACTCAAGAATGTTGGAGGTACCTGCGGTGATTTCACGATTACAGTAAACGTCGATTTCGCCAATGTGACGGCTCCCGTTCTTGGCGGTAATCAAACGGTTTGTGCTGGTTCCGACATTCCGACCCCATTCACGACAGTCACTCCCGCAACGGGAAGTAATACCATTAAGTATCAATGGCAAAAAAGTACGGCCTCCTGTACGGCTGGGTTTACCAATATTGCTAACGCTACAGCCAGTACGTATACTCCAACCGTATTGACACAAACGAAGTATTATCGAGTCGTTACTACGGTTGATGGTAACTGTAGTACCCCGCGTGGTAGCTGCGCTGATACCAGTAATTGCGTAACGGTTACCACAAAGGTTTGCTGCGCAAAGCCAGTGGTAACCGTTACGCCCGGCACCTGCAACCCAGCAACGAATCAGTACAGTATTTCGGGTACCATATCACTAACAAATGCATCAGCCGGTACGGCAACAATCACCGATGGTACCCGGTCGACAACGGTAGCTATAGCCGCTACGGCTACCTCGGTTGCCTACTCGCTGGCGGGCTTTACGTCAGGAACCGGCTCACATACAGTAACCGTGTCGCTGCCTGGTTGCGGCAGCGACGATGCAGTATATACCGCCCCGGCTTCGTGTACAGTAGCTCCCTGCGCCCTCAACGTAGTGGTCACGCCGGGCAGTTGTAACTCGGCCACCAACCAGTACTCGATTAGCGGCACGGTGAGCTTCACCAATGCCGTGGCGGGTACGCTGAGCATCACCGATGGAGTCAAATCAACTACAGTGGCCGTTGCCGCGGGGGCTACCTCGGTGGCCTACTCGCTAACGGGGCTGACCTCGGGCAGCGGCTCGCACACGGTCGTGGCCAGCCTGACGGGTTGCGGAACGGACTTCATTACCTACGCGGCACCGGCTAGCTGTACGGTGTGTACGGTGAATCTGGTGACGAGCACCTTGCCCAACGGGCAAGTGGGCACTGCCTACAGCCGCACGCTGGTCACCTCGGGCGGCACTACACCCTACACCTATGCCGTCTCGACGGGTACGTTGCCCGCGGGTCTGAGCCTCAACCCCACGAGTGGCGTTATCTCAGGCACACCAACGAGTGCGACCACTGCCAGCTTCACCATCAAGGTGACCGACGCTAAATCGTGTTCCGATGTGGCCGCTCTAAGTATCACCACCAGCAGTGCCCCCGTTTGTTTGTTAACGGTGACAGCTACGCCCGGAACTTGCAACGCTAATAATAATAACTACAGAGTAACGGGAACGATATCGGCAACCAATACTACCGGCAACCAGTCCTTGACCATTTCGGTAGGTTCAGTAACGACCACCGCTTCACTGACCGGCAACGGACCTGTATCCTACACCTTGATTGGGCTACTTTCAGATGGATTGACCAAAACAGTTTCGGTGATTAGCAGCGCTACAGCTTGTGGCTCAGCCTCGGTGACCTACAGCGCCCCGGCTTCGTGTACGGTCTGCTCGCTGAGTCTGGTGACCAGCAACCTGCCCAACGGACAGGTCGGCACACCTTACGCCCATACCATCATTACCACTGGTGGTAACTCACCCCTGAGCTTCTCCGTCGCAGGCGGAACACTGCCTGAGGGACTGTCGCTAAATCCCACAACGGGAGTGATCGCGGGAGTACCCACTGCAGCCGGTAGCTTTACCGTCACCTTCACTATCACCGATAGCAAAGGTTGTCGGGTGAGCCTGCCCCTCACCGTGTTTGATATCAATACCGGCCCGGTCTGCTCGATTGGCCTGGCTGTTACGCCGGGGGTATGTAGTTCCGCGACCAACACTTACACCCTGAGCGGAATGGTGAGCCTGAGCAACAATACCACCGGTGGGACCATCCTCATCACCAGCGGACTGATGACCACCACCCTGACCATCAGCAATACCGCGACTTTGGTGCCCTTTAGCCTCACGGGATTGGGCTCCGATGGCCTGGTGCATACCGTCACTGCGACGCTCACCGGCTGCGGCACAGGCAGTACGACCTACTCCGCTCCCCAGAGTTGCACCATCGCCTGCCAGCCCCCCATCCATGTTTGCAAAGGCACCGATTATGCCTTTCAAATAGATGCCCCCACCGGCCAGGCCAGCTACCAGTGGTACCGCAATGGAGTGGTCATCGCCAGCGCCACCCTAAGCTCGTTCACGGCTACCCAGGCGGGCAGCTACTCGGTGGTGATCAATGGCACTGCCGTGGGGCAGTGTCCTGACGGGTCGTGCTGCCCGGTGGTCATCGTGGAAGATTCGATCGCCACCTACCAGGCGCAGGCCCAGGCACCCACCTGCAGCACGGCCAGCAGTTCGGAGGCCAACGCCGATGGCCGGATTGTGGTGACCAACTGGAGGCTAAGCGCCACCGATACGACCACCTATTTTTACCAGGTCTCGCTGGGCAGTCGCTTCAATGAGGCACAGGTGATCGGGGGCAGTACGCTCCGGCCTGTGCCCGCCAGTGGGGTAGTGGTGGCTGACTTAGCCAATCCGGCCACGGCAGGCGGTCAGGCGTACACGGTTCGCATCTGCAATGGGCTGGGTTGTGAGAAAGATGTGGTGGTCATCCTACCCCAGACCATCTGTAGCTGTCCACCTGCCAAGTGTGTACTTTTTGTCATTAAAAAAGTGCATAAAGCCCTTTAATGGCTGGTTTATTAATCGTACATAGAAATGGTCCGAAATCCACCGATTTCGGACCATTTCTATGTAGCAAGGTCCCTGGTTTGTTGTTTTAAGGCGAATGTTGTTGTGTGTTTATAGATATCAATCTCTCTATTGAATTATTGGCTTTCTTTTTGTAAAGACAAAAAAAATTATTGTGTATAAAAATCCTATTCTTCTAGTTTTTTAAATACTACCTATTATACTCTTTTTTTTGTCGTTTTTCCCCATTTGACTACTTCGAAAGGCTTCTAGCATACTTATTGCCGCCCTTGATTTTGCTATTGGCCAGATAAGGCAAAGTACTGTCCCCTGATAATGGATGATTGTACTCACGGCTTAGATCTGGTAGTGAAATATTCGAGACATTATGCACCTAACATCTACGCTTACCTTGTCGCCTGGCCTCTTGCCGAAGAGCAAAGCGATGACTCTTCCGGTAGTACCTACCTACCCACTCACTCACTCCGACATACGGCCTGCTACTGGGATCAGCGTTGCTGCCTGTCGGCAGATAACGTTGCGAGACTCCTTACGAAGGCTACTATTAGTGATCACATTGGTGTTCATGTCGATAGCTGTGCTTACAGGCAGCATGCAGGCACAAACAATCACGGGTACAGTCTTCCGTGATTTTAACTCCGACGGCGCGAAAGATAATACGGCGAATTTTGTTGAACCCGGCGTTGGGGGTGTCACGGTGACGGCCTACAATGCAGCCGGAGCATCTGTTGGGACTACTACGACCAGTTCAGCCGCTGCAACGTTGGGGCAGTACACGCTCACTACGGGTGCTGGTCAGTTTCGGGTCGAATTCACCAGTCTGCCTGCCAGCAATTACGATAGCTTTAAAGGTACCGGGTCTGGTACATCAGTTCAGTTTGTGAGTGGTGGCAGTACCAGCGTAAACCTGGGCATTGGCAATGCGGCCAATTATTGCCAACCCAATCCGATCATTGCCGACCCTTGCTATTTAAATGGTTCAAGGGCATCGAACGGTACCGAATCGGTTGTGGTGCTTTTTAATGATTTGGACCGGGGACAGGGGAAGGCCCACCAGAACATTGCGAAATTTAGCGAAATAGGGGCCGTTTGGGGGCAAGCCTATAACCGTGATACAAAAAAATTATACCTGTCGGCCTTTATCAAACGCCACATGGATCTTGGCCCGAATGGGTTGGGTGCTATCTACGAAATAGATCTGACTACCCCCACAACGGCGGGCGCTGGCACGCCCACGCTCTGGCTTGATATCAATGCCAGCACCTTCGTTGATCAGGCCAACGCACCGGTTAATCTGGGTTTTCCAGCCGATCCCGGTGCTTCCTCGCGCGGATTAGGTGTAAAAACGTCGCCTAGCCGCGATAACTGGGGCTGGGCCAATATGGGTCGTGAGGGTATTGGCGATATTGAACTATCTGAAGATGGGAAGCGGCTTTATGTAACGGACTTGAGCAATCAGCAGGTCTTGTGTATTGATTATACTACCAAAAAGCTACTCTGGAAACTAGCTGTTACCACGCCTACATGTCTGGGTGGGAGTGGCGATATCAGACCCTGGGCCTTGAAAGAGCACAATGGGGTATTGTATGTGGGGGCGGTTTGTTCAGGAGAAACCAATCAGAATGATGCCCAGTTGCACTACTATATTATGAAGTGCAACAGCCTGACAGCGGCCACATCGATGTCACTGGCGGTTAATCTGGGCAATTCGCTCACAAAACAAGCCTCGAAGACCTGGAACGCCTGGTATCCAGCCATCGCGCCAGCTTCGGTAAAGGGTATGTCAGACGGATCCTATCATATATACCCTCAGCCCATTATTTCTGATATTGAATTTGATATTAATGATAACATGCTGATTGGGGTGATGGATCGGTCCGGACACCAGACGGGATTCAAGAATTTTATACCTAACGTCACGAATTCAAACCTGATCAATGGCATTGCCTACGGCGATATCACCTACGCCAAGGCGCCGGCATACACGACGGTAGAAACGGCTCCATGGTCGTTTTTCGATTTGACGGCTTCCATCAATAACCCACCCCTTGATCAGTTTACGGGCGGCATGGTCACAACCAATTTGAGCCAGAACTTCGTAGCCGCCAATATGATTGATCCCTTCGATTTCAATTCGAACGGTATTACCTGGGATAAGACATCAGATGGGCAGCAGCAAGGAGGTACCGACGCTGCGGGACGACTAGAGATCGTGCCCAATGCCTCAGATGTATCTACCTTTGGTAAGGGTAGCGGGCTAGGCGATCTGGCCATGTTGTGCGACAATCCACCCATCATGATTGGCAACCGGGTCTGGAATGATGCCAACGACAACGGCGTACAGGATCCGGGTGAATCACCACTGGCTGGTGTAACGGTGACGCTAAAAGGACCGGCTTCAACCACGGTAGCCACCGTAACGACAAACCCAAATGGCGAATACTATTTCACCGATGCAACCGGTACCAACACCACCGGATTTGCCTATGGTTTATCGACCCTGACGGCAGGCGTCAGTTATTCGCTCTGTTTCCCCACTTCCTTCAGTACGCTGAGTTTGAGCACCAAGCCCAATTCGGCCAGCGGAAGTAATACCGAAGCCATTGACTCGGACCCCAATGCAGCAGGGGTTATTGTCTTTACGCTGGGAAACGCAGGTCAAAACAATTTCAACTATGATGCGGGTTATACTGTTGCCGCTTGCGACCTTACCGCAACCGCAACTCCGGGCACCTGTAATTCGGCCACAAATCAATACAGCGTTTCGGGCACCATTAGCCTAACGAGTGCGGTAGCAGGAACAGCTACCATTACTGATGGAGCTAAGTCGACCACTGTTGCGGTAGTTGCCTCGGCCACCTCTGTGGCCTATACGCTGGCGGGCTTGACATCGGGATCGGGTTCACATACCGTGGTGGTGACACTGCCCGGCTGTGGAACCGACGTTACTACCTATACAGCTCCGGCTTCCTGCTCCGTAGCACCCTGCGCACTCAATGTGGCAGTCACTCCTGGCATCTGTAACTCAGCCACGAATCAGTACAGTATCTCGGGTACGGTATCACTGACCAACGCCGTGGCGGGTACGCTAACCATCACCGATGGTACGGCTACCACAACGATCACCGTCAGCGCTACAGATACAAATATCCCCTATTCGTTAAGCGGTTTTACGTCTACCGGTGCCAGCCATACCGTTGTAGCCACACTGCCCGGCTGTGGTTCAGATTTCACGACGTACACGGCTCCGGCCAGTTGCACAGTGTGCACCGTTAACCTGACCACCAGTACCCTGCCTAACGGCCAGGTGGGCACCGCCTATAGCCAGACGCTGACCACCACGGGTGGCACCACGCCCTATACCTACGCCGTCTCGACAGGTACGTTGCCAACGGGACTAACCCTCAACCCAACCACGGGTGTGATCTCAGGTACACCAACAGCGGCCACTACCAGTGTCTTCACCATCAAAGTGACCGACGCTAAATCGTGTACCGATGTGGCCTCACTGACCATTGTCACTTCTTCGGCCCCGGCCTGTTCGCAGAATCTGGTGGTCACACCGGGTACGTGTAACTCAGCCACCAACCAATACTCAATCTCTGGTACGGTGAGCTTCACCAACGCCGTGGCGGGTACGCTCACCATCACCGACGGGTCTAAATCAACCACAGTGGCTGTCACCGCGGGGGCAACCTCGGTGGCTTACTCATTAACGGGTCTGACTTCGGGTAGTGGCTCGCACACGGTTACTTCCAGCTTAACGAATTGCGGAACGGACTTTATCACCTATGCGGCTCCGGCTAGCTGTACGGTGTGTACGGTGAACCTAGTAACGAGCACCTTGCCCGATGGGCAGGTGGGTACGGCCTACAGCCGCACGCTGGTCACCTCAGGTGGTACCACGCCCTATACCTACGCCGTCTCGATAGGTACGTTACCTTCGGGCCTGAGCCTGAACCCCACCACGGGTGTGATTTCAGGAATACCGTCGGCGGCTGCTACTAGTGCCTTCAGCATCAAAGTGACCGATGCCAAATCATGTACCGATGTGACATCGCTGACCATCACGACCTCGGCCCTGCCGGTCTGCTCGCTGGATCTGATCGTCACGCCGGGTACGTGTAACTCAGTAACGAATCAGTACAGCATCTCTGGTACGGTTGGGTTGACCAACTCCACAGCCGGTAACCTGGTGATTACCGACGGTGCCAAGTCCACTACGCTGACCATCACGGCCAGCACCACCTCGGTAGTTTATTCCTTGACGGGGCTGACCTCGGGCAGCGGCTCACACACGGTGATCGCCAGTCTGTCAGGTTGCGGTACCGACAACGCGGCTTATTCGGCTCCGGCTTCATGTACAGTGGCTCCGCCAGCCATAGCGGTGGTGGTTGGTATCCCGACTTGTAACTCGCTGACCAATAACTACACCGCCACGGGCACGGTAAGTTTGACCAACGCGGTGGCAGGCACACTGACCATTACTGATAATGGAGCCAGCCTGACGACCATCACCGTCACGGCGGGGCAGGCAACGGCCAGTTTCTCGGTCTCGGGCGTGAGCAACGCAGGTAGCCACACGGTGGTGGCTACCCTGACGGGTGGTCCATCGGCTACGACGACCTACACCGCTCCCGCTTCGTGCACGGTCTGCTCGCTGAGTCTGACCACTGCCAGCCTGCCCAACGGACAGGTCGGTACGCCTTACAGCCAGATGCTTACGACCACGGGGGGCACCGCTCCACTCACCTATACTATTTCGGTGGGTAGCCTGCCAACCGGGTTGACACTTAACCCAACCACAGGGCTCATTGCCGGAATACCCACCGCTGCCGGTAGCTTCACGGCTACGCTACGAGTCACCGACAGTAAGGGTTGTCAGGTGAGCCTGCCCCTCACCGTGTTTGATATCAATACCGGCCCGGTCTGCTCGATTGGCCTGGCTGTTACGCCGGGGGTATGTAGTTCCGCGACCAACACTTACACCCTGAGCGGAATGGTGAGCCTGAGCAACAATACTACCGGTGGGACCATCCTCATCACCAGCGGACTGATGACCACCACCCTGACCGTCAGCAATACCGCGACTTTGGTGCCCTTTAGCCTGACAGGATTGGGCTCCGATGGCCTGGTGCATACCGTCACCGCTACACTGAGCGGCTGTAGTACGAGCACTACTACCTACACCGCACCGGCTTCCTGCACTCAGCCTGTCAGCACCAAACTGACGCTCGACAAAATGGTTAACCTAAGCAAAGCCAAACTTGGTGATATCCTGACCTACACGCTGGTGCTGACCAATACGGGAACAACGATCGCGTCGAATATTGTCGTCACTGATTCGAGTACCGTGGGCCTCAACTACGTGGCTGGTTCGGCTACGGCTCCGGTCGGTACGACCTTCACCCAGGGTAGCCCTATCAGCACCTGGCAGGTAGCCTCCATCAGTGCCGGACAAAGTCTGATGCTAACCTTCCAGGCTAAAGCCGATAGTTCAGGCATCCTCTACAACAAAGCGACGATTCCCGGCGATACAGCGATAGTCTGTACCTCCATTCCCGTGGTCATGTGTGTGGGTGATATCTACACGTTCCAACTGTCAGTACCCGCTGGTCGTAGTAGCTATAAGTGGTTCAGGGATAATGTCGAGATAGTAGGTCAGACCACTAACAGCCTGGATATAACCGGCCCCGGTACCTATAGCCTTGCCGTTGACAACACCACTGGCAAATGCCCTGACTTCAGTTGCTGCCCATTCATCATCGAGGAGGATAGTCTGCCAGCGTTTAAGGCAACCGCCATTCCCGTTACCTGCGTAGGCAAGGTGCTGCAAGCCAATGGCAAGATCGAGCTTAGCAGCTTCGATCTGTCTAACACGTATCAGTATTCGGCAGGTAGTGTCTTTAATCCAGCGGCTTCACTCTCTGGAACGGCGAAGTCAATCCCAACGGGTGGTGTGCTTGTCAGCAATCTGACAAACCCATTGATCTCTGAATCATACACAGTTCGGGTCTATAATCGATCGGGTTGTTTTAAGGACGTAACAGTAACATTATTGACCACGGTTTGCGACTGTCTGCCAGATGTCTGTGTACCATTCGTCCTCAAGCAAACCAAACGTGCCAAGCGCATTGGCGATGTCCGGTAAACCGGACTGAAGGTAGTAAACCAGAACAAAGGACTCCAGCCCTGCATGTTGCTAAACCAATTTTGGCGATCTGCAGGGCTGGAGTTTTTTTGATTATCAATAAATACGGGGTTGCTGCATCAAAGTCGGCCGCATGTTGAAGTTGAGTTTTACTGCCTACTGGTTTCATGCAGGGTCGCCTGTGTGAAACATCATGTTAAATCATGCTTAACACAATGTCCAGTTTAGTGTAGTAAGTCCACCTCGTCGGTTGGCTAAAAAAGAGAAAAAAAAAGATATCGGTAAATGAATAAACCAAATACCGAACTGTTTTTAGAAAGGTAATTAATTTCTGGGGGTTAAGGATTATCGGGTGGATATAGAGATAAGTCTCTGTATATCAATTGTTTGTAGTTTAACTGAGCCTAAATATAGGCCTGGAAATTAGTTCGTTGAAGCTTATTGCTTGTCCCATACTGATTGCAGGCAAGCCAATGGTAACCCTTCTTTACAGGCTAGTTTAAGTAACGTAGCAAAGAACTGTTTTTCGGTTATCTGGTTTTGATTGAGTTGCTTCAGGGCTATCGTAAATACGTTCAGTAAGATAGTTTCTGATTGAAATTGCGGAAGATTAGCCATTAAAATTAGGCCCCATAACGAAGGTGAATACCGATCATAAAGGGAAATAAACCTTTTTTGATTTTCGTCAAAAACAACAGATGATCTTGTTAGCATTTTAGTATTTATTATACCTGTTAGTGTGTATAAAGCATAAAGATTTATATATTGTTTTGGTCTATAAGGCAGGTAGCTTTAATTGATTAGTTTGACCGGTCAAGTTTCGGCGCCAGTAGGATAAGGCTGTCCAAGAGGTTATATGTATAGATATGTTGCCTGGTAGGCTGTTTTTGGACCATCTTCAGCCTATTGCGCAGCCGTCCTATTGAAGCAAATTCATTAAATACGATTGATATTAAGAATAGTTTGGGGGATAAATGGCCAGACTTGGCTTAGCCTAAATGCCATTAAACTACTTAAATATAATAGTCTATATATTTAAATTAAATATAGATTAATCGATATATGATATTAATCAATTGTCTACATTTGATACTGAAAACCAACTAATTAAATAACTAAGTAGTTTTATTATAGTTGACTTAGCGAAATGGTTTTAAGTTGTTACTTCGTATATTGATTTGAGTACTTTTGCTTAACTGATTTCGGTTTTAAAATGCGTCCATCCCTCGATTTAACCAACTGCGACCAAGAGCCGATTCAGTGGCCCGGCTTTATTCAGGCATCCGGCTTTCTAGTGGTTCTGGATCCGGTTAACCTGACCATTTGGCAGGCCAGTGAAAACATTATCCAGTTAACCGGCCAGCCGGTGGAGGTCATCATTGGTAAGTCGGTAACGCAGATTTCAGCCGGTGATTTAACGGGTGTGGCGCTTCACCAGATGCTAACCGTAGCGATACAAAGTGGTCGGTGTGAAACCGTCAATCCGTTCCCTTTTCGACGACAGAACCAGGATTGGTTTATTTTACTGCATCAGCAGGACGGAGCGCTGATTATGGAGTTTGAGCCCGCCAGTCAATTGCCTGATCAACTACCCCTCACATCGTTGCTCAGTCAAACGATGAGCGATATTCAACGGAGTTCGACCCTGACCCAACTGCTGGAGAAGGTTGTGCAGAAAGTGAAAAAAATCACCGGATTTGACCGGGTAATGATTTATCGGTTTGGAGAGGACTGGCACGGGGAAGTGGTTGCTGAAGCCAGGGAACCCTGGTTAGACCCTTTTTTAGGACTCCATTATCCGGCCTCCGATATCCCCCGGCAAGCCCGGGAACTATATAAGATCAACCTAATTCGGGGTATTGGCGATGTTAGTCAGGAACGGGTACCTATATACCCCGTCAACTATGCCCATTATAATCGACCGCTCGACCTGACACAAGCCAACCTGCGGGCGGTTTCGCCTATGCATGTGGCTTACTTAAAAAATATGGGTGTTCAGTCAAGTCTGAGCATTTCGCTGCTCTACCGAAATGAACTATGGGGGCTCATTGCCTGCCATCATTACCGGGGCCCCCGGTTCATCGACTTCCCGGCCCGCCAATCCCTTAAGGTAGTTAGCCAGCTGTTATCCACCGTGCTGGAGATTAGAAAAGACGATGAAGAGGCCCAGTTTTCGGAAAAGCTCCAGCAGGCCGGGCAGGTACTCAATCAACAAATGCAGAGCGATTGGGATATTGTCCAGGGACTGACTAAACACCCACAAACCGCTCTTGAGCTTAACTCCGCAACCGGGGCCGCGCTGCTGTTTGACGAGCAACTTCACCAATTAGGTGATACGCCCTCCTCCGACGAGATTTTTGCCTTGATCGACTGGATAAAAAACAGCACTACCGAACGTATCTTTCAAACGGACCAACTTCCTAATTTATACCCCCCGGCTGAACTGTATCGGCAGAAAGCGTCAGGGGTATTGCTGGTGGTACTCTCGCGACAGATGAACGAATACTTGCTCTGGTTCAAACCTGAACTCATCCAGGAGGTGTCCTGGGGAGGTAACCCGGATAAACCGGTAGAAATAACCAGTGAAGGCAATACCCAACTCAGTCCCCGGAAAAGTTTCGAAAAATGGACGCAACTCGTTCATAATAAAGCCCATCCCTGGCAGCAAATGGAGGTGGCCATGGCGCTCAAACTGCGTGAAGACATCCTGCAGGTAGTTGACCAGAAGGCAAATCAGCTTCGGGTGCTCAATGAAAAGCTTCGCCTGTCGAATGAACAACTCGAAGCGTTCAGCTATACGGTTTCGCATGAGCTACGGTCGCCTTTGTCCTCCATTCGGCGGTACGCCGAGATTTACCGGGAAGATTATGGCGCCCGGATGGATGAACCCGCAAAGGCCATCTTTACGAAGATCGAGAAGGCCAGTGAACGGATGAGCATCCTGATTCGCAATATTATGCATTACTCCCAGATCGGCAGTTCGGGGTTCCTGGCCAAAACACTGCCCATGCGTGAACTGCTGGGACAACTGCGGGAGGAATTGTTAAGCAGCGAAACAGGCCGCGATCTGACCATTCATATTGGGCCAATGCCTGATCTGACAGGCGATCAAACGATGGTTACTCAGGTATTCAGTAATCTGTTGAATAATGCCGTAAAGTACACGCGTTCCGTACCCTCTTCCTACATATCGGTCCAGGGAGTCCAAACCGAAAACGAACTCATTTACTCGGTAACCGACAATGGTATTGGCATTGACATGAAACAGGCCGGGAAGGTATTTGAACTTTTTCAACGGCTTGATTCAGCTGCCAGCTATGAAGGCTACGGGGTGGGGTTAGCCATTGTCAAACGAATCCTGAGTCGCCATAAAGGAAAAGTCTGGTTCGAGAGCGTGCTAAATCAATCAACTACTTTTTATGTGTCGTTCCCATCCCAAATTTTATAAAACGAATGCTTGAGGTACTTTACATTGAAGATAACGCCGATGAGTCCGATATCTTCCGGCGTCTCATCAGTCGTATGGAGCAGCCACCCAGTTTTCTGATCTTGACCAGTGGGAGCGAAGCCATCGATTATTTGCTTGAACAGGGGGACTATAAAGGCAAAAGCCCGGCCATGCCTCACCTGGTGCTTATCGACCTGAAACTTCCTGGTCATAGCGGTTTTGACGTTATTCAGCAGGTACGGGCCAACAGCCGGACTCGCTACATGCCCCTGGTTGTGTACAGCTCATCGGATAATCCCAAAGATATGCGCCGGGCCTATGATCTGGGGGCAAATGCTTACCTGATAAAACCGGAAAGTTACCACCAGGTAAGTGATATGATAAGTCAAGCCATTAACTTCTGGCTGATCCACAGTCAGCAGTTTAAGCCTTAAGCAACAAACACGAATTAGTACCGTCTTCCTAACCTCGTTGACTAGTAACCTACCCAGTGCATGTCGCTATCTACTCTATCTCCATCCATCCTGCTGCAAAGTGTATTGAGTGCTTCGCAGAACGCCGTTATGGTCTATCAACTGGTGCAGGACAGCAGTAATAACAAGTCTGCTTTACGGCTGACAATGGTAAACCCTGTGGCCGAGCGCAACCTGGGTCGGCCGGCCGTTGAGTTATTGGGAAGTACCTTTCCCGTTTTGTACCCCCATCTGGTCGGTACCGGTCTGGATGATCGCTATCGCCAGGTGGTAGAAACAGGATTACCGGCCCAATTTGAATTTTCGTACCACCGACCTGGGCTGGCCATACCGGCCTGGTGCGATGTTTCGGCTGTACCGCTTGGCGAAAACAGCGTAGTTGTTTCATACAACGACATTTCTCAGAGTAAGGCCGATGCAGACGCAGCCCGTCGGGCTCATGTTCTGGAGGAAACCTTTAATGCATCCATCAATGGAATTACTGTTTTCGAAGCTATCTGCGACGAAGCGGGTATGGTTACTGACTTCCGGTTTGTGATGATCAATGAGGCTGGTCTGCGCATGAGCGGCTACAAACGAGAGGACCTGCTGGGAAAAACCTTGTGGAGATCTATCCCGCTACGAGGATCAACGGACTATTTGAGGAATATGTGAAAGTTTTTGACACGAAGCAGCCGCTGTCAACAGAACATTATTATCCAGAATTCGATACATGGCGGGAAGTGAAAATTGTTCGGGTACCCACCGGGATTATGATCACCTATAATGATATTACGGCAGTCAAAAAAACGATGGCACTTGCTCAACAGCAGGTACACATTCTTGACGAGGTGATTAATCAGGTGCCCATGGGAATTGCCGTGATGAATGCAGTAAGGCAGGAGGAAAACAACCACAGTCGCCTGGTTAATTTTCAGTTCGTTCGGATCAATCGCCTGCTGGAAGAAATTTTTCGACAACCCGGTTCCAGCGTAGAAGGGCAGTTGCTTACGTCTGTGTTGCCCAATGCCGAAGCATCAGGTTTGCTCTCGCGGGCTATTTTGGCGATTGAAGACAAGCATTCGATAACGTTCGAACTGCCGTTTACCATCGAACAAAAGGTGCGCTGGTTCACGATTTCCATTAGCCCGAAGGCTGATCAGCTACTGCTGGCAATTACGGATATTACCCAAACTAAACTGGCTCAGTTGGCTCATCATCAACAGGCCGAACTATTGAACTCCGTGCTGAACGGTTCGCAGCATGCCATCGTCGCTTTCGACGCGGTGCGTGATTCGGCGGGTCGGCTCCTTGATTTTCGGTATGTGTTGCAAAATAAGGTGCATGGCGAACTTACCGGTTTATCCGACAGGGAGTTACTGGGGCGTACCCTTCTCGACCTGATTCCGCAAACGCAAGAAAACGGTTTACTGGACAATTATATCGCTTTGGTGGAAACGGGCAAGCCCTTCAAAACCGAACGAACTCTTGATTTTGGTTGTGGACCCGGCTGGTACGACCTGTCGGCAGTGAAGCGGGGCAATGGTTTCGTGCTGACCATTCAGGATAAAACAGTCCAGAAACTGGCCCAGGAGCAAGTACAGCAGCAGGCGCTCCTGCTGGAAACGATCAACAACAGCACACCGGCGGGCCTGGTGCTTTGGGAAGCCATTCGGGATAATTCGCCCGAACGCACCATCCTTGATTTCCGCTACCGCATGAGCAATCCCATGAATACCTACATCACGGGGTATTCGGCAGAGGCACTGCTTGGTCAGGATTTACTGACCCTGTTTCCCCGTTTTCGGGGGGGGATGCTTGACTTTGCCTTGCGCGAAACCCTGAGAACCGGGCAATCCCAGCGCATGATCTTGACCGATTATACCGACTCGTCGGCGGGATGGTTTGATACCGAGTTCTCCCTGATTGGCAACTCCGGGTCTACCGATCGGGTGTTGATGACTTACATGGATGTAACGGAGGCCCACAAAACGCAACTGGCCCAGCGGCAACATAACGAATTGATGAAACTGATTATGGATACCCAACCGTCGGGTATGGTTCTGTTTGAGCCCGTTCGTGAAACCGCAATCGATGGACAGCCCGGCCGGATAATTGATTTTATTTATAAACTGGTTAACGAAACCCAACGGCGAACAACCAACCGATCGGACCATGAATTGATTAACCAACGTGTACGAACGCTTTTCCCCGGTAAGCAGGGGCAGGAACTGTTCGACTCGATGGTTATTGTTGCCGAAAGCGGCCAACCCAAAGAGTGGCTGATGCCCTTTTTTAGTGACGGTATTCAGGGTTGGTTTCAGTCATCACTCATTCAGCATGGCAATCAGATTCTGTTTACGTTTCTGGACGTCACGAATCTGAAACACCAGCAGCAGGCGCTTGAAACGGCTAATTACGACCTGCGCCGGAGTAACGATAATCTTCAGAAATTTGCGTACGTGGCCAGTCATGATTTACAGGAGCCCCTGCGTAAGATTCAATCGTTTGGCAGTATCCTGGCAGCTACATATGCGGCCGGGCTGGATGAGGCCGGGCTGGATATCATCGAGCGTATGCAAAGTGCAGCGCAGCGAATGTCAAAACTCATTAAACACCTGCTGGCTTATTCCCGGATCAATACCCAACTGGCAAAGCCAGAATCGGTAAACCTAAGCGATCTGCTAGGGCACATCGTCGATGATTTAAGCGTAACGATTCAGGAATCTGCCGCTACCCTACATTGGGATGAGCTGCCCATTCTTCACGGCGATAAGACCCAGTTGCAACAACTGTTTTCGAACCTGCTATCCAACGCCCTCAAGTATCGCTTGCCGGGCGTCTCGCCCAGAATTCAGATCACCGCCCGATTGCTGTCAGCAGAAGACCTGCCTGCTGTCGCCCGACCAACACTGGGCGCCACCTCCATGGAAACGGGGAACATCCCGCTGTTTTATGAAATCAATGTGATTGATAACGGCATTGGCTTCGATGAGAAATTTCTGGATCGAATTTTCCAGGTCTTCCAGCGCTTGCACGGCAAGGATGTGTATGTCGGAACGGGCATCGGGCTGGCGATCTGCCAGAAGGTTGTTGAAAACCATAACGGTGCCATCACGGCCACCAGCCAGCCGGGCGAAGGCGCTACCTTCCGGGTTTACTTACCTAAATTGCTATACGCCTAGAGTTGCCTCAATGAACCAATCAATTCCTGCTTTTTCTGATCCGTTGCTGCTCGACTGGCTGGATCAGCAGACCCCCAACCAACTCAACGAGGCTCCATTTGGCATTGTTCGCATGAGTCGGGAAGGGGTAGTGCTCGCCTATTGCAAATCGGAATCGCACCTAACCGGCATTGACACCGATTATGCGATCGGCAAATACTACTTTACCGAGATTGCTCCCTGCGCTAACAATCGGATGGTGGCCGCTAAATATGCGTTGCCTGATCTGGACGAAGAGCTGGATTATATCCTGACCTACGTTTGTGAGCCGACCAAAGTGCGATTGCGGCTGCTTAAAGCCAGTCATAGCCCCTACCAATATTTCTTGGTCGATCGTAAGTCATATTCCTGATGATTTTGGACCCACAAAAGCACCTCCAACAACGGCTGCTTTTTATGCACCGCTTTCCGTTGGCCATGTCGGAAACCGATCCCAGGGGATGATTCGGCAACTCAACCCGAAGGCCGTTCAACTAATGATGCCCATGTCCGCTCATTTGGGGCTTCCAGGCGACAATCTGCTCCATGTCCTGATCGGTTTTCTACCCCACCCTGGGCCAGACACTTGCCCGGTCAGAGGATTTGATGGGCCTGCTCATGGATCAATAGCCCTACCGGATCGAGTTTGCCGTTGGTGCTGATCACATAAACTGACACCCAACCATTCACCCCTGTTTTTTTGCCACTAATACCTGAATAGGAATGAAAAACAAAAGGTACCTTGCATCGCATAGTACCTTATTGTACCTTTGATATAAGAAATTAACGAAATCCTAGATACCAATGAATATAGAAAATGCTCAGGTGCAAATGCGGAAGGGAATTCTGGAGTTCTGCATTTTGCACATCATATCGCGGGGTGAAATATATGCCTCCGATATGCTTGACGAGCTGACTTCCGCCAGGATCATGGTTGTGGAGGGCACATTGTACCCGCTGCTAACCCGTTTGAAAAATGCCGGTCTGCTCGATTATAAATGGGTCGAGTCCACATCCGGGCCGCCACGTAAATACTACATCCTGACCGATCTGGGTCGTAATTCATTAGAAGCACTCAACGATACCTGGCAGGAGCTTGCCGAATCCGTTAACTCGATTGTCGGCAAGATCGAACTACACAAGAAAATTACGAACGGGGCAGTAACAGTTTCACCCTCGCCAGATCCAACCATTCCTCCAGCCAACGCTTAACCTTTTCTATTCATAAACCGAATCGTCGGACCGCAATGAAAAAGACCATCAGTATAAATATAAGTGGTGTCATCTTCCATATAGAAGAGGATGGCTACGATAAGCTTAAAAATTACCTGACAACGGTACAACAGTACTTTTCGACCTACGAAGACAGTCAGGAGATTGTAACGGACATCGAAAACCGGATTGCCGAGAAGCTTCTTGCCAAACTAAAATCGGCTGATAAACAAGTTGTTTCCCTTGAGGATGTCAATGAACTCGTTGCCGCTATGGGCACCGTTGCCGACTTCGAAGCCGTAGAGGAAGAAGAAGTGCTGGTGACTAACGGGGGCCGTCATTCGGCACAGGGTCCGGGAAAGGGAACGCAGAACAAAAGCAATCAAACAGCCAACCCAACGGCGGCTCCATTCGCATCTCAGCCGTCAGGGACCTATACCGGCCCGCGCCGATTGGTGCGTGATATACGCCGGAAAACCCTCGGTGGTGTTTGTGCCGGATTGGCTCACTACTTCAACATGGATGTGGTCTGGGTCCGCTTAATTTTTGTGGGACTATTCATTGGCTTACCCGCTTTGAGTGGCGCATCGAATGGGCCCGGCGGGTTCTTTGGTGGCCTGAGTGGCTTTACCTTTATCGTCTACGTTGCTATGTGGATTGCCTTGCCGGGTGTTATGACAATTGAAGACGATAAAACCGTAAAAAAGTTTTTCCGTAATCCCGAAGATAAGGTGCTCGGGGGCGTTTCCTCGGGTATTGCCGCCTATTTTGGTATCGATACGGGTATTGTTCGACTGTTGTTCGTACTGGGTATTGTGTTCTTTGGCGTAGGTTTCCTGCTATACATTGTGCTGTGGATGATTGCCCCGGCGGCCAACACGCTCACCGAAAAGATGGAAATGCAGGGACAGCCCATTACGTTGTCAAATATCGAGCATAGTATCAAGCAGAATCTGAACATTAATGAAACACCGGATCGGGAAAGCACATTGACTCGCATTCTTCTGTTTCCATTTCGGGCTATTGCCACGATCATTGGCGGTTTGGGTAGCGCACTGGGGCCTTTACTGAACGGAGTTGTATCATTGATTAGGGTATTTGCCGGTGTGATCATGCTTTTGCTCGGCTTTGCCTTTATGATCGTTTGCCTGGCCGTATTGGGCGCAGCAATTGGTTTGGAAACGGGTACACATTTTGGTGACTTTGGGTCTGGTTCGGACTTCCCACTTCAATTTCTTCAGGCAGATATTACACTGCCAATGGTGCTGGCGGCTTTCCTGACAGGCATCATACCGGCGCTGGGCCTGGCCATTCTGGGTATTATGTTGATCACTACCCGTAGTGTCGTCAACAGCCGTACCGCGCTTACCTTCGCTGGTGTGTGGCTCGTGAGCCTGGTTGTTTTTGCGGGCAGTGCAACCCCCCTCATTTCCAGCTTCCAGCGTCGGGGAACAGTCGAAGAAACGAAGGTGCTGAACATTTCAGGGGTCACGCCAACGTTCGCTATGAACGAGGTGGAGAATGACGATAACTGGCGCCCATCCATTGATGTAAAAGGCTACGACGGACCGGGCATTAGTCTGATACAATACTTCCGGGCTCAGGGTCGCAGCAGGGCTGAAGCCCAGGCTAACGCTCGCCAGATTAAGTACACATATGCGGTCAAAGATTCGACGGTGCGCTTCGATGAAACATTGGAACTGACGCCTAAAGCACATTTCCGGGCGCAGGATCTGGATATGGATTTGATGGTGCCTTACGAAAAACCGTTCCGCATGACCCGTGATTTTGCCCGCTTTATTCGCAATGAGTTTGGCGAGAAAGAACTGGATCGAATGGCATCCAGTCTCTGGAAGTTTACGAAAGATGACGGCCTGGTTTGCATTAACTATCCGCGCGAAAAAGATCGCAGCGATAGCGACGAAGATAATGACGTAACCGACCTGACCGACGATGTACAGAGTGCGGTATCCAGCGAATTGGGCGACGACTTCGATAACATCAGCGATCATACCCGCCAGTTTAATGTCAGCGCGTTCTCGAAGGTCGATGTGGCAGGTGCTTTTGTCGTTCGTTTCCGCAAGGGGGATGTGTACAAAGTCGTTGCCGATGGACGAGAAGAAGACATGAGCGACATGGATGTTCGGGTAAACGGCAGTACACTCGAAGTGAAAATCGACCGTCGGGGTGGTCTGTTCGACTGGACAAACCGGAAACGTGTTGGCTTAACAATTACCGTTCCGAGCATTGACCAGTTGAAACTGTCGGGGGCTTCGAAAGCCAGTCTGGTTGGTTTTGGTAACTACAAAAACCTTGATATCGACATGAGTGGCGCTTGCCGGACGGTGTTTGATGGATCAGTAGAAAAGCTGAATATTGAACTGTCTGGTGCGTCAAATGCCGTATTGCGCGGTCATGTCGATGTACTGGAAGCCGATTTGAGCGGAGCCAGTAAGATTGAAGCCACCAGCCTTAGCGTGAACAAAGCGGCCGTCGATGCGAGTGGAGCCAGCCACGTTAACTTTGGTCACGTCGATAAACTGGATTCAGAAACCTCCGGTGCCAGTAAAGTAACGCGGCAGTAAGAGGAATGCAAAATGAATAATGTAAAATGAATAGTCAGGGCTGTACCGTCATTTTACATTATTCATTTTGCATTATTCATTTTTTCTGTTGAGCGTCAACGTCTACCTTCTGTTCTGCCAGAGCTACTTCTTTTTCCTGCGACTTGTTCTGTCGTTCAAAAACCTGGATCAGTACGATAAAGTAGGAGAGGAGCAATGGCCCAACCACTAGCCCCAGTATCCCGAAAATAGGTACACCAAGCACAATGCCCGCCAGCGTGACGAGTGGGTGAATATCGCCCATACGTTTGGCCAGCATAATCCGAAGCAGGTTGTCGATGTTAATGATGACAACAACACCCACCACCAAAATCCCAATGCCCTGGCTGGTGTTACCCTGTGATAGCTGAATTAGCCCGGCAGGTCCCCAAACTAAAGGTGTACCAAGAACAGGAATAAAGGCCATAAAGAAAGCCACCGTTCCCCAGAAAATCGCATCGGGAACACCAAATATCCAAAGCGTTGCCCCCGTCAATACCCCCTGTACAAGACTGACCAATGCCTGCCCGATTACATTGGCGTTGACATTGTTCTTCAGCGATTCCCCCAGCTCTTTTTGGGTGTCCCGTTTAAACGGCAGGTATTTTTGCAGCCCTTTTTGAAAGCCTTCCTGCTGCACAAACATGAAATACATAGTGAAGAACATCAGGCCGAGGATGACAATAAAGTCCAGCGCACCGCCCGCCAGAGAGGGAAGAAGACGACTGGCGTAAGATCCGCCTTGCCGGAGCAGATTTTGAATATTCGCCTGACTGGTTATCTGATAACCGGTCAATTCTTCCGCTTTCTTCGCCAGATTCAGAATATCTTCTGTATGCTGAGAATAGTACTGAATACGGTCGATGAGCAGTAAACTCAGCGTCAGGAACGGCATAATGATTACCACCACCGAGAAGATAATCAGGAGGGTTGTTACCAGCGATTTATTCCAGTTTCGTTTGATGGCCAGCGCCGTGAACCAGGGACGGAAAACAACATATAAAATTCCAGCTCCCAGAAAAGCCGATATGTAGCCGCTTAACCCAAAAATAATGAAGCCCGCAATAATAATCAGGCTCGTTATTAGTAAAACCCGTTGTTGCTGGGGTGTGTAAATATTGGTCATACCTAAAATCAATGCCGCGTTAATGAGCGTATTTGTTAAAAACGCATTAAACACTACGAATTGTTTAAAGAAAGGAGGGAGGAAGTGGAAGAAAGGGAGCCGCAACTAGTCGCTTTTTCCGCTCTTCCCCTTCCTCCCTCTCCTCCTTTTCTTCCCCTATTTAACATTCCGTTGCACTGAGAGCCAGCCCGGCTTCCGATGTTTCCTTGTATTTTGTTGACATATCGCGGCCGGTTGCCTTCATGACTTTAACAACGGCATCGAGCGAAATCTTCTGGAACGAAGCCGCCCCCGATGTGGCCAGCAGAAACGCATTATAGGCTTTCACCGCTCCCATAGCATTCCGTTCGATGCAGGGAATTTGAACGTAGCCCCCAATTGGGTCGCAGGTCATGCCAAGGTGATGTTCAATGCCAATTTCGGCGGCAGCTTCAATGGGGCCAATGTCGGCTTTGGCTTGGGTGCAGCGTGTCAAAAAAGCCGCGCCCATAGCCGAGGCTGTTCCGATTTCGCCCATGCAGCCCATTTCGGCCCCGGAAATACTGGCGTTGTGTTTAACCAGAAACCCAATCATTGCTGCTGCCAGCATGCCCGCCCGCATGGTTGCTTTGTCATAGTGAAAACGGTGTTTCGCCAGAAAGGTCAGGCCGGGAATAACGCCCGAAGCCCCCGAAGTAGGTGCCGTAACAACGATACCGCCAGCCGCGTTTTCTTCGGAAGCGGCCAGGCAGTAGGCGTTCAGGAAAATGAGGAAACTGTCCGACGACTGGCTCATGCCCTTCGCTTGCTGAAACAGAATTGGAGCTTTTCGACTCAATTTTATCGAGCCCGGCAAAATTCCTTTCTGTTTTAGCCCGCGCCGAACTGCCTTGTGCATGAAATCCAGAATCTGGTCAATTCGCTGGTTGACTTCAGCGCGATCTCTGCCCGTTAGTGACATTTCATTGGCCATTAATAGCTCATCCAGCGAAATAGTATTTGCCGTGAGCTGCGCTTTCAACTCGGCCATTGTACTGTACGGATAGGGTACAGAATAGGCATCGGCGCTGATTTCGGGCTCGTTTTTACGGATAATGAAGCCGCCCCCAATGGAATAATATTCTTCTTCCGACAATACAGCCTCACCCGATGTTAATTTGATGACCATCGTATTATGGTACGGCGAATCGTAGCGCACACGCTCGAAGTGAATCTGCTGAGGGCCAACCTCAATCGTTTTCTCATCAACCGGAACGGGGTATAAAGCCGCCGGGTCGCGTAAGAGTTTCAGCATGGCGACGGGGTCGGTGGTTTCGGGTTGCCAACCTAATAGCCCGGCCACTACAGCACGGTCGGTACCGTGGCCCTTACCCGTTGCACTCAGGGACCCGTAGAGGTGAACATGAATGGCATCGGCCCGTTGCTGAATCTCGGTTGGTAAGTGAGCCAGCCGTTGCCGAAAGTCGAAAGCCGCTTTCATCGGTCCGATCGTATGCGAACTCGACGGCCCCGGTCCAACTTTAAACAGATCGAAAACGGATGTTGTGATAGGAGAAGATATCATGTTGATGAGTTGTAGTGATTTACCCGATGGCGCAAGGCTCTGGCCTTGTGTCTACTGTTCTCCGGCCTCTGGCCGGTGTAGCAATATAGTTTAATAATCCGGCCAGAGGCCGGAGAATAGTAGACACAAGGCCAGAGCCTTGCGCCATCGGGTAAATCACCGATCCAACCCTCTAATCTGATCCAGATAGTCTGTCGGTAACAAGACTCGTTGAACAACAGATCGAAGGCCTAGGAAATTTAACACCTTATACAGCCCAATTGAATAGGCCAGTAGTGGCTTGGTAGGTAAAGCAAGTTGCTGGCTCACTTGTTTTGGCACAAGAACAGCCTGCGCCTGCCGAAGTAAGTTATAACGCCAGTTGCCAAGTTGTTCGCGGTAGCGCTGAAACAGCTTGTCGGTAAACTCACTTCGGAGCAGGTCGCGATTTAAATGAGCCTCCCGATCGATACGCCAGTTGGCATAGGTGTTGGGTAAATCGGGAACGTGCATCCCGGCACCCACTTCCCGAAAGGTACTGAATAATTCTTCGCGTTCGGGGTTGGTGAGGGGCCTGTAAAGGGTTTCGTACGCTCGTTCCGAATAGTCGATCAGCATGTAAAGCACATCGCGGTAGGCCCAGTCGGGAATGGTATGCCCCCGATTTTGCTCGACTCCGCCATGAATAGCGTCCATTTGTGCGATAGCCTGACGCGCTTTCAACTCAGGCGCGAAGACAATCTCCTGCGCGTAACGAACCGTTGAAAATAGTCGGGCAATAGGGTCAGCGGGGAGCTTCCCCGTATAAAACAGCCAGTCTACAGCCCGATTTAAAGCGAACTCGGCGGCTGACCCAGCAAAAACCAGTAGTATAACATCGGCGTCGCCCCAGATGTGGCGAACGATTGAGTCAGGTTTAACGAAATAAGTCATTGACAATTGTTGTCGCTGTGTTGCTGGCGTAGCCGCTAACGCATACCTCACGGGCACGCGTTTGACCTTACACTAAAGCCAGCAGGCTACATGGCTAATACAACAAATTCAACGCGTCGGTTCTTTCGTTTATTTTCTTCCGAGTCATTTGGGGCAGCCGGTTTATTACTTCCATAGCCGTTATGGCGCAGGCGTTTCTCCGCTATACCATTTGTGACCAGGTAATTCGTAATGATTTTGGCTCGATTCTCCGATAGCGCCTGATTGAGCCGTTTGTCACCTACGTTATCGGTATGCCCGGCAATTTCGATAACCAGTTTAGGGGTAGTAACCAGTGTTTTAATCAGCTTATCCAACTGAGGAAACGATTCAGGCCGGAGTACGTAGCTGCTTTGATCGAAGTAAACATTATCCAGACGAAAGGACTGATTGAGTTCCAGATTTCTAAATACACTATCGGTTTTTGGGTCTTCTTTTTCAAGCCGGATTACATAACCATAGTCGGCGCAGGTGTCACAGGAAACCACCATAAGTTCTTCGGCCTCATAGTAACCGGGAGAACTGGCAATAACGTTGAGCGTGTCGGTACGCGTCAGAATAAAGGAAAACGCTTTTACTGAGTCGCTTTTACCCGTAAATTTCTTTTTAGCCTGAATAGCCTGAATGGTAAACTGAGCCGGTAGTTCAGCTGATGTTTTATCGTCAACCGCCGATATGGTAAAGAGGGTTTTTTGGGATTTAGTGGGCAATTTCACTTGCCCAAAAAGTGGCGAAAGTGTTAACAGGCTAACGACAAGCAGGAGTACGGCGCGCATTGTGGTACGATTTATGAGTCACACAATGGCGGTACTGCAAAAAAAATGCCGGATATGTCGTTAGGTCTTTTGTAGTCCTAAATTCGTTGGTAAGCCATCCAGGCTAGTCAGGTTATTTTTCTGCACATAGTCGAATAAACCATCTGCCCCTTTCTTTTCGGCCCATTTGAAATGGACATCGCGCTCACCTGCGTAGTCAAAAAGCGGAACCCCAAAACCACAGGAGGTTTGCACTAGCTCAATATCAGCGATGATTAGCTGACGGGTGCTTGGGTAGAGCGTAAAACCGGGTGAATATTGATTCCAGGCATCGGTGCCGGGTAAAGCAGTAACCCCTTTCCCGTACAGTCGGAGAATGTTGGGAGCGCCCTCAAACGAGCAGAACATGAACGTAATGCGGCCGTTTTCGAACGTATGCGCTGAGGTTTCATTCCCGCTGCTGATCAAATCCATGTATCCCACTTTGTTATCCTCCAATACCCTGAAACAAGCCAGCCCTTTTGGCGACAGATTAACGTGTCCATCAGCACTCAGGGGAGCCGTGCTGACAAAAAAGATATGCTGTTTTTCGATGAAGTCTCTGTGAGAAAGCTTGATGGCGTCGTGGAATTTACCCATGATGGTTAGTTTTGCTTGTCATGATAAAGCTAAGCATATTCCTTTTAACTCATCGCTAGTGTTATCGGCACGGGTAGGCCGAAGCTTTCACGCAGCGCAACGCGGGCCGCGTGGTAGCCACACATGCCATGAACGCCACCACCGGGAGGAGTAGAGGAGGAGCAGATAAATATACCCGGTGCCGATGTTGTGTAAGGTGATAGACCAATGACCGGGCGGGTATATAACTGCCCGATGTCGATGATGCCGCCGTTAATGTCGCCCCCGATGTAGTTTGGGTTGTAGCTTTCCATTTGCACTGTATTCATGGTGTGCCGATCCAGTATTCGATCCCGGAAACCCGGGGCAAAACGTTCAACCTGTTTCTCGATGATATCAGTTCTGTCCAGCGTCGAGCCGTTGGGAACGTGGCAATAGGCCCAGGCCGTATGCTTGCCTTCGGGGGCGCGACTGGTGTCGAACAGGCTTTGCTGAGCCAGGAGAATATAAGGTTTGTCGGGGTGTTTGCCGTCGGAAGTAGCTTGTTCTGCTTCGGCGATTTCTTCGAATGTGCCGCCGATGTGTATCGTTCCGGCCTGCTGGCATTCGGGAGCTGTGAAGGGAATAGGACCGTCCAGTGCCCAGTCGATTTTGAATACGCCCATGCCGTAGCGGTACCGTTCTAACTGGGTACGGTAAAGAGATGAAAACCGTTCTCCGGCAATGCTGAGCAATTGTTTGGGTGTAACATCGAATAACACAACCCGCGTGGAGGGAATATCCTGAAGCGATTTTACCCGCCGATCCGTTTCAATCTGTCCACCTATAGACCGGAAATAGGCCGCCAGCGCATTGGCTATCGTTTGCGAACCACCTTTCGGAATTGGCCAGTTGTATAAATGACCGGCCGTCATAAGAACCAGCGCAATGGCCGATGTCGTCAAGTTGCTCAGTGGCTGAATCGAGTGAGCCGCCATACCGCCGAAAAGGCCGCGGGCTTCTTTTGTTTTGAATCGTTTTACGAGTTGCGTTACCGGCAACAACGCATCAAGCCCAAAACTCGCCATGTCGATCGGGTGTTTCGGGAACCGCAACGGCCCCAATATGTCAGGGGCCATTGTGGGCCAATCTCGAAGGATAGGTTCCAGTAACTTTCGGTAAGTCTGTTCATCAGCGCCAAGCGATTGGGCGGTGTTTGTCAGGGAGCGGCCAAGTGCTGCCGCCGTGCCGCCATCGAAGGGATGTGCTGCCGCTACGGGAGGCTCAATAAATTCCAGCCCATGCTCAGCGAGGGGTAAATTTCTGAAAAACGGCGAACCAACGGCCAATGGGTGAATGGCAGAACAAATGTCATGAACAAAGCCCGGTTGGGTCAACTGCGCCGAGCGAAGTCCTCCACCAATGGTGTCTTTTGCTTCGAGAACAAGGACCGACAGTCCGGCACGCTGCATCGTGATGGCTGCACTGAGCCCGTTCGGGCCGGAGCCGACAATCACGGCATCAAAATCAGTTTTAGCCATTTGGTCCTACTATTGGAATTATAGTTATAACAGTCAGTATAGCGGTAACTGTTCCAGGTTATTTGACATGCTGACGCCGGAAGGGCCTTTCACGTATGGGTATTTGAAAGCTTGAACGGAAATACAACGGTGTGCAAGAGCGTCTATTGATACTCCCCTGCATTCAGCGTGCTTTTCGACAGCGCGTAAGGCCGATTGATTCGATCAAGCACGACATAAATCGAGTCCTTGTTTTCGGTTATTCCTGTCAATACCACCCGCGAACCATCGGTTGTCTGGTAGTTCAGGATCATGCGTTTTCGTTTACCATCTTCCTGCCGGGTTTCTGATTTAATGCCTTTGGCCCGGCGTGTCGTGAGGGCTATGGGCTCAATTTTTGAGTACTCGGGGCCGATGTTCGCGAGTGCAGTGGCTGGAATCCAATTATCGGGTTTCTCAAGTGTTTTCTTCCTGTCGCGTTTACCCGAAGTATCGCCCTCGCTGTCTTCGCCCCGCCGACCGGGCCGGTATTTGTCCTGCAAATACAGCACATGATTGACCGGGTCGGCATCGTAATAGAAAACTCGCTGACCACCGGCTACCCCTGTCAGTTCGAAGGTTCGGTTCAGGTCGCGCATGGGTGAGCCGCCCCCGTTCGAGAGGTCGAGTGGTACCGGCCGATTCACTTTAAACGTCAGCGTCGACCAGTTCTCGAAAGTGGCTTCCTGCCAGCGAAGTGAATCGACCGGTGAATAAGGTATTTCCTTGTTGTTGAGCCGGAACTCCGAAACAGCGTAGTTGCCGCGTAACTCCCGAACGCCCTTTTGAGCCGGTTGCTTATAGGGGTCATACCGGAAATTGACGTATTGGATCCAGAACAGAAGCACCAGAAAAATGCCGATAGTAGCCGTTTTTAGACCAATTCGGCCTATTTTCTGCCAGATTTTGCCAAACGACGGATAATAATAGTTTGGGATGGTGAGTTGCTCGCGAATGAGTAGATTGTACAAATCCTTTACATAATATATCAGCAGAAAGCCGGATAGTAAAACAAAGTACGAGCTATAGCCGTGTACGCCACCATCGTAGGCAAGGTTTACATAGACAATATCGGCCAGTGCCCCAAAAAGCAATACGGCTCCCCAAAAGGTTGTTGCCCGGAAGAACAGTAAAGCACCGGCCAGTACTTCCACAACGCCCGCAAACACTTCGTACCAAGGCACAATTCCGATAGAAAGCCAATAGATTTTTTGGGCGGTCAGGTCGCCAAAATTCGTATTGAGCAACCCCAATGATGGGTAGGGTAACTGCGTGGGTAGCAATTTTGTAAAGCCGAAACCGATAATACCAATACCCGCCCGGTACCGAACAACAACCCGAAGCCAGTAATAGAGCAGGTTGTAATCGCGCGGTTCCGCCCGCCGAATTTTAATGACGGCGGTCCAGATAAGGCCAAGTGCCGCTGAGACGAGCAGAATAAATACCCATTCCCCATATCCCAGCCAAACCGGCCACCAGCTTACACGACCCAGGATGTTTGGCTGAAAGCGAGCTACGTCATATAAATCCCGGTAATGCAGATGCAGCCAGTCGAGCGAAAAAATATTTTTATACCAACTTGCGCTGGTTGGTAGTGAAATGACCGTAAAGAAGATAAACGCAATTCGGAACGCGATCTTCTGAGCAGTCGTCCAGGCCCGGTATCGACTGGCCGATTTAGAATCTTCGGGCTGTTGTTTCCCGGAAATTTGAGAATTCGACGCAACGTGTTGCCGTTCATGAATGGGTATTTGGGTTAGTTCCTCGGGCGAAATAAGCCCTAAGTCCTGACGTTCGGGAGTGATATCGGGAAGTGCCATTGTTTAGCAGGATTAGAGTTTGAGTGTGCCCCGACGACCGGCTTTGGCAGCCTCGTTCAGCAGGTATTTTTTGTTGAGTTTATTGAGTACCACATACACAGAATCCCGTCTCTCATTGAGTCCGGACAGGATAATCTGATTCGAGCCGTCACGCTCATACTGCAACGTCAGCGTTTCGTTCGGGTAATTGGGATTCCGGTTTGTCAACGCCAGCACATGCCGGGTTGAATCGACCTGATAGCGGTAATAATGACGACCAGCCGAACCCGCCTGTTCATAGGTTCGGCTGGCATCGTCGGCCATAATTCGTTCGGTGTTCGTTCTATCCAGAATAACGGGCCGATTCGATTTAATGCTGATTGTATTCCAGGTTTCAAAAACGACGTCCTGCCAGCGCACGGAGTCCGTTTTGGAGTAGGGGAGGGTTTCGTCCGCCAGCTTGAACACACTTACATCATACACACCCGCTGCTCCGGGCAAACCCGCTGTTTTTGGGAATTGGTAGGAGCCGGTTTTATAGGCTGCGTAGGTTTTGTATCCATACAGAAAAACGGCGAAGAAGATGAAACTGCTCTTCAGCGCCAAGCGGCTATACCGTTGCCAGGTTTCAGTAAAAACAGGTTTGAACCGGTTTGGCAGCGTTGGTTGCTCAAGCGAAACCAGCCTGAACAAACGGATAGCATCATACCCAAACAAGACCAGTGCGAACGTGATAAGCAGCAAACTATAAACAGACTCACCGCCCTCGTAGGCCAGATTCGAGACAAAGACATTACCCAGAAATGGAATGATTATCAGCGTGCCGATAGCCGTTGTCTTGCGGTTGAGGAGTAAAAGCCCGCCCACAATTTCGACGAGCCCTAAAAATGATTCATAGGAGGGCACTATGCCCAGACTGAGCGAAAATAGTTTCCAGGCTGTAAAATCGCCATAGGGCGTGTTAAGGTTGCTGATGGATGGGAGTGGAGCCAAGAGTGGGAAAAGCTTAATGAAACCGTAGGCAAAGACCGCAATAGCTAAGCGGTAGCGCAGCACAACACGAAGCCAGTAGAATAGGGCTGTATAATCTGTTCGGGTTGAATCGCGTAACGACCAGATTACAGTGCCCGCAAGGGCAATCAACGCAACTACTGCCCAATTGACAAAGGTGTCGTCCTGCCCAAAAAAATGAGGGGCGTAGCGCGATAAGTGGAACAGGTCGCGGTAATAAAAGGCCCCCCAGTCAATTGAAAACAGGTCACGGTAGAATTGCCAACTGAGAGGAATAACCTGGATAATGAAGTAGATGAATACAAAGCGAAAGAGTACTTTCTCTGCTTTCGTCCAGGCAGGAGTGGGTGGTGGAGTTGATTCAAATGCTGACATAAATGGGAAATATTAATAATTATAATCTATAGATTAAATAGGTTATTTGGGTCGATGTCAACTTGTTTATTGATGAGTGTATCAGACAGCATCTTGCTGTCTGGCCGTCAGGCAAAGATGAACTCCTTACCCCGTTCCGACTTGGCCAGTTAAGGGCATTTTTTAGCCTGATGGCCAGACAGCAGGATGCTGTCTGATACACTCATCTCTTTACTTCGCTGGTTCGTTTACCCGTTGTGGCTGTTGACTCAACACTTTACGCGCTTTCAGGTCAAACTTCTGGCCTTTGCTGAGGAAGTAAAACGGCCCTCCCGTGCTGTTCTGGCCCGATGGGTACTTTGTGCTGTTGGCAATTTGACCGGCCTCGTAAATGCCGACATAGGATGCGCCAATAACCTCGAACGTATTCTGTTGCACTACAATGGCTGTCCCTTCGTCAATGGCAACACCCAATAGCTCAGGTCGGGTTTTAATTACGTCCACGAGGTCGAACTGACGATTCCGACGCAGGAAATGCTGGTCGATGGTTACGTTGTGAATAAAGTCAAGCCCCTGTGTATGGTCGCCAATCATAATCGAGTTGCCTTTGGTATCGCCCCGAACCATAAACGACCCAAGAACGGTAGCCCCGGCCGATGTGCCGCCAATAACGCCCCCCCGACTCAATACGGCATTGAATTCTTTATGTGCCAGCGTGTTCAGGTAGGAATCGGCAAGTCGCCAGTGCCGACCACCCACAAACCAGACGCCCGTGGCTTTACGCAATGGAGCCACAAACGATTCCTGATTGGCCACTTTTGGATCGCGGGTGTGCAGAATAGTAATGTCCTTTACGCCCAGACTGAGCAGTTTTTCCTCTTCGCGGGGCGCACTGTCGGCTGATGAATCTTCGCCCGCCGTTGGAATAATCACGATGCTGGCTGCGGCTGGCCCACCGGCCAGTTCAACGAAACGGTCCCAGATTTCAGACCCCATATTTCCCCCGCCCACAATGACCAGCGATCCTTTTTCGGGCCCTACAAATTGGGTCGTTTGCGCGTTGATCCTGCCAACGAGTAGTGCCAGGAACAGGAGCGGTAAAATGATTTGCTTTTTCATTTCAGTAGTTTGTTTTCGTGTTATTGGGCTGTTAATACGCAACCGAACGAAGATAAGTTAATACCCCTGATTTTGCGTCAGCGCCTTATCGGCCAGAAGTTCGCTGTTGGGAATGGGCAGTACGTATTTACTGGCATCGGTAATGCCCAGAACAACCGCCACCCGCCCGGTACGGATCAGGTTGAACCAGCGATCAGCCTCGAACGGAAATTCGACTTGCCGTTCGGTTTCAATGGCTAATAATAGAGCGTCTTTGGTTGTTGCCTGCGAAACGGCCAGACCCGCCCGATCACGAACGGCGTTCAAATCGGTGAGTGCGGCCGCTATTTTACCCAGTTGGGTACGGGCTTCTGCACGAATCAGATACAACTCAGTAATACGAATAATGTAGGCCGGATCGGTGCCGAGTGGCGTGCGGTAATACAGTTTGCCGTACCACAAATTACCCGGTGGACTGGTTTGGGCAATCAGGTCTTTCCGGTTACCGCCCACATTCGGGTCGTTGAGCAAGGCTACAAGTTTATCACTCGGTGCCCATTCGCGCCGACCGCTGAGTGCCGGAGGAAGCCACCAGTTATAATGACCGTTTTTGAACGAATTGGTATAGGCAATCTCAAAGACCGATTCTGTTGTGGCCACTGCGTTGTTCGCAAAGAAAGCATTGTACGGTTTTGCCAGTTTGTAAGCAGCCGCATCGTCGATGAGTTTGCTGGCGTAGGTCTCTGCCTGTTCCCACTCCCGCCGATAGAGGTGATACCGCGCCCGCAACGCCCAAACGGTTTTCCGCGTAACCTTGTTACGGTTGGTTGTCGCTGCCAGAAGAGGCTCCGCAGCCGTCAGGTCTTTCAGTACCTGCGCGTAGGTTTCGTCCAGAGTACTGCGGCTGATACCCGTATTGTCGGATGGCGTGTGCGTTGCATTCAAGATCAACTGCACACCGCCCCAGCCCCGCGCGAGATCGAAGTACGACAAAGCCCGAAGTGCATAGGCTTCGCCCTGAATCTGATTTTTTCGGTCGGCGGTTAGTTGCGGGTCTTTTAACGTAGGAACCACTTCCAGTAAATAGTTGGCTTGTAAGATGGTCTGATAAATAGCCGACCAGGCCGAGCTGACATACCCATTGGCGGCTGTTAACTTCCGGGCCGTAATCTCCTGCGGAGCCGACTGCGAACCAGTCCACTGAATGTCGCCCCCCGACAGGTAGGACAGGGCCGGAAAGTTAGAGCCATAATAGTTGTCACTGCCCAGTCGGTTGTAGAGCCCATTTACAGCCGCTTCGGCGGTGCTGGCGTTCGTAATTGCCTGTGATTCATCGACCTGTAACTCCGGTTGCACATTCAGAAATTGCTGGCAACTGGTCAGAAGTACAAGGAAAGGAAGTATATAACGTATCTTTTTCATGCTGATTTCGTTTCGGTGTAGTCCAATCATATCCACCCTAAAGGCTGAAAACGACAACGGACAGAACGTGTGAGGAGCGTTTATAACGTAAGGTTGAGACCAAACTGAGCTGTCCGCGGTTGGGGTGGCGTGCCCAGGTCATAGCCTTGCGTTGTGGGGTCGGCGGTGACGTTTACCTCTGGGTCCGGCCCCTGATAGTTGCTCAACAGCCACAGGTTCGAGCCGCTGTAATATACCCGTGCCGAGGAAATCCCCAATTTGCGAAGAACTGATTTAGGGATGGTGTAGCCAAACACGAGTGAGTTCAGTCGGAGAAATGACCCATCTTCAACAAATCGACTGGTTAGACTCAGGTTGTAGTTGTTGCCAATGGTCGTGACACGTGGCACATCGGTAATGTCGCCTTCTTTCTGCCAGCGGTTCAACTGGTTTTTGTTGATGGCCCGACGGTCATCCCGCGTACCACCCGACTCCAGGAAAAACCGGTTGTTGTTAAACACCTTGTTGCCGTAGGTGAAATTGAAAAATACCGACAGATCGAACCCTTTGTAAGCGAAGGTGTTGTTCAGCCCGCCAAAGAATTTGGGCAACGCGCTCCCGTAAAACTGCCGGTCGGCCACGGTGATTTTGCCGTCTTTGTTGACATCGTCATACACGGCATCGCCCGTTTTTGGGTCAACATAGAGCTGTTTATAAACATAGTACGAGTGGAATGAATAACCCTGCGCCATGCGCTCCGTGGCGTAGCTGGCATCAACTGGAATAGACAGTTTTTCTATTCGGTTTACGTTCCCGGCAATGTTGAAACTGGTAGTCCACTGGAATCCGTCCTTGTTGATATTCTGACTGTTAATTGAGAATTCGAGACCCCGGTTGCTGATCTCGCCATCGTTCCGGTAAATGCTGGCAAAGCCCGAACTCTGCGCCAGTGGCACCTGTAAAAGTAAGTCGTAGGTGTATTTCGAGTAAGCGTTTACTTCCAGACCAATGCGGTTGTTGAAGAAGCCGACGTTTAAACCGACGTTTGTTTGCCGGGTAGTTTCCCACTTAAGGTCGGGGTTAGCCAACTGCACGGGAAAGGTGCCCGGATTATCGAGGTAATTGTACCCACCGCCCCACAATCCGCGAGACGCGTAGTTACCGATACCATTCTGATTCCCCGTCCAGCCAACGCTGGCCCGAATTTTCAGGTCGCTCAGGAAATTGACATCTCGGAGAAAATTCTCTTGTTTGAGCTGCCAGGCGACCCCCGCCGAGGGGAAATAACCCCAGCGGTGTCCTACGGCAAATTTCGAGGAAGCATCGGCACGGAGGCTGGCTTCCAGGAAGTATTTCTTCGCGAAATTGTAATCGACCCGGCCAAAGAACGAGACCAGATTATACGCATTACGGTTTGAGGAGGAGGTCGTGACCGAGGCCGAGGCAATTTGTTTAAAGGCATCGGACGGGAAATTGGTGCCCTGCGCCAGTGTTTGGGTAGCTACATTGCCCTGAAGCGTATTCCCGACCAGCGCCCCAAAATTGTGCTGCGTGCCAAACGAACGGCGATACGACAAGGTCTGCTCATTGATCCAGACTATGTTTTTGCTGACGCTCGATGTGGCCAGTCCTTTGCTCGCACTGCCCCGGTTGGTTAGCGTATTCCAGTATTCATATTCGTTAAAATCGTTGTAGTCGATACTCCAGCTACTACGAAATTTCAACCCGCTGGTGATGTCATATTCACCGTAAATGTTGCCGATATACCGCGTGCTGGTCGAGTGCATATCGGTGTTGTTGATCAGCACATCCAGGTTGTCGAAGCCCGCCCATTTGGCATAGGTGCCGTCGGTATTGAATTTGGGTAAATACGTTGGCGTATGCAGAGCCGCCTGTAAAATACCCCCCTGCGGACCATCGCCCACACGTGCATTCGACCGGTTCGACTGCGACATGATATTGCTCGTACCGATGCGGATTTTGTCTGTAATGTCCTGATCCAGATTAAGTTTAAAACTTGCTCTGGAAAAATCATTCGTGCGCAGTGTGGCCTGTTGACTGGTATACCCTCCGCCAATGTAAAAGCGTGTTTGCTTCGTGCCACCCGATACGGCAACGTCATAATTTTGCAGTACTCCCGTCCGGAAAATATCGTGCAGGCGATCATACGTCTGCTGTTCTTCGGGTAGCCCGCGCCCCCCTTCCGAAACGGGACGGAAAGGCCGTGTGGCGGCTGGTTTGCCGTCGTTCGTCCAGGCTTCGTTGATGATGGTGGCGTGCTCAGGGCCGGTTACCAGATCCCAGAGTTTGGGTGCCCACGCCTGCCCGACCGATGCATTGAGACTTACCTTGGTTTTGCTATTGTACGAACCCCGTTTGGTCGTTATCAGCACGACACCATTGGCCGCCCGCGCACCGTAAATAGCCGTCGCTTCGGCATCTTTGAGAATCGAAATTGACTCAATATCAGCGGGATTGATATCGGCCAAAGGGTTATTTGCCTGGCCTTGCGTCGTGATTTTCTGGAGCGACTGGTTATTCACAAACACCCCATCGACCACATAAAGCGGGTCATTACTGGCGTTAATGGACGTTGTTCCCCGAATGCGGAAGAAGATTCCATCGCCGGGTACGCCCGTGTTGGCCGCTACCTGCACACCGGCCGCCCGACCCTGCAATTGCTGATCGAAGCTCGCAACGGGACGGTTCTTGATCTCGTCGGCGTTGACCTGTGTAACGGAGCCTACCAGACTTTTGCGGTCTTGCGTGCCATAGCCAACGACCACGACTTCATTGAGTTGCGACGCCGATTCCTTCAGGAAAATCTCAAGGGTATTTTTTGAGCCAACCTTTATCTGATTAGTCTGATAGCCAATGGCTGAGATCACTAATTCGTCGCCCGACTGAGCATCCAGGCTAAAAAGGCCATTAACGTCGGTTGTTGCCCCTTTTGTTTGGTTTTTTACTACCACGTTGGCACCGGGTAGGGGTTCGCCGTTATCGGTTCGAACGATGCCTGATAGACGCGTTGCGGTTGATTGTGCCAGCAATCCTCCGCAAGAGAGTAGCCAGACTACTCCCGCAAATAAAAGTTTTTGCATTACTTTGTCCTGGTTATGTGAAAAATGAGGCCAGTCCGACGCTTCGGGTGCTAAAGCCTTGTTGTTAGCCAGCCGGAACGGTTGCCGCCGTTTCGGCTTTTTTTGCCTATGAACCAGTTGCCGCCGGATCACAGGCCAGTAATCGAAAAAGATACTTACTGTATTTCCTGCACACTAACCATACCCTGCACGGAGCGTAATCGCTGTGCCAGAAAACCCAATAAGTTAGGTTCATCCAGTATTTGAACAGTTAACAACCCATTTGCCTGTACGCCATTACCCTCAAAACACAAGGCACGGATGATGTATGAACCATCCTGCGGCACTGTGTCTGCAATGTCGCTAACAAAATTTAGCCGGTCGAAACCCGCTAGTTGATACGTCACGTTGGCAACGAATGCCGGTATGCCGGGCTGAGGGGAGGTGAGTGATGGTTGCATGATTGACAGTCTGGAAAATGAATGAGCATTGTTGTTTGTTATTTGTCCTATAGAATATGTAGGGTAATGTTTACTCGTTTTAAATCTCACTGGTTGACCTGCCCCGTAAAGACAGGCAACTAAATCGTTAAAGTTGGTGAGTAGGGCGCTGGGGTTATAAGATGCCTGGCGCGGAAGTAATCAACAGCAACAGCAGGCGTGCATAGCCATTCGACACACGACTGAATCTCCGAAACCAGAAACGGTAATGCTTGCAGAAACTGTTGCCGAATTTTGTGAGGTGATCATGCTAATCGTACGGTAAATCATTAGTAGTCTTGTTAACTACTGGGCAAAGGTGAATTGTGGATTTCATTTTTCCAAAATAAATGTAAAAAAATGATTATCAGCTATTTACCTACTAGTCTATCGAGATATACGGTTATTCAGAGTCGGCTGTAGGTCAAACTACTTACTGACTGAACGGCTTAAAATGACGAAGGTTGCGTGTAAGATTTTGCGTTTGAGCTGTTTATCTTTCTGCCTGCGATCATACCTTATGCGCTACCTGGGCCCGAATCCTACTCAGCGATGGGCCTTTGATTCCCAAATAAGATGATATATGACCCAGCGAAACCCGGTTGATCAGATCGGGGTGGTTATCCAATAAATCCAGATAGCGTTCCTCCGCCGTTTGGGTCAGTAAACTTTCAGCCCGTAGCTGATTCATC
The DNA here is from genome assembly GCF_002831565.1 of Spirosoma pollinicola. Classification (NCBI taxonomy): domain Bacteria; kingdom Pseudomonadati; phylum Bacteroidota; class Cytophagia; order Cytophagales; family Cytophagaceae; genus Spirosoma; species Spirosoma pollinicola. Next base: position 80,784 of record NZ_CP025096.1, on the reverse strand, counting down.
AAAAAATACTGCTCGGCCAGAAGTCGGCCAAACCGTTCCCATCCGTGCGAACGGTCATACAGCTGTTGTAGATGATCGTATTGCATCACCAGTAGTTCAGAGTCTTCCAGAGCCTCTATTATATATGGGCAAGTGGTGCGGGTCAATAAACTCTTCAGCGACGTGATGAATGTATTCTCGGCGGCAAAATACAGGTTGTGTTCCTGCTCCGTTTTTGGATCAACATAATAGACCCGGAAGAGGCCTTTCACAATAAAGCCAATATGCCGACAAAGTGAATTTGGAACGTTAAAGAAGTCATGTCGGCTTACTGATCTGGCCTGCCAAAACTCATTTGCCAGTTGGTAATCATCGTCTGAGAGTTGAGCAAATTGGTGCAGCTGCTGTTGTAGAGCCAGATGTTGGGGAGATGTCATGCCCTAAAAATAGGGCATAACAGGTAATTTAGTTGCTTCAGCAGGTGAGGTTATGCTATCAATCGGTATTCTGGAATGAAGAATCGCTTTTTAACATAGGTGAAAAATTGCCTGAACCAAGCCTGCTACTTTTGGTTCATCAAAAGATAGATCACAAACCCAGTTAACGCTTATAATTTATGAAAATCACCCGCAATTCACAGGCCCATTGGGCAGGTACCGGTAAAGATGGTCAGGGAACCGTAACCACGGCCAGCACCGTTTTGAACCAGACACAGTATTCATACAAAACCCGTTTTGAAGATGGGGTGGGTACTAACCCCGAAGAATTGGTCGCAGCGGCTCATGCAGGCTGCTTCGCCATGCAGTTGGCATTTAATATTCAGCAGGCAGGTTTTGCCGCTGACACGCTCGACGTGAATTGTGCCATCACCCTTGAAGACGGTGGAATTACCAGTTCAGTTTTAACGCTTAAGGCCGTAGTACCGGGTCTCGACAAAGCCAAGTTTGACGAATTGGTCGACCATGCCGAACACAATTGCCCTATTTCAAAATTATTCAATACGACCATCAAAGTTGACGCTACGTTGGCGTAATGGAGCGGGTAATCTTTTTGATTAAGCAGCAAGCCAGCCCGGAAATGGACTGGCTTTGCTATGCCCGGAGGCTTCACCCCTCATAATCGGGCGAAATAGGCGAACGCTGAAATTCATTAGGCGTTACGCCGACTTATTTCTTAAAAAAACTGGCTGGAGTTAGGTTGATCGGCGACACCGATAATCTGACCCATCATGATGGGCAGAATTTCTCGTTAGTATTTTCATAATTAGTTAAAAACGATGCTTTACAAAAATTAAAGACGATTGAATAGGGCATTATATTTTAACTGGGAATAAGCAGTTGATTTGTAAGCTTTAACTGCAAAAATAAAGTAGCTAATTCGAAAAATAACGATTTGTTTTTTTAGCCAAGAAATGTGATTTTCATAAAAATTGCAATGATTTTACTATAAACTAACTGATGCCGGCCAGTTAGTTTTGCATCAAAACTCATACGTATGGAAACTAGAATTAGAACAGTAGGCAAATTACTTACCTATAGCCTTTTAGGCGGATTGGCTTTGGGAACTATTCATTCAGCGGTGGCTCAAAACGGAAAAATGGAAGGAGTACCGAAAGCTACACAGGGACCATCTACAAATTTTAGCGGCACTGTCTGGGTCACCATGTTGGTAGGGCCAAACACCGAAACGGATTGCATTGTGAGCAGTGTTGCCTTCGAACAAAAAGCCCGAACGTTCTGGCACACTCATCCTAACGGTCAACTCCTGGTGGTCACAAAAGGCACCGGCTTTTATCAGGAGAAAGGGAAGCCCGCCAGAGTGATCCGGGAGGGCGAATCGGTCACCATCCCACCACAGGTTGAACACTGGCATGGCGCCGGTCCGAACGGTCAGTTCACCCACACGGCCATCAATCCAAACGTGAGCAAAGGAGGAGCCGTTAAATGGCTACAGGCGGTTACGGACGAGGAATACAAAGCCGCTCGCTAACCCCCAAAGCAGGCAATTTATCTATGAAAAACTCCCTCCAAGTCTTTTCCCCATTTCTACTTTTTTTTATCGGTACCATAGCTTGCACAATGGATAACCCTATCGACTCTACTGAGTTCACGGCTACACTTCTGAAGAATGCAACGGCTACGGCCTTTAAAGCCCGTTTGTCCATAGCCCACTCGATGAAAGACCGGGGCGCCGGGGCGGTTGAATGGTAATGCGAAGTCTACGCAACTATCAAATGAATTGCCCATCAACGAATCAAACCCCGATACCATTCAAACGGGCGATCTAACCCTATATGGTTCCAACTCGCTTGTACTTTTCTATAAAACGTTTCCGACATCCTACAGTTATACAAGACCAGGACATATCGACAATCCGTCAGGACTATCGGCCGCCCCTGGCGCAGGAAGCGTAACGGTCACGTTCGAACTGGAGTGAGTAAAATAGAACAGTATAAAAGTTAACAAAAAAACACTCCAGTTTTTGTTTAGGAAAAGAGAATAAAAAACGGCTTCGTTAAACAAACTAACGTCATGAATGAGCATGAACACATGGAGGGCGGGTCTGGACATGCCGACTCGTCCCGACGAAATTTTTTAAAACAATCCTCGGCACTAGCGGCTCTGGCCCTGACGCCTGCAGCTGCCAATGCCGCCATCGACAATGGTCTGGACGAAAAAGTAGCCGCTGCCTTCGAGAAGATGCCGCTTCAGGTCGACATCAACGGCACGATGCAAAAACTCTCTATTGAGCCACGCGTAACGCTGCTCGATCTATTGCGTGAACAACTGCATCTGACGGGCACCAAGAAGGGATGCGATCATGGGCAATGCGGGGCCTGTACCGTACACGTCGATGGGCAACGGGTCAATTCGTGTCTAACATTGGCCATGACTACGGAAGGCTGTAAAGTCACAACGATTGAAGGGCTGGGCAGTGTGGATCAATTACACCCCATGCAGGCAGCGTTCATCAAACACGACGGTTTCCAGTGCGGGTATTGCACCCCCGGACAGATCATGTCGGCGGTGGCCTGTGTTCGCGAAGGGCACGCCAACAACCCCGACGAGATCCGGGAGTACATGAGCGGCAACATCTGCCGTTGTGGAGCGTATGCCAACATTGTGGATGCGATTATGGACGTTAAACACGGAGGAGCCAGGGTATGAACCAATTCCAATATACGCGGGTAACCACCCCTAAAGCCGCCGTAACGGCTCTTTCGCAGGAAAGTGGCACGTACTTTCTGGCGGGCGGCACCAACCTCATCGACCTGATGAAGCGCGAGGTCGTAGTGCCCGAGCGGCTGATCGACATCAACAAACTGCCGCTGTCAACCATCGAAAAAACGAGTACCGGTTTGCGAATTGGCGCTATGGCGAAGAATTCAGCCGTTGCTGAGCATGATCTGGTAAAAAAACACGCTCCATTATTGTCGATGGCCCTCAATGCGGGCGCGTCGGCTCAGCTACGGAACATGGCAACCGTGGGCGGAAACATGATGCAACGTACGCGCTGTGCCTATTTTTACGATACATCAATGCCCTGCAACAAGCGTAGCCCTGTGCAGGCCGGCCCGGACAAAGGGCAACCAAATGGACCAACAGGCTGCGGAGCCATTGGCGGCATTAACCGGATGCACGCCATTTTTGGCGCATCGAACAAGTGCATTGCCGTTCACCCCAGCGATATGTGCATTGCGCTGGTAGCGCTGGATGCAACGGTAAACGTGTCGGGGCCGAAGGGCGACCGAAAAATTCCATTTAATGATTTCCACCGGCTCCCCGGCGACACCCCCCAGAAAGACAATACGCTGCTTCCCGGCGAACTGATCATGTCGGTCGATATTCCAACCAACAAGTTTGCCGATAATTCACACTACCTCAAAGTACGTGACAGGGCATCATACGCCTTCGCGCTCATTTCGGTGGGTGTTGCGGTCGATATGAAGGGTAGCAACATTCATGATATCCGGCTGGCAATGGGCGGGGTGGCACACAAGCCCTGGCGGCTGACTGAGGCCGAGCAGTTTTTGCGCGGTAAAGCCGCTACGGAAGCCAACTTCAAACAAGCCGCTTCAATCGCGATGAATGGCGCGAAAGGATATGGCGAAAACGATTTCAAATTGACCCTCGCGCCAAACTCCATTATCGACGCGTTGAAAACAGCCACTAAAACCGCCTGATCATGACGAAAGACCTAAAAAATCCGCCAATCGACAGAATCGACGGACGGATGAAAGTGACCGGCGGAGCGCAGTATTTTGCCGATTTTGACCTACCCAACATGGCCTATTGCGTCATTGTCGGCAGCGAAATTGGCCGGGGTAGCATCGCCAGTCTCGACACTAAAAGAGCGCAGGGTGCACCGGGCGTGCTGGGCGTGTTTACGCACCAGAACATGCCGCCCATTCCGGGTTGGGATGCGCCCGTTGGCGGTGAGGCTGACGGACCAGCGCCTAAGCCTAAAACTGAAGAGAAATACCGGATTCTGAGCAGTCCCAAAATTCTGTTCGACGGGCAACCCATCGCGATGGTGGTGGCCGACAGTTTCGAGCGGGCCACCTATGCGGCTTCGCTGGTACGCGCGACCTATACGAAACAGACTGCCCGTACCGAACTGGAGAAGCATTTGGCCGAAGGAATTATACCAAGAGGGGGAGACTATATGCGGGGCAAAGCCGACGCCTACCAATCGGCCCCTGTTACACTGGAAGCCAACTATACGATTCCGGTTGAGGTGCACAATCCAATGGAATTGCACGGCATTCTGGCCCATTGGACCGGAGCAGACTCGCTGATGATCTACGCCAAAACGCAGGGCGTTAATGCTACGCAGGATGCTATGGCGCAGGCGTTTAAGCTCGATCCGAAGAACATTCATGTGCATACCGAATTTATGGGGGGCGGCTTTGGTATGGGGTTACGTACCTGGCCGCAGGAAACGGCGGTAGTGGCCATTGCCAAAAAAATTGGTCGCCCATTGAAGCTGGTTATTACTCGTAACCAGATGTTTACGATGGTTGGGCACCGGCCTTATACGGTTCAGACCATCAACATGGGCGCCGACAAGAACGGTAAGTTGATCGGACTTGCCCATTCGGCAACGGCAGAAACGGCCAGCTACGAAGACTTCACGGAAGCAACGGTCAACATGACTAAGTTCATGTACGAATGCCCGAACGTGAGTACCCGCTACCGCCTTGTACGGCTTGACCGAAGTGTGCCCATCTGGATGCGAGGACCGGGCGAAGCCACGGGAGCTTTCGCCCTTGAATCGGCGATGGACGAGATGGCGCACAAGCTGAATCTTGACCCCATCGAATTCCGGCTGCGCAACTACACCGAAACTGACCCTGAGCACAACCGGCCTTATTCGAGCAAGAATCTCAAAGAAGCCTATCAGCGCGGGGCTGAGGCTATTGGCTGGAGCAAACGCAAAAATGAGCCGGCGAGTCAGCGCGATGGCGAGTGGCTTATTGGCTACGGCATGAGCACAGGTGTATTCAGCGCTTTCCGGTGGGAGGCCTCGGCTCGGGCGATGCTCAACGCCGATGGCTCGCTGACTATACAGAGCGCGGTAACCGACATCGGACCGGGTACCGGAACAGCCCTGACCATGATTGCGCACAATGTGCTGGGCATACCAGTCGACAAGATCAAGGTAGCGTATGGCGATACTTCGCTACCAAAAGCCCCTACGCAGGGCGGTTCAGCCATTGTTTCGGCGGTAGGCTCAGCGGTATATGATGCCTGTACGAAAATCAAGAAACAGTTGATAGAACTGGCAACTATAGCCGGTGGCCCATTGGCGGGTCGGCAGGCAGATGATCTGGCGATGGCTGATGGAATACTGTCTGTAGAGAAGGAACCCGGCAAAAAAGTGGCCCTCCGCGACCTAATGCGAACCAACAACCTGACGGTGATCGACAAAAGCGCCGACTCGAAAGGCGGGCCGGAACAAGGCAAGTATTCGATGTATTCGTTCTCGGTGCATTTTGTACAGGTACGTGTCAACCCGCTGACGGGTGTAGTGCGCGTGTCGAAAGCCGTAAGCGTGGCCGATTCGGGACGGATTGTAAGCCCCAAAACGGCAGCCAGTCAGATGATTGGTGGCGTGGCGGGTGGCATTGGTATGGCCCTGACCGAAGAAGCTATCATCGACCACCGGTTTGGCCGGTTCGTAAATAACAATCTTGCCGACTACCACGTATCGGTTCACGCCGACGTACCCGCCATCGAAACGATCATGATCGACAAGCCCGACCCAATCATTAACCCGATGGGTGCCAAAGGCATGGGCGAAATTGCCCTGATCGGGTTTGCCGGTGCGGTCGCCAACGCGGTTTTTAACGCTACCGGTCAGCGCGTTCGCGACCTGCCCATTACACCGGATAAGTTGCTGCGCTCAGTGTAAAAAGAGATTAACGTAAACGTAGTCTGACAATCAACAAAACGAAACGGGTTGCTGGCACACTGGTCAGTTTACACCAGCTTTTAACTAAGAAATAATGATTATAACAAAAGGATACGCGGCTCAGAATGAAGAGTCGGGATTGGCCCCCTGGGATTTTCAGCGTCGTGAACTGGGCGCACACGATGTTCAATTCGATATAACGTTTTGCGGTGTCTGTCATTCTGATATTCACCAGGTTCGGGGTGAGTGGGGCAACAGTATGTATCCCATGGTGCCCGGTCACGAAATTGTTGGCCGCGTAGTGGCGGTTGGGTCCGAGGTGCACAAATTTACCGTGGGCGATCTGGCCGGCACGGGCTGTCTGGTCGACTCCTGTCGCGTTTGCGAAAACTGCCAGCGCGGGCTGGAGCAGTATTGCATAAAAGGCAACACCCAAACCTATAACGGACTCGAACAGGATAAAAAGACGCCTACTTATGGCGGCTATTCCAACACGATTGTGGTCCATGAGGATTTTGTGCTGCATATCTCTGATAAGTTGGACCTGGCGGCTACGGCTCCCCTGCTCTGTGCGGGCATCACGACCTACTCGCCCCTGCGGCACTGGGGAGTGGATAAAGGTCATAAGCTGGCCGTTGTCGGTCTGGGTGGACTAGGGCATATGGGCGTTAAATTCGGCGTTGCTTTCGGGGCTGAAGTGACCGTTTTGAGCACTTCGCCTGCTAAAGAAGAAGATGCCCGGAAACTCGGTGCCCATAAATTCGTAGTCACCAGCGACCCGGCTCAACTCGAATCGGTAAAAGGGTATTATGATTTTATTCTGGATACCGTTTCTGCCGAGCACGATTACAATGTGTACCTGTCGCTGCTGAAAACAGACGGTGTGCATATTTGTGTTGGTGCGCCACCAACACCATCTGCCTTGCAGGCTTTCAGCTTGATTCCCGGCCGGAAAAGTATTGCCGGATCGAGTATTGGCGGGCTTCCCGAAACGCAGGAAATGCTGGATTTTTGCGCTGAACACAACATCGTTTCAGACATTGAACTCATTCCGATTCAGGATATCGAACAAGCCTACGAACGGATGCTGAAGGGTGATGTTCGTTACCGGTTTGTCATCGATATGGCAACGCTGTTATAGCTTTTATTTTTTTTCGAAGATGGGAGTCTGGCCATTCGTTTAGACTCCCATCTTTATTTTTCGCTTACCCACTGTTATACACGTATGAGTAATTCTTCAGACCCGATCGATATTTTCCAGCGTCTGCAAGCCGGTGAACTACTCCGCAAGGATGACCAGGAGTATGGCCGGTTTAGCGAAGTCGTGACGCGTACCATCCGGTTGTGTGTCGAGATGAACGCATCGGCCACAAACGTCGATCAGGTACGTGCTCAGCTAAGCGACATTATCGGTAGCCCAATTGATAAATCAACGGCAATCTTCCCGCCGTTCTACACCAATTTTGGCCGGTCGATTCGATTGGGTAAAAACATCTTTATTAACCATGCCTGCTCGTTTCTGGACATTGGCGGCATCACCATTGAGGACGAGGTTCAGATTGGTCCCAGAGTCAATCTAACCTCCGAAAACCATCCGCTCGACCCGACTGACCGAACCACCCTGATTCCTCGCCCGATTGTGATCAAACGTAACGCCTGGATTGGCGCGGGAGCAACCATTTTGCCGGGAGTTACCATCGGCGAAAACTCAATTGTAGCCGCTGGTGCGGTAGTGAGTCGGGATGTACCGCCCAATACCGTAGTGGCAGGAATTCCCGCCAAAGTTGTTAAGTCTTTGTAACCTTGACTGAGTGCTTATTGGGCTTCTTCGGCTCCGCTATCTTCCGTTTCATTAGACCCTTCAGTTGTTAGTGCGAACCGATACAGATACGGGGCTTTGTGCGCTCCACCGCTAAATTTCTTCTCGATGCGCGTCAGCATACCAGAATTGAGCATCGTTCGCTGAAAGCTTGATCGGTTTAAGGGGCGACTTAAGATGGTTTCGTATAGTTGCTGTAAATCTGCCATTGTGAAGGTCTCCGGCAGCAGGTTCAACCCGATCAGCTTGTGGTCGAGGTTTGCACGCAGCGTTTCCAGTGCCTTCGCCACAATCGTCTGGTGGTCGAGCATTAGCGGGGGCATGGCGTCAAAGTCGTACCAGGCGCAGCTATCGGCCAGGCCATCGGTGTTGGGGACCGCTTTTGTGAAGTCGACCAGCGCATAGTAGCCAACCGTAACAAACCGCTTTAACGCCCAGTGCTGCTCGGTTATGGGTATGCCTTTTGAGGTCATAATGGCCCGTATGGGCGTTGTATCATGCCGCATCTGATCACCGAACGTATAGAATTGGTCGAGGTAGATATCGGTCAGACCTGTCCGCTCGAAGAGTACCCGCCGGGCCGCCTGATTTAAATCTTCCCCTTCCCGAATAAACCCGCCCGGTAGGGCAAACAGATCGGACTGGTAGTAGGTAAGTAGCAGAATCTTTAGCTGATTTTGATGAAACCCAAAAATGACGGTATCCAACGCCAAACCGGGATGATACCCATGTCCTTCGGGTAGGTCGTAATCTGCAATAAGTTGAACACTCATAGTGCAAAAATAAGGACAAATACCATTCACTATTTGGCAAAGTCATTATGTCTGTTTATTATTGTCGCACAACGCGACAATAATAAACAGACATAATGAAAGGGACGTATTTACTGCTACTGTTGATTGGCCTGTTCGCTACCGTGAGCAACGCCCAACAGTCACTTTCCAGAGCACCACAGCTTGTTTCTCCAGAGATTCATGCAGATAATCGAGTCACATTTCGCTTGCTGGCCCCAAATGCGAAAGAGGTTCATATCACCGGGCAATGGATGCCGTCTCAGGGATTTACGACCGTTTCGAAGGCTATGGCAAAAGGCGATAGCGGGGTGTGGTCTTTTACGACAGATGTTCTACCATCCGAACTTTACACCTATTCCTTCTCAGTGGATGGCCTGAAAACTAACGACCCCAGCAATGCCTTTGTGATTCGCGATGTAGCCTCGGTGGCTAATTTCTTCATCGTTGGCGGTACGAAAGGTGATATTTATAACGTAAATAAAGTGCCTCACGGCTCAATCACCCGGCGTTGGTACGAGTCGCCCGGTAATCGGATGACACGCAGGCTAACGGTTTATACCCCACCGGGTTATGAGAGCATTAAAGCAACGTACCCGGTATTGTATCTGCTGCATGGTATTGGGGGTGACGAAGACGCCTGGATGGGTTTAGGTCGAACGTCCGAGATTCTTGACAACCTGATTGCTACTGGAAAAGCCAAACCTATGATTGTGGTTATGACCAACGGCAATATAGCGCAGGAAGCGGCACCCGGCGAGGGCAGTACCGGATTTCCCAAACCAACCTTTATGCTGCCGCAGACAATGGACGGTAAATTTGAAGAGACGTTTGGGGATATCATGAAGTTTGTTGAGGGTAGTTATCGTACGCAAAAAACAAAAGCCGGACGAGCGATTGCCGGGTTGTCGATGGGCGGCTATCATTCCTGCTACATCTCCCAAAACTACCCTAACACCTTCGATTACATGGGCTTGTTTTCACCAGCCCTTAACAACAAGCCGGAGGATCACCCCGAATCACCAGCCTATCAAAACCTGGATGCTAAACTGAAAAAGCAGAAGGATAATGGCTACAAGCTGTACTGGATGGCTGTTGGTAAAGACGATTTTGGTATTCTGCTGGCAGGCATTCAGGATTTCCGCAAAAAAGCGGATGCCATTGGCCTGAAGTATGAATTTATAGAAACGGAAGGCGGGCATACCTGGGCGAACTGGCGGGCGTACCTGACCACGTTTACTCAACGATTATTTCAGTAGATCAACATTGACATATTCGTCCTATTTTTTCAAATTGGTATTTAGCATGGAAATCACAAGAATTGGTTCACAGCCATCGGGCAAAGGACCGGAAGACTGGTTTACCGGCGCGGTGCGCATTGACCCTTTATTTGCGGCTAATGAAGCCAGACGGGCAGCCGCAGCGAGCGTTACGTTCGAACCCGGTGCCCGAACGGCCTGGCATACTCATCCGCTGGGGCAAACGTTGCTCGTTACTGCTGGTTATGGCTGGGTGCAACGCGAGGGTGGACCGATTGAGGCCATTCATCCGGGCGATGTGGTTTGGTTCGAGCCCAACGAGAAGCATTGGCACGGGGCGACTCCCACCACCGGCATGACCCACATCGCCATGCAGGAAAACCTGAACGGGAAAGTAGTTGATTGGCTGGAAAAGGTTAGCGACGAACAGTACCAGAAGTAATCGAAACGTCAAAATTCACGTAACTATTCCTAAAACCGTGAACCTGATTGGTCGTAGAAATTCTGTCTTTGATGACCAAAGTCATTTTTGATTAACCAAGAAGGCCAGTCCGTTTCGAACTGGCCTTCTTGGTTAATTTATCTTCAAAACTGCCATAAAGGCTTCCTGCGGTATCTCGACATTACCGACTTGGCGCATTCGTTTCTTACCTTTCTTCTGTTTGTCGAGCAGTTTGCGTTTCCGCGAAATATCACCACCGTAACATTTGGCCAATACGTCTTTACGAAGGGCGCTTAGGGTTTCGCGGGCAATAATTTTCTGGCCAATGGCCGCCTGAATCGCAATCTCGAACTGTTGACGGGGTATTAACTCGCGGAGTTTTTCGCATAGCTTCTTTCCCCATTCATATGACTTCGAGCGGTGAACAATAGCGGAGAGCGCATCGATCTTATCGCCGTTGAGCATCACATCGAGCTTCACCATGTCCGATTCGCGGTTGTCCATGAATTCATAATCCAGAGAGGCATAGCCGCGTGAGATCGTCTTGAGTTTATCGAAAAAGTCGAACACCACTTCGGCCAGGGGCATCTCGAACTGAAGTTCAACACGGTCGGCGGTCAGGTAAACCTGATTTTTAAGTAAACTCCGCTTATCCATGCAAAGTCCCATAATACCACCCACATATTCCGCCTTTGTAATGATCTGCGCCCGGATAAACGGTTCCTCAATATAGTCGATCAGGTTTGGGTCGGGCATTTCGGCAGGAGCCGATACCTGAAGTTCTTCACCCTTAGTCGTCATTACCTCGAAACGCACCGATGGTACCGTGGTAATGACGGTCATGTCGAATTCGCGCTCAAGGCGTTCCTGAACAATTTCCATATGGAGCATACCCAGAAAGCCGCACCGGAAACCAAAGCCCAGAGCCGCCGACGTTTCGGGTTCCCATACGAGGGCTGCATCATTGAGCTGCAACTTTTCCATTGCATCGCGGAGGTCTTCGAATTCGCTGGTTTCTACCGGATAAATACCCGCAAATACCATTGGTTTCACTTCCGAGAAACCCTGAATAGCCACGCTGGCGGGGTTGTCGATCGTTGTTACGGTATCGCCAACTTTTACTTCTTTGGCCACTTTAATACCCGAAATCAGATATCCCACATCGCCACACTCGATCACATTTTTTGGTACCTGAACCAGGCCGAGCGTTCCTACCTCATCGGCGGTGTATTCTTTGCCGGTGTTCATGAACTTCACCTTGTCGCCCTTGCGAATACGGCCATTCTTAACCCGGAAAATAACTTCAATACCCCGATATGAGTTAAAGTGCGAATCGAAGATCAGGGCTTGCAACGGACCGGAGGGCTCGCCTTTTGGGGCAGGAATACGCTCCACAATGGCGGCCAGAATTTCGGGAACACCGATACCCTCTTTACCCGAAGCCGGAATGATGTCTTCGCGTGTGCAGCCAAGCAGGTCCACCATTTCGTCCTTGATCTCTTCGGGCCTGGCACCCGGCAGGTCGATTTTGTTCAGGACAGGAATGATAACAAGGTCGTTGTTGAGGGCCAGATATAAATTTGAGATCGTCTGTGCTTCAGTTCCCTGCGATGCATCGACCAACAGTAGTGCCCCTTCGCAAGCCGCAATCGAGCGCGACACCTCGTAACTAAAATCTACGTGGCCTGGCGTATCGATCAGATTTAGTGTATAGGTTTCACCCTGGTATACGTAGTCCATCTGGATCGCATGGCTCTTGATCGTGATGCCACGTTCGCGCTCCAGATCCATATCGTCGAGCAGTTGGGCCTGCATATCGCGGGAACCAACGGTTTTGGTGAATTCAAGTAATCGGTCGGCCAGGGTACTCTTGCCGTGGTCAATATGGGCGATAATGCAAAAATTGCGGATATGTTTCACGTTGGAATATAAGGTCGTCGTTACGACGGAGCATTCTTTTGTAAATAAACCGCAAAAATAGGCAAAAAAGTCCGCGTTTGAGCTAGGTACGAACGGAGAGCGATTGCTGGCTCTGGTTTATTTTCAGGCAGGATTACAGCCCTACAGGCAAATTGTGATTGTTTTCATCCTGTCAAAAAGGAATTTTGTTAAAAAATGGATGAACGTGTTCTACACTCGAATCGCCTAAAAAAAACAAACGCCGGACTCATCGGGGAGCCGGCGTGTTCAATTACACTTCATCAACAAACTAAAATCGTTTCCGGCGAACCGGCGACCACTTGAAGCGGTCAAAATGCTGTAGGAGGGGGACTCGAACCACCCACGGTGCAGTTAGCTACAGTACAACTCTGGTGGTCAACCCCAGTCGCCTTTGCAGGCGGCATTATGCTGCGTTTATCCTTTATCACCACCCCCGAGACAGGAGGGCACGTCTGCCAATTTCGACATCCTACAGTGTGAGGAAAAAAATCAAGAAGACCGGCGTGTGACCCCGCTCGATCAACTTGACAATACAAAGATAGTAGATAAGGGCTGTTTGTTGCAAATTTTGTATAAAAATTTCCTAAAATTTACAAACCATTCAAAATATGGCTAATTTTGTTAACACTCATCAAAAATAGCGTTGAAATGACCGAGAAAAATTTAGAAATTGATAATACTGATCTGAAAATATTGAGTTTACTGATGCAGGATGCAAACATGGCTTATACCGAAATCGGTAAACGAATATTTGTATCAGGGGGGACCGTTCATGTTCGGATGAACAAGTTAAAACAGATGGGTATTGTGCGCGGGTCGCAGTTGGTGATCGACCATGCAAAACTTGGTTGGGATATCAGTGCCTTTCTGGGCATCTATCTGGATAAGAGTTCATTGTACGAGGAGGTTTCCAGGCAACTGGAGAAAATTCCCGAGGTTGTGAATGTTCATTACACTACCGGAATTTACAGCATTTTTGCCAAAATCGTTTGTCGCGATACACAGCATCTGCGCGAAGTACTACACGATAAAATTCAGAAAGTAAGCGGTATCCAGCGTACCGAAACGTTTATCTCCCTCGAAGAGAGCGTCAACAGGCCAATCCCGTTTGCGGAAGGGTAATAAGGTTTATATGATATTCGGAGTACGGTATTCGGTTGGCTGGCGCAAGCCAATTCATGCGTCAGCCAACCGAATACCGTAACCCGAATACCAAAACCCCTGAACCCTTATCCCCCCTCAGGGTGTTATACTAGCCAATAAATTAACATTCATGCAACCCACAATTCACGCAACTACAGTCGTTGGTATTCGACATAATGGCCATGTATCGCTCGGTGCCGATGGACAGGCGACAATGGGAAATACTATCGCCAAGAGTAATGTTCGTAAAGTCCGCGTTCTGATGGGCGGAAAAGTACTGGCCGGATTTGCCGGTTCGACCGCCGATGCTTTCACGCTAATCGAGCGCTTTGAAGAGAAATTAAATGCCTATGGTGGTAACCTCAAACGGGCGGCTATCGAACTGGCAAAGGACTGGCGCACAGATCGCTATCTACGCAAACTTGAAGCGATGCTGATTGTGGCATCGAAAGATGATCTGCTTCTGGTTTCAGGTACGGGCGATGTTATTGAGCCCGATGCCGATGTAGCGGCTATTGGTTCGGGTGGTATGTATGCTCAATCTGCGGCATTAGCGCTGAAGAAACATGCCGCTGGCCTTTCGTCCGAAGAAATGGTTCGCGAGAGTCTGCACATCGCAGCCGATGTTTGTATCTATACGAACCATAATTTAGTGGTTGAAACGTTATAAATAGTAGTTGACGATTTTGGCCGTTTTCACTATTTGTTGCAGATTGCCTGCCTGACGTTATGAAAAAAATGAATCTTATTGGCTCCTCGCTAATGAACCAGCGTATATCGCTGGGTTTCATTATGGCTATGGTGTTGATTGGTTCAGGCTTTACTATATCGTTTTATAGCTACATCCAATATGGTGATGACACGAAACAGGTTCGGCACACATACGAAGTAATCAGAGTACTTGATAATATATTGTCATATGCAAAAGACGTCGAAACCAGTTCACGAGGCTACGTCATTACCAATGATAAAACATATCTTGAGCCCTATTACACCGCGATTCACCAGTTGCCGGATGAAATTAGAAAATTGAGAATTCTAACTACTGATAACCGGATTCAAATACGACGGCGCATTCTCCTTGAAAAGTTAGTCAACGACAAGCTATCAATAACTAAAGAACGTATTCGCGTAAAAGCATCTGATTTGAAGAATACCGCAATTAGTGCTGAGAGCAAACGCCGAATGGATTTACTGAGGGCACATGTGGCCTTGATGATCGAAACGGAACAAACGTTAATGGATGTTCGGGATCGGCAGGCGGGTCGCTCATTTCGGAATACACTTATTATTATTTCCGCCCTGTCGCTACTGACGTTTCTAGCACTTCTGATTTTGTACCGATTACTGGAAAAGGAACTGACCCACCGCCAGCAGACAGAAGATCAACTGCGAGCCTACGACTCACAACTGCGAGGACAAATTCGTCAGTTAGAAGCCTCCAATGAAGAACTCGAACGCTTTGCCTTTGTAGCCAGCCACGATTTACAGGAGCCATTGCGTAAGATTCAGTCTTTCTCAAACCTGATTACCGATCGCTATGGTAACTTGTTCGACTCGGATAGCCTGCTGTTTATGAGCAAAATTTCGAACTCAGCCGAGCGAATGTCCAAACTCATCAAGGACTTGTTGAATTTTTCTCGTATTTCCAGTCATCGGGAAGATTTTAGATCTGTACAGCTGAACGATATTGTACAGCGCATTCTGGATGATCAGGAACTGCGCATCAAAGGGCTGGATGTTCATGTTGAGGTAAACAGTTTGCCGGTTATTGAAGGCATTCCAAGCCAGATAGATCATTTGTTTAATAACTTGATTTCCAATGCCCTTAAGTTTATTCGTCCGGGTGTTCAACCGTTGCTTCGTATTGATGTACAGACAGTTACCGGGGAAAATTACATAGGGTTAGTACCCGAAAGACAATATGTTGAGATCACTATTGAAGACAACGGAATTGGGTTTGATGAGAAATACGTAGACCATATATTTAAAGTTTTTCAACGATTACATGGCAAAAGCGCTTTTGCAGGTACCGGTATTGGACTAGCTATTTGCAAGCGAGTTGTCATGTATCACCACGGCTACATTACGGCCCGTAGCCAACCCAATAAGGGCACCACGTTTGTAGTCGTTTTACCAGAAAGCCAATCACAACAACAGTATGACCGACCAACTTCAGAAACCTATTCATATCCTGCTGGTTGACGACGACGAAGACGACCGTTACCTCACTCGGGAGGCATTTCATCAACATTATCCATCCAGCCGTATTTCGTTCGC
The DNA here is from genome assembly GCF_002831565.1 of Spirosoma pollinicola. Taxonomy (NCBI): domain Bacteria; kingdom Pseudomonadati; phylum Bacteroidota; class Cytophagia; order Cytophagales; family Cytophagaceae; genus Spirosoma; species Spirosoma pollinicola. Next base: position 64,716 of record NZ_CP025096.1, on the reverse strand, counting down.
CGAAGATGGCGAAGATCTGCTGGATTTTCTCCGGTATGAAGGGCGGTATTCCGGGGCAGCTCACACGTTGCCCGAATTAATATTACTGGATTTAAATATGCCCCGCAAAGATGGCCGGGAGGCTCTCCGGGAAATTAAAGCGAATGACGATTTTCGTCATATTCCAATTGTGGTGTTGACGACTTCCGATGCAAAAGATGATATCGAAACTTCTTATTTCAACGGGGCCAATAGCTTTATTACCAAGCCGCCAACTTTTCAGCGGCTCAGCGAAGTGACCAAAGCCATTGGCCAGTATTGGTTCAATGTCGTCACTGTTTGTGAGCATTTGGAAGATGAGTAACGTGACGCGGGTGTAAGCCCGCGTTACTTCCCGCTCAATCCCACCAATCCGACAAATATCTTTTCCAGTTCTTTAGTAACGGCGCGGTTTTGACCGGGGGTGAACTTGTTCACAAGCACGCAGAAGCTCATTTGTTCGCCATCCTTCGCTGTAAAGTAGCCGGCATAGGCCCGGACGCCTTCAATAGACCCACTTTTAGCCCGAATGTTGCCAGCTGCGGCTGTTCCTCGGGCCAGGCTTTTCACCGTCCCGCTTTGCCCGATAATGGGTATCGTCTCATAGAATTGCGGGAATGATTTATCTTGGCCCATCGCGCTTAGTATTCCCGTCATGTTGTCGGCCGTAAGAGCCCCTACGGTCGATAGGCCGCTGCCATCCCGAATCCGAAAGCCATCCAGTGCGACACCTTTGCTTTTCCAAAACGCGATCAATGCGTCAATGCTGGTGCTTGTTGACCGGACGGATTTATTGAGGGTCAACGCTGTTGCTCTCAATAGAGCCTCGGCGTATAGATTGATACTCTGGAAATTCGTTTGCTGAACCAGTTCCGTTAATAAGGGCGATTTATGCTGATTCAGCATCGTACGTTTACCTGTTGTGACAATCGTTGCAGACAAGCCTCCGCCTATCGACGTTGGTGCGTTGCTGATCGATATGCTATCCTGTATAAGTTGATTCTGAAGGGCGTAGGCCGAAAAATAAGCCGGATCGGGCATTGCCCCTTTTACGCTGAACTCATTGGCAGGCTCACCCATAGGGACTTTGCCCGTTAGCCACTGCTGGTTCATAAATGGTGCGCCCAGAATATTTACCTGATCGCCGGTATTGGCTGCGTCGGTCGTGACTGTGTTGCGAAAGCTCAGGTAGGGGAGTAGCGGGTCTGTACGAAGTACGCTTGCAGGAGTACCGACCGATTTACCCGGTCGGAAAAATACCCGATACAGATTTTCATTCACATTCAGTGCACTGAGACTGGCCCCGTAATAGTTGCCCAAATCGCCAAACGGCCAGGTTTCGGGGGTAGTGAGGTCATCATACAAACTGGCATCGCCAATAACAGCTCCCTGAATTCGGCGGATACCCGCAGCCCGAACGGCACCGGACCAGCTGGTAAGGAGCGATGGGAGGTCGTAGTAATTCGGGAATCGCCAGCTACCCAGCGAGGGGTCGCCTGTGCCCCGAATGTATAGATTTCCGGTTAATACGCTGTCTTTGATCGCGCCATCGTATTCGAGCGTAGTCGTGTAGGTATAGTTTGGCCCAAGAACAGCCAGGGCCGTAGCGGTGGTAATTAATTTGAGTGTGGAGGCCGAAGGCAGACTCATTCGCGCATTGTAACCAATAAATTCTTCGCCATCCCGCACCCGTCGAACCGACAAAGAGACTGTTCCATAGCGGGTTGCCGGGCCCGCCTGAAATTCGTCTACCTGCCTGATTAGTTGCTGAATAGCAAGCGAATCGGCAGATGGTTGGGCCTGCGAAAGGGCCGGTGTCGAGGCTGATAAGGTAAGAAAACAGACGACAGAAAAAATAGACAGAGAAGCTGGAAAATGGGAGAAAAAGTGCATTCAGTAACAGTTAGGCGATTCAACGGGTATTTCGTACTTTTGCAAACTTACGAAGTTTGCGCCACCCAACTTGCTTTAGAAGCACCTACCTCAAGACATCGAATAAACGACACCGAATAGTTAAAGTTGCAAGCATGAAATTATCATTTCTGGGGGCGGCCCGGCAGGTAACCGGCAGTATGTATCTGCTGGAACTGGAGGATGATTACCGCATCCTGATTGACTGTGGTTCCGATCTGGAGCGTTCCAGTTCTAACGGTCAAACGACCCCCGCCGTTACTCATCCGGGATATTTTCCGTTTGAGGCCTCAAGCATCAATCTGGTATTACTGACTCACGCCCACGTGGATCACTCGGGCAATTTGCCTAATCTGTTTCGTGAAGGATACGAAGGCCAGATTTTGTGTACTGAACCAACGTTCGCGCTGACCAATGTGCTGCTCAAAGATGCAGCTTCCTTGAATCAGAAGCGTATCAATGAGCTGAACGCCAGTAAAAAGCAGCGGGTAAGAGACCGGCAGTCTCAAATGCAGAAAGACCTGTTTCTAGACAGACAGGTTCGTGAAGCGATGGAAAATGTGGTGCCCATTGGCTTCAACCGGAAGTTTAAAGTGGCCGATGGCGTCGATGTGACGTTTATTCCGGCAGGTCACTTGCTGGGTGCAGCGCACATCGTTATCAATGTGATGGAAAATGGCGAACGGAAAAGTATCTGCTTCTCGGGTGACATTGGCCGCAAAAATTACCCGCTTTTAGTTGATCCGGCAACCGTTCCACAAGTCGATTACCTCGTTTGCGAAAGCACCTACGGCAATCGTCTCCACGAGAACCTGATGTCTCCCGAAGACGCGCTGGCCGATATTATTCAGCGGACTTGTATCGACATACCGGGACGGCTCATCATTCCGTCCTTCAGCGTTGGGCGGACACAGGCACTTCTTTATACCCTTAACCGACTGTATACCGAACGGAATTTTCCGCCAATTCGGGTTTTCTCGGACAGTCCGATGGCGTTTGAGAGCTCCAAAATCTATTCTCAGCACATAAAAATGCTGAGTACAGAGGCAAGGGAGTTTTTCAAGGAGAACGAAGCCTTATTCGATTTTCAGAATTTTCAGTTTTTGGAATCGTCAAAAGCCAGTAAAGCCGTTTCGAATTTTGGCGAGCCGTGTATTATTATCTCATCGTCGGGCATGGTACAGGGCGGGCGGGTTGAATACCACGTGGCCGAAAATATCAGCAATCCATACGCCACCATTCTGATTATCGGCTACTGTGCTGAAGGAACGCTCGGCTGGCGATTGCTGAACGGACAGCAAACGCTGAGCATCAAGGGAACTGACCATCAGGTGCTGGCCAACATTGAAAAGATTGACGTATTCAGCGGTCACGGCGACCGCAATGATTTGATTAATTTTGTGGGTATGCAATCGCCCGAATCGCTCAAAAATATTTTTCTGGTTCACGGCGAATATGAAAGCATGGAATCATTCAAAGCCACACTGGCCGAAGAAGGTTATCCACAGGTGATTATTCCAAAGAAAGGCGAAAGCTATGAACTTTAAGGAGTAAAGGGACGAAAGGGAGGAAAGGGAGAATGGGTTTAAAACCGCTTTTCCCTTTATTCCCCTTCCTCCTATCTCCCTTTTTTTATGAGAACCTACCTCGATTTTGAAAAACCCATTGCCGACCTCGAAGCGCGGCTGGAAGAGACAAAGAAATTAGCTCAGACCAGCAATATCGATGTTAGTGAAGCGGTAAAAGTGCTGGAGCAGAGTATTGACAGGCTGCGCCGGGAGATTTTTCAGAACCTTACCCGTTGGCAGCGTGTGCAATTGTCGCGCCACCCGGACCGGCCCTACACGCTCGATTACATTTCGCTTATGTGCGATCAGTTTATCGAACTACACGGTGACCGTACCGTTCGCGATGATCCGGCTATGGTGGGTGGTTTCTGCGAAATTGGCCACCCTGGCGAACCGGGCCAAACGGTCATGATCATTGGGCAGCAAAAAGGCCGGAATACCAAGCAGCGTCAGCACCGGAACTTCGGGATGCCTAATCCCGAGGGCTACCGAAAAGCTCTTCGCCTGATGAAACTGGCAGAGAAGTTCAACATACCCATTGTTACCCTGATTGACACGCCGGGGGCCTTTCCGGGTCTGGAAGCCGAAGAGCGGGGGCAGGGTGAAGCCATTGCCCGCAATTTGAAAGAGATGTTCATGCTCACAGTTCCCGTTATCTGTATCGTCATTGGCGAAGGAGCATCGGGCGGAGCGTTGGGTATTGCGATTGGCGATAAAGTCATGATGCTGGAAAATACCTGGTATTCGGTTATCTCGCCCGAAAACTGTTCGACCATTCTCTGGCGAAGCTGGGATTTCAAAGAGCAGGCGGCCGAAGCCATGAAGCTGACCGCCCGTGATATGAAGCTGAATAAACTGGTAGATGAAATTGTGGAAGAGCCTATTGGGGGCGCTCACAACGACCATCAGGCGATGGCCAATCATCTGAAAGAAGTTATCCTGAACACCATTGCCGAACTAAACGCCATTGACCCACAGGAACGCATCAATCAACGTATTGATAAATTCTGTGATATGGGTGTTGTGGTGGAATAGTAGACTGGATTATATATTTATAGAAAAAGCCGCTGGGAGAGTCCCAGCGGCTTTTTTTGTAATCAAGCTTTATCATATCACCGTTTGTCTGCAAATCTAACCTTATCTTTTTCTCATCGCTCAAATACCTTATTGCTGGGGGGTGCCTGTAGCTTGGACAGGGTCACTAAAAAAACTTCGTCACTTTGTAATATTTAGGGTACGATAGCGACTAATAAGCTAAAAACCAGCTAATACGATGCGCTCTGTTAATCCATCTACCCAAAATAACCCCCGCTCCATTAAAATAAATCGCGCGATGTATGGAGCGTTCGTTCTGCTTTGTCTCTATTTCTTTCTGACCGGTTCCTATGATGATGCAGCTGCCAATCTGGGAGTCGCCCTGATTTTCGACCCCTTCGATCAAACTGTACCCTGGGACCATCGACCACGCTGGCAGCGGGCCTGGCTTATTACCCATTTGTTAGTTATGGTGGCTATTGTTCTAGTCTACTGGAGAACCTTTGGCGCCTGAGCCGTATGAAAAAGAAGAACATATTTCGAATGATGTTAGTGGCCATTGCCGGAGCAACTCTCGGTTATGGAGGTGTATGGGTAGTACAACACGCCTTTTCCGAGGCTGTCCTGAAAAACATAGCCTACGCCAGTAATGGCTGGGAAGATGCCATAAAGCTGGCGAGCGTCCTGGTGGCCGCCTGGGCTGCTTTATTGGTGCATGAATTAGGTCACCTGCTTACGGGGCTGGCGCTTAACTTTCGGTTTTACATACTGGTTGTCGGGCCATTGGGAATTCGTAGGCATCCCGATACTGATCAAGTACAATGGTACCTCAATCGGGATGCCGGGCTCTATGGGGGAGTATCGGGAACGGTGCCCATTCGAACGGATAATTTCCTTCGGAAAAAGTTTGCGGCTATTGTGGCTGCTGGTCCGCTTATTAGTTTACTAATGGGTGCATTAACGCTTTGGTTAGGGTATGTAGGTGCCAATGCGCTAACACCCGATTCGTCGGCCGTGGCGCGTATAGCCGTTTGTTCTAGCTTGATTTTTGGTGTGTTTTCGAGCATGTTTTTTCTGGCAACAACCATTCCTGGTCGGACGGGTCCATTCTTTACAGATCGCGCCCGGTTCATGCGCCTTATGGGTGGTGGACATCCGGCTGCGGTAGAACAGGCAACGCTTGAGTTGCTGGTACATAGCCAGTCAGGACAGCCCTACGCGACCCTAAATCAGGAACAAATAGCCCTGTTAACGAAAGAGCCGGAGTCATCGTTGCAACTATTTGCCCATATCATGGCCTATTATCGTTACCTCGATCGGCAAGAGATGACGAATGCGTTTGATCATCTCAGAAAAGCGGAAGATTTGCTCGATGATCAGCCAAGCCTGATGAAAATTGAGGTCTGGAAAGAACTGGCCTTTGCCTACGCCTATATTGATCGAGATGTGAAACTGGCGTTGATGAACTGGTCGAAAATCAAACCCTCTCCCGATGAATTTCCGTCAGCCTACAGTTATTTGTTTTGGGCAGCACTGGCCCGTGCCCAGGGAGAATCGACCGAGCAAATTAACGAGTGGGTGACCAGAGGTGTAACAGCACTGCCAACCAACCCCATTCGCAGTGAAGATCGGCTACGGCAGCAGTTACTGGCTAGTTTGAGTAGGCAAAATGCCCTAATCTAAGCAACTTTAGACCTTGCTATCGTTTTTTATGTTGTCAGAGCAGGAGTTTGTTCGCCAGATCGGCCAGCATCAGAAAATCATCCATAAAGTTTGTCACCTCTATGCTGATAGACCGGAAGATCGCCAAGACCTGTTTCAGGAAATTCTGCTAAACGCCTGGAAGGCGAATCGTAATTTCCGTCAAGAGGCTGCCTTTTCAACCTGGCTCTATCAGATTGGCTTAAATACGGCCATTTCTCATTTCCGTCGCGAAAAACGAAAACCGTCTCAGGACGGTCTTGACGCAGTTTTACAACCCCCTGACTTCGATGATGAGTTTGCAGAAACACAATTTGCTGCGCTATATGCCGCGATTGGGCAACTGGATAAAATAGATAAGGCACTTGTGCTGCTCTACCTGGATGATTACGACTATGCCGCCATTGGGCAATTGTTGGGTATAACCCCTAATTACGTGGGTGTTAAAATGAGTCGTATCAAGCAGCAATTGAAACAAACGGTACAACAGAATTAAAGATGGAACTCGACGAATTCAAGGTATTCTATCAGGCTCAATTTGAACAAGTTGCTGACAAGTCGGGATCTGACCTCGAAACAATGCTTCGGAAGCGGTCTCGTTCGGCCATTGAACGAATTCTTAGAAACATGCTCTGGGAAGTTATTTTCGCGTTAGTGATTGTTCTTGTACTGTCCTTTTTGATGGCGGTCTGGTCTTCAACTATTTTTCGGTGGGCGGGCCTGGGTTTAGTTGTTATTAGTGTTGTTCAGGTGGTTGCCTTTACCTGGCAATACCGTCGGCTGACCGCCCGACTGAATCAGGCAACCGGCTCTGTTCGAAACTATATACAGGAAGTCGCGGCTATTGTTGATCGATTTGTAAGCGCTTACTATCGCTATTGTATGAGCGCGATACCATTAGGTGCGATAATAGGTGCCATTCTGGGCATCTACATGGGTACTACTAATGATCGAAGTGATCCTGCATTTTCGGTGTTGCCAGAGCATCCTGGTTTGCCCTTTCTGGTTATCTCACTCGTGCTGGCTCTTGGTACGGTACTCGCTACTTATTTCATGCTCAGGTGGTACATTCACCGCTTGTATGGCCGGTACCTGGATGAACTCAAAAACTGTTTGAGCGAGTTGAACAGTCAGGCGAATTAAGTTAGTGTCGTCTTCACGTAACTTTGCTATTCTCTTTCTCCGTTTGTCTGCAAATCAAACCCTATCTTTGGCTTCCGGTTCACATAAGACCTGAACGGAATCTGCAAATGGAGTCTACGCTCAACACAACAACCCTCAAAAACATTATTTTCGACCTCGGCGATGTGATCATCCCGATAGACCTGACGGCCCCCATTCGGAACTTCGCCATGTTGGCTAACCTCCCTGAAGATGAGGTGCGCGACCTCTGGATGCAGCACGACATTGTGGGTCAGTACGAAACTGGTCTTATTGATGATGAAGCCTTTCGCAGCCATGTTCGGCAATTGGTAAAAACCAGAAACGATGCACCGGATGGCTGGGCTGATGAAGTGATTGATACTGCCTGGAATACCATTCTGCTCGACTTGCCTGTCGAACGGCTTGAGCGTGTTAAGGAGCTTACAACGAAGTACCGAGTGTTCCTGCTGAGCAATACCAGTCCTATTCATATTCGGAGGGTAAATGATGTGCTGAAAGGCATGAATCAGCCGACATTGGAGGAAATTTTTGAGAAGGTATATTATTCGTATGCTGTTCAGATGATGAAACCCTCCCCCGAAATTTATCAGCACGTTCTGGCTGATGCCGGGCTAATTGCCGGAGAAACCGCTTTTTTAGACGATAATGCCGCGAACATCAAAGCCGCTGCCGGGTTAGGTATTCAGGCTATACATGTTCAGCCCCCATTAACAATACTAGACCACTTAAAGGATGTATGATATTAATGGAGAATGAATAGTGTAGAATGTATACTATAGCTGGCCACGAAAGCAACACATTATACACTCTACATTCTCCATTATGCATTAAATGTCATACCTCTTTCCTGCTTTATGAATAAAAGTACCCGCACCTACCTCCTGCATGGAGGTCTTTTTTTAATTACCCTCGTTACAACCACAATGGCCGGAGCCGAGTGGATGTTTGGCCGGTTGTTTATTCCAATTGACGGCATGGTAACCCTCGGCTGGGATGAGTTTGTGGCTGGATTTAATTTTTCGGTACCCTTTCTGGCCATTCTGACCGTCCATGAATTTGGCCATTATTTTACCGCCAGGGCCAATCATGTTCGGGTTACGTTGCCCTATTATATTCCGCTCTGGATTGGTATTGGTCAAAGCATTGGCACGCTGGGGGCTTTTATCCGGATTCAGGATTTTATCAACAGTCGCCGGAAATACTTCGACATCGGTATTGCCGGACCCCTGGCTGGTTTTGCCCTTGCCCTGGTTGTACTGTGGTACGGCTTCACACATTTACCCCCGCCCGAATTCATCTTTACCATTCACCCTGAGTACAAGAAGTGGGGACTCGACTATGGCAAACATGCTTACCAGCATTTGCCGGAAGGGGCCGCTATGGGGCTGGGCGATAATATATTGTTCAACTTTTTCAAGAACCATGTTGCCGATCCCGCCCGCTTGCCACACGCGTATGAAATGATTCACTACCCATACCTGCTGGCAGGGTATCTGGCGTTGTTTTTTACCTCCCTGAACCTCATTCCCATCGGGCAACTGGATGGTGGTCATATTATGTATGCCCTCATTGGCTATAAACGCTTTCGTTTGGTATCACCTGTGTTGTTTACCCTGTTTGCGTTTTATGCTGGATTGGGCCTGTTCAAGCCGAGCGATTTTGCGGTGCAAACCGACGAAGCATTTTTCTCGGCACTAGGCAAATTTGGCCTGTATATGGGTGTCCTGTACCTGGCTTTTTCGCGCATAAGCGAAAATCGCATGACTTCCCTGATCGTCACACTGAGTGTGGTTGCCGCGCAATTGGTGTTATCGTGGGCGCGTCCCGACATCGAGGGGTATCAGGGTTTTCTGGCGTTTGCCTTTGTGCTTGGTCGGTTCTTGGGTATTTACCATCCCGAAACAGAACTGGAGGAACCATTGGATAGTAAGCGGCAGGTGTTGGGCTGGATTGCCTTGATTGTCTTTGTGTTATGTTTTAGCCCCCGCCCCTTCATGTTTTCGTAATAGGGTTACTCCAATCACTGGAATCGTTAAATCAATCAGTTGAATTTACTTATCTTGAGGCCGCATAATCCCCCTCTATTCTATGCGACTTCCTTCCCGACAGCTCTCCGACGCTGAGTTGATGGCCGGTATCCGAGCTGGCGGCTCAGAGCGACGGCTTTACGAGAATAAACTCTACGAGAAATACCACTATTTTATAGCTGATGGCACTCGCAAGCATCGTCTCTCCGACGATGAATGCGCCAGTGTTTATTCTGATACGATCCTTACCGTGTTCGAGAGCATTAGCAGCGATCGTTTTGAGGGCCGATCGGAACTTAAAACGTACATCTATCAAATATTTTCGAATAAATGTGTTGACGAAATTCGTAAAAAGACGACTAAGCGTAGTAGTGTCCACGATGCCTTTTCGCTTGATGATTCGCTGATGCAACTGCCCGACGAAGCGCGCTCGGTGGTGCAGAAACTCATTGCCGAAAGCGATGTAGAAAAGCTGCATCGGCATTTGAACGATTTGGGTGAGAAATGTCGCGCCATGATCTTGTCCTGGGGAGAAGGGTATTCTGACGACGAAATTGCACAGGCAATGGGCTATAATTCGGCGGCTGTGGCTAAAACAAGCCGTTTACGCTGTTTGGAAAAATTACGCGAACGTTTCCGCGACATACTATGAACACTGATCTGGAGATTATCGAAAATTATGTAACCGGCCAGCTTGCACCCGACGAACGAACACGTTTTGAGGCCGAGCTGCGCACCAATCCCGCTTTAACCGAAGCACTGGCGTTCTACACACTGACAAAACAAGTGGCGAGGGAACAAGCCCTCGAACAACGCAAGGCTGAACTGGATGCCCTGCATCGAAACATCGTTTCAGTACCATTCTGGAGTTCGCCAATGCGTTGGGCCGCTGCCGCCAGCATTGTCCTCCTGTTGGGTCTTGGCTGGACCTTCTTCCGTCCAACTGATTCCGCTGTTATGGCAACCCGTTTGACTGACGAGTACGTGACTCAGCATTTCATGCAATTGCCAACAACAATGGACGGTGGCACGTCCGGCTCACCAGCTGTTGACAGTGTGAAACTGGGCGTTGGGCTCTTCAATGAGGGTAAGCTTGCCGAGGCCGACGGCATCTTTCAGGACGTGTTGACACGTAAGCCCGATGATGATAGCGCGTTAAAATTAGCCGGTATTGTTTCCCTGCGTCAGGGTAATTACGACCAAGCTATTAGCCTGTTTCACCGCCTTAGCCAACAAACAGACCTCATCAGCAACCCCGGTTTATTTTACGAAAGCCTAGTGCTTATCAAGCGCGGACGACCGATGGATAAAGAGAACGCCAAAAAGTTGCTTGATGAGGTGATTACCAAGAACTTGGAAGGGAAAAGCGAAGCAGAGAAAATTATAAAAAGCTCAGACTAGTTTCACAACAGTTAACCCACTTAACAAGCATGAATGTCTCTGATCCCACACCACAATCAACTTCCTATTTTGATGTACCGTTTGTGCCCGAAAATCTGGCCGACGTCTGTTGCGTTGACGCTCAAGTAACCGAAAATCTTTTCAGGAAGAAATTTATTGTTCAGGATGGTCTGATTAAGATTCCGGAAGAATATATAGTTATGAGCGATGTACATCAGTCGCTTGACTTTCTAATAGTTAACGAAAATTACGTATTAGAGAAAGAGGGACATTCGTTTACTGTCACTGTTGCTAGAAGAAATAACTGTGGGCCCGATGCCCGAACGTTTGTCTTACTTAGGGCGCTTGCAGGTAAGGATTTACGTGGTATGGCGAACTTTGTCGAACTGGACGTAAGAACTAGCATTGGTAGTAATATCGTTGGACAAATTCACCCTGGCCCAACTGGAGGACGAGGCAGTAGTGAAGGCTACTCAAATGCTTACGGTCTCAATCGACCTGTGCTTTCTACAGATTTATTGAGAGATTTTAAGCAGCTCAATCCACTTGAAGTTCAAAAAGAAAGAGGAAGTTCTACTACCGTTTTGGCAACGTATAAATCCATTTGTCCAATTAAAGTAGCTGTATTAGACACAGGGCTACTGGTACAATCAAGTGAAGAGGGCGAAAAATATAGTCGAGGAGAGACTTGCAGTGATTATTCAACAGGTTGGAATTTTGTAGATGACACACCAAACGTAGAGGATGGTCACCCTGAACTGCATGGCACCCGCATCAGTGCAATAATTATGAACTCGTGTAAGGATGTTGAATTGCTACCTGTTAAAACGGCTAACGATACCGGCGTTTGCGAGTTATATGATATTTTATGTGGATTAGAATACGCCCGAGTCAATAAAGCCCGCATAATTAACGCTAGTTTTAGTTTTAGAATTAATCCGGGGAAAAGCATTTCATTATTGAAAACGATAATGAATGCGCTGAAAAAAGATGACATATGGGTGGTTGCTGCTGCCGGTAATGCAGGCCAGTACATAAAAAATGCTTCAGGAAACACACCGCCACTTGGTCAGAATGCACCCCTAAACTTACCCGCCTGTTACAGCAGAGACAAGACTAAAAATCGTGTGATAACCGTAACAACTATAAGTTGTACCAGAAGAAAAAGCGATGCCGACGGGAAGGTCAGGATTACGAATATGAAAATTGGTGAATGTTATTCAAATCAGTTTGTTGATGTAGGCGTTGTTGCAAATGGACACCCTAGTCCTCCCTTTGTAATTGATGATCACACGTTCTCTGCACCGAAATTCCAGCCCAGACCGGGTACTTCATATGCTACTGCTTACATTACAGGGTTGGTGGCCAGTATTTTACATAAAGGATATGCGGACGGGAAGAAACAAGTGATGCGTAAATTAAACGTAAAACATCGTCGTAAACTGCAAAACGGAGTTCGGCATGGTAACTATATCAAGGTATGAGTACCGATTATGTTTGTGGCTCGGTTTTGTAATTTTGTCACTTATTCGCACTTCTTTTTTACAAGCTCAAGCCATGAACCGGTTTGAGCTTGCGTCGTTATGTAAAGAAGTATTAAACGAATCGAATGATCAAAAAATAAAGAAACTTCCACACCTGCTTAAGCAATGGGAGCAAAACCGTGTGCCGCCTGATTCTTTGTATGTAAACCTCCATATTGAGTTGGCAAAACTAGTAGCACAGAATAAACACTGGCCAGAAGCTATTCAATTACTGAAAAAGGTAATTCGATTGTACCCAAACTATGCCTCTGTTCTGAATCCAGAGATTTTGGCAAAGGCTTATCATCGCCTGGGTATTTCTTATCAGGATAATGGTGACTTTATATCAGCTCGCAGGTATCTGGAGCAGGGTATTGTAGCTTGCCGAGACAGGCCAGACAGCCGTTGGGTTTCTTACATGCATAGTACATTAGCGTTCGGCTTATATCAATCGGGCGACTATGAAAAAGCTTTAATACACGCAGAACAGGCGATTAGAATTGGAGAATCTGTTCATAGTGACAGAGCTGTTGCGAATGGCCTTTTCGAAAAAGCTAAAGCACTACGTGAATTAGGGCACACGCGTGAAACCAGACCCGATCTTGAACGGGCTATATACATAGCTGAACATAATCAGGAGTTAGTATACGATTTGTCTCTCTATTACGTCACTCTCGCCTATGTATGCAAAGCGGAGGCAAAAGCCCAGCAAGGCATTCATTACTTTCAGAAAGCTATTTCGCTTAGTAGACAACTAAATGATAGTCTCGGTATTGCGACAAATAGTACTGACTTTGGCTATTTTCTGTATGAGTTAAGGCAGTATGACGCAGCAGAAACTGTATTAACTCAGGCAATTCTATTTAGTCAGGCACCCTACATTACTGCGAGGGCATTCAATAATTTAGGGGCAGTTTATTGGCGAAAAAAGAATCTTGTGCAAGCCTTGAAAACGTATCAACGTGGGTTTAGTGCTATCTTTGGAGGTTTTAATGGGTTGAAAATTGATAATTTGCCATCTATTAGCAGTATTCGCTCATCTGCATACAAGGAATATGTTTTTACCCTAATTCAGGACAAAGCCGACACCTGGCTCGACTATGCAAAAGCAACAAACAGTGACAGCAACCGGTTAAAAGCCGCCCTCGACACCTACAAAGTTGCTGATCAGATGGTTGATTTTATGCGGTGGGAACATACAGGAGACCAATCGAAACTATTCTGGCGGCAGAAAACCCGGGGTATGTACGAACGGGCAATCGAAACCTGTTATCGACTGGGTGATGCAAAACAGGCATTTCGTTTTTTGGAGAAAAGTCGGGCCGTTATGCTGGCCGATAAGATCAATGAACTTGGTGCACAGCATAAGCTTACGAATGAGCAGGTAGCGCAGGAGCAACTATTGCAGCAATCAGTTAATAATCAGCAAAGTAAACTCGCCAGTATTGAGCCCGGAAATAGTTCAGCTTATAATGCTGCCCGTATTCTTCTCTTTGCCAAACAGGATAGCCTGACCACATTTCTGAAAAAACTGGAAGCGTCAAATCCAGCCTATTATCAATATAAATACGATAACTCAACGACATCACTCGCTGATGTACAGCAATACCTGAAAAAACAGTCAGGTTCGCTCATTACCTATTTTGTCGGCGACAGTGCTTTATACCTGATGGGTGTTACGGACGGAAAAATCCTACTGAAAAAGCAGTCTATCAAGACCTACAACCAGTTGCTTCGTCAATTTGGTAATTTGTTATCAAACCCAACGGCCATGAGCAAACGCAACGATGTGGCTCGATTCCTGTCGCTTAGTAATGGGTTGTATCAGCAGTTGCTGGGCCCAATGTCGTTGCCAGAGGGGCGGGTAGTGGTTTCTCCCGATGGCTTTTTTGTTCCATTCGATGCATTGAGCCGGTCAGCTACCAGACCAGATTACGCCATGAATGACTATGCGTTCAGTTATGTTTACTCGGTTGGGTTGTTGCTGAAAAATGAGAAAAAATCGGTTCAAACAGCCGGTTTTCATGTGATTGATTTTTTAGGAATAGCCCCGGTAGATTTTTCACCTTCGCTCAAACAGGTCGTTTTGCCGGGTTCCGATAATGCCTTGGTACCTATTGCCAGCCGGTTTACTAATTCTACCTTACTAACCCACAATGCTGCCACACGTCAGGCGTTTCTGTCAAAAGCGGCTAATGCGAGAATTATACATCTGTTCACACACGCTACCGCCGATAGCACCGATCAAGAACCCAAACTGTACTTCGCCGATTCTACCCTTCAACTCTCGGACTTGAGCAATGAGGCACTACCCAATGCGCAACTGGTGGTGTTGGCCGCTTGCAAAACCGGCATTGGGGCCAATCAGCGGGGAGAGGGTATTTTTAGTCTGGCGCGAGGCTTTGCGGCTTTAGGTGTGCCCAGCGTACTGACAACACTTTGGAGTGTCCAGAATGTAGCCACATATCAACTGACCGATCTCTTTTATAGCTATTTAGACCAGGGCTTTTCGAAAGATATTGCCCTGCAACGCGCCAAACAGGATTGGCTTAAAACAGCCGAGGGAGTCAATCAACTGCCCAATAACTGGGCAGGGCTGATTATTGTGGGCGATAGTGAACCGCTCCCCCGCCTTGGTATCATGGTATGGGTAAGCGTATTGTTCGCGTTTCTAGGAGCTGCCATTCTGATTATCTGGCATGAACGACGCAAACGCAAGTCCTCTAACCTGATCGTAACAGCGCCGGGCGCCCTTGCCTGATAAAAAACTATTCCTGGTTTATCGGGCCGTGCGTTGCCTGGCTGCTTTCATAATTGGCTTGGTTATCAGGTCGAATGAAAGGGAAAACTCATTCTTTATGGCCTGATCACCCAGGTCAGCGAAGAAGCTGGTTGAGTTGTAGCGAATACCAAACTGGGTGCGGTCAATGAGTGCCCTCCCTTTAAGTCGAAGCCCATTATTCTCCTCACTCACAACCACGGGAAACGAGATAGACCTGGTGACCCCTTTTACGGTGAGCTGCCCTGTAGCGGTTGTGCCCGTCAGCGAGCGCAAAGCGAATGTTGCCGTTGGGAAGTGGATAACGTCAAAAAAGGCTTCGTCCCGGAGGTGCGCTTGCAGGCGATCATTTTCATGCTGAATCGTCGTCATGTCCATTGTAATCGTGGCGCTATTGATTTGACTGCCGACTCGTGTTAACTGTCCTTTTAGTAAATGTATGGTGCCAGTCGGTGCCCACGAACCAACTTCGGCATAACCCGTCCAGGAAAGCTGGCTGGCGTTGGCGTCAATGGTGATGGGTTGGTTTTGTGCCAGCGTGCCTGTTGCTGTGACCAACATAAGAATACATGCGAAAATAGGAAGCGTTTTCATTTGGCTTGATCGGTTTGAGTTGATTAATGATTATAAGCTGGTTTTGCCTTCGGTTTCAATGAGGCCGTAGCCTTTATAGAGCTTACCCGTTTTGTCTCGGGCAATGATGTACCAGAGGGCATCGCCCCCGTAAAGTTTCTTGCCGAACCGCCAGTTTTTGTCGAAGGTGTACACCTTGCCGCTTTTTAATTTGCCGCCGGGACAGTTGAATTTTTCGGCAAATAACTGAGCATCATACTGCATATTCGGGTGCCAGCCGGTCGAGTCGTACCAGATAAAACTACCGGCTTCTACCAGGTCAAGATCACCTGCCTCGGCACGAATCATTGTCGAATGTTTCCAAACGTATGTGTCACTTTCCAATACTGGAACACAGGGATTGTTGGTATGCCAGAGCGTTAGTCCGACAGGAAGCGAACGGAGCTTGTCGGGAAGCAGGCGCCTTTTATCTGACCAGGCAGTAGCCTCTTTAGGCTGGTTCTGGGCTTGAGTGGTAGCGACTGTTGCCAGTAGCATACAGGTCGTGAGGAGAATGAGCGTGCGCATCGGTAAACCGTTTAATTCGTTTGAACGATGCAAAGATGGGGTGGTGACAGGGGCAAATCGCCCCAAATCCGGAATGGGACGGCCCAACGGATGATTTGGGCTTAGTCGAGCCCAGCAAATTCACTGGGTGATTGACCAGTGTGCTGACGGAAAATTCGATTGAAGGTTGTCTTTGAATTAAAACCCGATTCAAGAGCGATGCCCAGTAAGGTTAACCGGGCCATGTCGTTTGTACGAAGCCGTTGCTTTACTTCGTCGACCCGGTAATCGTTCACAAAGTCGTTAAATGACTTGCCGATACCCGCATTGATGACCTGCGAAACAACTTTCGGGTTCAGCGCTACGTGTTGTGCCAGTTCCGTAAGTGTTAAGGTTGGGTTAAGGTAAAGTTTATGGATTATCATGGATTGACGAACTCGTTCAACGTAGTCCGGATTGACGTCGATTATCGTTTTTGCCGGGTTGGCGGGCGTATCCGAAACCGGTTCAGGCTGAAACTGGACGTTGGCTAAATTGCCTTGTTGTAAACCGGCCGCACCCAGCGCGATCAGAAAAAAGCCGAGCAGCCAGTACGAATAATCATATTGATAGAAGGTGTGAAAAATATCGCGGAGAACAAGCTCGACTGCCCACTGGCCGCAGATAACGGCCAGAATAAGTAACAGCACGCGTAGCCAGCGCAAGGTTAATCGGCTGGTTTCGGAGAAATTCTCCTGAACATATCGACTGTATTTCTGCAACAGCCTTAGCGATAAGAGTAAGTACACGAGTAACGAAAGCCAGGTGCCGTCGAACTCAACACGATAGGTGGTTGGATAATGAACGTTGGCCCAGAACCAGTTCCGAAACTCATAGGATTTAAACGAAAGGAACACATAACCCAGCGCCTGAACGGCAACCGGGAGGAAGTGAAGCCAATGTTTTTTTGTAAAACGAAAGCTGCTGTTTGTTAGGCTTTTAACGTAAAAATAAATAAGCGGGCCAAAGGAAAATGAGTAAAAGATAGGCAGAAAATAAAGATTTGCATTCTGGCCATACAGACCCGATACTCTGAAGAACCCGTCGATTTGCCAGAACGAGATAGCTGTCATTAGCCCTGCCAGAAATCGGTTGGCTTGCCGATTATGCGACTGAAGCCAAAGCAGACCAGCCGAAAAAAAACCGACGTTAATAATGAACATAGCCAGTACTACTTCAACCGTAAACCGAATCTGCATGGGTTTATCCTGTTATTTTCATTACGTCGGCTAATTTAAACACTTCTTTGAGGCACTGCGCTGTTAAAACGGCATCTTCCAGCGCATTATGAAATCCATCTTCGCGGGCAAAGCCAAAGTAACTGGCAATCGCCGTGAGGCTTAGTCGATCGGGTGTTTTTCGCCCGTTGGCTTTCAGGACTTTGAATGTAAAATAGCCCAATGTGTGCAAATCGAGCAATACGCGGGAGTAAGGCCACTTCAATTTCTCATAGCGGTAAGCTTCCTTCAAAAAGTTAATGTCATTGATGACGCTTTGCCCACAAATAATTACATCGCGTAAAAACGGCGTTCGGTCTAATTGACCTTTGGGAACCCGAAGGCCAAGCTGGGTACAAATCCATTCTTCCAGTTCGGGCAATACGTCGTAAATCATGGGCGCATCTTCCAACTCGGCCAGCGACAGATTGTGGATTTTCTCGGAAGAAGATGAAAAGGCGTCCTTATTTTCAGGATAGACGTTCGTTAGGTAACGTCCGCGCTCAACCCAGCTATCGTCGAACAGCACGGCACCAATCTGAATTATCTCATTATAGTCTGGCTCAGGGCCAGTCATTTCGAGGTCAAGAACTAAGTAGGGCATAGGAAAATATGTATATGTTTTTTTGAAATCGACTACTCATAAATAATATCACATAAGTTGAAAAACTATATAACTATTTTTCAAGCATGAAACATTTTGCTATACGCTGGCGTTTTACCTACAACAAACCAGAGAAGTCCCCCGTAGTCAAACTACCGGGGACTTTTTTATTTATCAACCCGCTCCACCAGCTTACCAATATCGCTGCTAACCTGTTGAATAAAATTCAATTGTTCACTCAACAGGGGGTCTGTATGAATTGGACTGCCGGACGTTGTAATGGATGCCTGTACCGTGCTCTCCGGCACAGGTTTCTTTGTTGATTTGTCGAGCCGACGAAGGCTTTCGGTTAACGTAAACAGTGCCCGTTTTACAGGTCGAACGAATGCTGTCGGATAAACCGTTGGCTCCTGTGTAAGTTGAGCAGATGTAATGGTCGCTACATTGGCCGACAAAATATGGTTCAGCACCACAAATTCATAAATGAGTTTCTCATTCCGCTGTTTGTGCTTGGGCTCAGATATCATTCGATCAAAAGCCGCCGACAAATTCGCGGATGTAACATACACTTCTTTTCGGGCCAGTTTGTACTCAACCAGGTTAATACGTCGGCCAGACAAACTATCCAGCAAGAGCTGCATGTAGCGTATATTGGCGTGTAGAATTGCCCGCAACGGTTTGGCCAACTGATCGGATTCCCATTGGGGAAAAAGTAAATAGCCCGCTATTAACGCAATTACACCACCCAGAAGCGTATCGAAAAAACGCTCTTCGGCTACACCTAAATAACTGACTCCCAGAAAGCTGAAGAGAATCAGCACAAAGGGCGTTACACAAATGACCATCATGATATAATTGATGCGCTGGGCGCTGTACGTTCCCAGCATAAACAAGACCATAAAGCCAAACTGCACATTTTTGTTGGGAATATACGTCAGGATTAGTACACCAATAAGACCACCGGCCAGTGTACCCATGATCCGTTCGATGTTTCGCTGTTTGGTAAGGCTAAAGGCCGGTTTGAGAATGACCGAAATCGTGAGTAAAACCCAGTAGCTATGATGACCGTAGGGGAGAAGTTTGGTGATAACATACCCGAGCAACATGGCAATAGCTACCCGTAACGAATACCGAAAGGTAGCCGAACTAAACGTCAGGTTATCCAGAAATGATTTGAACTCAATTTCCTGATGTGTAACAAAACGACCATATTCCATGTCGTCGTCATCGACGGGATTAACACTGGGGCTGGCAAGATTATTTTGCAAGGCGGTTACTCGCTGGCTTATCGTGCGCAAACTGACCAGCACTTTTTTAAGCACCAATGTACTGCCGTCTTCATCGCCTAGCGCGTCGATATGCTGTTTTAACTCGTCTAGCCTTGGCGATATGTCAATAGGTGTGTGAAACGGAACAGGCAACTGAATAGCCAGACCAATGTGGTCAAGCTCGACCGACAAACGGCGTATAGATCGGGCAATTTGGTCGAGTATGCCCGACTTGCCAAAGCGCTCCCGAATGTCGGAGTAGTCATAATACATGGCAATGATCTGCTCATACAAATCGACCACATCGACAAATGTAAGTAGCAGTAACCGGCCTGTTCGGGTTGTTTCAGCCACGAAGCGCCGACTTTTAAACAGCACTTCCCGAACGGCGTCCTGCTTTTCGCTCACATCGACCTGTTGCGCAATCAGGTGTCGGTAGTCATCATCTAACTGGGTCTTGAGATCATAAAAATCAGCTTTAATAGCCATGAGTTTAGCAATCTCATGGATGCACTGCCCCAGGGCCTGCTGCGCCAGTCGGTAGGGTTGCAGACGTGACACCAGTAAACTGATAACACTGTACCAAACACTCCCCGACAGTACCAGCGCACTTTCGTGAATAACTGCCCGGGCATCCATTGGGCGGTCGATCATCAAAATCATGATCAGCAAGGCCGCCGTTCCAACAGACGTTGCCCGACTGCCATAGATGGCAAACATGGAAAAGAAAAAGCTGAAAAGTAAGATCTCGGCACCCAGCGTGTACTCGTTCATTCGGGCGAAACCCGTCACAAACGTTACCGTAAAACTAATCAAAGCGCTGATTACCATACCATTTCTTCGGTGCATAACCGGGCCGGGTGCGTCGCTCAGGCTAACGTTCAACGCCCCCAGCGACATAGCCATCCCTGCCTGAAGCTGACCAAATTGCGATAGCAATAAGGAGGGCAGCAGGATCGATAGCGTGGTTCGCAGACCATCAGAAAAGTACTGGCTGGACAGAAAGTAACTAACCTGCCGACTACGTTTGTTCATAAGGGACTTCTGGGTGAGGGCAGACTGTGATTAGGCCCCAACGGTCGCTGTTCTGCGTTCACCGATTTGCTGTCGCCACATGGCATAATATAGACCCTTTTTCGCAACCAACACATCATGACTACCCATTTCAACGATCTTGCCTCTTTCCAGAACAAAGATAGTGTTGGCGTGAAGAATGGTTGAGAGCCGATGGGCAATCAAAATGGTAATTTGTTCGTTCAGGGCCGATACGCTTCGAACGGTATCCGTGATTTCTTCTTCGGTGAGTGAATCGAGGGCCGACGTGGCTTCATCGAAAATCAACAGACGTGGGTGCCTGACCAGGGCGCGGGCAATGGATAGCCGTTGTTTTTCTCCTCCCGACATTTTAAGACCACCTTCGCCAATTTGCGTATCGAGCCCATTGGCCGAGCGAGCCAGCAGGTGATCGCAGGCGGCTTTATCCAGCGCGTCGAGCATTTCGGCTTCAGTAGCGTCGGGCTTCACAAATAACAGGTTCTCGCGGATGGTTCCGGCAAACAGGTGTGTATCCTGCGTAACGAAACCAATTTGCCGACGCATTGGATTAAAGCGAATGTCTTTGGTAGAGATGTCGTTGTAATAGATCTCACCGTCAACGGGCCGGTACAACCCCACCAGCAGTTTCACCATCGTGGATTTTCCTGAGCCAGATGGACCCACAAAGGCAATCGTGTCTCCCAGTTCGGCGTCGAACGAAACACCATCAATAGCATTCTGATTGGCTCCCATATGCCTGAAAACTACATCACCGAATCGTAAGCGTTCCAATGGGCCAACCACAACGGGCGATTCCGGATTCCGTTCGATGGGTTTCTGCATCAACTGGTCGAAGCTGTGCAAGCCTGCTTCGGCTTCACGATAGGCCAGAATAATATTGCCTAATTCCTGAAGCGGATTAAAAATAGCTACCGAAATAAACTGCATGGAAATCAACTCGCCCGTGCTGAGGATATTTCGGAAAATGAGCCAGAGTAAAGTAAAAAGTACCGACTGTTTCAGGATGTTAAGGGTGGTACTTTGCCAGAAAGACAACAGTCGAACCCGCTTTACTTTGAACATCTCTAAATCAAAGATGCGGCCCGTCTGGACTTTCAGGCGACGGATTTCAGGAAAGGTCAGGCCCAGACTTTTGATCAGTTCGATATTGCGCAGCGATTCAGTGATAACGCCCGACAGGAGGGCTGTTTCACGGTTTATGGAGCGTTGCGTCGTTTTGATTTGGGCACTCAACAAACCCGTTAGACCGCCTAGAAGCAATACACCAATTAGAAAGACCGGAACAAGGGCCCAGTGTTTTGTAACGGCATACCAAACGAGAAAACCGATACCGACGAGCGACGAAAACAGGATATTAACAAACGCGTTGATAAACTTCTCGGTATCGGTACGGACTTTTTGAAGAATGGACAGCGTGACGCCACTACTTTGATCGCCAAATTCCTCATACGACAGCCGAAGCGTTTGTTTAAGGCCATCGTTAAAAATGTCGGTACCAAATTTCTGGACGACCAGCCGGGTAAAGTACTCCTGAAAGGCTTTGGTTATGTTCGAAAGAATAGCCACCCCAACGGCTACGCCTAATAGATACAATACACCCCGAATTTTCTCCGAGTCAGTTTTCTGGCCGGGATTTGTGGCATATTCGTCGATAAGCTTACCAAAAATGATGGGGTCAACCAGTGCCAGTATCTGGGCGATACCTGCCAGTGCTAATGCAAGCATTGCCAGCCAGCGGTAAGGCTTAAGGTATTTCCAGAGAATAGTCATTGGTTATTAGTTAAGTGGTCAAATGGTTGATTAGTTAATTGGTTGCGAGGCTTTTACTAACTAATTAACCACTTAACTAATCAACTAATAACCAATACCTATTGATCCAACTGCTGAATTCGACTCTGATGTCGGCCACCTTCAAACGGCGTATCGAGCCAGATTTGAACTAGCTTGAGGGCCGTTTCTTCACTCATCATCCGTTCGCCGAGCGAGATGACATTGGCATCGTTATGCTGGCGGGTCAGGCGAGCCGACTCTTCATTCCAGCAAAGACCGCAGCGCACGCCCTTGATCCGGTTAGACATCATGGCTTCGCCATTGCCTGAACCGCCCAGAACAACACCCCGCTCAACTTCGCCAGCCGCAACAGCTTCGGCTACTGGTCGGATATAAACCGGATAGTCGACGGAGGGCGTTTCGGCATACGTGCCTTTATCAATAACCTCATGTCCGAGGCCTGTGAGGAATTGTTTGATCGCTTCTTTGTAAAGGAAACCAGCGTGATCGGAACCTATGGCAATTTTCATACGTAAATGATAGGAAGTAAAAACAAGGGCCAAAAGTAGCAGAAAGGTTGCCCAAGATGAAACCTTAATGGAGTAAACTTGTTCGGAAAACAGACTGGCGGTAATTTGCAGCCCGTCCATAAAAGCGACTATGATTCCAGCTACTAATCAGCGTCCACCAGCTACGATCCTGTTTATCTTTGGTGGAAGCGGTGATCTGAACCTGCGCAAATTGACTCCTGCGCTTTATAATTTGTACCTTGATAACTATTTATCGGACCACTTTGCTGTGGTTGGGCTAGGCAGAAGCCCGTATACAGATGAATCGTTTCGGGAGCGTTTACTCGATGGTGTCCAGTCGTTTTCTCGCCGGAAAAACGGGCCTGATGACACCTGGGCGTCGTTTTCGACTACTATCACGTATCTGCAAATGGATGCGGGCGATGCGGGTGCTTATACAAAGCTCACCGATTTCGTTGCGGCTAAGGAAGGCGAATGGGGAGGACATGCCAACGTCGTCTTTTATTTAGCCGTGGCCCCTCAATTAGTGCCGGGCATTGCGACAAATCTTGGCAAATTACCCCTTTGTTGCGATAAAGGACGTGTGCGGATTGTGGTCGAAAAACCATTTGGGCATGATTTGAAAACAGCTCAGGAGCTGAATGGCTTGCTCGGCGGCTTGTTTGCCGAAGAGCAGATTTACCGAATCGACCATTATTTAGGAAAAGAAACCGTACAGAATATTCTGGCGCTTCGATTCGCTAACTCCTTGTTCGAACCGATCTGGAATCGCCGATACATTGAATTCGTGCAGATAACCGCTTCTGAAACGGTTGGACTCGAAGGACGCGGAGGCTATTATGAAGGATCGGGTGCGTTGCGCGACATGATACAGAATCACCTGCTTCAGATGCTGTGCATGGTGGCGACCGAAGCCCCTATTTCGTTCGATGCCAACGAAGTCCGTAACAAAAAGGTAGATGTGCTGAATGCCATTCGCCGGATTAAACCCGAGCAGGTGAAAGACGTGGCCGTTCGTGGGCAATATGGCCCGGGTGAAAAAGACGGCAAAACTATTCCGGGTTACCGGGAAGAGGAGGGTGTTAAACCTGATTCGACAACGGAGACCTTTGCCGCCGTTAAACTTTTTGTTGATAACTGGCGGTGGGAGGATGTGCCGTTTTACCTGCGTACCGGTAAGTCGCTGCCCGAAAAAGCAACGGTTATCAATATTCAGTTTAAGCCAGCACCAAATTACGCTTTCCCCGACGAAGCCACCGAAAACTGGCTTTCGAACCAATTAACTATCGGCATCCAACCTGCGATGGATATTCGGTTGCGCTTCCAGGCGAAACGGCCTGGTCAAACGCTGGCCATTGACCCGGTGGAGATGGTTTTCAGCTACAAAGATGCTTATGAGGGGCAGGAACCGGAAGCCTACGAAACACTCCTGCTGGATGTGATGACCGGAGATGCTACCCTTTTTATGCGGGCCGATCAGGTGGAAGCTGCCTGGAAGGTAGTTACCCCAATTCTGGAAGCCTGGGAAGCCAATACCGTGGATTTTCCGAACTATGTCCCCGGTTCATGGGGCCCGGATGCCGCCATGCAACTGGTTGAGAAGGATGGCTTTCACTGGATGATGAAGTAACATATGTATTCGGTGTACGGTTTACGGTTGGCTGGCGCGTCAGCCAACCGTAAACCAAATACATAATACCATAAACCAAACTCCCAATGTCGACCCAACTTGCTACTCTTTTTGTTGATGATGAAAGCCTGCCGTGGGAGCAGGTTGCCGAAGGTGTGAAACGTAAGATCATGACCTACGATACCAACCTGATGATGGTGAAGGTCGCCTTCGAAACGGGTGGTATCGGTGCGGCTCACAGCCATTATCATACGCAAATGAGTTATGTGGCAAGTGGTGCATTTTCAATCACTATTGCCGACGAAATCAGGGTTGTACGGGCGGGCGATGCGTATTACATTCCACCGAATATATGGCACGGGGCTGTTTGCGAAGAAGCCGGTGTGCTGGTCGATGTGTTTACACCCATGCGTGAGGATTTTGTGAACCAGTAGTGCCATATCTTAAAGATATGGCACTACACTGAAATGAGTTTATGCAAGTCATCATAAAAAAGAATCCGGCTGATCTGGCAAAAGCTGCGGCCGACTTTATTACAAAGCGTATCAAAGAAGTTCTGAAAAAACAGGACAGATTCACGATCGCATTGTCGGGGGGAAGTACGCCAAAAGCCCTTCACGAATTACTGGCTAAGGCTCCTTATGTTGACCAGATTCCGTGGCTACAACTGCACGTTTTCTGGGGCGATGAGCGTTACGTGCCCATTGACGATGAGCAAAATAATGCGGGCATGGCTTATGACACCTTGTTGGGGCATGTGTACACCCCCGAAGAGCAGATTCACGTTTGGCGTACAGATCTGGAGCCCGATGTTGCGGCTGCTGATTATGACCGTATTCTGCACGAGTATTTCGGCGACAGCGGTCCTTCTTTCGATCTGGTGCTACTCGGCATGGGCGATGATGGCCATACGCTCTCGCTTTTTCCCGGAACAGAAGTTGTGCACGAAGAAACTGCCTGGACGAAAGCGTATTTTCTGACACAGCAAAATATGTATCGCCTGACCCTGACAGCCCCTATTACCAATCGGGCATCGTGCATAGCCTTTCTGGTAGCGGGTCCTAAAAAAGCCGAACCGCTGAAAGAAGTACTCGAAGGTGAGTACAATCCGGACAAATACCCGTCGCAGATAATTAAACCTCTGGATGGTGAACTGGTGTGGCTAGTCGATGAAAAGGCCGCAGCATTACTCAAAAAGTAGATGTCTATATATAGAAAAACGAAGAGTCAATAAACAAAGAAGACCCCCCGAAAGGAGGGTCTTCTTTGTTTATTGAACGAGAAAGAAATTGACTACTTGATCGAATCTTTCTTGGTTGTGTCGGTCGTCATGGTCGACGTTGAATCGCCAGCCATTTTGGTTGTGTCACTCATCATCGAGGTTGTATCGGTTACAGTTGTAGACGATGTAGTCGATTCTGTTTTCGTGCTGGAACAAGCCGTGGCTAAAGCCATCATCGAGAGAAAGAAGAATGCAGATTTTGCCATGTTGATGCTGAAATTGTCGTGATTAGTTCGTTTCTACGCTATTAATGCCGAACTAAAAGAAAAGTAACCCATATGATTCTATAATTTTCTGATTTCGCCACTATTTTCTAAATAAGTTAACGAAGTTTCAGATAATATAAACTGCCTAGGTATTGCACAGCCACATATTCTATTAGTAGGATTGAACTGCTGGCTTCTAAAATAACTTATACCAGTTTAGCTTTTAAAAACTTTGTTGTCCGTTCCCAGGCCAATTTGGCAGCCGCTTCATTATACCGGGTTGGTGCCGTATCGTTGTTAAACGCATGCTGAGCACCCTCATAAACGTATAGTTCGTAAGGAACGCCCGCTTTTTTGAGCTCAGCTTCATAAGACGGGATACCCGCATTGATGCGCTCATCCAGACCGCCATAATGGAGTTGTACGGCGGCTTTGATTTTGGGTACATCGGCTGCGTCGGGCTGACGACCGTAGAAGGGGACAGCCGCTTTTAAGTCAGGATAGTGAACGGCCAACTGATTGGCCATAGCGCCACCCCAGCAGAATCCTACACAACCTACTTTGCCTGTGCTATCAGGATGGGTTTTCAGGTAATCAAGGGCTTTTTCAAAGTTCTGTCGAGTTTTTTCGGCATCGAGTTTGCCAAATAACTCCCGCATCTGGGTTTCGTCAGTAGGGGTGCCACCTGCTGCCGAGAGAGCATCGGGGGCGAGGGCTACAAAACCTGCTAATGCCATTCGACGAGTTACGTCTTCGATGTGCGGATTTAATCCCCGGTTTTCATGAATGACTACTACGGCGGGGTATTTGCCTGCGGCCGACGGGCGAGCCAGATAGCCTTTCATGGTGGTGTCGGCACCTGGAAACGTGACCGATTCGGTCTTTATTCGGTCGTCCTGCTGCGGCACTGTTTCGGCTTTTGCATAATTGACTTCCAGTAGAGGCAATACAGTTAAGGCCGCAGCCATACTGCCAGTCAGGTTTGCCAGTTTTTTCAAAAATACATCACGTTTTAGTGGTTTGTGCGTGTATTCGTCAAAGAGATTAATAATGCGCTGATCCATAAGCTGATTGGTTTGGTCCTGTATGAAGGTATACCCTTTAAAGCTTATGGTCATGGGTTCCCTACCTGATGTTGCAGAAATTTGCTGATTCAGACCGGGCATCGTTTTGACCAGTTGCGCTTCTATTGTTTGTCGCTATTGGGAAACCGACAGAAAAGTATGGTAAAACACAAGCCTCGCCCTACCTTTGCCGTCAAAACAGGAAGAGTGAAGTCAGGCGGTCTATGCTGCTCCAGCCGAAGCGAATTTAGTTAACTTCGGCAATCCTTCGCTCTTTCGCTATTTCACTCTTTCACCTATGGAATACCGCATCGAAAAAGATACGATGGGCCTGGTACAAGTCCCGGCTAACGTTTACTGGGGCGCCCAGACGCAGCGTTCAATTGAAAATTTCAAAATTGCCCAGGACATTAATAAAATGCCCCGCGAAATTATCCGGGCGTTTGCGTACCTCAAGAAAGCAGCCGCACTGACCAACCTCGATGCGGGCGTATTGTCGCAGGAAAAAAGCGACCTCATCGGACAGGCCTGCGACGAAATTCTGGCCGGGAAACTGGACGACCAATTTCCGCTTGTCGTATGGCAAACCGGATCGGGTACGCAGTCGAACATGAACGTAAACGAGGTTGTTGCCTATCGCGGACACGTGTTGCAGGGCGGTCAACTCAGCGATGAGAAGAAGTTTTTACACCCAAACGATGATGTCAACAAGTCGCAGTCATCGAACGATACGTTCCCAACGGCTATGCACATTGCGGCCTATAAAATCCTGCTCGACGTAACGATTCCGGGTATTACGAAACTACGTGACACGCTGGCCGCCAAGGCGAAGCAGTTTATGCATATCGTTAAAATTGGCCGGACGCACTTCATGGATGCCACGCCCTTAACAGTGGGCCAGGAGTTTTCGGGTTATGTTTCGCAACTCGACCACGGACTACGTGCTATCAATAATTCGCTGGCTCACCTGAGCGAGCTGGCATTGGGCGGAACCGCCGTTGGTACGGGGATCAACACGCCCCCCAACTATTCGGAAAACGTAGCCAAACATATTGCGACCGTAACGGGCTTACCGTTCATAACAGCCGAAAATAAGTTCGAAGCGCTGGCCGCACACGATGCAATTGTCGAAGCGCACGGTGCATTGAAAACCGTAGCCGCCAGCCTGATGAAAATCGGTAACGATATTCGGATGTTGTCGAGCGGACCACGGGCGGGCATCGGCGAATTGCATATTCCTGACAACGAGCCGGGTTCGTCAATCATGCCAGGTAAAGTAAACCCAACCCAGTGTGAAGCCATGACGATGGTAGCCGCGCAGGTAATGGGCAACGATGTGGCCATCAATATTGGTGGTATGAGCGGCCATTTTGAACTGAACGTGTTCAAACCCGTCATGATTTTCAACTTCCTGCATTCGGCCCGGCTCATCGGCGATGTGTGCGTGTCGTTCAATGATAAATGTGCAGAAGGTATCGAACCCATTGAAGCGAATATCAAGAAGCACGTCGATTCGTCGCTGATGCTGGTTACGGCGCTGAATACAAAAATCGGCTATTACAAAGCTGCCGAAATTGCTCAGACGGCCCACAAGAACGGCTCAACCCTGAAGGAAACCGCTCTAAAACTTGGCTATTTGACCGAAGAAGAGTTTAACGAATGGGTGAAGCCGGAAGATATGGTTGGACAGATTAAGTAAATTGATCAATTGACTTTGCTAGAAAAGACCTCAGCAATGGGGTCTTTTTTCATGCAGTTTTGTTTCTATCCAGAAGTACATTCCAAGGCTTGGGAGAACAACACAACCCGTATCTTTACCTGTTTATTCCCCAAGCCGCTCATGTTCGATCTGTTATTCCAGCATATTCAGCAGCACGTTATCCTGAGCAAGGACGAGCAGGCGTTCATCAAAACGCAGTTTATTCCGAAAAAACTTCGGCGACGGCAGTATTTCCTACAGGCTGGTGATGTGTGCGAGTACACGGCTTTTGTAAATAAAGGGTGCCTGCGTTCCTATATGGTCGATGATACGGGGGAGGAGCATATTCTTCAATTTGCGATGGAAAATCACTGGATTTCTGATATTCAGAGTTTTCAGACACAGACGCCCTCGAACCATAACATCGATGCGCTGGAAGATTCGGAGTTATTATTGATGAGTGTAACAGCCTCTGAAACCCTCATGAATCAGGTGCCTAAAATGGAACGCTACATCCGAATTTTACAGCAAAACAACCTCGTTGCCACCCAGGCTCGAGTGGAGTTGATCATGAGCCGAACGGGCGAAGTGCGGTATCTGAGTTTATTAGAGCAATACCCCACCTTATTTCAGCGCGTTCCGCAACACATGATAGCCTCATATTTAGGGCTGAAACCTGAAACACTAAGCCGGATACGGAAACGAATATCTCAACAAACAGGGTAACGTTTTATAGTTAAGTTATTGATTTTTAGTTTATTATCTGAAAAAACATTGACCCAGGTCAATGTTTTTTCTTGTTTCAGGTCAAGGGTTTTCAGCCCACCTTCACCCTACCTTTGCTCTGTTCTTAATCAGTAAATCACATGACAAAGACAATCGCTATCCTTGGTGCCGGAAATACTGCCGGAGCTGCCATTGCGCACGAATTGGCTGGTGCCGGGTACATTCTGCTGCTGATGGATAAACAATCGGAAAGGTGTGCGTCACTTCGACTATCCCTACTAAATGACAATCCGCTGTCTATGATTGAGGTCGCCACCTGCGCACGCGAAAGTGCCTGGGAGGCCGACATAGTTGTCCTCGCCCTAAGCGAACAGGAACAAGCCGAATCGGCACAGGCTATCTGTGAAGTGGTTACAGGTAAGCGGGTAATTTGGATTCGTGATTGCCCGGATGAAGCACCAGGGGAACAACTGATCGCAGTCCATCATCAGATCGAACTACTGGAGACTATGCTACCACACACCCGTATCATTAACGCTTCACTGGCTGATTTTCGCTATCACGCAGCCACGTTGCTGGCCTGATAACGACGCTGATCACTACTAAAAGACTATGAAACGTAAAGACTTTTTAACCGCCATGATAGGAACAACCATGTTACCTGGCTTCAAGCAGTTCACGAGCGAATTGCCTGAACAGGGCCCGGAAATGCCCGTTTTATTTGTAGGGCACGGGTCGCCCATGAATGGTATAGAAACGAATGAGTTTAGTAACTATTGGAAAAAACTGGCCAGTGAAATCCCCGTCCCGAAAGCTGTACTGGTTATTTCGGCCCACTGGCTGAGTCGGGGAACGTTGATTACGGCAATGGAATCACCAAAGACCATTCACGATTTCGGAGGATTTCCGCAAGCGTTATTCGACGTGCAATATCCGGCCAAGGGTAGCCCTTCACTGGCAAAAGAAACCGCTGGCCTGGTTCATTCGACTGTAGTGGGAATGGATCACGATTGGGGACTTGACCACGGTACCTGGAGTGTGGTGCGGCAGATGTATCCACAAGCCAATATCCCGGTTCTGCAACTCAGTATTGACTATACGAAGGATGGGCAGTACCACTATAATCTGGCGAAAGAGTTAAGTGCGCTGCGCCGGAAAGGAGTGCTGATTTTGGGTAGCGGCAACATGGTGCATAACCTGCGCATGATTTCGCTGCCGCCGTCCGGGAGTTTCAACGCGGCTTATGGGCTTGATTGGGCAATACACATGAACACGACATTTAAGAAACTAATCTGCAATGGCGACCATGCTTCGTTGATTGCCTACGATAAACTAGGGCCTGAAGCGCGTCTGGCCATTCCCACGCCCGAGCATTATCTGCCTTTATTATATACGCTGGGCTTGCAGGGGAAGAAGGACGAGGTTTCGTTTTTCAACGATGTAGCCGTTGCTGGTTCCTTGACCATGACATCAGTGAAAATCGCAAATGTATAATTGATCGGTTTGTATCAAACAGCTTCTGGCTGTTTGTGTCGAAGGTTAGATTATAAGCCTTCGGCTTAAACAGCCAGAAGCTGTTTGATACATTAAGCCAACAATAAACCTGATGCAACCTATTCAAACGCCCTGCTAATTAATCGGGGCGTTTTTTTATGTAATAAGCAGTATGATTGGGTTAGTTAGGTCGTACGTTTTTAAACGCTCTACAATCAGATAATTATTAAAATTCCATTAAAACTAGTCTTACTCGACTGACTATTTCTATATGCATTTTTCTATAGGGTATACAAATGCATAATTGCATTATTCCTATAATTTGATTTTGTTGTATTATAAAAAGCTAATGAATTAAGTACTCACTGAAATTGCCTATCTCTGCTAATTTTCTATTGTTTAAACGAAATTTGTTTAAACGAATATTGGTTATACCTTTGATACGCCCTAACTGACATGGAAACGCAACACCTAAATGAATACTACCGGCTTATTAAAAATCTGCACCAAACAGATGGCTACATTTTTAACCATTTTGGACAAAAGCTAGCGCCGTTTGATTTGTCAGTTCAACAGTATATCACGTTACGACGTCTTTCAGAAGTCTATCCTAACAGTTTGACTGCTGGCGAGTTGAAGGAAAAAATGACGGATTTGAACTCAGACATGACCCGGCTAACGGATCGGCTGGTGGCGAAAAACCTGATCGTTCGAGAAGTAGATCAGCATAATCGTCGGAAAGTTAACCTGCGGCTTACCGAAGAATCCTATCGATTTGTGGAGGCTGTAGCTATTGAGTTTAAGAATTTTGAGTCGATTGTCAGCCATTTAACTGACGAGGAAGTACGCATAATGAACACACTCCTGGATAAGATTAGAAATCAATCAGTAAAATGAAAAAATACGTAATCGGGGCTGGTCTATGGTTGCTGGGTCTGGGCTTTACAAACGCCCAGCCAACGCCATCTGTGCTTCCCCTGGATCAGGCCGTTCAACGGGCCTTACAAAATAACAAGGGTATTAAACTGGCCGATTCGCGCACGCTGGCGGCCGAAGCGCGTTCGCAGGAAGCGAAGGATCGCAGTTTACCACAAGCCAACGCATCGCTGGCTTATTCACGCTATAGTTTGACCGGTCCGGTCGCTTTTGGGCAGGGGAGCGATGGAAAGGCGTTGCTGTCGATTCCGGCAGGCGCATTCAACGCGATGATTGGGGGCGCCACGATCAGCAAGGAGCTATTTGGCGGCTTTGCCGAAAAATCAGCCGAACTATCGGCGAGTTTATTGGCCAAAGCCAGTCACCTCGATGCCCAGCGAAATCGGTCTGAACTGGTTTACACCGTTACCGACGCGTATTACAACATCGTCAAACTGATTCGTTCGACAAGTGTCATCGACCAGAACATCAAACAGTTCGACGAACGGGAGCGGGAGGCTCAGAATTTGCAAAAAGAGGGCGTTGTAACGGCCAACGAAGTTTTGAAAATTCAGCTACAGCGCAACAATCTACAGTTAAGCCGCCTGCAAGTGGAGAAAGCACGCCAAACAGCTCTTTATAATTTCAACCTGTTGCTCGGGTTGCCCGAAGATCAACTTATTACGGTTGACACAACACTGACCAACCCGGTAGCTACGGCCGAACCACTAAGCAACTTTATGGGGCAGGCTTTGCAAAGCCGTCCTGAGGTTCAGGCTAATGTGCTTCGTGTGCACTCGGCTGAGGCTATGTTACGTAATACGAAGAGCGTTATGTATCCGCATTTGGGTGCGTCGCTGGGGTATAATTACATTAACCCAACGGCCCGGATCATTCCCGAAGGAGGCTCCTTTATTAGTGCCTGGAATGTCGGGCTAGGCTTGAGTTATAATATTGGTTCGCTCTATAACATAAAAGGTAAGCTGAACACGGCTAAAACGGCTATCGATCAGGCCGATTTACAAGGGCAGCAACAAACCGATCAGATTCGCAGTGAGGTTGTTACGGCCTATAACAACTACCAATTGGCACTGGAACAGCAAAATGTTATCCGCACCGCTGTAGGACAGGCGCAGGAAAATTATCGCCTGACAGAATCCCGTTTTCGCAATGGACTCGTTGGCTCTACCGACTTCCTGGAGGCTAATAGCTTTCTGCTTCAGGCACAACTTAATGTCATTAATGCCACCGTGGATGCTCAATTGGCGTACCAACGTCTGCTAAAAGCCACAGGTCATAATCTTTAATCAACTATGTCAATGGATGATGAACAATGTAAAATGACTAATGCAGCCTGAACACTGCCACCATTTTTCATCATCCATCCCCTTTTTATAGAAATCATGAACAAGAAAACTTTATTCCAAGTAGGGGGCGTCATTGTCCTGGTCATTGCTATCTTTTTTGGGTATAGTGAATTTCGCTACCTGCAACGTCATGAAAGTACCGACGATGCGCAGATTGATGGCGACGTGAACCCGGTGATTCCGAAAGCCGGTGGGTATGTAAAAGCGATCAAGTTCGCCGACAACCAGTTTGTTAAAGAAGGCGATACGCTGGTTGTGCTCGACGATGCCGATTACAAAATTCGGGTAGCACAGGCCGAAGCCGCTTTGCAAAGTGCTATGGCTTCTGCCGGGGTGTCTCGTTCGCAGGTTAACGTGGCATCGGCTACGATTCAGAGTTCACAGGCAAGTGTGTTTACCGCTCGGAATCAGGTCGCTACTGCGCAGGCTAACTTAACGGCGGCTCAGGCCCGCGCTCGCAAAGCCAGCCAGGATTTTGATCGCTACAGCCGATTACTGGCCGAAAAAACCGTTCCCCAGCAACAGTTTGATGCTGTTGAAGCTGAGCGCGATGCCGCTCAGGCTCAGGTACAGGCGGCTCAGGCACAATTGCAAACGGCTCAGGCGCAAGTTGCTGCTGCCGGAACGCAAACGGGTGTTACCAGTTCGCAGCGCCGGGCTACCGAAGGTCAGATTACCGTAGCGCAGGCCGCTGTCAAACAACGTCAGACCGATCTGGATTTAGCCAATCTGCAACTTTCGTACACGATTGTACGGGCTCCGGTATCGGGTGTTGTGTCAAAACGGGCGGTACAAATCGGGCAGTTGGTTCAACCCGGTCAGGCGTTGTGTTCGATTGTTGGTAACACGTCTCTGTGGGTAACGGCAAACTTCAAGGAAACGCAGCTGAAACAAATGCAGCCGGGGCAAACCGTCGATATTGATGTGGATGCGTTTGAAGGGGATAAGCTGGTTGGTCATGTCGGTTCATTTGCCGGGGCAACGGGTGCGAAATTTACCCTGCTTCCTCCCGACAACGCCACGGGTAACTATGTGAAAGTGGTGCAACGGGTTCCGGTTCGGATCGATCTGGACAAAAACAGTCCGCTGTATGCCAAACTGCGCCCTGGTATGAGCGCTACAGTAGCGGTTGATTTGCAGGCTAAGTAATTCAATGAATAATGTAGAATGAATAATGCAAAAAGGTGGCCTGTGAAGTAATTGATTGCCTTTGAAGTTGTTCGCATTATTCATTTTACATTA
This sequence comes from Spirosoma pollinicola, assembly GCF_002831565.1. NCBI lineage: Bacteria > Pseudomonadati > Bacteroidota > Cytophagia > Cytophagales > Cytophagaceae > Spirosoma > Spirosoma pollinicola. The sequence continues at coordinate 30,361 of NZ_CP025096.1, read as the reverse complement.
TCCATTATTCATCACTCTTTATGAAAAAATTAGGTTTTGATAAATGGATCGTCGTTATAACCGTTACGACGGCCGCCCTGCTGCAAACCATCGACTCGTCGATTGTGAACGTTACGCTGAACCAGATGATGGGTAATCTCGGCGCATCGCTCGGCGATATTAGCTGGGTCGTTACGGGCTACGCAGCCGCCAGTGCCGTTATGATTACGATGTCGGGCTGGTTGACAGCCAAACTGGGTCGCCGGAATTACTTTGCCGCATCCATCATATTATTTACGATTGCTTCGGTCTTCTGCGGAACCTCGACCAATGTATGGGAGCTTGTCTTTTTCCGGGTGGTACAGGGTATTGGCGGGGGAGGCCTGCTCACAACAGCTCAGTCCATTCTGATTCAGACATTTCCAAAAGAAGACCTGGGTATTGCCAACTCTATATTCGGGTTAGGGGTCATTATTGGTCCTTCCATTGGCCCTACGCTGGGGGGCTTCATTACTGATAACCTGTCGTGGAACTGGGTGTTTTACATCAACATTCCCTTCGGTATTCTGGCTACTTTCCTCACGTACACATACATTAAGGAACCCGCCGAGAAAATGGCGGCTGGTAAGATGGACTGGCTCGCGTTGATACTTCTGGTTATGGGTATTGGTGGGTTACAGATCATCCTGGAAAAAGGTCAGGAAAAGGATTGGTTCGATTCAGCATTCATCGTAGGCATGTCCCTTGCGGCTGGTATTGGGTTAATTGGCTTCATCTGGCGGCAACTGGCCGTTAAAATACCCATCCTGGATTTAAGACTACTGCTCCAGCGTCGATTTGCGGTGGGTACGCTGTTCAACTTTATCCTTGGTTTCGGGCTGTTTGCGTCGGTCTTTATCATCCCGGTTTTCTGCCAGACCATCCTCGGATTCACGGCCAGTCAAACGGGCTTGCTGCTCATGCCGGGCTCCATTGCCACGGGGTTGATGATGCCCATTGTGGGTGGATTGATGAGTAAAAACTACATATCTCCGGTTTGGTATGCGGGTATTGGCTTCCTGCTGTTCTTTGGTTTCTGTTTCGATCTGTCGGCCATTAGTTTGGCGGCTGGCCCGGATTATTTCTTCTGGCCGCTCATTATCCGGGGCATTGGCATGGGGTTGATCTTTATCCCGTTGACGACCGTTACCCTGGCTGATTTGAAGAATATCGAAATTCCACAAGGCTCGGCCCTTACAGGTATGATTCGTCAGTTGGGTGGTACCTTCGGAACGGCCATTATGACGACTTATATCTCAACACGCACCATGTTTCATGCGTCGCGGTTGGGCGATAATGTATCAATTTATAATCCGCTATCGGTTGACCGAATCAAGCAACTTACCGGTCTGTTTCTTTCGAAAGGGGATGCTTTGGCGGCAGCTACCAGCAAAGCCTATGGGCTGATGCAGGGTACCATGATGAAACAGGCATTGGTTATGACTTATGCCGATGCGTTTCTGGTTATCGGCGGCTTCTTCCTGATCTGTGTACCGCTGCTATTGCTATTTATCGGCAAGAAAATTGAAGCACCTGCTCACACGGAAATGGTGATGGAGTAAGATAATAAGAGTGCCCTATCTTGTTTGTAGTAGATTAAATAGCTAGAAATGCCGGGAGATTTTCTTCCGGCATTTTTGTGTTTCAACGTATGTGAACGTATCTGGATGCGACTTGAATTAATGACCTGTTTTGATTCACCCACCATGAGACCACAGACAAAAATGTGGTGATACCGGGTAAAAAAGAACTGCTGTCAGGTTTATTGCTACTCCACCAGTCGCATCAACCAGGCGGTGAGCAATCCGCCGTAAGTGCCCAGAACGTGACTCAGTACAGCCAGCAGGACACCAACAGGTGCCAGAGCGGGGTGAAAAATGGACGCTACCGCCGGGGCAGTGGATACGCCCCCAATGTTGGCCTGACTACCAACAGCGACAAAGAAATAAGGCGCTCGAATGATGCGTGCCGTGATGAGCATAACGGTAATGTGGATAAGCATCCAGATTACGGCTACCAGAAACAATCCCATATTGCCACCCAGATTGGAAAGATCAAGCCGCATGCCAATAGTCATGATGAGGAAGTAGACGAATAGCGTAGCCAGATCTGTTGTCCCTAATTTTTCGAGTTTTCGCAATCGCGTGAATGAAAGCCCGATGCCGAGGGAGGTGGAAAGAATAACAACCCATAGAAAATTGGAGGTAAACGGGTCCAGACCATAGGTCGTTAGGGACGCTTTGTAAGGTTGAAGCGTACTCGAAATGACATATGCCAGTGCATGAGCAAGCGCACCGCCCCCAAAACCAAGGGCCAGAATAGTACTTAGATCCAGTAAGTTGGCAGGTCGATCAGGTTCAACTTTATAGGCCAGAATCCGCTGTTTGACTTCCTCAATCGAACTTGTGTCGGCCTTGAGCCACCCGTCGATTTTGTCCCGATAAGCGGCTCCGTAAATCAGGCAGGCTGTCCAGGTTGTCGAAACGACCGCATCGACTACGAGGATTACGGCAAAAAGGGCTTCGTTGCAACCGTAAATTTCTTTCAAGGCCAGTTGGCTACTGCTACCGCCAATCCAACTCCCCGAAATTGTCACTAATCCCTTCCAGTATTCATTGGCAATGGCCTGTTCGCGAAAACCGGGAATGAGCCACATGACCAGAAAAAAGGCAATGGGTGCGCCAATAATGATGCCTACCGTGCCCGACATGAATGTAATCAGGGCTTTAGGGCCTAGTCGTATAATTGCCCGTAGATCGGCGGTTGAGGTAAGGAGTACCAGCGCGGCCGGTAATAAATAATTGGTTGATACTTTGTAAAGGCTGGATTGCTCGCCCGATATAATGCCCAGACTGTTCATGGCAGCCGGAAAAATGTAGCAGAGTAACAGCGAAGGTATGAACGTATAGGCCCGTTTCCAGAAGGGATGTTCTGACTGCGACGTTTTAAAGATGAGGGTCAGTAAGACCAGGAAAATGCCGAGAATAATGGCATCGTTCGTAATGAGTGGCTGCATCAATGGCAAGTTACAGCAAATCCGAATATGAAATTTTGATGGTATATAACGCATATGTAATCTGCGTTATATACCATCAGTCCTTAAAACAGACTTCGTTCAATACCCATCTCCAGTCCGCGTAATTCGGCCAGTCCGCGTAGTCGACCAATGGCCGTATAGCCAGGATTGGTTTTTTTACCGGGTAGGAGATCATCAAGCATGCGGTGCCCGTGGTCGGGGCGGAAAGGTAGGCGGTAATCCTGTCTGTCAGCGTCTTTTCGGCGGTTCTGCTCGACCAGAAGGGCTTTCATCACACCGTACATATCAACGTCACCCGCCAGATGGTCGGCTTCGTGGAAATTTCCTTCAGCATCGCGCTGGGTGGCGCGTAGGTGTACAAAATTGATGCGGCTACCCAATCGTTCAACCATGCCAACGAGGTCATTATCGGCCCGAACGCCATAGCTGCCTGTACAAAAACAAAGGCCGTTGTGGTCGCTTTCATACGCGGCCAATAGTTGCCGGGCATCAGCTTCTGTACTCACTACGCGGGGTAAACCCAGAATCGGAAACGGTGGATCGTCGGGGTGAATGGCTAATCTTATGCCTGCATCTTCGGCTATGGGTGTGATTTCCTGCAAAAAAGAGTACAGGTTAGCGCGCAGAGCGGCATCGCCGACTCCGTTGTAACTGGCTAGCACATCGGCAAAGGCTTCCAGTGTAAAGCTCTCTTCGCTGCCCGGCAAACCGGCAATTATGTTGCGAGTCAACCGTTGAACGTCTGTGTCGGAAGCCGCGTCGAGCCAGCGTTTTGCCTGAGTCAACTGGGTTTGGGTGTAACTTTTTTCGGCACCAGGCCGATTCAGAATATAGACCTCAAACGCGCAAAACTCGGTCGTGTCGAACCGCAAACCGGTAGACCCATCCGGCATTTGGTAATCCAGATCGGTACGCGTCCAGTCGAGCACAGGCATGAAATTGTAACAGACCGTGTCGATGCCAACAGCTGCCAGGTTTACCAGACATTCTTTGTACGTATCGATGTGCTGTTTAACGTTGCCCGACCGTTTTTTGATGTCTTCATGCACCGGGATGCTCTCCACTACCGACCAGCTTAAGCCAGCCTGTTCAATAATGGATTTGCGGTGTTTTATTTCACTCACCGGCCAGACTTTCCCGTTGGGAATGTGGTGCAGGGCCGATACAATGCCCGTTGCCCCCGCCTGTCGTACATCGGCCAGGCTAACAGGGTCGTTAGGTCCGAACCACCGCCATGTTTGTTCTAATGCCATTGATAGATTTATTTTTTATAGCTTAAACCGTCGCCGAACGTGAAAAGAGCATATCCTTTGGGCTTCAAATGCCCTGGCACATCGGATTGATTGTCGAGTACGGCCTGTCGGGAAACGGGTGTCGTAAACGGCATTTTTCCGGTTGGATTGAACGCGCCACTCAGTACGTCGAGTACTGCATCGGTTGTGGTGCCAAAGGTAGCCAGTACGGTTTTAAGGTTTGCGTTGTCGATTTCGTCAATGACCCAGGGGCTCGTATAATTGAGCAATAACACGGTTGGCTTCTGGCTCGTTAGGGCATTGATATGGGCTACATCGACCTTGTTTTTAGAGAGCTGAAGTTCAATAGGGCCGCCGTTTGAGCTAAACAAACTTCCGCTATTGGGCAGTAGCCAAAGTACCACGACATCCGCTTCTTCCTTGGTGGCAACAAACTCAAGACTGCCGGTATGGCTGATTGGCTTCAGCACGGTGATCGGGTCTTTTGACCGGCCATTATCGAAATAGGATTCCATATACACTTTCGTTTTTGGGGCCAGGGGGAGGAGGCTGGCCGAATTGCGCAGGAGCACAATGGATTTACGAAGAGCCAGATCGGCACGTTGTTGAAATTCTGGTTTACCAACCGTTTTCTGAGCCACCTCTGGGTCGACGTACGGGTTTTCAAACAGGCCCAGCACAAATTTCTCGCGGAGCAAACGGGCTATGGATTCGTTGATTCGCTTCTCCGAAACGAGCCCTTTTTTTACCGTTTCAAGCAAAAGGCCTGGGTCGCCGGAGCCGGAAAACAGATCGACTCCGCAGTCGATGGCTTTCTGGTATCGCTCCAGAATAGACAATTTTTCTACACCCCAGGGCATCATTTCGATAGGGCCGGTGTCTGAATTAATAATGCCCTGAAAACCCATTTTATCGCGCAGTAAATCCTTAATGATCGCTTTGTTATACGCGAAGGCTACCTCCTCATACTTTGTGCCGATGGGTTTGGCGTAATAGGGCATAATGGCCGATGTACCCGCGTCGATAGCTGCCTGAAAGGGTTTCAGGTGATAATCGAACATATTGCCGGGGTAATGCTGATCTTTACCCCAATCGAAATGCGGGTCCTGACCCTCAACCTGCGGTCCGCCACCCGGAAAGTGCTTGGTCGTTAACCCTACCGAATGGATGCCCAGTTTGGGCCCCTGAAAACCCAGCACAATTTCTCGGGTCATGTCGGCGGTCCAGTCGGCATCTTCACCAAAAGTACCTTCAATTCGTTGCCAGCGCGGTTCGGTCGCTAAGTCAGCCATATACTGGTACCCTTTACGCAGGCCAACAGCCGCCCACTCCTGCCGGGCAATGTCGGCAAATTCACGCGTGAGCTTTAGGTCATGCATGGCTGACAGCCCTAACTCGCCGGGCCATTTCGAGAAAATCGTGGTGCCCACACTCAGGCCAATAGACGCGTCGGCTGTAATGTGGTTGCGCGGATTCGAGGCCACGATAGCTGGAATACCCAACCGGGAGCTTTCGCAGAGGGCTTGCAAATTATTACTCCAGTCGGCCATAATTTTAGCCGAGGTATTGGCCCGCAAAATGAAATGGCGCAGTTGATTCTGCATCACGCCTTTGGTGGTTCCGGCGGCCATCATCATGGGGTAGGGCAGTGGCTTCCGGGTGAACATATTCATGTTCTGCACCAAGTCTTCCTCATTAAACCCACTCGTGATCTCTGCCTTTGGCGCGCCCTGCTGAAAGGATGCATCTCCCGCCAGTCGAGTTGTGCTAATGAGCATGAAGCCAACTTTTTCTTCAATAGTCATCTGGCTGATCAAGTCCTGAACACGCTGTTCGATGGGCAACCGCCAGTCTTCGTATTTATCGAGTTTGCCGTTTTTATTGAGGTCTTTAAACGAAAAACCGTTTGTTGTCAACGTTTTAACCGACCGAACACCCAGCGCAGGTTGTACGGGTTTTTGTGCCAATACAATGGTTGTTGTGAAGGCCAGAGCAACGACTGTCAGGTAGTTAGTAGAAAAGAAGGGTCTAAATGGTTTCATGTATTTTAGCAGCGCAGGCGGGTTTAGTTAGTAGGTACGTAAACGATAATTCGAGGGAATTCTAATTGATAGGTGCCTATTAAGTGAAGACCTTCGATTAGGAATGTTTTGTAAAAAAACAAGATTATGAACGTTTTTGCAGCCTCTTATCGTGAGTGATCACTCAGGAATATTATCTCTAATTATGACCGATAGCAAGTTATTTCTCGGGAAAAGTACAATATATCTACGCAAACGTTTTCGGGAACGCTTGCGTAACCTTATAATCCTTTAATTATTTATAAGAAAAGTAGTAATATTATGTGTGTCGCTTTAATAAAAGTAATTTGTTAGCTTATTTTTAGATAAGGAAGGAATATAATTATTTCAATGTGGTATGGGCGCAAAGAGCATAACGATCAAAGACATTGCGCGTGAGTTGAATATCTCAACATCCACGGTTTCCCGGGCGTTGAGAGATAGCTCGGAGATTGGTGCCGAAACAAAGAAGCGGGTCCTTGAACTAGCGCACCGGCTTGACTACAATCCGAACCCGGTCGCCCTTAGTTTGCTGAATAGCCAGAGTAACGACATTGGGGTTATCGTACCGGAGATTGCCAATCCATTTTTTGCTATTGTCATTGCCGGTATTGAAGACGTGGCATTTGCCCAGGGATACCATGTTGTTATTTACCAAAGTCACGAGGACTATGAGCGCGAGGTGCTGAATGTAAAACACATTTATAACCGACGAAAAGATGGCTTGTTAGTCTCCATTGCCACAACCACAACAGACTACTCCCATTTTAAACACATACACGATCGCGGATTTCCTATCGTGTTTTTTGATCGTATTTGCGAAGAAATCGACACGCATAAAGTATCGGTCGATGATTTTGACGGGGCTTACACCGCTACAGAACACCTTATCAACCAGGGTTGCGAGCGTATTGCCCATGTATCGGGCCCCGATCATCTGTTGATAAGCCGTCGGCGATTGCATGGCTATCGGGCTGCGCTACTGGATTACGGTAAACCTATAAGTGATGACTGGGTCGTTGCTTCGGCCTATTCGCCAGACAGCGCTCTGGAGGCCACACGCGTTTTGTTAGCCAGAGCTGACCGTCCGGATGGTATTTTCGCTTCCAGCGATAACATTGCCATTGGCTGTCATGCGGCCATTACAGAAGCGGGCTTATCAATGCCCAATGAGATTGCCTTAATCGGCTTTTCTGACCTGCCGATGGCTGCCCTGATGAATCCGCCCTTAAGTTCGGTAGCACAGCCTGCCTTCGAGATGGGTCGCTCGGCGGCCGAGTTGTTGATTAACCTAATCAGAAATCCCGGCGAACATACCACGTCGATCAGTAACGTTTTAAAAACAAAGCTGATCGCCCGCAAATCGTCGTTGCGGCTAATTGAATGAAGAGGGAAAAATTAAGAATTAATCATGGTTAGTTAATCAGATTGTATTGAGGTTGTTTAGTCTTTTGTTTCCGAACGGGTTTTTGTCATTCTGACGAAGGAAGAATCTTAAGGTATCCATGTCTGGAAGTGGGGATACCTTAAGATTCTTCCTTCGTCAGAATGACAAAAACCACTCTTCTGGCAGCTATTTCAAAAGTATAAACAGCTTCATTATTATTCACTCTTCATTTTATCCATTATCCATTAAAAACCAATAATTGGTCGTTAGCTGATATTTCTCCAGCCACCGGCATCGTATAGGTCGGTGATTCCATGACTTGCCAGTAAGCTCTTGGCGCGGGCACTCCGCATACCCGATGCGCAGCAAACGACAATCGGTTTCTTGTAGCTTTTAACCTTGGCGATTTTTGCATCAAGTTGATCTAATGGAATATTTACCGCTCCTTTGGCGTGGCCACCGGCAAATTCGCCAACTGAGCGTACGTCAATAATAACGGCTCCCTGAGCCAGTACTTCGTCGATTTTTCTCGTATCAGACGCTCCGAAAATTGATTTAAATATAGTCAACATAGCTTTTGTGGCGTTTAAGTTTCTGCGACAAAGCTATAAAATGAGCCAGGGTCCTTCCGTGACATATGTCACGGAAGGACCCTGGCTTCTGTTGTAATGGACAAGCTCATCCACCCATCATTCTGTTAAAATCACTTTGCGGCTTAAACGCTGATTGTTTTGGGTAAGTGTCAGCACATAGTTTCCCCTGTTTAGCTGGTCTACCGCTAACTGAATGATATTTTCCCCGGGTAATACCTGATGAAGCGAATGGCTTACGGGCAGAGCTGCCATACTGGTTAACTGCAGCACGGCTTCCCCGGCTGTTTGTGCATAGTAGCGTATTGATAGATTAGTCTGAGCAGGTACAGGATAAATATGCAAACCAGATTCCACCGCAGAAAACTCATTGGGTTCGATGGTTGCTACCCGTGCACCATTAAGGGGAACCAACCGAGCTCCTGCCCAATCGGCGTGATCGCACGTCGAGTTGTCGCCCCCATTGGTCACCACCAGTTTCAGTGTCTGCTTACCTGTAACGTTTAGATCAATTGATTTGGTAGCCGATGTCGACGTCATGATACCGCTACTGTAAATCAGAACGTTATCAACATAGACATCAAAACTTACTGTACCGCAACCCGTGTTGATCTCGTCATCAATACCCACATCTGTCAGAAAACGGGTATATTGACCATTGAGGTTGTAAATGATTTCGGAAGGTGAGTGAACTCCAAGCCCTTTCGTGTAAGTGACGCCATTGAGGGTTATGGTCTTACCATCCCCGGCGTTCGATTCACCATTGCTACGGTCTTTTTCTACAGGGCCATAACCACTTGTAGCACTTGCCCAATTCAAATCAGATAGATATATGCCTGTGCTAGTGGTAGCCGGGGGAGGGGTAACCGCTGTGGCTGGATACAAATACCTCTGTGGAACGGCTTGCTGTGTCTGTCCCGGATACTCCCAAAATAGTTTGGCTGTTGCTCCCCCAGTACCATCAAAATATTCCATCTTGATGGTGTAGCGCTGGCCGGCAGTTAGCGTAATTGGAGAGCTAACGTTGACAGTTGTAGCATGACCAGTCCAGTTAGTAACAAGTTGCGTACCGTTTACCCACAGCCGAACACCATCATCGGATGTAGTGCTGAATGAGTAAGTACCCGTTACAGGTGCTTCTATCTGGCCAGTCCATCGAACAGAAAAATTGTCGGAATTGATGCTGGTAGCAGGTGAACCGCTGCCCCAACTAAAGTTTATCGTAGCATCGGTTCTGGTTAGTACGGCTGGTGCTGCAAGAGTTGTGCTGTTGAAATATTCTCCCAAAAGACCAGTGCCATTGTCGCTGCTGGGGCGTATGCGGAAGAAGGCAGAAGCTGGAATCGTCTGTTTGCTGATACCGGGACCTTCGTAACGGGTTGTGAGTTCCTGGCCTGAGTTTCCCTGGAAGAAGAGAACTGTTATAGCGTGTTTTCCGGCTTTAAGGCCAATTGTTCCTGATTTTTCGATTGATGCATGAACCCCATCATTACTGACTACCTCCGTTGTACCAATGAGTAGTTTACTGCCATCGTCTGACGATGTATAGAACGTATAAAGGCCATCGGTTGGCACATTGATATAGCCTTTATACCGAATACCATACTGGTCTGTACGGTTGCGAACGGTAATGTCTGTGGTGGCAACAGTGTTTGATTTTGCCGGAGTCAGCGTAGTAAAATCAGGCAAATTACTCCAGGAGCCTTCATAATACTGGTAATCAAGACCGGCAACCGTATTCGCCGGATTTTCGGGAGCCCGTAATGGAGTTGATAAAGTAATATCTTTTAGTAAAACGACCATTGAATAGGCCGGTATAATTATCTGACCCGAGCACACTCTGTTTCGCATATCGCGAAAGGTGCCGTCTAGTGTGACCTGACTCGCATTAGCCGTTGGATTTGACATGCATTTGATATAGTCGTCGGGGTTGCCCGATGTGTAGGTAAGCGGACTATTTGTTGTTGACAAATCCTTGTTGTACTGACTTTGCCATTGCGCCAGCGAGAGATTAGCACCTGTGGTAGAATTATAGACGGCAAGAACCTTATAGGTGTCTTCGAAGGGGCGTGCATATGTATTATTGTCAAATTGACCATAGCTAACCAAATCATTTTGGTTCGACTCATACTTGACAGTAAACTGGTTAGCCAGTCGGCTTACAAAAACATTGTTCAGAATCTGGTTATTACGTGGCTGGCAACCACCTGCACTGGTAATGGATAACTGCCCGCCAGCGTTATTATAGGCTGTATTGCCGGTGAGCTGGATATTCGATGAACCATGCAGGAAAAAGCCATAGCCCTGACAGTTATAAACCGAATTACCGGTCACCTCAATATTGGTTGTACAATCGTCGAGGTAAATACCATTTGCCCCCGAAAATGTGCCGCTTGGTGAGCCTTCCGACGCCCCTATACCATTATAAACAATATTCGATATAAGGTGAATGTTGCTCATTGGCAGTTGATTCCCGTTCCAGATATACAGGGCGCTGCCATCACTTTTTGTCATACAAAAATTGCTGATCTGGTTGCGCTGAACCGTAGTATTGGTGGAGAAGTTTAGCGCATTGTAACCAATATTATCAAGCACATTATTCTCAATCAGGGTATTTGCTGTACTAGCCGACTGGAAGCCTACATAGGTGCCATCGCCACTTTTACCCCGACCCGGAATGAGGCCAATACGTCGAATGGTGTTGCCCCTAAACGTGATATTCTGGTAAGTTTCGATAGTTACGCCATTATTATTAGCCTCATCGATCAGGTTATTTTCCAGCAGAAATTGCTGTCCATCGCCTTTTATGCTGATTCCATCCTCACCTGACTGGGTAATATTGATATTGCTAACCGCAATATTTGAACTATTGGTGGCCAACAGGCCGGTGGCCAGTGTTTGAGTTACTTGTATATTTCGGATAGTGACGTAAGACACCGCCGACAAATTTATGCCCTCAGAAAAGGCTGTTGCCGTAATGACCTGACTGTTGGGGTTTGTCTGGCTGTCGTACAACAGGATAGTTTTGTTGGCTGGGTTGTAATACCACTCGCCTGTCTGGTCAAGGGTAGACGGGTGATTCTGAATAAAGTACCCCCAGTTATCGCTAATGTCATAATTGCCGCCACCAACAATTGTCAACGTATTACCAGTTTGACCCGTTATGGTGGCTCGATTTAATATCCATTGTACAGGCCTGAATACGGCTTCTCCGCCTGTCCAGGTTGTTGACAAGGCTTGCTGGCTGGTAAGCTGGGTTTTCCCCGAATGCGATTGAACAGTAAGGTAGCCCTTGTTTGATGCATCCAGATTGGGATATCGACCCAGTGGTAAGGGTACGTTATTCCGATATAATCCGGTTATCCGGTCTCCACAGTCAGGGCAACTGGCCTGCCATGTATTGTTGCCAGTATTGATCCAGTTCGTAACGAGTGCCCCACCTGTTATAATGGGTTTGTTGCCGGAACCATATGCGTCGATGACGATTGGACTACCAGCTATACCAGATTGAACTAGTTTCAAACTGCCCCGAAACGTTTCGTTTCGTTTAAATAGCACTTGATCGCCAGGTTGTAAAGGAAGGCTGTTGATTTTGAAAACTGTCTGAAAAGGGCTATCGCTTGAGCGACCGCTATTGGAGTCGTTTCCTGAGTTGGAAACATAATAAATGCTTTGCCCGAGGGCTGTCACACTACTAATGAGCAACAAATAAGTAATCAAATGGCAATTCTGAAGAACCACTCGCAGAGGTAAATTTCCTTTCATAGTAAGTATAAAGTACCTAGTTAATGAATTATGATATATGTTTATAAAAAGTTTTCAAATATCACAATAAACATACTAAATCGTATTTTAAAGTGCAATGATTATTCTATTTTACTAGAAAAAAGTATTTATGATTTATTTAATAGTAATCAATACGGGGTAATAAGTTATATAATAAATTGTTTTTGACCGTTTAGTTAATCATATATACTAAATAATTAATACATATGTATCTATTGACAGTGAACACTTATGTCGTGCAGGTCATTACTGAATAGCTTTAGGCCAACTGGTTATAAATGGCATTAGATTGCCTTAACCAGCTTAATGAAAAAAGCCCATGCCCCATCTGTTCAGATGGGGCATGGGCTGCTGAATAATAGTAGAAAAGTCTGGTTTTTGCTGGCTAGAATTGGATCGAATCGACTTGCCAGATTAAAGTCGCTTCTTATTCTAAAGGCATCTTATATCCGTTTGAGCCTGATCATCCTCCCCATTGGCGAATCCATTCCCTGGTGTAGAGTCGGGATCAGTAATTGATGATGAACTAATTTGAGCTTTATTAATCCAAACGCCCGGTGTATTTACACGGACCTGAAAGGATGTATTTATTGTGGTATTAGCTGAAACAGAAGGTAAAGTAATGCTCATGGAACGTCCGTTTACCGTCCAGTTTGTTGAGCCATATAATTCCAAGCCACTGGGAAGTTCGTTTTCCAATTGAACGGACTGGGCATTACCACCACCGGCATTATTTACAAACAGGGTCAATGTAATTATTTGACCAACAGTAGGAGCACGCTTGCTCACTTGCATACGCAAACTGAGGTCAGCTGTGGTGACATTTGGTGCTGGCTGACTGGTGGCAATTGGAGATAGTGGGCGTTGGTTAGGATTAGGTGACTCATATACATTTGTTGTAAGCCCACCAACGCGGAATTCTACCACGGCTGCATCGTCTTCACCGTCGGCCGTACCTGAGTTAGGGGTACTGTCGGGGTCAGGTGATGTTGCGGTCGTTATTTGCGCTGCTGTCCGGAAAAGGCCATTTGCAGTTGGTTTAACCAGAAACGTAAACGTTGTGTCGCACATTGGTTCTAAAGAGGACACTGTTCCTGTCAATACATTATCACTGTATGGCTGCCCGTCAGGGCAGATAAGCTGGAGATTAGTTGGCAGCCGATATGTCCATCGGGATAGAGTTGCCGGTGTCGTGCCCTGATTAGTAACACGAAGGCTGAGCCGGGTTGTTTCATTAACACGCAATACCCGTTTGTCAGTTTCTAACGAGAGGCTTAAGTCGGCAACTGATACTGGTATTGTGTCTTTTAATAAGATAATGGACGTAAAGGGTTTTAGAAGAACAGAACCAGAATATGCTTGATTCTTCACATCCCGATAAAGGCCCGTCAACTTGATTGTACTATCTTTTAGGGTTGGATTATAATAAAGCTTAATAAAATCATCCGGATTATTTTGGATTGGAACATCTTCCTGCAAGCGGATATTATCCAGCCAGAAAGTTGGCCCTTCACCGTCAATCTGTACTAGTATGACAGCGTTGGTGTCACTATCAGAAGGTGTAAAGGGAAATTCAAAGCTTTTACGTGTTGTCCCAAGAGGTACTGAATAACGTCTGTCATACTCCTTAAAGGGAGCCCCGTATTGGCGGAGATAAACCAGTAGATTTACATTCACGGTGGCTATCGCGTCGAATCGAAGGACATACGTTTTGCCCTTCGTAAGTGCTACAGGCTTAACTGCCTGAGCATATGAATCGCTCTGTCCGGAGGGGGTAGAAAACCCTACCCGCAGACTGCCACCATCGAGTTTATTTGAGTTGTCTCGTACAACCTCCCCGTTATTGTAGCGACTGTAAATCAAAAACCAGTTGTCGTTATTCGTATCAAACGTACTGTTGACACGGCTTGTGCCGCCGGCGCCTTCGTTTTTGTATGGTTTGTAAGTAATGGGGCTTCCTTTTGAGTGGAGATCAAGACCACCAGAAAAATTCTTCCAGTCGTTGAGTTCATAACGCCCACCCTGAGTTGAGTTCATTATACCTAATATAGTAGCGGTTTCATCAAAAGGACGAGCATAATAATTTGAATCAATCAGACCATACTGAAACAAATCATTCGCGTTTGATTCGTACTGAGCAACTAATTGAGAAGGTAACTTACTGACAATGATATTCCGAGTAATTATATCATTTCGAATCGGGCAGACTCCTCCGTTGTGATAGACGACCAGTTGACTGGCGAAGTTGTCGAACAAGGTATTATCCGTAAATACAATGTTCGGATTTCCATGAAGAAATACACCCCATTGGGTATTCCCAAATATTGTGTTATTTCTTATGGCTACATTTTCGACACAATCATCTAGAAATATACCGATCGAGTAATCCTGGTACGCGTATTTTCCTCGCACATTAGGACTGGCGAATATGATATTCGATAAAATATTAATATTGGTCATCGATGTCTTATTGCCATTCCATGCGTAGATCCCTCCGCCGTCAACTTTACTTATGCAATAGTTGGAAATTACATTCTGACGAATCGTTGTATTATTGCCAAAGGTGATACCGTTATAGCCGACACTGTCAATGGTGTTATTCTCTATTGAAACCGCCTTGTTTGCTTTTGAGGCTACACCATTATACATGCCATCACCACTTTTTCCGCGCCCTGTAACGGCACCAATAGCCCGAATTGTGTTGCCCTTCAGCGTAACGGTCTGGTAGGTGTCTATACTTATGCCATTATTGTTAACATTAGTTACTGTATTATTTTCAAGTAATAGATTCGTTCCCGATCCGGTTATAGCCAGTCCATCTTCACCTGCATTGGTAATGTCGAGGTTGATTAGTGTTAGATTCGATACGTTTTGAGTAAATACGTTGGTGTTAAGAGTTTGTGTGATTTGCAAATTCCTTAAACTCAAATATGAACTATTGGCAATGTCGACAGCTCTGGCGGAAACAGTAGCCGTTATTACTCGATCATTAATGCAGCCGGTGGTGTCATAAACCTGTAGGCTCTTGTTCGCTGATGTATAACACCATTCTCCCTGTCTATCCAGTGTTGCCGGATGATTCTGGAAGAAATACTCTGAATTATCCTTTGGTGTATACGTTGAGTAGTTAAACAGATTAAGCGCGTCGCCATACTGATGATCGACAACGGCGCGGTCAATAATCCAGGCTGTGGGGCGCATAACAACCTCAGCACCCTGCCAGTCAATGGTGGTGGGCAAGTGTTCCAGACTAAAAATCTGGTACCTCTCTGTATGAGCACGTATCGTTAAATTGCCTTTGTTCGGGGCATCAGCATTTGGATATCGGCCAAGTGGTAAACCAACACCATCCCGGTACAAACCCGTAACGGCACTACCACAGGATGAACAGGATGCCTGCCATACATTCCCCCCAACTGCCGACCAGTTACTAACCGGTACCGAGCCGGAAAGAATAGGTTTTGGCCCGTTGCCATAGGCATCAAACGTAATGGGCAAATTAGCTGAGCCGGACTTTCGAATGGTAAGCGTGCCCTGAAATGTATCCCCCCGTCGGAAAAGCACTACATCGCCCGGTCTTAGTGATAAGCTGTTAACTTTTACTAACGTTTGAAAAGGAGCGGTCATGGACGTACCATTATTGGTATCCTTACCTGTGCTAGCCACATAGTAGGTTGTTTGCCCCAGACTATTCAACGAAATTGAGATAAGAAGAAGCCATAGACCGTAAAAAGTCAGTTGTTTTTTATCGCCGACTAATCGTCTTACTAAAGCACCTTGGTTTATGAAGTTTGAGGGACGAATTTCGCTCAGTAGTACAGGTGCAGAAGGAGCGAGAATTGAATAGCATGGGCTACCCGTTGAGAAAAGTAAATATTTATTAATCAATGTTAAAAGAGGTTGAGTAAGGTCTAAACACAGTTTAGAGAAATTGACTTTGTATTTTCTTTAGAGATTACTCGCTCTTTCGGAAGAGTAAAAATCAGGGTAGTTCAATTTTGATAGCTGATCATGTTTGTTAAAATATAATTGCTCTACCTGTCGATGATAGTCACTGTTGAATATTGAGTAGAGAAAAGCAAACTCATTAAAAGTAATAATAAACATATGAACGAATAATAAATTAAAGGCAAATTCACCTAACCCCTTCTACTAGCTGATTGGTGAAGCTTAGTAACTAACGACACTACAATGATTTAATTTTAAACTGCTCGTATTGAAGAGAATAACTAAAAACCAGATAAAATGTCATTAATATTCTGTAGTTAACAAAAGTAATCTATTTGTAAATACTTGTTTAATGAATTTTTTATTCTTTATGATTTATATTTCATTAGTAATAGGTTAAATAGATTATGTATATACAAGTAACTGATGATGTTGTTGAGGCAATTTTATTGTAGTTCTATATATAGGAATAAAGTAATAATAAATAGGCTAATGACCAGCCAAACGAAAAAGTCGTGTTTCAATGAGCTGTTAGCCGTTTATCAATTGGTTCTGCTAAGTTAAATGCGTTAGTGCCCGACCGAAGAGTTTTTTAAAGACCAACGAAAAATGTAACAAGTCTTCGAAACCGATGGCCAGATGAATATCAGCGAGTTTCATTGACATTTACTTAACCAGAAAATAAGCTTACTGAAGCTGTTTTTGTACCAACCAGTGACTTGACGTTTCATGAAATGTTATTTCAAACTCTCGTTTGAAGGTGGACAAATTCCGCCCGGTCAAGTAATTAAATTGCTCCACGCAAACATTAAATGCATGTACAATTACGATTCATATATACTTCGTCAACTTCAGGCAATGATATAATTCCACTTGCAAAGCAAGAGAGCTTTGTCCATTAGTACCAGGGTTTGTTATGACACGAATGCGTAGATCGGCAATATCACAAACGTACAAAATGCCCAAAGTAATAGAGGATCAGTTCATTTTGGTCTTTTGAAATGCGTAAGGAAATGGGGAAGCCTAACGGTACTGCTGCGTTGCGATGCGCTCACCATGAGCGCTATTACTTTTCATAAGGCTCGTGGAAAGTTGGCAAATACGCCGTTCAACGTCGGCATGCTAACGCTTTTTGTTTTCTGGGGCGTTGTACAAGAAAGTCTATTGATCCGAAGGGATAAAATATATCCTGTATTGATTCGATCATTAGCTGGCTTCCCGACAGTAATAGACTTACTTAACCCCGACAAATATTTTGTTCATTCGTATATTTACGAACTCTACATGCCCACCTGTCGGACCGGATAATCGGCGAATGACTCTCTTGAAGTTGTGGGATGCACCCTGATAACTCAACAATTTTTTATAACGTCTATGTTTCCATCAAAAACTGATACCCCAGCAATTCGAGTCGTACTTGATCATCGCTGCCTATTAGGTGAAGGGCCTGTTTGGGATGCCCGGCAGGGTCTGATTTGCTGGATTGATATTTTGAATGGCGAAATTCATCAAGTTGAACCAACGCAGACAACGCACTCCACAGTTCAGGTCTATCAACCCATTGGCTCATTTGCGCTTTGCCAGCGGGATAGTCGTTTTGTGGCAGCCATAAAAGATGGGTTTTGTTTTATTGATCGCCAAACAGGGGCGGTGTCAATGATTGCTAACCCGGAGGCTTCACGGCCTGGCAATCGGTTCAACGAAGGAAAGTGTGATCCGGCTGGCCGGTTCTGGGCAGGTACGATGTCACTGATAGAAGAACCCGAAGCAGGAAGCGTATACACACTTAATCCAGACCTGTCGGTTACCCGGAAAATTGGCAAAGTCACTATTTCTAACGGAATGGCATGGAGCCTTGGCCATTCGCAACTATATTATATTGATACCCCCACCTTTACCGTAAAGTCGTTTCTTTTTAATAACAAGACGGGTCAGTTAGGACCGGTGCGGACGGTACTTGACATTCCTGAGCAGGAAGGCTATCCAGATGGGATGACCATTGATAATGAAGGAATGCTTTGGATTGCTCACTGGGATGGTTGGCAGATAACCCGCTGGAATCCAAATACCGGAGAAATTCTCCTTCGTTTACCATTACCAGTAGCAAAAGTGACGTCCTGTACGTTTGGTGGGCCAACATTAGGTGATTTGTATATTACAACAGCACGGGTTGGCCTGAGCGAGAAAGAGATAGAAGAACAGCCATTAGCCGGATCCTTGTTTGTGTGGCCTGATTGCGGTTTTACTGGAATGTCAGCTTTCGAATTTGATGCTTGATTCATTTTTTGACATGCCAATAATAAACAAAGAAATTCTACGTGGTGACACCGAATACCTTTATATTAGTTTATCTCCCGGCTTAGCTCATGGCCGATCAGTAAAAGAGCGACAAGTATGATGTCGATTAGTTTCTGGAAGTAGATCATACTAACTAGACGTCAACTTTCAGAAAAAGGCACAATTTTGGTAAAATAAAAAAGATAGCTGCTAATACGAAAGCGGCCCGTGCCACAATCTGGTATGTAGCACGAGCCGTTATTAAGAGTACCAACAGGATTACACTTGTTCGCTGGGTGTATAAACAAACGTACCCAAGCCCAAAATATCACTTGTATGTTGGCGAAGCTGTTGACCCAGCGTTGGGTTATCAGCCAAAATCTGTCCGTAGCTCGGAATCATCTCCTTCAGCTTCTGTTGCCAGGCTTCTGTTTTTAATTGTTCTGGAAAACAGCGTTTTAATAAGTCAAGCATAATCGATACGGCGGTCGATGCACCCGGCGACGCGCCCAACAAAGCCGCAATGCTGCCATCGGCCGCACTTACCACTTCGGTACCAAATTCAAGAACTCCGCCTTCCTCTTCGTCTTTTTTGATAACCTGTACTCGCTGACCAGCAATTTCTAACTCCCAATCGTCCATTCTGGCGTCGGGGTAATACTCTCTCAGGGCATTTAAACGGTCTTCGGGCGATTGTAACACTTGCTGAATGAGGTACTTCGTTAGAGAAACGTTGTGAAGACCCGCCATCAACATAGGGGCCATGTTGCTCAACTGAATGGATTTTGGAAGATCCATGTATGAGCCACTTTTTAAGAATTTAGTCGAAAAACCGGCATAGGGGCCAAATAGTAATTCGCGTTTGCCATCAATCATGCGGGTATCCAAATGGGGCACCGACATTGGTGGAGCCCCCACCGATGCCTTACCATATACTTTTGCCTGATGCAGCTCAATAACGTCCTGATTGACGCATTTGAGCCATTGTCCGCTTACTGGAAAGCCACCAAATCCTCTGCTTTCAGGTATATCTGATTTTTCGAGCAGCCGCAGAGAGCCGCCCCCGGCACCAATAAAAATGAACTGGGTCTGCACATCGCGAACCTGATTTGTTGTCACGTTTTCAACCCGGATTTTCCAGCCACCCAGCGATTTTGAACGCCAAAGGTCACGTACATCATGGGCGAAATGTATATGGACACCGGGCATGTCATACAAACGACGAAACATGGCACGGGTCAGCGTCCCAAAGTTTACATCGGTGCCAATTTCCATACGTGTGGCAGCTACCGGTTGCGATGGGTCGCGGTCCTGCATAACCAGCGGCATCCAATTAGCCAATTGAGCTGGCTCTTGTGAATACTGCATGCCGTGGAAAAGGTAATTTCGCTGAAGCGCATCGAAGCGTTTGCGGAGATACGAAACGTTATCCTCTCCCCATACAAAACTCATATGCGGAATGGACCGAATAAAATTAGGCGCATCATGCAGGAACCCCTGCTGAATAAGAAAAGACCAGAATTGTTTTGACTGCTCAAACGACTCAGCAATCTTGATAGCCTTGGAGGGGTCAATAGTGCCGTCTTCTTTTTCTGGTGTATAATTAAGCTCACAAAAAGCTGAGTGACCAGTCCCTGCATTATTCCATGCATCCGAACTTTCGGCGGCTGCACTGTCCAGGCGTTCGTAAATATCAATGGTTATGTCGGGTTGCAGTTCTTTCAGCAACACGCCCAGGGTGGCACTCATGATACCAGCCCCAATTAGCACCACATCGGGGCCCTTTTTTACTGGTTTATTGTTTTTCGGCATGATTCAATTGCAACTATGTAAGTATTCCTATCAGGTATATATTCCAGATATAATTACAAAATTGGGTGCCTGGATGTTCCAGAATGAAGAATTTCCAACCGTTTTATCTTTTTTGTTATCGACTGGGCATTCCATGCATTTTAGGCGAATGCCCTTTTATACGCTTATTTACAGACCTGAAACTAGTTTTTAGGTCTGTAAATTACAAGTATGAACTATGTAACAGGAAAGTTGGACCAACGCTTTGTAATTTTAGCCTATGAAATACCGAATCCGGGCCGTGGTGCTGCTTTTTTTGTATAGTCTGCTGCTTGGTCAGTCCGTTCGGGCACAACCTTTGCCGGTAGCCGTCCCAACGCCTGATCCCTCGGGTATCAATCAGGGGCGTTTCATTGGAGTTTTAGTGGGTACTGCTGCTTTCTACACCATTACGCTACTGATGCTTCGAAAACAGTGGTATAAGAAAAAAGTACCCTTTCACTCCTTCAATGATAATCGGGAGTGGCTTCAGATGGATAAAGTTGGCCATGCGGCAACTGCCTACAGTATGAGTCGGGGAGGTTATGAATTAATGCGCTGGAGTGGCGTCAATGAGAAAGCCAGTATTCTAACCGGTGGGTTGCTGGCTTTACTGTTTCAAACGACCCTTGAAGTATTCGACGGGCATTCCGAGGGCTGGGGTTTTTCCAAAGGTGACATGCTGGCAAACGTAGCAGGCACAGCACTGTTTGCCGGGCAGCAATATGGTTCCGGGCAGCAGGTGGTAAGCTTGAAATACGGATTTCGAAAAACGATATTCCCACCATATCGCCCTAATGTATTAGGCAAAACTACCGGGGTACAAATGTTGAAAGACTATAACGGTCAACAATACTGGCTATCAGTTAATTTGGCTTCGGCATTGCCTGTTGGGGCCTCGTTTCCGCGCTGGCTGAATTTGGATGTGGGTTATAGTGGTAGCGGTATGATTGGTGGACATGAAAACCCACCCGTTTTTGATAGCGAAGGCAAGGCTATTACATTTGATCGCCACCGTCAATTCTTTATTTCACCAGATGCAGATTTGTCGCGTATCAATGAATTTTCTCCCTCTTTACAGCGCTTCATTGGCACAGCGCAATTCTTCAAAATTCCAGCTCCTTCACTAGAGTACAATCGCCTAAAAGGGGTTCGATTCCATCCCTTTATTTTGCCAAAAGAGTAGGTATAATTTTAAAGCAGCATTATATCAACAACGAGTGAAATGAACGATCGGTTTGTATAATGATTCACTTTTTTCCATTGGTAGTTTAATCGCTGCTTTCACCTCTAACTTAAATTATACACTCCGCCTTCATTTCTTGTGGAATTTCTGGAGAACGTGACATTCATTATATCTATTAATTTACTGGGTTAATAGGGCGTAATTATTTAGTAGCGGGTAGAAAATAATGTGCACAACAACAGCTATATCGGTCGGGTTTGACAATGTAGCAGGTGTATTTTGTCAATGAAGTAAGAAATGTTTCTATGAATAAGTAAAAGTAATGATAATGTTAATAAAATTATGCTATAATTGTAGTTGTATACTAAAATGTACTTGATTTAGAGTAGTGGTTTTATCTCCAATTATATCAGAAGCTACTTATTACACGTTAAAGATGTATAAGTTGATATTATGTGATTAATTAGTATTTTTAATTGCAAATTAAGTTACTAAACAGATTCTTGAGTATTGCTTGAACTATCGTTTTTAGGGCTGAAATTTAATTCTAATGGGCACTAACAGGGGTGTAAACCTATAGATTGGCACAATCAAATAAGAATCTTTCTGTTAACTAAACAGGAACAGAAGAAATCCCGGATTTGATTGATCTGTTTATAACAAATTGACTAGTCGTTGTAAACTATAAGGCAAATAGGGCAAGTTTTAAATTTTTGTCTGTTCGAGTGGTTTCAATCAGAATAAAAGAAATTTTGTTCTTTACCTGTAACTTGCAAATAGAGACTTGGCATTTACTGGCTGAGATAGCTATTCTATCAGTTTGTCTGAGTCTATATTCGCTAAATTCATGGTTATTTTTGCACTTAAATATGATAAATTAATCATTATCAACTTCTTGATTAAGGCTTGAGGTTTAGTGAAATTGTTGAGGTTCAAAATAGCTTTGCTTTATTGACAACAGATAACGAATCTATCTTTATGACATTCGAAGATTATTTGATTCAGAAAAAAATTAATGCCATCCAATTTAAACAGGCTGACCCAGCAACGTATGTCGATTGGCAGCGAGTTTTTGTTGACGTTCATCCGGAAAGCTTTACCGCTCAAAAGAAATTTCTTTTGAATGATATCCGAAGAAAGTACCTTGTTCGTTAAAAGTGTATTCTGTGGTCTGAAGGTCAGGCCCATTTTCCATTAATCACTCAACTAGTTTTTATATGAGCCTTACCTTAGGAGAATTACGTGGCATAACTGACAGCGTATTAAATGCATTAAAAGGACAGGGAATCAGCGACAGCTATTCGTTGTTGGAAGCGACTAAAACGCCCGCAGATCGCAAAGCTCTTGCATCGGCAAGTGGTGTAGAAGCAACGACTATTCTTGAGCTAGCTAATCGTGCTGATCTGGCCCGTGTAAAAGGGATCGGTCGGGTGTACAGTGACCTTATGGAAGAAGCAGGTGTTGACACCGTCAAAGAATTGGCCGAGCGTGTCCCTGCGAACCTGCACGCCAAATTAATTAAGATAAACAGTGTTCGGCAGTTTACGCAACGTCCGCCTTCTGTCGAGCAAATTGGCGATTTTATTGAGCAGGCTAAGAGCCTCACGTACATGCTGGAGTACTAAGCATTTACTTGTCTTGACTTCATGTTACAATACCTAATTCAACTAATAAGCTAATAAACTCATTGACTTCCCGTTGTTGATATTTATTCGGGTAATCTAATCGCCAGGAGTAAGTCAAAAAATTTAAGTTTAAAAAAGTTAAGGCCCAACCCGATGCAATCCGGTTGGGCCTTAACTTTGTATAATATAACAATTAGTTATGTCGGCTTTTGGGTTCGTGCAGATAGCGTTCCAATCGACTTTCTAATTCCTGTTGGCTCAAATTCGGGAATAGCTCGCCGTTGAGGGCCAAAGATAATCGACCACTCTCTTCCGAAACAGCAATAACGGCCGCATCAGTCGCTTCGCTCATACCAAGGGCTGCCCGGTGACGAAATCCCAAAGAGGGCGGCAGCTCATCATCATCCGAAACGGGTAAAATGCAACGGGCTGCCCGGATTCGACCTTCACTAATAATAACGGCCCCATCGTGTAGTGGACTGTATTGACTGAAAATAGCCAGTAATAATGGTTTTGATATATCGGCGTCGATTACTTCACCAGACTGGGAAAACTTTTCTAAATCATCATTTTTTTGAAGAACCAGTAACCCGCCCGAAAACTCGGCTCCCAGCGTTTTGCAGGTTTCCAGAATGGGCTTCAATGGAGTACTTGACTCGGCAGAAACGCCATCGCGCAAAAACCATTGCCGGAACAAGCGGTTATTGGTCAAGCTCGTGGACTTGCCAATAATCAACAAAAAACGTCGAATTTCGTGCTGAAAAATGATAATCAACGCTAATGCCCCTACACTAATGAAGTACTCAAGAATGGTCGTCATCAGGTTGAGTCCGAGCGCCTTAACGACCAAATAGGCTAAATAAACCAGCAAATAACCCACAAATACACGGCTTGCAACGCTACCCCGAACGAGATTGTAAATCTGGTAAATAAGCAGGGCCACCAGCCCTATATCGAGCAAGTCGAGCCAACCAATATCTAAAAAACCCAGGCGAAATGCCAGCATGAATGAATAAAGTTTCGGGTCAACTATTGTTAGAAACCCGTCTGTAGTGTGCCTGTTTTTGTAAAGCGCTTTCTTCCTGAAATCCTACTTAAATATAATCAGTAACTTATTGCTGCAGCAGGATTGTAAACTGTAGGCTTGGTCAAATTACTACCGTTTTGCCCTAATCCAGTAAGATAATTATACTCTTTAAATATGGGTTGTTTCACCTTCATCAGCCAGATACGTTTCCGGGAAAATTGTCCGAGCTTCGTCTAAAAATAAGTCAAACTGTTTATAGCGGGACGAGAAGTGACCAATAAACAGTTTACCAACCCCAGCTTTAGCCGCAATAGTAGCCGCTTGCTTCGCAGTAGAATGATAGACTTCCGCTGCTCGTTGGGCATTGTCGTCCAG
This sequence comes from Spirosoma pollinicola, assembly GCF_002831565.1. NCBI lineage: Bacteria > Pseudomonadati > Bacteroidota > Cytophagia > Cytophagales > Cytophagaceae > Spirosoma > Spirosoma pollinicola. The sequence continues at coordinate 5,962 of NZ_CP025096.1, read as the reverse complement.
GAATGTGGCTTCATGATAAAGTAAATTGACACCCTGTAATTGCGGTACCAATTCGGCCACATAGCGTGTATCTGAACAAAATGCGTAGGAGCGGGGCAATGGTCCTGGTTCTGTATAGTCGGCTGCTGCGTAAATAACCTCACCCTCAGCTCCCAGAATGTCCTTACCCTCCTTCAATTGTTTGAGATAAGTTACCGGTACATCGGCCGGAAGTTTTTCGCGCAGCAAATGCGGTTTGTGTGGTTTTTCCCGAAAAAGATAACCGGTACAATCAATTCGGTGCTGCAGTGGAATCGATTCCACGGTCATTAACGGATGATCAAGAATGAGAGCAGATGTAGTTGGCTCTACGACTTGGAAATGGAGCCTGAAATTAAGCCGCGAGTCAGATACTCGAAAGATCGTTGTTAAGACCTCGTCCAGACCACGCGGACCAAAAAGATACAAATCTTCTGTTCGACCACTCATATTCAGACTCGATAGGAGTGGTGCCAATCCAAAATAATGGTCGCCGTGCAGATGACTTATGAAAATATAGCGTAACCGCCCCGGCCTGATCCGTTGCTCAATCAAACGCAACTGCGTGCCTTCTCCACAGTCAATCAGCACATAATCGCTGCCAATTGTTAGCAACTGCGCCGTTTGGTGGAGCCGTAGGGTGGGCGTAGCCGAACCTGCCCCCAAAATTGTGAGGGAAAAGACCGGGTTCGCGGGTCGGGCATGGTCCGTTTCCTGATTAATTAATGCATTAGGCTTCGGCATTGCCGACGCTGCCTCCGATGTCGTACTCGTCATCCTCTTCGCTCCGAAAGTCGTTTTCCAATTCATTCATAAAAACAGCGTCAATGGCTTCTTCTACCGTTGGCATAATGGTCAGATCGCTGATGTTGGCCTTATCCAGAAAGGTGATCAGCTCATCATTTTTTGTGACCAGTATTAATAAACCAACTTCATTTGTGCATTGTCTGTTTATTTTTCGGATGGTCATGAGCCCCGCCTGATCAACTGCCTGTACAGGGTCAATATCGATGATTATATTGCTATATCCTTCCCGAAATAGCCCCCGGCTCAAGGTATCAAACGTAGCGGAAACCTCCTCCCCAAACTGACTTTCAGCTAATCGGATCAGGGCGTACTGTTCGTTTTTTTCAATTGTGTAATTCATGAATAAACAATTTTAAGTGATTAAATGAGCGAACGATTGAAGGGCAAAGGGCTATTCGCTCATTCAATCACTCGACTTTATTCTGTGATTGCCTGTAAAATATTTGCTTCAATGCGGGCGAGTGGATCGACGGCATCGGCGGGTTGAAACGTTTGCCCGGTAACCGTTTCGAACAATTCAATATAGCGGGTTGTAATTTGATTCACCCACTCATCAGACATTGTTGGAATGATTTGTCCGGTTTTCCCTTGAAAACCATTCGCAATAAGCCATTCTCTAACGAATTCTTTCGACAATTGTTTTTGGGTCAAACCCGCCCGCTGATTTTCTGCATAGGTGTCAGCGTAAAAATAACGCGACGAGTCGGGGGTATGTACTTCATCAATCAGGTATACTTTGCCATCCAGATTGCCGAACTCGTATTTAGTATCAACGAGAATTAAGCCCCGCTCGGCAGCCATGTCCGTTCCGCGTGCAAAAAGTGCCAGTGCATAGTGTTCCAGTTGGATGTATTCATTCTCAGGAACAATGCCACGGCTCAGGATTTCTTCCCGACTAATGTCCTCGTCATGGCCTTCGTGAGCTTTGGTCGAGGGAGTAATGATAGGGGTAGGCAGTTTATCATTCTCATGCAGACCGTCGGGTAAGGCTACACCGCACAGCATCCGTTTTCCCTCGCGGTACTCACGCCAGGCATGGCCCGCCAAATAGCCCCGAACCACCATTTCGACTGCATAGGGCTCGCATTTGAAACCAATGCTTACGTTTGGGTCGGGAACGGCCAATAGCCAGTTAGGAACAATGTCGGCAGTTGCGTTCAGAAAGTAGGAGGCCGTCTGGTTCAGCACCTGTCCTTTGAACGGAATAGGCCGGGGTAACACCACATCGAATGCCGAGATGCGGTCGGATGCAATCATGACCAATTTCTCTGGAAAGGAATACACATCCCGGACTTTACCGCGATAAAAGGCCGTTTGGCCGGGAAATTGAAAAGTAGTCTCCTGAATTGCGTTCATTTATTTTTGGGATTGATGGCACAAGGCCAAAGCCTTGCGCCATCACAACCATTAGTTAAAGTTTCTCAATGATAATAGCAGAGGCACCGCCCCCGCCGTTACAAATACCTACCGCTCCGTAACGGCCGCCGTTTTGCTGCAGGACATTAGTAAGTGTTGTCACGATACGAGCACCGGATGCGCCCAGCGGATGGCCCAGAGATACCGCCCCGCCAAATACATTCAGTTTCTCTTGCGGGATCTCCAGTACTTTACTGAACGTGAGCGGTACTACCGAAAAAGCTTCGTTGATTTCGAAAAAGTCAATGTCGCTTGCACTTAACCCGGCTCGTTGGAGGGCCAGGGGCACGGCTTTAGTTGGGGCAGTAGTAAACCATTGCGGCTCCTGCTCGGCATCGGCATAAGCCAGAATTCGGGCTAATGGCGTCAATCCTAACTCATCCGCTTTTCGTCTATTCATGATAACCAGCGCCGACGCCCCATCACTAATGGGCGACGAACTGGCGGGTGTAACCGTGCCATTGGGCGTAAAAGCGGCTTTCAGCGTTGGGATTTTATCGTAAATAACGTTTTTATATTCCTCATCTTCGCTCACTGTCACGCTACCTTTACGGCCAGCAACCTCAATCGGTACAATTTCAGCATTGAATCGGCCACTTTGCGTACTGGCTTCCGACCGGCGATATGACTGAACCGTAAAGGCATCCTGCTCCTGCCGGCTTATTCCATACGTTTCTGCTGTTTTATCGGCGAAAACGCCCATAGCACATTGATCGTATATGTCAACCAAACCATCGCGCGCCAACCCATCTACCAATTCAGCATTACCGTATTTATAGCCAAATCGGGCTTTAGGAATGTAATATGGGGTATTTGACATACTTTCCATACCACCCGCTACCACCACATCGGCCTGCCCCAACTGGATCGCCTGAGCGGCCAGCATAATGGCTTTAGTGCCTGATGCGCAAACTTTGTTAATGGTTGTGCAGGGAATCGTGGCGGGTAAGCCTGCTTTCAACGCTGCCTGTTTAGCTGGAGCCTGCCCGACATTGGCCGATACCACATTTCCCATATACACTTCCTGCACCAGCTCGGCCTGTATGCCTGCACGACTAACGGCTCCCCGTATGGCCGCTGCGCCCAGGTCTGTAGCTGATAAAGTGGATAAAACGCCCCCGAAACCCCCGATAGGTGTTCGAACGGCAGAAACAATTACGACTTCGTTCATACTGGTTTTGTTGACTCTGTTGTCGGTTTACCACCGATTTTCGCCAGAAGCTGGTTTTGTTGAACGCCGGGCCGAGCGAGTTAGTGCATAGGGCAAATCATCTCCCTGCATCGCATCAAGTAGTTGACGTGCCTGCTCTTCGCTCAGGTTTAAGCGTTGGAACCGGCGCAGTAACTCATCCTGCCGGGCTGATCGTTCTACCTGTTGTCCGCCTGCCGGGCGAGATTTGTTGACCTGTTTCGGTTTTTTACTGGCTGGTTTATGCTGCGGGTTTGTCTCAGGCTTTTTACCCGAGTAATATTTCTTTACTAATTCAAAATTATAGCGGGCAGATTCATTATCCGCATTTTCGAGCAATGCCTGTTCAAATAGGCTCAATGCTGTGGCACTATCGTGTTGAAGGCATGCGATAACCCCTAATTGTGTGGCAGCCGCTGTGCGTAAATTTGACCGATCAGACTGAAGTAGGGTTTCATATTGAGGCTTTGCTTTTGCAAATTGATTTAATTTGAAATAGGTATGACCCAAGTTCAGTCGCACCGCTGGATCTATAGTCGTTGTAGTCCGACTTAGATAGGCATATAATGACAGCGCACGAGCGTACTGACCTGCTCGAAAAGCAGTCTGCGCTTCCTGGCGCATTTGGTTATTTCGTGAAATTGGGCTTGCCGGTAGTAGTTGGTTCCACCAAAGCCAGGCCGTGAACAACAGGTAAATCATCAGGTACTAACAGATGGTCGGCAAAAATAAGACGAAATAAGGAGACCTACTCACAGCCTGAACGTTCGAATGGTCACAATTAAATCCAGGACTATCAATCCCAGCGCAGCCAATAAGAAATAATAATATTTATTAGTGGAAACGGCCACCCGATGTTGGTCAATGCCCCGACCTTTTAACGAGCGCATAATACCTGCTAACTTATTTACATAGAGTCCATTTGGGTCGGCTTCAAGATATTGCCCCCGTCCATCGCGGGTTAGTTCCTGTAAAAAAGTGCGATTAAGACGGCTACGAACGATCTGTTTATCGTCGTCCCGGACAAAATCACGTCCCTCTTTTATCGATGCGCCCGTTTCTGTACCAATTCCGACCGTAATTAGCGACAGTCCAAATGATCGCAAGCGTGCCAATTCACTGCGTTCGCAGGGGGCAAAATTCTCGCCATCGCTGAACAGCACAATAGCTCTAACGCTTTGGTGAGTGGTAGAGTCGGCCGTTAGTTTTTGCCGAGCCAGTTCAATCGCGTTACACAAATCGGTACTTCCGGTGGGTGAGGCACTGGTGTGTACTTCCCGTATGAACTGTTTAAGGGCATCATGATCGGCGGTGAGGGGTGAGAGAACGAACGACTCATTCGTTGCCAAAATTAAACCGAAGCGGTCGGACGGGAGTGTATCGCAAAGGAGCTGTATATCATATTTAACACGTTCCAGTCGGGTAGGGACCACATCACCTGCGTCCATTGAGCGCGAAATGTCTATGAGTAAAAATGTGTCGTGGCCAGTAGTCATCAAATCTTCTCCAGCTTCACCAAAGGAAGGGCCAAGCAGCGCAATAATTAATAAAGTCAGGTAGCTGCCTCGCAAAAAAAACTTGGGGACTACACCCCATGCGGCTGTATTTAATTGTCGAGCGAGTCGAAAAGTACGCCAGACATAAAGCGTATATAGGGCAATGAACAGCCCAATAAAAAAAAATTCGGTGGTTGTAAAAGGGTAAAGCCAGTTCATTTTGAGCGAGTATCTTCCTGATCTTGAGCGAAATCGCCCTCTTATTTATTAGGTTGGATAAGCACCAGAAAGGGCGAAATTAGCGATTTTAAAAAGATTTTTTTGCGAAACCCTTGCGGAGAATCAACTTTTGCCTTACCTTTGTGTCCCAATCATTAAGGAAGGAAGTGGTTGGCTTCGGAGAGATGCCTGAGTGGCCGAAAGGAACAGTTTGCTAAACTGTCGTACTGGTAACGGTACCGAGGGTTCGAATCCCTCTCTCTCCGCTGAGTGAACGAATAAACCTTCGGGGTGTAGCGTAGCCCGGTATCGCGCCTGCTTTGGGAGCAGGAGGTCGTAGGTTCGAATCCTGCCACCCCGACTGACCATCGGTAAAAGCACTTATCAGAAATGATAAGTGCTTTTTTGTTTTTCCGCCTTATTCCACTACGCAGTGAAGACCATAATTAGGATCAATTCCAAAAGTTGTGGAGAGCGTTGTATTTTTCTAGGTTTGTGTTCTTAATCAAACCTACTTGCTTTGGAGAGTTTCTTACCCATCATCCAGTTCCTGTTGCCTGAGTTTATTCTGGAAAATTTCGAATTGACATCCATTGACCGGCTCCAGGGCGTCTTTCACGTTCATATCGAAGAGAAAAATGCCGATCAGCGGGATCCGGAACGTAAAAACCTACTCTCCAAAGGTTTCTTTCCGACTATCACGGTTCAAGATTTCCCCATTCGTGGGCACCAGGTTTTCCTCCACCTCTCCAAAGGTTTCTTTCCGACTATCACGGTTCAAGATTTCCCCATTCGTGGGCACCAGGTTTTCCTCCAC